>NZ_CAMXCI010000001.1:0-1154330 GCF_947179115.1 Commensalibacter papalotli (ex Botero et al. 2024)
TTTGATGAAGGTAATTTATCGCAGGCGCGTGAGTGTTGGGAAGTGATTACTCGGGAAGATGATCCGAAAGCATATGTAAGCGCACGATTATATTTAGGCCTTTCTTATTTTAAGGAAAATAATCTATCGAAGGCACGCGATTGTTGGGAAGTGATTAGTCGAGAAGATGATCCGGAAGCATATGCGATAGTTCAAACAAAACTCTTTTTTTTATTTGTGAGAGAAGCTGATAATCTTCAGGCACATAAGTATTGGAAAAATCTTTGTGAAATTTCAGTTCTGCCTAAATATAATTGGTGTGGTAACGAATGGTTATTTTTCATTATAAAAAAAATAAATTCTTTTATACCGAACAATAAAGATATTGATAGAGCAATAGAGTTATTCAAATTGTTAAGCAACATTAACGATAGCGCAGATCGCATTCGTAAAGCGTTACATATGAATTCGGATTTGTTTTGTAAGGCGTTACATATGGATTCGAATTTATTGGATGATAACGTAATAGCGCATGCTGATTTGACAAAATTAGAAGTGTTTTTTGCACATTATACAAAAGTAGAAGTAGCACAGAAAATTATTCAAAATGGCAGTTTTCACTTGGGTATTTCAAATTATATGAATGATCCAACAGAAGGAAAAATTTTATTAACAGAGTGGGAAATACCTGTTTCTTATAATGACCATTTATTGGCTTTTTTAACGAGTTTTACCTTTAATGAGAATTCTTTGAACCAATTTCGTTTATATGGCAAAGAAAACAACAAAGAAGGCTCTGGGGTCAGTTTGGTTGTTACAAATTCTTTCTTTGATAATCAATTCAACCCAGAAAAGATCGCTCATGTTAATACAAGCTGGTTATATCAAAATACATATCAAATCATACCCAATTTAATTGATGATAAAGAGAAAAAAAATGATCAATGTAAAATAGATAGCAAACTTAAAAAATTATCTGATCCTTTACCCCTTTTTCGATGTATCTACATGGATCCAATGACAAATTATCTCAGTGTAGCTCATCAGAGCAAGTCCTCTTTTCGCAGCAATATGTCGCTTTATCTTGATAATAAAGTTGAGGATATTGAGGTAATTTTTGAAAAACTATGGGCTTTTTACATTGCTACAATGGATCAGATCACAAAAGATGTTAAAACAAAAATGCAAGAGATTAAAAATAATATTGATGAGATCAGAAATTTGATCGAACAAGAAATTACAGCTCATCAAAATAAAATTTATGAGGCAATTGCGACGACTTTACTGCCGATTATTTATTTAACTAAACATGCAGCGTTTGAAGAAGAGGCCGAATGTCGTATTTTATATATAACCTCTATTCTTGATGACGTCATACAATGGCAAGGGGATCGTGTTTATGTCGAGTATACGACAAACCTTGCCGATCAATATCAACAAGGCAAACAGTCTCGTCATTATTTGGAAAAGATTTATTTGGGTCCTAATGCTGATCCCAGAGCCGAATTGGGTATAAAAAAATGTTGGATCGATAAGATGCGAAGTAAAGGCATGCCCAATAATGATATTAAAATTCCCACTCTTAAAAAATCAGAGATGCCATTGGCTAAATCTTAGTCATTACTTGCAGCTCTGAGAAAAATTAAACCGAATTTCACCGGTTTCGCCGCCGAATTCCTTACCTTTGGCAATAGTGATGTTATGACTTAACCATTCTTGTAAAATTCTGGGCATATCTTTAATTTTATACTCATGAAACTTGGCATAACAATACAATCCGCCTTGCGGTGGGATAAAGGATAAATGATCCGCGTGATCGTTTTGTAGCCATTGGCATAAGCGCGTTGCTCTGGCGGAAAGTTGTTGTTTTAACTCTTTGCAATGGTGGTCTAATTGATATCGTAAATAATTTTCTGCTAATAATTGTGGCAGGACGCTTAAACCACCGTCAATTTGCTGACGAATATGTGCCAGTTGAGTAATAATGGCTTTGGGTGCAATAATCCAACCCGCACGAATATTCTTGCCCATATATTTTGACAAAGAACCCACATAAATTACTTGTTGATGCGTATCATAAGCTTTGATCGGCGTAATATTGATGTTTGATGTAAAAGATAACATGCTGCACGCATCATCTTCGACGATTGGGATTTGATATTGATGGCAATAGCTTAAAATCTGTTGTTTACGTTTGTGATCCATACAAGATCCCGTAGGATTTTGAAACAAAGGATTTAAAAACACCATTTTAATTGGATTTTTTTGAATTAATTCTCTTAACCCTTGTAATGTTACGCCGTGTTCATCCATCGGCAGCGCGCAAATTCGCAATCCAGCAGCTTGAAATATGGGTAAACGATAAAACGAAGACGGTGATTCTACACCAATACGATCGCCTGGTTTTAACAAGGTTTGTGAGATTAAAAATAAAGCCTGTTGTGTGCCTGTGGTAATTAATATCTCGGATAGATCAACAGATAATCCCAATCGTTTTTGCATGTGATCTTGCACAGCCTGACGAAAAGAATACAGGCCAAGCTGTGTCGTTTCATTATCTTGCTCAAGTGACAAAAGTTCTTTTACAGGGAAGTCCGTTAAGTTTAAATCAGGTAATAATGTTGGAGAAAGATCTCCAGTCGCCATATCTTGCAGTGATTTTTGGCGTTCAAGGCACTCTTTGCGTAGATGTTGAACTTGTAAAACATAGTCATCCTTGGGAAATGCCGTATAAGCTGATTTCAAAGGCTGCCAATTCATCAAAGGATGTGTTTGTAACCCCCATTTATCCGGATTAACAAAAGAACCACTGCCAATTTTACGAATAATCACGCCTCGATCGCTAAGCTCGTTTAATGCATGAATAATGGTTGAACGATTAACCTGTAATAAAACACTCATCTTGCGTTCAGAAGGCAATTTTTCTCCTGGCGATAATTGCCCATTCATGATTGACTGTTCAATCAGGTCAATGACTTGTTGATATAAAGATTTAGATGAGGATAAAGGTAGATGCCACATAATATTGTTGTTGTTATTTAAATGATAAATAAAAAGTATGGATATATTCTTATGAATATGTAGACAAATAATTTTAAAAAATACAAATTTTACTTTTTAAAACATACTTGCTTAGTAAGTATAGAACATCATATTATCACTGTTTTAATAAACAATAAGATTATATTAAATTTATAAATTAACTAAGAAAATTGTTCTGACTTAAATAAAAAAATTCAGCAGAGCAAAGAACAATTTATTAATTGGTCAATTTAAAATGAACTAAAAAGCAACTTGGATTTTGCTAATAAGGAAAGTTTTATACTTTCCCTATTAAAGTTTTTGATTGGTTGGATTTACTTACTTAATTGTTTTTAAAGTATCTTAAATCAAGAAATAAAATCAGTTGGATAATTGGATACTCGTTTCATATGAAAGAAATAATATCGACCATTTTGAATTATTTCAGGCAATCCGCTTGTGTTTTTCCCATTCATTACACCTAGAACATGATTGTCTGAAATCTTTCTAAAATGATCGAAAATGGGAACGCCATCGTAAACCATTGTTGCTGTTGTAACCCCGCGATATTCTACCATCCATAATGATGCTTCTCCCTTAAATTTTTGTTCAGAAAATAATTTTCCCTGCTGATTAAAACAAACAAGGGGAATAGCTTCCAGTTGATTTTTATACCATTTTCCATACCAATTCATATTAACAAGTTCCTTGGAAACCCAATGACCAGTATTAATGTCTTCACCTTTCCATTTCGAAATCATATCATCAATAGTAAGAGGTAATAGACTATCAAAAAAATTAAATAATTGTTCATCATTTCTGGAATGATCTTGTGATAGTAGCTCTGTAAATTCTTGTGTTTTAGTCACTTATTTTTCCTTAATGTGTTATTAGTGTTTTTTCTTATAACATTCATTTTATATAAAAAAAATGTTGAAAACATTCAAATTTTTGCCTATTTATGTCAAATGAATAAAAAAAATTATAAAAAAATTGTCAAAGATACTATCTCCATGTGTATTACCCAGGCACCTAATGGAACAATGAAAACTGCTGTAAAAGGGGTTAAATTATTTTGGGGAGTTGAAGCATCATTACCTCGACCACTCGTTTATCAGTCAGGTCTATTCTTTTTGCTTCAAGGGGAGAAAAAAGGACAAATCAGAAATTATACGTTTGTTTATGATCAAGATTATTATTTGGTTTTTACGTCACCAGTTACGTCACTATGTTCATATAATGCCAGTTATGAAAAGCCTGTCTGTGGGTTATTTATAGAATTTTGCAAAAACGATATTAGAGAGATTTTAACTAAGTTTCCTATGACCGACAAAACAAAATCAAAAAGACACGATCATTCACCACGGTTTGAAACGATCAATCCGACTAAAGTTAATAGTAATATGCGTATAGCTATTCACAGATTACTAACAATTATAAATGATGATATAGCTTCTCAAATTTTAGGAAAATCTATACATCAAGAAATTTTATTTTACGCATTACAAGATCGGAATAATTTGTCATTAAGATCCTATTATGATAGAAATAATACTAATGGTAGAATAGACAAATTAATAGAAGATATTTATTTAGATATAGCACAACCAATAAATATACAAAATATGGCTAAGAGTGTGAATATGAGCTCATCTACTTTTTATCGTATATTTATAGATAAAACTGGGCAATCACCTTTACAGTTCATTAAAAAGCTAAGGTTACATAAAGCAAGAGATATGATCGTTTTTGATGGTATGAGTGTTGGTCAAGCCGCTCATGCTGTTGGTTATGAAAGCCAATCACAATTTAGCCGCGAATTTAAAAAATATTTTGATATGCCTGCCAAGGAGTATCATCGTTCTTCAGAATCTTATTGGAAATTTTCTGACTAAAATTAATTAAGAAAAAATGAAATTAATTAAATAATTATATTTGAGCTTCACAAAATTTTCCTGATTAAATAAAAATAATGCAAACAGAATATCAAGAAGAAATTAATTCTAGTTATATAGAGGGTTAACTATCATTTTTTAAATAAGAATAATTTTATGGCACTTTTCAAAAAAATTAACAGCTTCGGAAAAAAAATCAGATCTGATTGGCAGAATGCTCTAAAAAATTATCAAAAATATAAAACTTTGCAGCACATTAAAAGAAATGGTCCTTTTTTAACAGGTATATATTTATAACCAGTTTATGCTGGAGAGTATTATGTTCCTGTTTTTCATACGTATGATGACTGTTTTCTCTGCCATTTCGCTGAGCTCTCCTCTTTATTTAAAAGGAAAAAAAGGAGCAAATGATTCAATAAGTATGTTACGACATAAATCTGAATTTCCACAACTTGTTTCTGAGTTCGAAAAACAAGTTCCGTTGGCTTTTGTAAAAGAACTTCATGACCTAATATTAGACCAATTTTATCAACATTTGATTGCTATAGATATTGGTTATTTAATTCATGTGATGACAGAAATTATATTGCTTTTATTTTGGTGTCATCACGATCAAGCTATTATTGACCAAAGAATTAATAAATATAAATCTATTATTCAACAATGGCCTGATGCTGCAAAACTTCGTTTTCAAGGTGAACAGGGATGGGAAAAATCTATACGCCCATTAATGTCAATGGATAGGCTGCAAAAAACAGTTCAAAATGAGTTGTTAAAATTTAAATTAGATCAGATTGAAGATAGTGGGTTGGTTTTTGATTTATGAAAGATAGTTTTTTTAATATCTGTAATTGGATGGGTAAAAAACAATCCAATTGGTTGTTGCAATTTTTCTCTTTTCTCTCCATGATGAACCCAATTTATATATGGAGAAAAAAATGAATAAAAAAATTGGTTCTGATACCGTAAAACGCGGCATGGCTCAAATGCAAAAAGGCGGCGTGATTATGGATGTTGTGAATGCTGAACAAGCAAAAATTGCTGAGGCAGCAGGTGCAGTTGCAGTGATGGCATTGGAACGTGTTCCTTCTGATATTCGTGCTGCTGGTGGAGTGGCTCGTATGGCTGATCCAACCATTGTTGAACAAGTCATGAAAGCAGTGACTATTCCTGTGATGGCAAAGGCGCGTATTGGGCATATTGCCGAAGCTCGTATTTTAGAAGCTATGGGCGTTGATTATATTGACGAAAGTGAAGTCTTAACCCCAGCAGATGATGAATTCCACTTGTTAAAAAGCCAATATACGGTTCCTTTCGTTTGCGGTTGTCGTGACCTTGGCGAAGCACTTCGTCGTATTGGGGAAGGGGCTTCTATGCTTCGTACCAAAGGGGAACCAGGCACAGGAAATATTGTTGAAGCTGTTCGTCATATGCGTATGGTGCAAGCACAAGTCAGAGACGTTGTTGCGACCTCTGATGATGAATTAATGGTTGTCGCCAGAGATATGGGTGCGCCTTATGAACTCTTAAAACAAATCAAAGAATTAGGTAAATTGCCAGTTGTGAATTTTGCAGCAGGTGGGATTGCAACCCCAGCAGACGCAGCATTAATGATGTCTTTGGGTGCGGATGGTGTATTTGTTGGTTCTGGTATTTTTAAATCGAACAGCCCAGAGAAATTCGCTCGTGCAATCGTACAAGCAACAACCCATTTTGAAGATTATAAAATGATCGTAGAACTTTCAAAAGGTTTAGGTGAACCGATGAAAGGGATTGAAATGAAGAATTTAAGCGGTTCAGACCGTATGCAAGATAGAAGCCAATAAAAATGACAAAGAAAGTTGGAGTTTTAGCCCTGCAAGGGGCGGTCAGTGAGCATATCAATCAGATTAATCAACTGGGCGGACAAGGCATTGCCGTTAAAACTCCAGCTGATTTGGCTACGGTTCAAGGGCTGATTATTCCTGGCGGTGAATCTACTGCGATTAGTCGTTTAATTCAACAGGTTAATTTATATGAATCTATTCAGGAATTTGCCAAAAGCAATCCAGTCTTCGGAACTTGTGCAGGGTTAATCTTGTGCGGTTCTGGCATTACGGATGGTGGAGAAAAATTAAAGCCATTAAATTTGATTGATATCGCGGTAACGCGCAATGGCTTTGGCCGTCAAGTGGATAGCTTTGAAGTGGACTTGGATATCGAGAATGTTGGTAAAGCCATTCCTTCAGTCTTTATCCGTGCGCCTTTTATTGCCACAGTCGGGCAAGGGGTAAAAACCTTGGCTACTTATGAAGATAAAATCGTCATGGCAGAGCAAGGCAATATTTTGGTAAGCTCATTCCATCCAGAATTGACCGATAATAACCAAGTGATTGGATATTTCATGTCCAAAATTGCTGGGTAGGGTTTGAACGCGATTGATATAAATGGCGATTGCGTTTTTAAGATGAATAAAACGGATTGATCCAAGAGGGTTTGATTGATTTGCTTATAATAGGGTTAGTCATTTTAAATAATGACTAGCCTTTTTTATTGGCAGATAATTTCTATAAAGAAATATTTTATTTACTTTGGAAATGACTTACACTGAAAATCAGTAATTCATATTTTTGTTCAGGAACCGACAATGAAAGTTAAAAACGTTCATATTCAAAATTTTAAACGCTTTACGGATTTAACTATTGAAGGCATTCCTGAAATAGCTAAAATGGTCGTCTTGGTTGGGCCAAATGGGTGTGGGAAGACATCTGTGTTTGAGGCTTTTAATTATTGGCAATATAATAATTTTTCTTCAGGTATAACGCAGATAAAAGGCCCTATTCAACAAAAATATTTATTGAAACAGTTAGCAGCACATAATCTTTTAGATGATAAAAAACGTTTGTATATGTTAATGCAGAATATCATAATAAATTGCTATAATTTATCTACTAATTTTAAATGCTATTTTAGAACTGCCTATCGTAATCAAGCGATTATGGATGTGAATTCTTTATCATTAGAGAATTTAGAACAAAGACAGTCTACATTATTAATTGAGAATGATGAGAGAGTTTCGTTTAATTATACTAAATTAATATATCAAACCCTTAGCGGTGTTTATGCAGAGCGCAATAATGATAAAACTATTAAAGTATTAAGAGATGAATTAATAGGTAAAATTCAAAAAGCTATGAAAAATATATTTGGAGATTTGATATTAAATAATATTCACTATCCATTAGAAGAAGGTTCTTTTTATTTCCAAAAAGGAATAGTCGATAATTATCATTATAATAATTTATCTAGTGGTGAAAAAGCAGTTTTTGATTTGCTCTTAGACCTCATTGTAAATCTTGATGATTATCAAGATTCCTTATTCTTTATTGATGAGCCAGAAGCGCATATTCATACAAAATTACAAGGACAAGTGGTTGAAGAAATTTATAACCTCATTTCTGAGAATTCCCAATTGTGGATTACAACGCATTCATTAGGGGTTATGACAAAAGCAAAAGAGCTTGCTAGTAAAAATCCTGAAAGAGTGGTTTTTCTTGATTTTGATGGACATGATTTTGATCAACAAGTTACTATAACTCCATCTCCAATTGATCGTATTGTATGGCAAAAATTTATGTCTGTTGCTTTGGATGGCTTAGAAGAAAAACTTGCACCAGAAATTATCGTTTTGTGTGAGGGAAGCTTTAAAGGAACAAAACGATTTAATTTTGATGCAGAGATTTATACTAAGATTTTTCAAGATAACTATCGTAACATTACCTTTATTTCAGGGGGGGCAAGCGAGGATCTTTTACAAGAAAGTAAAGAATTTAAGATGCTTTCTTTATTATTGAACAAACAAAGCAAAATTGTCCGTTTAATTGACCGTGACGATCATAGTGATGAAGAGGTCATCGATTTACAAGCGCAAGAAATATTCACAAGTTCTCGTCGTCATATAGAAAGTTACTTATTTGATGATGAATTAATCCAACAGCTAGTGATCCAAGAAAATAAACAAGAGTTATTGGGTCAAGCTTTAACTATTAAAGAAACAGCTCTTAAAAACAGTATTGCTCGTGGAAATGCAAAAGATGATGTTAAAAGTGCAGCTGGTGAGATTTTTACGGGGCTGAAAAAATTACTCGGTTTAACCCGTTGTGGCAATAAGACCGATCTTTTATGAAAAATACAATGCTCCCTCTCATCACACCTGAAACTGAAGTATACAAAGAAATGGAGAGGGAGATTATTCAACCTATTTTAAAGGCAAGCGGACATTAATTCCATTCATCCACAGACCAGTCACCTTTCGCCCAATTAGCTCGCAAAGTGGCTGCGGTTTCGGTCAAATTATCCTCAATAATCGCCTGACGAATAGTCCGCATTAAACGTTGATAATAAGCAATATTATGCCACGTTAATAACATCGCCCCAAGGATTTCTTTGGCGCGGAATAAATGGGTCATATACGCACGGCTATGTTTTGAACAAGCAGGGCAATCACATTCTGGATCAATGGGGCGAGGGTCATGAATATGACACGCATTTTTCATGTTTAACGTGCCTCGTGAAGTATAAGCACGCCCTGTACGTCCAGCGCGTGTAGGCATGACACAATCAAACATATCGATACCACGTTCAATAGCCCCTAACATATCATCAGGCGTGCCAACACCCATTAAATAACGAGGTTTGTCTGTTGGCATTAAATGTGTGGTAAAATCAAGTGTAGAGAACATTTGTTCTTGAGGCTCCCCAACGGCCAGCCCACCGATGGCATAGCCTTCAAAGCCGATATTGGTTAATGCTTCGACACTTTCGGCACGCAGGTCGGGTTCAATTCCACCTTGAACAATTCCAAATTGCGCATAACCAGGGCGATTTTTAAATTGCTTACGAGAACGCTCTGCCCAGCGCATAGATAGACGCATAGATTTAGCAATAGCATCATAAGTCGCTGGTAACGCAGGACACTCGTCAAAGCACATTGTTATCGTAGCATCTAATAAATACTGAATATCAGTAGAGCTTTCAGGCGTTAAACGGTGTGCTGATCCATCAAGATGAGAGCGAAATGTTACACCGTCTTCGTCCAATTGACGTAAATCCCCTAAGGACATCACTTGAAATCCACCTGAATCCGTCAAAATAGGGCCTGGCCAATCCATAAATTGATGTAATCCACCCAGTTCGTGTACCAACTCTGCTCCTGGACGTAACATTAAATGATAAGTATTTCCCAATACAATTCCAGCACCAGTAGAGCGCACCGCGTCCATAGTCATTGCTTTAACAGTGCCTACGGTGCCAACGGGCATAAAGGTTGGCGTTTGTACATCTCCATGTGCCGTATGCAATGTTCCTGCGCGGGCATTTTTATGTTGAGCTTGTTTAGTCCAGTGGAATTTAGGTTGGGTCATGATGTAACAATTAAATAAAGTGGATAGGTATGTATTCTTATATAAATCTATAAGTTGAAAAGAAAGAATAAATTTATCTCTAATAAAACTTGACGCAATTTAATTCGAAACTATAATTTAATGAGTGATCGTTCATTCAATAAATAAGTGTTAATTTTATGGTTAAGCATCAAGATAAAAAAGCAGATACACGACAAAAACTGATTGTAAGTGCAGCAGAATGTTTTGCAAAGAAAGGATATGAGGGTTGTTCTATCTCAGACATTTCAAAAGCCGCAAAAATCAGCCAAGGCAATATTTACGTGCATTTTACGAATAAAGAAGAATTGTTTTTACATATTATTATTGAAGATCACATGAGTGCGACAAAAAAATTACAAAATGCTTTGGTAACAGCACCTTCGTTTGATGCATTGTTGGGTGCTTTATTGGAGTGTATACGAGATGTATCTTATCCGATTGATCATCGATTATGGACAGAGATCCTGGCACAAGCAACACGTAATCCATCCGTGCGTTCAGCCTTTCTTGCCAGTGATAAAATAATGAGGGAGGCTTTTATTGATTTATTGAAAAAAGCTATTGAGTTGGGACAGATCGATCCTCATGAGGATCTTGAAACTGTATCGATCTGGGTTTACTCGATGGTTGATGGGCTGATTACAAGAACAGCTTATGATCCTAATATTAATTTAGATACGCAAATTCCTATTTTTGAAAAGCTTATTCGAAGAGCTCTGGGAGCATCTTAAACCTAATTGTTCAAGGAATATAATCATGTCACAAAGTAAAACTTTACGGTTGTTAATGCCTCAATGGCAAGGCGGCGGAAATAATCCAGCCTATCCTTTGGGTGCGCGTTTACTTGAATGGTTGGCTCCTAAGGGAAACAGTCCGACGATTGAAGTTCCGATAAAGCCTTATGATGCATCCTCTATTCAAAAGGAAAGAGGTATTGTTGAACAGAGTGTATTGCTAGAACAGTTACAAAAATGCACGGATATTATTAAGCAACATCAACCTGAAAAAATTATTGTTTTTGGTGGGGATTGCTTGGTTGAGCAAGCACCAATTAGTTATTTAAATCAACGTTATGATGGCAATTTAGGTGTTTTATGGATGGATGCGCATCCTGATGTGACCACACCCAAAGAATTCCAACATGAACATGCAATGGTGTTAGGAAATTTATTAGGAGAAGGAGATCCCGTTTTTGCAGCCAAAGTGCCTGTGAAATTGAACCCTAAAAAAGTGATGTTTGGTGGATTACCTAAAACAACAGAACAAGAAACAGAGGTTATCCAAAGATTGGGATTACGCCAAGCCACGCCATTTGAACTAGCTGACAATAGTCATTCTATTGTAGAGTGGATCAAAGAGGAAAACGTTACCAAACTCTTTATTCATATTGATCTTGATGTCCTAGATGCTAGCTTATTCAGGGCTTTATTGTTTGCTGATCCAAATAAAGAAGCAGGTTTCTTTGATCATATTATTCATGGTGAAATGACATTGCCACAATTAACCAGAGTGGTTCAAGATACGGCCGCGGTAACGAATGTTGTAGGAGTGGGAATAACCGAGCATATACCATGGGATGCTATTCATTTACAAAATATGTTAAATCAATTTCCATTACTAAAAGATTGATCACAATTTAAAAATAATTAGTAACTTTCCAGTTAAAGTTCCGTTTTAATTAAAGAAGCTTTATAAAAAAATTATTTTTGTTTACGAATATAACGTGAATTCATATTGTGATTATTAAACCGAACAAAACTATGGGCTGCTTAAGTTATAATTAATACAGCTCATAAGCTTTTTATTTAGTTTTTTTTGCTAAAATTTAAGAGGTTGAATTCGATTTACTCTGTAAAATTACGGCCAAATTCTTATCATGTTTGGCTATTATATCATGAACTACGTGAATTGCTAAATGTTGTGCAGGGAATATAAGCATTACTCGTGTTATATACTAAAAAAGAAATAGATATGTTATAGTTAATATTAAGTAATCTATTCATCTTCTTCAGTTAAAAATTCAAAATCATTATCAATTAAATCTTGTAAATACGCATCAAAACTATCGGCAATGACAATATAGCTATCTGGATCATGTAAATATCGAATGATTTGCCCTATATTGCCTTCTTTTGCAGGATTAAAATCAATATATAGTCGTGAGGTACCACCGTTATTCATACAATGAGAAAAGCATAAATGTTGTTTGAGAGGTAAATGAATATCAATGCGAGGATCGACTTCTACAAATTCTTCTAACGCATCATCTTTTGTATTGTCACCATCCATATATATTTCAAAAATACTATTTGGAGATGATTTGGCTTCGTTTAACATATCTTGTGTTGATAATAAATAATAAGGATATTCATATACATCAGAGCCCAGCATATATATTAATACAACCTCTCTATCTCCATAATCTCGGTGATAAGTTCCATCTACGATACTTAGCAATTCAATGAGACTATCTGGACATAAAGGATATTTGGCTCTAAGTTTTTCTATCTCATAATGTGCGGCACCATGAACTTTATTAAAAGATTTTATATCTTCTGTGGTAAAGTGCGTTTTTAAAGTGTTCAAATATTCAGTAACAACTGACATTATATAGTATTCCTATCAAAAGTTTATCTTATTAAATTACTCATTATGATTAAGATGATCATTTGTCGCACTGTTATTTTTAAAGACAAATTGAGGTTATGACTGTTGTAATGATAGGATACCACAGAAACCAAGTGAGGACACATACGATATTGATGAATATATTTTATAAAACTATGTTTATTTTATATCTAATCCTTTTCTGTATTGAATGTTATATTTAATCAAAATATTAAAAATAAAAGGGAATACTATGCAATATCGTTCACTTGGAAAACAAGGGTTAAAAGTATCTGCTTTAGGATATGGATGTATGGGATGGGGATATAGTGGTGGCACTAAGTCCGATGCTGTTACTTTCATCCGTCAAGTTGTAGATCAAGGGGTTAATTTTTTTGATACTGCAGAAGTTTATGGCCCGTATGAAAATGAAGAAATGGTAGGTGAGGCGTTAAGTCCTATTCGTAATCAGGTTATACTTGCTACTAAATTTGGGTTTAATATTATTGATGGCCAAAATAAAGGCGTTACCAGCAAGCCCGACCATATTCGAAAAGTTGTTGATGCTTCGTTAAAGCGTTTAAAAACAGATTATATAGATTTGCTTTATCAACATCGCGTTGATCCAAATGTGCCTATTGAAGATGTGGCTGGAACGGTCAAAGAACTTATTCAAGCAGGAAAAGTCAAATATTTTGGAATGTCAGAAGCTGGGGTTAAAACGGTCAGACGTGCGCATGCGGTACAGCCTGTTTCAGCATTACAAAATGAGTATTCTTTATGGACACGTCAGATTGAAACTGATGGGATTTTACAAACTTGTGAAGAATTAGGAATTGGCTTGGTTCCATTCAGCCCATTAGGTAGAGGATTTTTAACAGGCACGTTAAATGCAAATTCTCAATTTAATCCTAAAGATTTGCGTAGTGTATTTCCTCGCTTTACTGCCAAAGCTATGGAAAAAAATCAAGGGTTAATTCAGCTTTTGCAACAAATTGCAGAAGAGAAAAAAGCAACGCTTGCACAAATTGCATTGGCTTGGTTATTAGCTCAAAAACCTTGGATTGTTCCTATTCCAGGCACTACAAAAATGCATCGATTGACAGAAAATATTGGATCTTTGAATATCAGTTTAACCCCAGAAGAAATCAATAAAATCAGAAAAAAAGTTGAAACCTTTGAGGTGGAAGGTAACCGCTATCCTGATGCGGTTTTGGCGATGACAGGATTATAAACTCGATTTTACTGGCCAGATAATTGAATATGTTTGTTATGGCCAGTTTAAAGAGGTTTCATTATTTAATTAATGATATTTATATTTTAAAAAAACTTCTTTTCCATCATATTCGCCATCAGAGAACAAGTCAGTTTTAAAGGAACCTTGTATAATTTCAGCTTCTTGATTGTCTTTACGCATGGCTATTCAAAGGAATAAAAAAACCTAAAAGTATAAAAATCTTTAGATAACTCATATTTATTTTTAATGGCATTAATACTTGTCCATAGTTTTTATAATGGTAGAAATTAATCAATTGCTAAACAATTATAAAGTATTGTTTAGCTATATGATATTTTTTACATTGATCAAAAATCGTTATTTAGAGACAAGATTAACCATTTTGTTTTTATTAATTTTTTTTGCCAGATAAAAACAACCAACTAAAAAGATAATCCATATAATTCCTATATAAAGTGCAACGCGTGTTTCTGGAATTATTCCAATCACCACAATGGTGAAAATCATAAAGAGGATGGTTAAAATAGGTCCTATTGGCCAAAAAGGAATTGGATATTGCAAGGAAGCTATTTCTGTCTTTGGTAACTTCATACGCATGCAAAACTGTGAAAGTAAAATCATAAGCCATACTAATACAGTTGCAAATGTAGCCATGGCAGCAATAAAAAAGAATAAGCCGTCATGATAAAAATAATTTAAAACGACCCCTAACACTAAAACTAAAAACATTACTAAAACAGCACTTACAGGTGTTCCATTTTTAGAAAGATAGTTTAATTTTCTAAGTGTTTGGCCTTCTTGAGCTAAACCATACATCATTCGACTTGCGCCATACATGTCACTGTTAATCGCAGAGATTGCGGCGGTAATAACGACAATATTAAAAATATTGGCTGCTGATTTAATACCAATACTGTTAAAAATGGTGACAAAAGGGCTGCCTTCCAGACCAATTTTATCCCATGGATAAATTGACATTAACATGGTTAAGGTCATAATATAAAAAAGCAGAATCCGTAATGGAATGGCGTTAATGGATTTTGGAATATTCCTTTCAGCATCTTTTGTTTCAATGGCGGTAAGGCCGATAATTTCAATCCCACCAAAAGCAAAAACAACAACACTGAAACAGGCCATAAAACCAAACCAACCATTTGGCATCCATCCACCATTCGACCATAAATTATGAAGGCCAGCAGAGGTATGATGAGAATAATTCAATCCAAAGATTAAAATGACAATTCCTGCCAAAATCATAGCAATAATAGCTGTAATTTTCACTGCGGACAGCCAAAATTCTAATTCGCCATAGATTTTAACAGCAGCTAGATTAATTGCAGTAATTATTAAGGTAATTCCCAAAGTCCAAATCCACGGCGAGACCCCCTGATACCAAAAATCCATATAAGTGGCAAAAGCGGTAATATCCGTTAGGCAAACCAATGCCATTTCGAAAACATACGTCCATCCTGTAATGAAACCAGCCAAGGGGCCGATAAAATTGGTTGCGTAATACCCAAAAGATCCTGCGGAGGGTTCATGTAAAGCCATTTCACCCAAAGCACGCATGACCATAAAAACCGCAGCACCCGCGATACAATAAGCGAACAGAACACTTGGGCCTGCAAGTTTAATAGCTGCTGCCGAGCCATAAAAGAGCCCTGTACCGATAGCCGAGCCAAACGCAATAAAAAAGACATGGCGTTTGCTTAGCCCTTTTTGTAATTTATTGTCCGTCAATACAAAGACTCCTTTAGAGTAGACCTAGAACTTGTAAGTAACTCATAAAATATTTTTGGGTAAAATAAAAGCGGATGTTTTTCGAATGGGAAATTGGTTGGTTATTGTATCTTTTCTATTAACAATAATAGGCTTTCAATTAGTGAACTAATTTATATTATCTCAAAAAGTAAAGCGTAATAGATCTATAGTTTTAAACTTTATAGTTATGAGAAACATACGCTTTTTGATTTTCATATTTCTCTTGCCGTTGGTTGCTTATGCACAAATAGAAGTTTCAGATATTATCATTTAAAACGTAGCTAATGATTTAAAACTTGCTTTGTGCAAATGATTTGAAACAAGTGATTCAAATAGTTGAAGGATGTTATGCAAAAGTTGATCAAGATAGTGAAAGCACTAATATAAAATAATACGTAGCAGAGTATATTTTTATTACGAAGAACGTCTTTAAAAAATATACTGGTAGTTTGCAGACAAGCCAATATGCTAATTTAGATTATATTGCGCCAGTTAATATTGACTTACGGATATCAAAGCATCCGAATAGTATAAAAAAACTTTTCTACATAAACGCCTTTTCAATCAAACAAGCATCTCCATAGGAATAAAAACGATACCCATTTTGAATAGCATGTTGATAAGCATGTCGCATTTTCTCTGCTCCTCCAAATGCACTAACCAGCATGAATAAAGTTGATCTTGGTAAATGAAAATTTGTCATCAGCATATCCACGGCTTTAAATTTATAACCTGGGCGAATGAAAATAGATGTTTCTTTGTGAAAGGGATGAATAACCCCATTCTCATCAACGGCACTTTCAAGTAATCGTAATGACGTTGTTCCCACTGCAATTATGCGGCGTTTTTCAGTTTTAGCTTGGTTCAAACGTGTGGCTACCGCTGGAGTAATAATGCCATATTCCGCATGCATATGATGATCGCTTATATTATCGCTGCGTACAGGTAAAAAAGTACCAGCACCAACATGCAAAGTTAACGTCAACCGCTCTACACCAATATCGTCCAGTTGAGTTAATAACTGATCGGTAAAATGCAGACCTGCGGTGGGGGCGGCTACCGCACCTGGAAACTGAGAAAAAATGGTATGATAGTCTTCTTCATCTTCTGCTGTAGGGCCATCTGGCCGTTCAATATAAGGAGGAAGTGCCAGCTTACCAATGTCTCTTAGCCAAGCATCGAAAGCATCTCCTTCTATACTAAAACGAATAAAACCACTTCCTCCTACTTCTAATTCATCAATAGTTGCATAGACTTTACCATCAGGAAAATCCAAGCGATCCCCCTGTTTTAAGCGTTTACTATTTTTAATAAGAACGTGCCAACGCTCATCACCCATAGGACGATCAAGTGTAATGCCGATATGTGCAGCGCCTCGCATTGCAGATAATTTTGCATGAATGACCTTCGTATCATTGGCAACAAGAATATCGCCTTTGCGAAAAAAAGAGGGGAGGTCACGAATAATATGATCTTCTGGAAGGCCTGTTGTCGGAATATATAGTAATTTGGCCATATCTTTGGGACGCATTGGATGATGTGCGATGCAAGATTGTGGTAAATCAAAATCAAAGTCAGCAGTTTGGTCAGTCATTTCAGATCATCCAATGATATTAGGGGCAGTTGAATATGTTTATAGATAACGAATGATTGAAATTAATCAAGAAAGTTTTTTGTTGAATATTACGGTTACTATTCTTCAAAGTTATGAAAAAAAATATTTATTTAATTTTAAATCTATGTTTTTTATCCCCTTTAAAATAATCAGTGCTTGTATTTAAAGGGGATAAAAACAAAATATTGGTAAAGGTTTATCAAGCTGAAAGTTTCTTGGTAATTTCAGCAACATGTTTTCCAAAAAACTCTGCGCCGTTTAACTCATTTTGTGATACTGCACGAGACCCATCTGGACCTGCAATAGTAGAGGCTCCATATGGCGTGCCGCCTGTAACTTCGTTAATTTCACTAAGTCCTGCGAAGGTAAATGGGAAGCTGGCAATCGTCATGCCGTAATGCATTAGATTAGTAATTAATGACATCAGTGTCATTTCTTGTCCTGCATGTTGTGTGCCTGTACTTGTAAAAGCACCGCCGACTTTGCCAATCAAAGCACCTTTGGCCCATAATCCACCTGTTTGGTCTAAAAAACTGGCCATTTGTGAAGAAATCCGTCCAAAACGTGTGCCTGTCCCAAGAATGATACCATCATAATCAGCAAGCTCACCTGGAGTGGCAATTTGAGCTGTTTGATCTAATTTAAAGTGATTTTTACGAGCAATTTCCTCTGGAACCGTTTCTGGAACGCGCTTTACCACAGCTGTGGCTCCTGATGATTCGATTCCTTTGGCAATTGCATAGGCCATTGTTTCAATATGGCCATAGGAAGAATAGTATAAAACTAAGATACGTGCAGACATAATATTTTCCTTTTTATATAATTAACTATACGCAATCATAATCATAGTTGTTTATTATAAAAAGATAATGGGTTCTTTTATAAAAATATTTTAAACTGAGAGTGTGAGATGATATGCTGTATTTTATTATAGTAATTAATCTCAATGTTTCGTTGGATTAAAAAAACCCCTCTTTTTACCGTTCATACAGAATAACACCAACTGAATTACTTTATCTTTCATCATTATCCTTATTACGTATTTGAACAGAATATAATGTTTGAGGATGATATGATTGGTTATGCTGGGTTTAGATGGAATTAATTACTGAAATTATATATAATAAATGGTATAGGTCTTACTTGGGCATTGCCAATATATATACAAACAGAGTTGCTGCATATATTTAACTAAAGACAATAGCTCTCAATCTTTATTGGTTTTTAATAAATATCACCAAATGAGAGATAAAATTTAATCGTGTTTTTTTCGAAATGCATCCAAACTAATGATTTGGCCTTCTTCTTTCTCTTCTGTATTTTTAGATGCTTCTTCATTGTTTTCATTTTCATTTATTTCAGCAATGAGATTGTCAGCAACGCTGAGAATAGAAGGGGGCAA
This sequence comes from Commensalibacter papalotli (ex Botero et al. 2024), assembly GCF_947179115.1. Lineage (NCBI taxonomy): Bacteria > Pseudomonadati > Pseudomonadota > Alphaproteobacteria > Acetobacterales > Acetobacteraceae > Commensalibacter > Commensalibacter papalotli (ex Botero et al. 2024). The sequence goes on from NZ_CAMXCI010000001.1 coordinate 18,941, forward strand.
CGCAGTAAACGTTAACAATAATTTAGCTTCTGGGTCAGAAAAAGCAGTAAACGCACCGAATGGAATCACTAAAATAGAGGCAACACCACCAAAAGATAATCCAACAGACATCTTTTTTTCTTGTTCATTAACAGTAAGATCCCAAAATTGATGTTGTAAAACAATAGTCATTTCATTGGGATATTGTGCTTTTAAACGAGAGGGAATAGAGACACCAGGATAAGTAGTGTCAAAAGTTAAATAAAGACTGTGATTACCAGGCAATCCATTTTGTGCAGCGTATTTGACAGCATTACGAGCAACTTGACGGTAGGCAGCTTCGATCCATTCTTGATAGGGCAGTAAAATATTTGGAGGGTTGCTATCAAAACCATCTGAATTCGTCATATTATAATTTGTCTCTATTAAGTATTAAGCAATTCATTATTTTCAATATATCAATAGTGAGGGGCTTCTGTTGCCCGGCGCACCCTCAGCCGCGCTTGTTACATTGGCTTATTAGGCCGCAACAGCGTGTGCCTCGAAATTATCGTTGGCATTTGTAAAATAAAGCCCGATAACGGCGGTACAATGCCGAGTAAAAAATATATCTTTACTACGCGTGTCGAGCCTGTTTCATCCCCATATATTTATGGTGGAGATGCCGGGTACTGCCCCCGGGTCCACTACGCTTATTCCATATACCGTTTATTACCATAGCTGGTAAAACCAACACTTTTAATATATGATGAATTCTCAAAGAAAAAAAGAGTAAATTTAAAATAAAAATAATTTTGTTTATTCTAAGAGCCATAAACTACTAAAATGATTTTTTTTTAGAGAAGAATTGTGTATAGTAAGGTGACGTTTATAATTGTTCTTGAGTTTAGATTTTAATAGTTTTAAGGGTGATCTTTATGAGTAAAGCTGCTGTTGTTGGTGCCGTTGTTATTATTGGCGTTGGTGTTGTTGGTGGAGGTGGATATTATTATATGTCCAACAAAGCAAACCAAGAGCTACAGAATACGATTAGTTTAATTGAAAAATCAGCACCAGGGCTTTCTATCAAATATGAAAGTTCCAGTGTCAGTCCATTTTCTCAATCAGCAACTTTGCAAAAACTGATCATCAAAGATAAAGATGGACAAGAATATACAGCAGATACATTGACTTTAAGCGGTGTATCTGATGGTAAGGTTGATACGATTGCAGTTGACAAATTCCATACAGAAATGCAGGGCGGAAAGATTGATGCTGCCCATATTGATGTTAAGAATCTAGATGTGCCTACTGGCGCAATCATTGTTGAAGATGGAAAAATTAAAAAGATTTATCCTTCAAAAATTAGCTTTGACTTATTAAATATTCAAAATGCAAGTGCTTTTGGTCCTGATAAAACAGGTGGGACTTTTGCTCAATATGAGTTAAAAAACTATGGATTGAAACGTAATTCGGATCAAGTTTTAAAACAAGTTGATGTTAAAGCAACTACAGACGGTAAAGAATTTTTAAAATTAAATCAGGTCCAAGTGAACGGTCTTGATTTGGCAGGTATAATAGAGCTGGTCGAGCAGGGGCAAAAACCAAGAGCAATTTCTGGACAACCTAGCAAAGGAACCCTTGAAGGGTTAACAGCGCATGTTGATGATCAGGATTGGTCACTTGATAAATTTGAAACAGATAATTCTGTTGCTGCGAATGGTGATTTAAAAAGCTCTGCTGTATTCTCTGGTTTTAAAGTTTCTACTGCACATAATGCAAGATTATTCCTTTTAAAAGAAATGGGCTATGATCAAATTGACGTTTCTGGAAATATTTCTGGTAACTACATTAAAGCAAAACAAGAATGGTCTTTTACACCATTTGATATTTCTATTAAAGACGTCGGTAATTTAAATGCAAATATGCAATTTACGGCACCAGAAGATCTTTCTAATGTTGACCCTCAAGAGGTAATGAGCAGTTACAAGTTAATTTCTTTAAAAGTTACGTTGCAAAACAAAGGGTTGCTTGAAAAGATTTTTGCTAAAACAGCTAAAGAAAAAAATATCACTGCTGATCAAGCCAAAGAAAATATCGTGACAATGATCAAGCAAGATGCTCAAACAGCAACTATTCCTGTTCAAAAACAAGGGGATGAAGCTTTCATTGCGCTTATTAATGATCCTAAGCAGTCTTTGGTTATTCAAGTTAAACCAGCACAACCTGTTACAGCATTAGAATTGATGGGTAAATCTCAATCTGAGATATTGGACGCATTAAATTTAAGTATTAAAGCAGAGGCCACAAAATAATTTTTTGTTAGAAATAAAATAACGTTGATTATTGTAAAAGCTGTAGAGGCATATTGTGTTTCTACAGCTTTTTTTTAAAAGAATATAATATATAGATTAAATAAGGTGGTTTACATGAGTAAAGCTGTGGTTATTGGTGCGGTTGTAGTTGTTGGTGTTGGTGTAGTTGGAGGGGGTGGATATTATTATGCATCTCAGCAAGCAGAAAAAAAATTCCAAGAAAAGATTGAGTTGATTAAAAGTTCTTTTCCTGGGGTTGCGATTACCTATGCTGATCATCATATTAATGTTTTCTCTCAGGAAACAACAATAGATAAAGTTGTTTTAAAAGATAAAGATAATACTGTTTATACGGCAGATAAAGTCAGTGCAGTTTTGGGTTCTGAGTATGAAATTAAGAAGCTAAATATAGATAAGTTAGCAATAAAAAAAGAAAGAGATACAGAAGCCCCTTTCACCATTGGGTATATTGAGATTGCCAATGCCAAAGCAGATGCTGGGTGGATTGTGTTAGAAGATGGTAAAATAAAAAAAATTGTTCCATCGAAGATCAGTTTTGGATTGCTAAATATTCAAAATTTTAGATTTAAAGATAAATATAGTCCTGAGTTTAAAATTACTCAATATCAAATGAAGAATTATGGGTTAGATCAAAAGACAGATCTTTTGCTGAAAGACTTGACTTCTAAGGACGGAAGAAATGATTTTTCAATAGGGTCTTTTAACATTGATCAAGTGAATTTGGCGGAAATATCCAAAAGACAAGAAGAGTTTTTTGCGGACGAAAATAATTATAGATCAGTGAATGCTGTAACTAACGGTCTAATTCAGCAGTTGTCCACGATGCAGTTTAGTACGTTGAATGTTGAAAATTTGCAATATAAAGATGCATATAACACGACGTTCAAAATGGCTCAATACCAGATAAAAGAGTATGGGTTGGATAAAAAGACAGATATTTTGCTAAAAGATTTGTCTATTAAAGACAGAAAAGATGATTTTTCACTTGGGGCTTTTAACATTAATCAAATCAATTTAGCAGATATTGTAAAAAGTCAAGCAGAGTATTCAGTAGGTGAAAATAATCACAGATCATTGAATGATGAATTCAAAAGAGTCTTTCATACTTTATCGATGGTGCAGTTTAATTTGTTCAGCATCGATAATTTGCAATTTAAAGATTATAATTCTGCGTTTAAAATTGCTCAATATCAAATGAAAGATTACGGGGTGGGACGTAAGACCAGCCAGTCTTTAAAAGATTTTTCTGTAAATATTCCAATATATAACAAAATAGCAGTATCGTTAGCATCTTATGAAAATTCTGGAGTGGATTTGGCAACGATAATGAAGGTGTTTGGATCTCAGTCTTTTGACTTGAATAATCTTAATGATCTCAGCAAAAAAATGAGAGATGTACAACAAGAATATATTCAAAAATTGGGTGGAATTCAAGGAGTGACTAAAGCTGCAGGTTTTAAATTCTCTGTGGGTGAGGATTTTGCTTCGCTTGGTACACTGACAGTAAATTCAAATTTGGATAAACAAGGAAAATCAGATCAAACTTATGCTTTTGATAATCTAGAATTTTCTGTGCTAGATTCAAATTATGGTGAGTACTGGGATATTTTTAGGCAGATGGGATATAAAACAATATCTGCTTCTGGAAGTGTAAATGTGCAATATCAAAATGATACAAATGGCTTATCTGTATCGTTAAATAATTTAGTATTTAAAGATATTGGAAAGATTAATGCGACTTTACAGGGGAATATTCCACTAGATATTGTTTATCGTTCTCCAGAATCTATTTTATCGAACCCTAATGCTAAATTTAAAGAATTTAGTGTGGTTATACAAAATACAGGTATATTTGAAAGACTGTTAAAGTTAGGTAGTCAAAAACAAGGAAAAACAGAAGCAGAAGTTAAAGAATCTATGGTTTCATCTGTGAAAGATGTTATGCAAGGTCAAAAAGAAATTCCTGCATCTTTTGCTGAGGATACAGTAAAAACACTTGAATCTTTTATGCAAAACCCACAAAAAACAGAGATCCAATTTTCATCATTGCCAGCAGCTCCTATTTCTGCAGCTAATATAAATGATAAAAGTCCTACAGAGTTATTTGGTATGTTCAATCTTAAAATCCAAGCTGTTCCTGTAAAGTAGATTGTAAATATAATTTTTTATCAAGCCATGAAATTATTGTCATGGCTTTTTTCGGGATTTATGTGAATAGTAATAATTAAATAAAATTTTGTTTCTTTGTTTTTTTATTCTATGCTTAACAAATAACAGATTTAAAAAACTAACTCGTTATACTCAGGTTGCGAATATTATTTATAGCATGAAAAAGAAGTTCTTATTGATACTGGTGATTCTCTCTCTATTTGTGTGGATAGGGATCAAAGGATACCAAGTTGCTCATTCTCATGCACAAAATGCACTGCACCATGTGCAATCCAGATTACAACAAATAGTAGGCTCTAATGGGCATTATTCTTATTCCAATGCTCATATCAGTTGGTTAACACAGTCTGTTGTTATCACAGATGTTCGTTTGTCACTATCTAACGATGTAATGATTACTATTCGAAAAATCCGTGCAGCTCCAAAAGACACTGGTAGTGTCAGTAGCCTAGATATGGATAATATTGAGGTCAAATCCCCTGACTTATCGGCAAATATTGCTTCGGTTTCATTCAGTAATCTCACAATTCCTGCGTTTACTAAGGAAAATAAAGGGTTGGTATTATCCTGGTCTGATATTTGGAATATTTCTTTTGAACAAGGGAATATGAAAGGGGCTTATTTTTATACAAAATGGGGTAAGTTCAAGTTAGGGAGTTGGAATATAGCGAGACAAGGATCAGCAAAAAAACGTCCTTATTTATTTTATAATGTCGATATTGCTCCGGCTATCAAAACAGGGCAAACGGCATCTTTGGATGCGCTTCATTTTGATCAACTGATTTGGGAAATGTCTAATGATCGCAAGTTTAATGAAAAAGAATTTTTTTCTTCATTTTTAACAAGCACAGATTTTTTCTTTAAAGCCTATAATATGATTGGGTTTCGTGATCATAAAAAACGTGTATCAATTGGACAGTTAAATATTCATCTTTCTCGTCAAGAAACAACTTGGGATGGTGAAATTTTAGCTGATAAATTAGATTATGATTTAACCTCTTCTTTTAGCCTTTTTGCCGAGTATTTAAAAAGATTAGGTTATGAGCATATTAATGGGGCTTTTCATTCTAATTTTACTTATTATACCAAGGATTCATTGTTTTCTTTGCATAAATTTAATTATTTTGGCTATGATTTTCTGGGGCTTTACTTGCAAAGCCGTTTTTATATCGATCCAAAAACTTTTGATTTTTACAAAGTCAATTGGTCCAATAGCATCTTATTAAAATCAATGGTGTTATCAATTTATGATGCAGGTTTAAAAAAACGTTTATTTTCGATTATAGCAAAAACTTCTGGTAAAACAGAAAAAAAGATTTATGATGAAACGTTGGCTAAGTTCTCGGCATTTGCCAAAGGGAAAGATTTCGAGCTTGATCGTCAACTTTATTCGGCTTTAACAGATATTTTATTAAATCCTAGACATATGATGCGATTAGCAATTACGTTTGAAACTCCAGAACGTATTAACACTTTGTTGAATATGAATTTTCTAGACTTTTTCAAGTTAATAAATCAAGATAATATGACGATAACAGCGATACCTAAAAATTAGTTATTTCAGTGGGTATTCATGGCGATAGTTGTGGTTTATAAAGAAAGCACTTTTTTGCATTTTTTATTTTAAATATAGCGGGATGAACATGCCTCTTACAGCAGAACAACAAGCAGAAATTAATTCTCAATCTAATATACAAATACCAACTAAACGCCCTGTTTCCCCAGGGTTGGAGGCGATGCTGTTCAAAGCATTACCTGTTCTAGATCATGGTTTTATTCGCGTTGTTGATTATATGGGGGATGATTCGTCTATTGTTCAAGCTGCACGAGTGTCTTATGGTGCTGGAACCAAGAAAGTATCAGAAGATCGTGGATTAATTCGTTATTTAATGCGCCATCATCACACAACGCCGTTTGAAATGTGCGAGATTAAATATCACGTACGCCTACCAATTTTTGTTGCCCGTCAATGGATACGTCATCGCACTGCTAGTGTGAATGAATATTCTGCACGTTATTCCATTATGGATCGTGAGTTTTATATTCCTGAACCAGAAGCCTTAGCAGCTCAAAGTGTAGTGAATAATCAAGGCAGAGGAGATGTCTTATCATCCGAACAAGCTGCCGCAGTTATTCAATTATTAAAACAAGATGCTCAACAATGTTATGATCATTATGAAACTATGTTGAATCCAGCTGAAGAAGGTGGTTACGGGTTGGCTCGTGAATTGGCTAGGATGAATTTAACATTAAATAGTTATAGTCAATGGTATTGGAAGATTAATCTTCATAATTTGTTTCATTTTCTGCAATTGCGTATTGACCCGCATGCTCAATATGAAATCAGAGTTTATGCTGAGGCCATGTTAAAAACCCTACAAGCTTGGGTACCGATTGCTTGTGAGGCTTTTGAGGATTACCGTCGCGGTGCGGTTACTTTTTCAGCTTCTATGATGAAGGTTTTAGGTAAAATGCTTGGTGGTGAAGTTGTTGAGCAGGCTGATAGTGGTTTAACAAAACGTGAATGGACGGAAATGATGCAAATGCTTGCGCCGTATCATCAAAAATAATTATTATTATGACGAATAGGGAAGAACAAAGTGCAAAAAATTATTTATTGTGGTGCCATTGCTTTATTGTTTATTATTGTAATAGCTGCTATGTGGTTCCTCCCTATCGGTCGTGATTTACAGGTGGATAAAGATTATTTACATCAATCAGTTATTCCAAATTCTAATTAGTCAAATTCTGTAAAGTATTAATTTAATTAAATCGCTAATTGGATTATAGTTTTTAATATGATCTAAAGTTGCTGATGATTTACATAAGTTATATAAATGCTGTAATTAAGAAATTATTATGTTGTTATTTACAAGATTTTATAAGAGATGAGATTTTTTTAGGTCAGTAATTCAAAATTGCCAAGTTGATATGTACTAAGAGCTTATGACTGAAATAAAGTCATCTTTTGAATAATTAAATTAAGAATTCAAAGAAAATCTTGTAGAGGGAAAAAGATGTTCATTGAGACTAAGGCTTGGCATTGGTATGGTTCAGACAATCCAATGGAATTAGATTTAAAAACATACCAAATGGGTCCTTTAGCAGATCATCAAGTATTAATTGAAAATAGAGCAATAGGATTAAATCCTGTTGATTGGAAATTAATGTTAGGGTTTTCCAAAGATTGGAAACAAGGTCAAATTCCAGGTGTAGATGGTATGGGAGTTGTCGTAGCTGTTGGTAAAGATATGCGTCATATTCGTATTGGCTCACGATATACTTACCATACTGATCTTCGCTTTTCAGGCAGTTTCAGCCACCACATAGTGGTTGATGGGCGTGCTCTGATTGCTGTACCTGATCGACTAAACAATGTCTCTGCAGCTGCTTTTCCTTGTCCAGGTTTAACAGCATGGCAAGCTTTCCAAAAAACTTCAAATCTTGGAGGAAAATCAGTTTTGGTTAATGGTGCAGGGGGCGGTGTTGGTAGTCTTTTGACACAATTATTAATTGATGCTGGGGCTAAAGTTTACGTAACTGCCAGTTCACATCGCCATCAAATGTTGCGCAGTTATGGAGCAATTGCAACGTTTGACTATCATGATCAAGATTGGCATCAACAATTGCAAAAAGCTTTGGCAGGGCAGCCACTTTATGCAGCATATGATACAGTAAATGGTCAAAGTGCAGCAGAAATTGCCCCTTTATTAGGGTTTTATGGGCATTTGATTTGTATTCAAGATAGAATAGAAAAAGCCCCATTGCCTGCATTTACAACCAGTATTTCTTTACATGAAATTGCTTTGGCTTCAACACATGTCTTTGGCAGTGATCAGCAATGGGCATGCTTGGTGCAAGATGGACAATTGTTACTTAATCACATTGCTGATTATAAATTACACTTGCCACAGATACATACCGTGCAATTTGAAGATATTCCAGAAGTTTTGTCATCATTAAAACAAAATAATAATGGAATAAAATATGTGGCTTGTATTAATTAAAAAATTAAAATAACCAAAGCTTTTAACAATATCAGTGAGGTGAAAAACGGTTAAATAATATATTTATTTCATAAGATAGAAGTATAATAGTAGAGTGTTTATTCGATGCTGATAATAACGGTATATTCTGACTTTTATATTATATGAAATATATATTAAAAAAGTTAAAATTTAACAAAAGATATGCAAACTATGGTCAAAGCCAATAATAGTTGAAAATGAGGTTTAAATGGATGGTAGTTTATTACTAAATGATTTTTTCTTGGTTCCACAAACAATCCCCAAAGTGGCATTGATTACAGGGGCTACTATTAGGTTAGGAAGAGAGATAGCCTTGACGTTGGCAAGGGTTGGCTTTGATGTTGCTATTCATGCACGCTGTCATACTGTTCAGGCTGATCAAGTCTTACAAGAAATCCAAGATCTAGGTCGTTCTGCTATTTTATTAACAGCAGAGCTTTCTAATCCTGATGAAGTAGGCTTTTTGATAGAACAAGCTACTCAAAAGTTGGGGCCAATAGGTGTATTGGTTAATAATGCCAGTGTTTTTGATCGGGATGAATGGGATACTGTAACGTTAGAAACGTGGCAACATCATCAAAACCCTAATTTGTGGGCACCATTTCAATTGATTCAAGATTTTGCAAAGGCTCTTCCTACTGGTGCAGAAGGATGTGTGATCAATATGCTGGATCAACGTGTTTGGTCACTAACCCCTCATTTTGTCAGTTACACTATTTCCAAAGCAGCTCTATGGACGTTGACGCAAACAATGGCTTTAGCGCTGGCATCAAAATCTATTCGGGTGAATGCAATCGGCCCAGGCCCAGCCATGGCGCACAAGCGGCAAAGTGATGAACAATTTAATCGTCAGTGCCAGTCGACACCTTTGGGGCAAGGTACCTCTTCACAAGAAGTGGCAAGAGCAGTATTAGGGTTGCTTTGCTTACCATCAGTGACGGGTCAAATGCTTGCATTGGATGGTGGGCAGCATTTACAATGGTCTCCTGCGCTAGGGGTTTATAATGATGAGTAATAGAATTTAAAAATGAGTTTTTTCCCTTCATGGTCAAATAGACCAGCACTTAGACGTATTTTTATAAAAAATTTAGTTCTACAAGCTCGAATTGGGGTTTATCCTTTTGAGCAGGAAACTACGCAACGCTTACAGGTTAATATTTCTATTGGAGTGATAGAGGAAAAAGGCGTAGGTATTGATGATATTGCCCGCACTGTTTCTTATGAAGATATTACCAATCAGGTTAAAACGATTATAAAAAATACACATTTTCATTTAGTTGAAACATTGGCAGAAACAATTGTTGAAACAATTTTAGAAGATAAACGTGTCTATGTAGCGCGTGTGATGCTAGAAAAACTGGATATTATTTCTGAAGCGCAAGCTGTAGGCGTTGAAATAGAGCGTTGGAATGAGGATACTCAGATTTAAAGAATGATTGAAGCCAGCAAAGATTCTGTTTTATCAATAAAAAAAATATCTGCTCTTGATCAGGGACCATATTCCCTTGAGGTTGCTAGTGGTGATTGTATTGTGATTACAGGGGAATCTGGTGTGGGTAAATCAGTTTTCTTGCGAATGATTGCCGATTTAATCCCTAATCAAGGTCAAGTGTTTTTAGATGATAAAGAACGTAATTTTTTTCCGGCACCAGAATGGCGTAAACGCGTAACTTATATTGCAGCTGAATCTGGATGGTGGGCGCAAACGGTTAAAGAACATTTTGCTAACCTTGATTTAGTGCGCTATTGGTTACCTAAATTTAACTTAAAAGAAACATTGCTGGATGCAGATATTCTACAACTTTCAACGGGTGAAAAGCAACGAATGGCATTATTAAGAGCGATCTCTGCAAAGGTTCGCTTTTTATTACTTGATGAAATAACGTCTGCATTAGACCCCAAAACAGTTTTGGTTGTAGAGAAATGTGTGCAAGAGTTACAACAGCAAAACATCGGTACTTTGTTGGTCTCTCATAATATGGAACAAGTGCAACGACTGGCAACAAAACATTATCAGTTAAGAACGGATCAGTTAGTAATTTGTGAATAGTCATAAAATACTAACTGATAATTCAAATGATTTTTAGGGTGTTTAGTGATGGGAACTTTAAAAAGAAATTGGATTTAAAAATTTATTATTCTTTTATGGTGGGCATTAGAATAATGCTATCAACGTAGATCAGTTGATAGCTGCACATTAAAAAGCCGCAGATGAAAGGGATAGTGAAGCACAGTATACTCTTGGTTTGCTTTATGAAATGTTTAAAGAGTATGATCTGGCAGTTAAATATTATACTACGGCTGCTGAGCAGATCAATGATAGGGCAGGATTAAGTCTTGGGTGTATGTATGTTAATGGTCGGGGTGTTGACCAAAATTATTAAAAGCCAAAGAATATTATAAATAAGCCTGTTTAAATAAGTCGCAAGTGGGTTGTTATGCTTATAAGAGGCCTAATAAGGAATAGAGTAAATATAATTTAAAAGGTTGTATATTATATCGTGGTTTTTCCTTTTTTTAATGTCAAATACCCCTTAGCATCTCATAAGAATTCATTTATAACAGCCAACAGTAATTACTTTATAAGTGTAATATTTTAAATGAATGGCTATATCCATCTCAGCTTTATCGATCTTTCTTTGGCGACATCGTTATTATTGTTCATTACAATCTTATCGATGGTGTTATCGATTGGTATAGGGCGAACTGTTATAATTGCTGCCACTCGGTTGGTACTGCAATTATTATTGGTAGGTTTTATATTATTAAAAGTCTTTGCATTACAATCTTTTTGGTACAGCCTGTTGGTTGTTATTGTGATGATGTTGGCTGCCAGTCGAGAGATCGTTGCTCGTCTTAAATCAGGAATAAAATGGCGATGGACTTTGGGTATAAGTGGCACGGTAACGGGTATTGTGACATTGATTGTAAGCTTTGTTGCTTTAAATACAGCATTGCGCCCACATCCTTGGTATGATGCGAAATATTTTATTCCTTTAACTGGGATGATCTTGGGGAATGTGATGAGTGCAGCCTCCTTGTCTTTAAAAGGGTTGCTGGATATCATCCAAAGAGAGCAGCGAACCATTGAGGCACGTTTGGCGTTGGGGCATACACGTGGGGAAACTTTTAATCCATTGATACGTCAGGCGGTGGTGATTGGAATTATGCCCTTAATTAATCAAATGTCTGCCGCAGGAATTGTAACGTTACCAGGAACGATGTCTGGGCAAATTTTGGCGGGAATAAATCCTTTTGATGCAGCAAAATACCAGATTTTATTAATGCTGCTTATTTCGAGTGCGGGGATTTTAGCTGCAATTGGGGTATCTTTTCTGGCGGTTTTACGCATTACAGACCACAGAGACAGGTTGAGAATAGATCATTTATTTAAAAAATAATTATTTAATAAAGCTGTTTATAATCAAGAACAGCTTCAATACTTGTTAAAGATACATTTGCACTTATGTAGCGAAAAAACTGAAGAGGAATATCCTGGTGCCAAGGAACAAGATGGTGGTGATAACCATGCAAAAAATGGTTGTAGTAAAGGATTTATACTTATTAATATAGTTAAGTTTTTTTGCTAAGAGGGGGAAGGTGAACTCGAAGAATATTTGAAAATATGGCTTATTCCTGGCGCTAAAAAATACGTAAAACAAATATTGACCAAGTTTATGTCTTTAAGATTGGTATGATAAATATCACAATCTTAGTGATCGCGTATATCTATCGTGAAGTTTCGATTATACTAGGACAATAAAAAAGACTTTGAAAAAAGTTCAAAGCCTTTATTTAAAAAGTTGATATAAATCTGTTTTTAAGAATCGTCGTCTCTGCCATCATCTTTGATGACTTCGATTTCAGAGCCGATTGTATCGTCATCATCTTCAAGATCTGAAGTGTCTTCGATCACAGTATCAACATCTGTATCATCTGTATCTAAATCATCTGTATCTATAGAAGTATCTAAACCTTTATTATGAATAGTATCATCTTCTTCTGGAGGACGGCCACGGGGCAGTTCGACAGGTTGTTCAGTGCTGCATTTAGGGCATACAGGTGGCATTTTGTTAAGATCATAAAAACGAGTACCACATGAACAACATACTCGTTTAATACCCAACTCTATTTTAACCATTGATTTATTCTACCTCTAACCAATAAAGTATACACAGGCGACATGCCAGTTTATAGCCCATATGTCAAACTTTAAAATGACAATTTCAATATTTCTGATAAAAGTTTTATGACGCGTAGTGAATTATTTAGCAATAATTTATTTTAGAAAGTAAAGATATGACCAATTCTTCTGCAACAAAACCACTTACTGTTTCTTTTTTACAATCGCCATTACAAGGGAAAATTAAAGTCCCTGGGGATAAGTCCATCAGCCACCGTGCATTAATGTTTGCAGCCCTTGCTACGGGGGAAAGTCATATCACAGGGTTGTTGGAAGGCGAAGATGTAATGCAAACAGCACAAGCAATGCAGGCATTAGGTGCAAAGCCACAACGTATTGCCGAGGGTGAGTGGCATGTTATCGGTAAAGGCATTGGTCAATTAACTGAACCAGAAGATGTGCTGAATATGGGAAATTCTGGGACCTCTGCACGCTTGCTAAGCGGTATCTTAGCCAGCCATGGTTTTTTAAGCATTATGACTGGTGATGGCAGCTTGCGTAAAAGACCTATGAAGCGTGTTACTGTGCCTTTGTCAGAAACAGGTGCAAGGTTTGAGACACGAGAAGGCGGTAAATTGCCTATGGCAATCATAGGAACAGCGAAAGCCAAGCCATTAGAATATTGCCTGCCTGTTGCATCTGCTCAAGTGAAATCAGCTATTTTGCTAGCAGGGTTAAATGCACATGGGATTACTTGTGTTGAAGAACCTGTTGCAACGCGTGATCATACTGAAAATATGTTAAGTCATTTTGGGGTCGAGGTTCATGTTGAGAACTTGCCCAAAGGAGGCAAAAAAATCAGTGTTAAAGGTCCAGTAACATTGACGGGAAAAGATATCAAAGTTCCAGGGGACCCTTCATCGGCTACGTTTATGTTGGTTGCGGCTGCAATGATCAAGGGATCAGATGTTTGCATTGAAAATGTTGGATTAAATCCATTACGCACTGGTGCCTTTGAAGTTTTGAAATGGATGGGTATAGATTTGCAAATCTTGAATGAACGTATTGAAGGTGGGGAACCAGTTGGAGATTTAGTCATCAAAGCAGGCGAGTTAAAAGCAGTGGATGTTCCTCCTGAACATGCACCTTCTATGATTGATGAATATCCGATTCTCTCTGTTGCAGCTGCATTTGCTCATGGCAAGACAATTTTCAGAGGACTAGAAGAGTTAAGAGTTAAAGAAAGCGATCGTTTTACTAGTATCGTGGAAATGTTGCGTGGTAACGGTGTACAGGTTGATATAGACGGGGATGATTTAATTATCCATGGCACTGCGGGCAATATACCTGGTGGTGGATTGGTTGCTACACATATGGATCATCGTTTGGCGATGAGTGCATCTATTCTAGGTCTGGTTGCGCAAAAGCCGGTGAAGGTTGATGATATTACTTTTATTCGTACCAGTTTCCCAAATTACTTTCCATTAATGAATGCTTTGGGGGCAAAGTTTGACATATGAGTAAGAAACTAATTATTGCAATTGATGGCTTGTCAGGGGTTGGCAAAGGCACTTTGGCCAAAGCGCTGGCAAAGCAATTATCCCTTCCATATTTGGATACGGGTTTATTATACCGTGCAGTAGGCCGAAAAATGCTGGATGCGGGTGTTGCGGTAGAAAGTGAAGCTGTTATTCATATCGCAGAGCAGTTATCCCAAAAAGATTGGAGTAGGGATGATTTACGCACACCCGAAGTTGATAAAGCGGCCAGTCAGGTTGCAGCACAGCCCAAGGTAAGGGCTGCTTTGTTAGATATGCAGCGTCACTTTGCTACGCAACAAGGGGTAGTCATGGATGGTCGTGATATCGGTACAGTGATTTTTCCCAGTGCAGATATTAAGCTCTTTGTGATTGCTTCGGCCAAGGTGCGTGCAGAGCGTCGTTGGTTACAATATACCAAAGATCCCAATGATCCTTTGAAGACAAAGCAAATTGAAAAAATTGCTGCAGAGCTTTCCGAGCGAGATGAAGCGGATGCTTCTCGTGCGATTGCGCCCCTTCGTCCAGCAGAAGATGCTAAAATCATTGATACAGATCATCTGAGTGCTGATGCGGTGCTTGCTCAAGCACTGGAAATAATACATCGTTACTAAAGAGAGTTTTTGTTGTCTTATTTTTATAATTATCATTAAATTGGATTACGATACATTATAAAAATGAGTCGACAATGAAAGTAATTGGTTTATTGGGTGGTATGAGCTGAGAGTCAACCGTAACTTATTATCAACTCATCAACCACAAAGTCAAAGAAAAGCTTGGTGGATTACACTGTGCTAAAATTTGTCTTTATAGCGTTGATTTTGGTGAGCTTTAACAACTACAACATCAAGGAAAATGGGACGAAGTGGGGGAATTACTTGCCAAAGCTGCTCGTAAAGTTGAGGCGGGTGGAGCAGAATTTTTGGTTATTCGCACCAATACAATGCATAAATTTGTAGATCAAATCCAAAGTGTGATTGCTATTCCAGTCAGTCATATTATAGATGTCACGGCTTAAAAAATATAGAATGATGCGTTAAAACTGTTGGGCTGTTAGGCACAAAATTTACAATGGAAAAAGATTTTTACAAGCCTCGTTTATTGGATAAGTTTGATATTTAAACAATTATTCCTTCCTCTTCTCCACGTGAAATCATTCACGATATTATTTATAACGAGCTTTGTTTAGGAATAATAAATTCTGCTTCTAAGAGGATATTTTTGGATATTGTTCAGGATCTACATAAACAAGGTGCAGAGGGGATTATTCTTGGTTGCACTGAAATCCCACTATTGATCCAGCAACAAGATTCAGCTTTAGGTGATAAAAAGTATCTGGTTGATATGTAATAATCAATATTTTTAAAGCAAAGTGATGACTATATAATTAATGATTACTTTTTTAATTTTCAGGAATGGCTCACTTAATGAAAAATAAGTTGTAATTATGAAAGCTGAATATTCGTTGGTTCGCATCGAAGTTGATCTTATCAATGTTTTTTTAATTATTTATACTGTGAAATATAATTTTAAATCAGCTTTTCAATGTAACTTGTTAAGTATATAGTTTTTGAAAATTAAACCGTTATTTAAATAACAGGTGCGCTGATGAAAAATACAAATACTCCCTTTTATAATCCATCGTTAAGTTATGAAAATAATTACCAACAAGGTCCTTTTGGCGATTTTTCAAAGCCTCCTAAGGTAAATATCCAAGTTGCCAAACCAACACGTTTTTTGGATTTGGATGTTAATTTACCATTTGGTATACCCGCTGGCCCTTTGTTGAATGCTAATTATATCAAAGCTGCTTTTGCATATGGGTTTGATTTATGTGTTTATAAAACCGTGCGCACCAAAGCGCATAAAAGCCATGCTTTACCTAATATATTATCCATTCATCCTCAGGGGATGCTATCAGCCAACCTTGATACTGTATTAGCTGATTATCATTATCAATCCCCAATTTCAATTACTAATTCTTTTGGTGTGCCTTCTTATAGTCCTGAAATTTGGCAAGAGGATTTGGCCAATGCCGTAAATGCGGCTCAAAAGGGGCAATATGTCATTGGTAGCTTTCAAGGGACACCAGGAAATTCTGTTAATATCGAAGAGGATTATGCATTGGCTGCACGGTTGGTTGCTGAGACCAAAGCGCCTATTTTAGAGGCTAATTTGAGTTGTCCTAATGAAGGTGTAAATAAATTACTGTGTTTTGATTTTGACAGGGTTGAACGTATTGCAAAAGAAATTAAAAACAGTGTTCCAGATAGACCTTTATTTTTAAAGCTTGCTTATTTTGCTAATGATACAGAGGTTTTACCGCTTCTTAAAAAATTAGATGGTATTGTTGATGGTTTCAGCACAATTAACACCTTATCAGCAAAGCCCGTTGATCAAGAGGGAAAACCAGCCTTGGGGGCTGACCGACCAACAGGGGGTGTTTGTGGGGATGCTATTCGTTGGGCTGGGCTTGATATGGTAAAGCGTTTAGTTAGATTACGGAATGAGTTAACCAATCATTTTGCCATTATTGGTGTTGGGGGTGTTTGTTCCGTAGAGCATTATCAAGAATATATTGATGCTGGAGCTGATGCTGTAATGAGTGCTACGGGGGCTATGTGGAACCCAAATTTAGCGTTTGATATAAAGACACAATATAGCTGAGTAATTTCAAGTTATTATCTTTAAATATTTTTAAAAATTTTACTAAGAAATGATTGAATTACTTATGTTGTTTCTATATAATCCCCGATAATATTTTTTCAGAAATATTACAAGTATTACTCTCATCTGTTTTTTGAAAATTTTCAAAGAAAAGTCGTATGTTTATTTTATCGTAATTAAAGTAAAAACGCGCAAATTAAAGTTGTATAATATTAGGGCAAGTCAAGCGTTAATGTTATAGCTAGGATTATAAAAGCACATGGCTGAAGCCACACAAAACCATCAAGATCACTTTGCTGGTGAAGATTTTGCAACCCTACTTGAAGAAAGCTTGGGTCAGGATATTGGGTTCGAAGGTTCCGTTGTAACAGGAAGAATCGTCCGTTTGACGGACGATTATGCGATTGTTGACGTTGGTTTAAAAAGTGAAGGACGCGTTCCTTTAAAAGAATTCGCACCTGTTGGTGCTAAACCAGAAATTAAACCTGGTGACATGGTGGAGTTATATATTGAACGTTACGAAGATCGTGACGGTTTAATTCTACTTTCACGCGAAAAAGCACGCCGTGAAGAAGCTTGGACTGCTCTTGAAAAAGCATTCGAAAACAACCAACGTATTAACGGAACAATTTTTGGTCGTGTTAAAGGCGGATTTACAGTTGATCTTGGCGGTGCAATGGCATTCTTACCTGGATCACAAGTAGATATCCGTCCAGTACGTGACATTAACCCAATGATTGGTGTTGCTCAGCCTTTTCAAATTTTGAAAATGGATCGTGCTCGTGGAAATATCGTTGTTTCTCGCCGTGCAGTTCTTGAAGAAACACGTGCAGAACAACGTAGCGAATTAATTCAAGGTCTTAAAGAAGGCATGATTCTTGACGGTGTTGTTAAAAACATCACTGATTATGGTGCATTCGTTGATCTTGGTGGTGTTGATGGTCTGTTGCATGTTACCGATATTGCTTGGAAACGTGTTAACCATCCTTCAGAAGCATTGCAAATTGGTCAACCAGTTCGCGTTCAAGTTATTCGCTTTAATCCAGAAACACATCGTATTTCTTTGGGTATGAAACAACTTGAAGCTGATCCTTGGGAAAATGTTGCAAGCAAATATCCTTCTGGTGCTCGTTACACAGGTCGCGTAACTAACATCACTGATTATGGTGCATTCGTTGAGTTGGAATCTGGTGTAGAAGGTCTTGTTCATATTTCTGAAATGTCATGGACAAAGAAAAACGTACATCCAGGTAAAATCGTTTCTACTTCTCAAGAAGTTGATGTGGTTGTATTAGACGTTGATAGTTCAAAACGCCGTATTTCATTGGGCTTAAAACAAGTTCAACCTAACCCTTGGGAACAATTTGCAGAAACACACAAAGTTGGTTCTGAAATTGAAGGTGAAATCCGTAATATTACAGAATTCGGCTTATTCGTTGGTTTGTCTGCTGATATTGATGGCATGGTTCATATGTCAGATTTGTCATGGGATGAAGCAGGTGAAGCTGCAATGGCCAATTATAAAAAAGGCGACGTGGTAAAAGCTAAGGTTCTTGATGTTGATGTAGAAAAAGAACGTATTTCTTTGGGTATTAAACAACTTCAAGAAGATCCTGCTGCTGATGCATTAGCTCAAGTTAACAAAGGTAGTGTTGTTACTTGTACCGTTACAGGTATTCAAGCAAATGGTGTTGACGTTAGCGTGAATGATGTTCTTGTTGGCTTTATCCGCCGTACAGAACTCTCTCGTGACAAAGCAGAGCAACGTCCAGAACGTTTTGCTGTTGGTGAACGTATTGATGCTAAAATCGTTACAGTTGACAAAGCTGCTCGTCGTTTAACTTTGACTATTAAAGGTCGTGAAGTTGAAGAAGACAAACAAGCTATTTCTGATTATGGTTCTGCTGATAGTGGAGCTTCATTGGGTGATATTCTTGGTGCTGCTATTCGTCGTCGTAATGAAAACGATACCGATGAAGAATAATTTCTATTTTAAGTAGTAACTTAATAAAAAAGTAACTTAGAATGAATATAAGGCTAAGTGTTATATATAATGCTTAGCCTTTATTATGTTCAAATATATTTATAACTTAAGGCAATTAAGTAATAGCAACTATTGACTATTTAGATTATAAATACATTTATTAAACAAGTCTCAATTAAACAATTTATATTAACAAACAATAAATTGCGTTTTAAAATATCAACTGGATGATAAGATTAAATCATGGCCGTTATTTACAATACGAATTATACGCACAATTCTAACTCCTATTTAACACTTGCTGTTGCTAGAGCTGCAAAAAAACTGTGGGGAGAGGAGAATGTTGAAGTTGCTGATAATATGACTTTACTATCTATTGCAGCAACACATGAGCATGAAGTTCTTATTTGTATAGATGGCCAGCGCACTGATTTTGAGTTAATGAAGCGTTTGCGTCCCTGCTTTAAGACGATGATTTTTTGGGCATTTGAAGACCCATTTATGTTGGATTTTAATGTACATGTGACATCCAATTTTGATTATGTGTTTACAAATGATCCGAGTTGTGTAGATTCATATCAAGTTGAAGCTTATTATTTACCCTTAGGGGCGAGTACATCTATTCATTTGCGTGATGTAAAAAATACCGAAGATCTAGATTATGATATCTTTTTCGCGGGTACAATGTGGCCTAACCGTGTCGATGTTTTGCGCCGCTTACTAATCGCTTTCCCTCAAGCACGCTTTAAGTTAATTTGCCCCGGCAATGATTATTTGCCGCCTTTACCAAAAGATTTGGTTGAGCGTATTATTCCAAGGCCTGTGAGTATTGAATCATTTATTGATTTTGCAAATGCAAGCCAAGTTACTTTAACAATGTTTCGTAATTATGCCAGCCACGGGGATGTTGGGCAGGCAACGGCTCCAGGTCCACGTTTATATGAGTTGGCTTTGGCTGGAACGGCGCAGGTTGTAGAGCTTCCTACTGAGATGGATGAGAAATACCTCAAAGAATTAAAAGGCGTTTCCATTGCGCGTAATACGAATGAAGTTATTGAATCCATTGCTAAAATCTTAAATGAAAAAGGTTTAAGAAAAAAAGTAGCAACTGATACACAAAAAGTAGCTTTAAGTCAGCATTTATATCTTAATCGCTTGCAAAAAATTGCAGAAATAACAGATGCGAATTTTAAGAAAAAATATAAGCAAGATATTTTACCAGAAAGACCACTAAAACAAGGTAAATTAAGAGTTTTATTCGTAACTCATTCAACTGTTCATGAGCATGTTTGGGGTGGAATTGAAGTTTATCAACAAATACTTTCTACGACTTTAGTAAAAGATGTTGAATTTTTTTACTGGTTGCGCAGACGAGGTGCATGTTATTTAACTGATGCAAACGGTAAAGAAATTGAGCGGTTTGATATGCCTGATGTGGGCTGGCTTGATTCTATGAATGATGCTGGCGAGGAAATGGCATTCTCAAGTGTTATAAATCAATACGGGTTCGATATAGTTCATATTCAGCATTTGGGGCATCATACATTATCCTTGCCTATTATAGCCAAAGCCTGTGGCGTTGGTGTCGTTTTCTCTTTTCATGACTTTTTAGCAGTTTGTTCCCATTATAATTTACTGAATTACGAGCAACGTTATTGTGAAATAGATAAAAAAAATATAGGTGCATGTGATATTTGCTTAAAGACGTCAGAGAAACTTGAGTTTGGTGTTCAACAAACAAGACGTGCTTTTGTCGCAAAAATTATGAAAAATGTTGATGTTTGTTTATACGGAACTGAGCATTCATATGAGTTAGCACGTAAAATTTATCCAGTTTTGAATGCAAAACAAAATTATATTTTAGGCATTCCTTCTCCTGATACTACAATCCCTTTGAGAAAGAAAAAATATGAGCCACTAAATGGTAGAAAACTAAAAATTGCGACGGTTGGTAATTTTATTCGCTCTAAGGGTGCGGATACTATTCTTTCAATTTTACAATCGGCCAATCCTGATTTGTATGAGTTTCATATTTTTGGATATATGCAGCCCGACTATGAAAACGTTTTGAAAGAAATGAAAAAAGAGAACGTCGTATTACATGGTGCATATGGTTTAGGTGAAGTTGCAGCATTACAAGTTGCTGATGTGGCGATGACGCTTTCTATATGGCCGGAAACATACTGTATTTCTTTGTCAGAGGCATGGCAAAATGGTTTAATACCTATTGTTACGGATGTTGGTGCGTTGGGTGATCGCATCACTGATGGTGTGAATGGTTTTAAAGTTAAGATAGGCGCTGTTAATGAAGTAATTGATCGTTTAGAGCTTATTCGTTCTGATGAAAAATTACGTCAACAGATGATGGAAAATATAGTGCCAGATTTATGGGTAACTGCGCTAGACTATTCTAAAGAATTGTTGACTATTTACGAGAAAATTACTCCTTATGATAAATTAGGCATGAGTAATTTAAAATGGGATATTGGTCGCCTTCATTATTTACCACATGTTTCATGGAAAGACCAAGCGCCACCACGTCATATTTTTGATCCACCAATAGGAAATGACCTGCATGTTGAATTGCCTCAAACAGTTGATGATTGGGCTGTAGTTCAAGGTGCACATTATTATTTAGATGATATTTGTTATCATATTTTGAATGTAGATGATATTAATAGTTTTAAACCTGTAAATGAATTTCATATTCGAGGATGGTTTATTTTTCCAGAGCTTTCGAATGCTGGTACTTTATATACGGTACTAATTCAAAAGGATGGTGATTTGACTATATTTTTGGAATGCCAACGTGAAAATCGTGGAGATGTTGCACAAACATTTGCTAATGCACCTATTCGTAATGGTTTTTCAGGGACTGCTGCATTAAGAGGAAAATGGTGTGAAGGTCGCTTTAGAATAGGGTTGATCAATATCGTTAACGGTTCTGCTGCGTTTCAACTGACAACAAATGAAATTGATGTTAGTGAAGGGCAAGTAAAATCAATTCATAATGTGGCTCATAGTAATCAAGATATTTTGGATGATTTCTTTCGTATTATTGAAAAAGATGGATTAATGCGAGGGATTAAATTGAATGCATTTGTAGAAAAAAATATTCACGCTCAACGTTTTGGAGAGTTAGAGTATTGTATTGAGTATTTGACAGGCTTTATTCAAGATGATGAAGAAGTTATAGATAATGACAAGGGTTTATTAAAAATTTCGGGATGGGCATTTAATCGTAATAATTTAATGGCTGGTCGGATGTATATAGCATTTATTAACGAACAAAATGATGATTGTTTTGTCGTTGGTACATCAAGATTTATGCGACCAGAGACCTCAGAATATTTTCAATCTGCGCCATTAAATAATGGTTTTGTTTCTAAAATAGATCTGAAGCAAGGTTGTTTTTCTACGGTAAATGGGCATTATCACCTTTATTTAGTTAATGTTATACAGAATGAATATAAAGTTGCACAAACAAATATAATCATGCATATCGTTGACAACACAGTTGAGGATATAGCAGATAGTATTTTAACAGATGATGTGATCACCAAAAGTATTCAGCTGATTGATAGAAAATTTAAATAATTCGTAATTTTATAATTTATTAAATGATATCTGATTATATTTTATATTAAATAAAATGTAAGAAAATAAGGGTAATCTGGCTTGCAGTTATGTAAGTCAGATTATTCTACATAATGATTGAAGAGTAATATGAATCAAATAGAACGATCAAATATAAAATGGATGCAGTTTGATACTGAATGGTACTGTAAACGTTATTCTTCTGTTAATCCAATAGTTCAAGATATTTACGGAGGGGATATTCATTTATATTATCGAGAAAAAGGGAGAAAAGTTGGTCATTCACCTAATCCTTATTTTGATGAAAAATGGTATCTCTTACGCTATCCTCTGATTGCTAAGGCTGTTCGAGAAAATCAATTTCAGTCAGGTTTTGATCATTATTGTCAAGAAGGTTTTCAAAGTCATTCACCGCATTGGTTATTTGATGAAAATTTTTATAACCAAGCATATCAAGAGCAAACTAATAACTTTTCTGGTTATAAAAATGGTTATGATCATTATTTGAGTGAGGGGGATCAGTCTTTATATTCAGGAAGCCTTTTATTTAATCCTAGGCTTTATTTGTTACAAGGAATTAATAAAGAAATAGTAAATGAGCAGGGAGGTCCCTATCAATTTTTTTTAAAAACATTAGTTCTAAAAGATAAAAAGTTCAAAACTTCTTGGTTGTTTGATGAAGAATGGTATTTGCAAAATTATCCTGAAGTTAAAGTTTTAATATCTCGTAATTTGTATTTAAACGGGCTGCACCACTACCTATCAAATGAGACACCTTCATTTTTCTCTCCATTAATCGATTTTTCAGAGGAATTTTATTGCAAACAATATCCTGATGTTGCCTCTTCTATTGGTGTTGATAAGGCATTTAGAAGTGGGTTTATCCATTTTATTCTATATGGTTTTCAAGAAGGAAGAAAACCTAATGAAACATTAGATCTTGAGCAATTTAAAAAACAAGAAGATGTTGTTGAAGTTGTATCTAGTCATCTATTTTATAATGCGTTTGAATATTGGGTTGCACAGCGTCAGTCATTATTATTTGAGAAGTTTTATGAAACCTATAAACTTGATTATAATCTTCATATTTCAGAGAAGACCGAAATATCACAAGATAAGACGAGCCTTGTTGATGCTGAGATAATATCAGATGATCAAGACTTAGAACGGCTTAATTTGGATGTTAAACAAGATGATCTTGAACATACTCATATCAAAGAAAATCTAGATACTAAAACGTTAAATGAAGAACAAGTGAATGTTAAACCACAAGTTTCAGAAGTTAAAATTGATAATGAGGAAGAGGTTCTATCATTTACTGTAAAGGAAGATCCTTCTTTATTCTTGGTCGATCCACCCAAGAAAGAAATTAAATTTGTTGCGCATCATACAGAAACTTCTAAAGCAAAAAATGATGTAGATGCTATTCAAATTACTAAAGAGAAATCAGAGATAATTGCTGTTAGTTCTAATCACGCTTTTTGGAAAGATTTTGATGAAGAGTGGTACACTCGCATATATAAAGATGTAACTTCTCAAATGAAAGCATTAGAACTAGATAGCGTTGAAGAATATTATAATGCGTTTGGATGTCATGCGGGTCATTCTCCAAATCCATATTTTGATGAGCAATGGTATCTCGAAACTTACTTAGATGTTAAAGAAGCCGTAGAAAAACGCCAATATATTTCTGGATTTGATCATTATTGTAAACAGGGATATTTGACAAATTCCCCGCACTGGCTATTTTCTGAGGCTTATTATAAAAAGGTAAACACTGGGTTAACAGATAAAGTCCTTGCAGAAAGTGGCTTTGTTAATGGGTATGATCATTATTTGAAAGCTGGAGATAAAGAAGGGCTGAGCGGAAGCTTGTTTTTCGATCCAGAATTTTTCATAGGTCATTATAATAAACCAATTCAATATAATATGGGAATTTATTCGTATTATTTAAAGCATATTGATAGCATTGATGGTTTGATAAGAACATCTTGGTATTTTGATCCTGTGTGGTATTCTCAGACATATCATGATGTTCAATTATTGATACAAGAGCAGAAATTTATCAATTTATTACATCATTATTTAACGAATGATATCCCAAAAAAATATTCACCATTACTTTGGTTCGATGAAGAATTTTACGTTTCTGAATATGCGGATTTATTGGTAGATCAAAATAAGATTGAATTATATAGAAATGGTTATGCTCATTTTATAGATAAAGGGATCGCTTTATTACTACAACCATCAATGTATGTAAATTTAGGAGCGTATTCCCTTAAAAAAGACGTAGTACATGATATGAAGGAAGGACTATACCCTAATATTTATGTGCATTGGTTGTCTAATCATATTGATATTCAGCATATTGATGATTTAAAACAAGAAGATACTGAAACTTATAAAGTTATTAGTGATATTCTTGAGGATAATAACGCTTATCAAGGTGCTGTGTGGGCACAGTTTGATGAAGAGTGGTATTTAACAATGTATCCTGATGTTTCAGAAAAAATGGAAATCTGTGGTATTGAGACCGTCCAAGAGTATTATGAACAAATTGGTGCCTTTTTAGGACAATCCCCCAATCCTTATTTTGATGAAGAATGGTATCTTAATCACGATGAAGCTATAAAAAAAACGATCAAAAGAGGAAAATTCAAAACAGGTTTTGAGCATTATTGTCAAATAGGATATAAGAAATATCAGCCTCATTGGCTTTTTTCTTCTGAATATTATTTATATCATAACCCTCAATTTACTTTTGAAATTAATAATTCGAAAGAGTATATCAATGCTTACGATCATTATCTAAAAAAAGGTGATGCATTACGTAAATCAGGTTCTCTTTTCTTTGATCCTTTGGTTTATGAGCGTCATTGCTACGAAAGTGGCAATGTAGAGAAAACTTTTTTTCCATATCGTAATTATTTATTGAATATCAGTAAAGCAGATCTCAGGGCTACTGTTTCTTTATATTTTGATACAAGATGGTATCTAGATAGATACCCTCAAGTGTTGGAAAAGATAAAAGCAGGAGAATTGACAAGTCCTTTACAGCATTATTTTATGAATTCTACACCAACGTTATTTGATCCTTTACCTTGGTTTTCTGAACAATTTTACATAGAGACTTATCCTGATTTAGCAGGTGCCATTTTGCAAGATGGTAGTGGCTTTTTTCGTAATGGGTATGAACATTTTATTTTGCACGGTACTTTTGAGTTTAGGAATCCCTATCCTGATGTTCATTTAAGAGAATATTTCTTATCAGGTTCAGTTCGAGAAGATATTGAGAACAAGCTTTATCGAGATGCATTTGCACATTGGATTTTTAATAAGCGTTTAGAGACATGGATTAATACTCTTCCAGAAGATTCTCATTATCGTTTAAATAATAAAACTATTGAATCTAGAGAATATTTTCGTAAAAAAGCACATTTTATATTACCTACAGTAGCACATCAAAAGCTGGATTTTTCTTATGAAGGAAAACCAGATATTAGTGTGATTATGTTGGTTAAAAATCAGCTGGCTGTTACATTGACGGCATTAGCTTCTTTACGGACAAATTACAAAGGAAAAATTCAGCTTTTAATAGGGGATAACTATTCAACTGATGATACGCGGTTTATGCAAAATTCTTTGATAGGTGCCCATATTACTCGTTTTGCTTATAATTTTGGATATGGCAGGGCATGTAATTATTTGATTGAACAAGTTGATGCTCCAATAACTGTATTCTTAAATAATGATATTTATTTATATCCCAGTGCGATTGACGTTTTATGCCAATATTTAGTGTCAAAATCAGATATTGGTGCTGTTGGTGGTAAAATTATTCATCCGGATGGTAATTTACAAGAAGCAGGTTCAATTATTTGGCGAGATGGAACGACGACGGGATATCTACGTGGAAACGACCCATCGATTGCAGAAGCAAATTTCGTCCGTGATGTTGATTATTGTTCAACGGCAATGATGGCGGTAAGAACAATTTTATTACAACAACTCAAAGGGTTTTCGCCTATTTATTATCCCGCTTATTTCGAGGATACTGATTTATGTGTTCGGATTATTAAGGCAGGGTATCGCGTTGTTTATCATCCTGATGCTGTTGTAGAGCATATGGAATATGCGTCAAGTGATCCGATTGTGTCTAGTGGGCTGATTCGTCGTAATCATCAAAAATTTGTTCAAGAACATACAGAATTTTTGCGTTTTCAGCATCCTCGGCACTCAGATAATATAACGATTGCAAGACAACGTGAAGGTGAAGGTAAACGAATTTTATTTGTGGAGGATCGTGTTCCACTTCGTCGTTTGGGTTCTGGCTATGTTCGTTCTAATGATATTATTCATCAAATGGCAAAATTAGGCTATCAGGTAACTGTTTACCCAATTAATAATAATTTTCCACATCTTTATCAAATCTATTCTGATCTTCCAGAAACAGTAGAAATCTTATTTAATAAGACTATTGATAATATTCGTGATTTCTTTTTAGAACGTGCAGGATATTATGATGCAATTTGGATTGGACGTACTCATAATTTACATCGAATTTTACCGATGATGGGTGAAGCTAATCGATATTTACCTCAAGATTGTTTAGTTTTAGATACAGAAGTAATAGCAGCGCCTAGAACTATATTGCGCAAACAAATTCTGGGTCTGGAAACTGACGAAGATGAAACATTACAAGATGCTTTGGAAGTTGAATTGTCTTGTGCACGACATTGCCAAACAATGATTACTGTCAATCAAATCGATGCTGATTATGCAAAAGAGGCAGGGTTCAATCAGGTCTCAATTTTGGGTCATATGGTGCATATTAGGGCAACACCTAAGGCATGGGAAGATCGCAAGGGTATATTGTTTGTAGGTGCTTTGCATGATGATATGTCACCTAATTTTGACAGTTTGCAATGGTTTGCTAGTGCAGTTTTGCCAATTTTAGTTGAAAAAATGGGAGACGAATTTACATTAACAATTGCTGGTTATGTACATCCATCTGTTGATATGTCTATATTTGCAAAATATCCACAAGTAAAACTATTGGGTCCTGTTGAGGATTTAACAGAGTTGTATAATAACCATCGTGTATATATAGCGCCAACGCGCTTTGCGGGGGGAATTCCTTATAAACTGCATGAAGCAGCTTCTTTTGGTATTCCAATCGTAGCAACAGAGTTGTTGGTTCATCAATTAGGATGGAATGACGATAAAGATATTCTAGCAGCATCGATTGATAACCCAGAATTTTTTGCATCACAAATTATACGTCTTTATCAAGAGAAAAAATTATGGAATAAGCTGCGAAAGAATGCTTTGACACGTATTGATACAGAATGTAACGAGCAGAGATTTAGAGACACTCTTCAACAAATTTTAACACAAGTAACTTCTCATACATAGGGAATGGGCAAAAAAATGGCAGTAAAAACGACAAGAAAAAAAACTCCAACACAAACAAAGGCGAGTAGCACGACAATCAAAGAAACGGCTACTATCAAAGTAACCAATGATAAAATGAGTGGCAAAATCATGGTTTGTAGTGGTGGTCGTTATGAATCTCAGGCCAATGCTCAAATTCGCGAAGCAATTATGTCTGGGTGGGAAAATGTTTTTGGTGAAGGAAATGTAATTTCTACGAATATCGCAGGCGCGGCAGCAGCGATTGAGTATATTAAACCTAAAATTGTTTTCTCAATTGGGTCTTATTTGCCAGAAAGTACATATTTTGGAGAAGTCTGTCAAAAAGCCAAAGAAGTTGGAGCAATAACGATTTTTTGGGCTACAGAAGATCCTTATGAGCAAGATGCAAATTATCGCATTATTGATGATTTTGATGTAATTTTATCATGCGATCGTTGGGGGGTTAATTTTTATGAGCATCCTCATGTACATTTTTTACCATTAGCAGCGTGTGAGAAATTACATTATCGTCCTTTGGACGAGACAATGGAAAAAAATATTGATGTTATGTTTTGTGGTGTTGCTTTTGGCAGTCGTAAAGACGTTATGCGCAGTATCAGACCAGCATTATCAGATTTAAATATTAAAATTGTTGGACCTGGATGGGGTGAATTTGGAATTGGTTTTTCTGATGCCCGAATTGAAAAGGATCAGTTGGTTGAATTATATCAACGCTCCAAGATTGTTCTGAATTTAGGCCGTAGCTTACATTTTGAAAATAAACGTTTTATTATCATGCCTTCTAATCCTGGCCCAAGAACGTTTGAAGCAGCAGCAGCAGGCGCAATGCAGTTATTTCATGAAGATAACTATGCCATTCATGATTTTTATGAACGTGATGAATTGCCGGTTTTCTCAACACGTTATGATTTTCAACAATTGTTGGATAAATATTTAAATGATCCAAAATTAATTCTTGATACTGCTAAAAAGGCTCAGGCACGAACATTAAAAGATCATACTTATACCAAGCGTATTGAAACCGTACTACAGATTTTGAAACAGGATGGTTTCTTGTCATAAGTGAGTAGTAATATTCATGGAAATATAGAAGGCATGTTTTTTAAAAGCATGCCTTTTTTAATAATTTAGGGGCTTACTTAATGATTATAGAGAAAGTAACGAGAGATAAAATAGGTGATTTACAACAAGTTGCTAGAAAAAGTTTCTTTGATACATTTGTGGAATTTAATACCCAAGAAGATATGAATGCTTATTTGCAGAATAATTTGTCTGTTGAACAATTAACGAAAGAGCTTTTGCATCCTCAATCAGATTTTTTTATAGTAAAATATGATCAGGATTATGTTGGATATATTAAATTAAATTATGGAACGGCTCAGAATGAGTTCCAAGAAGATAATGCTCTTGAAATTGAGAGATTATACGTACTGCAACAATATCATAGAAAACAAATAGGACAGAGTTTGTTTAATTATGCTTTGGAAATTGCACATAAAAAATCTGTTGATTATGTGTGGTTAGGGGTTTGGGAGAAAAATCTAAAAGCAATTTCTTTTTATCAAAAGAATGGATTGACTGCTTTTGACAAGCATGAGTTTATATTAGGGAAAGATATACAAACAGATATTTTAATGCGTAAATATATTACTATTTCTTCTGAATGAGATGCTTAGAATGGCTAAACCTCTTAAACCTAATTTAAATTATGATTTATTAATAAAAAATACAGAGCGATTAGAGGATTTGTTAACTACATATAAAGACGGTGAATATGGTCTTAAAGCATTATACGAAATATTACAGCCATTATTCCAGCGAGTATATGAAAGGCAAGTAGAGAAAAATTTTGATGGTAAATCTTCAGTAAATGCTATTCTGAGTTGCGCTGGTTATCAAATTTCTGATTCAGGATATGATCGTTATTATCCTGATTTGAGAAATCTTTACTCTGATTTTTATTGGGAGGTCCAAGGTTTAGGGATACACTCAGATAGAAAGCCAGGTCATTTTCATATAAATAGTATAGAAACTGAAAATTTAAGATCTGGCGGTTGATATTTGTTATGACTTGCCAACAAAATAAGATAATTTACCAGGATCGATAGAAATGGCGTGTAAAGCGTTGCGCCATTTTTGTGTGTAATGGGGACTGAATAAAAGATATTCATCACAAGGTGCAATATGCCAAATACTATTTTTTAACTCTTCTTCTATTTGCCCAGGGGCCCAATTTGCATGCCCTAATGCAAGCAATGCATGTTTAGGGCCTTTTCCCATCGCAAGATCACGCAAAACATCAAGACTAGCGTTCAGCATAACCTTATCTGTAACAGGAATACATCCATTCGTTTCCCAATCAGTTGAATGCAGGACTAATCCATGGGCATTTTCAATAGGTCCTCCAGCACTGACAGAGAATTGTGCTTGTTGTGGAATAGGTGGAATACCCAATTGTTGCAATAACTCTTCGGGAGTTGGTTTTGTAAGGTGACGATTGACAATAATTCCCATAGCCCCTTCTTGAGGAGAGTAAGCACAAATAAAGATTACTGTTTGTGCAAAAGGAGGCGTTGTAATAAAGGGGCTGGCAATTAAGATATAACCAGCAAGACCATTGGTAAGATCAGAGAAATGCAAAATCATTTACCTTTTGACATAAGGAACTAAACACTATGAGTTTATTTTATGAGAATAATGAAGCTTTTTAAAGGTTATAATTGAAATATATTTTTAAACTATCAAAATTAATTTACTATAATTGCGTATCAATATGATTTTATAATGGTACAAATAGTTTATTATTTCAAGGAAACAATTTATGACGCATAAAGGGATTGCGCTGGTAACGGGTGCCTCTGCTGGTTTCGGTAAGGCAATCACTTATCAATTGGTTCAAGATGGCTATAAAATTATTGCAGTTGCGAGGCGTAAAGAAAAATTAGAACAACTTTCTCATGATTTTCCAGATCAGATTTATCCTGTTGTGATGGATATGACGGATACTCGTAATATGGAAACCACTATTCATACACTTCCCCCAGAATGGCAAGAGATTGATGTTTTGGTCAATAATGCAGGTTTGGCTTTGGGAGTAGATCGTATTCCTAATATATCTTTGTCCAATTGGGATCAAATGATCAAAACCAATGTAATTGGGTTAATTCATTTGACACAGATTATAATAGGTGGAATGCTGGATAGAAAGAAGGGACATATTATTTCTCTTGGCAGTATTGCAGGGACTTATCCATATCCTGGTGGAAATGTTTATGGAGCAACTAAGGCCTTTGTTGCTCAGTTTATGCTTAATTTAAAAACCGACTTGATCGGTACACCTATTCGCGTAACAAATATTGAACCTGGACTGTGTGGAGGGACTGAATTTAGTGATATTAGGTTAAAAGATCATGAAAAAGCACAAGCAGTATATGAAGGAACAACACCTTTAACAGCAGATGATATTGCCAAAACGATCAGTTGGGTTGTTGGGTTGCCTGCTCATGTAAATATAAACCGAATTGAAATGATGCCAGTATGCCAAGCACCTGCAGGTGTTGCGGTATTCAAAAATATTAAATAAATAACTTATTGGAGAACAAATATGATTGATAAATCTATTCGCGAGATATTAAGAACAAAATATCGCGTTGAAAATGGTAAAAAATTTAAACTTACTGATTTTGATCCTGCTGATACAGCTGGCTTGTCCTTAACCAAAAAAGAAGCCAAAAAAGCGCTCAGAAAGCGTGTTAAACGTCTCTGTGAATTGCAAGAGCTATTATATGCCAATGCTCAACGCACATTAATTGTTGCTTTGCAGGGGATGGATACATCAGGCAAAGATGGAACAATTAAACATGTAACGTCTGGTATTAATCCTCAAGGTATTTCTGTGGCATCATTTAAGCAACCTGGACCAGTGGAGTTATCTCATGATTATTTATGGCGTGTCCATATGGCAGTCCCGGCTAAGGGTAAAATTGGTATTTTTAATCGTAGCCATTATGAAGAAGTTTTGGTTACAAAAATACATCCAGATGTCTTAGAAAAACAAAACCTACCTAAAGAAATTATGAAGGATAAAAAATTCTGGCAGCATCGCTATGAAGATATTTGTAATTGCGAGACTTACCTTGATCGCCAAGGTTACAAATTTGTCAAGATTTTCCTAAATATTTCCAAAGAAGAACAGCGTTTACGGCTTTTATCCCGTTTGGATCTAACTGAAAAGCAATGGAAGTTCTCTCCAAGTGATCCAAAAGAAAGAAATTTCTGGGATCAATATCAAGATGCTTATCAAGAAGCTATTGCGACCACGGCAACAACTGAGGCGCCTTGGTTTGTGGTACCTGCGAATAATAAGTGGTTTACCCGTCTTGTGGTTGTTGAGTTAATGATTGCAGAGCTTGAAAAGTTTGAAATGGTTGCTCCCAAACCTAATCCTGAAGTGCTAGCCTCTTTGAATTTGTTAAAGAAAGAGTTGGGTGGGGTTCCTGATCATCAAGAGCTTGAGAAAGAATTAGAAGTCAAAAAAATTAATGAGCTTAAGGAGATAGAAAAAAAGATACAAATGGAAAAAGAGAAATTAAAAAGTAAAAAGATTAAATAACGAAGAAAATGTATATTCGTAAATTTTTGAACCTTATTTTTGTTTGTATTTGCACTTTTGCCAATGTAGCCGCATTGGCAAAAGATTATGCGGCCTCTTGTGATAATAGAGGCTTTTTACAAGCACAGCAGAATTTTGAAAATAAAAGCGATTATTCAAAAGCTGATGTGCCTGTGCATATCTGTGGAACAGTTTTGGCTATTTCAGCGTCACGTTTTACACGTAGTGGCAAACATGGATATTTTTATTTGAACATCGGTTCTGGTGTTTCAATTCGCATTGTCAGCAATCTTGATGAGATGCATGCACCCCTTTGGCCTTGGGTAAAAAAAGGCGATTATGTAGAGGTTGCGGGGCGTTATTATTATGATAACCCTAGGCGTCAAGGAGTTGATTGGACGCATAAAGGAACCAGTCGTAAATGGCCATATCCAGGATATGTCAAAGTCCATGGTATCAAATACGACTAGTTCACTAATTATTTATGAAGATTCCAAAGCAGCTTTTTTCTGAGCTTTACGTTTTTTTGGTAAAGAGTTAGGTTTATATTCAAAAGATAATTGATCATTATGTGTTTGAATATGGGCTTCTCCACCATTCATTAACTGACCGAATAAGATCTCTTCGGCTAAAATTTTACTGATATTATCCTGAATAATTCTATTTAAAGGCCTAGCACCGTAAACAGGATCATATCCGTGTTTTATTAACCATTCTTTTGCACTGTGGGATAAAGTTAAAATAACTTTTTGCTCATTTAATCTATCTTGAAGTTCTTGAATGAATTTATTAACAACTTTGGCAATTGTTAGTTTAGAAAGAGCAGAGAATGGAACAATTGCGTCTAAACGGTTTCTGAACTCAGGCGAGAATGTTTCTTTGATAGCTTCATTATTATCAATATTAACGTGGTTATTTATAAAGCCAATTGAGGGTTTACCGAACTCGGCTGCACCAGCATTTGTCGTCATAATAATAATCGCATTTCTAAAGTTAACGAGCTTACCATTATGATCAGTCAATGTGCCATGATCCATCACTTGCAGTAAGATATTATAGATATCTGTATGTGCTTTTTCAATTTCATCAAGTAATAAAACACAATGAGGATGTTGATCTACAAAATCGGTCAGCAACCCACCTTGGTCAAACCCAACATAACCAGGGGGTGCACCGATAAGTCTGGAAACAGAATGTTTTTCCATATATTCAGACATATCAAAGCGAATAAGTTGTATCCCAAGGACTTGTGCAAGTTGACGTGCAACTTCGGTTTTTCCAACCCCAGTTGATCCACAAAATAAATAACTGCCGATTGGCTTTTCAGAAGAGCGCAGCCCTGCTCGGGACATTTTAATCGCAGAGGTTAATATGTCGATAGCCTGATCTTGTCCAAAAATTGCCTTTTTAAGTTTACCCTCAACTTGTTTTAAGGATTTTTTATCATCTGAAGAAACAGTTTTTTCTGGAATTCTAGCAAGCTTGGCAATTGTTTTTTCGATATCAATAATATTGATCGTTTTTTTCCTTTTGCCATCAGGAAGTAAAGCCTGGATAGCACCAACCTCATCGATAATGTCAAGAGCTTTATCAGGAAGTTTACGGTCATGAATATATTTTACTGATAAAGCAACGGCTGTTTTAATGGCTTCTTTAGTATAAGAAACATTATGATGTTTTTCATAATTTTCTTTCAAACCCAACAAGATTTGGAAAGTTTCTTCGGCAGAAGGCTCTACAACATCAATCTTTTGAAAACGTCTAACTAAGGCGTGATCTTTTTCAATATGCTGACGATATTCTTTGTAAGTAGTTGAACCTATACAACGTAAGCTGCCATCCGCCAGAGCAGGTTTTAATAAATTAGAAGCATCTAAAGATCCATTGGATGTAGATCCAGCACCAACTATTGTGTGTATTTCATCAATGAAAAGGATTGCTTTATCTTCGTTTTGCAAAGCTTGAACGATGGCTTTTAATCGTTCTTCAAAGTCTCCTCTATAGCGTGTTCCTGCCATCAAAATTCCCATATCAAGGGCGTATATTGTACTTTTTTGTAAAATAGCAGGAATAGTTTTATTCACTATTTTTAAGGCTAATCCTTCAATTATTGCTGTTTTGCCAACGCCAGGGTCGCCAACCAATAATGGATTATTTTTGGTACGACGACATAAAATTTGAATTGTGCGTTCAACTTCTGCATCTCGGCCAATCAGAGGATCAATAAGACCCGATGCAGCCTTTTCATTGAGATTAACACAATATAGATGAAGGGGGTTTTCATTATTTTGATTGGGCTCTTTATGCTCTTCTAAAAAGAAATCTTCCAAATCATCATTTTCTTCGCCTGCATAATGATGCATTGGGGGGGCTTTGTTGATTTTATGAGCAATAAAATTAAGAACATCCAGTTTTGTAAGATGTTGAGTTTGTAAAAAATAAATAGCGTGGCTTTCGTGTTCCGAAAACAGCGCGACAATCACATTGGCAGCAGTGACTTCTTGTGTTTCGCTGGATTGAACGTGAATGCTGGCACGTTGTATTACGCGCTGAAAAGCCGTTGTGGGTTTGGGTTGGGTATCTATGTTCGTTGTTAAGATTGATAAATCATTTTGTACAAAATATTGAATATCATGACGCAATTGTTGAATATTAATACGACACGCATCAAAAATAACCAAAGCATCAGGATCTTCTGTTAATCCAAATAACAGATGTTCTAATGTTGCATACTCATGGTGATATTTCCCAGCTAATTCAAAAGCCCGGCGCAGGGAATGCTCTAAATTATTGGATAACACAATATTAGTACCTTTTATAACTACAAAATGCTTGAAGATTGATTGTATTGCAAGAAAGTTATTTTTCAAACACTATTTTCTATATAGATGCACTGTCTGTGCCTTCAAAGCTATTTTTTATTAATAATCAAATAGATAACGTCTAATTATTCTTTTTCAAGGATGCATTGTAAAGGATATTGATACTTTGTTGCTAATTCTATCGTTTCTTTTTTTTTCGTTTCGGCGATCTCGTATGTGAACGCTCCACAAACACTAAAGCCTGTATTGTGAATCTGGAACATAATTTTTGTGGCTTCTTCATTATTTTTTTGAAAAATAGTTTCTAAGACATAAACAACAAAATCCATTGGCGTATAGTCATCATTCAACATAATAATTTTATACAAGGGGGGTTTTTGTATTTGTGCAGATGTAAGGATATTTGTTTCTTCAAGAGTTTGAGAATCGGCATCATTAAAAACAGCGCAAAAGCAAATATGTGTATATAGAGATGAAAAAACAGACATATTAAGTGATAAATTTTCATGAAAAAAATAAAATTGAACCAAACTTTACAAAATTATAAAAAAAAAAGAAACATATCTTTTTTTAAACATGCAAAAGCTTATTCATTATTGAATTCCAAGCATATCTATTTTATTTGGCTTTAAAGTTTATTTTTTTGATTATAATTTCTTGATAATATACTTTAATTATATGTAGTATCTGATTGTATTTTATAATTTTTATTATATTTTGGATTGATAGGATGGAACGAAAATGATAGAGTTAATTGGTTAAAATTACATAGATTAAGTTCGTATAGCGTTGACATTAAATAGTGCGTTACGTGGTATCCGTTACGAAGAAAAATATTAATCTCTGATTATTGGGGCAGCATTAGGGGAGCAAAGTGACAAGATATATTTCTCATCATAAGAAAGACGTTCTATCAAAGACACGGCTTTTAATGGCAAACTCACTATTGAAAATAAAGAGGAAGAAAACAGCAGGTTTCGTTGCGTGTTCTGTGTGGTTATGCTCTTTTATTTTGTCCCCGATGGTGCATGCACAATATGTAGGTCGAATTAGTACAATCGTTACGGATCTTAATGGAAGTGTTCTTTCTAAAGATGATGCTGATTTACAACGTTATCCTGCCAGTTTAACCAAAATGATGACGTTATACATGACCTTTCGTGCTTTGCATGCCAATGCGATTTCCTTAGATCAACGTATTCCTGTATCTATTCGTGCTGCTTCTATGGAGCCTTCTAAGTTAGGGCTAAGAGCGGGATCTACGATTACCATCAGAGAGGCCGTTTTAGGTCTCGTAACGAAATCAGCGAATGATGCGGCTTGTGCTCTGGGTGAATTTATTGGTGGAGGGGATGAAACCCGTTTTGCCCAGATGATGACCCAACAGGCCAGAGTGATTGGAATGAGTCGCTCAACATTCCGTAATGCTTCTGGTTTGCCCAATCCTGATCAAGTTACAACAGCAAGAGATATGGCGACTTTGGCGCGTCATCTAGTTTTAGACTATCCTGAATATTATCCTTTTTTTAAAGTTCCCTCTTATAACTTCAGAGGACGTAATATTCCCAATCATGACCCTTTGATCAAGGGTTATGCGGGTGCAGATGGTTTAAAGACAGGATATACAGCTGCTGCAGGGCATAATTTGGTGGGTTCCGCTGTCCAAGGAAACGTCAGGTTATTTGGTGTTGTGATGGGAGCATCAAGTAATGGTCAACGTAATACGATTATGATGAATGCGCTTGATAGCGGATTTGTTAAAAACGGTGTATCGCCTGCCGAAAGACCCTTATTTTTAGCAAGAGCCAGTAAACGTGTAAAATCAAGGGGGGGCTCTAAAGTGATCCTTGCAAAGGCCAGTCGTTCTTCTAAAGTGCGAATTGTCGAAGTCGCACAAGCATCAAGTAGGTCAAAGAAAGCTACCGTTTCTAAGGTATCGACAAGCCGTGCTGTAAATAGCAAAACGACAGCAGCCAAACATAAAAAAAGATAATTTTTTTAATTAAAATATAAAAAAATCTATAAAGAATAAGTTTACGTTACCCAACTAATATGTATTATTAGTTGGGTATTATATTTTATAGCTTGCTTATATT
Source organism: Commensalibacter papalotli (ex Botero et al. 2024) (assembly GCF_947179115.1). Classification (NCBI taxonomy): domain Bacteria; kingdom Pseudomonadati; phylum Pseudomonadota; class Alphaproteobacteria; order Acetobacterales; family Acetobacteraceae; genus Commensalibacter; species Commensalibacter papalotli (ex Botero et al. 2024). The sequence goes on from NZ_CAMXCI010000001.1 coordinate 56,310, forward strand.
GGAGACTTTGATGGCTGATAGACGGATGGTATATTATACTCAAGAGGATTTCGTTGGTTTAAGGGCGGCGGGACGTTTGGCTGCTGAAACCTTGGATATGATTGCTCCTTTTATTAAGGAAGGGGTTACAACGGAAGAGTTAAACCAAATTATTCATGATTACACGATTGAACACGGGGCTATACCAGCACCATTGAATTATAGAGGGTTTCCTAAATCTTGTTGTATTTCAATTAATCATGTTGTTTGTCATGGTATTCCAGGTGATCGTCGTTTAATGAATGGGGATATCCTCAATATCGATGTGACGCCAATATTAGATGGTTGGTATGGTGATAGCAGCCGTATGTATGTTGTGGGTAAGATATCTCGTTTAGCACAAAGATTAATTGATGTGACGTATGAATCTTTGGTTCGTGCAATTAACGAGGTTAAACCTGGAAATACTCTGGGTGATATCGGGTATGTTATTCAAGAATATGCCGAGGCTCAACGTTTCTCTGTAGTAAGAGATTTCTGTGGTCATGGTATTGGACGTGTTTTCCACCAAGAGCCTAATGTTTTGCATTATGGTAAAAGAGGACATGGACTAGAGTTAAAACCTGGTATGGTTTTTACAATTGAACCCATGTTGAATGTTGGAAAACCTGATGTGAAAATATTAGATGATGAATGGACGGCGGTTACACGTGATCGTTCTTTGAGTGCACAATTTGAACATATGATGGGTGTGACTGAGGATGGATGTGAGGTCTTTACGTACTCACCCAAAGGGTTAAATCAGCCCCCTTACGAGTAATAGGGATATAAATGGGTATTCCAAGTGAAAATTTTCATAATAAATCTCGTCAAGTATTTGATGAACTTAGAAATAGTGAGTTGTGGCAAGTAAGGGATGACGTTTATATCCCTACATTGCAACATGCTGTATTGGTTATGTTGGTTAAAAATGTAGAGGATATTATCGGAATTAATCTTCGTCATCATTATACATTAGGTTTTCGTAAATTTTTTATCTTGGATAATAACAGTAATGATACAACTGCCAGTATTATCAAATCGTTTAAATATGATCATAAAGATGCCAGTGTTTTTTATAGTACAGATTTTTTAGAAGGGCATTACCAGCAGACGAAAACTGAGGCAATGGCACGTTTTGCTGAATTTTATCTTAGAGAAGAGGGGGTTCCATCTTGGATATTTCCTATTGATGCGGATGAGTTTATTACGTGTTGTACTAAGGAAACAGATCAAGCTATTGAGAATTTTACGAAATATTTGATGGATCCTCATGCTCAAGTTTTTGTTTTTAATTGGGCACAATCCGCTTTGTTTTCAAAAGAAAGAAATGAGCTTACTACTTTTGAGCAAACTTTGTCGCAAACAGAGTTCGTCGTATGGAAAAGAATGAAGCCATGTGTTACGAAATCAGCCTATAGAACGGGTCACAATATGTCTCCAACCATGGGTAATCATTTTGTCAATGCTTATCAAGGCACGGATGAGGGGTTACGTTCTATGGTTGATATTGGTTTTTGTATGTTACATTTCCCGTTTCGTTCTTTAGATCAGTTTCGTTTAAAAATTACTGATGGAATGAGGGCGCTTGCACTTACCAACTATGATCAATCCATTGGGCATCATTGGCGTGCTTATTTTGCAGACTATCAGGAAAAAGGAGATAGTGCGTTAAAATGGTATCTTGATGAGCATATACGTCAATGTTTATAGTGCAGTAGAGTAACTAATTTATAATTTTGCAGCAGCTTTAAATATACACTCTTTCATTATTTGTGACGGATAATTTTTGCTTGTATCTTGTTTTTGTAAGCATTGTTCGAAAGATTGTTGAGTTTGTCGAGTTAAGTTTAATGTTGCTGCATCCCATATATATTTCTGAAATAGATTTTTTTTAGGATCAAAGTAGTGATTTTGGTAATATGTTATGCATAAATAAATTAAAACAATACTGAGCAAAGATATAATGATCCAATAAGATCCTACAAAAACACGATTGGTTATATGAATTATTTCAGATAAATTCATCGGATCCTATATGTACATTTCTTAACAGCTTCGAAATAAGTAAAAACTTTCGCTGTTTTGATACAATGATCAAATTGTTGTTGCACAATCGTTTGCCGATTAAAATCGATACGTAGAGAAGATGCATAGGCAATAATTGGGATGAATTCTTCATAATATCGGCGACTATCGTCAAAAGCGGTCATTAAAGCAAGCCTATAACAAGCAAAGCATAAACCAACTATCAGTAAAAGTCGTAATGTCCATTGCAATGTGATTTTCAAAGCGTTATGGAGCATATTTGCTTACTTTTCTTGTTACAAAAGAACAAATATTATCTCATTTTTTTAAAGAATCAAGGGAATAACAAGTAAAATTATATTTTTTCACAGAATCTTGAATAGTGTCTTGTCATGCCCATTTGCCTTGGTGCATAGTAGAAACAGTTATTTGAATAATTTTTAAAATTTAAGGATGGATCATGTCAAATTTCTTTTTTAATGATCGTACAGCTCTTGTAAATGATGCGATAGAAGGTGCTTTGGTTACAGCACCCCATAAAAACCTTGCTAAACTTGATACAGACCCTTCAATGCGGGTTGTCGTGCGTAAAGATTGGGATAAGAAAAAGGTAGCGGTTGTTTCAGGAGGAGGTGCAGGACACGAGCCAGCACATCTGGGTTTCGTTGGAAAAGGAATGTTAACGGCTGCTGTTTGTGGTGATTTATTTGCATCCCCTAGCGTTGACGCTGTATTAACTGCAATTATTGCAGTGACGGGTGAAGCTGGTTGTTTATTAATTATTAAAAATTATACAGGCGATCGTTTAAATTTTGGGCTTGCTGCTGAAAAAGCAAAACATCTGGGATATAAAGTGGAAATGGTCATCGTTCGTGATGATATTTCTTTACCTGACAATAAACAACCTCGTGGTATTGCGGGAACAGTGTTTATTCATAAAATGGCTGGTTATGCAGCAGAAGCAGGCTATTCTTTGGCTGAAGTCAAAGAATTCGTTGATCATGCAAATAAACAAGTGTTCAGTATCGGTGCTGCAATGTCTGGGTGTCATTTACCTCAAGCACAAAGTGATGCACAACGTATTCCAGAAGGTTCTATTGAACTTGGGTTGGGTATTCACGGAGAGCCTGGCGCCAGCACAGTTGCAACCCAAAATAGCCGCGAAGTTATTGAGCTAATGCTATCAAAGCTTACTCCTCATGTCACAGGTAAAGATCGTGTTGCAGTGATGGTTAATAATCTTGGTGGTGTGTCTGCATTAGAAATGGGGATTTTAACCAAAGAACTCTATCACAGTGCCATTGCTTCAAAAATCTCTTGGATTGTTGGGCCAGCTTTAATCGTGACAGCTTTGGATATGAAGGGTTTGTCATTAACTCTTTTAGCACTTGATGAAAAAATTGAAAAAGCTTTAACAGCGCCTACAGAAGCTCCAGCTTGGGTTAAAGCTGTAGAACCTGAAAAAATGTCTGTTATTTCTTTGGAAGCAGTTGAAACCAAAGTCCAATATACACCTTCTGATGACAAAGTTTCTGGTAAGATCGTCGATGTGGTTACTCAGACATTAAGCGAGCTTGAAGACGAGCTTAATGCCCTTGATGCTAAAGTAGGTGATGGCGATACAGGGGCAACCTTTGCAGCGGGTGCGCGTGGGATTGCAGCATTATTAAAAGCTCAAGATTTACCATTGGCTGATCAATCTAAGTTATGTTTGGTTATTGGTGAACGTTTGGCTGTGGTTATGGGTGGTTCTAGCGGTGTTCTGATGTCAATTTTCTTTACTGGCACAGGACAAAAGTTGGCAGAAGGTCAGTCTCTGGTTGATGGTTTATTGTTCGGGTTAAAACAAATGAAGCATTATGGTGGTGCTGATTTAGGTGACAGAACTATGATTGATGCATTACAACCTGCACTAGAGGCTCTAAAACAAAGTAACAGCTTGGATGTTGCCGCCAAAGCTGCAAATAATGGAGCAGAAGGCACCGCAAAATCCACCAAAGCGAATGCAGGACGTTCGTCTTATTTAAACAGTGACAGCTTGGCTGGAAATCCTGATCCTGGAGCGGTGGCTGTGGCAAAAGTATTTGCAGCATTGCTTAAAGCAGGTATTGTTTAATAATTAACCTGAAAAACTAATGTTTTGAGTAAATAAAAAAAACCGTATTCCAGCTAAGGATTACGGTTTTTTTATTGATAGAGTCTGATGTTACTTATGAACTGTTTTTAATTAAAGAATTATGTAAGAATTTTATTCTTGCTAAGACTGATTGAGTGTCTTCAATTTCTGAATTTTCAAATTTCTTGATTACTTAAAAGAGTAATTAAATAACTTCGGAGCGTTTTTCTATTTTTGCAAGCGCATTAGCTAGATTCAGATATGCTTTTGCTGCTTAAAGCAATACATTTTCATTCGTGGCGTTTTTAAAGCGATCTATTAATTTTAAACAAGTAGTAATCTTGTTTACACCTTGGCTATTGCGTACTGCTTTAAAAAGATTAATAGCTTCTTATTTCCTCATCATTTGTAGAAGTTAAATTTCAGCTTCTAATTTGTCTTGTTTAATATTTGTTTCTTTATTTGATACTGTAGAAATTGTTTTGTGGCTGACTGCTTCTATTAATCTATAAGTATTTTCTTATTTTAGAAAATTTAAGAAATTTTTTGGTAGATTATCTTTGATATTTAGAATGGTTTCACTTTTATTATCGGCTAACCATTATGTATATTCTCTTTAGGCAAAGATACTAGTAATAATACTTATGATTGTAACAATTAGGGTTATAAAAGCATACTAATAAAAAACTATTAAATGTAACCATTGTATTTCTGCTTTATTACTTCAAATGTCAGACTTTAACCCATCGATTTTATCATTAATTTTTCTAACTCTTCAACTCTAAACTCAAGGATAAAAACTTGTTTATCCAAAAAGATATAGTTACTCTGTGTGCCTTCAATTTTATCAGAATGGTCTTGTGAAAAAAAGAATGGTGAAAATAAAAAAAACTCAATAACATCATGGGTATCACAGTCAAAGAAACTATTTTCATTATATAAACTACCTATTAATACAAAATATAAATAAGGCGATAACATAGTATAGTCATATATTACTGAATAGTGATGTTATTGGGGCAATGCCACCATACAATTCATTAGATTTGAATTGTGTAACTCTGGACAGAGCAACAAAAAATAGAATAGTATTTTTGAAATATATTGAATGAACACATAACAAGAAAGAATTGCCGTGAGAACGATTTCTCCCCGAATGAAACTAAATGTTTTAAAATCCACCTTTGGAGCATTATTGCTCTCCAGTAGTTGCTTTTCTGTTCCTGCTTTTGCACAAGCGGGTAATGGGGCTGATGCGTTGGCATTCGGTGGAACACCAGCGGCAACGGTGTCAACACAACCCGTTGCGGCATATAATGGCATGGTTGTTTCTGCCAGTGATTTGGCTGCCAAAGTTGGCGCACAAGTGTTAAAAGATGGTGGAAATGCTGCGGATGCTGCGGTTGCGGTGGCTTATGCAATGGCGGTGACGTATCCTGCGGCGGGGAATATTGGTGGGGGTGGGTTTTTAACCATACGTTTGCCCAATGGTCAGGCTCATTTTGTTGATTTCCGCGAAAAAGCCCCTAGCGCTGCGACTGAAACAATGTATCAAGACAAAGATGGCAAAGTTATTCCGAACGCATCTGTTCTGGGTTGGAAAGCGGTCGGTGTTCCTGGAACAGTGGCAGGTATGGAACTGGTTCGTGAAAAATGGGGCAGTAAAACCAGAGCAGATTTGATCGACCCTGCGATTAAACTTGCCAAAGATGGGTATGTTCTAACTAAAGAAGATATTGAGTTATTTTCAACCTCTACTTCTGACTTTGCTAAGAACCCCGAGGCAGCCAAGATTTTCTTAAAAGCAGATGGGTCTCCTTGGAAAGTTGGCGATGTGTTCCGTCAAGAAGATTTGGCAAGAACGCTGACTTTAATTGCGAAAAAAGGGAATGATGCATTTTACAAAGGCAAAATTGCCAAACAAATTGTTGCTGCCAGTGTGAAACATGGGGGTATTTTGCAAATGAAAGATTTTGAAACGTACCAACCGCGCATCATGCAACCTTTAACGTGTTCTTATCGAGGATATGTGATTGATACGGCACCGCCTCCAAGTGGTGGTGGGGTGGCATTATGTGAAATGCTGAATATCATTGGTGGGTATGATATGCGCAAGCTGGGATTGCAAACATTACCAGCAGCCCAAAGAGAAATCGAAGCCATGCGTCGTGCGTATTCTGATCGTCGAGATTTAGGGGACCCTGCGTTTGTGCAAAATAATATCGAACGTTTTTTAAATCCACAATATGCAGCGGATGTTCGTAAAACTTTAAATTTCAAACATGCAGTTGATTCTGCCGCTTTGGTTCCAGGACAAGTGGCGTTGGCTAAAACTATAAAAGCTGGCGTTCAACAAAAGCATGAAAAGAATGAAACCACGCATTTCTCTATTATTGATAAAGACGGCATGGCAGTTTCAATGACCTATACTTTAAATGGTTGGTTTGGTGCGCGCGTGGTTGCGGGGTCAACAGGAATCGTTATGAATGATGAAATGGATGATTTTGCAACCGCAGCAGGGCAAGCCAATATGTATGGAATTGTAGGAAGCAAAGCCAATGCTATTGCAGCGGGAAAGACCCCATTGTCATCGATGACTCCAACCATTGTTTCTAAGGATAATCAACCATTCATGGTGATTGGCAGCCCTGGTGGATCTCGTATTCCAACGATTGTGTTGTCTGTGTTAACTGGTGTCATTGATTATGATCTGAATATTCAACAAGCGATTAATTTGCCTCGCATTCATCAGCAATGGGAACCTGTTCCTGTACAGTTGGAATTTAATGCGTTAAGTCCTGTGGTTCGTGAAGAGTTGAAGAAAAAAGGATATCCTTTGGATTTATACTCTACATGGGGGATTGCAGAGGGCATTGTTGTTGGTAAAGATAAAGATGGAAAACGTATTTATTATGGAGGTACGGACTATCGTCATTCTGGCGGTGCCGCTGTTGGAGAATAATTTTTTTAAAATGTGAAAAAAAGACTTGTCATCCACCCCACTTGTTGTGCTAGAAGAGGGGTGGGAAGTCATGAGTGGACGAATACCTTGTGAACTCGGTCAGGTCCGGAAGGAAGCAGCCATTGCGAGTATCATTCGGGTCACTTGTGGCTTGCCACCTTACATTCATCGTTAAAGGTAAGGATGCAGGTTTTTAAAATCTATACCTGCCTTTGTTATTTTATTTCCTGGAATGAGTTTATGACAGATCTTCCGGACGAGAATTTTCCTTTACCTAACGAAACACTAGCTGCTGGTTTATTTGAAGATTTACCCAAATCAACGCCAAAAGTTGAGAAATCTTATCGCGTACTGGCACGTAAATATCGTCCCCAAAATTTTGATGATTTAATTGGCCAAGAAGCCTTGGTGCGCACGATGCGCAATGCTTTTGCCATGGGACGTGTGGCGCACGCATTTATGTTGACGGGGGTGCGCGGTGTTGGAAAAACAACGACGGCTCGTATTATCGCACGCGCATTAAACTGTGTTGGTGAGGATGGTCAAGGTGGCCCGACGGCTGATCCTTGTGGGGTTTGCCCTAATTGTAAAGCAATTTTAGCAGATCGTCATCCTGATGTATTAGAAATTGATGCTGCCTCTCATACAGGGGTAGATGATGTGAGAGAGATCATTGAGGGGTCTCGTTTCCGTCCGTTGCAAGCGCGGATGAAAGTATATATTATCGACGAAGTCCATATGTTATCTCGTAATGCGTTCAATGCATTGCTAAAAACGTTGGAAGAACCTCCAGAACAAGTTACTTTTATTTTCGCCACGACGGAAATCCGTAAAGTCCCCGTTACGGTATTATCACGTTGCCAGCGCTTTGATTTGCGCCGTGTACCCCAAGAGCAATTACAAGATCATTTTGCTAAATTAGCCGAGTTAGAGCACGTATCGATTGCCCTAGAAGCAATTAATTTAATTGCCAGAGCTGCCGATGGATCGGTAAGAGACGGGTTGTCTTTGCTTGATCAAGCCATCGCTCAAAAGGATGGTCAAGAAGGTGCTGGACTAATTGAGGCATCCACTGTTTCAGAAATGTTGGGTTTTGCTGATCGTGCATTGGTGTTTGATTTGTTCAAAGCAATGATGGGGGGCAAGCCTGATAAAGTTTTAGAGCTTACCGATCAAGCTTATGCCACTGGTGCTGATTTAGGGGTGTTATTAACAGATTTGTTGGATTTAGTGCATTTGCTTTCTCGGATGAAAGCGGTGCCTACGTTACAAAAGAGTGCTGAACTTTCTGAATTAGAACGCGTTCAAGGTGGGGAGTTAGCAGATAAACTTTCTGTGCCGGTTTTGGGGCGTACGTGGCAAATGCTTTTAAAGGGCACAAATGAAGTAGATATGGCACCTAACCGTAAGGCTGCGGTAGAAATGGTGCTTATTCGTTTATGTTATGTTTCTGATCTTCCGTCTCCTGATGAGTTGATCAAGCAAATGAAGAATGAGGGAGGTAGCCCACAAGGAAATAATAATAAACCTCATATATCTTCATCGTCTTCTTCTGGCTCAACAGCCTCGTCGCCTGTGCAAGGAGATGGAGACACATTTTTATATGCAGTAGGGCAAAATAGTTCTGTATCTTCTGGATATCCTCAGGCGGATGTTATGCAGGCCGTGGGCGTTCCTGCGGTTCAAGAAGTGGAAACTTTACCAGAAAAAATCACTTGGCAGAGTTGGCGAGAAGTTGTTGTTTTTGTCAAAGAAAAACAAGAGCGTTTACTCCATGCGCATTTGCGTAATTTAGTACATTTGGTAAAATTTGCGCCACCCACGATCGAAATTCGAGTAGAGGATAAAGCGCCAAACAATTTGGCACAGCAACTTTCCAAGTTACTTAATACCTATTCAAATCAACGTTGGACGATTGTTCTGTCTCAACATCAAGGGGAACCCTCTTTGATGGAGCAAGAATCTTTACAAGCCGAGGCGGATTTAAAAGAGGTTGGGCAAGACCCATTTATATTAGGGATTCTGGAAATATTTCCAGGGGCACGACTTGGAAAGCTTGTCAATCCTCAACTAGATGAGTATGGTTTATTTCCAGAAAACATCCCATCAATGGAAGATGACGAGGGGGCAATGCGTTTTGATGACGAAGATATTCCCCCTTATGATCCTGATGAATATTAATTTTTAACTCATGGAGTGTATAAACTATGAAAAACTTTGCTAATCTTATGAAGCAAGCCTCGCAAATGCAAAGCAAAATGAATGAAATGCAAGAAAAGCTGGCTTTGATTACAGTAGAAGGTGTTTCTGGTGCTGGCATGGTGACGGTTGAATTGGCAGGTAAAGGGGAAATGAAATCGATTAAAATTGATCCTAAACTTGCTGATGCGAATGAAATGGAAATATTGCAAGATTTAATCGTTGCTGCTTATACCGAAGCGCGTCGTCGTTTAGATGAGAAAACCAAAGAAGAAATGCAAAAAGTAACTGGTGGAATGAATCTTCCAGAGGGGTTAAATTTACCCTTTTAATTGATTATATATTGCTGGATTATAGATCAGTAATATTATCAAAGGACAGAATAATGGGTGGCCCTGAAATAGAACGATTAATTGCGTTACTAAGCAAATTGCCAGGATTGGGGCCACGCTCTGCTCGCAGGGCAACACTTGCTTTATTAAAGCAGCCGCAATCTCGTATGTTGCCATTGGCTCAGGCATTACAACATGCAGCCGATCATGTTAAAATCTGTTCAGAATGTGGAAATCTTGATAGTTCAGATCCTTGTGTAATTTGTAGTAATCCAGATCGAAATGACGAGCAAATCTGTATTGTTGAAACGGTCGGTGATTTATGGGCATTGGAAAAGACATCGATCTTTAAAGGACGCTATCAAGTTTTGGGTGGGTCTTTGTCTCCATTATCAGGTATCGGACCAGAAGATTTAAATATTACCCCATTATTGCATCGCCTTGAGAAGCTTGAAGTTAAAGAAATTATTCTAGCTTTGGGAGCGACAGTAGATGGGGTGACCACCATGCACTGGTTATATGATCAACTGTTACCTTATGGGGTAAAGATCACGCGGGTTAGCCAAGGCATTCCTATGGGTGGATCTTTGGAAGTTATGGACGAGGGAACGTTGACCGCGGCGATGACAACAAGACGATCTGTTTAGTTTTGTTGTGTGCGCAAAACCATAATTCCAGGTTTATTTTTTATATATTCTAAAAAAGGACTATCAACGACTTTTCTATTTTTTTTCAAAGAGGAAGCATTGCGGAAATATACTTGGTTGCCTTTTTTAATTAAAATACCTACATGGGATGCATCAAGCCCTACTTGATTAGTATAAATTCCGATAAAGTCCCCTGTTTTTAATTTACTAATCACGGCTTCATTGACATAGCTGCTTGGGATGTAATTGATATTTCTGGGGATGGCTCCAATCCCTGCCAGATATTCTGTGCCATCAGGTTTTTCATTAAGGCGTTTAAATACAGTAATACTGTTAGGGCTGATTTTTTTTGTTATTTCTTCAGCATTTTTAGGGGCGATATAATACCAGTCAGAAAAGAAATGTTTACGATTATAAAAACTGATGGTTCCATCAATATATCGCACTCTGATAAGGTTCTCAATAAAAGCATCAACGTTATTTGATAAAGATAATGCCAATACATAATCAATAAAAGTAAAGCAATCTACAGCATTTAAATTAACGACCATTTTTTCAGGCTGGGTTGAAGAGCCAATTAAGGTATCACTTTGATAGGGCGTGTTCAGAAATTGTTTTGAAATTTCTTCGATAGAATGCGATTTATTTTTTAAAACAGTATTGATTTCTTGTTGGGATTTATCATCAAGATAATAATGATAAGCAGCTTTGGCATCAGGTAAAGAGATACAAAAGCTATATAAAGCAAAAGATAAAAGCGTAATTTTTTTGGAAATAATCATGATGTTTCTGCTTTAGAATTAATTTAGCTATAATTGTATTATCTTCTTCTGGGATTAGGCATAAAGTAAAGAAAAAATTAAATAAAAATATCAACTTTTTGTGCATAATAGATTTTATCAAAGATAATTCTGTATCAATAGAAAAAACTTGTTAGGATTATTTAATTCATTAAAGTTTATATAAATAAAGGGGGTTTGTAAAAAATGAAGGATGATCTTTTATATCATGCACTAGAGCAACTCTCTGAAAGTATTTTATTATCTATTCCCGAGCAGTGCAAAGAAGGTGTCTTAAAAAACACGAAAATATTGCATGATTATAGTCAGCTTATTCATCAATTTAAAATTCCTGAAATTAAAGAGAATGGGTGAACGGAATGCGTTCTGTAAAAGACATTGCCAACTCTATTCGTTTGGGACGCGCTTCTGCACAACAAACTATATCTCATTATTTGCAAATTATTCGGCAATATGATCCACCAATAAATAGTGTAACGCGTATTTTGGGTGAACGTGCGTTAAAAGCGGCAGAGCGGATCGATCTTCTTATTGCCACAGGTCAAGATCCAGGGCCTTTGGCAGGGGTTCCTTTTGCGGTCAAAGATCTTTTTGATGTGCAAGATGAGGTAACCACTGCGGGTTCAAAGATTTTATCAAAAAAAACATGTGCCAACCAAGATGCTGAGGTTATTCAACGATTATGTAAAGCGGGTGCTATTCCTGTGGCGACGTTAAATATGGACGAATTCGCTTATGGGTTTGTTACTGACAATGTTCATCATGGTATGACATATAATCCTCATGATTTATCGCGCTTTGCAGGAGGGTCATCGGGAGGATCTGCTGCCTCCGTTGGTGGAGGGATTATTCCGTTCTCTTTGGGATCTGATACGAATGGATCTATTCGAGTGCCTGCATCTTTGTGCGGTGTGTGGGGCATAAGGCCAACTTTTGGTCTTATGCCGATGCAAGGGGTTTATCCTTTTGCTAAAAGCTTTGATACTATTGGTCCTTTTTGCCAAACGGTTGAGGATTTAAAGCTTGTTTTTAATGTGATGGCAGGGGTTGAGGATAACGCTTCTATTTTACCATCTGTTTCTGATTTGCGGATTGCACAAGTAGGGGGTTGGTTTGAAAGAGATGTTGAGCAGGATATTTTAAAAACTATTCAAGAAATTATGCATCTTTTTAGTCAGCAAAAAAAAATTGAAATTCCCTATATAGAGCAAGTGCGCACAGCATCCTATTTAATGACTGCTTCCGAAGGCGGAAATCTACACTTACCCATGCTCAGAACACAGCCTTTGGATTATGATCCTGCAACCCGAGACCGTTTGATGGCAGGGGCGATGTTACCTGTTGCCTCATATTTGCAAGCACAAAAAGTTAAAACATGGTTTCAAAATTATCTGGCCGAGATCTTTAAGGAATATGATCTGCTGATTGCGCCAGCAGTAGGGGCTGCAGCACCACTTATTGATAATCCTATTGTGTATGTCGATGGACAGCCAGTTCCTGCCAGAGTGCATTTGGGGATTTATACTCAACCCTTTAGTATGAGTAAATGTCCTGTTTTATCAATACCTTTTCAAAGAAAAGGAAAGCCACCAGTTGGTCTGCAACTGATTGCACAACCTTATCAAGAAAAGCTATTATTTGCTGTAGGTTCAGTATTAGAGCAAAATGGTTTGGCAAAAGCATCTATTATTCACCGTGATGCTATTACATAAGTATTTTTTAAAGAAAGGAAAATCTAAATGGAGATGAAACGTCGACATTTTCTTAGTGGTATAGGGGGCTCTTTGATTGTTCCCGCTGCTAATGCAGCAGAACCCGTTGCTCGAAATAAAGTAAATTCATACAAGGTAACTTTATCCACGCATATTTTGGATATGGTTTCAGGAAAACCTGCGTCGAATGTTAAAGTAAATTTATATCAAGAAACAACGCTTTTATTTGAGGGTCAAACCAATCAGGATGGGCGCTGCGTGATTTTACCTCGTCATCAAGAGAAACTGGCAGCAGGATATTATCAACTGGCTTTTTATGTTGCAGAGTATTTTAAACGGCAACATTACGCAGTTACCGATCCTGCTTTTTTAAATATTGTGCGAATAGACTTTGGAATTGCTGAAAACCCTGCTTCAGATCATTATCATGTGCCTTTATTGCTTTCTCCTTATGGATTTTCAACATATAAAGGCAGCTGAATATAGATCGATTGAAATTAAGATAGTAATATATACAAATTGAATTTCTGGTTAAATATTCTATAGTGTTATTCATTCTTATTCTCATAAACCAGAAAAACTTCTTATGATTAAAAAAATACTGTTTATCTTAACATTTATCCATCGTTGGGGCGGTTTAATTGGAGGATGGTTTTGTTTTTTTTTGGTGATAACAGGTACGATTTCAATTTTTGACCAAGAAATTTCACAATGGATGCAGCCAGAATTGGCAAATTACAAGCCAACACAAATAGTGTCAGAAACGGGGTTACAAAGTGCTTATAATGTCTGGCAAGAAAATGCGCGCAAGAACCAATTTAGTTTTGTAATTTTACCTTCTGAACGATATCCATTTTTACAAGTGCTGAACAGCCATGATAAATTATTAAGCTGGCAAAATATCGAACCAACTACTGGAGAGGTTATAAAATCTCCCTCTACTGTAGGAGGATATTTTTTTGATAGTTTACATAATAATCTTTTAATGGGTCGCCCAGCAGGTGATATAGCGATTATTACTTTATCTATATTGTTTTTTCTTTTTATCCTCAGCGGCTTTATAATTCATCTGCAGCATTTGTGGAAAGAGTTTTTTAAAATCAGACCTAAAGCATCTGCACTACGTTTTGTATTAGACATTCATTTGGGAATAGGGGTTTTCTTTTTACCGTTTTTACTCATGATGGTTATAAGTGGTTTTTTATTTTATGCACCCAATTATATTTCATTTTTTAATCCATCCGCCAATCATTATCACTCAGAAACTTTGAAAGATGTTTCTGTTACCACTGACCTTCCAGCACAGAATTTATATTCTTTGGTGCAAAAGGCACAAACTTCTTTTCACTCTATGCCAGGGTTTATATTAATTACCTCAAAGCAAATCCGTGTGGTGCAAAGTGATGTGGATCAATTGGCAATTATGCGTAATTATATCGAGTTAGATAGAGCCACTGATCAAGTTTCTCGTAATATTAATCAATCCTCAGCTGGCCGATATTTCCTTAATTTAATGTTTGGACTACATTTGGCGCGCACAGGGGGAGATGTGTTGAGGTGTATTTATTTTATAGCAGGGGTTGGGTCTGCGGCATTAATCGCGACGGGGTTATTATTTTTTTCAAATAAACGCCGCCATTATAATAAAAAACATGTCTCAGCAAAATTGCTGATGTTCTACAAGTTAACTGATGGGTTGCATGTCGGGGTTATAATGGGTGCTTTATTGGCGTTATTATCAGTATTTTGGGTGAATATGCTTGTGCCTAAACACATTATTGATAAACCGTTTTGGGAAGTGACAATCTTTTTGTGTGTATTTATTTTATCGTTTATTCAAGGATTGTTTTATAGTTTTTATTCGACAGTGATGAAAGCATGGCAATATCAAATTGGATTATTTGCATGCTTATGTATTTTATTACCAGTTGCAAAAGCTATTTTATTCCCACAAATCCTGACGTCAATTTTTAATCAAAATGGTGTTTACACTGTGATGAGTATTACGTTTATCAGTATTGGTTTGATTTTTGGAATAGTGTATTTTTATTTGCAACGAAAAAATGTTTTTAAGCGAAGAGCGTAAAGAAACTTTTATCCAAGTATGATAATATCTTGGATAAAAGTAAGCTAAAATTACCAGTTATAAGAAAGCTTTCCAATAACAGTTCTGCCTTGCCCGATGGCACAACCAAAAGACTGGCTGTAACAAGCAGTAAAGTAACGTTTGTTCGTTAGGTTTTGAAACGTAAGTTGAGCATCAAGCCCTTTTAAGGTTGGAAGTGTATCATCGAACTTATAATGTGCTTGCATATCTATCAAAGTATATGCAGCGGTTCTAAGGTAAGATGTATAATTCCCATTTGTATTGCCGTTATATCTGACACCAATAGCACCCCCTAGGTTTTTAAGTGTGCCAGACTGAATGGTGTAATCTCCCCAAAAGGAAAACATGTTTGCAGGGACTTGAGTTGGACGAAGACCGCTATATTGTCCTTCAGTAAATTTAACATTTTGGTGTGTATAAGCTAAGATTAAGTTTAACCCAGCAATTGGCGATGTATGGGCTTCCAATTCTAGACCTCTAGAACGCTGTTTTCCTGCTTGAATACTCCATGAAGCGTTTTCAGGATCTGGAGTTAAGACATTTGTTTGTTCTAGATTATAAATAGCTGCTGTAAAGAACCCATTGAAACCTTCGGGTTGATATTTAACCCCGAATTCATATTGTTCTCCTCGCGTAGGTTGGAACGGTTTTTGATCTTTTTGAGATACTTGATTAAGCGGTTGAAACGATTGTGAGTAGATGAAATAAGGAGAGATATTATGAGGTAAATTATAAAGGATACCTCCACGAAAGGTAAATGCCTGATCACTTTGTGTAAAGCTGTTTGATGGGCTAAGGTGATTTCTCGTATGAATAGTAGACCAATCATTACGAAATCCTAACTGCACGTGTAGGCGCTTATAACTCATATTGTCTTGTAAGAAAATAGCTTCTTGATTGGTTGTTGCACTCGTTTGAGTACTAATTGCAGGAATTTTAATCGGGGCTGAATAATTTGGGTGATATAAATTAAGAGGGGGGGCAGAGCCCCAACCATAGTCAAACCCATCACGTAGATTTTGCCAACTGACCCCTAATAATAAATCATGTTCAACAGGACCAGTATGAACGTTTCCATGTAGTTGTTCTTCAATAGTCATCGTATCGAGATGTTCTTTGGAACCATTTGCTAGACGATACATATATTGACTTCCTGGGGAGTATCCAGCACTACTATTGCTAGCTCCACCTGTGCCATAGACTTGATTATAGTTGGTTCCAACATTGGTATAACGCCCTAGAGATCGAAATTGCCATTCTGGATTAAGTTGATAGATAAATTTATATCCTACGGAAGCTTGAGTACGATCATAATCTTCGAAATTTTTATCTCCTGAATAAAAATTAGAAGGAAAATGATATGGGCTGGATAAAACAGAGCCATAGGCAGGAAAGGTTTGATAGGATGTATCACTAGGATCAGCTTGGTAACGACCGTAAACTGTTAAGTTAATATCATCGGTGGGTTCCCAGTATAAGGATGGCTGGATTGCATAGCTTTCTGCTTTGGTATACCAATCCATTCCATCTTTTCTAAATCCAGTGCCAACAACGCGCCAAGATAGATTATCAAGACCTTTGAACGTATCGCCCAAGTCAAAAGTGCCGCGGACATAATCATAATTTCCACCTTCAATGGATACATGACGAAAGCGTGATCCATTGGCAAATTTACTGGTTAAGGCTATAATGCCCCCTGGACTACTTTGACCATACACAACGGAAGATGGACCTTTGACGACTTCTATTTCTTGCAATAAGTAGACATCTACTTGTTGAGCGGCGTAATATTGCCCTTTGAACATTAATAGACCATCAAGATATTCGCTGGAATCAAAACCACGGATCGTCCCAAGATTATATCTGTTATTTGCACCACGCTGCTCCATAGCGACACCCGAACTGTAACGTAATGCTTGCCCTAGTGTTGTGGCATTTTGCATTTCCATTTGTGAAGCGGTCACCACGGATACTGATTCTGGTGTATAGATCAAAGGTGTATTCGTTTTAGTGGCTGCTGAAGATGACTTGACTACAATAGAGTTTTTCTGACCTCTTACGACAATTTGCTCATCATTTGATGATGAATCGTCAGATGCTTTTGTAGTATTTGTATTTTGTGTTGTTGATGAAGTTGTTTGTGCAAAACTTTGTTTTGGTAAACAAAATAAGACAACACCAGAGGTAACTAATAATAAATAACGATACGTACAGGTCATGGGTTTGACAAACACTCTATATTAATAAATGATAATGATAATCGTTATCAGATAGTATATAAGAATACTCTTTTCAACCTAAATTTTTAAATAAGTATATTTATAATATTGATTTTTTATTTCGTATTTTAAACGTCTTATATTTGTAGAAGTTATTTCTTTTCATCTATTTTTAGTTTAAATAAAGTTGGGACTTTATTTGATGTAAAATCATGGTGTGAAAAAATGATAAAACGAGTTTTAACCGTAGCGATAGCAGTGGGGGCTTGTATATGGTTTGTTACGTATATCAAATCTTATAACAGCAATACAAACTTTAATGTTCAACAGCGTTTTGATGATATTATGGATTCAGCACAAGATCAGGCTCAATCCATTTTAAAAGAAGCGGATGAGAAGAAGAAAAAAGCGTTTCAAATTCTCAAAGAGAGAAAAGATACATTAATACAACAACAGCAAAAAGAATTATTTGATCAGCGTTAATGGATCATGAGTATTTTTATTTGCTTTTATATTCCACTGGGTCAAATTCAGTTCCATGGGTAAAAAAGACACGCCTTTTTTTGAAAATTCTTTATCAAAAGGTTGGAACTGAAATTTTTCATAAAAGCGAATAGCTGTTACTCTGGCATTTAAGTATATTGTTTCAATTTTTTTATTTGCTAACTCTAGTAAAATATGATGAAACAAGAAACTTCCAATACCTCGATTTTGATAGTCTGTTTTTGTTGCAAATTTACGAATTTGATATCGTATGGGCGAACGGTAAAAAACAGATAAACAACTAATGACTTTTTGGTCTTTAATATACCCATAATGAGTGGCATTCTCATCATCTTCTTCAATACAGTCTTGTAAAGTGCCATTAGGCCATAAGATATCCCTTCTCAAATTCAGGCAATCGCTTAGTTCAATTTGTTTAATTGAATTATGTAACATCGTAGACTCCTTTTTTTTGTAATAGATATGTTATTATTTTCTAGTAGAAATTTAATTTATTGATAATGTAGGTTTTTAATCTTTGATCTTAAAAGAGTTTATAATGAAACAAGTCTATAAACGTTTTTTCTGTAATGGAATATTTTGTGCATTCGTAATTTATGCCAACTTTCCTGAACAGTCAAAAGCATTTCAGGTACTTGAGCATACGGTTCATCTTGAACAAGCCGATACAAAACAAAATTTGGATCAATTAACCAAAGCAGCCACAGCTGGGAATGCGGTTGCACAATATCATTTGGCCCTTAGGTATCAACAAGGCCAAGGGGTTCTTCAGGATCAAAATACAGCAATAGAATGGTTCGAGAAAGCGGCTAAAAACGGTAATGCCAAATCACAATTGGCATTAGGAATTTTTTATGGTGGGGGTATTGGTGTGGAGCGCGACTATATTCAAGCGAGAAAGTTTTTAGAGCAGGCCGCTGCTCAAAGTGAACCAGAAGCTAATTTTTATTTAGGGTTGATTTATTTTAAAGGATTAAGAGTTCCCAGACTATACATAAGAGCAAAAAAATATTTTGAACTGTCGGCTCAAAAAGGTAACAGTGATGCTCAATATTTTCTTGGGCGGATGTATTATAGTGGACAAGGAATTCCACAAGATTATCACAAAGCAATAGAATGGTTTGAAAAATCTGCCAAGCAAGGAAACAAGCATGCGAATGCAATGCTTGGAATTGCATATGATAATGGTCACGGTGTTAAAAAAGATTATAAAAAATCGTTTTATTATTATCAACAAGCAGCCAAACAAAATGTTCCCGAGGCCCAACTCGCTGTTGGAGTGTCTTATTTAACAGGGCATGGAACCAAAAAAAACAAGCAAGAAGCAAAAGTATGGTTGCTTAAATCTTGTCGACAAAATAATAACTCTGCCTGTGAGATAATCTCCAGTATGAATTAAAGACACAATGGTTTGATAAAACATTTTTTCTTGATTTTTATTATTGATTATCCGTCATAGTCTTATTAATTTTAACGAACTAGCTGTCTTTATTTTTCTCGGGCATTGATTAGGGTTTATATGATTCATTATATTTTTATTATACTGATCATCATATGCGTAATTTGTATTGCATTTGTTGTATATGATATAGGAATACGTAAATTTCGAATATCCAATCATATAAATCATGCCAGTTCCGCTATCAATTCAAATAATGAAGTAGAAGTGGATTTCATTGAATCCAGTACGCCTATGGATAAAGGTTTGATGCATTTTAAAGGGGATGGCGTACCTCAAAACTATAAAAAGGCCAAAGAGTTTTTTGAAAAAGCGGCGTCTGGTGGTCATGTTCAAGCAATTTTATACCTAGCTATTATTTTTTATGAGGGATTAGGCGTTGAACAAGATGATTCCAAAGCCCTAGCTTATTTTGAAGAGGCAGCTAAAAAAGGTAATGCCAAAGCTATGTTTGCTTTGGGAAGAATTTATATTACGGGTCATGTGGTAAAGCAAAATTATGATACCGCCCGCGAATATTTTGAATCTTCTGCACGTCAAGGTGAGGTGGAAGCGCTTTTAAACCTTGGTATGATGTATTACGAGGGGGTTGGAGTTACTCAGGATTATAGCAAAGCAAGAGTATATTTAGAGCAAGCTGCTCAAAAAGGGGCTGCTGAAGCACAAAATAATCTAGCTTACATGTATGTCCGAGCCAAAGGCGTAGAAAAAGATCTTGAAAAAGCTAGAGAATATTATTCTTTTTCGGCTCGACAGGGAAATAAGCAGGGTGAATATCAATTAGCATTAATGTATTGGAATGGTGACGGAGGAGAGCAAGATCGTCCAAAAGCCAGAGGGTATTTCGAAAAGGCTGCTTATCAAGGTGAGGTTGAAGCTCAGTTTTTTATGGCTAATATTTACTATCATGGTCAAGAAATGGCTGTGGATTATAAAAGAGCTGCTTATTTTTACGAAAAAGCCGCACGTCAAGGTCACGTACAGGCTCAAAATATGATTGGCTACATGTATTCAGAAGGGCAAGGTGTTTCCAAAGATTACAAGCTAGCGATATATTGGTATGAGCAAGCTGCTAACTGTGGAGATGTTCAGGCACAATATAGTTTGGGATATGTCTATTTAGCAGGGCAAATTATTAAGATTGATCTTGTGAGAGCCTTTGAATATTTCCAAACTGCGGCGGAAAATGGGTATGATCTGGCTCAATTTAACCTTGCGATTATGTATTATAAAGGTGATGGTGTCCCCCAAGATTTTTTAAAAGCAGCGTTTTGGTTTGAAAAAGCTGAGGCTCAGGGTCATAAAAAATCCAGTTTTATTCTTGGAAAAATGTATCTAGAGGGGCAAGGTGTTCCTCATAATCATGATAAAGGAATGGCGCTGATTGCAAAAAGTGAAGGCTAAATAAGCGTTTCAATTATAAAGGTATTTTTTTTCTATAATGAGATCATAAAACGTAGTATAGTCTTTTCACACTCCTAATATTCGCTTTTTGTCTTTGTTATATCGGTTTTTTATGTCCAGATCTCATATTGCTCTTGTTGGAAAAATAGCAGCGATTGCCTGTATTATTTTTATTGTTTTTTGTATTTGTTTTTATAAAACAATTCGAACTGGTTTTATTGAGGCACAATTTGATCGTGCCAGTATGTATATGCAAGGTGAGGGTAATCCTCAAGATTTTAAAAAAGCACGTGAATATTTAGAGCAGTCTGCTACTGCTGGCAGTGATAATGCTCAATATATGTTGGGTGTTATGTATGAGAAAGGCCAAGGGGCCTCTCAAGATTTTTCAAAAGCGATGAATTTTTACAAACAAGCTGCTAATAAAAATCATGCCAAAGCTCAATATGCATTAGGTAGTATGTATGACCATGCACGTGGCGTGCCAGAGGATCATACCGAAGCCGTTCGGTGGTATGAGAAATCAGCAAATCAAAATAACCCTGCGGCGCAGTATGCGTTGGGCTATGCATATTATAATGGTATCGGCACCAGTAAAAATATTGATAAAGGGTTACAGTATCTTCAAAAATCCGCAGAAAATGGGTATGTTAAAGCCCTTTTTTATATTGGATCCTTGTATTTCGAAGGTAAAAATATTCCTCAGGATACCAAAAAAGCATTTTCATATTTCGAAAAGGCTGCTTACAAAGGCAATCATGATGCACAATTTTATTTAGGGGTGATGTATGAAAATGGGAATGGGGTAAAGCTCGATTATACCAAAGCAATATATTGGTATGAAAAATCATCAAAAACCCACTCGAGTGCAGCATTTAATTTAGCTAAAATGTATAAAAATGGTTTGGGAGTAGAGATTGATTATAACCATGCCTTTGAACTCTTAAAAAGAGCAGCGAATGGAAATAATATTCAGGCGCAATATTATTTGGCTAATTTTTATGACAAAGGGGACAATGTTCCACAAGACAGTGCTAAGGCAGCTTTTTGGTATGATAAAGCTGCAAAACAAGGGGATAGTAGATCTGCTTATCGATTAGGTGAAATGTATATAGATGGTCGTGGTGTGAATGAAAATTTCGACAAAGCGTTTCAATTATTTCAACAAGCTGCTCAGGATGGAAATGTTCAGGCCCAATTAAAGATGGCCACAATATATTTCAAAGGAATGAATACGCCAATTGATCATAATAAAGCAATTGAATGGTATCAAAAAGCTGCTAATCAAAATAATTCAGAGGCTTTACTTGCTTTGGGAAATATTTTTGATCAAGGGTTAAACGTTCCAAAAGATCCAGCAAAGGCAGTAGGATTTTATCAAAAAGCTGCTGAGGGTGGAAATGTCGAGGCTCAATTAAAAATTGCATCGTTTTATTTAGCGGGAACGAATTTACCAAAAAACCCAGCAAAAGCAATTGAATGGTATCAAAAGGCTGTCGACCAAGGAAATATTCAAGCAATGTTGGTATTGGGCCAGATTTACGAACAAGGTATTGGAACGACTGAAGATTATCAGAAGGCCTTTGAAATATATAGTAAAGGATTAAGTAGTCACAATGCTGATCTGCAATATGCTGTTGGCATGTTATATGCAAAAGGATTAGGGGTTTCCAAAGATATTGAAAAAGCGAGAAATTTCTTAAAAAAAGCAGCTCAACAAGGTTTAGTCGTAGCGCAACGTGAATATGCTAAACTTGATTTATCAAATCAGGTTCAAGATCCCAATATGCAAACAGTGATATCTTATCTTCAAGAAGCGATAAAAAATGGTGATGCGGAGTCTATGTTCATACTAGGAAATTTATATTTAAATGGTAATCATGTAACCAAAGATACCAAACTTGCCAAAGAATTGTTTATGCAAAGTTGCGAAAAGGGTTTTGAAAACGCTTGTCATATTTTAAAAACTACATATTAATTACGTTGTTTTTTTAATCAATTCTGTAGCTATTTTTATGATTTGAATATATAAATAAAGATGTTCATTTTTAAGTGATCTCTTTTCAAATTTGAAGTAGGAGTCTGTTCAATGTATATTGGTATTGATATTGGAACGTCTGGAATCAAAGGTATTTTGTTAGATGATAAACATCAAATACTTGCCAGTCATACTGAAAGTCTAACAGTATCGCGCCCACAAGCTTTGTGGTCTGAACAAGATCCTCATTCATGGTGGGAAGCTGCAGACAAAGTAATGTCTGCTTTAGGTCAAAAACATTCTTTGAAAGATGTCCAAGCAATTGGCCTAACAGGTCAAATGCACGGGGCTGTTTTATTAGATAAAAATGGCAAAATATTACGTCCAGCAATTTTGTGGAACGATGGACGTAGCTATCAAGAATGTGTGGAACTTGAACAAGCGGTTCCAGAATCTCGTAAAATTACTGGTAACTTGATGATGCCAGGATTTACCGCACCTAAAATTTGTTGGGTGCGTAAGTACGAACCTGAAATTTACAGTAAAATCGATAAAGTCTTATTACCCAAAGATTATCTTCGTTGGTTAATTAATGGTGTTTTTGCATCTGATATGTCTGATGCTGCAGGAACCATGTGGATGGATGTTGGGGCACGTTCTTGGTATAAACCTTTATTAAATGCTTGTGGTTTAACTGAAGACAATATGCCTAAATTATTCGAAGGTAATGAATCTACAGGAACAATCAAACCCGAGTTAGCTAATCGTTGGGGGATGCCAAAGACTGTAACGATTACTGCTGGTGGTGGTGATAATGCTGCGGGTGCAATTGGTGTTGGTATTTGGCGTAAAGGTCAGGCAATGCTGTCCTTGGGAACTTCTGGAGTGTATTTTGTTGCAAGTGATGGTTTCCTAAGTAATCCTGAAAAAGCAGTTCATAGTTTTTGTCATGCTTTACCGAATACATGGCATTTGATGTCAGTAATGCTGAGTGCTGCGTCATGTTTAGATTGGGCTGCTAAAATTACAGGTGTTAAGTCTGTTCCCGAGTTATTAGCACTGGCTGAAACAACAGGCAAAGATCCTTCTTCTGTTATTTTCTTGCCTTACCTATCAGGTGAACGTACTCCACATAATAATGCCAAAGCAACAGGATGTTTTATGGGGCTAACACATAAGCATGACAGACAAGATATTGCACGTGCTGTGGTTGAAGGTGTTAGTTTTGGTCTTGCAGAGGGAATGGAAGTTTTACATGCTACAGGAATTAAGCCTGATAATATCAGTTTGATTGGTGGTGGTGCACGTAGTGCTTTTTGGAGACAATTATTAGCTGATATTACTGGATATCCGTTGGATTATCGTGAAGGTGGGGATGTTGGTCCTGCACTTGGCGCGGCAAGATTGGCGATGTTAAGTTGTAACCAAAACACTTCATTTGGAGATTTGTTGCCGCAACCTCCTGTTGAGGCATCTTATATACCACATCCTGATATTAGTGTTTTGTATACTGAAAAATATGAACAATTTAAAGCTATTTATAAAGCGTTAAAACCTATTTTTTTAAAGTCACTGTTATGACTAATTATTGTGATTTTGACGATGGTTATTGTGATGATTATGGTGATTATTGTTATAATCCCCATTACGATCAGAATTGTTAATGTTGTTATTATTATAATTATTGCGAGGATTATTCATATTATCTAATTTTTTCTGTAAACCGTCTCTTTTTTTGCAAAAACCAATTGCAGCTCTGGGGTTAGGAAGGTTATTACGGCAATTATTATCCGCAATATCCCTTTGTTTGCTAATTTGTTGTAAGGCATTGTTTCTGTTTTGGGCGAAAGAAACTGTTGGCAGTAAAGTTATAGATAAAGCAAATACTAAATATTTTTTCATTTTATCTCATTATATTTAATTGATTATCGTTTGTTATAAAAAGGTTCCTTTAATCATAAGAAACCTTTTTCGCATATGTTGGTTTGACAACTAATGTTGGTGGCGGTTTCCACGGTCATTGCGATCATTATCATGACGGTTTCCACGGTCATTGCGATCATTATCATGACGGTTTCCACGGTCATTGCGATCATTATCATGACGGTTTCCACGATCATTGCGATCGTTATCATGACGGTTTCCACGATCATTGCGATCGTTATCATGACGGTTTCCACGGTCATTGCGATCGTTATCATGACGGTTTCCACGGTCATTGCGATCGTTATCATGACTGCTTTCACGGTCGTTATGATAATTATCATGACGTTTAGAACTGTTGTTATCTTGGCTATTTGTTTGTTGTGTTTGGTCTGTAATTGTATCAGTGCTTTGTGCGAAGGATACTGATGGCACCATGAGCACAGATAAAGCAAGTAAAGTATATTTGTTCATTATTTAAGTTCTTTGACGTTTTATTAATTTATAATGATATTTTTTGTATTTTATTATGGTTATTTTATGAAATTATAAAGGTAATTATTCCATAATTGGAAAATTAGAGTAAGCCAAATTTTAAAAATATTTCTGATTTTTTTAATTATCAGTTATTTATTTTGTTACTCAACGAGAAATATAATTTATAGATACATCTATATGTATTGAAGTTCTCATTGTGCTTTGTATTATAATGCAAATAAGTTTCTGTATTGAAGTATCTTTATAGTTCAAGATTAATATTAAAAAAATATAAAATGTGTAAAAGTTAAAATTAAGCATATTTAAAATTATAGAAAATATGCTTAATTTTAGATTATTGTAATGGCGGCGGAACCTTTGCCTCTGCTAACGCTCGGGCTTGATCTTGATTCATCTTGTCTTGATTAAAGCCTTCAACCATTTCTTGGAAAAGATTATGCCAATTTAACTTTGCATGTAGTTTTGTGGATATACTTCCCAAACCAATAGCAGAGCGATCAATTAGCACAAATTCACGTGGAGGGGTAATGCCACCTGTTCTTTGCAAGCCTTTATGGACTTTTTCAGCGAGTTTTCGCGCAAAAGCAGGATCTTGACTATCTTGAATAAATCGTTCTCTATCTTGAGTTAATGGTGCATATAAATAACGTGCCCATTCATTTAAGATTTCCATTGTTTCTTTGGAAATATCTTTAAATCCCCAAGAAGTATAAGCATGATGAGCCAGTTCATCATCATGTGTTTCAATCGCTCGACAAAGATCAATTACACCTTGTACAAATTTACCATCAAAAATACGAATGGAACCAAAATCAAGTAAACATAGTTTATTTTGCGAGTTGATTAAAAAGTTACCCATATGAGGATCGCCATGAATGACCCCGTAATGATAGAAGGGAACATACCACGAGCAGAATAAAGAACGTGCAATTTCGTTACGACTTTCTTGATTTAACCCACTATCTATTAACTTTTGTAAGCTTTGCCCTTCAATCCATTCCATTGTTAATAATCGTTTAGTCGAAAGTTCCTCAACTATATTTGGGACAATGGTTTGGTCGTAATCTTTAAGCATCAGAGAGAATAGGCGTATATTTGCGGCTTCTCTTTTATAGTCAAGCTCTTCTTGAATGCGAGTAACCAGCTCTTTATAAACTTCATCTTGTTTGATGGCATTATCTAATCGATGATAAATAGCAATTAATAAATTTAGCTGTTTTAAATCTGATTCAACAGAACTTGCCATGTCGGGATATTGTAATTTACAGGCAACCTCTTTTCCGTTTGGTAACGTAGCACGATGTACTTGCCCAAGGCTTGCAGCAGCAGCAGCCTCTTGAGAGAATTTGGTAAAATGTTGTTCCCAATTGGCTCCTAATTCTGCTTTCATTCTTCTGCGAACAAAAGACCAACCCATTGGGGGCGCATTAGATTGAAGATTAGCCAATTCATCAGCATATTCTTCGGGTAATACATTAGGAATAGTGCTTAATAGTTGAGCAACTTTCATAATGGGACCTTTAAGACCACCCAGTGCATTTTTTAAATCTTCTGCGTGCGCTGCTTTATTTACAGGAATTCCCATTTTTTCGCCAGCTAAACGCGCAGCAATCCCACCGACAGTTGTCGTGGATTTAATCATGCGACGCATACCACCAAAAAGGCTTGTTTTGTCTAGATCGTCATCTTTTTCCATGGTTTATGCTTGTTCCAGTTCATCGATAAATTGAGAAATTACATCAAGTCCTTTGCGCCAAAACGCTGGGTCAGAAGCATCCAACCCAAATGGAGCCAATAATTCTTTGTGTTTTTTTGTACCACCAGCTTGCAGCATTTCTATGTATTTTTCTTGGAAATTTTCATGCCCATCTTGATAAACTTTATACAAAGCATTTACTAAACAATCCCCGAACGCATAAGCATAAACATAAAATGGAGAATGAATAAAGTGCGGAATATAAGTCCAATAAGATTTATATTCTGGAGTAAACTCGAATGCAGGCCCTAAGCTTGCTTGTTGAGTTTCCATCCAGAAATTGCCTATTTCATCGGGCAACAACTCATTCGTTTGACGTGCTTCATGAACTTTACGTTCAAATTGGTAAAACGCAATTTGCCTTACGACAGTGTTTAACATGTCCTCAACCTTACGGCTGAGCATGATGCGACGTTGTTCTGGAGTCTTTTGAGATCGTAACAGACTTTGAAAAGTTAACATCTCTCCAAATACACTGGCCGTCTCAGCCAAAGTCAAAGGAGTATTGGATTGAATGTAACCTTGTTTAGCAGCTAAAATTTGATGAATACCATGACCTAATTCGTGCGCAAGGGTCATGACATCACGATTTCGTCCATGATAGTTTAATAAAATATAAGGATGAACGTCGGGAACTGTTGGATGTGCAAAGGCTCCAGAGGATTTTCCAGGGCGCAATGCTGCATCAATCCAAGGTTGATCAAGGAATTGCTTGATCATACTACCCATATCTGGATTGAACTCGTTATATGCTGTATGAACGATTTCTTTGGCTTGCTCCCAAGGGATGGTTTGATCTGTATCATCAGGCAAAGGGGCATTACGATCCCAATGTTGTAACTTATCAAGACCCAACCATTTTGCTTTGAGTGTAAAGTAACGATGAGAAAGACGTTGATAATCTTGGGTTACAGCATTCACCAAAGCGTCAACAACATCGTCTTCAATCATATTATCGCAGTTACGCTCTGAATCAACACGGGGAAATTTGCGCCATTCATCCGTAATATGTTTATCTTTGGCCAGGGTATTTGTAATCAAAGAGAAGAGGCGTATATTGCCATTAAAACTTTCACCTAATCCTTTGGCTGAATTTTCTCTCATTTGACGATCAGCAGAAGAAAGTTTGTTTAAAGCCTCACCCAGAGTAACCTTTTCATCTTGCACAGTTACTTGCATAGAGGCCAAAGTTTCATCATATAATCTTGACCAGGCCGTTCTGCCGGTAACAGATTTTTCATGCAGAACTTTTTCGATTTCATCGTTAAGCTGATAAGGTTTAAAAACACGTATACTATCAAGAAAAGGTTTCCAAGATAACAAAGCTTCATTGCTTAGTTTTGCTTGTAACTCTTCTTCGGAAATGCGGTTTAACTCTAATGTAAAAAACAGAGTTCCAGAACTTATATTGGTAATTTGTTCGTTGATATACTGATAGAATTGAGCAACCTTGGCATCTGTTGAATCGGTAGCAAACATTAATTGTGCATAAGAACCAACACGCCCTAAGATTTCACTGATTTCTTGATAAAGATCAATTGCCATAGCAAGCTCTTGGCCAGAGGCATCTTTAAGATTGCCTTTCCAATTAGCAGCAAAAGCTTCTACTTTTTCACGTGCTTTTTCCAGATCATTTTTTAATTCTGGACTGTCAGGAGAGGGGTAAAGGTCAGATAAATCCCAAGAGGGAAGATCTTCGTTATTTGACATTCCTGAACCAGTTTGATTTTCGGTATTATATTTAAAATGCTCTGATGAAAACATGATGTTCCTATCGTTAACTATATAAATTCTATTAAATTAATTTATCTTAATATAAATTATTCAGAAAAGGAAAGATTTACTGGGAATTAAATACAGGAATAAAAGGAAAAGATACTTGAGTATGGTTGTGTTTAGATTATATGCAGGCCTGGTAAGTTCTTATTTGATAAAAATTACTTGTTTAACTCTTAATAATATCAAACTTTAAACGGCTCCAAAATTTAGGGGTATAGCGGTTAACAAATTCACAATATTTTCTGAACCTTTTTCTATAATCTTTCATTGAAAAATCAGTAGACCATGGAAAAATAATCTTTTTGAAAACTTCGATACTATAAGTATTGTAGCTAAATATAAAAGTAATTTTATTCGGGGGAATAAGTTGAAAATCTTCCAAATGTCCATAACATAGTGGGTCGTAAACCCACTCGAAGCCATCACTTTCAGATTCTGCTTTTTCTTGATCTGATGCAGCGTCTATACTCCAGCGTTCAAGAATCTTACCCGATGAGGTGATTAAATAAATATAGCAAGCCTCTAAACCCAAGTTTCCGTAATCTTCTGTTGTAGAAACAAAGAGCAAATAGTAAGAGTGAATTTGGATAACTTTTTCTAAGCATTTTCCCCAGATTGTATATCGAGTGCGGTGTCCATTTATATAAATTCGACTGCTATATGGTTTAGATTTGATTGGATCTAACGTAATTCGATTATCTTGAATAAATTTCATATAATAACACCGTTTTAATATACACTCATATTACAATTTAATATAAGAATCCATTAGATAAATAGCTAGAAAACTTCCTATCAATCCTCCTCCATACGCACAAAATGGCCCGCATATAACTCTCCCTACAAAACCACCAGCATACATACCAACCGCTCCTGCTCCATACGACATGAGTTCACGTTCAGTCGCAGCAATCTTATCATCCGCAGTTATAATATTATAACAGGAAACATAAAGCGTATATTTTCCTATAACATCTAATGTTTTAATTGTTGTTTTAAATAGCCTAAGATTTTTAAGAGCTTCCATTGCTTCTTGCTGAGGATTACCAGAAGCTTGCAATATTCGTTTTTTAATGCGCGGGCAAATCCTCATACATCTTAAGTTGCTCTTAAGAGGATAATCTCGCTTTTATTGCCTTGACTTGTTGTTTGATAAAATCCTTTTTTTATATTCTATTACTTAAGCTTTGCTATATATAGTTGTTAAAATATATTGTTTCTAATATCATAGAGATAACGCTTTATCCTTTAATAACAATGTTTAAGTCTTTTTGTAATTCCCATGAAAAAAACCAAAGCTGCAGATTATAAAGTTATTTTCCATCCTGATAAGATTCCTGCAAAACCAAAAACTAATCATTTGCAGGTTGTCTCTGAATTCGAACCTTCAGGGGATCAGCCTACGGCGATTAAAGCTTTATCTGAAGGGATAATCGGGGGAGAGCGTGATCAAGTTTTATTAGGGGTAACAGGTTCAGGTAAAACCTTTACTATGGCCAAAGTTATTGAGACTGTTCAAAAACCAACGTTAATCTTGGCACCCAACAAAACTTTAGCAGCTCAGCTTTATGGGGAAATGAAAGAGTTTTTTCCAAATAATGCAGTTGAGTATTTTGTAAGTTACTATGATTATTATCAACCCGAAGCCTATATTGCCCGCTCTGATACATATATTGAAAAAGATAGCCAAATTAACGAGCAAATTGACCGCATGCGCCACTCTGCAACGCAGGCTTTGCTAGAACGCAATGATGTAATTATTGTTGGGTCTGTGTCTTGTATTTACGGTATTGGATCCCCCGAACTCTACTCGCAAATGGTAGTGAAGATAGAAGTTGGGGCTGAGATCAGTCGGGATCTTTTAATAAAAAGATTGGTAGAGCAACAATATCGTCGTAATGATTTGGCCTTTCAACGTGGGACTTTTCGGGTGCGTGGTGAGACAATTGATATTTTTCCTGTGCAAAATGCTGACCGTGCTTGGCGCGTGCATTTATTTGGCGATGAGGTTGAGGAAATAGACGAATTCGATCCTTTGACAGGTATTAAAACGGGATCATTACCTTCTATTACCGTTTATGCAAATAGTCACTTTGTTACACCGCGACCAACCCTTACTCAAGCGATGAAAACAATCAAATCAGAGCTAAAATTACGGCTTGATCAATTTGTTTCTGAAGGGAAGTTGCTGGAGGCAGAGCGCCTGCAACAACGTACGACTTTTGATTTGGAAATGATTGAGACGACTGGGTTATGTAAAGGGATTGAAAATTACTCTCGTTATTTAACAGGTCGTAATCCTGGTGAGCCACCACCGACTTTGTTTGAATATCTGCCTGAAGATGCATTATTAATTGTTGATGAAAGTCATGTCAGTGTTCCGCAAATAGGCGGGATGGAGCGAGGGGACTATGCGCGCAAAAAAACTTTGTCAGACTTTGGGTTTCGACTGCCATCTTGCCTAGATAACAGACCCCTTAATTTTGCCGAGTGGGATTCTTATCGTCCTCAGACTGTTTTTGTCAGTGCAACGCCAGGCCCTTGGGAAATGGAGCGAACACAAGGGGTTTTCGTTGAGCAAGTTATTCGTCCCACAGGGTTGGTAGATCCTGTGACAGAGGTTCGCCCTGTTGAGCTTCAAGTAGATGATTTATTAGCAGAATGCAGAAAAGTTATTGGCCAAGGTGGGCGTGTGTTGGTTACAACATTGACCAAGAAAATGTCCGAGAAATTAACCGATTATATGAATGAATCTGGGATAAAAGTGCGTTATCTTCATTCAGATATTGATACGTTGGAACGTATTGAGATTATCCGAGATCTTAGGCTTGGTGTTTTCGATGTCCTGGTGGGAATTAACTTGTTACGAGAGGGTTTGGATATTCCTGAATGCCAATTAGTTGCAATTTTAGATGCAGATAAAGAAGGATTTTTACGTTCCAAGACTTCACTTGTGCAAACAATTGGGCGGGCAGCGCGTAATGTTGATGGTCGCGTTTTGCTTTATGCTGATAAAATGACGGACAGTCTGAATTATGCAATTTCCGTAACGGCCAGTAGGCGAGAAAAACAAACGCAGTGGAATAAGGAACATGGGATTACGCCTGCTTCGGTGAAAAAGAAGATAGGGGAGTTGATGGCTTCGGTGTATGAACAAGACTATGTGACGGTTTCTAAGGGTAACATATTTTCAGATACTTCGTTTGTGGGTAAAAATTTACAACAAACCATTGCAGAGCTCGAAAAAAGAATGCATGCTGCAGCCGCAAATTTAGAATTTGAAGAAGCAGCGCATTTACGAGATGAAATTAAAAAGCTAGAAGAAACAGAATTAGGGATAGGAGGGTCTTTTTTAGATCAGAAGCAATCTTCTGTAATTTCTCCTAAGTTCAAAAAAAATAAGAAAGGCTGAGGGGCAGATATGTTAGAAATCAAATCAGGGCACCATAGGGTTGGTATATATCCTGCTTTGGGTGGTGCAATTGGGTATTGGTTATGTCAGGATACTCCTATATTTTATCCTTTGATTAATTCACATCTGGCAAAAAGCGCAAATCAGATTATTGCCGCATATCCACTATTACCTTATTCAAATCGTATTGCAGACGGAAAATTCGAATTTGAAGGACGCAAATACCAACTTGATGTGAATGCATTAAATGAAAAAGATGCTATTCATGGCAATGCCTGGGAAAGAGAATGGGAGCTAGAAAGTTTTTCCAAAAACAGTGTGACCATGATTTTGTGTCATGAGCCTGACAAAGATTCTAAAAAGCAATGGCCTTTTTCTTATAAAGCTCAGATAATATACACTATATTGGAAACAGGATTATCTGTTCATTTATCCTTACAGAACAGTGATCGTTGTAATCAACCTGTAGGGCTTGGATTCCATCCTTATTTTCCTCGCAAAGATTCCGTTGAAGTCGGTTTTACAGCGAAAACAGTATGGAATAACGGTAATGATGGATTACCACAAGGTCGTATGTCGATTGATGGTCGATGGGCTTTTAACGAAATGCGCGCTTTAACTCAAGATGAACAGTTAGATAATTGTTATGCAGGGTGGGATAATTTCGCATTTATTCGCTGGCGATATTCTAATGCATATTTAAGCATTACCAGCAGTCATAATTTTCAACATTTAGTGTTATTTAATCCTGAAAATAAACCATATTTTACACTTGAGCCTGTGATGAATATGAATAATGCTATTAATATGCCTGAAATTTCAGATCGTGGCTTAACTATTCTAAAGCCAGGGCAACGTCTTGAGGGTAATATTTTTTACTCTTTTTCAGGGGACTGAAGAGGAATAAAAAAATGGCAGTTGCATCTCAAACGCCTCCACATTTAACGCCACAAGGATTTGATCGTTTAAAAGATGAGCTTAATAGTTTATTGCACAAAGAACGTCCCAAGATTGTAGAGATTGTTTCTTGGGCTGCGGGTAATGGTGATCGATCTGAAAATGGCGATTATATATATGGTAAACGTCGATTAAGGGAAATTGATCGTCGTGTCCGCTTTTTGTTAAAACGTCTTGATAATGCCGTTGTGGTTGATCCCAAAGAACAACCCCAAAAGGACAAAGTTTATTTCGGTGCAACTGTGACTTATGTCACTGAAGAAGATCAGGAATATACAGTTACCATTGTTGGTGTGGATGAAGCAATTACCGAGCAAGGTCAAATTAGCTTGATTTCTCCTATCGCTAGAGCTTTAATAAAGTCGAAAGTTGGCGATGAGGTAAAATATCAAAGCCCTGCTGGAGAAAAATTTCTCGAAATTCTAGAGATTGCTTATCCATCTTAAAAGATAGTTTAATATAAGTGAGTATAAAATCTATGCTAAAAATTGCTGTGCAAATGGATCCGCTGGAAAATATTAATATTAATGGGGATTCTACGTTTGCATTAATGTTAGAGGCTCAGGCCAGAGGGTATGAATTATTTGTTTATTCTGTTGATACGCTAAGTTTATGTAGCAACTCTAATTCAAAAAAAATCACCGCCAGGGGCAAAAATGTTACTGTGCAACGCGTACAGGGTAACCACGCTCAATTGGGTGAAGAAAAAACGGTTGTGTTGAATGATTTTGATATATTGTTAATGCGTCAAGATCCTCCATTTGATATGGGATATATAACAGCAACACATTTGCTTGAACAAATTCACGGTATCGGTAAAGATAAAGTTTTCGTTGTGAATAATCCTGCATCCGTAAGAAATGCACCAGAGAAAATCTTTGCAACCTTATGGCCTCAGATTATGCCTCCCACTTTGATTACAAGAGATATTATTGCCATACGTGAATTCCGCGCTGAATATAAAGATATAATTATTAAACCTTTATATGGAAATGGTGGAATAGGGGTTTTTCGCATTCGAGAAGATGATGAAAATTTAAACTCCTTATTAGAAATGCAATTTGCTGCTTCGCGTGAACCTTTGATGATTCAACGTTATGAACCTGCTGTACGTAAAGGGGATAAAAGAGTTATTTTGGTTGACGGAGAACCTATTGGGGCGATTAATCGTGTTCCACAAAAAGGTGATTTGCGTTCTAATATGCATGTTGGTGGTGTTGCGGTCAAAGTCGAGTTAACACAAAGAGACAAAGAAATTTGTAAAATAATAGGACCTACTTTGAAACAGCAAGGATTAATATTTGTTGGAATCGATGTGCTTGGGGATTATTTGACAGAAATAAATGTAACATCCCCTACAGGCCTACAAGAATTAGATCGATTTAATCAGATCAACTCTGCCGCTATGATTTGGGATGTTATTAATTCTTATGTAAGATAAGGTTTATTCTTTAGAAGGTTCAGCTTTTGATGTTTTTTCGTAATTGAAAGTTGTTCCTTCTCCTATATTTAAAGAACTTTCTTGTTGTTTAGGTACAGGAGGCATAGGATCGTCTTTACCAAATTTATTGTCTAACCAGTCCGTAAATCTTGCGCGATCATATACAATATATGTTCCAACCCATATAGTGATGCTTAATATCGCCATAAACCAATTAAAATATGTCAACCACATAAGGGGAGCTGCTCCTGAATCTGCTCAATTATTTATTTACTTGTTGTGATACTTATAATACATATTTGCTTTATAATAAACAATTAAAGGGCATCAAAAAAATAAAGTAATTAAATATGTTGCTTTTTAGTATTTTTTTCCTTGTTAAAATGTAAAAAAAAGAAAATCTAACTAGATTTTTCTTTGTTTTTGGTTAATAAGACTTGTTGTATAGTAATTTTGTTAATTGTTTTTAGGAGCAATAACGTGCCTCCTTCACCTCATACTGCGTTAAGCGCAGATGCTGTTAAATTAGCTTATCGTCGTTGGGCGATGGTTTATGATGCTGTTTTTGGAAGTATATCCTCGTTTGGGCGCCGCTGTGCTGTTGCCGAAGCTAATCGTCTGCCAGGACAAAAAGTTTTAGAAGTAGGGGTTGGGACAGGATTAGCTCTTCCTTCTTATAATCTTGATAAGAGAATTACAGGAATTGATCTGTCGACAGACATGCTTAAAAGGGCAAGGCAACGGGTTCAACGTCAAAATTTATCTAATGTAGACAATCTATTCGAGATGGATGCTGAGGAGACAAATTTTGAGAGTGGCTCTTTTGATATTGCAGTAGGTATGTTCGTTGCCTCTGTAGTACCACATCCAGATCGTTTATTTGCAGAACTAAAGCGAGTGGTTAAGCCAGGCGGTCATATTTTGTTTGTAAATCATTTTTTAGCACAAAAAGGGATCCGTTATCATGTTGAACGTATTATGGCCCCTGCATCAAAATCATTAGGTTGGCACCCAGACTTCTCAATAGAATCTTTGCTTCCACCAGAGGAGTTAAAACAAGCGACTCTGCAACCTGTTCACCCATTTGGTTTGTTTACATTGGTCAGTCTCCCTCGATAAAATTTGATGGTGATACTTTGTAAAAGCTATGTTATATCATAGCTTTATTTATTAGTAATGCGATAGAATATGTAATGAATACACATTATAAAATTGGAATGAGTGCTTTATTTCTGGCTATATTGGCAGGGATTAGTGGTGGTATTGCAGCTTTGTTTGTTCAACTCAATACATATATTCCTGTTTTGGGCAAGTTCAGTACAGTTGATTTTATACAAAATTTACCAAGAACACATGCCAGAATGATGGTGTTTTTTGTCCTTCAACCAGCATTAATGTTAGGGTTTGGGGCTTGGTTCGTGCCTTTATTAATTAAAGCAAAAGATATGGCCTTCAAAGGAGTGAATGCTTTTTCTCTTTTATGTCTTGTTATAGGCTTTATTTGTAATTTCTTAACTTTTTTATACCCTGATCATGCATTATTTGCTTTGTATAGTTTGGGGTTGTGGTCGATATCAGCAGTTTTGTTTTCAATAAATATGTTAATTACGATCATTAATAATAGAGCACCTGACGTTAGTTATGCGTCATTGCCTTTGTTCGTTTGGGGACAAGGGATTTCTGCGGCTTTATTGTTACCTACGGCGTCTATTTTATTAGCAGCCTTAACAAAAAATTATTATCATGCTGCTTATTCAGCTGCTGCACTTCAACAAACTGTTCGTTCTTTTTCATATCCAATGTTGATGATTTTGATCATCCCAGCAATTTGCATGGTATTTCATATTATTACTACGATTTCTAATCAATCTATAAAACAAAATAAAAATGTTATTTTAATGCTTATTTTGGTGCCTTTTATTGTTTTACTTTCATGGAATAAAATGATTTTTAACACGCACTTAATAAGCATGCATCAGAATATTACATTACAAGTATTTTATGCATGTGCGTTATATGCGCTGACTTTATTTTTATTAGTTTATTGTATTAAACTTTTCTTTGTAGGTGAAAAACACTGTCCAGCACCTGTGCTATGGTCTTTTGGTTTTATAGGGTTATTAGCAATTGGTTGGCCATATCAAGGGATCACGAAAGAAGTTGGATTAATCCATTCTTCTATTTCCTATGGAATTCTTTTTGCGGTTTTTGCAGGCTTTTATTTTTGGATGGGCAAAATTCTAGGTAAGCAATATTCAGAATTATTAGCAAAAATACATTTTATAACGACCTGTGTTGGTGTTGTCTTTACACTAGATATGTTTGTAATAGGTGAAAAATCCATTCTTATTGGGGCAGTTTTCATGGGGCTTTCTTTGCTATCCTTTATTGTGATGTTGGTGAATGCATTACGTAGTGAAGTGAAATTACCAAGTAATTATTGGGGAGAAGGTGCAATAACTAATGAGTGGCAACTTCCTTCCCCTGTCTTTTCTCATGTAAAATAGGATTTACAGAATGGGGCAATCACTTTCAGATGAAGTCGTAGGATCAAAACGGGTTCGATTCGATCCGGCTATGGTAGGCAGTGATGTTAAAGATTGGGTTGCTTTATTAAAACCCAGAGTGATTTCTTTGGTAGTTTTTACAGGTGTGGTTGGAATTGTTCTTGCACCTGGTCATATTAACCCAATTATTGCACTGATTAGTATTCTATGTATTTGTATGGCGTCTGGTGGGGCTGGTGCAATTAATATGTGGTATGATCGTGATATTGATCTGATCATGCAAAGAACAATCACACGCCCTTTACCTGCGGGCAGAGTTAAATCTGATGATGCGTTGATTTACGGAATTGGCGTTTCTGTCCTGTCTGTAATTTTAATGTTTTTGGCTACTAATTTTCTAACCGCAGCTATTTTAGCTTTTTCTATTTTCTTTTATAGCGTTGTTTATACAATGTGGTTAAAGCGCTCTACCCCACAAAATATTGTTATTGGCGGGGCAGCTGGGGCTTTTCCTCCGTTAATAGGGTGGACTTCTGTTACTGGCAGTCTTGATATATTCCCTATTATTTTATTCTCTATTACGTTTTTTTGGACACCACCACATTTTTGGTCATTGGCTTTGTATGCGTGTAAAGACTATGGACGTGCAGGTATCCCTATGTTGCCTGTTGTAAAAGGTGCGCGTTATACACGGTGGCAAATTTTAATTTATACAATTATTTTAGCAATTGTTACTTTATTACCTGTTTATTTAGGATATACTTCTTATATTTATATGGGTACAGCAATTTTATTAAATGCTGGATTTATTTACATGGCGGTTAGAGTGTTATCAGAACAGCAAACCGCTGACGGATTAAGTTTGAATAATGATAAAGCTGCCAGATATTCTTTTCGTTTTTCTTTGATTTATTTATTTTTCTTATTTTTTTCTTTGATTATTGATCATTTTGTTTAAAAGGAAATCGTCTTAATGAAAAGACAACAACAGGCCAAAGCAATTGCAATTTCGCTAACTGCGGAACAACAAAAAGAGTTTGACCGACGTCAAAATAAACGGAATATGGCGTTACTTTCAGCGTTGCTTGGATTAAGTGGGATTTTATATACTCTAGCGTTGATTCAATTATAATCAATGGCTTTATACTAAAAGGCAGATAGTTCTTCGATTATCTGCTTTATTTATATTGAGTGTAATTAGTTTATAAAACTATGAAATATCATGAGGGTTTATCATATTTTATAGTTAATTAATGATTTGATATTATTATTTATTTCTAAAGAAGAAATATTCAAAAGGTAAGTTTTTCATACCTTAAAAGTTATTACATAAGTTGTATCGGAAAAGTAAGGTAGCATTTCAGATGTTATTTTTTCTATGTACCTTCAAGCGGTATGGCTGTGGATAATCAGACCGAATATCAATGCCACTATTGATGCTGTTGTATAACAATTTGGTCCAAGTTTGTGTGCAATGACAGTTGATGGTATTCAAATAAAGTCGCCGCTGAAAAATCTATGACTGTTATCAAAAAATGCCTAAAGTTTGCTTTTTAGGTGATGGTGTTGTCAGTTCAATCTTACAACCACTAACAGAAAAATCTGAAGCTTGAGGAAAAGCTAATCCTTTTGAGGATATTACTTACTCTAAGAACCACAAATTTTTAAAAGAATAAAAGAAAGAATGGTTTTTCAAAATATAGAAACTATACCGAGGAAGAAGAAAAAGAATATCAATCAAGTTCTGGAAGAGTATTCGTTAATAAAGTAAATGCAACTTACAATCTATTAGGACTGACCAATTTTTTAATTATATGAGTAATTAATAAGTTAAATAGGTGCATGTATAAAACAAGTAATTGCTTACATTATAAACTTAAAACTACTAATTACTATATTTTAATAAAGAAAGAGGACTATATAGTCCTCTTTCCAGTTTGGATTAGATTAGATGAAATTCCTAGTTTATTTGCTGAATAGCAGATAACAACCACCAATTATTATTAACAGCTCTGACAAAAGTCCAAAGCTCGGTAATAATAACAGGTTGATTTGGATCACCTTCAACAACGCGTCCAGTATTGTCTGTGGTAATATCAATCAAAGAATAACGCATAGAAACGGTTGCATATTCTCTGTTTCCTTCTTGCCATGCTTCTGACAGATCACCTTGCAAGAACTGAACATTAGAGGTGCTGTTATGCAAACCTTTGGTAGAAAGATCAGTTAATTGCTCACTGAAGTAAGCCAACATCTCTGGTGTGGTGATTTTTTGTAATCCAGCAAGATCTTGCCTATTCCAACTTTCTTGCACTTCAGTTAAACGTTGTTGGAATGCGATATAATCTTGTTGTTGTAACTGAATATTAGCTTGCTGTGTAGTAGGTTGAGCAGCATTCATTGCTGGATTAACACGACTAGCAGACATATTATTATTGTTATTATTAAGATTTGCACTACGACGTCTACGAATAAAGCGCATAACTAACCAAACAATTAACCCAATGATAATCAGGCGTGTTAACAAGCTCATAAAACCACCGCCTTGCTTTTGTGGGGCTTGTTGTTGGTTTTGTGCTTGGCCTTGTTGTTCTGCACCATTACTTGGTTGTTGAGCATTACTTTCTTTGCTGCCTGTCAGCATATGATAACCTGCTGCACCAATAGCACCCCCAACAAGACCTCGAGTAAAGTTACTCATTCCTGATGCAGGGGCAGCTTGTTGTTGTGGTTGAACAGGGCGATTCATCCCGCCACCAGCCATTCCTGAATTTACACCTGTGGGAGCAGCATTCGGCGTTGCAGCTGGGGGACGTGTCATCGAACGTTGCATGGGCTGTGCACCCATAGGGCTACTTCTGGTATAAGAAGGCGCACTAAATGTTCTGCTGCCACGGCTGCCCATTGATGAGCCTCGACCCGCTCTTGCCTCTGCCTGAGGAATTAAATCCACAAGAATAGGAGGAGCAACAAGAGTAAAACTTAAAAGACAAAGTAGGGTACGGCTATTTAAGGTCGTACGATTCATTTCTTTCATCCATTTCGGTAAACGTATGTTAATTGCCCGCAACACTCATTGCATCAATGCGTAATGTTGGGCTGTTAGTACTATAGCGGAATTTTAAATCATTAGCGACATGTAGTTGTGAAAACATTTCCTTGAGTGTCGAAGCAAGGGTAAATTCCATAATTGGCTCTGCGATTTGACCATTGCGGATCATAAAACCACTGGCGCCACGACTGTAATCCCCTGTGAGCATATTTACCGAAGAACCAATCATCTCTGTGATATAGAGTCCTTCTTTGATATCGGCCATCAGTTCAGTAGGGGTTTGCTGTCCTGCCATAACGTATAGATTAGTAGTTGTTGGTGATGGAGGAGAAGATGGGCCTCTGGTTGCATGCCCATTACTTTTTAACCCAAGTTGATTGGCGGTGCGGTTGTCTAGCAACCAATTCGCAATTTTTCCCTGATCAACCAATTTAAGTTCTTCGGGATATAACCCTTCAACATCAAATGGACGAGAGGCTAACCCTTTTACTTGATAAGGTTGATCAATAATAGTTATGCCTTCAGGAAAGATCAGGTTCCCCATATCATTTTTAAGAAAAGAAGTGCCTCTGGCAATGGCATAACCATTTAAAGCACTAGCCAAGTGTCCAATAATGGAGTTTGCTACTCTGGGATCAAAAATAACTGGTAATATACCCGTTTTAGGTTTGGTTGGATTTAATTTAGCGACTGCTTTTTCACCAGCACTGCGCCCAATTTGTTCTGCATCTTCCAGGTCTTTTAAATGCACGGTTGAATGATAATCATAATCGCGCTGCATGTCTGTGCCTGTGCCTGCTAATACACAAGCAGATAAAGAGTGAGACGTGCGGGCATAAGTGCCAAAGAAATCGTTACTGTTGGCCAGAATCATTTCAGTTTTGCCATAACCACAGCTGCCGCCCATAGAGTTGGTAACGCCTTTGACCGCCAAAGCTGCGGCTTCTGCCCTTTTGGCTTGTTCTAACATTTCCTGTGTAGAACGTTCAGAGGCATCTAACAAGTCAAGAGTTCTAGGATCAATGCAGGGTTTATCAGAAGGTTCTGGTAACCCAGAAAAAGGATCTTCTGGTAAAATCTTGGCCATAGAAATCGCTTGTTCCACCAATTTTTCGATATTATCTTTTTGTAAATCTGTGGTGGAAATGGTAGCAGAACGTTTATCAATAAAAACCCGTAACCCAACAGTCTTTGTTTCTGAACGTTCCAACTCCTCTGGCTGGCCATTTCTGACCTGCACGCCAACAGAGGTCGACGCTAACATTACTGCATCAGCTTCAGTTGCGCCCGCTTTTTTAGCTTGATGGATCAAATCTTTGATAAATTTTTGATGTTGTGTCATGAGTTCAGACTTTCAGTAATATCGGCAAGAGAAGGCACATGGCGAATAGGCCCCAACGTGGTTAGAGTAGGTTTTCCATGAAAAATACTCTTGGCAATCTGATAGATATCTTCGATTGTAACGGCATCAATTTTTTCAACCATCTCTTGTGGAGAAATAATACGATTATAAATTTGTAAATGTCGTGCTATTTGCTCACAACGACTGGCGGTGCTTTCCATAGACATTAACAAAGAGGATTTAAGCTGGGCTTTGGTACGGTTAAGCTCTTCTGGTTTGATCAGCTTTTGGATTTTCTTGAGTTCTTGGATTAAAATGGGCATCAATTCTTTTGTTTGTTCTTCACCTGTGCCAGCATAAATACCAAATAACCCATCATCTTGATGTGCCGTGTTATAAGCATAAACAGAGTAAACTAAACCATGTTTTTCTCGTACTTCTTGGAAAAGACGTGACGACATTCCACCACCCAAAATAATAGAGAGTAGAATTGCTGCGTAATATTGAGGATGGTTATAATTAACGGATGGGAACCCCATTAAAATATGAGCTTGATCTAGCTCTTTTTCTTTACGAAATTCACCACCTTGATAATTTGCAGGTAAGGCGGATTGTGCAGGTGTTCGAGGCAGATCTTTGAAATATTTTTCTGCTAAGGTTACGATGTTATCGTGATCCAGATTTCCCGCCGCAGCAAAAATTGTATTCTTACTGTTATAATGACGCGTCATATAGTGTTGCAAATGATCACGTTGCATAGTGCGAATCAGGTTTTCTGTACCCAGCGTTGGGCGACCCATTGGTTGATCAGGATAGGCAGTTTCTTGGAAGTAATCAAATACAATATCATCAGGGGTATCATTTGATTGTCCAATTTCTTGCAGGATGACACCACGTTCTCTTTCCAACTCAGCTGGATCAAAAGTGCTGTGGGTTAAAATATCCCCTAAAATATCAACGCCAAGCTCGTGATCATTCTTTAAAAGCTTGATGTAATACGCGGTAATTTCACGTGCCGTATAGGCATTAATATGCCCCCCAACATTCTCAACAGTTTCCGCAATATCCAAAGCAGATCTGGTGTTTGTTCCTTTGAACGCCATGTGCTCTAGAAAATGGGAAATCCCATTTTCTTCGGCAGTTTCATAACGTGTTCCAACATTGACATACGCACCAAGGGAAATCGTTTCAACACGATCCATTTTTTCCGTTACAACTAACATTCCAGAGGGTAGGCGTGTGATCTTTATAGCTTGGTTCATATTTATCCTAGAGTGAAATTAAATATTGTTTTTATGCGCAACGGCGCGAACTGAATCTTCGATTTTTTTAAGGTCTGCAGGTAGAACTTCATAGCGTTCTTTGCGTTCATATAAATCAGCCAAAGCCAATGGCAACGCAGGTGTTATGCCTGTTGCTTGTTTAATGGCATCGGGGAATTTAGCAGGATGAGCTGTCGCAACAGTAACCATTGGAATTTCAGGGTTACGATATTTTTGTGCTGTTGCAATCCCAATAGCAGTATGAGGATCTGCCAAATAAGCTGACTTTTTGTAATATTGCTGAATAACTTCTTTGGTTTCTTGATCGCTTAGTGCCATACCTTTGAAGTTTTCAGAGGCTTTGTTCCAAATGCTGGCAGGAATATCCATTTTGTTATTTTTACGGAAATCTTGCATAATTTGGCGGCATTGATCAGTATTTCGATCAAGTAATTCAAATAATAAACGTTCAAAATTAGAAGAAATTTGAATATCCATAGAGGGAGATAGGCTTGGGCGAACGCCTTGGATACTCATATCATTATTAAGTAAAAAGCGTGTAAGAATATCATTATGGTTAGAACCCACGCACAGAAGGTTAATGGGCAGTCCCATTTTACGTGCAGTCCAAGCCGCCAAGATATTCCCAAAATTGCCTGTTGGAACGGTAAAGGAAACTTCTCTATCAGGAGCCCCCAGTAACAAAGCTGCATAAATATAATAGGGAACTTGGGCTGCAATACGCCCCCAGTTAATAGAATTTACAGCAGAGAGATGCATTTCATCTCGAAAAGGCGCATCTGCAAACATTGCTTTGACCAAGTCTTGGCAATCGTCAAAAGAACCTTCAACGGCAATATTATTAATATTAGGTTCCATTACGGTCGTCATTTGACGACGTTGCACTTCTGAGGTTCTGTTATACGGATGCAATATTGTAACGCTGAGGTATTTGCTGCCTTTAAATGCTTCAATTGCAGCAGAGCCCGTGTCTCCAGAAGTCGCTCCAACAATGGTTATTTTCTTATTTTTTTGACTGAGGACATAGTCAAATAAATGACCCAATAACTGCATCGCCATATCTTTAAAGGCAAGCGTTGGCCCATGAAATAATTCTTGGACAAAAAGATTATGGTCTAGCTGTACCAAAGGAACAATGGCTTGATGATTAAATCCTGCGTAAGATTTTTTACAAATATCAAGTAAAACAGCTTCGGGAATTTCATTTCCTGTAAAAAGATGAACGATCTTTGCAGCTAGTTCTGGATAGCTTAATCCCCTCATGTTGCGCAAATCATCCGCAGAGATTTGAGGCCAAGTTTCAGGAATATATAATCCACCATCTTGGGCAAGACCTGCAAGAAGGGTGTCAGAGAAATTTAAAACGGGGGCTTGCCCTCTGGTAGAAACGTAACGCATTGTATACCTAGTAAAAAATAATCAATTGAGGAATTTATTTATTTTGTAAAGGAGGTGGGGTTAAACTGTATATTTTTAAAGGCCATTCAATCGTTGAATGGTCTTGTTTATTCAAAATTTGTGTTTGATCAAGTTGTATCGTTGGGATATAAAGCTGGTTATTCTTATCCACATAAGGATGGGCAGGCCATTTTAAACGTTCATCCGTGATTAACTTGTTTAAAATACGCCCTGTGGTAAATCGATAAATACTGTTGGTTGCAATATCATCAATGTATATAGTTCCATCTGGCCCACAAACAATCCCCCCTGATGAAGGTGTTTTAAACCAAATCATCATTGCTTCGTTCAGTTCGGCTGGGGAGTAGGTTGCATCTTTGAGATACATGGTATCAATACGGTATAAAGGTCCACTGACAGCTTGGTAATATAAACGTCGGCCATCAGGAGAAACGGCAATTTGGTTAACGTTAAATTGTGACGTTTTATCAGAATTCGGCTTTATCATTTTATTATTGACAATAACAGCTTGTCTTGAATATAAAGAAGGCGAATTTTCAAGCAAACGTCTTGCTTTGCCCGTATTAAGATCATAGATAATAATTGCAGGCGTGCCTCGATCAGCAAGATAAATATGGTTCTGATATACAGCAATACCATTCAAAGCACTTTTATCAAGGATAACATTCTCAGGAATAGGGTATGTTTTGACGACTTGATCTGTTTTAGTATCAATTTTTACGATTTTAGCC
The DNA here is from genome assembly GCF_947179115.1 of Commensalibacter papalotli (ex Botero et al. 2024). Taxonomy (NCBI): domain Bacteria; kingdom Pseudomonadati; phylum Pseudomonadota; class Alphaproteobacteria; order Acetobacterales; family Acetobacteraceae; genus Commensalibacter; species Commensalibacter papalotli (ex Botero et al. 2024). The sequence goes on from NZ_CAMXCI010000001.1 coordinate 100,895, forward strand.
GCTTTTTTATTAGTGGTCTCACCAATTTTTGAAATGCCACTATCTAATACCCATAGATTACCATCTGGGGTCAAAGTCATCCCAGCAAGTCCAATAAAATTATTGCTGGGATCTTGTGTATTAATGGTATTCCATTGCTGATTGGGATAAGGAACAAGTGTATTATCAGATTTGACCACAGCCATAGAAATGCCTTGCTCGTCTGTAAATCGGGGGAATTGGGCGATCATACGCTTATTATCATCTACAACGATATAATCGGGCAAATATTTATTAATTGTTGCGACTTCTTTTAAGGCATCAGAAGACAATAGAGCAGGTTGATCTAGTTTTTGTTTTGAATAAGCCAAAGATGGAGGTAACAGGCTTAATGCCAAGGCCAGAGATGCAGAACGGGTAAAAGATTTTAAAATGACCATAACCGATTTCTATTCCTGATATAAAATATAGATTTCATTTATAAGGTAATTTTACAAAAGATGATAGGGAATATCCAAGATAAAAGCTGATATTTAGGCGAGTTTTTTTTACACATTCATTATTTTGTATTTGTGCAAAGCTTTTGTATAGTATTGATATGATGTATTGCCTTGTATAACTAAAAATTGAGTGAATTTTATGGTAAATGAACAAAAAATTAAAACAGGACTGTCTTTACTATCTCAAGGGCTGTTCAAAGAAGCTGATAAAATTTTCTGTGATATTTTACAAGAAACACCAGATTTTCCTGAGGCATTGCATGGCAGAGCATGTGTTGCTCGCGCAGCAGGAGAGATTGCATTGGCGATTGGATTTGCGGGTCGTGCTATAGAAATTGAACCTCAATCATATTATTATATTACACTGGGTTGGGCTTTATATGAAGAAGGGCATCTTGTCGAAGCTCAAACAGCTTTTAAAAATGCGATTTTATCAGAGTCATATGATCCCAGAGCCTATCATGGATTGGCAATTGTCCAAGACGCACTTGAGGATAAGGCACAGGCAGAATTATCCTTTCGTAAAGCGATAGAGTTAGCACCTGATTCTTTGATATTTTGGAAAGAACTGGTGCGTTTTTACTGGCAAGGTAAAGCATTTGATCAAGCTTTAAATATTGCCAAGGATGCAGTCACTAATAATCCAGGAAAGATCGAATTTTTACACGAATTGGGCTTGGTTTTATATCAGCTTGGCCAATTGGGTGATGCGGAACGTGTGTTTAGAAAAATCATACGATTAAACCCTAAAATAGCCTCAGCTTATGCAAATCTGGGGGCTATTTTATTCCAGTTGAACAAGCTGAGGGAAGCAAAGGCTTATTTGGCTGAGGCATTGAAACAGGCTCCAGAAATTATAGAAACGCAAGTTAATCTTGGTTTGGTGCAAATGGGGCTTGGAGCATTAGCTGATGCTAAAATATTACTTGAAAATGCATATCAACACTCTCCACATGATGCACGAATAGGACTAAATCTGGGAACTCTTTATTATGAGCTTAGGGAATTAGACAAGGCCGAAAAACTTGATCATTATTTATTGGAACAAGCACAAAATTTAGCATTAATTCAGAATGATAAAGATAAGATAAAAAATAACCTATCAACCATATTGCTTGCCAAAGGGCAATTTCAAAAAGGGTGGCAGCAAATGGAGGTGCGTCATCGCTTGTTACATCATTTCAAAGAAAAGGAAGCTATTCCAGTTTGGAATGGTAAAGAAAAAGTCGATCTTTTATTGGTTCGTGTTGAGCAAGGTTTAGGAGATACGATTCAATTTTCCAGGTTTTTAGGGGCTTTATTACAAAAATATTTGATTATAATAGAAGCCCCTAAAAACCTGGTAAGGTTGTTGCAAGAGATAATGAGGTCATATAATGAGGGTAATTCATGGCAAGTCATCGAAATGGGGCAGGGTTTACCCCAAGGAATAACACATCAAGTCATGCTGATGAGTTTGCCTTATTTATTAGATATAAACACTGTTCCTTCACACTCCCTTGATAACTCATTATTCCAAGAAACGGTTCCATTAGTTAGCTCAGATCATTTGAAAGTGGGCTTATGTTGGTTTGGGAATAAAGATTATCGTTTTGATCAACTACGTTCCCTTGCTGTATCTGAGCTTTTTCCACTATTTAGTGTGCCTAGGATTGATTTTTATGCATTGCAAACAGGGCTTCAAAAATCAGATCTCCTCAAAGGCTTTGCTGGGATGATACCCAGTGGAGATTTATATAAAACCGCTTGCTTTCTACAAGAGCTTGATCTTGTCATCAGTGTGGATACGGTTATAGCCCACCTAGCAGGGACGCTTGGTAAACCAGTATGGTTATTAAACCGATTTGGAGGAGATTGGCGCTGGTATCCAGCGCATCAAGACCAATATGGATATAGTCTTTGGTATCCAAGCCTTAAAATTTACCAACAAGCTCAGTCTTTGCCTCCTGATCAAGCCTGGAAATCTTTGATACAAGAGGTCAAAACTGATTTAATCAAAATGCAATCAACTGCAAAAAATTAATTTTTTTCTTCCTTTGGAGGCACCACTTCCATTTGCACAATAGAGGCTGTGCTGTTGGGTTGAATACCAGTAATATTTTCTTCAACCTCTTCTAGTACTTTCAAGATCGCTTCACGGATGATAGATAATCTTTTTTTATCCAGAACTTTAAGGCCAAAAACATCTTTGACATAAAATACGTCAACAGCACGAATGCCATAAGTTGTAATATGTGCAGAGCTGATTTGTAGTTTTTGTTCCTTAATAGTCTTAGTAACATCATATAAAAGCCCAAGACGGTCTCTGCCGTTAACCTCAATTACAGTGAAACCATTAGAGGCCTGATTATCAATAACAACGCGTGGAGGTACATGAATGGCACGCATGCGACGGCCATATAGCATATGACGATTACAATCATTTAAACGTTGTTCAATATCAATTTTTTCTGCCAAAGCATCAGAGATTAATTCTATGATACGTTCTAAACGATGGGGATCATCAAACACATCTTGCGCTGCATCTTGTACCCAAAAAGTATCTAACACCATCCCATTGGTCAGGGTATGAATACGTGCATCAACAATTGATGCCCCAGCGACAGCTAACGCTCCAGCTATTTTAGAAAATAACCCAGGGTGATCTACTGCATAAACTGTAACCTCTGTCACTCCACGATCTGGTAAAGGATAAGAACGGATGGTTAAAGGTGATTCTTCTTTGTGTGCTTGGGTAATGAGATGCGCATGGCGGATATGTGTGTCTTCATCAAAAGACAGCCAATAGCTTGCATATCCCAAGTTCATAAAAAATTCGACCGCAGAATTTGGTAAATTTTGAATAGCAAATTGTTTTTCTAAATGATTTTTAACGCGATAAACGCGTGTGTCACGCTCTTGAGTAGCAAGGCTACCTTCTAATACTTCAGCAACACGATTGTAAAGCTCGGTTAACAAGGTTGCTTTCCAAGCATTCCATACTTTTTTATTAACTGCACGCATATCTGATACAGTTAATAAGAACAATAATCTTAAACGTTCAGGGGATTGTATGGTATCGACTAGATCCAAAATGGTTTTGGGATCATCAATATCACGTTGAAAAGCAGTATGACTGAGTAATAAATGGTGCAGAATAAGCCAAGAAACCGTATCTGTTTCTTCAGCAGACATGTTTAACCTTGAACAAATGGTTAGCGCCATTTCAGAACCTACTTCTGAATGGTCACCACCTCGGCCTTTACCCATATCATGCAATAAGGTCGCCATATACAAAGCTCTTTTGGATTGAATACCTTGTAATAATTTATGAGCAAATTGTAAATCGTCTTGGTGATATCCAGCTTCTAGTAATGCAAGTAATCTTACGGCCTCTATACTATGTTGATCCACAGTAAAGATATGATAAGTATCAAATTGCATTTGCCCTACCATACGTCGCCATTCGGGCATAAACTGGCCCAGGATTCCAGTCTCATTCAAAATATGCAACCAGTGCATATTAAATTGTTCTTCAGGTGGAGGCAGAATATAGGTTGTTCTTTCTTCCTGATTATCTTTGTTATTTAATAAACGATAACGTGCTTTGGGTGATAAATGTATAGGGGTATCACATAAAAGATCAAGAAAAATCTCTGAAGCTTCGGCATTCCCACGTAAAGATGCTGCTTTGCGCTCCCAACGAATAAGTTGATGAACGGCCAAGGGATGAATAGCGCGTTTTTGTGTTTGTGCAAGCTTTAATAAGCACATCATTTCAATAGGATTTTTTTCAAAAGAAATATGTGCTGTTGGAAGGATTTTTCCTTCTAATAACGTGCATCCTGTATGAGGAATAAATTTGCCAGATTCAAACTTGTTAAGTGTTGTTTTCTGAGTATAAAGTGTTAATGCAGATTCGATCACATAAGTTAAACGCATGACTTCTCTGGCAGTAAGGAAGTAGTGACGCATAAAACGCTCGACACCTACTTGTTGACCATGTTTCGTATAACCAATACGCCCACCGACAACTGGTTGCATATCAAACGTTAAACGATCTTCTGCTCTACCAGAAATATAATGAAGTTGAAATCTTACCGTCCATAGAAAATTATGTGCTCGTTGTAAACGATGAATTTCTTGTTCAGTTAGGAGGTTAAGTTCACGAATTTTAGGAGATGAGAAATCAGCAAATTGATCAAATCCCAAAGTAAAATGATATTCCCAGTATATGGTTTGTAAGTCTCTTAGACCACCTTTGCCTTCTTTAATATTAGGCTCAACAAAATAAGGTGTATCTCCAAATTTTTTATGACGATTTTCACGCTCTTTACTTTTTTCCAAAATAAAACGAGAGGCACCAATTTCATTGCATAATTCTTTTAATTGAGGAATAAAATCGTTATAAAGCCCTTGATAACCACTTAGCAAACGGATATCTAATAATGCGGTTAGGATTGTAACATCCTCTTTTGCTGCCGTTAAACATTGCGGTATAGAGCGAATAGCGTGGCCAATTTTCAATCCTAAATCCCATAAGAAATACAGATGTTGTTCGATCGTATCCTGTAATTCTTTGGATGGTTGTTTTGGAGTTATGAATAGTAGGTCTAAATCACTAAATGGGGCCAAGCAGTTTCTGCCATATCCACCTGTGGCAACAAGTGCAATATAATTATTTGGATCATCAGAGTTTAATAATTTATTATAAAACAGATCAAAAAGGACACTCATTAACCCATCTATATATGCAGTCAGTTGTTTGCTTGCTTGCAATCCAGAGAGTCTGTTAATTTCAAATTCAGTACGAACTTGTGTTTGTACGCGTCCTAAATGGCGGCGAAAAATTTGAAGCAACTCATCTCTTGATAGATTAGAGTTGTCACGAAACGCTATACGAGTTTGTTCTCGTAATGTTTGTGTGGCGAGAGTAGGATTAGAAGGAAAGTCAGCTGTAGGATGCTTCAATTATTTGACCTGTTAGCAAAATTAATAAAAAACCAGTATTATATATTAATTTAAGGGGATATAATTATTTATCAATAAGATTTTTCAGTTCATAAAGAATATTTAACGATTTTTTTGGGGTTAATTCGTCTGGATCAATTGTTTTGATCAAATCAACAATTTTTTCATATTTTTTTGGTAACGTTTCTTGCTTGTTTTTTTCTTCAATACAAGGTGTAGGCAAAGGAAGAGTAATTTGAGGATTTAGATATTGTTTTTCTAAATTTTGTAAAATCTGCCCTGCACGTTTTAAAGTGGGTAAAGGAACACCCGCTAGTTGAGCAACATGAATACCCCAACTATGCTCGGCAGCTCCAGGAATGACTTCATATTGAAAAATAATACTATTTTTCCATTCTTGAACCTTCATTGTAAAAGGCTTGCATGATTTTAAGTGCTTGGTTGATTGAACTAATTCATGAAAATGAGTAGCAAAAATAGTTCTACATTGAATAATATTATGTAATGTTTCTAGCATAGCCCACGCAATGGCCATACCGTCCAGTGTTGATGTGCCACGGCCGATTTCATCGATAACGACCAAAGATCTTGGCCCAGCTTGGTTTAAAATTGCAGCAGCTTCGGTCATTTCAACCATAAATGTTGAACGTCCATGAGCCAGATCATCAGAGGCTCCAACCCGAGAGAATAAATGATCAACAATACCAATTTCAGCCTCTTCTGCGGGAACAGGCAGACCTGCTTGGGCTAAGATTACGCATAAAGCCACTTGCCTAAGGAAAGTAGATTTCCCAGCCATATTAGGACCAGTAAGCAACATAATTTTTGTTTTTTGAGATAAATCACAAGAGTTGGGAGTAAAATTAGCTTTGTGTCGCAAAGCAGCTTCAACAATGGGATGCCTACAGTTGGTTAGTTTAAAGACAGTATCATCACTAAGTGTTGGAACACACCAATGATAGGATAAATATAAAGTGGCACAAGATTGTAAAACATCTATCATGGCAATCGATTTTGCCAGTAAAGGCAGCTTTTTTTCTTTTAGAGTTTCCTCTATTAATTCCGAAAATAGTTGCCATTCTTTGTCCGCAGCCAGGGAATTTGCTTCAAGGATTTTTTCACTTAGTTCGTTTAATTGGACGGTGGTAAAACGTGAAAGATTGGCGGTGCCTTGTCGTAATATTAAGTCTGGATGCTCTCTAAGTTTGCTGCCTGCAGCATTACTAACTTCGATAATGTGCCCAAGTTGATTATGGTGCTTAATCTTTAATGTGTTGATATTAAATTTAGTTTTATACTCTTCTTGCAAACTGATAATAACTTGACGGCTATTATCCTTTAAACGTCGATAAGCATCTAATTCATCATTATAGCCTTCTTTGATTATAAAACCCTCTTCAACTTTTAAAGGAGGATTTTCATTTAATGCTGTGCGTAATTTAATGAGTAGTTCTTCACCATATAACAGATAGCCAGAAGTATTTTGAATGATTGAACAATAACGTCCTGTTTCTTTTTCATATTTTTTAAAAATATGCGCTATATTACGGCTAATTTCTAGACCATTACGAATAGAAGCTAAATCTCTGGGTTGACCTCTGCCCAAAGATAATCTACTCAGGGCACGTGCAATATCAGGTGCTCCTTTTAATATTTTGCGTAGCTCATCTAAAAGAGCTGCGTTTTGGTGTAAATATATCCAGCCTTCTTGTCGTTGTTTAATATATTTAATTTGTGTCAAAGGGGCTGATAACCAATTGGCCAACATACGAGCACCAGAGGCCGTTACGGTATAAGATACGCTGGAAAAAAGAGTAAATTTTTGACTGCCGTTACTATTTTGTAAAATATCAAGACTGTTACGTGTGGCGGGATCAATAGCCAAAATGGTTTCATATTGTTGGGATTGTGGGCGGGCTAATTGAGGGATTTTACCAGCTTGGGTTTTTTGAATATAATGAACTAATTCAAAGCTAGCGATAATCTCCTCATCACTAAAATTACCCAACGCATCAAATGTATTCACATTGAAAAGCTCTGATAATTCTTTTTCTGCTGTTTTTAAAGAATGATGGTCTCGAATAAGGGTGCGACGATTATCATAATCATTTAGTATAATATCTTTGCAACATAAAATTTCTGAAGGGTTAATTCGCCCCAGTAAATCATTTAATTTAGAGTGATCAATAAAAGTTGTTTCAAAAAAACCAGTAGAAATATCAACCCATGCTACACCAATTGTAGACCCTTTATTTTTGAGATGAGGGATAATAGATGCAATATAATTGGCTTGTCCAGCATGTAATAATTCATCTTCTGTTAATGTACCAGGAGTGATCAGGCGAACAACAGCTCGCGATAATGGTCCTTTTTGTCCTTTAGGGCGATCTGCAGGAGTTTCTGTTTGTTCTGCAACAGCGACTTTAAATCCTTTTTTAATTAATCTGGAAAGATAATTGGATGCAGTACCAACAGGAACTCCACACATGGGAATTGGGTTTCCTCCATGGGTGCCACGTGAGGTAAGAGCGATGTCTAAAGCATTTGCTGCGGCTTCTGCATCACTAAAGAATAATTCAAAAAAATCTCCCATACGAAAAAAAAGTAACGCATCAGGATACCAATCTTTTAATGAAAACCATTGTGCCATTACAGGTGTGGCACCTTCAGAGGATGGAATTGTCATTTTAACTCGTCTAGTTCAGCAGTGAATGATCAACAATTTTCAAGATAAAATTGCTTTGTATTATTTTTTTAATATTCTCTTTGTAACTTTTGCAAAAAATTGCAAAAAGTTAATAACTCCGAAAATATGTAAAATAATACCGTACAATAACCCTCCTAAAGAGGTCAATAAAATCACAGAAAATAAGCGATATAAAATATTTTGTTCTGGAATTTCAACGAAACATAGATGCATTACGCTCATTAAAACCACACACATTAAAAGTGAGGCCACTGTCATAGCAGCGATTCGTTTCAACAATGAAAAAGGTACGGACAAAGCATCTCTTTTATAGAGCACAACAGCCAGTATAATGACATTGGTTATAGCTGCTAAACTATTAGCAAGGGGTGGACCCATATGGGCAAGAGGCTTCATAAAAATCAGATTAAGAATAAGGTTAAGAAAAATTGTAAATATTCCGATTTTAACCGGAGTTGTGGTATCTCCTCTGGCGAAAAATCCAGGTGAAAGGACTTTGATTAACACAAAAGCAGGTAATCCGATCGAATACATTTGTAAAGATTGCGCAGAATAATAAACATCTTTAACTGTGAAGGCGCCATGCCCAAATAAAGTCGAAATAATTGGAGTTGCAATACTGAATAATCCAAAAGCCGCTGGCAGGGTCAACAGTAAAGAATAATCAAGGGCTTTATTTTGTGCATCAAACGCTGCATTGGGATCTTTGTTATGAAGGGCTTTGGTTAAGATGGGTAAAAGGGTTGTTCCTGCTGCTGCACCTAAGACCCCGAGTGGAAGTTGATTGATACGGTCGGCAAAATACATCACGGAAACACTGCCTGCTGGCAGTAAAGTTGCAATAATTGTACTAATAGTTAAATTAATTTGAGTAATACCGCTTCCAACAATACCAGGAGCCATTTTTCTAAATAATTGGCGTATATCGTTGGTTAATTTTGGAAAACATATCCTTATTCGCATTCCCGCTTTGTGGGCTGCAAATAACAAAATACCTAATTGCACAAACCCTGATAAAGTAACGCCCCATGCTGCAGCCCAAGCAGCATTAGGCATAAAAGGGGTTAACCATAAAAGAGCTGCAATTCCTACTACGTTAAAGCTGACATAAGCCGCTGCTGCAACACCAAAACGATGAAGACTGTTTAAAACACCGGCAACCAATGCTGCTGCACAAATTAATACCATATAGGGAAAGGTAATACGACTGAGGGCAACCGCTTCATCATAACGCGCTTTGTCTACGGTAAAACCAGGTGCAATCACTCTTACAATTTCGGGCATAAAAATTTCAGCCAAAATTGTAATAATAACTAATAAAGTTATAAGAACACTAAATGCTTCATTGGCGAAACGTTGTGCTTCTTGTTGATTTTTTTTCGTTAATGTCGTGGTGAATAAAGGTACAAAAGCTGCGTTAAAAGCACCTTCACCAAAAAGGTTGCGAAACATATTGGGAAGGCGAAAAGCCACCTGATATGCATCTTGTAAAGAGCCAGCCCCTAAAAAAGCCGCCAAAAGTTGGTCTCTGACCAGCCCAAGTAGGCGGCTGAGCATTGTCCAGCTGCCCACAGTTAAAATATTTTTTAACATTCTTACCTTAACGAAATTGAATGCATTTGAGGATAGTTAATCTGTTAAGATTACATATTCTCTTTTAGAAATCATAACAAGTCCGTTCAACTGCATTAACAAATCGTTTAGAAGCAGGGCTGGTTATACTGGAAAAGCTTTTATAAAGTTTTCCTTGACGATTAATAACATATTTATAAAAATTCCAACGAGGTTTTGCAAGGATTCCGCCTTGTTCTGATAACCATTTGAACAAAGGAATTGCATCATTGCCTTTTACATGGCTTTTTTGGGCCAAAAGAAAGCTGATATTGTAATTATTATTACAAAAATTTTGAATATCTTCATTACTTTTAAATTCTTGATTCCCAAAATCCCCAGATGGAATACCAATAATTGTTAATCCCCAATGGCGATACATAACCCATAAATCTTGTATAGCTTCATATTGAGGTGTGAATTTACAATGTGAGGCTGTATTTATGATTACTAAAGGCTTACCGCGATAGTCATTTAAATTGAGGGTTTCTCCAGATTGCATCGTTAGGCTAAAATCATAAATAGTTTGTGTGGGCATTTTTGTTCCTTGGTATCGTCTAATATTATTATTTATTAGTTTAACAGAGTCTTATTCACTGCCTAGGGGTCTAGACATTAAAATATTTTGCGCCGTTTTAATAGTAATTTTCTTATTTAAAATATGGGTAACGGCTTCTATAATCGGGGTATTAACGTTATGCAGCTTGGCTCTTTGTAGGATTGCAGGGGCAGTGGTAACGCCTTCGGCAATGGTTGTTCTTTGTGATAAAATTTCTTCTAGGGTTTTCCCTTGTCCCAGCTCATATCCCAAGGAGTAATTTCTTGACCCTTGGCCTGTGCAAGTTAAGATCATATCTCCAACACCTGCCAAACCTGATAAAGTCATTGGTTCTCCACCAAGTCCAGTGCTCAATTTAGAAAGTTCGGAGATACCACGTGTAATAATTGAGGCTCTGGCATTTTCTCCGAGGCCTGCCCCCATTGCAATTCCAGATGCGATCGCAAAAACATTTTTTGCAGCGCCACCAATTTCGACACCAATAGGATCATTATTAGCATAGAGGCGGAACGTAGAAGTAGAAAGCTTATTGGCCAAATCTTGGGCAAGCTCTTGATCTTTAGAGGCAATTACACTTGCTGTGGGATAACCTTTAGCCACTTCATGAGCAAAGTTTGGACCCGATAAAGCCCCATGCTTACGGTGGGGATAAATTTCCTCCAAGATTTCCAAAGGAAACTTAAGGCTAGTTGTTTCAACACCTTTACAACAAGCAATCAGCGGGCCATGACCATCAGGAATATAAGGTAAAATAGAGCGCATATACTGTAAAGGAACAGTTAGAAAAACAATATCAGCTTGTTTTGGAAAAGCATTGCTTACGGTAATTGTTTCAGGGATTTCTATACAATTTAAACGTGATAATATATTTGTTTGAGGATCAGGAAGCTCTTTTCTGCTCCATAAATATACATTAGCACCTGTTCTGGCCATTTGCAGGGCAAGGGCTATTCCCCAAGCACCCGCACCAATAACAGCAATATTTATAGGCATATTATATCCTTTAAGAGTCAAAAATTTGTGACATTTCTGATAAAGGCCAACGTGGACGAGGCAACATAGAAATATCATCTATGACTTTATTGTTTTTGGCAGCTTGTTGCAATATTTCTATGGCTGCCCAACCAATCATAACTGCGTTATCAGTACAATATTTCATGGGGGGGGCAACAAAGGGCAGATTATATTTATTGGCAAGCTCTTGTATATGTTTGCGTAAATATTGATTGGCCGCAACCCCACCAGCAGTAGCTAGTAAGGTGCTGTTTGGAGAGGCTTTAATCGCGTTTTCTAAACGATTAATAATGGCACTGGTAATCGCTTTTTGAAAACTTGCGGCAATATTAGCAGCCAGCTTACGTGGAAGTGTGTCTATATTTTCATATTCTGTTAACAAATTCCCCACAGCAGTTTTTAACCCAGAGAATGAAAAATCACATCCTGGCCTGCCATATAAAGGGCGGGGTAAAGAAAATGTATTCTCATCACCTTCTTTGGCTAAAGCTTCTAATGCAGGTCCCCCTGGCCAAGATAACCCTAACATTTTGGCAACTTTATCAAAAGCCTCACCAGCAGCGTCGTCAATTGTCCCTCCTAGGCGATGGTAATCACCAATATCCTTCACGTGGATGCATTGGCAGTGCCCCCCAGAGGTTAAAAAGAGGAGATAGGGAAAGTGCACTTGATGTTCAGAAATATGGGGGATTCTCACGGTTAATGCATGAGCTTCTATATGATTAATTCCGATAAATGGAAGGTTTCGAGCCAAGGCCAACCCTTTGGCAAAGCTGCTGCCTACAATAACACCACCGATTAATCCAGGTCCACAAGTCGCAGCAACGGCATTAATGTCTTTCCAGTCGATATTTGCTTGATTTAATGTTTTTTTAACTAGATCAGATAAATGAGAAAGATGGGCTCTAGCAGCAATTTCTGGAACGACACCACCAAATTGAACATGTTCTTTTTGTGAATAAATCTGTTCTGCCAGCACTGTTCCATCTGAGCATACGATCGCACAGGCAGTATCATCACATGATGATTCTATTGATAGAATTATCATGTTGTTATTTGTTTTTACGTCACTTTGGTGTATGGATGGCATAATAAAGCATTTCTTTAGTTAAAAATAGTCACTATTAAAGCGTAAAGTAGATCTTAAATGAGCACGGATACAGTATTTAATATTTTTTCTAACTCTGCTTTGCAAGATATTGCAGCCAAAGCAGCTAATAAAGGGTTACAAGAAAATCATGATACGTATAAAAGAAAAGGCCTACCTTTGAGAGTTGGTACCAGAGGATCTCCGCTTGCCCTGGTCCAGACTCGTAATTTTCTTACAAGATTAACACAATTTTGTCCATTGTTACGAGAGCTAGGCGCATTTCAAGAGTTTCAAATTCATACCACTGGGGACAGAGTACAAGATCGTCGTTTAGCTGAAATCGGTGGTAAAGGTTTATTTTCCAAGGAAATTCATGAGCAGCTTTTGGCTGGAAATATTGATTTTGCTGTGCATAGTTTAAAAGATTTGGAAACAACCTTGCCTGATGGATTAGTCTTGGCTTGCACTTTAAAACGTCAAGATGCCCGAGATGCATTGATTGTTAATGCCAAATATCGGCCTATTGATGTGGATTATCCTTTTGATTGCTTACCCCGAGGCGCAAAAATTGGAACGTCTTCGGTGCGCAGGCAAGCTCAGCTTTTGCATATGCGTCCAGACTTGGAAATTGCTTTGTTACGCGGAAATGTTCAATCACGTATAGATCAAGTGACCGCAAATAAATATGATGCAACCTTTTTGGCGGCTGCTGGATTGCAAAGATTAGGAATGGAGGATCGTATTGATGTGTTACTAGATCCATCTGTTATGGTTCCATCTGCGGGTCAAGGAATTGTCGGCGTTACGGTTCGTGCAGCTGATGTTGAGCTCAGAGAAATGTTGGTTGCCATTGAAGATCAAGAAGCAAAAGCAGTTGCAACCGCAGAACGTGCGTTATTAGCCGAGCTTGACGGGTCTTGTCGTACACCAATCGGAGGTTATGCTCAATTATTACCTGTTGTCGCGGGTGGGGAACCAGAGTTGCATTTGGTTGGTTTAGTTGCCAGAGAAGATGGTTCGTTTTTACTTAAAAAAGAGATTAGCGGTTCACCTGATGATGCCGAGGCTCTGGGGCGTGAATTAGGCGAACAATTGCGCAAAGATAGCCCCTCTGATATTTTTGATGAATAAGCAAAAGCCCTTTTTGGTTATTACGAGGCCAGAGCCTGGTTTAAGTGAAACGGCACAAAGAGTAAGCCAACTAGGGTGGGAACCTTTGTTAATGCCTGTAATGATCATACAGTCATTGCCTATTGACTTTGTTACGATTGAAAATGTTCAAGCAATCATTTTTACCAGTCGCCAATCCATCACACCAATGACAGAGCAATTATCAATACAGAATATTGCGTATCAACAAATTCCAGTCTTTACGGTTGGGGATATTACCGCCAAAGATGCTCTGCAAGCTGGGTTTTGCAATGTAATTAGTGCTGACCAAGATGCTGTTGCTTTGGCCTCTTTAATTAAAAAAAAATTAAATCCTCAAGCAGGAAGATTACTGTTTCCCTGTGCAAAAGGGCAGGGGAAATTACTGATTGCGTTGCTTAAACAAGCTGGGTTTATCATTTCTTATTGTGAAGTATATCAAACAAGGCCTGTGAAAAATTTGTCTGCTGCGTTTTTACAAGCTTTAAAAGCAGATAAAATTAATAGTATTTTATTTTTCTCTTCTGAAACGGTGCGTTTTTTTCTTGAATTATTTCCAGAAAACTTACAAGGAAATTTAAAATTTATTCAAGCTGTGGGAATAAGTATCAAAACAAAATCAATACTTGAACGTGTTTCTTGGCGCTCTATTGAAATTCCCAGCTATCCAAGAACGGAAGAAATGCTCTCTTTGATAAAAGAGCATTCCTGAATCTGATATTATGCGTGACCAGCTTCAGTTTGTGTTTGAGCTGCTTGCTGTGCTTGTTTATTTTGCCACAAAGAGACAAAATCAATTGGTTGTAAGATAACGGGTGGGAAACCACCATCACGAGTTACATCACCAATAATATTACGAGCATATGGGAAAATTAAACGAGGAACTTCGACAAGTAGTATTGGCTCAATTAGTTCTTGAGGAGGTTCATTTAAAGTTACAACTGCGCAATAAACAAGCTCTGTAACAAAAACAGTGCGAGGTGTAATTTTATCTTTTCTTTCTGCTTCTGTTGCATCAACTTTAATAGAAAGACTAACCTCGTAAACACCCTCTTCACTCAGACGATTAGCATTTGCATCAATCGCAACAGAAATTTGAGGAGATTCTTCTAGGGTTGCAAAAATTGATGCACCATGAGGTACTTCAAAAGAAAGATCTTTGGTAAATTGAACATTTAAAGTCAGTGGAAGTGGTGGAGGTCCTTCTTCTAGATGAGAATCAGCGACATCATTCATTGTTTCAGACATAATTATCCTTTAAATTTATTGAACGTTATTCATTTTATTACTAAGAATTATACCATAATATTTAAAAATGATAAAAAATTAATATTAAAATTTTTATCATCATAAATAATAATACAACGCTTTGTTTTTATTTTTATATTTTATACGTAAAGATAAAATTAATTAAAAATAAATATGAATTTTTTTTGTAATGTGACAAATTATAAATATATTGTTAGTATAGATTTATAAATTAACGCAATTCTCTTTATCAGGAATTCATTAAGTTAACAGGTTTGAAAATGGATTTTGCTAATTTCCCAGTGGATATTATTATTCTGGCTTTAGTTGCTGGTTTTTTAATCCTACGCTTACGCAGTGTTTTAGGAAAAAAAACGGGCTTTAATAAAGAAGATAGAGTAGCCGCACCAACAAGTCGTTCATCAAATATGCAACAAGTGATGAGTAATAATCAGGACAAACCGACGGAGCCTGTGAAGCCCAAGGTTGAAGTTAATGTTCCTGCACCTGAAACAGAAGTTGGGCAAGCCCTTAGTAAAATAACGCAATTAGATGCATCTTTTTCAACACAAAAATTTGTTGATGGGGCAGAAATTGTTTTTCGTAAAGTGTTAACAGCCTTTTCTGCTGAAGATTTACCAGTCTTACAATCAATGTTGGTTGTAGATGCTTATAATGCATTTGAATCAGCAATTATCGCACGACGTAATCTTCAACAAAAACAAACGATTGAAATAAAATCTATTCACTCTATTACAATTAATAAAGCCCAAGTTATAGAGGATGCAGCGGTTAATCGTGCAATCATAGAGGTACAGTTTATTTCTAATCAAATTAATTGTACTTTTGATAAAGACAATAATCCTGTTACAGGGACGGAATCTGTTACAGAGTTCATTGATTTTTGGACCTTTGAGCGTTTATTAGGTGTAAATAGTCAAGGCATATCTTGGCGTTTAAAATCAGCACGTAGTGGTAATTAAATTAATTCTTTAAAGGGATAATTATGAAATCGTTTGTTCGTTTTTGTGCTTTGTTTTTAGCAGGTGGACTTGTCGCATGCGTACAAACTCAAGAGAATCTTTCTGACTTTTATCCTGTTTCATATCAGAATTTATCAGGTTGGGATAAAGAGAATTATAGCCAATTATTAACATTATTTCGTCAAAATTGTCAGCAAATTCAAAAATTACCTCCCAATAGATATTTGGGAGGGGTCAAAGGTTTGTTTGGCGGAAAAGCTCAAGATTGGCTTCCCGCTTGTAATGCGGCAATGACGATAAATATTTCTGATCCTGTACAGTCAAAACAGTTTTTTGAAACTTGGCTGCAACCTTATCAATATACATCATCAGGGCAAACAGGCAAAGTTACTGGCTATTATGAACCTGAGGTGCAAGGATCAACAGTTCGTTTTGGAGCTTATCAAACCCCAGTATATGCGAAACCCAGCGATTTAATTGCCAGAAAAAATACCGATGGGCAGGTTGATTATGGCGTTGTTAAAGATGGTATTTTGGTCCCCTATTATTCTCGTGCAGAAATTGATCGTGGCGCGTTAAAAAGTAAAAATCTTGAGATTGCATGGGTCAAAGACCCAATAGATTTATTTTTTATGCAAATTCAAGGCTCAGGAAGAATAGTTTTACCAGATGGTAATATTGTACGTTTGGGCTATGCGGGTAAGAACGGCCAACCCTATACAGCTTTGGGTAAGGTAATGATTGATCAAGGTTTACTGGATGCTCAATCTGTAGATATGTATTCTGTAAGATCATGGTTACATAGTCATCCAGATCAAGCTGTCGCGCTGATGGAACAAAATAAAAATTATGTATTTTTTCGAAGCTTAAAAGATCAAAACCCGAATACTGGGCCTATTGGGGCTTTTGGGTCTTCTTTGATTGCGGGCCGCTCTGTTGCTGTGGATAGACAATGGATACCACTAGGTGTACCTTTGTGGTTGGAAACGACAATGCCTACAACTGCAAATTCCCAAGGCAGATCGCCTTGGAAACATATGGTTTTTGCACAAGATATTGGTGGTGGTATCAATGGGATAAATCGTATTGATTTATTTACAGGATGGGGCAGTCAAGCCGCGTGGTATGCAGGGTTTATGAATGAACAAGGTAAAATCTTAATGTTATTACCGCGTCATTCTGAACAACAATCTTTGCCAGTAATGACGACAAAATAATCTTCTATTTAATGGTGAGGATTTAGGGTGTCTCCTAAAAAAATTAAAAAAATCGATATGGTGGTCGAGAGGGAAACTTCTCGGCCTTATAGTTTTAAGGTAGGTCAGCACACATTTGTGCGTGGCGATTGTTTAACTGTTTTAAAGAAAATGACAGAGGAAAGTATAGATGTCATTGTGACGTCTCCGCCTTATAATCTTGGTATAGCCTATAGTTCTTATAAAGATAAAAAAGAAGAAACTGATTATTTAGACTGGTTAGAGACAATTTGTGTCGAGATCAAAAGGGTTATGAAAAAGGATGGATCTTTTTTCTTAAATATTGCAGGATCTTCTTCTTATCCTTGGTTACCTTTTGAGTTGATGGTCAGGCTAAGACAACATTTTTACTTACAAAACCATATAGAATGGATCAAGTCTATTTCAATTGGTGAGGATAGCCATGGTCATTTTAAGCCAGTGCCAGGTAGCCGTTTTCTACATAGAAACCACGAACATTTATTTCATTTAACTAAAACAGGTAAAGTAACTTTGCAGCGTCTTAATGTTGGTGTTCCTTATAAGGATAAAACCAATATTAAACGCAGATCTCATGCTCATGATTTACGTTGTCGGGGGGATGTTTGGTTTATCCCTTATAATACGGTTCGAACAAAATCTGAAAAATTCAACCATCCGGGGACTTTTCCTGTAGCTTTGCCAGAAATGTGTTTGAGGCTTCATGGTAATTTGAAGCCTGTTGTATTAGATCCTTTTATGGGGACTGGTACGACTATATTAGCAGCAGACAAGTTGGGGGGACAGGCAATTGGGATTGATGTGGATAAAAATTATGTCAAAATAGCAATAGAAAGAGTAAAAATGTTACACTCAGATGGTAAAAATGGCTCTAAATTGTAAAGTTATTTGCAGAAAACGAAGCTTTTGATATTATCCCCACTGATTAAAATGTTTTGATTAAATAAATTTTTAGATATTCGATAGAAAGCTGATCATGAAAAAACTGATCCTAGCCATCATTGTTTTAGGCGCCGTAGTCTATGGTGGCACGACATTATATTTGTCTAGTTTTGACCGTAAAACAGCTCCTAGACTGGCTGAAAACTCACCTTCCCATTCAGATGCTGTGACAATGGCTGCTTTTGATGTATTAAAAGAAGCACGTTGTGATTATTGTCATGCTGAAAATGTTGAGTTACCTTTTTACTTTAAATTACCCATTGCAAGTAGTTTAATGGAACAAGATCGCTTTAAAGGGTTAAGAAATTTTCGTATGGAACCCGTTATTGCAGCAATTAATGAGGGTAAACCTGTTGGTTTAGTTGCGTTGTCACGAATTGAATTCGTAATGCAACGTAATTTAATGCCTCCTACATTGTACTTGATCATGCATTGGCATGCGCGTCTTTCCGAGCAACAACGTGATGATGTGATTAAATGGGTTCGACAAGAACGCCAAAAATATTATGCTACTCAAGGTGTTGCAGATCGTTTTGCTTCAGAGCCAGTACAACCTGTCCCTGAATCTGTGCCTGTTGATCCTAAGTTGGTTGTTTTGGGTAAAGAGCTATTCTTTGAAAAAAGATTATCAGGTGATAATACATTAAGTTGTGCAAGCTGCCATGATCTACAAAAAGGTGGTGTAGATGGATTAGTGACTGCAACAGGTATTTTTGGGCAAAAAGGGCCTATTAATGTCCCAACAGTTTACAATTCTGTTTTCAATCACAGTCAATTCTGGGATGGTCGTGCGGCTGATCTTGAAGAGCAAGCCGCAGGTCCTGTGATGAATCCATTGGAAATGGGATCAAAAACTTGGGAAGATGTTATTAATAAATTACGTCAAGAACCTTCTTATGAAAAAAGATTTGAAGAAGCTTTTGGAACGCCAGTCATTGATAAACAAAGAATTACTGATGCGATTGGTGCTTATGAAAAAACATTAATTACACCTGACAGTCCTTTTGATATGTATTTAAAAGGTGTGGACGGTGCTATTAATGCACAAGCAAAGCGTGGTTATGAGTTATTCAAAGAAAATGGATGTGCCAGTTGTCATAACGGTGTTGCCCTTGGTGGTGCTGCATATGAAGAGCTTGGTTTACAAAAAGATTATTTCGCTGATCGTGGTGGTAAATTAACTGATGCCGATATGGGTCGTTTTAATGTCACTCATAAAGACATGGATAAACATAGCTTTAAAGTGCCATTGTTACGTAATATTGCTTTGACAGGTCCTTATTTCCATGATGGAAGTGTAAAAACATTAAAAGAAGCTGTTGAAAAAATGTTGAAATATCAAACCCCTTATCATAAATTAACAGATCAAGAGGTTGATGATATTGTTGCTTTCTTAAAAACATTGACGGGTAAATACCAAGGCCAATCAATAGATAAGCTGGCACCATAACAAATAAAGATTTGTAAAATCGTTTAACCTTTCACTGGTTCACTGGTGAAAGGTTTTTTATTGGTTATGTTTAAAGAATTTAAAGGTAAAATAAATTGGCAAGAGGGCGACAGTTAAATAAAGAAGAACAATCATTATGGGATAATTTTGCCAATCGCATTAAAGGGATTCGTAAAGACACACCAAGGGAAACATCTATTGCTAAAGTGGCATTTCATGAGCGACCAGATAATAAAAAGAAATTATTAGCGAACGCTTATCGTTCACAAAGGCTTACTCAAACAGATAGTTTTATTCAGTATTATAAATTATTTAAGAAGAGACAAGAACAACCTCTTGAACACATAAGCTTTATAACAATAGGACAAAAGCAAGCAGGTTTGGATACGAATACTTGGAAAAAACTACATAAAGGACAAATGCAGCCTGAAAAGATTCTAGATCTTCATGGTTATACTGCACAACGAGCTTTTTTTGTCTTAGAAGAATTTTTAATTCGAGCACAGCGTAATAATATACGCTGTGTTGAAATTATTACTGGCATTGGAACTGGATATAAAGAGGGAGGCATCTTGAAACGAGAGCTCCCTTATTGGTTAAATCGTCCAGCGATTCAATCTTTGATCTTGGGAACAACTTATCCCGCACAATGGAATGGCGGGGCAGTCAGAATTTTACTTAAGCGTAATCGTTAAATTTATTGGCCAGGTGACCATTTTTGAAATTTAACAGATAACCAACGTTGGAGTGCCATTGTTGTAATAATAGGTGGACACATTTTACTTATCGTATCGTTACAAACAGGGTTCTCTTGTAATGTCATTTCCTCGCTTTTTGCTAAGTTAACAATTGCATTATCTTTTATAACTTTACCTGTATTTAAACGCCATTTAGCCAAGAGTGCAGATGGTGTTAGCATAGGAAGCATAACTGCAATATTCATTCGAGAAGCCAACGCAATCGCATTCCACGCATCAAATAACGTATTATCTGTTTTATAGTGATGTAGCTGATTATATAAATCAGCAAAGCGAGGGCCATATGTCGTCGAATTATCAAGAGAGAAAAAACTGTGTAGTCCGTCTTTTAATAAATCTGGTAAAGCCGCAATTGCTTGAGGAGTGCTCAGTTGCAAAGCGTCAACATCTCCTTTTTTCAAAGCCTTCACTGCGGTTGAAAAATCAGTTAATCCTTCAACGGGAATCGTATTTATCTTCAGTAACTCAATGCCCAGTAAAGTAGGTAGCTCACGGCCAATAATAGACGATACGGCAACTTTCATAGATCTATTTTTCAAAAGATCTGGAATAGAATTATGGAAAGGTTGACGAGCTATGGTGATTGACGGTGAAAGGCTGCATAAAACAGGGATCCACCGCTCGCAATCAAAATGGACACGTTTATCACCAGACATAGAGGCTATAAATGTATTTCCAGAAGTAATAAAAGCTGTATTTCCATCAGGTGTTGTTCTGGTATCGAACAAGTTTGCTCCTGTTACCCCATCATAACCAGTGGTGAAATGTACAGGTAAGGGGGTGTCTTCTTGTAAACTAGTCGCAAAAGCAGACGAAAGTTGAGATGCCCAAGAACCGAGTTCGCTTTTTTCGGGTCCTCCTACTAAAAAAGAAAAATCGTCATCTTTATGAGTTTTGATAGAGGTCATAGGCAAAGTTTCATTGGCATTCGCTTGTAATATACCAGTGGTTAGATCTGCTCCTGCTAGGGAAAGAAGACGAAAAAATTGACGTTTAGTTACCGATAATGGCATTCGAGTAGTATTTCTTTGTTAGTGTTTAGGTTGATGAAAAAAGGGTGTGGCAATTATGAAAGATTTTAGACTTTCTTTAAAGGTTTTTTTTACTTAATTTTATTTTCCATATAAATATAGCAATATAAAGGCAAAACTATTTCAAAAAAATGGTTTTATGCCTAGAATTAGTAAAGTTTATCATATCATTTGATGCAAAGTGGTTGTAATGTCTCAAACCTCTAAACCCTGTCCAGATCAAGACAAACAAAAAAAAATCAATAAAAAAACAATTTCACAATGGATTGAAGAACGATTACCTGTTTTTTCAATGATTCAACGTGAGTATATTCGGTTTCCTATGCCGCGTAACTTAAATATTTGGTGGACATTTGGAGCTGTGCTTAC
Source organism: Commensalibacter papalotli (ex Botero et al. 2024) (assembly GCF_947179115.1). Classification (NCBI taxonomy): domain Bacteria; kingdom Pseudomonadati; phylum Pseudomonadota; class Alphaproteobacteria; order Acetobacterales; family Acetobacteraceae; genus Commensalibacter; species Commensalibacter papalotli (ex Botero et al. 2024). The sequence goes on from NZ_CAMXCI010000001.1 coordinate 122,470, forward strand.
GGTTGTTTTAGTATTAATGCTGGCAACGGGTATATTTTTAGCCATGTCTTATACACCCTCTGCTGAGGGGGCTTTTGCATCTATTGAAATGATAGAGAGACGTGTGCCCAGTGGGTGGTTGTTAAGATCATTACATATGGCAGGATCTAATTTATTTCTTGCTTTTTTATATTTACATATTTTCAGAGGATTATATTACGGTTCTTATAAAAATCCCAGAGAATTAGTTTGGTTTTCGGGATTGTTCTTAATGCTCATGGTGATGATGACGGCATTTGCTGGGTATATTCTACCATGGGGGCAAATGTCTTATTGGGCTGCAAATGTTGTTATCCAAGCCATTTCTTCTATTCCTTGGATTGGGGAAGGGTTGGCTCATTGGTTAATGGGTGGCAGCTCACCAAATGATTTAACATTGCATCGGTATTTTGTATTACATTTTGTCATGGCCTTTTTAATTATTGGGGTTGTGTTTATTCATGTAGTTTGTCTGCATTTCGTTAAATCAAATAATCCCAAAGGAATTGAACCGAAGACTAAAGAGGAAACCTTACCTTTTTATCCTTATTATGTAGCCAAAGACGCGGTTGTTATTGTTGTTTCTTTGTTATTACTAATTTTGCTGGCTTTCCTTTTTCCTGACCTATTAACGAATAGTGAGAACTATACCCCAGCTAATCCTTTGGAAACCCCTGCGAATATAGCCCCTGAGTGGTATTTCTTACCTTTTTATGGAATCTTACAATTAATTCCTTTTAAATTTTTAGGGTTGGTTCTATCTGCGGGTTCATTACTTATTTTATTTGCTGTGCCATGGCTTGATAGATCATCGATTAAATCCGCGACATATCGTCCCCTATATCGCTTATCATTATTTATCTTGTTAATAGCTTTTGTGATTTTGGGTATTGTTGGGAAATATCATACACATGGTGGGTTAATTTGGTTGGGTAGACTAGCGTTGCTATATTATTATTTACATTTTTTAATGATTTTGCCATTTTCACATCGTTTTGAATTAAAACGAATATTACCAGTCTCTTTGTTAGATGATGATAAAGGGATTAAATCATGATACAAATTACTCGCAAGCTTACTTTTAAAGCCATTGGGCTATTGATTGTGATGTTTTCTTTGAATGTTGCTGGATATGCAGAGAGAGTAGCAACTGATAAAAATTCCTACCCAAAATATCCTTGGAGTTTTTCAGGTATCTTTGGATCTTATGATTTATCTAGCGTGCAAAGAGGATATCTTGTTTATCGTAAAAGCTGTGCCTCTTGTCATTCTACAGAGTATATGCGTTATGCTGATTTACAGCAGATGGGGTTAACACTGGACCAAATTGATAAAATGGCGAAAACAGATCAAATTCTGGATGGTAAAGATGCGCAAGGCAAAGACCATTATCGCCCAGCAACTGTTGTTGATTATATCCCTTCGCCATATGTGAATAAGTTAGTGGCACAATCTGTTAATATGGGAAAAGTGCCTTTGGATTTATCCAGATATGCCATGACTGTTGATGGTCAAGCAGATTATATTATGGCGATCTTATTAGGCTATACAAAGCCTCCCGCAGATTTTAAGCTTGATCAGGATGGACTATATTATAATCGATATTTTCCTGGCCATCAAATTGCCATGAGGCCTCCATTGGTCAAGGGGGGTGTTCAATATACGGATGGTACGAATACAACGATTGAACAGCAAGCCAAAGATGTGACTACATTTTTGAGTTGGACAGCGCATCCACATCTGATAGAACGTCATCGTATTGGGATTATGGCCCTGATTTATGTGGCCTTTATTGCTGTCTTAACCTTTATTATAAAACGAAAAGTTTGGTCTAATGTCAAATAAACAAACACATGCTCAACCAGTTATTGGGATTATTGGTGGTTCTGGCCTGTATGATATTTCAGGATTAACCGATCAACAATGGGTCAAAGTGGAAACACCATGGGGCGATCCATCTGATGAGTTGTTGATGGGAAAACTTGAAGGGGTTTCTTGTGTATTTTTACCTCGTCACGGTCGTGGGCACGTCATTTCCCCTACAGAGGTCAATTACAAAGCCAATATTGCAGCGATGAAAAAACTGGGTGTTACTGATATTGTTTCTGTGTCTGCGGTGGGATCGTTAAAAGAGAAGTTGGCTCCTGGAACTTTTGTGGTGGTGGATCAAGTGATTGATCGTACTCGCCTAAGAGATAAAAGCTTTTTTGGCACAGGATGTGTTGCGCATGTTTCTTTGGCCGATCCTTTTTGTGATAGAATAGGACAAATATTATTTGATAATGCCAAAGAATTAGGATTATCGGTGGTTAAAGGGGGGACTTACCTTGTGATGGAAGGACCTCAGTTCTCTACTCGTGCAGAAAGTAATCTCTATCGTTCATGGGGAGCATCAGTAATTGGCATGACGAATATGCCAGAAGCTGCTTTGGCTCGTGAAGCAGAGATTTGTTATGCAACCGTGGCAATGGTGACGGACTATGATTGTTGGCACGAAGACCATGATGCTGTAAGTGTCGAGGCTGTGATTAAAACATTAACAGCCAATGCCAGCAATGCACGTTCTTTGGTTGAAAAAATCATTCCTAGTTTAGGAAAGCAAAGACCGGATTGTTCTGCTGGATGTGATCACGCATTAGAATATGCGTTAATGACAGCACCGCAAAAACGTGATCCTAAACTGGTAGAAGATTTAAAAACGATCGCTGGACGAGTTTTATAAAAAATAGAATAGGAAAACCATGAATGAATAAGCAAAATTTTAGAAATAAAAACGTAGTTATCGTTCATGGTTATGCAGCTCCATCTCAGTCACATTGGTTTCCTTGGCTAAAGGAAACTTTAGAAAGCCAAGTTGCTGTCGTGACTATTGCTTGTATGCCCAACTCATCGACCCCTGACCCTGTGGAGTAGTTACAATATTTAGGACAACCTCTCTTTACCTTTAGATGAAAATACTATTTTTATAAGTCATAGTTTAGGGTGTGTCAGCGTGCTTAACTTTGTAAATAAATCCTGTAAAGAGATCGATAGAATAGGGGGGTATATATTGGTTTCTGGTTTCACTGAACCATTAGAAACACTTCCATTTTTAAAAAGACATACAGATAGTAAGTTAGATTATAAGGCTTTACTATCCTTCACATAGCAGCGCGTTTCTATAATTTCTTCGAGTGATGAAATTGTTCAGCCAAAGCTTTTTGAAAATTTAGCCATAATACTTAAAGCACAGATCGTTTATGTTAAAAATGCTGGCCATTTTCTTGATAGGGATGGATATAAAGAATTTGCTAATATTTTGCCAATTTTAGAAGTTAAGTGATATTAATACGAAACAAATTATCAAAGGTTGTTTCTCTGATAAGTTTTAAGAGTTCTTTATCGGTCACAAAGTTGATATGAATAAAGATACTGTAAACTATTTTTTTGATAATATAGCGAGTGTTTACAGGATAGAGCTTAATGGTTCGTTTTGTTATAATGTTTACTTTTAGTTTGATGCTATCGTCTTATGCTTTGGCAAAATCACCCAAATTATCTTCTTATCAGGTCGAAGAAATTTACCAAGGTAAAAATCATCCTGCGCAACAAGGTGACGAATATCGTTCTACCACCCTTGAGCAAGTTTTGAACAGTAAAAAAGTTAATTGTGCTGGCCACTATATTATTTATATGGATAGTTGTGGGACAGGCGGTTGTATTCTATATGCTATTGCAGATGCTATAACAGGAAAAAACATTGCCATTTTTCCAACCAGTTATATAGGAGACGTCGAGGATCAATATACGCCCAAGATTGATTGTAAAGTGAATAGTAAACTTATTCATGTTTCTGGAGTAAATGCAGAAAGAACAAATCAATATCAGGATGATTATTTTATCTTGGAAAATAATCGACTTGTCAAAATAACTGGAGCGAATAAAGTTATTCGAAGTGAATAAAATTGGTTAAAATTGCAGGAAAAATAAAAAAAGCTCTTCTTACATTACGTCAGAAGAGCTAAAGAATGGGATCATTTAACATATATTAGATTATATGGGGTGAGTTTTTTTAATTTCAATAGTCGGTATACCCTTTTTTTCCTTGAGTGAACCATGTTTCAGCATCATCAGGTGTAAATGGAATATCGTTTCTTATTTTATTCACAAGATCAGGATTGGAAATATAAGGGCGTCCAAATGCAACGCCGTCTGCTTGGTTATTTTCCATTATTTTTTTTGCAGATGCGCCATTATAAGAACCATTAATGATGAATGGGCCATTAAAATTCTTTCGCATCGCAGGGGCGATTGGTGAATGTAAGTCATCGTCAGTTAAATCCGCCATGATGAAATTATTCTCACCTGGTCTTGGTTCACGCACCTCTAAAAAATTAATTTTTGCATTGCTCATCGCTTGTGAGGCTGCAATAAATAGGGGTTCTGGATTGCTATCAAAAACACCTTGGATAGGTTCGTTAGGTGACAATCTAACTGAGGTCCGGTCTGAACCAACTGCTTGGCAAACAGTGTGAGTTACTTCCGTCAGTAGGCGAATTCTGTTTTCAATGCTTCCGCCATAATCATCAGTTCTGAGATTTGTACTATCTCTTAAAAACTGATCAATTAAATAACCATTTGCAGCGTGAATCTGAACACCATCAAAGCCTGCTTCCATCGAATTTAAAGCAGCTTGACGATAGTCTTGTAGTAATCTTGGGATTTCTGCAACTGGTAATGCTCTGGCTTGTTCAAGCGGTTTTTTACCTTCATAAGTGTGTGTATGGCGAGGTGATGTTGTCGCGGAAGCAGAGATAGGTGAGGGGTGAAATGAAGGATGAACTGTTCGACCCATATGCCAAATTTGACAAATGATTTTTCCACCTTCTTCATGAACGGCTTTTACAATAGGCTTCCAAGCTTCAATTTGATCCTTATTCCAGATCCCTGGTGTATATGGCCAACCTAAACCTTCTTGTGAGATGCCTACACCTTCGGAAATAATCAACCCTGCACTTGCACGTTGTCGATAATAGTCAACCATCAAAGGTGTGGGAATATGTTCTTTACTCGCACGTCCTCGCGTCATAGGAGCCATGATAATACGATTTGATGCATGAATTGCGCCCAACTGAATAGGGTCAAATAGACTTGGCATAACGATAATTTCCTTTTTTGAAATATATTAAAAGTAAGTTAACAAAAAATAGACCGGTCGTCTATACTTTTATCAAAGTATTTTTATTTTTCCAAAATATTCATTGTATAACGAAGTGCAATTTTGAAGGGGTGTTTATTTCTTTGGATTTTTGTAAGTAAACTGGCTCCAAGCCATTGTTGATATAATTCTTGTGCTGTTAAATCAGGATTTAGATGATCGGGTATTGAGCCATCTTGTTGGCCTTTATATATGACGCTGGCGATTAAAGTTAGAACTTTATCGATGCCTTTACAGAATTCATGACGCATTGCTTCAGAAAAATCAGCTACCTCAGAACTTAATTTTACAACCAAACATCGACCTTCGTAATCATTATTGCATTGATTTTCATTCCAATTTTCCCAACAGCTCAATAAACGTTCTTTACCCGATAGATCAGGAGTATTAAATAATGTAGAAAGGTGAGTTGTATATTGATCCATATAATATTGAATAACAGCAACGCCGTAATCTTCTTTAGAGTCGAAGTAATAATAAAATGACCCTTTAGGAATCCCTGCTTTTTTTAAAAGTTCAGTTAGTCCAACATTGGTAAATCCGTGGCTCGCAAAGATTTCTTGTCCAGTTTTTAAAAGTAAATTTTTTTTATTATTAGGTATAGAGTTCATAATTATTTGAGATCTTTTTATTATTAGTTTAAGAAGCACTATAAGTGTAAATATTGCGCTTAATGTTGAGTTTTATAAGTTTTTTGCAAAAAAATCTAAAGTTCTTTGTTGAGCTAATTCATAAGCTTCTTTGTGAAAACTTGCACGTGCTTGGCATCCAAAACCATGATCGGCATTTTTATAAACATAAATATCGACATCATTATAGGTGCGTTCGATTTTTTCAATCGCATCCAAAGGAATACTGTGATCAAGCTCGCCAAAATGCATTTGCACAGGGCAATGATGAGGATGATCAAGTAATGAAGGAATCATCGCTCCATACCAACAGCTTGCTGCGGAAAAGAGTTTTGTTTCTGTGGCCGCGCGCCAACTTATGCTGCCACCCCAGCAATATCCTACGATGCCTATTTTGTCATAATTCAGATGCTGAGCCGCGGCAATAATATCCAACAAGGTTTTTTCAGGTTCAATTTTTTTTCTTAATTCGATCCCTTGCTTCATATCTTCTGCTTCATAACCCAGTGAAACATTGCGTTCAGCCCGGTCAAATAAAGCAGGGGAAATAATATGATAGCCATGTTTGGCAAAATTATCGCAAACATCACGAATATGAGGATTAACCCCAAATATTTCTTGTAATACAACTAACCCAGCCAAAGGCTTTGCGGGGATATGCTCATAAGCATTTAAAATATGCTGATCAGAAGTTGTTAATTGAATATCACGTTTCATAAATAAAACCCTTACTCTGTAATATAATGCGTAAAAATTAAGAATAATATAGATTATTCTAAGATATGTTTCAAATGATGGTTTTAATGAGAATTTGTGGCTGAAATAGATTTAAATTTTCTTGACAATGTCTTAAGCAATACATAAATTAAACAATGAAATATCAATTTATATTATTGATATATCTTGGAGTAACGCGGCAATACGCGCGTAGTTAAAACCCATAATGCTGCTTTCATAGAAGGGCATTATATAGAAATATGGAGCGATCCAAATGACGAATTTTCGTCCTCTACACGACCGTGTGGTCGTTCGCCGTTTAAATGGTGAAGAAAAAACTGCTGGTGGTATTATCATTCCAGAAACAGCAAAAGAAAAGCCTCAAGAAGGTGAAGTCGTTGCCGTAGGACCTGGTGCTCGTAACGAGCAAGGTCAAATTGTTGCCCTCGATGTTAAAGCTGGTGACAAAGTATTGTTCGGCAAATGGTCAGGCACAGAAGTAAAAATCAATGGTGAAGATCTTCTGATCATGAAAGAAAGCGATATTATGGGGATTGTTGGTTAATTCCACAATTCTATCAATAAGTGATTAGCTTTATTTTTGACTTTATACTTTAATTGGAGAAATGAATTATGGCAGCCAAAGATGTAAAATTTGGTTCTGATGCTCGTCAACGTATGTTGCGTGGTGTTGATATCCTTGCTGATGCAGTAAAAGTAACATTAGGTCCAAAAGGGCGTAACGTTGTTCTTGATAAAAGCTTTGGTGCACCTCGCATTACTAAAGATGGTGTATCTGTTGCTAAAGAAATCGAACTTGCTGACAAGTTTGAAAATATGGGCGCACAAATGTTGCGTGAAGTTGCTTCTAAAACCAACGATATTGCTGGTGATGGTACAACAACAGCAACCGTATTGGCTCAAGCAATCGTTCGTGAAGGTTTAAAATCAGTTGCTGCTGGTATGAATCCAATGGATTTAAAACGCGGTATTGATAAAGCTGTTGGCGTTGTTGTTGAAGAACTACAATCAAAAACAAAAAAGATTTCTACACAATCTGAAATTGCTCAAGTTGGAACAATTTCTGCAAATGGTGAAACAGAAATCGGCGAAATGATCAGCAAAGCCATGGAAAAAGTTGGCAAAGAAGGCGTGATCACTGTTGAAGAAGCAAAAGGTCTACAAACAGAACTTGATGTTGTAGAAGGTATGCAATTCGATCGTGGATATATCTCTCCATACTTTGTAACTAATTCAGAAAAAATGACAGCTGATTTAGACAATCCTTTAATCTTGATCCATGAAAAGAAGTTATCTTCTTTACAACCTATGCTTCCATTATTGGAAAGCGTTGTTCAAAGTGGTCGTCCATTATTGATCATTGCTGAAGATATCGATGGTGAAGCATTAGCAACTCTAGTTGTTAACAAATTACGTGGTGGTTTGAAAATCGCTGCTGTTAAAGCTCCTGGTTTTGGTGATCGTCGTAAAGCAATGTTGGAAGATATTGCTATTCTTACTGGCGGACAAGTTGTTAGTGAAGACCTTGGCATTAAACTTGAAAGCGTTACTTTGAAAATGCTTGGTAATGCTAAAAAAATTCATATCGACAAAGAAAACACCACCATTGTTGAAGGTGCTGGTGATGCTGATCAAATTAAAGGTCGTTGTAACCAAATCCGTGCACAAGTTGAAGATACAACTTCTGACTATGACCGTGAAAAATTACAAGAACGTTTAGCTAAATTAGCTGGTGGTGTTGCTGTTATTCGCGTTGGTGGCTCTACCGAAGTTGAAGTGAAAGAACGTCGTGATCGCGTTGATGATGCTTTACATGCAACTCGTGCTGCTGTTGAAGAAGGTATTGTTCCTGGTGGTGGTACAGCACTTGCTCGTGCATCATTGAAACTTGCTGAAATTGCATCTCATACCAATGATGATCAACGTGTTGGTGTAGAAATCATTCGTCGTGCATTGCAAACGCCATTACGTCAAATCGCAGAAAACGCTGGTGAAGACGGTGCTGTAATCGCTGGTAAAGTTCTTGAAAATAACTCTTATAGCTTCGGTTTCGATGCTCAAGAGGGTGAATATAAAGATCTTGTTCAAGCTGGTATTATTGATCCAACCAAAGTTGTTCGTACAGCATTACAAGATGCAGCATCTATTGCTGGTCTATTGATTACAACCGAAGCTATGGTTGCTGAACGTCCAGAAAAGAAATCTGACGCTGGTGCAGGAATGGATGGTATGGGCGGAATGGGTGGTATGGGCGGAATGGGCTTCTAGTCCAACGTTAATACCCTTATTAGCTTGATAAATAAAAAGAGGGACGCCTCTTAAAGTTAAAAACCGCTACTTTTCAAAAGTAGCGGTTTTTTATTATGGATATGTGTATTTGGGGCTGCGTTAATTATTTAAGAACTAAGTCATACCAAACAGGTTTTTCCAGTATTATATCTATAGAGTTGATAAATTGTTTATTTCAAAAGGGCTTTTAATAATATGGATTCTAATATATTTCAAATATAGATAAATATTAAGATATCGTTTTGATGATGCTAAGCACGCTAAATATAATATTGAAAAAATAACAAAACCAAAAGTCTTTATCTTAGAAAAAACCGTAGTTGATATTAAAGTTAATTTATTAGGCAATATATTTTAATATAGTTATAAATGTTTGGTTAAATTCGGATATTATGTATCAAATTTTAACTGGATAGCGTGATTTATTAGGTGTTCTGATAAGTATATATGCTTATAGTATGATTCTTTATACTATTACCTCGTACCAATGTGATCAAAAGCAAATTAATGGTGATTAGCTGCTAAATGATATTAAATAAGTTTAAACCCGCATTATTTTATTAAATATAACTTCTTATAATAGTCATTACTTACTTTAAGATATGTTATATCTTTTATACTATCTTTTATTGTATAATTATTTTTTAATTACTTTTATTTTTAGACTAATTTTTTTTGGTTATTTTTATGTGATTTATAGTTTAAGAATGATTTGAAGAAACAATTTCAACTATAAGTGACTAATATTCTATTAAAAATAAATAATATTATTAATTTATACAAAAAATTAGAAGATTTAGAGTTCGAAAATATGAAATTAAGTTTTCCTTTAATCAAATTATTTTAAATGTCACTGAAATAACGAACTAGTCCTTTGTTAATAAAAAATTAACTTTTTATTAATAATCAATCATTCAAAATTAATATTTGATTAAATAATTTATTTTTTTTACATATTTTTGCATATTTTATTTGACACAAAGACCCTTTTCAGTGTCAAATGTAACTCAGAAAGGATTATTATAATTCTTTCGTACAAAGTAAATAAGGTTGTAAAACTTTATTTAGATATTTTAACTCTGATATCAGGTCTGTTTTTCAAGGGCTTGATTCTCTAATTGATAAAGGATCCGCGGTTAATGCAAACTGGAACCGTGAAATGGTTTAATCCTACAAAAGGATTTGGTTTTATTGTACCTGAAGAAGGTGGTAAAGACGTTTTCGTTCATATCACTGCAGTTCAGGCGGCTGGTTTACGTGATTTGAAAGAAAATCAACGTGTAAGTTACGATATCGTGACAGAGCGCGGTAAAGCTGCTGCAGCTAACTTAAAGCCTTTGTAAGGTTTAAAGCATTAGATTACTGGTATTAGAGTAAGCTCGTTTACCGTAAGCATACCGGTTCTTGTAAAAGAGCCGGTTTTGTCGTTTTAATAATCCTTCAACTAATATCTTGATAAAATTCATGAATAGATGTTATTGCATCTTGTAATGCGATTCGTACAATCGGCACGTCAGGAGGAAATGCAGAAAGCATTTTAGTGGGTGTGCGGCGGTCCAAGATAACGAAAATACCACGGTCCGTTTGTGTCCGTATTAATCGACCGAAAGCTTGCCTCAAGCGTAGGCGAACTAATTGTTCGTCATAAAGATTCGGATTTTCTGGGTAAAAATACTTACGTCTTTCTCGGTGCAGGATATCAGGTCGAGGCCATGGTATTTTTTCAAAAACAACTAATCTCAAAGCGTCCCCTGGGATATTAATTCCATCACGCATAGCATCTGTTCCCAATAAACATGAATGTGGCTCTGATTTAAAGAGCTCTATTAAACTGTTGTTATTCATAGGGTCGACGTGTTGAGCAAACAAAGAAATATTTTTTTCTTCAAGGGGCTGAATGATCCGTTGCTGCACGGCTTTTAAACGTTGTATAGCCGTAAATAATCCTAGGGCTCCGCCTTTGGAAGCTACAAAAAGATTGAGATAGGCATGTGCTAGATTGCTAATAGAATGGCTGTTTATATCATTAATAATATAAATACGTGCTTGTTTGGAATAATCAAAAGGACATGCAAGCGACGCCCGAATTGGGGCAAGAGGTAGATGCGGGGTGCCAATACGTTTTTCCGCAGCTTGCCAAGTAGCTTCAGTATCATGATGGCTATCGTCTCTGAGTGTAGCAGAGGTTAATATCATACCGTGGGCATAATTTGATATGGTTTTCATAAAAGGGAAGGTGGGGTCTAGCCAATGATGAAAAATACCAATATCCAAAATACGTGTGCCAACTTTATCCATTTTCAAGAATGTTACATGAGTTTGTTGCTGTTGTAGATTTTTGTTGGGTTGATCCAATAGGTTTAAGATATCTACCCATACACTCAATGGATTAATAGCACGTCGTTCAAGTGAGCTCATCGTGGTTTCAATACGATCTTTAGTGTATTTATCCAGCGTATCGATATCAGCTTTTAATTTATGCTCCAGCGTTTGGATAAATTGAGTTAAAGGGGTTAAAATTTGAAGAAAATATTCAGAGAGAATAGATGCTTGTTCTTGAAGTTGTGGCAGAATAGGGAATAAATCACATTCGTTTTGATCATAATATTCTGGCATAGGAATAGGGGAAGCATTTTTCTGAGAGCGCGCTTTAATTTGTGTATATACTAAATGGAAAAAATATTCAGTTGGGTTGCTGTTCGGAATATGTCGATCATCAAGCTCTGTGGAAAAATGTGAAGACCAGTTCAAGACAGGTAAGGCATGTGTGGCTTGTAAGATAGCTTCAAGTAAATTTTCAAGCTTATTATCGCCAACAATAACGTCGTGTATCCGTTTTTTTAACCCTTTAGAGCGAGTTTTGTTGCCTTCATTACCCAGCAACCATCGGCGAAGTTCACTGGTCTCTAGCATTGAAAATGCAACAGAATAAGCGCTATCGGTTGCGTCTAGTAAATGATGGGCTTCATCAAAAATAAAACGTGTGGGAAAGCTAGATTGTTCAGCAGAATCGTTATTTGCTTGCCAAGAGATATGCTGCATCACCAAAGCATGGTTGGCAATAACGATATCTGCGCTTTGTGCTTTATGAATAGAATGCTCAACAAAGCAGCATTGATAATGTGGGCAGGCTCCGTGAATGCATTCTCCTCTACGCTCAGCCAGTTGATAAAGTAACCTTTCGTTAAACAGATCATTAAACCAGTTGGGTAAATCGCCACCAAATAAATCACCATCGTTACTTTCTTCGGCCCAACGGCAGAGTAGAATAAGTCCAATTTTATTTCTATATTGTTGTTGAGGTAAAGTATTAAGATATTCCTCTAAGTTCAATAAACATAGATAATTTTCCCGTCCTTTGCGCACGACAACGTGCTTATTTTTTTCTTCTTGGTCGGGATAAAATCTTGTAAATTCGTCCTCGATTTGACGTTGAAGATGTTTGGTATAGGTATTAATCCAAACAGATCCTTCATTTTTTTCTGACCATAACGTAGCAGGAGCCATATAACCCAAAGTCTTTCCTGTCCCTGTTCCTGCTTCGGCCAAGACAACATTAGGGCATTCTTGGTGATTGCGTGCGGCAAAGGCTGCTCTGGATATATCGGCAAAGTCGATTTGTCCTATTCGAGTTTCGGCATCTGGCCCCAAAAGATTTGATAAACGTTGTAATGTTTCTTTGCGTTCTAATGGCAATTGCCTTGGAGGTGGGCGAGGTGGGGTATCTTGCCATTTAGGCAGATTGCGCCATATTTTGAGACTATCATTAGGTTGCAGATTTTTGGCTGGGATCGGTAAAGTTATCTTTAAAACATCCAGAATTAAAGGTGCCCATTTCCATTGTGCGTAAAATAATGCTGCACCTTGGGCTTGAAGAGATTCCGAAGGAAAGTGCAGTTGCTTTTCTTGTAATAATTGAGCAAGATGCTGAATAATAGTAAGAAGAAAATCTGCTTCTACAGGGGTTGGACAAGGAATACCCAGTGACTTAGCTATGCTTTGAGGGGTAAAGCCCAACGATTTTGTTGGATAAATAAATGCGGCCAGCTCTAAAATATCGAACCATTCATGTGGATTGATATGTTTAGGAGAATGTAATTTGCGATAGGTTATGGGGGCATGAATGACAAAAACAGCCGGTTCTTTACTGATTTTATTTATAGTTTGCTCTATAGATAAGTCGAGGATTTCTCCTTCAGATGTTAAAAGAGAGCATTGATGTTGATGGATCGTGAGTGCTGAATATTTGTCTAAAAACATTTTTTTACTAACAGTTTAAGAATATATGATGATATTCTAATTTTTTGTGCTGTTCAATTGAACAGAGTGTTTTGTTGTTAATTTAATTTATTACAGAGGGTAGGCATGTTTAGAATGCCTGTAAAATAATGTCTGAAAATAACTTTTCTTCTTTTACATCGATACCAAAATCTTGGCCTTTTGAGGAAGCTGTTAAGCTTGTTGATCGTATAAAAAATAAGAAAGATAAATCAGATAAACCTGCTTTGTTGGAAACGGGGTATGGACCTTCGGGATTGCCTCATATTGGAACTTTTGGTGAAGTCGCCAGAACATCTTGGGTACGTCAGGCATACCAAGCATTAACGGGACAGCCTGTTCATATTTTGGCCTTTTCTGATGATATGGACGGTTTGCGTAAAGTTCCTGATAATGTTCCAAATAAAGATATGTTGGCACAGCATTTAAATAAACAACTTTCACGTATTCCTGATCCATTTGGAACACATGATTCTTTTGGGGCGCATAATAATGCGCAACTTTGCTCTTTCTTAGATCGTTTTGGGTTTGAATATGAATTTGCCTCTGCAACGAATTATTATAATTCTGGTCGCTTTGATGCGGCATTAAAGCGTGTGCTGGAAGTTCATGATGAGATTGTGGCTGTTGTTGGTAAGACCTTAAGAGAAGAAAGACGTGCGACTTATTCACCTGTATTGCCTATTCATCCTGAAACAGGGATTGTGATGCAAGTGCCAATGGAAAAAATTGATCCAGTTGCAGGAACTGTGGCTTGGCGTGACGAAAATGGTAAATTTTTTGAAACGTTGGTTACAGGTGGTCATGCCAAATTGCAGTGGAAAGCAGACTGGGCGATGCGTTGGTATGCTTTGGGTGTTGACTATGAAATGTCAGGAAAAGATTTGATTGATAGTGTGAAGTTATCAAGTAAGATTTGTAAAATTTTAGGAGGAGAACCTCCTATCAATCTGACCTATGAATTATTCTTGGACGATCAAGGGCAAAAGATTTCTAAATCTAAAGGTAATGGTCTGTCTATTGAAGAATGGTTACAATATGCGCCAGAGGAAAGTTTGGCTTTGTATATGTATAATGCGCCTAAACGTGCGAAAAGATTATTTTTCGATGTTATTCCAAAGGCTACAGATGAGTATTTAAAGCATGTTTCTGATTGGGCAGAATTGGAAAAAAATAAAGATAATCTAGAAGCAGCAGAAAAAGAGAAAATTTTCAATAATCCAGCATGGTTCATTCATCAAGGGAAAGTCCCAGAAAAAGTTGGTAGCCCAATCAGTTTTGCGATGTTATTAAACCTTGCGTCTGTCGCGAATGCGGAGCGTGCAGAAATTTTATGGGGCTTTTTGAAACGTTATGATGAAAGCGTTTCTCCTGAAAGTCATCCTATGTTGTCACAGCTAGTCGAGTATGCATTGGCATACTATGCTGACTTTATAAGACCTCATAAAGTATATCGTGCTCCTGAAGTCAAAGAAAAGCAAGCTTTGACAGCGCTTGCGGATAAATTGCGTGAAGTTCAAGGCCAATCTATCAATGCAGATGAACTTCAAAATATGGTTTTTGCAGTCGGTAAAGAGTTCGAGTTTGAACCTTTAAGAGCCTGGTTCGGATGTTTATATGAAGTTTTGTTGGGGCAAAAAGAAGGACCACGATTTGGAATGTTTATTGCTTTATACGGGGTTTCAGAAACAATTGAGTTAATTGAAACAGCTTTAACCCGAGAATGACCAGGTTATCGATCATAAGTAGTTTGTTTTAATAACGATATAGTATGGATATGCAGCCAAGAAAATCTTGTTCACAAGAACTGACAAATTCGACTAAGAGAAACCATTTTAGAGATAGAAGCTGGAAAACATATTTTAAATATGGTTCCAAACTGTTCGGAATTATTCTTTTTGCGGCTGCAATCTATGTGGTGCAGAATGAGTTTAAACAACTTAGCCTTAAAGAAATTAAGGCTTCTTTAAGAGAAATTCCGAATGTGGCTTTATATGCTGCTGGGGCATGCACATTTTTATCTTTTTTAATTTTATCTTTTTACGATAAGTTAGCGGTCATTCAAGTTGGCCATCGTTTATCCTTTTTAAAAACTGCTTTTGCCTCATTTTGCTCTTATGTTTTATCGCATAATATCGGGTTTTCAGCGGTTTCAGGGGCGATTGTTCGTTTTCGATTATATGGCAGCTGGGGATTGCAAGCCATCGAAATTGTTCAAGTTATTGCTTTTTGCTCAGTTACTTATTTCCTAGGTGCTGCTGTTTTAATCGGGGGGTTGTTTATTTTCAAAGCAAGTGATCTTCCTGTAATAGGTCATGAGTTGCCTGGATATATTTTTGTTATTTTAGGCAGCTTATGTTGGTTATTTGTTGCTGGATATGTGATCATTTCTTTTTATTGTCATGAATTAAAATTTTGGAAATATCGTTTTTCTTTTCCTAGACCTGTTATGGCCATTGCTCAAATCATCATTGCTACTGCTGAAGTGATTGCAACAGCGGCCATTCCTTATTGTATTATTCCTGATCATTCACATTTGATCGGTTATCAATCTATTGATTTTGCAACATTTTTAGGAGTTTATATTGCAGCTTACTCAGCTGGATTAATTGCGAGTGTCCCTGGCGGTGCAGGTGTATTTGAAGGCAGTATGTTGCTGGCATTAAAACCTTATATGCCAGCTTCTGATATTATTTGTGTTATTTTTATATTTCGACTGTTTTATTACCTTGTTCCTTTGTTTTTTGCGGGCATTATGTTCGCAGGTCATGAGGTCTTTTTGAGAGGTGAGAACGCCCTTCAGAACAGTGCGAAAAAGTTTTTTATTTTCAAGTTACGTCCAAGATCATCCTCCACAGCCAATATTAGAGAAAGCGATGCTGCATTCTCAGTTAATATTGCAGCAGCGACAACCGCTTTGTGTGGTATAATTGTTTTAGTACTTCCGATGTTCGATCCGACGAAATGGGTGGCGCAGCAATCTATTTTCCTATTTATAGAGATTGCGGGAGATTACTTGCTATCTTTTCTAGGGATGTTTTTGTTAATATTAACAGTTGCCTTGACCCGACGGATTACAATAGCGTGGCGGCTAAGTTTAATTACTTTGGTTGTTTTGGTTGCTATTACTTTAATTCGAGGTGCACCTTTATTTATACCATTTTTGTTAGCACTTTCAGCCTTTTTTATTGCACCATTCAGAAATTGCTATTATCGCAAGGCAAATTTTTGTGCGGCACCTTTGTCTTTGAAAACCTTGATAGAAATCATGGTGCTATTTATTACAATTTATGTAATTATTTGGATTAGTCCACATTATACCAAAAGTCATGGCATCGTCGAAATTTTAATGTCTCATGCTGTCCCTTCTGAAACAAAATGGGTCGTTTTTTTAATGGTTGTCGTTGGGTGTGTTATTTTATTTAAAATGATGTTGCCTGCACAAATAAAGTTCAAAAGCTGGTCTCATGAGTCAGAAGAGTTATATAATGTACTATCAAATTCTACGATTAATAGTTTAGTTGATCATATTCTGCCTAGTGCGATTTTGATTTGCTCTACAGAAGGCACTGTCGCACCATTTTTAAGGAAAGAAGGGCTGTTGGTAGGAATTGGTGATCCTGTTGGAAAAGAAAGTGAGATTATTAATACAATATGGCGACTGCGTGATTTAGCAACCCAAGAGCACCGCTCTATTGCATTTTGGAATGTTAGTTCAAAATATTTGTCTGTTTACCAAGATTTAGGTCTGGCCAATATCGTATTAAAAGACGAGCGCTATGTTTGTTGTGAGCTGTATTACATGAACTATTTACATCAAGCTATTGAAAGGAAAACAAAAGAAGAAAAAGAATGGTGTGAAATCTTATCGTAATAGATAGGTTGATACAATATCGCAATTAAATTCTTTTTTATTGGGAAAAGAGCTAAAAAGTGAAAATTGGCAGATTTGGAAAGGTTCTGTTTTAAATAAGTTATATTTAAAGAGCCAATTTGAAATCTGCTCTTGGTTGATACCGATACCTTTTGCAAGCGTAATGTGAGGAGTAAAATGTTTCTTTTTAGTCTTTATACCAAGCTTGCGGTTAATATACTCAATTTTATTTTTTAAAAGCGACAAAGACGATGTTGGTAAAACAGTCGCACAAAGTTTTATTTCTTGGGTAGGTGATGTATAATGGCTGACACCTTGTATGCTAAGTTCAAAATTATTAAACCCGATTTTCTCTAAGGCGAGATCAAGGTCATTGAGTAAAACATTGCTATTAATTTCACCAATATCGCAAAGGGATATGTGATAAGTATCTGGATCGTTCCAGTGAATTGATGGCAAACTGCCACGTAATGATCCTATTTGCGTGCAGATCGGATCAGGGATAGTTAAACCAATAAAAAGCCTCATTATTTCCACTTTTTTACTATAAGTTTGTCAAATCTAGAATTTTTATAAACATAAAAACAACATATTTTTTTGTACACTTGATATTTAACTAACAATTGCAATATATTATTAGTTAATGAAAACTATTTTATGAGAAGAGTAAATGGCATTTCGTCCTAATTCATATAACGATACATCACAACATGTTGATGCTCAAGTTGCATTCGATGCAGGTCTTCGCAGCTACATGCTCCGTGTTTATAACTGGATGGCGTCTGGTTTATTATTAACAGCACTGGTTTCATATCTTGTTGCGAACTCCTCACTAGGAAGCCTATTTTATAAAATAGGTTCAGTGAATGGTGTTGTTACAACTGCCCCGACAACACTTGGGTTTATTGCAATCTTGTCCCCGTTGGCATTTATTTTAGTAATGTCCTTTGGTATTAACCGTCTGTCAACTCAAGCTGCACAAGCGTTATTTTGGGCTTTTTGTGCTGTTATGGGAATCAGTATGGCTAATATTTTCTTTGTATATACATCAGGATCCATTACTCAAACATTTTTGGTAGCAGCCAGCATGTTTGCAGGGATGTCTTTGTGGGGATATACGACAAATCGTGATTTAACAAGACTCGGTTCATTCTTGGGAATGGGATTGTTCGGTCTAGTTATTGCGATGGTAATTAACATATTTATGCACAGCTCAGGCATGTCTTTCTTGATTAGTTTGGTGGGCGTTGTTGTGTTTACAGGTTTAGCTGCTACTGATACACAAAGAATTAAACTTTCTTATCAAACATTTTATCAATATGAAGGTGCTGAAATGGCAGCAAAACATAGTGTGTTTGATGCGTTGACGCTTTACTTGAACTTTATCAACCTATTTCAATTTTTATTGCAATTCATGGGGGTCAGAGCGGGCAGTGATAACTAATTATAGTTAACAAAGTCGGCTTTTATCTTAAAAACGCACAGAAAAAAAACTGTGCGTTTTTTTATATTTTTGAAATTGTGTTGTAATTATCACTGACCTAGCAAAGTTATAATTGAGTTATTTTTTACATCGTTTTTATTAGGTATTAGGAGTAATATAAGTCAATCAACTCTATGAATAATGTTGTTATTTATAGAGTTTTTTTGATGTCTTACGAAAGTTGGTTGTAACATATTGTTATTTATAGTAGGAGTAAGGCACCAACTTAACATTATTGCTACACAAAGATTTGTGTCTTTTTTAAGTGTATAAAATGGTGTTATTATGAGTACAGGGTTTTTTATAAGGTAAACCATTATTTTATAAGGAATTCTAACAAAGAAAGATGTTCTATTAAATGAACAGGCTGATGAGTTGAGCAATGTCAGAATCAACGAGGCATAGAATGAAAAAAATATTACCGAAAATTACATTATCGGTAGTGGGTTTAGCATCTACCTTAATGTTAGGTGGATGTAATTTGGTTATAATGGATCCTAAAGGAACCGTTGGGCAAGGTGAAAAGCAATTAATTATAATGTCTGTAATAGCAATGCTGTGTATTGTTATTCCAGTAATTATTGCTACTTTGTTGGTTGCATATCGTTATCGTAAATCTAATACGAATGCGACCTATGCACCAAAATGGGACTTTTCAACAACGATTGAAATTCTTGTTTGGGGAATACCAATGTGTTTGATTGCATTCCTAGCATATCATACATACGTATCCTCTCATGAATTAGATCCTTATAAACCGATTGCTGCTCCTGCTGATAATCCAAATGTAAAACCTATAAAAATACAAGTTGTTGCATTAAACTGGAAATGGTTATTTATTTACCCAGAATACGGAATTGCAACAGTTAACGAAATGGCAATACCTGTGAATACACCTGTTGCGTTTCGTTTGACATCTGATGCAACTATGAATTCATTTTGGATACCACAATTGGGGTCTCAAGTGTACGTCATGGCTGGTATGCAAACACAATTGCACTTAATGGCAACCTCTCCTTCAGCAGAAGGTTATAGAGGGGTTTCTAATAATTACAGTGGTGCTGGATACTCAGATATGAAATTCCGTGCGATTGCAACTGATCAAAAAGGTTTTGATGAGTGGGTTGAGAAAGTTAAAGCTTCTTCTAAACAATTAGATGGAAAAGACGGTGACGCCTATAAACATCTAAAAAACAATCAAATGGAATATGCTAAGCAAAATGAAGGAAATGTTCTTCCTGAACCAGTACAATATTTTGGTACTGTAAAGCATCATTTGTTTGATGATATTGTTATGCAATATAACCACGGTCATTATGAAGTTGATACTCATGGCAACCCCCAAGCAGTTCCTACTCAATCTAATGATAATCACTCAGGGGAATAGGAAAAATGTTAGGAATTTTAACTCTTAAAGATATTCCGTATAATGTACCCATTTTGGTGGGAACATTTGTCGGTGTAGTCATTGTCGGGTTGGCAGTTCTTGCTGCTATTACTTACTATGGCAAATGGACAGTTTTGTTTAAAAACTGGCTTTTCTCGGTTGACCATAAACGTATCGGTATTATGTATATCGTTCTTGCGTTAGTTATGTTATTCCGTGGTTTCTGTGATGCGTTAATGATGCGTACGCAACAAGCGATTGCTTTTGATAGCCCAGGCTATTTGCCGCCTCATCATTATGACCAAATCTTTACAGCGCACGGCACCATCATGATTTTCTTCATGGCGATGGCGTTTATGCAAGGTTTGTTCAACTTAATTGTTCCATTACAGGTTGGTGCTCGTGACGTTGCGTTCCCATTTCTTAACTCATTAAGTTTTTGGTTAACAACAGCTGGTGCAATTTTAGTTAACATCTCTTTGTTTATTGGTGAGTTCTCAACTGCAGGTTGGTTAGCATATCCTCCAGTATCTGAATTACAATTCAGTCCTGGCGTTGGTGTTGATTATTATATTTGGGCTGTTCAGATTTCTGGTATTGGTACAGTGTTAACTGCGGTTAACTTTATGACCACAATCGCAAAAATGCGTGCACCTGGCATGACATGGATGCGCTTGCCAGTATTCTGCTGGACAACATTAGCATCATGTATAATGATTTATACAACTTTCCCTGCTTTAACCGTATCAGTAGCTGAGCTTACACTTGATCGTTATCTTGGTATGCATTTCTTTACCAACGATCTTGGTGGTAACGTCATGTTATACTTGAACTTGATTTGGGCATGGGGACATCCAGAGGTTTACATTCTTGTTATACCTGCTTTTGGCTGTTTCTCTGAATTGGTTCCTGTATTTTGTAAAAAACCGTTATTTGGTTATGCTACGATGGTTTATGCAACCTTAACAATTACTGTTTTGTCATTGTTAGTTTGGGTTCACCATTTCTTTACCATGGGTGCTGGTGCAAGCGTTAATGCCTTCTTTGGTATTATGACGATGATTATTGCTATTCCAACAGGCGTGAAAATCTTTAACTGGTTATTCACAATGTATAGAGGTCGTATTGAATTTACGGCGCCTATGTATTGGACGATTGGTTTTATGATTGTCTTTGTGATCGGCGGTATGACTGGTGTTATGCTTGCTATTCCTGCAAGTGACTTCGTATTACATAACAGTGAATTCTTGATTGCCCACTTCCATAATACAATTATTGGTGGTGTATATTTTGGATATATTGCTGGTATGAATTTCTGGGCTCCAAAAGTAACTGGCTTTAAAATGAGCCAAGGACTTGGTAAAGCTGCATTCTGGTTCTGGTTCTTTGGCTTCTTCCTATCATTCGTTCCTTTGTATATTACAGGTTTCGATGGTATGGTTCGTCGTTTGAACCATTATGACAATCCTGATTGGCATATGTGGTTAATCATTGCTTGTATTGGTGCTTTCTGTATTCTTTGTGGTGTTGTTTGCCAATTGTTACAAATATTCCTTGGTATTTGGAATATGGACAAACCAGGTCATAAAGATGTTACGGGTGATCTTTGGGATGGTCGTACTTTAGAATGGTCAACATCTTCACCAGCGCCTATTTATAACTTTGCTCATATTCCTGTTGTTCATGCACGTGATGCATTTGCATATGATAAAGAGCATGGCATTGATACACGTCGCACATCTGAACCATATCAAGATATTGTTATGCCAAAAAATACTTCTGCAGGCTTCTGGATTGGTATGATTGCATTCGTTTTAGGATTTGGTGCAGTTTGGCATATTTGGTGGTTAGTTGTTGTTTGTGCTATTCTCATACTGTTGATTGTAATTGGCTATAGCTTTAAGGAAGACAAAGAATTTGTTATTCCTGCAGCAGAAGTTGAACGTATTGAGAAAGAGCATTCTCGTAAACTTATGACACAGGTGGCTGAATAATGAGTGAAAATACTACAATGACAGCAAACGGTGCTCATCACGAACATGAAAATCATTCAGCATTTGGTTTTTGGCTATACCTTATGTCTGACTGTATTTTGTTTGGATGTTTGTTTGCCAGTTATGCTGTTTTACACGGACAATTTTTCGGCGCGCCAACATTTAAACAACTTCTGGATGCTGGAGATATCGAGTTTACCACAGTAGCTTATGAAACAGCTTTGTTGTTGCTCAGTTCTTTGGCTTTTGGTTTTGCGATGTTGTCTGCACGTAAAAGTAATAAATCTGGAACATTACTCTGGATGGTGGTTGCAGCTGTATTAGGTGCAGGATTTCTTGGGCTTGAAATCAAGGAATTCATACATTTAATTTCTAAAGGTGCGACTCCTGAATCCTGTGCACATTGGTCTGCATTCTTTACACTTGTTGGTACACATGGGTTGCATGTGACCATAGGGTTAATTTGGATGATTGTTTTAATGATCCAAGTTGCTACTAAAGGTGTAAATTCAAATATGATGCCTCGTTTAACTTGTTTAAGTCTATTCTGGCATTTCTTGGATATTATATGGATCTGTGTATTTAGTTTTGTATATCTGTTGAGTATGGTGTAATGGTAGAAAATCATGCAGTTTCTTCTCATGGGGAAGACCATGGACACGGCTCTATAGTTTCTTATATTGTTGGGTTCATATTATCCGTTGTGTTGACTGTAGCGTCCTTTTGGATTGTTTTGGCACATGCTTTATCAAATAGTGCGACAGTAATTGCATTAGGAGTGTTGGCTGTAATACAAATTTTTGTTCAAGTCTCCTTCTTCTTGCATGTTAGTGCAGCGCCTGAACAACGTTCAGAGGTAGTTTCTTTCTTATTCTCTGTATTTGTTGCTTTGGTTATTTGTTTTGGCACGCTATTCGTTATGCATAATGTTGGTCATTTAATGATGGCTCGATAATTTTCATAACAAGCTGTCTTTACTTAACTGGTAAAGACAGCTTATTGAATACAATAAAAGCCCTTAACTTTAAATAAAGTTAAGGGCTTTTTTAATAAGCAAATTAACGCTTGAAAATGGAACTAGTCTTTATGAGGTTCTTTTGAAAGCATATCTTTTTTATCTGTTTTGCCATTCCATTCATCTGCATCAGCAGGGGTATCACCTTTTCTGCTCATATTGGGCCATGATTTCGAAAGTTCAGCATTGACTTCTAACCAATCTGCAGCACGATCATCACTATCTGGGAAAATGGCTTCAGCTGGGCATTCTGGTTCGCATACGCCGCAATCAATACACTCTTCTGGGCTAATAACAAGGAAGTTTTCACCAGCATAGAAACAATCTACGGGGCAGACTTCGACACAATCCATATATTTGCAACGGATGCAGTTTTCTGTGACCACATAGGTCATTGCTTTCTCCGATTCATATCTGTTAAAGGGATAGTTCCCTGATCATTAAGAATTCTTTGGCATTCAGGCAAAGGCTGAATGGTTTGTCATAGAGATTTAGTAACTATTTACAGCTATGACAAGGAAATATTTATATTCTTTATTACTTTACTTATGAATTTTCAAGAATTTCTTGATAAATCAAAGATATATTTTTTCCTGCAACACGTTGTTTAGTTAGATTTAGGATTTTAATTACTCTGATCGTGTCATTCCAAGGAAAGGTTAAAATATCATTTAATTTGACTTGATAGGCTGGTTTACAAACAGAACAAGCGTTTATACGAAAAATATTTTGGCTTACAAAACGTGTGCTGATGCTTCGTGTCTTATATATTCTGGCATGCCAAAGCCAAATGTCTATTCTTTGTGTATCAATATCGTGGTCAATCATGTCGGTTGTTATTATAGAGTTGTTGTAGATCAGAAACAGAATGGGTAAGATTTTTCCTTTTTAGAAAAGGTTTCTTTTTAACTTTTTTATGAATTTGAAAAGGACGATTAGCGATTAATAAAGGAGCAGGGGGGCCCATGAGTTTCTTTGATGGGATTTGAGCTTTTTGCACAAATAAATTTAGAGATTTTAATAGTGAAGGGAGTGCTTCATTAATATAAGGCAGGGGTGATATATCTTGTTTTTTTATAGCAGCAGGATGATTTTTGATTTTATTATGTAGCGCTTGCCCTATTTTTTCGGCAATATCCAAACGGATAAATTGATTATCTGCTTTGATCCATCCCAAATAATGATAAAAATTAAGGTCTGCTTTCTGAGTAATCGCTGGAATATGAACGAGATGTGGCAGCGGGATCGTTTCTGGATCAATGGGTGCATAATATACATGATAAATTAATGCTCTAAGTTTAACTTTATGAGCTTTAAAAATATCTTTTACATAAAATGCATATTGTCCCTGATTAATGCCGTGTCTGGATAAAATTTTCAGCATAGATTTTGAAAGCTGGAAAGGTTTGTCTTGCCATAAAATGCCGCCGTTTTCACTGATTTGATGAAACAGACCACGGATTAATGCTGGAAGCTTTGTATTATGTTGTAATGTAAAAAGAGCAGGGCACAAGGTTTTAATTTGTGCATTAAGATAGTCTTGTAATTTTTTTAAAACAATTTGTTGTACGTCATTTTCTAGAAACTCATTTTCAATCAGTTGAATTTCTGGATGAAATAAATCATGGCCTTTCCTTAACCTTGCAATATTTGTGTTTTCCCATAGAATCAGCTTTGCTTTAATATCGATGTGAAACTCTTCAGGTTTTGCATTGATAAATTTTTGGAGTTGTTGAGGTATAAGCAGACGGATATTACGTCTGATACTTTTAAGTGCTAGCTTATAATCTTCTTGAGGGATTGCTTCTTGTAACTCAATTGAAAATCCTTTGAATGAGCCAATTGATTGACCTTCGATTAAAATTTGCCCTGTTGTAGAAATAGAAGTGAACAGATTATTTTGTTCTTCGTTTTTTAAGTTACGTAATAATGAGGTTGCTCGTTGGTTTACAAAACGGCTCATTAATGCAGTGTGCAGTGAGTCCGAAAGGCTGTCTTCAACTTCTCTGGCTTGAGCTTGCCAATATATAGCATTTTCTAGCCATTGGTTTTTAGCAGCAATATAAGAACAAATTCGAACACCAGAAAGCCTTTGCATCAAGGTATCAATATCTCCGTGAGGATGATTTAGCTGTTCAATTTGTTGGTGCATCCATGTTTCTGGAATATGACCTTGTTTTAGTAAGAATAAAAATGTTTTTTTACAAATTCTTGCATGATTGTCGTTTCCAAGTTTTTTAAAGTCTGGGATTTGGCAATTTTCCCAAAGCAATTGTGTTTTTTCAATCGTCGTACAAGCCGCCATTATTTCTGGGTCTTGGATTAAATAAATCAACGTTTGTAGATCAGTAGCATGTTGGCTGGTGATTAATGTTTTCAGAGGGGCAGATTTGCTGAGAGAGCTTAGTAAGCGGGATGGATTTGAAAAATCTGGTGTGTGATTGCGCCAATAAATTTGCTTTAAAGAATCAAAATTGTGATTCTCCACTGCATTGACTAATTTCTCAGACATGCCAGAGCAATTCGCCGTGGTGCCAAAAGTACCATCTTGCATCCCTCGACCCGCTCTTCCTGCTATTTGAGCGACTTCAGAAGGGAACAAATGACGCAATTGCCGACCGTCATATTTAGATAAGCTGGCAAAGGCAACGTGATTAACATTCATATTTAATCCCATTCCAATAGCATCTGTAGCGACAAGGTAGTCTACTTCTTTATTTTGATATAACTCCATTTGTGCATTGCGGGTACGTGGTGAAAGGCGCCCCATTACAATAGCGCATCCCCCATGGCGTCGTTTGATAAATTCCGCAATGGCATAAACTTCATTTGCTGAAAAGGCCACAATCGCCGAACGAGGGGGCAATCTTGTAAATTTATCAAAGCCTGTATAACTCAAAGAAGAAAGACGAGGGCGGGTATCAATCTCTATTTCGGGAATCAGCTGTTTCAAGATAGGAGTAATTGTATCAGCTCCTAGAAACATTGTTTCAATAAGACCTCGGCAGTGAAGCAATCTATCCGTAAAAATATGTCCACGATCAGGGTCAGCACATAGCTGAATTTCATCAATAGCGATAAAATCAACAGAAATATGCGTAGGCATTGCCTCGACTGTGCAAGAGAACCATTTGGCTTTGGGTGGAATGATTTTTTCTTCGCCCGTAATCAGGGCAACATTCTTTTCACCCTTGATTGCAACCATACGGTCGTAATTTTCTTTGGCAAGCAAACGTAAAGGAAAACCAATAATGCCAGATCCATGTGCCATCATACGCTCAAGAGCAAGATGTGTTTTACCTGTGTTGGTTGGTCCGAGAATTGCTTTGATGATATGAGTTTGAGGCATACAAAAACTTTATTTTAATGAAAATTTAAATTTATTATTCTGTTAAAAAAAAATATGACATAAGCTTTATATATTTTGAAATTTATTTTTAGAATCTAGGATATCATAAATAATTCTTATTTTGTATTTTAGGTGTCATAACAGTTAAAAAATAATGAGACAAAATCAATCGATATGATCTTGTTTCATTATTGTAAATACATAAGGTGATAAAGGCTTTTATATGGATCAAGATCAAAACGACAGCTTACAGCGTAATTTAAGCAATCGTCATATACAATTAATTGCTATTGGAGGATGTATTGGTACAGGTCTGTTTTTAGGATCTGGTAGTACTATTCAATTGGCGGGACCTTCAATTATTTTTATTTACATGTTGATTGGTATAGTTGTTTTTTTGGTCATGCGAGCGTTAGGAGAATTGTTACTTTCTAACTTGAACTATAAGTCTTTTGTTGATTTTGTTAGTGAGTTACTGGGACCTTTCGCGGGATTCCTTTTGGGGTGGTCATACTGGTTATGTTGGGTAGTCGTTGGAATTGCAGATTTGGTAGCAATTTCAGGTTATACGCATATGTTTTATCCCAATCTGCCATCATGGGTTCCTGCCCTTGTTTGTATTTTTTTGTTTTATACATTGAACTGTTTAACCGTTAAACTTTTTGGAGAAATGGAATTTTGGTTTGCAATTATTAAAGTCATAGCTATTTGTGTTTTAATTATCGTGGGTGGAACTTTTGTTGCGGTTTCTTTTAAAGCACCCTCTGGTGAGGTGGCCTCTTTAAGCAACATCTTTAACGGTGGTAATTTACTTCCTAATGGGTTTAGAGGGTTTTTGGCTGGATTTCAAAGTGCTACTTTTGCTTTTATAGGTGTAGAATTGATTGGAACAGTGGCAGCAGAATCGAAAAATCCTTTTAAAAATCTACCCAAGGCAATCAATAACATTCCACTGCGAATCATTATGTTTTATGTTTTGTCTGTAATGGTAATTATGGCTGTAATTCCATGGCACAGCATTGATCCAAATAAAAGTCCGTTTATCGTTTTATTTTTGTTTGCAGGGCTACCAGCTGCTGCGGCAGTGGTTTATGTGGTGGTTCTGACGTCTGCTGCTTCATCAACCAATAGTGGTATTTTTTCAAGTAGCCGTATGTTATATGGATTAGCATCATTGGACAAAGCACCACGTTTTTTTATGCAACTATCTAAATCATCAGTTCCAGTTAATGGATTGCTTTTTTCTTGTGTATGCTTGTTATCAGCCGTAGTTTTACTGGCTGTTGGAGATAAAAGTATAATAGATACTTTTACTTTAGTGGCTTCTGTAGCAACAATTATTACCTTATTTACTTGGTTTTTAATTGTTTATTCTTATATTCAATATCGCAAAAAATATCCAGAACGCCACAAGGCTTCAACATTTAAAATGCCAGGAGGTGTTTTTACGTGTTGGGTCTGTATTGTGTTTATTTTTCTTATTATTTTAACGCTTACTTTACAACCCAATACACGTATTGGTTTATATTTGGGAGTCATATGGTTTGCCTTTTTAGGCGGTAGTTATCTTTTAATACCTCAAAGTGTAAAGAAGAGATGGAAAGTATTATTAAATTCAACTATAAGTACAAATAAATATTAATCTTAATTGTTACGAATATGTAAGTAATTAAATAGCCATTATTACGAATATGTAAGGTTTATTTTCATAAATAAACCTTATTTCATAAATAAACCTTACCTTTTATTTAAAAATATATTAAATGTATTTATAAATCTGTAAAACTACATTGTAATATTGATCAAAACATTTGAAGTATTTTCTATACATGTAATTATATTTAAAATTATAATTTCACCAACATTATTTTGATTTCAATCTTGATATTAATGATGTGGATACTCATTTGTTGGACATAAAGAAATAATCTTGAAACAGTTTTGATAAAATGAATGGTTTAAATAATATGGTTAACGAAACTTTATCTTCTAGACGACAAATTGTTATATTAAAAGAAACAATCACGACAATGGTTCGCCAAGAAGCCCCTGATCTATCTGCACGTCAATTAGCGGTTTTTTTAATATGCTATTTGGATGATACTGTTCAAACCGTTAGAGGTTTGGCAGCTAGTCTTAATGTATCTAAACCGGCAATTACGCGTGCCTTAGATCGTTTAGAGGAATTAGAATTCTTATCTAGAAAAACGGATCCATTGGACCGTCGTTCTGTTTTAGTTCAACGTAGTGATGCTGGTAATGAATATTTATTAAATATTCAAAAAATTATGAATAGTGCCTCTCAGGAAGATGCATAAACATATTAAAACTGACCTTATTTAAAGATGATCAGAAAAGGTCAATTTTAATATGGGTATTCAAAATAAAAAATGGCTAACGAATACAAAAACAATATACCCAATAAGATATATTGTTTTTGTATAAGGCTTGAGTTATTTCTGTATTTATTGTTAGATAAAACAAGTATATAAATAATTAACTATAATTTATTTTGAAGGATTTATAATGAAAAAAATATCTGTCTTATTAGCCGCTACTTTTATTAGTGCACCTTTGTTGTTCAGCAACCAATCTTTTGCTGCTAATGATCATAAGCCAGCTGAGCATCCTGCTGCTGCATCTGAGAAACCATCAGGCACAGTGAATATGACCTTTCATTCTGCAGATGTAGGAGTTGGGTATACTTGGGGTGAAGGTGTTCTGAAGTATCGTGGTAAAAGCTATAATTTCCGTATTAAGGGTGGAGATATTGTAGCTCTTGGTTTTTCAAAATCTCAAGCTTCAGGTCATGTTTATAACTTAAAACATCTTTATGATTTTGCTGGAAACTATGCTTCTGCAAGTGGTGAAGCAACTGCTGGTGTAGGTGTTGGTGCAGGTAATTTGAAAAATACCAAAAATGTTGTTATTGCTTTTGATACGAATACAATGGGTGGGCGCGTAGCTGGTGCACCTGGTGGATTTACAATCAAATTTACAGATTCAAAATTACAACATGCTGCCAAAGCCAAAAATAAAGCTGATAAAAAAGCTGATAAGGCAAAGACAACAACAGAAGATTTAAACGAGCAACAATTAAATAAAATTAGTAAGTAATTATATTTAATACAAGCGATATTTGAAAAAATGGTAGGAGTTCCTCCTACCATTTTTTTATATGGTATTGTCTGGTTTTGTTAAGGATAAAAAGGGTCCAAATCAATTGGGGAACAATTAATAAGCTGTAGGCACAAAGTGTATTAAACATAGTGCTTAAAGGGATAAATAATATGATTACCCCTCCCCAAATACAAAAGCTCCATTGAACTAATGTTACAATGGCAGCTTTAACGCCACAACGATGTGCCATTTGATAAAGGTGGCTACGATGTGCTTGTAAAATTGGATCTCTATTTTTTGTTCGTCTGATTAATGTAAATGTTACATCGTAAATCACACCAAATAATAAGAAAAAGATCAAGATTGTTTCTGTAGGTATCGTAGTGAGCGTTATATGATCAATGTTATTCAAAGGAATAACAGCAAAAGTTGCTAAAAGTAACCCACAAGCTTGGCTGCCGACATCTCCCATAAAGATTTCTGCTTTGGGATAATTAAAAGGTAAAAAACCAATTAACCCACAAAGTAAAGCTAGTGCAATCAATCCAAACTCGATTTGATGTGTAGAATAATAAAAAAATATACAACAAATTGCTGCAATGCCCGCAGCTAGACCATTTAATCCATCCATAAAGTTAAAGGCGTTAACGATATAGACTAGCCAAATAAGGATAATAGGTAATAAAAGAAAATATGATTGTTGAAGCAATGAAAGTGAAGGAATGATTAGGGTTATAGTAATAGCACAGATTATCTGAGCTGCTAATTTGATAAGTGCAGGCCATTGCTTGATATCGTCTAACCATGAAATGATGGATAGAAATGCAACGGTTCCTAATAAAGCAATGATCGAAAAAAGATAAGGTTGATGTAGTAATGGAAAAATTACTATACTGCCTGTCAAGAATGCGCAGATAATTCCAATACCGCCTCCTTTAGGTGTTGGAACTGTATGAGAGCTGCGTTCTACAGGATTATCCATGACCCCAATTCGTGCCATTGTTTTAACAATAAGAGCAGACAAAAGCGTCGTTCCGATAAGCCAGGCTAAAAATAATAGATGATTTGTGTCAGGGGTCATTGTTTTTTTGAATAGATCAGTGATATGAGTTGATGATGTGTTATAGGCTATAAAGATGGAATGACGACATTGCAACAGTCTAATTTATCAACGACAACAAAGCAAACTAAGAGATATAATCGGATAGCGATCAATATATTTATGGACGCTATGCTTGCTGCGATTGCGGCACCTCTGGCGCGTTGGTTGTCTGATCCTCAAGGTGGATTGTTGCATCCATTGTGGTTTTTAACAGGGGGAGTGTTGACTTTATTGGTTAGTGGATTGCCATTTCATATCCCACAGCAATATTGGCGTTTTTCTGGTATAGCAGATTTGTTGAATATTGCTGCTGCCTCAATTGCCAGTTCCGTTTTATTTACATGCCTTTTATTAGTTACAGGATTTTCAACGCCATCAATTACTTTCCCTATTATATATGCAATGGTTTTATTAATATTGATGGGGGGGGGGCGCGTTGGATATCGTTTATGCACTTCTGAAAATATAAAACTAGACCGTAAGAAAAAACAAAAAATCTTATTGCTAGGTAGTGATGAAGACATTGACCTTTTTATTAGAGCAACAAAAAAAGATGTGCAGAATTCCTTAAAAGTAGTAGGTCTTATTTCTTTTCGTCAAAGTCGTAAAGGACACCGTATTCATAATGCGCCTATTTTAGGTAATTTAGAAGAGTTGCCCAAAGCGTTAGCGACATTGGAAAGTCAAAAAAAATTACCTTCTACTTTGGTTATCACAGGATCGGAGTTAAGAGGGCCACAGTTACGTCAACTCTTGTCGGTTGCTGAACAATGGAAAATCCAAGTACAGAGAACGCCAAGTTTAACCAGTCTAACGCCCGCCAGCAATGTAGAATTGCAACCTATTGCTCTTGAAGAACTTTTGAACAGACCGCAAGTCCCTTTGGATGAAGAGGGAATGGAGTATATGATCAAAGATAGAGTGGTTTTGGTCACTGGGGCAGGAGGCAGTATTGGTTCAGAGTTAGTTCGACAAATCGCAAGATTATCACCCAAGTTATTAATTTTACTTGATCATAGTGAATATGCGTTATGGAAAATTAACGTAGAACTTGTAGAAAATAAAATCCCAGGTGAGCGAAAGTTAGTGCTGGCTAATATTCGTGATCAAGCAAGAATCGAAGCAGTATTTCAACATTATAAACCAGAGCTTGTTTTCCATGCAGCGGCATTAAAACATGTTCCCATGATTGAAAATAATCCTATAGAAGGGTTTTTAACGAATATTATTGGCACACGTATCATTGCCAACGCTGCGGCACAAGCAGGTGTTAAAGCACTCATTATGATTTCTACGGATAAAGCTGTTAATCCGTCTAGCTTGATGGGAACCTCCAAACGTATTGCAGAAATGTATTGCCAAGCATTGGATATGGCGATGCATCATCAGTCAGATGAAACGCAAGATATTTTGAATATTCCTGATAACAGTAAAATGCGTTGTGTTACCGTACGTTTCGGAAATGTGTTGGGATCAACAGGGTCAGTTGTGCCGCTATTTAGGCGACAATTACGTCATGGTGGCCCTTTGACAGTAACGGATCCAGAAATGAAGCGTTATTTTATGACGGTTCCAGAGGCTGTAGGTTTGGTTTTACAGGCAAGTGTGCGGGCGACTGTACATAAAAACGGAGATGTTGCAACGGATGAGATGTTGCGTAATGGGGGTATCTTTGTTTTAGATATGGGGGAACCCGTTAAAATTATTGATCTTGCACGCCAATTAATTCGTTTGGCAGGATTGAAACCAGACGAAGATATTCAAATCGTATTCACAGGATTAAGACCGGGTGAAAAACTGTTTGAAGAACTCTTTCATGGGCGTGAAGCCCCGATGCCGACAGATCATGCAGGGTTAATGATGGCGACTCCGAGAATAGTAAATTTGCTAGAGGTTAATTTTTTAATTGATCAAATTGCCGAAGCTTGTCAGCAAGAAGATGTAGAAAAAGCGATTACGATTGTTCAAAATCTTGTCCCCGAATTTAAACATAAATTGAATGAGAGTTGAAGTTTAATAAAAATTTATTCTTTATTGGCCATAACTTTATTTATACAGTCTCTTTATTAAATCTTAATTTGTGTGATAGCTTTAAATAATTAAACTTTATTTTCACATTATATTAAGGAAAGTTCTAATGTTATTTAGTCATGTGGCAGTTGGAAGCAATGATATAGAAAAATCAAAAAAATTCTATGACGCGCTCTTCAGCGTTATTGGTGGAGAAGCTCTTTCAGATCCTAAAGGGCGTTTAATGTATATTAAAGATGGTCAACTTTTATTAGTTACCAAGCCTATTGATGGTAAAGCTGCAACCTGTGGGAATGGGATAACAATTGGCTTTATCTTAAATTCTGCAGAGCAAGTAAATCAGTGGCATCAAGCTGGCATAGATCATGGTGGTAAATCGATTGAGGATCCTCCTGGTGTCAGAGAGGCAGGTAACAAAAAAATGTATTTAGCTTATTTACGTGACCCCGATGGAAATAAACTTTGTGGTTATTTTTCAATAGCGTAATTGATATAACTTTATTTAACTGATTAGGTTTAAAAAATATAATCAATTCATTTTAGCAAAAGAGAATAAAGATGAACAATATGATATCCTTTCTTGATTTAAAAAAACAACAACTTCGTTTAGGCGATGCCATTAAAAAACGTGTTGATCAAGTGTTATCGCATTGTCAATTTATTCTCGGGCCAGAAGTCCAAGAGTTAGAGGAGCGATTAGCAAACTATGTTGGGGCTAAATTTTGTGTTGGAGTTTCTTCTGGAACGGATGCAATACAAATTGCTTTGATGGCAGAAAATATTGGACCTGGCGATGCTGTATTTTTACCAGCGTTTACTTATACTGCAACAGCAGAGGTTCCTTTGGTTTTAGGGGCAACCCCAGTTTTTGTAGATATTGATCCTGAAACATTTCAGATTGATCCTACGCATTTAAAACTTTGTATTCAAAAAATTCGTAATGAGGCAAGGTTAAAACCAAAAGCGATTATTGGAGTTGATTTATTTGGACAACCAGCTCCTTGGGATGTATTACGTCAAATTGCCAAGCAAGAGCAATTATTCTTGTTAGATGATTGTGCGCAGTCTTTTGGAGGAATGTATCAAGGTCACAAGCTTGGAAGTGAGGCAGATGCAACCGTTACTTCTTTCTTTCCATCCAAACCTTTTGGTGGATATGGCGATGGTGGTGCAATTTTTACCAATGATGCAGAAAAAGCCGAATTATATCGCTCCTTAAGAAGTCATGGAGAGGGCAAAACGCGGTATCAAGTATTGCGAACTGGAATGAATGGTCGTTTAGATACCATACAGGCGGCTGTTTTATTAGCTAAGTTAGATTTTTTTGATGAGGAACTATCGAGACGAGAACAAATTGCATGTTTATATGATCAACATTTAGCATCAATTGTTCAAGTTCCCATTAGAGTTCCCCAGAGTCAAAGTGCGTGGGCTATTTATTCAATTTTATTACAAGATGAACATTCACGTATTAAATTGCAAAACAAATTAAAAGAACAACATATTCCAACAGCAATTTATTATCCTTTACCCTTACATCAACAGCCCGCTTATTGTAATTCTCATGATGGCAGTGTATTACCTGTTTCAGAAAGAATATCTAAACAAATACTTGCATTGCCCATTCATCCAGAATTAACGGATCAAGAGGTTCTGCAAATTATCCATGCAATCAAAGGATAAGGCCTCGTTCTATGCGTAAACAGAATATTATTTTAACCTCACTCTTGGCATTTTGTGTTTTAGTGGTGCTGGTTGTATGGTTGTTGGTTCGTAAAGAGCTTACGCCTGTAACATTTCCTCCTGTTGTGAATGCTGAATTGATTGTTGGGCCATTACATAAAAAACGTGTTTTAACACCAGCAGAATTAAAAATTGTTCAAGATTGGATTCAAAAGAACGAAAAAGGATGGGGACCTTTGAAACGTAACCCACCCTCGACAGGGGATGTAGAAATACGTTTTAATCAGAATATTGATCCAAAAGAATATGCGGACAAGCCAAAAGAGCAACAGCCTTATCCTTTTACTTTGGTATTATGGTTGGGGATCAGCCAAGCAGATTGGAATAACAGAGTTTTTTATGAAGCAAACAAAGATGGTAAGACAAAAGTATTCTTGAAAAACTGCGATGATGATGAATTCGACCCATTAAGGAAATTGGTTGATCAGTATGATTATCAACGGACATTATTTCCCTAATTAAATAAAAGATTATCAAATGTCATCACAAGTACAAATCGCATTATTGAATAAAAAATTAATATATATTTTGATATTTGTTGCTATTTTTTTTGTTATTGCAGCTAGAAGGCCTGATATTCTTTTACATCCTCAGCTTTGGGCCGAAGATGGTAAAATTTGGCTTTCAGGAGCATATAATCAAGGGATATATTCTTTTCTTTTACCGCAAAATGGATATTATCAAACAATTTCTAGACTGACTTTTAGTATTGGATTGCTATTTGGTTTGTCTAAAGCAGCTTTGGTTGCAAATATTATTGCTATATCAATACGTTGTTGCTTGGTGATGTTTATTTTATCTTCAAGAATATCGTTTATTCATATATCTTACCGTATTGCAGCTGTTATTTATTTTTTATTTATGCCGAATCTCTCTGAGGGATATGTTAATATAACTAATGTACAATGGTATTTGTCTATATATCTTTTTATGATTATTTTTGCCGATGATGCCGAAAGTTTTAGTTGGAAGTTACATGATTATATTGTTTTGATTATTGCTGCATTGAGTGGTCCTTTTGTCATTTTTTTATCTGCATGTTTATTTATTAAACGGGTTGCACAATGGGGTGGTATAATTAATGCTGTGAAGCGAATTAATTATTTTGATATAATAATGGTTATTTGTTTTGTTATACAAGCTCTTGCCATTATTTTAACTGTCAGTTCACATGCACGATCTTCAGCTCCTTTAGGAGCTAGCTTTTCACTATTAATTAAAATTTTATCAACTCGTATCGTTTTGGGAACTTTTTTTTCTAACGATATGGTTTTTAATTTTGCGTCTAAAGAATGTTTTGTTTTTTTTAAAGGCTGGTTAAGTTTTGCTTTGATGTTTGTGGTTATGATTAGTATTTGTAAAGCAATTATATCTTCTGGATGGCGTTTTTGGATATCTGTAATTTTCCCTTCATTGATTATTGGTTTTACTTTGGCTAATCCAATGATGAGTTTAACAGAGGATCAATGGCCAACTTTTTTGATACCAGGTGGAGGAGAAAGATACTTTTTTATTACTAATTTTGCTTTTTTTTGTTTCATTTTATTTATAATTAGCCAAATGGGAAAATTCTCGCAGGCTTTATTATCTTGTTTAATGATATGCATAGTACCTTTGTTCTTTTTAAATTTTTCGATACCACCTTTGGCTCATGTTGGGTTTAGAGAGGATATTAAAAAATTTGATTTGCTACCAAAAGGGCAAGAAATGTCTATTCGAATTAACCCACAAGGTTGGCAGATGGATTTAAAAAAGAAATAAGCTATCAAATGAATGAGTAGTAAATAAATATTTTTATTTTTATTTACTACATTGTTTTAAGTTACTCTTGATTTTCTTCCAACTCTGTATGGAGTTCTAGCCATAACTCTTCAGCTTCGGTTTGTTGTTTTTGAAAATCAGCCATTTTAATCTGAATGGCGGTGATTTCTTCTGGTTTGGCAGAGCTATAAAATTTTGTATCGGAAAGTTTATCCTCTAGTTTTTGAATCTCAGAAGCGCATTTGTTCATTATTTTTTCAGCATCTTTAATTTTGTTACGTAAAGGTTGAAGTAATTTACGTTTTTCTGCTCTTTCTTTTCGAGCTTCTTTTTGAGAGCTGCCACCAGAGTTACTTTCTGATTTTGCTTGTTGATTGGCTTCTTTTCGTTGATCATCCAACCATTGGCGATACTCTTTAATATCTCCATCAAAGGACGCCACGGTACCGTTATTAACGAGCCACAAGGTGTCTGCGATTAATTCAATCAAGCGTGCATCATGGGAAATAAGAATAACTGCACCTTGAAAGGCTGACAGAGCATGAACCAAAGATTCCTTGGCATCCAGATCCAGATGGTTTGTTGGCTCATCAAGCAGTAAAATATTGGGGTTATGACGTGTGGCTAATGCCAGTACTAACCGTGCTTTTTCTCCACCAGACAAAGAGTTGACTTTGGTATCTACACGATCTGCATCTAAACCAAAACGTGCAAGTTGAGCACGAAGTTCGGTAGGAGCAGCTTTGGGTAAAGCAGTTTGAATATGTTGAAGAGGGGTTTGCTCGGGGATAAGATCTTCCAGTTGATGCTGGGCAAAATATCCTACAGATAATTTAGGATTATTTTGAATAGTGCCGGTAAAAGGGTTTAACCGTCCAGCTATCAGCTTAATAAAAGTTGATTTACCATTACCATTCGCTCCCAACAAGGCAATACGATCATCGGGGTCAATACGTAGGGAGAGATTAGATAGAATAGTGCGATCCCCATATCCAGCATTTACTTGGTGCAAAGTAATCAGCGGTGGAGGAAGTTCTATGGGTTGTGGAAACTCAAAGTGAATAGGGGTTTCTTCAACGATTGCTTGTAATGGTGGTAGTTTTTCAAGGGCTTTTAATCGAGCTTGTGCTTGGCGTGCTTTGGTGGCTTTGGCTCTGAAACGATCTACAAAAGACTGCATATGCGCGCGTTTGGCGGCAATTTTTTCGACTTCTCTATTTTGCTGTAAGGCTTTTTCATTTTTAATACGAATGAACTCTTCATACCCACCGATTGTCAAAGAAAGTTTGCGTTGATGTAAATGGGCGATCGCATTAACAGAGCTGTCTAATAAGTTACGATCATGACTGACGATCAAAGCGCTACCAGGAAAAGCCTCTAACCAAGATTCTAACCATAAGGTAGCTTCTAAATCCAAATGGTTGGTAGGCTCATCAAGTAATAAAAGATCAGGATTTAAAAACAAGGTGCTGGCCAAGGCAACACGCATACGCCATCCACCAGAAAAATCAGAGACTGAACGTTGTTGGTTTTCTTCGTTAAAGCCCAACCCTGCTAAAATAATAGCAGCGCGGGCAGGGGCGCTGTCGGCATTAATTGCGATAAGACGTTCGTGGACTTCTGCCAGTCTATACCCATCTTGGATTGTTTCTGCTTCGTGCAATAGACTCGCACGTTCTTGATCAGCAGCCAAGACAGTATCAATTAAGGATAGAGGACCAGAAGGAGCCTCTTGTTTTACACGAGCCATTCTGATTCGGCTTGGAATTAGGATTTCACCATCATCAATAGGCATATCCCCAGCGATAGCGGCCAGTAATGTAGATTTTCCTGTACCATTACGCCCAACCAATCCTACTTTTTGGCCATTTTCAATGGTTAAAGAAGCATTTTCCAAAAGGGGGCGACCGAAAATGCGAAGGGTCAGATTATTGATAACCAGAGTGCTCACAACGTTGCTCGTGTAAAATAGTGTAAATAATGATCGACAAAATAATAAAATTTCCTTTATTTACCAATAACGCGTGTCATTTACAAAGAATGATTTGCTTTATATCGAAATAAGGAAATATATCATGGCTATTCAAAGAACATTATCAATTTTAAAACCAGATGCAACACGTCGTAACTTAACAGGTAAAATTAATGCTGTTATCGAAAGCACTGGCCTTAAAATTGTTGCGCAAAAACGTTTGCAATTAACCCAAGCTCAGGCAGAAGCTTTTTATGCAGTTCATAAAGAACGCCCTTTCTTTGGTGAGTTAGTATCTTTCATGATCAGTGGCCCAGTTGTTGCTCAAGTTTTAGAAGGCGAAGACGCAGTTCAAAAAAACCGTGACATTATGGGTGCAACAAACCCTAAAGACGCTGCACCACATACTGTACGTGCTCAATTTGCTGAATCAATCGAAGCTAACTCTGTTCATGGTTCTGATTCTGCTGAAAATGCAGTAAATGAAATTAAATTCTTCTTTGCTGAAATCGAAATTAACGCTTAATTATTAAGCTGTTTAATTTGCTTTTTTTGTGGGCTGTAAAGGAAACTTTCAGCCCTTTTTGTTTTAATATTTTAAATATTTTTTCTAAAGTAAATGCCTTTTATATTAAGATAAATTTTTATTTTGTAAGAGGTTATAAGAAAATGTCAGTTACATCTAAAGGTGATCTTAAAAGTGCACTGGAAAAGGCTACTTTAGATCAATTAAATGCCAAATGTAAGCGTGTAGAAAAGTTTTTTTTGATTGATATCATAAGAAGATTAATATTAGATTAAAAGGAACTAGCCTTAATAATTCATCATTTGAAATAACGGGTGATATTGATAATGTTGAAGATGTTACAAAAATAGTTTTGGAACAAATTAAAAAAATGTAGATAATAATTATATTTATATTTTGGATCAGGTTATTTCATTAAAAAAGCCCAAGAAATATTCTTTCTTGAGCTTTGTTTTAACCATTTATGAGTGCGTCAACGCTTGCCTCAGGTTCTTCTTTATGTATAAAGTTTTTTAAGACTTGAGGGTAAAGAAGATGTTCTTGTTTCAATAAACGCTTGGCAAGACTATGCTCTGTATCGTCGGGAAGAATAGGAACAATGGCTTGGCCTAGGATAGGGCCTTCATCCATAACTTCAGTGACAATATGCACGGTACACCCATGCACTTTCATGCCAGCCTTGATGGCTTTGGCATGCGTATCCAGACCTGGAAATAATGGTAAGATACTGGGATGGATATTAAGAATTTTACCTTCCCAATTATTAATTAAGAATGGGGTTAAAATCCGCATATATCCAGCAAGGCACACCACTGAAATATTGTGAGCTTGCAGGGCGGCATCAATTTGACGTTCGTGTGCTTGGCGATCTTTGCCAAAACCATGATGGTCTATAACCTGAGTTGGAATACCAGCTTCTCGGGCAGCATCCAACCCAGCAGCATCAGGGTTGTTGCTGATCACCAGTTTAATAGAGGCAGGAAAAGAAGGTTTTTTACAAGCCTCAATCAGGGCATCCATATTGCTGCCCCGACCACTGATAAGTATCGCAATCCGTTCTTTAAAAGTCATAAGCGTTTCCTGTTAGGGGTTAGTCTTCACCTGAAATAAAGGTAAAGTCTGGAAAATCGCTAAATTCAACTGTTGGCTCACTGTTTTGATCTTCCGCTGCGGAAATATGACCAATGACATAGGCCTCGGTATCTGTATCTTTGAGTAGCTCATTAACTGCAGCAACGTCAGAAACAATTAAAATCATACCGATACCACAGTTAAAGACTTTTAACATTTCTTCAGTAGATACTTTTCCCGCATATGCTAACCATGAAAAGACAGCAGGCATAGGCCAGCTTTCTCCATCAATAATCGCAACACTTCCTTTGGGCATTACGCGTGGAAGGTTTCCTGGAATACCACCCCCTGTAATATGAGCAGCACCATGAAGTAATCCTGCATTATGTAAAGCAATAACAGGTTTAACATATAATTTTGTCGGTGCCAGCAAAGCTTCACCCAAAAGTTGATCTGGATCAAAAGGAGCAATATCATCCCAAGCAAGATTTTGAGATTTAACGATTGAACGAATTAAAGAAAAGCCATTAGAGTGAGGACCACTAGAAGCCAAACCAATAATTTTGGCACCAGGCACGATATTTTGAGGAAGTAAAGAATCTCTTTCGACAGCTCCCACGGCAAAACCGGCCAAATCATAATGACCATGTTGATACATCCCTGGCATTTCAGCTGTTTCGCCACCGATTAATGCACATCCACAATCCTCACAAGCATTACTGATCCCTGTGATAACGCGTTGTGCCTGTTCAAGTTCCAGCTTTCCTGTCGCAAAATAATCAAGGAAAAATAGAGGTTTCGCCCCTTGGACAATCAAATCATTAACGCACATACCAACAAGGTCAAATCCTAGGTTGTCACAAAGACTTGTTTCAATGGCCAATAATAACTTGGTACCAACACCATCCGTACCAGAAACGAGGATAGGATCTTTGAACCCTGCGGCTTTGACATCAAATAAAGCACCAAACCCCCCAAGATTACCCATGACACCTGGTTGGCGGGTTTTAGAAACAGCTGGTTTGATTGCTTCAATTAAAGCATCCCCAGCTGCTATATCTACGCCAGACTGTGCATAGGTTGCACTGTCATTTTCACAAGGGGTTTGTTTCGGTTCTGAGAAATCTGAAGTCATTATTAAGCAGCCTTTTATCTATATACTTGAAGTAATTGACGTTGAATTTGATTATGAATGATTTTTGCTTCATATTAAACTTATATTTACGGGCAGATATGATTTTTGGCAAAGCAAGAATGCAGAAAAAAATACAACAACAGCATTTTATAGAGCATTCGCGGCAGTTGGCATTGCCTTTTCCCTATACTCCGCGCTTTATTTACTCAGAATTTATCAGTGCACCCTCTAATGCAGGGGCCAGAGCGTGGCTGGGAATTAATCAGCGTGTTCGCTCTGTTCCTGATTGGCCAGATCAACGGTTGGCTATATGGGGCGATTCTGGTACGGGGAAAACCCATTTGTTACAAATATGGGCAGAAAAAGAATCTGCTTTATTTCTACCAGGATCAATCTTGGCTCAAAATTCTTCGGTTTATTGGCTGGAACAAATAAAAGAAGAATGGGTCAAAGCATTGGTTATAGATGATGCAGATATCATCACAAATTCGAATGCATTATTGCATTTATTAAACCTTGCTAAGGAATTGAACCTTTCTATTATTCTAAGTGGTCGCTCTCCACCAGCACGGTGGGATGTTGGTTTGCCTGACTTGGCTAGTCGGTTGCGGGCAATGACGACGGTTAAAATTGAACAGCCAGAAGATGAGTTGTTACGTATTTTATTTTTACGCTTGTTAGCTGAACGACAACTTATCGTATCGTCTTCTATGATAGAATGGTTGATTATTCGATTGCCCAGAACGGCTTTTGCGATTCGAGATGCCGTAAATCGTTTGGATAAAGCCACCCTAGCTGATGGAGGTGGGGTTACAAGAAATTTAGCAATCCGTGTATTAGAAGATTTACTTTCGTTTGATTTTGTAGAATCATTAAAGGATACTGAGGAGACATTATTTTTTTCTGACTTGAAATTTTAAAGTAGGATTCGATGACGCCCAAACCAAAAAATGTTGAGAGTAAACCAGTAAGTCAATCCGTTAACAAAACAACAACGGTGCGAACTCGCAAAGTGGCGCCTAATCGCAAAGTTGTGCCTGCGCACACAAAGCCAGAAATTGTTACTGTGCCCATTAAAAAAAGCCCAGAGCGATTTATTAATCGCGAATTATCTTGGCTGGGGTTCAACCAAAGAGTTGTCGAAGAAGCTCAAAATATCAGAAACCCTTTGTTGGAACGGTTACGTTTTTTATCGATCAGTGCTAGTAATCTTGATGAGTTTTACTCTGTTCGCGTAGCAGGGTTGGCAGGACAAGTCAGAGAGAAATTGATTACATCTTCTCCTGATGGATTAACGCCTGCTCAACAAATGGCTGCGATCAGAGAACGTGTAAAAGGCCTGTTTGCAGATCAGCAAGACACTTATACAAAGCTAAAGCAATTATTAGCAGAAACGGGTATTGTTGTTAGTCAGTCTCATGATTTAACTCATGATGATCTGTCCTGGTTAAAAACCTATTTTCTAGAGCGAATATTCCCTATATTAACACCTATAGCGCTAGATCCAGCTCATCCTGTTCCTTTTATACCCAATTTAAATATGGCACTTGCATTACGCTTGATAAGCCAAAGGAATGATCGTAATCGTAAATATGTATTAATTTTATTACCCTCGCAGCTTCCCAGATTTGTAGCGTTACCCATCTCAACAAAGCATCCTAAAATACAACGCTTTGTTTTATTGGAAGATATTATTACGCAGTTTATATCTATTATATTTCCAGGTTATAAAATCGGAAATTATGGGCTTCTGCGTGTAATTCGTGATACAGATGTTGAGTTTGAGGAAGAAGCTGAGGATTTAGTACGCTCCTATGAAACGGCGTTGAAACGTAGGCGCAGAGGGGTTGTTATTCATCTGGATATAGATAATCAGCTGCCAAGTAAGTTAGCTGATATGGTTGCACATGCGTTGGAAGTCCCTCCAGAAGAAGTCACTGTGCATCATGGATTATTAGGGATGGTCGATGTAAAACAACTTATTGTTGATAATCGACCTGATCTATTGTTTCCATATTATAAATCTCTTATTCCTGCGCGTATTCGTGAATGTGGAGGGGATATTTTTACCGCGCTTCGTTCCAAGGATTTATTAGTTTATCATCCATTTGAAAGCTTTGATGTTGTTGTACAGTTTTTACGTCAAGCAGCCCAAGATCCTCAAGTGCTGGCTATTAAACAAACGCTTTACCGCACTTCTAGCAACAGTCCAATTGTCAGAGCCTTGATTGAGGCTGCAGAAAGTGGAAAATCGGTTACGGCTATTGTTGAGTTACGTGCAAGATTTGATGAGGAAGCAAATATTCGTTTGTCACGTGATCTTGAGGCAGCTGGTGTGCAAGTGGTTTTTGGATTTGCAGACTGGAAAACACATGCAAAGCTCAGTCTTGTTGTTCGCAAAGAGGGGAATGTTATTCGAACTTATGCTCATTTTGGCACAGGAAATTATCATCCGATTACAGCAAAAATATATACTGATTTATCATATTTTACCTGTAACCCCAAACTTACGCGCGATGCGGCAAAATTATTTAACTATGTAACTGGATATGCACGTCCTTCACAGATGGAATCTATCGCTTTTTCTCCGCTAACTATTCGTAAAACTTTAAATGAGCTAATTGATCAAGAAATTGACTTTGTGAAAGCGGGTAAGGCAGGTTCCATATGGTTAAAAATTAACTCTTTGGTAGATCCAAGGCTTATTGATCGCCTTTATGAAGCGTCTTGTGCAGGGGTTAAGATTTCGATTATTGTTCGCGGGATTTGCTGTTTAAGACCTGGTGTTATTGGATTATCCGAAAATATAAAAGTCAAATCCATCGTTGGACGTTTTCTTGAACATGCAAGAATATTTGTGTTCGGCAATGGGCACGAGCTTCCTTCTAAATATGCCAAGGTTTATATGTCTTCTGCTGATTGGATGGAACGTAATATGGATCGCCGTATAGAGGAAATGATTCCTATTATTCCAGAGGAAATTCATGATAAAGTGCTTAACCAATTAATGGTTGCAAATTTGAAAGATAATTTGCAATCATGGCGTTTGGATCATGATAAAAATTGGCGAAGAGTAGAGCCAACAGATAAGCCTTTTTCGGCTCATGAATATTTCATGGAAAACCCATCTTTGACGGCAAAAAAGCATTAACTTTCAATCAATACTAAAGATACGTGAACATTAAACGATAAGGGTCATTTATATGAATTCTCACTCCTTGATACGCTCAGCAATTGTTGATTTAGGTTCTAATTCTGTTCGTTTGGTCGTTTTTGAGGGGAGAGAACGCAATCC
Source organism: Commensalibacter papalotli (ex Botero et al. 2024) (assembly GCF_947179115.1). Lineage (NCBI taxonomy): Bacteria > Pseudomonadati > Pseudomonadota > Alphaproteobacteria > Acetobacterales > Acetobacteraceae > Commensalibacter > Commensalibacter papalotli (ex Botero et al. 2024). Next base: position 166,477 of record NZ_CAMXCI010000001.1, read on the forward strand.
CGTAATTATTTTTAATGAAAAAGCAACTCTTAGATTAGGTAGTGGTTTAGAAACGACTAAAAAGCTTAATCTTAAGGGCGTGGCTTTGGCAGAAGGCGTTTTTAAACGGTTTTATGCTGTGGCCACAACGATGGGTGCTGATCCTTTTGTTGTACTCGCAACAGCTGCGGTCAGAGATGCAACTGATGGACCAGAATTTATTGAAAAGCTGAAGCAATGGATGCCCAATGTTCCCATTCAAATTTTAACTGGGGAACAAGAGGCTGATTATGCAGCAGCAGGTGTTTTATGTAGCATTTCAAATGCAGATGGTGTTGTTGCTGATATTGGTGGCGGATCCATGGAGTTGGTGCAGATACGGGGTCAACAACGTTTTAACGCCCAAACATTGCCTTTGGGTGTTATTCGATTGATGGATCGTTCCGAGAAAAAACTTTCCAAAGCTAAACAGATTGTAAATAAAGATTTAAAAACAGTTGAGTGGATGGATGAAGTTAAGAAAAGAAATCTATATTTAGTGGGTGGTGCGTTTCGTGCCATGGCTCAGCTTTATATGGAATTTACTTCTTATCCACTTTCAATTGTGCATTACTATACGCTTCCTTATGATGAAGCAAAACGTATGGTCGAATGGACGATAGAAAAATCCAAAGGAGGGGTAAATAATATTCCTACCTTCATTCATAAACGCTTGAATGATTTGCCTTATGCGGCAACTGTTTTGGGTCAACTCTTGATGAGAATGCGCCCTGAAAAAATTGTCTTTTGTGCGGAGGGGGTGCGTGAAGGATGGTATATGCGTAATGTGGTTTCTGAAATAGCAAGATATCAAGATCCACAAGAAGCAGCAGCATTGGATATCAGTGAACGTTTAGGAAGAGTAAAAGAATTTCCTTTGGCATTAATGCAATGGACCAGCAATTTATTTAAAAATGAAAACGTTAATATGAAAAGATTACGTTGGAATGCATGTTTAATTTCCGATGCAGGATGTCATGATCATCCATCTTATCGTAAAGAGCAATCTTATTTTAGAATTTTATGTATGGCGGGCATGGCTTTTGACCATCCAACTCGAGCTTTCTTAGCGTTAACAACAGCAATGCGTTATGAGGCAGATGTTGATGAGGGATTTCTATCTTCTGCAAGAAAAATTTTGACACATAAACAGTTTGAACAAGCGATTATTTTAGGGATGGCTTTTCGGGTTGCTTATACCTTATCTGGGAACTTACCCAGTTTACTATTAAGAACACGGTTGAAAGTAGGTAAAAAGAAATTAACATTATATTTCTCTCATAACCTTGATGCGGTAATTAGTGATGCCGTGACAAGACGCCTAAGTCGTCTAGGGCAATTAATGGGTGTTGAAACTCAATTATTACCAGAGCACGAAGATGAATCTAAACTATTAGTAAAATAACAACAGAATATTTTTGAATTAGGATATTCATTACTGTGTATCCTAATTTCAAAGTTACATTTATTTTTTTATACCTATCCATTTTATATAAATTGATGGATAAAATCCTAAGCCTAGTGCAACGATAAATGCGTTGATTGAGGTCAGATTGATCCAGATCAACCATCCTGGATTGTCCCAATGATATAGACAAACTAGCAAACTCAAACAATTTAATATTACAAAACCACTTTTATAACAAAGATTTTCAGTAGGCGATGTATTCGCAAGATTATAACGTTTTCTAATAACGTTAAGTGCGCAAATCAGGAAAAATATACTGATCAGGTTAATTGTAATCACAAGAATAAACATTATTTTCTTCCTATGCTTTGGATATAAAAAAATAATCGTAGAAAAATCAAGCCTAAGAAGAAAATGGCACTATCCATTATAATATATAAATAATGTTGATTAAAGATGGCTGCTTTCAGATAGGAAGAACATAGGGCTATGTCTAAAACAGGTAAAAATAAACATAATATTGAGAAAAATCCAATTGAACTTATCCAAGTAAGATAAGTTTTATTATAGGTTGTGCTTAAGATAGATGTGATTAGTATAATAAAAAAAACTGAAAAAAAACCAGTTATTTCCCAGTGTAATCTTTGAGGTAATGATATGGGAAGTAACCGATTAAGCCAAAAGAAGGCAACTAATGCGATTAATATTCCCATAATAATTCCAATATTAATACCTTCTACGGTTTTATAAAAATATTGTTTATACATCGAAGTATTCGATGAAACACTGTTTCTTTTTTTATTACAGAAAAGTAATAGGCCATAAGCTACTAAAACTGAGCTGCCTATACCCATGAGGAAAAAAACAATTCTTAAGATGGTATCGCCAGCCCTGACCATATGAATACCTAATAGCGTTTTATTTAAAAGACTAAGTGCCGTAGGGGGCGTGGAGGATGAAGTTTGTTGCATGGTATTGCGATCAAATGCGACATAGTTTTTAAGTCGTGCAATTCTCGCCTCATCATTTTCCATAAAGCGAATTTCTTTTTTTGCAAACACAATAGCACTGGGCATAGCTCCAAAATAAGTTTGTGCTTTTGCAAGGAGAGGGAATAGATCGGGACGTGTGTCAGCATTCGTTTTTTTAAGATGTTGCGCAGAAATATGAGGTTTAGGTTCTGTGCTAGGCAAGTAACGGGGGGCTAAAAATAAAAAACCACTTATGGCAATAACAAAGAGGAAAGGTAAAAAGAAAATTCCAATAAGTGTATGTAGATCAGATTTAAATCGTAAAGATTTAGGTTTTGGATAAATGAAAAATAACTTTTTTATCAATGTCGGTAGGTAAATAACGATACCTGAAATTAAAATTAATATAAATGCGATATCTATTGTTAAAACAATAGCTCCGCCAATTGAGCGGCCTATAAATAAATGGCGGTGTAAACTATCAATAAAATCGCCTCCTCCAGTGGCTCTGGCAGGAATGATATTTCCCTCTTGAGGATGAATAACCACACCTTGGAGTAGTTCATCTTGATAATGTAAAACTCTAATAAACGGATCTCGGGCTGAGGGCAGGATAATTAAATTTTTACGAATATCCTTATATTCTTTCCAACTATCATAAGCTTGGTTCAAGGCTTGTGTAGACACATCCTTTGTCGGAGAATATAAAGCCAGTTCCGGTTGCATCCATTGCGTAATTTCTTTATCAAAAATAGAAATACTGCCTGAAATAAATATGATAAATAAAAACCAACCTCCGACTAATCCAATCCATTGATGACAAATACTAAAAAAAGAAAAAGTTTTTTTATTCATAAAAGTAGCCTATTGATAATAATGATTATTATTATCAATAAGTTTATAAAATATCTACTATTAAATTAATAATTATGAGAGTATGAATAAAATTATTGCTTTATTATTTATAATAAGTGGAAGTTTATGACAGTAGAAGGTGCATTACTTATTTCACCCCTTATTGGGTATATATTAATTATAGTTGGAATGATTGTTTTAATTATTTATAAGAAATTTTTTAAAAAATAATTGAACTATTTTAGCTTTTGTTGAATAGAATCAACAATATCTTCGAACATTTGTGTAGTTAATACACCTGTGCTGGTGTTGTAACGAGAAACATGATAGCTGTTTACCACAGTAATGTGATCATTGATTTTAAAAAATTGGCCGTGTTTAAATTTGATACTGGTTACGGGACGATTAAAACAAGCTAAAATATTTTTATGTGCGATTACACCCAGAGTTAAAATAAATTTCAAAGCTGGCATATGGTGTAGCTCTTTTAATAAAAAAGGACGACAGTTTTTTTCCTCTTGAGAGGTGGGTTTATTTTCTGGAGGGACACAACGTACCGCATTGATAATTCGGCAGTTACCTAAAGAAAGACCATCTTGGGGATCAGCTTTGTAAATACCGCTGGCAAAATGATATTTGACTAATGTGTTATATAATAACATGCCTGCATAATCCCCTGTAAAAGGGCGACCACTTAGATTTGCACCTTTGACCCCAGGTGCAAGACCCACAATTAAAAATTCTACTTGTGGATCTCCCCATGGTGGTACAGGTGCATTCCATCCTTTGGGATATAATTGTTTATTTTTCTCTCTATATTCCTGTAATCTAGGGCATAAAGGGCAATTCATATCAGGTTGCAAGGCGGGTATCATTATTCTGTAACTTATTCTGTGAAAGGAATAACAGGATTGGGAATATCATTTTGTACGGTGTTATCCCCCGAGCGACGTGTAAATTCAGGGGCAATATCAACAAGATCTAAAAACTGATCAGCTTGTCTTCGTAACTCATCACCAATCATTGGAGGGTTCGTTTTTACAGAAGATATCACAGTTACACGCACACCTTGTTTTTGTACCGATTCAACCAAACGGCGTAGGTCAGCATCTCCGCTAAACAATACAGCATGATCAATATGTGGTGCAATTTCCATCATATCGACTGCAAGCTCAATATCCATGCTTCCTTTAATTCTGCGACGGCCATTTTGGTCAGTAAATTCGCGTGCATTTTTGGTTACAAGGAAAAATCCATTATAAGCCAACCAATCAGTTAATGGCTTTAAAGGAGAGTATTCCTCGGTATCTAGCACAGCAGAATAATAATAAGCGCGTACAACATTACAATGTTTTCTAAAGAAGGCTAATAAGTTTCTATAGTCAACATCAAAGCCCAAGTTGCGAGAGGCAGAATATAAATTAGCGCCATCAATAAAGAGGCAAACCTTTTCATTTTCTCTAAAAAGCATGCAAATAATCCCAATTAAAAAAACAATTATGTAAAAAATCAGTATAATTGATATGAATAAAGTAGCAGATAGTATAATGATAACAATCTTAATATGTTTCAATTAAGTGACGAATTTTGTGTTAGATGAAAATATGATTATTATAGCAGTTGGTAGCAATCTTGGAGGCGTTTGGTCTGATACTCCTTATGGTATGTGTCAAGAGGCGTTGCGTCGTTTATCCGTTAAATTGCAATGTTCTATAAAGCAATCTTGTTGGTACCAAACTAGCCCAATTCCTCCATCTTCTCAACCTCTTTATACGAATGGGGTTGTTGCATTGGATGTAAAAATCAAGCCAATTGACTTGCTGAATATTTTAAATGAGATGGAAAAAGAGGCTGGTAGAGTGCGTCAGAAACTTAACGATGCACGACCGTTAGACTTGGATATTTTGGATGTTAACGGCGAAATAATCAATGATATACCCAAGCTCATAGTACCTCATCCCAGGATGCATCAAAGGGGGTTTGTATTATATCCATTACGTGATATTGACCCTGAATGGATACACCCCATATCACATAAAAGTGTTGATCAATTGATCTCGGAGCTTCCTAGCGATCAAGAAATCATTCCTTTTATAGATAATAAACAAGAAGAAATTTGATTTTTAGTTAAATTTAGAATAAACATACAAGATTGATTTAAAATCCGGAGATAAATGATTCATGGCACGCGTTACTGTCGAAGATTGTATTGAAAAAATTCCTAACCGTTTTGATCTTGTTCTGCACGCAGCACAAAGAGCACGTAACCTTTCAAGAGGGGAAGCTTTGACTTTGGAACGTGATAATGACAAGAATCCTGTCGTTGCATTGCGTGAAATCGCCGAAGAAAAATTAGATTTAGAAGCGATTAAAGCGGATATTATTCGTTCATTAGCCAGAGCACCAGAACCAGAACCTGTTGATGAAGAAGTTGTGGATTTAATTCCAACTGAAAAAAATATTTTCGGTTTACAAGATGTAACTGCTGAAGAAGAAAAACGTCATACTTCTCAGAACTCTTTTGAAAACATTAATGAAATTATGAGTGAGTTAGATCGTCGCCGCTCTGGGTCTGAAAATTTTTAGTAAAACCCTTGTTTTATTATCGGTTTTTATGCTTATACTTAATGATATGGTAATTAATCAGTATCAGGGGTTAAGTGGAAAATATTTATCTTCCCACAGTTTCATTAAGTGAAAGCGATCATATTGATTGTGAAGGTTTGATTCGTCATATTCGTAAATATGATAGTGAATCAGACCTTTCACTTGTTGAAAAAGCGTTCAAAGTAGCGCTTAAAGCGCATGAAAAACAGTTCAGAGATAATGGGGCCCCTTATATTATTCATCCCCTAGCTGTTGCTAATATCTTGGCTCATTTAAGGGTTGATACTACCTCTATTATTACAGGTTTATTGCACGATACAATCGAAGATACTGAAGTCACACGAGAGTTCTTGGAAAAAGAATTTGGGGTTGTAGTTGCTGATCTTGTCGATGGTGTTACCAAACTTACCCGTTTAGAATTACAATCAGATCGCACAAAGCAAGCGGAAAATTTTCGCAAGCTTGTCTTGGCAATGTCCAAAGATATCAGGGTATTAATTGTAAAGCTGGCCGATCGTTTGCATAATATGCGAACGCTTCATTATGTTCAACGTTTGGATCGCAAACAACGAATTGCGCGTGAAACCATGGATATTTATGCGCCCTTGGCGGAGCGCATTGGTATGGATAATGTTAAAACAGAGTTGCAAAATATTGCTTTTGCTGTTTTAGAGCCAGAAGGTGATGCTTCTATACGGGCTCGGTTAAATTATTTGAGGGGGCAAGGGGCTGATATTGTTGAAGAGGTTTGCTCTGAATTAAAGGAATTGTGCGAGCATTCCGGTTTAAAAAATGTTGAAATAACAGGGCGTGAAAAATCTTGTTATTCTATTTGGGAAAAGATGAATAGAAGGCAAGTCGCATTTGAACAACTATCTGATATTATGGCATTTAGAATTGTCGTTGATAGTAAAGAAGAATGTTATACTGCTTTGGGGATTGTGCATAGCAGCTATCCTGTTGTTGCTGGACGGTTTAAAGACTATATTTCAGCACCCAAAGCCAATGGTTATCAAAGTATTCATACAGGTGTTAACTTAAGGCAACCGCGTAATCAGCGTATTGAGATACAAATTCGTACGCGTGAAATGCATGATATTGCTGAAAATGGGGTGGCATCTCATTGGGTTTACAAACAACTACCTGTTGCAGATAAAGGGCAAAATAAACTTAACTCTGAAGTCAGTGTGGTGGCTCCTAGATTAAAGAAACTGCGCTGGGTTCAGGATCTTTTGGATATTTTAGAGGATTCTGCAGCACCTGATGAGTTTTTAGAAAATACCAAATTAGAATTATATCAAGATTCAGTTTTTTGCTTTACCCCAAGAGGTGAGTTGATTCAGCTGCCAAGAGGGGCAACGCCTGTAGATTTTGCCTATGCTGTACATAGTCAGGTAGGGGATCGCTGTGTCGGAGCCAAAGTAAATGGGCGTTTGGTGCCTTTGCGAGAGCAATTGCATAATGGTGCTCAAGTTGAGATTATGACTGCCCGTGAAGGAAACCCTTCTCCTTCTTGGGAGCGTTTTGTTGTCACGGGTAAGGCTAGAGCGCGTATTCGCCATTTCGTCAGCAGTCAACAAAAAGAAATTAAGGTTGAAGCAGGGCGCGTTGCGTTGGCTAAAGCATTTCGTCAAGAGGGTGTTGACGGATCTCAGAAAATTCTTGAAGGGGTTTTAAAACCGTTAAAACAAGCGTCCGTTACTGATTTATATGTTTCAGTGGGCAGTAATTCATTTTTGGCAAAAGATGTTGTTTATACAGCTTATCCTGAGTTGCGCCCTATCAAAAGAGCTCCACGCTTTGTCCCTGGACTGACCGAGAAAAAAACACAATCCGCCGTGTTGAATGCAAATGCGCATCATCATAACGTGATCCCTTTAAAGGGAATGAGTAAGGGGATCAGTGTGCATTTTGCAGGATGTTGCCATCCTTTGCCTGGGGATACGGTTGTTGGAATTGTAGCAACGGGTAAGGGGATTACAGTGCATCGCAAATCTTGTTCTATGCTCAGTAACTATGCTTCTACACCTGAACGTTTTATGAGTATGGATTGGGATTATGATATTCTGGGCCATGTAGATGCCAAGAAAAATTTTGTCGGTCGCGTCAAGGTTGTCGGAGAAAATAACTCAGAACTTTTGGCCAGCATTACTAATCGTGCAGCACAGTATAATGGTAGTATTCTAAATTTAAAGATTTTAAATCGTCATATAGATTTTATTGAAATTCTATTGGATTTAGAGGTGAAAGATGTTGAACATTTAAATTCTCTAATTTTAGGACTGCAAGTTATCAAAGGTATTATTCACGTTGAACGATCTACGTCTTAAGGGTTAAAAATGATTTTAGGTATAGGCTCTGATTTATGTGATGTAAGAAGAATAGAAGAAGTCTTAAACCGACATGGAAAGCGTTTTACTCAACGCATATTTACGCCTAATGAAATAAAAAAAGCAGAAGCACGTTATGGAAAAACGCGAATTGGGACTTATGCAAAACGTTGGGCTGCAAAGGAGGCGTGTGCCAAAGCATTAGGAACGGGATTTACTGAGGACGTATTTTACCAAGATATTGAGGTTATAAATTTACCTAGTGGAAAACCCTCTTTAAAGTTAACAAATGGTGCATTAAAGCAGTTAAATAAATTAGGAAAAGAGGGTTATGAGCCGAACATTTTATTAACGATGACGGATGAGCTTCCTTATGCCTTTGCGCAAGTAATGATTGAATTATTGCCCAGTAAGGAATAAATAGGAGGAAAATTGTGATAACGCATTTGGCATTATCGCAAACTATATAAAATGACCCAACGTGATAGATAAGAGTTTATGAATAATAATTTGAAAAATGAGATAGATCAAATCCCACAACAGGGAAAGAAAAAACCTGGTGGTATCACAGAGTTGATTTCCACAGTTTTTTGGGCAGGGCTGATTATTGTTGTTGTTCGTTGCTTATTGTTTGCACCTTTTAATATTCCATCAGGCTCAATGATCCCATCTCTATTAATTGGGGATTATATTTTTGTCAGCAAATATAGCTATGGTTTTTCAAAACACTCATTTTTCTTTTCCCAACCTGATTTTAAAGGGCGAATTTGGTATACGCCTCCTCAAAGAGGAGATGTTGTTGTTTTTAGAAGTACCAAGGCGCCATTTGATTATTATGTTAAAAGATTGATCGGCCTGCCTGGCGATACGGTTCAGGTCAAGGATGGGGTGCTTTATATTGATGATCAGCCTGTTAAACGTCGTTTAGACGGGCCTTATACATATCAAGAATCTTTGAACGAGTCAGATCTTACTGAAAATTTATATACAGAATATTTACCTCGTAAAGATGGCTCAATTGTTGAGCATAAAATTTTACAAAGTATGAATAGTCCTTGTGGTCAAGATCTTGTATGCGAAGGGGATGTTAATCCAAATTATACTATTCCTTATCATGTTCCTGCAGATCATTTTTTTGCTATGGGCGATAATCGAGATCATAGTGCTGATAGTCGTTTTAATAATCCTGATACGTCGAATTATTTGGGATTTGTACCTATTGAAAATCTAATTGGCAAAGTTCAGTTTATTTTTTACTCTTATGATAGTAAATATCCTGTATGGCAATTTTGGCATTGGCCTGAGGAAATACGCTGGAATCGGTTATTTAAGAGCGTAAAATGATAGTAGAAAAGCAAGAGGCGCTTGGCGTTTCTGAAAAAAAATTAGAAAGCAAGCTGGGATATGAATTTCAATCAAAGGCATTGTTAAAAAAGTCATTGACTCACCGTTCTGCGATTTATGAAAATCGAACTCCGAGGAAAAAAGTAAAGCGTGTCAGCTCCAATGAAAGATTAGAATTTATAGGTGATAGAGTTCTGGGGTTGGTGATGGCAGAATGGTTACTAAAGCGCTATCCTAATGAGCAAGAGGGTGATCTTGGTCCCAGACATGCGCACTTGGTTTCTAAAACTGTATTGGCACAAATTGCAGAGCTTCTTAATATTTCCGAAGCTATCCATGTGGCTTTACATGAAGAAAAAGCAGGTGTTCATCATACAGACAGCGTCTTGGCTGATGCTGTAGAGGCTATTTTAGGAGCTATGTATCTTGATGGTGGGTTAAAACCTGTTCAGAAGCTGGTTCACAAATTATGGGAAAAAATTATTGAATCCCAGCCTTTGCCGCCAAAAGATTCTAAAACAGCGTTGCAAGAGTGGGTTTTGGCTCGAGGATTGCCATTACCTGTTTATGAATTGGTTTCTCAAGAAGGACCTTCTCATACACCGTTATTTGTCATTAAAGTTGTTGTGCAAAAGTATGAGGGCCAAGGGCAGGGCGGTAATAAGCGTGCGGCCGAAAGTGCAGCAGCAAAAAATTTACTTATTCAATTAGACTCAATTAAAAAACCAAAAAAAGCAGGATAAAAAATATGCATTGTGGATTTGTGGCTCTGATAGGGGCGCCAAATGCTGGGAAATCAACTTTACTGAATAAAATGGCAGGTGCCAAATTATCAATTGTCAGCCCTAAAGCGCAAACAACGCGTATGCGTATTTTGGGTATTGTTATGCGTCAGCAAACTCAGATTTTGTTGATGGATACGCCAGGTATTTTTAAACCAAAAAGAAAGCTTGATGAAGCAATGGTTTCTGCGGCTTGGACGGGGGCTGTGGATGCTGATATTACGCTTTTGTTAATTGATACGATTTATGGTTTAACAGAAGAAAATATTGAGATTATCAACAAGTTAAAAGAAACCTCTCGTCGTATTTGGGTGGTATTTAATAAGATTGATAAGATTAATACACAAAAACTATTACCTTTGACCGAGGAAATAACAGCGTTACTACCTATTGAAAAAAGCTTTATGGTTAGCGCTAAGACAGGCAGTGGAGTTGATGATTTACTTGATGCTTTAGCTGAAGATTTGCCTAAAGGGCCTTGGTTATACCCCGAAGATGATTTAACCAATTTGCCTGATCGTTTATTAGCAGCCGAATTAGTCAGAGAGCAAATCTTTATGCAGACGCATGAAGAGGTTCCCTATTCTGTGACTGCAGAAACCGAGAGTTTCAAAGAAAGACCAGATGGTTCTGTTCGCATTGATGTGACAATTTATGTTTTGCGTGCTAATCATAAGGCTATTATAATTGGTGACAAGGGACAAAAAATTAAAATGATTGGTGAACGTGCTCGTAAAGAGTTGAATCGTTTGTTAGAGCGTCCTTGTCATTTATTTTTGATTGTTAAAGAACGTAAAGGCTGGGATGGTGAAAAAGCTCGATTGAAAGCTATTGGTTTGGAATGATAATTTTTTTATAAACAACAAACTCTGTCAAAAATGATTTCATACTTTTAAAAAACCGCCTGCTGATGTAGTATTCTTTACCGTTTATAACCTAAACTAGATGTGAAAAAATAATGAGCTCTTCAAAAAATTATACCCCTAAACGTGTGTTATTAAAAATATCCGGAGAAGCCTTGTTAGGGCGCGGAGCCTATGGTGTTGATCCCGAGATTGCCAATGCAATTGCGGAAGATATAGCAAGTGTTGCCAATTCTGGTATAGAGGTTTGTTTGGTGATTGGTGGGGGTAATATTTTTCGTGGAATGACCGCTGCCGCCAAAGGAATGGATAGAGTTCAAGGTGATTATGCAGGAATGTTGGCAACCGTAATTAATGCGGTTGTGATGAATAGTGTTTTGCAACAACATAATATTGACAGCTATATTATGTCAGCGATTTCTATGCCGCAGATTGCTGAAACATATATTCGTGACAAAGCAATGCGCCATATGGACAAAGGGCATGTCGTTATTTTTGCTGCGGGCACTGGTAATCCATATTTCACAACGGATACAGCAGCTGCTTTGCGTGCCATTGAAATGGATTGTGACCTTATGTTAAAAGGAACACAGGTTGATGGTGTATATGATTCAGATCCTAAAAAAAATCCAGAGGCAAAACGCTATGATACTCTGACTTATACAGAGGCATTGGCCAAAGGATTAAATGTAATGGATGCGACAGCTTTGAGTTTGGCTCGTGATAATCAATTGCCTATTATTGTTTTTGATGTGCATGAAAAAGGGAATTTTAGTCGAGTTTTAAATAATCAAGGCACTTTTACCAAAGTTGTTGTTTCTGCTGAAACTGATTCCTAGTTCACTATATTCAAAATTGATTTTATTAAAAAAAGGATTTTTTCTGTGGTTGATGATATTGATAGCCTGAAAAAAGATATAGAACGTCGTATGAACAGCGCAATTGATTCTTTTAAGCATGACTTAGCGGGACTGCGTTCTGGCCGTGCAACAGCAGCTTTATTGGAACCTATTCGCGTTGATGCTTATGGCAGTATAACCCCTATTACTCAAGTAGCTTCGATCACAGCACCAGAACCCAGAATGTTAACCGTTCAAGTCTGGGATAAAACATTAGTTAGTGCTGTTGACAAAGCTATTCGTGAAAGTGGATTGGGATTAAATCCTATGCCAGACGGTCAGCTTATTCGTGTGCCGATTCCTCAACTAACCGAAGAACGTCGTATCGAAATGGTGAAAGCTGCAGGTCGTTATACTGAGGCTGCCAAAGTTTCTGTGCGTGGTGTTCGTCGAGATGGTATGGATAAAACCAAGGCTGCTGAGAAGAAAGGTGACATCAGTCAAGATGATGTTAAGGATTGGTCTGATGAAATTCAAAAGATTACAGATCAATTTATCAGTAAAATTGATGAAATTTTTATTGAAAAAGAACGTGATATCAAGCAAGTCTAGTTTTAGACTGAATAGATATTTATAGTATGGCTTTTTCTTTAATAGATCACTCTGACGAATGTTTAAAATTGTCTGAACAAAAATCTTTGCCTCAGCATATTGCGATTATTATGGATGGTAATAGCCGATGGGCTAAGGCAAAGTCTTTGCCAAGAGTTGCTGGACATAAAGAAGGAGCGCAAGCTGTAAAACGGTGCATAAAAGGCGCAATTAGCAACCATATTCAATGGCTAACCCTTTATGCATTTTCTTCGGAAAACTGGCGCAGAACGCCAGAGGAAGTTGCTGATTTAACGGCTCTGTTGCGTTATTACTTGAAATTCGAAGCGCGCAAATTACACAAAGAAGGTGTTTGCGTGCGTATTATTGGTGACATAACGCGTTTCGATAAAAAATTACAGCAAGAATTTAAAGCAATTGAACAATTAACAGAAAAAAATAATCGTTTGATTTTAACGCTTGCTTTATCTTATGGCGGTAGAGGGGAAATCCTTCAGGCCGTTAAGCGGATCGCTGATGATGTTCAAGAACACAAACTCATATCAGAGCAAGTGACAGAAGAAATATTTTCTCAATATTTGTTTGCTCCTGATATTCCTGATCCAGACTTAATTGTCAGGACGAGCGGTGAGTATCGTTTGTCTAATTTTTTATTATGGCAATCTGCATATGCAGAGCTTATCTTTGTAGAAACTTTATGGCCAGATTTTAACGAAGATCATTTCAATCATTTGCTGGATGTGTATGTTCGTCGTGAACGGCGTTTTGGCAGCAGGCCAGGATTAAAAGTCAGTGACAAATAAAACGAAATCTTCTTGGCAAGATTTGCCTTTGCGTATTGCATCTGCTCTTGTGATTATCCCCGTAGCTTTATTTTGTATTGTTTATGGTGGTTGGTTTTATATCGGGTTATTGGTTATTATTTCAGTTGCCATGACTGTGGAGTGGGCTAATTTATTTAAAGCAAACCTGTTTAATTATCGAGTAGCTATCTTTTTAATTTGGCCCCTAGTTGCTTATGCAGCTGCATTGCAAGGGATGTGGTTTCCTGCGCTTGTTATCACAGGATGTTTTGCATTTATTTTCGGATCAAAATTATGGTTGGGCTCTGTGGTTATTGGTGGTGCAGGGCTTTCGCTACTTTGGTTGCGTTTTATGACTTTTTATGAAATGTGGACGGTTATTTTTATTGTAGCTGTGGTGATTGCAAGCGATAGTTTTGCTTATATTGCAGGAAAAACTTTTGGTGGGCCTAAGCTTATGCCTTCAGTTTCTCCTGGAAAAACATGGTCTGGTGCTGTTGGCGGATTAATTGGCGCAGGGTGCGTTGGTGGTGGTATTGTTTGGTTTTTATGTGGTGGTTTAACGACTGCTTTTATCGGTGGAGCGTTGTTTAGTGCGGTTACAGGTATTGTTGCCCAAATAGGCGATTTATCAGAAAGTAAGCTTAAAAGAGAATTGGGTGTCAAAGATTCTGGTAAAATTATCCCTGGCCATGGTGGGGTATTGGATCGTTTTGATGCTTTATTGCTTGTATCTATTTTTGTTGCTTTTATTTCCTGTGTCTTACCTACTGGCAATGCTTTGGATAAATGGGGTGGGGCGTTATTATCAACTAAACCAGTTGGCGACCAACAGCCTATCTTTGTTCCTTTGACGATTTTTAGATAAAATAACTGATCAACTTATGTGTAAGGATATTTAAAAATGAAAACAGTTTCTATATTGGGATGTACTGGTAGCATCGGTTGTTCAACAGTTGATTTGTTATTACAAGATCCGTCCTCATTTCAAACCGTTGCTTTGGTTGGTGGTAAAAATGTTAAAAAGCTAGCTGAACAAGCGATTGCTTTAAATGCAAACTATGCTGTGATCGCTGATGAGCAGTTTTTGCCAGAGTTAAAAGAATTATTATCGGGCCATGCAACCAAAGTAAGCGGTGGTAGGCAAGCTGTTTTAGAAGCAGCATCAATTGCTGTTGATTGGACAATGGCAGCTATTACGGGAGCTGTTGGTTTGGAACCGACAATGGCCGCTGTAAAAAATGGTAAATATGTTGCTTTGGCTAATAAAGAGGCCTTGGTTTCTGCTGGTGATGTGATGTTGAAAGCAGTAAAAGAAGCAGGTGCTACTTTATTACCTGTAGATTCAGAGCATAATGCAATTTTCCAGTCTATGGCTGATAAGCAAATTCAATCAATTGAAAAACTTATTCTTACTGCTTCAGGTGGACCTTTTCGTAATACATCCCTTGAAGATATGAAAAAAGTTACTTTAAAGCAGGCCTTGAAACATCCAACATGGACAATGGGTGCAAAAATCACCATTGATTCAGCTAGTATGTTTAATAAAGGTTTAGAAATCATAGAAGCTGCACGTTTATTTGATATGCCAGAAGAAAAAATCGATGTGTTAATTCATCCGCAATCAATTATTCACAGTATGGTTCAATATGAAGATGGCAGTATGATTGCTCAGCTTGGCGCGCCAGATATGCGTATTCCTATTGCTCATACATTGGCATGGCCACACAGAATGTGTTCTAATGTAGACCGTTTAAACTTGACTGAGGTAGCTAAATTAGAATTTGAAGCTCCAGATGAAGTGCGTTTTCCAGGGTTGCGCTTATCTCGTGAAGCCTTACGTGCTGGCAAATGTGCTCCTGCGATTTTATCTGCTGCAAATGAAATTGCAGTTGATGCTTTTTTAAAAGAGCAAATTGGGTTCTTGGATATTCCTCAATCTGTTGAATTTGTAATGAAGAAATTAGGTGCTCCAGAAGCAAATAGTATCCAAGAAGTTATTTACTGGGATCAAGAAGCCAGAAGACATGCTGAAGAATGGATCAAAAACCGTAATAGTATGTAATTTTATAAAATAGTAAGCGTGTAGGGTAAATTTTAATGTTGGCTATGTATGATTTCTTGCGAATGATTTTATCATTTGTGTTTGTCCTAGGGGTACTCGTTTTTATACACGAGTTAGGACATTATTTGGCTGCACGTTGGCGTGGTGTTCATGTTGATGTGTTTTCAATTGGTTTTGGTAAACCTTTATATCGCTGGCACGACAAAGTCGGAACCGAGTGGCGTATTTGTCCTATTCCTTTGGGTGGGTATGTAAGGCCCCATGGATTTGCTGATCCAGAAGACGTTACCGAAGAAGAAAGAGCGACTTATATCGACGGAAAAACCTTTCACGGAAAGGATGTCGGCAGCAGGGCTATTGTTATTGCAGCAGGACCCATATTTAATTTTTTATTAGCGATCATTATTTATTTTGGATTGTTCGTAACAGTTGGTCAACCTAAATTAGGTGAGCCCATTGCACAATCCATTATCGCAGATAGTGCTGCAGCCAAAGCTGGGATTCAACCAAAAGATAAATTGATTAAGATTGGTGATATTGACAAACTCAATGTTGAGAAAGTCATTTTATTTGCTCAACAACATCCTGATCTATCTACAACAATTACAGTCAATAGAGAGGGTAAAGATATCTCTCTGCCTATTACAATTGGCAGTCACAGCCAAGATGGTAAAAAAATTGGCCAATTAGGTATTGGACTTGATATGAATATTATCAAAGGTAAGCCAATGTCTATCGGGAGTGCAGCAATTGCATCTGTAGAAAAAACATGGGACGTTAGTGCTCAAACAGTTGTGGGTTTGGGGCAAATGATTACTGGTCAGCGTTCTGCCAAAGATCTTGGTGGGCCTATCAAAATTGCACAATTATCAGGGCAAGTATCTAAAGGCGGGTTTGCTGATCTTTTTAATTTTATGGCTATTCTTTCGATTAGCTTGGGATTAATTAATTTATTTCCGATTCCTATTCTTGATGGTGGCCGTTTGGTTTTTTATGCATTCGAAGCAATTTTTAGAAAACCTGTGCCAAAACCAATACAGAATTGGGCGTTTCAGATTGGATTTGTTTTGATTTTATTACTTTTTGTATTTTCAATGTACAATGATATCTCTCAATTAAGTGTATTTCGTTGGCTTACAGGTCACACTAATTAAAAATCTGTTATGTTTATAGCAAGTAACGACTTGTCAAATGGTATAAAAAACGGATACTCACTGAATTAAGATTAAATAAGACGATTTGTATTTGCTTATAAAAACTCTTGTGATATGCAATTTAGTGGGTTTCCATTGGTAATAAAGGGTGGCTGATTTGTCAGGTAAACGTTCGGCGCTGTTTGCTTCTGTATGTATGTTTCCGTTTGTGTGTAGCTCTGTGCATGCGCAAACAACAGGTAACGTGTCTCATAATTCCTCACACGGTAAGAAAGCTGTAAAAAGCACTCACCATGGGAAAAAAGGTTCTGTTGGTAAAAACGTAACAAAACAAGGTGGAATTATTCAATCCATCCAGGTTGTTGGTAATGATCGTGTTGAAACACCAACAGTATTATCATATATGTTGGCACAACCTGGCGATCCATTTAACAAAGATTTGTTAGATCGTTCCTTAAAAACCCTATACGCAACAGGGCTATTTAAAGATATAACTTTCCATCGTTCCGGCAATGATTTGCAAGTTAAAGTCGTAGAGAATCCTATTGTTAATGTTGTTGCTTTTGAAGGCAACCACAAGATGAAAGATGGGGATCTGCTTAAATACACGTCTTTAAAGCCACGTGCTGTATATTCACCTGCTTTGATTTCAGAGGATCGTAAACGTATTTTGGCAATGTATGCTGCCAAAGGACGTTACTCTGTTACAGTAACGCCGCAAATCATCCATTTATCAAAAAATCGTATTGATGTTATTTACAAAATCAATGAAGGTCCTAAAACAGCGATTGAAAAATTAGCTTTTGTTGGCAATCATGCGTTTAGTGAGGCACGTTTAGCCCAAGTAACATCCTCCAAAGAAACAGCTTGGTATCGGTTTTTATCTTCTGCTGATGAATATAACCCTGAACGCGTAAAATACGATGCTGAATTGCTTCGTCGTTTTTATCTTCGTAATGGTTATGTCGATTTTAAGATCGTTAACGCTACAGGTGAATTGTCTCCTGATCACAAATCATTTTATATTACCTATACGATGGTAGAGGGGCCTCAATATCGATTGGGTAAAGTTGATGTTCGTTCTAACCTCGAAGGGGTTAAGGAAGATAAAGTCCGAGAAATGATTGTGATGCATAAAGGTCAAATTTACGATGGTAAAGAGATCGAAGATGTTGCGAAATATATTCAAGAAACATTACAATCACAAGGTCACCCTTTTGCAGTTGTAAGACCTGAAATTGCACGTAATCCTGAAAAGAAAAGAGTTGATCTTTTATTTGATGTGATGGAAGGGCCTCGTGTTTATGTTGAGCGTATTGATATTAACGGAAATACCGTCACAAAAGATAATGTAATACGTCGTGAGTTACCTGCTGCGGAAAATGATCCATATACCAACACAACTGAAAAATACATGAAAATGGCAGCTGATGATTTGGGATATTTCAAAGAGGTTAAAGTACAGCAAGTCAAGGGATCTGCTCCAGATAAACGTGTCGTCGCTATTAATGTTCAAGAAAAACCAACCGGTGAATTTTCACTTGGGGGTGGTTATTCTACCGATTCTGGTGTTTTGGGAAACATTGGCCTGAGGCAGCGTAATTTCCTTGGAACTGGTGTTGATGCAGGTATTTCTGGAACAGCAGCTTATTATGCAAAGCAAGTGAACTTGTCTGTTACTGATCCTTATTTTCTTAATAAGAATATGGTTGCTGGTATAGATTTATTCTATATTCAAAACAGTTATCAAACCTATCAGAACTATGGTGAAGATCGTTTTGGGGCCTCATTCCGTATGGGGTATGCGTTTAATAACGTTTTATCTCAACAATGGACATATTCAATTATAGACCGTCGTGTTCATGACATTTGGGATGATTCTTCTTACTATATTTTGGATCAAAAAGGGCATTCTTTATTATCTCAGTTAAGCACAACGATTGCTTATGATACAAGGGATGCTCGATTTAATCCTCATACTGGTACGTTGGTTAAACTAGGTGGAGATATTGCAGGTCTTGGTGGTGATGCAAAATATGCTCGTGGTAAAATTGACGCATCTCACTATATTCCATTGGATGAAATTACAGGCAACCGTGATTGGACATTAAGCTTAACCGCAGGTGCTGGGTATATTGCTGATATGGGCAGTGATAAAGACACAATGGTTATTGATAACTTTTATCTTGGGGGTAATAACTTAAGAGGTTTCTATGACGGAGGTGTTGGTCCACGAAGTCAGGGTATTCCAAAGAGAGGGCCTAATACGCGCGCCCATACTCAAGAAGATTTCTTGGGTGGGCGTACGATGTATACAGCTTCTGCACAGGTCAATTTTCCTATGCCAGCCGCAAGAGATTTAGGGTTAAGTGGACGTTATTTTGTTGATATGGGTGCCCTGGATGGGTTAAGGGTAAAACGTAAATATACTAACCAAGCAACGGCTGGTGATAAATATACTGGTGTTTATGGCGATAGTTTATCACCGCGCGTCAGTACTGGTTTAGGTGTTTCTTGGAAAAGTCCATTTGGTTTATTAAACGTTGATGCGGCACTTCCTTTGGTCAAAGAAAAGCATGACCGTAAGCAATTAGTAAGATTTGGTTTTGGACAACAGTTTTAAGGGTAGATAATGGTTAATAAGTTAGGATTATATTTTGCTGTTGCTGGGGCTTTTTTAGCACCGTCTTTTATTACGATTGCATCCCCAGCACATGCTGAAGAGTCAAATGGTTGGTTTATTCCCAAAAATAGTCAGCCTAAAACTGCGACTACTGCACCGAAAGCAGCTGTCAGGCATGCAGCTCCAAGAGCTATAGCGCCAGCACCACTTCCTAATGATGATGGTTCTGAAGATGGAGACGTGCAAAATCAAGCTCAGGCCGTTTTGCCGTTGCCACCAGTTCCTAAACCAGCGGCTTTGCCAAAGACTAATTCCCCACCAACAGCGGTTATTGGGGTCATTAGTGTTCCAGATGTGATGCGTCAATCAGTTGCTGCACGTGAGGCTGAAAAAATATTAGTAGAGCGTCGTGACCAATTGCAAAGAGATGTTCAAAAGGAGCAAAAAGCTTGGCGAGCTGAGCAACAGCAAATCCAAGCCAAAGCAAAAACCATGACTGATGAGCAACTTCAAGCACGTGGTCGCAAGTTGCAAGCGCGCGTGATTAACGCTCAAAAGGACTTCCGTAACCGCAGTCGTATCATCCAAGAAGCTGCACAAGTTGCTTTTGGTCAGGTAGAACGTGAACTTATTTTGTTAATTCAAAATGTTGCTGCAAGTCGTAATATGAATTTGGTTTTACATCGTGAGCAAGTTGCTTTGAGTGTAAATGAGCTTGATATAACGAATGAAGTTGTTAAAGAGCTAAATAAAAATTTATCTTCTGTATTTATTCCAGCAGCAGATGTTGATCCTGAAGAATTAGCAAAAAGTGGTTCAATGCCAACAACAGCCAACCCAGAGGCTGAACCAAAAACAGAAACAAGTAGTGTTGTTAAAAAAGCTCCTGAGCAACAACAGGGTAATAATCCTAAAAAATAAAGGTGTATCGCGTGAGTATTGAGCAAGAAAATCATCATCCTGGTGACAGTCGTTTTTTTTCTAAATCTGGTCCTTATACTATAGAAACTTTGGTTAAGGAAACAGGTGCTCAACTCAACTCACCTGATATTCTTACTAAAGATATACAATATACAGGTATTGCTCCTTTACAAATTGCTAGTTCCTCAGAAGTCAGTTTTCTAGATAATAAACGTTATTTACCACTACTAGCACAGACCAAAGCTGGGGTTGTGATTGTTGCCCCTGCTTTTGCAGATAAAGTGCCACAAACCAGCCATGCTTTAGTGACCTCAAATCCTTATTTAGCTTGGGCAAGAGTTGCAACTTTATTTTATCCTAAAACGCCTGCAAAGCCTGGGGTTCATCCTACAGCTTACATCCATCCTGATGCAGTTATTCATCCTAGTGTAGAAGTGCAGGCTTTTGCAGTGGTGATGAATGGGGTGCATATCAATAAAGAATGTATTATCGGAGCTCACTCAGTAATTGAGCAAGGTGTGCAAATCGGTCAGTATTGTCGTATAGGTAATCATGTATCTTTAAGTCATGCAGTGCTTGGGGATCGTGTAACCTTGTATTCAGGCGCAAGGATTGGTCAAGACGGTTTTGGTTTCGCTATTGGTGAGCAAGGTTTTGTAAGTATCCCTCAAATTGGCAAAGTAATTTTGAAAAATGACGTTGAGGTTGGTGCAAATTCAACAATTGATCGTGGTTCAGTCAAAGATACTATTATTGGAGAGGGTTCCAGACTAGATAACTTGGTTCAAATTGGCCATAATGTAGAAATGGGAAGATGTTGTATTGTTGTATCTCAGGCAGGTATATCAGGTTCAACACAATTGGGTGATTTTGTTACTATTGCTGCGCAAGCTGGGTTAATTGGGCATATTCATATTGGTGACCATGCCAGAGTGGGTGCCCAATGTGGTGTTATGTCTGATGTTGAGGCAAAATCAGATGTGATTGGTAGTCCGGCAATGCCATTTAAAGAGTTCTTTAAAAACGTTGCGTTTTTAAGACGGATGGCAAAATCGTCAAAAGGCAAAGAAGATAGTCAAAAGTGAATTGATGATTTTGACAAAATAAGTATTAATAGATAACTATAAAACTGATATTATTTATAAGTGGTTAAAAAAAGTGAGCATAGAAACAAATAAAACAAATGTTGCCCCTCAAGACCAAGATTCTGCTATTGATCTTCCCGTCATTGATATAGAAGGCATTATGAGTGCAATTCCGCATAGATATCCATTTTTATTAATTGATCGGATGATCAATGTAAAAAAAGGATTGTCTGCTACCGGTATAAAAAATGTTTCTGTTAACGAGAATTTTTTTCAAGGGCATTTTCCTTCTCGTCCTGTTATGCCAGGTGTTTTAATCATCGAAGCAATGGCTCAAACTGCTGCTGTATTAGTTGTTAAAACGCTAGGCGCAGAATTTGAGGGAAAAATAGTTTATTTTATGACGATTGAAAACGCTAAATTTAGACGTCCAGTCGGGCCTGGCGACCAATTATTTATTGATGTAGTAAA
This sequence comes from Commensalibacter papalotli (ex Botero et al. 2024), assembly GCF_947179115.1. Taxonomy (NCBI): domain Bacteria; kingdom Pseudomonadati; phylum Pseudomonadota; class Alphaproteobacteria; order Acetobacterales; family Acetobacteraceae; genus Commensalibacter; species Commensalibacter papalotli (ex Botero et al. 2024). The sequence continues at coordinate 188,228 of NZ_CAMXCI010000001.1, forward strand.
AGAACGCCAACGTGCCAATGTTTGGAAATTTCGTGGTATTGCCAAAGTGGATGGTGTTTCTGTTGCAGAAGCAATGTTTGGTGCAATGATTATGGGATAATCAAAATATATCGTTATCGTGTATATTTTGATTTTTCTTTATTTGGTAAAGCACAAATGACATCAAAAAAAATTAAAAGATGGAGGAAATTCTGGTAGATATTTCAAACGCTACTGTCAGTAATAGCGAAATTCATCCATCTGCGATTATTGCTTCTGGAGCTAAAATAGGTCGTGGGGTTTGTATTGGCCCATGGTGTTCAGTAGGTGCAGATGTTATTATTGAAGATGGTGTCAAGTTAATTGCTAATGTAATTGTTGATGGTCATACTACATTGGGTAAAGATTCTGTGTATTATCCATTTTCAACCATAGGATTGGCTCCACAAGATTTAAAATATAAAGGTGAGCCAACGCGTTGTGTGATTGGCAGTAGAACAGTAGTTCGTGAACAAGTAACGATTCATCGTGGTACGACTTCAGGAAATGGGATTACTACGATTGGTTCTGATTGTTTAATAATGGTTAATGCGCATATTGCTCATGATTGTTATATTGGTGACCGTGTTATTATTGTCAATAATGTTGTATTAGGTGGACATGTTCATATTGATGATGATGCCAGAGTAATGGGGTCTGCGGCTATTCATCAATTTGTTAGAATTGGTAAAGCAGCTTTGGTTGGTGGTGTGACTGGAGTTGAATCAGATGTTATTCCTTATGGTAGTGTGCTTGGAAATAGGGCGCGTTTAGTAGGAATGCATTGGATATGGCTGAAGCGTAATGGTGTTCAAAGCTCAGAAATTCATATTTTAAGAAACGTATACCGCGCTTTATTTCCTAAAGATGAAGAATTATGTGGCGTTTTTGAAGAACGTTTACAAAATGTAAAAGATAAATTTGGACATATAGATCGTGTTCAAGAAATTATTGATTTTATTGAGCAGCCCAGCCGTAGAGGATTGGTAAAAGTAGGACGTTCAATTTCCTCTTCAGAAAAAGAGGGATAAATAATCATTTAAATGCAAAGCCAATTAATGGAAAACAAAACAGCCGTTGGAATTTTAGCTGGGGGAGGGCCTTTGCCAGGTAAAGTTGCAGAGGCTGTTTTTGCTATGGGACGTTCTGTATTTATTGTTGGGTTTCAGGATTTTGCAGAACCGCAAATTATTGAAAAATGGCCTCATGAATATGTAAGATTGGCTGCGGCTGGGCGTATTCTTGCTGCGCTTCGTGAAAATCATTGTGAAGATATTGTGTTAATCGGCCCAGTCAAACGTCCATCTTGGCGTGATTTACGACCAGATGCAGAGGGGGCAAAAATCCTTGCCCGCATAGGTAAAGCGTTATTTGCAGGGGATGATGGTTTATTAGCTGCGTTGGTTCGTGTGTTTGATGAAGAAGGCTTTAAGGTTCGTGGTGCGCATGAGTTTCTAGATCCTGTGATTGAGGGTGTTTTTGGAAAAATACAACCTGATTCTCAAAGCTTGCATGATATTGATAAAGGAATAGAAGTTAATCAAGTCTTGGGTCGTTTAGATATCGGGCAGGGGTGCATAGTCCAAAATGGCTTGGTCATTGCTGTTGAAGCGATGGAGGGAACGGATTCTATGTTAAAAAGAGCCAAGGATTGTCAGCAACCTGGTTTAGGTGCTATTTTAATTAAACAAGTTAAACCTGATCAAGAAAGACGTGCGGATATGCCGACAATTGGTCCACGCACGGTCATTGGTGCATATGAGTCAGGCTTAAGAGGAATAGCGTTTGAGGCAGGAGGTACGTTAATTGTGCATCAAGAAGAGGTCGTTCGTTTGGCTGATGAAAAAGGAATATTTCTGTTAAGTTATAATCCAGATACATTCAAACAAAAATATATAAAATGAAAGAGAAACAAAATGGCAACTTATCTTCATACAATGATTCGAGTTCACAATTTAGATAAAAGTTTGGCTTTTTATCAATCTCTTGGAATGAGAGAAATTCGTCGTAAAGAAGTCCCAGAGGGTAAATATACACTGATTTATGTTGGATTTGACGATAATGCTGCTGGTGAAGCTGAAATCGAATTGACTTATAATTGGGGACATGATGTGCCCTATGATATGGGCACAGGTTTTGGACATTTAGCCTTGGGCGTTGATGATATTAATGCTGTAGTAGAAGCAGTTCGTAAATTAGGTGGAAAAGTAACCAGAGAACCTGGTCCAGTAAAGTTTGGAACGACAGTGATTGCTTTTGTCGAAGACCCAGATGGATATAAGATTGAGCTAATACAAACCGATACTTACAAATAAGATTTCATGGATGATTATGAATAGACAAGATTTGCTTGCGTATGCCAAAGAAAATTTTAAAACCATTCCTGATTATCCATGGCTAAGATTTCCTGAATATGTTGTTTTAAGGCATCAAGGCAATAAAAAATGGTATGGCTTAGTACATGAACGTGTCAGGAGATCGACTGGGTTTAAAATCTAAAGATCATGTTGATATTTTGAATGTCAAAGTTAACCCAGAATCTTCTTATTTTCTGCAACTTAAGCCTTATATTTTTCCTGCTTATCATATGAATCGTGAACACTGGGTCAGTATTCTATTGAATGGCAGTGCTTCAGATGATGAAATTATTTTATTATTAGAGCAGAGTTATAAATTAACTAAATAGATTTATTTTTTGTCTCTTTTAAGTATTCCGCAACTTTTTCAATAGATTGTGCAATAGATTCTGCTGATTGTAATGTTTTTTCATCAGCTGTTTTATTTAACAAGATACGGTCAGCCATCAAAAGAGCTGGTGATAATATGCCTTTGACGTCATGTCGTAAAATAGAGAGTTGTGAGGCATGTTGTGTTTCTATTTTTGCAAGTTTTCTTTGATACCCAGTGATTATCAAGGTGGTTACAGTAGTAATATATAGACCCATTAGGACAAATATGCACCATAAAGGAAGGGTTGCATCATATAGAGAAAATGTTAAAACACATAGAAGGATTCCTGAACTTATTCCGATAAAGTAGCGAAAAAATCTTTTTTTCTGTAATGGTTTGGGCAGAGAGCTTGCCATCTATGAAAAAATCCTTTGGAAAACAAATTATTTTCCTTAAATAGCATAAAAAAGCAATTCTGCCTATGGACTTAGATTGACGATTTTCTATATTCAGATTATAACCACCTCTTTAGGACTATAATTATTTGTTAAGTCTGAATGCAATTTATAATATTTATTTGTTTTCAGAAGGCTTTAAAGGAGAGATTTCGTGAAGCGTACATATCAACCTTCAAAAATTGTTCGTAAACATCGTCATGGTTTCCGTGCACGTATGGCTACTGTTGGTGGACGTAAAGTAATTACCAACCGTAGAGCAAAAGGACGTAAACGTCTTTCAGCTTAATGGCGTTTGGCGTTAAAGCGAGTATGGTTTGTGACTGATATAGGTAACAAGCTCCAGCCTGTCTTGCGTTTAAAAAAGCGGGTACAATTTTTAAATGTAGCTGCAAACGGTCAGAAAGTCCCTACATCTAGTGTTGTCTTGCAATTATTACATAGAAATGATTGCGAAGCAGGTAGAGTAGGGTTTACCGTTACTAAAAAAGTTGGAAATTCCGTTGTTCGTAACCGAGTAAAAAGAAGGTTGCGAGGGGTTATGCAAGAATTAGCGCAAAAAAATTCTTTTCAAGGCATTGATATGGTGATGATAGGGCGTAAAAACACCTTTGAAAAACCATACCAAGCAATTGTAAAAGATTTTCGTTGGGCTTTGTATAAAGCTGGGGTTATATTGAATAAATAAATGAAACGAATTTTTATTGGTTTGATTTATCTTTATCAGCTGACTTTACGGCCATTACTTGGGCATCATTGCCGTTTTAACCCATCTTGTAGTCATTATGCCCAAAAAGCTATTCAAACACATGGTGTTTTTAAAGGAATCATGATGGGTGGATGGCGTATTTTACGGTGTAATCCTTGGAATTTGGGTGGGGATGATCCTGTTCCCCCTAAAAAATAAGGCGATATTTTTTTAAATTCAATGAATGATTGGCTGGCTTTGAATGGATAACAAGCGCTTTTTTCTGGCGACTTTGCTTTCTGTTTTTCTTCTTTTTGCATTTGAGTATTTTACCCCAAAAAAAGAAGAAACACACAACACAACACAACAGGTGAAACAAGAGCAAACGCCGCTTTCAACGCAAAAAGTTGAATCATCATCAAATCAAGAAGTTGCAGAAACAGGGCCAGATATCAGGGTTCCTATTAATGCAAATCAGGTAAAGGGTTCTCTTAATTTAAGGGGTGCTTTATTAGATGATTTGGTTTTAAAAAACTATCGTGAAACGATTAAAAAAGATTCACCACTTGTTCGTGTACTTTCTGGCCCTAAATCCAAAGATGCAAATTATGTGCAAACAGGTTGGGTCAATGCCGATCATGATACAACAAAACTTCCTGATATCAATTCGGTTTGGAAAACTGACCAAAAAGAATTAACCCCTGAACAACCTGTCACCATGACATGGGATAACGGGCAAGGGGTAAAGTTTGAAAAAACGATTTCAATTGATAAAAATTATATGTTCAAGTTTGAACAAAAAGTCGTTAATTCATCAGATAAACCTGTTTCTGTTTTCTTTTTTGGCCGTGTAAGTCGTGGCTTTACACCAAAAGAGTTAAACGGTTACTTAGTACATGATGGCCCGATTGGGATTGTTGATCAGCGTCTTGAGCAATATTCTTATGAAACGATTCGTAAAGATTCAAAAGCACCTTCTGATATTTCTTGGAGCAAGAATACAACTGGTGGTTGGGCTGGTATAACTGATAAATATTGGTTAACGGCTATCGTTCCTCAACAAGATAAAAATGTTAGTGTTGTTTATGGTTTTACACCAGATGCTGATCAGTCTGAGAATATCAACACTGGTGGTGTTGAAAAAGGAACATATCAAGTTGGTTTTACCTCACGTCAACCAATGGTTGCTGCACCAGGTGAAACTGTTTCAACTTTTGGACATGTATTTTCTGGGGCTAAGGTTGTTGAACTTTTAAACCAATATGAAAAACAATATCATATTCCTGATTTTTGGAAGGCGGTTGATTTCGGTTGGTTCGCGTTTTTAACGTATCCTATTTTTATTGTTTTGGATTGGTTGAATAATTTTTGGGGTAATTTTGGGTTAGCTTTGTTAACCTTTACCTTGATTGTTAAAGCTGTGTTTTATCCTTTGGCTTCAAAGCAATTTCATTCAATGGGTAAAATGAAGGCTTTACAGCCTAAAATGAAAGAAATTCGCGAAACTTATAAAGATGATCAACAGTTGATGAATCAACAAATGATGCGTCTTTATAAAGAGCAAGGCGTTAATCCTGCCAGTGGTTGTTTACCAATCTTACTTCAAATTCCAATTTTTTGGTGTTTGTATAAAGATTTGTATGTAACAATTGAAATGCGTCATGCACCTTTCTTTGGTTGGATTCATGATCTGTCTGCTCCTGATCCGACGAATATTTTAAATTTATTTGGATTAATACCATTTGATCCATCGACGATTTCACCATTTTTGCATGTTGGTATCTGGCCTTTGATTTTTGGTTTTACAATGTTCTTGCAACAAAAGTTAAACCCTGCGGTATTGGATCCAGTTCAAAAGAAAATGTTCCAGTTTATGCCATTTATTTTTACGGTTGTTTTGGCTACACAACCAGCAGGTTTGGTGATTTACTATAGTTGGAATAATACATTAACCGCATTACAACAGTTGGTGATTCAAAAGCGTATGGAAGCTAAAGCTAAAAAAGCATCTTTAAAAAAGGCAAAAGGATAAATTGTGGCCGAGTTATTACCACCATCTGCTGATGATTTAGAGCATCAAGCAAAGTTAGAGGCTGGGCGACTTCTCTTCGCCCAAGAATCCAAATTCTTTTTTGGTGCTCAACGATTAAACCAATTAGAGCCAGCAACTTTACCCGAGGTTGCTTTCGCTGGCCGTTCAAATGTTGGAAAATCAACTTTAATTAATGCGATTACTGGACGTAAGATGCTGGCCAGAGCATCTTCTGAACCTGGGCGTACAAAACAGTTAAACTTCTTTAATATTGGTAATCAGCTCGTTTTTGTTGATATGCCAGGTTATGGTTACGCCAAAGCCTCAAAAGATGTTAAAAGTGACTGGCAAAAAATGATGTTTGCTTTTTTAAGAGGCAGACCGACTTTGTTACGGGTAATGTTGTTGCTAGATGCACGGATAGAGTTGAAACAAAGCGATCATAATATTATGGATTTATTAGATCGTGCTGCGGTTACTTTTCAAGTTGTTTTAACAAAAGCAGATCAGTTATCTGCAGCGCAATTAGATAAGAAACAAGGCGAAATCTTAGACGTCATTAAAGAACATACTGCGGCATATCCTTTTATTCGTGTGACCAGCAGTCAAAAAAATATTGGTATTGAGGATTTGCGTGCGGATTTAGCACGTTTAATTACTAAGAACTAAGTTCTATTAGAACGATCAGGATTGTAAAGTTATGACCAACCGAAAATCATTAGATTCTGTAAAAAAGGCTGCAAAAGAGGCTCACGAACAGGCCAGCGTTTTAGCAAGAGCTTTGCCTTATTTGCGACGATATACAGGGGATACTATTGTTGTAAAATATGGTGGTCATGCAATGGTTGATAATGGCCTGTCCAACGCATTTGGAAATGATATTGCTTTGTTAAAACAAGTAGGCATCAATCCAATTATCGTTCATGGAGGTGGTCCACAAATTAATGCTATGTTGGAACGCATGGACGTTGAAACAACATTTGTTGATGGGCTACGAGTGACAAATGCTGCAATTATTGATGTTATTGAAATGGTTTTGGCTGGCACAGTGAACAAACAAGTTGCAACTTTGATCAATCAAGCAGGGGCTTTGGCAGTTGGTATATCAGGAAAAGACGGTGGCTTAATTGAAGCACACAAGCTGGTTAAGCATGTTTGGGATGATTCATTAAAAAGAGAACGGGCTATTGATCTTGGATTAGTAGGGGAGCCTGTGCGTATTGATCCTAGAGTTTTATATGCGTTATCTGGTTCTGGCCTTATCCCTGTGGTGGCACCTATTGGGATGGATAAACAAGGACAGACCTATAACATTAACGCTGACATTGCTGCCGGTGCTATTGCAGGTGCCGTGCGTGCATCTAGATTATTTATGCTGACGGATGTGCCTGGTGTTTTGGATAAAGATGGGAATTTAATCTCTGAGTTAACTGAGGAAGAAGCTAAAGAGGCGATTGCTACAGGTGTGATCACAGGGGGTATGATTCCAAAGATTGAAACATGTTTAGAAGCTGTGAAAACAGGTGCTCAGGCCGCCGTGATTATGGATGGGCGTGTTCCGCATGCCTGTTTATTAGAATTATTTACTGAGGGCGGGTCAGGCACTTTAATTCGTGCTAATCGTTCATAAAATTATTTAAGTATTGATTTAAGAAAGAGGGAAATACAAATGACTGATCATTCGATGTTACAAGCAGAAATTGAAAAATTATGGGAAGATCGTACTAATATTTCCCCATCAACCTCTGGTTCAGCACGTGATGCTGTGGAAAAAGCATTATCAATGTTGGATGCAGGGGAACTACGCGTAGCAACTCCTGGTGTTAGTGGTTGGACGATTAATGAGTGGCTTAAAAAGGCTGTACTATTGTCTTTTCGTTTATATGATAATTATGGCATGAAAAGTGAGGCAGGCGTTCCTGCTTATGATAAAGTTGCATTAAAATTTGCAAATTGGAGTGATGCGGATTTTGCGACAGCAGGTTTCCGTGCAGTTCCTGGTTCTATTGTACGCCGTTCAGCATTTATTGCACCAAATGTTATTTTAATGCCCAGTTTTGTCAATGTAGGTGCGTATGTTGACAGCGGTACTATGGTTGATACTTGGGTAACTATTGGCAGCTGTGCGCAAATTGGTAAAAACTGTCATATCAGTGGTGGTGTTGGTATTGGAGGGGTTTTAGAACCTTTACAAGCAGCCCCAGTCATTATTGAAGATGATTGTTTTATTGGCGCACGCTGTGAAGTTGCAGAAGGTGTGGTTGTAGAAAAAGGTAGTGTCTTGTCCATGGGTGTATTCTTGGGTGCATCTACCAAGATTATTGATCGTAATACAGGCGAAGTATTTATGGGACGTGTACCTGCATATTCTGTGGTTGTACCTGGCACATTGCCTCCTAAACAAGCCACCAGTGAACAAGGTAATCCATTGCCAGGATTGGCTTGTGCTGTGATTATTAAACGTGTTGATGAACGCACACGCTCTAAAACATCTATTAATGATTTATTAAGAAGCTAATTTACAAAATATAGAAGGGGTGACTATTCAATGAGCGATCCAGTTTCTCTGTTACAAGAGTTAATTCGTTGTCCATCGGTTACCCCACATGATGCTGGTGCCCAAGATATTTTAAAGGCACGATTACAAAAAATAGGATTTGAAATCTTTGACCTTCCATTTGGCGAAGGCGAACATCGGATTTTGAATTTCTTTGCAAGGTTAGGCTCAGGCCATCCTCATTTTTGTTTTGCAGGTCATACAGACGTTGTGCCAGCTGGAAAGAATAATTGGGATAGTGATCCTTTCTCAGCAGAGCTTAAAGACGGTGTGATTTATGGCCGTGGGGCTTGTGATATGAAAGGTGGTATTGCTGCTTTTATATCGGCTGTTGAAAATTTCCTTGAGGGTCATTCTGAATTTTCAGGATCTTTGAGCTTTCTTATCACTGGGGATGAAGAAGGTCCTGGCATTAACGGCACGGTAAAAGTCTTGGAATGGATGCAAAAGCATAATCATATTCCGGATTTTTGCTTGGTTGGAGAGCCTACTTCTGCACAGGTTCTTGGAGATATTATTAAAATTGGCCGAAGAGGCAGTTTGAACGCGGTGATTGAGGTCGAGGGCACTCAAGGGCATGTGGCTTATCCTCATTTGGCTGATAATCCTATTCATAAATTAATGACGATTTTGACCTCATTAACACAACCTGTGTTGGATAATGGGAACGAATGGTTTCAACCTTCATCTGTACAAGTAACCTCTATTGATGTTGGAAATGTGGTTACGAATTTAATTCCAGGTACTGCAACAGCTCGTATAAATATTCGCTTTAATAATTTACATAGTGGCACAGCCTTGAAAGGTTGGATTGCCACACAATGTCACCGTGTTGCAGAGTATTGTAAGATTGATGTTGCCATTTCTGGTGAGGCATTTTTAACTGAGCCTGGTGAAGAAGTCAGGGCTCTTTGTGAAGCGATTCATCAAGTTAATCAGGTAAAACCACGTCTTGATACAGGTGGAGGTACTTCTGATGCACGTTTTATTTCTCAATATTGTGCTGTTGCAGAATTTGGTCTGGTCGGACAAACGATGCACAAAGTAAATGAGGAGGTTTCCATTCTGGATTTAAATCAGTTAACAACGATTTATCAAAATGTGATAGAAGCGTTATTTAAAGAATAATCTGAGCTATAAACTATAAAGAGGGTAAAAGTGAAAAGTACTATTCGTGGAATGTTTATGTTAGGAAGAGGAAAGCGTGAGGGTATTCACGAATTTTCTAACAGCTCAGATTCTGTATTAAGTGCGTTAGCCCCATGGATCGCGTTGGCAGTTGTTGGAAATCTTTTACCACTTTTGATGATGAAATTCAAAGACACACATGCGGTTTATATCAGTGTATCTATTTTCCTAGTTAAAATTTGTTCGTTATTGATAACTGTTGCGATTATTCATGCTTTTGCTGTTTTGTGGAAACACGAAGATTATTGGAAACAAACGACTGTTGCCGTATTATGGTGTTTTTGGGTGCCAATTCTCGATTGTATTTTGTTTTTCATGATCGTTGGCTTATTATTTTCAGGTTCTCCTAATATTTTGATGGCTTTACTTGGATTGGCCAGCATTTTATATTTGGCATATAGTCTTTGGTTAAATTGGTTTGTTATTAAGGTTGGCTTACAAACCACTGCGGCCAGATCTGCTGTGATTGTTGTAACATTAATCACGGCAAGTATGGTTATTTATGGTATATTTATGATGCATAACTATCCATACATGATGCAAATGGCACATGATTTACAACAACAAATGCAACATCAAGCTAAATCTGCTCAATAAATGGATCTGTTGGATAAATAACCTCGGTTAAAAATAATCCTGTCGCAGGGGCGTTGATTCCTGCGGCCTTGCGATCTTTGGCTTGTAAAATAGTGAATGCTTGCTCTTCTGGCCAATAGCCGTCACCAATCATTTTAAGGGTGCCAACCATATTCCTTACCTGATGGTGCAAGAAAGAGCGAGCTTCAGGTTCAAAGTATATATAATCATCTTTTTTATAAATATCGAAACGATCTAGTTTACGAATAGGTGAGTTTGCTTGGCAAGCTGTGGCACGAAAAGATGTAAAATCATGTTGTCCTAATAGATATTGTGCGGCTCGAACCATTTTGTCGACATCTAGTGGTTTACGTACATGCCAGACGTAATTCGTATTCAGTGCAGGTCTGCTGAGACGATTAAGAATGACATAACGATATTTACGTTGGACAGCTGTAAACCTGGCACTCCATTGTAAATCGACTTGACCAGCTTGTAAAATTGCAATGGCATGGGGTTTCATATAATGATTTAACCCATCGCATATTTTCTTTGCAGTCAAGGGAAGGTGCGCTGGAAAATCCAAATGGGCGACTTGTCCCATTGCATGCACACCAGAATCGGTGCGTCCCGCGGTAATAGAGTTGATCTTATATTGATGATTGCAGATTTTTTCCGCAGCTTCTTCCAAAACTTGCTGAATGGAAAGGCCTTTTTTTTGACGTTGCCAACCTACCAGTCCTGTGCCGTCATATTCAATTTTGACGGCCCATCTTTGAATATCCATAATCAACTAGCCCAGTATAGCTTTAGAATTGATAGAATTACCCCTAAGGAAATCTTGTACGGACATGGCTTTTTTGCCAGCCAGTTGGACTTCTAAGAGTTCTATAGTGTGATGATCCCCACAAGTTACTAATAACGCATTAGAAGATACGAGAGTAGAACCTGGGGTGTTTGTGTTTTTTTCTGTGCTGATTGCAGCTTTGGTTATTTTCAGCAAGTTCCCATCAAGTACTGTAAAAGTTCCAGGCCAAGGCGTTAAAGCACGGATTTGTTGGTCTATTTCCTTGGCTGTTAAAGCCCAGTTAATTTTACCATCTTGTTTGTTGAGCTGACGAGCATATATTACCCCTTCTTCTGATTGTGGATGGGGGGATAAAGAGGGATTATCAGCAAGAGCGTTTAAAGTTTGAAGGATTAATTTTCCACCGAGTTGAGATAAATCATCATGCAATGATTGAGCGGTTGTTTGATGCGTAATAGGTAGAATTTCTTCCTTATAAACGTCTCCAGTATCTAATCCAACATCCATTTTCATGATGCTAACCCCAGTCTGGGTATCTCCAGCCCAGATAGAACTTTGAATAGGAGAGGCTCCACGCCAACGTGGTAAAAGGCTGGCATGAATATTCAGGCAGCCTAACCTCGGTATATTAAGCATCTCAGAAGGAAGGATAAGGCCGTATGCAGCCACAATTGCTATATCAAGATCAAAAGAAGCAAAACGCTTAAATTCTTCGGGTTGATTTTTCAGTTTTGTAGGAGAATAAACTGAAATATTTAATTGCTCGGCTGCTTGTTGTACTGCGCAAGGGCGAATTTTACGTCCTCTACCAGCAGGGCGAGCAGGTTGGCAATAAACAGCAACAATCTCGTGTCCAGCTTGATGTAATGCTTGTAAAGCAGGAACCGCAAAATCAGGTGTCCCCATAAAGGCGATGCGCATTTTGGCTTTCCTTGAATATAATTAACGGCTTTTTCTTTGGTCTTTAATAATCTTACGCATAATCATATTACGTTTTAACGAAGAAAGATGATCTATAAACAAGATACCATCAAGATGATCGGTTTCATGTTGAATACATCTGGCCAACAAATCGTCAGCTTGCATTTCTTGTTGTTTACCATCAAGATCCATATAGCGCAGCTTGATTTTCTCTGGACGAATAACTTCTGAAAACTGCTCGGGAACGGATAAGCATCCTTCTTTGGCTTCTGAACAGTCCTCTGATTCTTCGATAATCTCAGGGTTTAGGATAACATATTGTTCTTTCTCGTCACCTTCTTTGGCTAAATCCATAATAAAGAAACGTAAACCAATTCCTACCTGAGGTGCGGCCAAACCAATGCCTGGTGCATCATACATAGTATTAAACATGACAGGAACGATTTTTCTGACTTCTTCAAGGTCTTTTTCTTCAACTAGTCGTGCCTTTTTTCTTAAAAAAGGATCTGTTGCAACCAGAATAGGTAAAAGTTCTAAATTTTTTTCTTCAGTATTCATGTTTAATTTTATGCCGTTATAAAAGGTGTTTGTTACGTTTTTATATATATAATACAGTTGATATTACAATATTTTGTCATGATGATAAATCATAATTTTATAAGATATGCTTGCATAACAACCTATTTTTCCCATATTATATATTGAGGTAAGTGCCATAGTGGGCTTATCTGAATACATGTCTCGCTCATAATTAAAGGAGGAGGCTTTCATGTCAGGAAGGCTTTTTACGTCGCCTATGTTCCTGGGATTTGATCATTTGGAACAAATTTTAGAACGTGCTGCTAAATCTACGTCTGATGGATATCCGCCATATAATATAGAACAAATTAATTCTTCTAGTTTGCGTATTACATTGGCTGTTGCTGGGTTTATGATGGAAGATCTGCAAATTACTCAAGAGGATAACCAGTTGGTTATTCGTGGAAGACAGTGCGAAGATAATACTCAAGAACGCGTTTTTTTGTACAGAGGGATCGCCGCAAGACAGTTTCAACGCGCCTTCGTATTGGCTGAAGGAATAGAAGTCGAGAGTGCTTGGTTGGATAATGGCCTTTTACATATCGATATTACTCGTCCTCAACCAGAAATGAAGGTAAGGCGTATTGAAATCACACAAAATACAGTTTCTCGTAAGAAAACCAATACCAAAGTTCCTGCTTACAAAGGGCATCTGGCTGAACCCCATCATACAGAACGCTCTGGTTTAGAGAGAAACATTCAAACGATCGAAAAATAGAGATAAAGCACAAGGTTTTATATTTTTTTGATGTCATTGATGGAAAGGGTCATAAATATGAATGATCAAGATATAAATGATAAGGCTAAGTTAATCGCTGCTAAAGAAGATGAGAATGTTATCGATGTTCGTAATCTGACAGACGGGCAATTAAAAGCATTGGGTGTCAGCCAAATGGCATATGTAAAAATTGTTATGATTAATGGTGAACAAGTTTTTGCTATTCATGCGGCTGATGGAACCCCAATGGCAGTTGCAGATAACGTAAAGACAGCGTTTGCAGCTATTGTTCAGCATGAAATGGTGCCTTCTTTTGTAAATTAAACACAAGGCAAATATTGTTAAAGCAAAAGGGAGGATATCAAATCCTCCCTTTTGCTTTAGTTGCTTATACCAGAATCAAGCCAGACGACTTGGCCATCTGTATGGCGATAAACAACATTGATACGGTCGTTTTCAGAATTTTTAAACATTAGAACTGGACGTTCTGAAAGGTCAAGATGCATAATCGCTTCATATACAGTAAGGCTGTCAATCTCGGTAGCTCTTTCTGCAATGATACGTTCTTTGATTGCTTGTTCCAGTTGCTCTTGTTGTGTGTTTTCTTGCTCTTCTATTTCTTGGTCAGGGCGAATAACATATTGACGACCTTCAACAAATTTATTGAAGGCAGCTTTTGTACCTCGACGTCCTAGTAAACGGCTTTTATAACGGCGTAAGCGTTTTGTAATATGCTCTATTGCATTGTCAAATGCAATTTGTAGTTCTGTAGCTGAACCCTCACTGCGAATAGAAAGACCACGAGATGCATGAGTATGAATTTGGCAGGTGTAAGAAGATGGTAATTTATTAAAAGTAACAGAAATATCATTAATATTATCAAAATATTTTTGTGTAGTTTTTTCTAACGTCTCTTCAACTTTTTGGCGAAACCAATCGGGTATTTCTATTTTTTTTCCATAAATTGATATCTTCATTAATACTCTCCATCTTTTTTTATAAATAGCGATGTATCTAATAGAATTAAGATAAATATCTTATATTTAGGTTACTCATGTCTTGATCATTGTGCAACACTGATTTTTGTGTATGACGAAGATATTATCGATACTATATTATTTAATAGAATTCACAGAGATAAGAGAATAAACTATTGAGCTTCAAAAGATTATCTTGGAATATAAACGGTCTTTTTTATATGTTTTAAAAACACAGTAATGGTAAATGTCATAATGACTAGCAATGCCCATGAACTCCATTTTCCTGTATGTACCATTGACCAAGAGGTAATTTGATTTGGGTATTTCCATATGCCAAAGAAGGTACTAATATTTTCCGCTAGCCAAATAAAAAAACCAATCAAAATAAATGCGAGTAAAAGTGGCATTTTCCTTTCACGGTCATAAGGGGTAAAGACAACGGTTGTACGAGCATAAAGCCCCAATACACCAGCAGCAATATACCATCTATAGTCACCAAAATAGTGATGGGTAAAAAAATTTATATAAATTAACAAAGAAGTAATAACTGCAAAAATATAAGGGGGATGATGATATATTTTCAGATCAAATAAGCGCCATGCTTGGATGATATAACTGCCAATAGCTGCATACATAAAGCCTGAGAATAAGGGAACATTCAGCACTTTGGTATAAGCAAAATCAGGATAACTCCATGATTGGATATTGGCAGATGTTTTGAAAACTTCTAACACAAAGCCTACAATATGAAACAGCATCACGGCCTTTAATTCATCTAATGTTTCTAGTTTGCTATAGACCATCCATAATTGAATTATAATGGCAATAATGAATAAGACATCATAACGTGGAATAATCCAAATACCACTTTTGGGGACGATAAAAATAGAGAGAAAAAATAACCCCACAAACAGGCAAGAACGTGCTTCTTTAGCGCCAAAAAATAAAAATTCAACACAAAACCGCTTCCATCCATAAAGATGTGGGATAAGAGGAGGGTGCAGGAGTTTTTCGTCCAAAGACTGCAATGAGTGCATTTTTTCTCTAATCAAGGCATTTTTGACTTTATTAGGCTTGTTGAATAATATGATTTAATACAAAAAGATATTTTAAAATTATGATTCTATAAAAGAGAATTCCAGAGAAAGAATTCAAGAACAAGCAAAAGAGCATAGTTAAAATTAATTGAAATTATTCGCAACTTGTAAATCAAGTTATCCCCTTACTCAGTAAAAGTTAAGGGGATAACTTGATTTACATAGAGAATTTTTCACCAAGATAAACGCGACGAACATCTTCATTAGCAACAACTTCGGACGGAGCGCCTTCCATCAGTAATTGACCACTATTCATAATATAAGCGCGATCAATAATTTCCAATGTTTCACGAACATTATGATCTGTAATTAATACCCCAATTCCACGATCCTTCAGATGGGAAACAAGGTCACGAATTTCCCCAACTGCAATTGGGTCAATTCCAGCCAAAGGTTCATCTAGCAAAATATAATTTGGGTCACTGGCTAATGCTCTTGCGATTTCCAAACGACGACGTTCACCACCAGATAAAGATAAAGATGGAGAGCGACGTAAATGACTGATCCCGAACTCAGCCAGCAAGCCATCTAGAATTTCTTGACGTTTTTGAAAGTCAGGTTCAACAACCTCTAGTACAGCCATAATATTTTGCTCAACATTAAGTCCACGGAAAATACTGGCTTCTTGAGGAAGATAACCGATACCTAGACGTGCTCTGCGATACATTGGAAGTTTTGTAATATCTGCACCATCCAATTTGATTGAGCCTGTATCAGGTTGGACAAGGCCTACAATCATATAGAAACTCGTTGTTTTTCCTGCACCATTAGGTCCTAATAATCCAACAGCCTCTCCACGATGAACACGCAAAGAAACATTTTGAACAACAGAACGCTTTTTATAGGTTTTGCCAATATTGGTGGCGACTAATCCTTCTCCAGGAACATAATGAGGATTATTCTTATGGGTTGGTGTACCAGTATCAGTATTCATAATAGGATAGTACCTTGTATAAAAAGCAGTAGTGATTATTTAGGTTGATTATTAGATTCGTTTGGAACAACTAGACCCTGAACACGTCGTCCAGGTGCTTCTGTCATATGGGCGATACCTGTTTTCATGTTAATAATGGCGGCATGACCATTTAATTGATTAGATCCTCTGGTGATATGTACATTACCCACAACCCGAGCAATACTAGAATCAGGGACGTAAACACCCCGATCTCCTCTGACGGTTTCTGTTTGTGTTCTGACAACAACATTACCAAAAGCATTCACTTTTTCTAACTTACTAGATCTGCTCATATCATCAGCGTCATTGTTATTAGACGGTTTGTTTTTTGCGTTGGGATCTTTTTGATCTGTGGGTTTACTATATCCAACTAACACATCTGCTGTGATACGGCGACCATCTTTTAGATTGGTAACAGTTGCATCTCCACGCCCCACAGACATACGGGTTTGGGAATGATATTCCATGGCATCTTTGGCTGTCATTAAGTTTTGTGGTGTCGTCAGCTTCATATTCTTACCTGTTAAGACAAGCGTAGCCTGATCAATATCATAAACGGCTTTATCTCCCCAAGCTTGGTCGGTATTGGTGTAAATATGTACATGCCCATAAGCATTTAAACGATAAATCTCGTTGGAACCAGAATCTTTTTGGGTGATGTCACCAGTTTTCTCTTGAGCTTTTTCTTCTGGTTTAGGTTGATCTGAACCAGCTTTTTTACGATATAACGCAACTAACCGATCAGCGGTAACAGTAACATTTCCTCTGACAGCTTTTGCTTGAGTATAGGCGGTTACAGATTTATTATTTTGATCCCAGTCAAACCCACCAAGAGCGGTAACCGTGATTTGTCCTCCATGAGACAAATCAATGTTTTGAGCTGATACAGGGGAAACGTGGAATAATCCAATACCTATTAAAGATGCAAAAGATAAAAATAAAGCTTGTTTAGTATTCATGGAGATTATTCCGACGTTTTAGAAGGTTGCGAAGGAGGAGAAGAATTTTTATCATCATTTAAAATTAAACGACCAGGACCTTTGAATTGAGCAACATTAGTATGCATATCCAAGAAATAAGCTTGTGCATCAAGTTGACCAAAAGGACCTTCGGCATGGATCCAGTCATTAGCGGTAACGATTGAATCTTTTAAAGCAATATCAGCAATATCACTATACATAAACAATCCATCGTCTCTATATAAAACAACATTTTCGTAAAGGTTGAGGTTTTGAAGATGCTGCATATAAATGCCTTTATTAGCTGTAACCATTATCCAACTATTATTTTGTAATAGAATATCAGCTTTTGGATCAGCCAGACGGATCATATCGCTGTTGTTGGATTTTTGAATAACTTTACTCGAAGTAATTGTGTAAGGTCGTTCTGAAGAATCAAGGCCGTGAAACGTTGCCCCGATCATTGTCCCACTTTCTACTTTGATTCTAGATAATTGCTTAACGACTTCTTTATTCGTATTAATCATACGGTCAATCTCTGGCCAAATAGCAATTGAGCCTAATAAAAACAACGCAAGGATCGGTAAAACCCATTTTGTCCATTTAATTACTTTTTTACGACGCAGAATATCTTTTTCATGGGGTACCTGACGCCTCGTAATATTAGAGCTTGCACGTTGCTTTAAATATTTTTGCTTGGCTTGAAAGTCAGTTCTTTCAATCTGCGAAGTCGTTTTTGGCTGATCTTGTTTATTGTCAGTCATGCTATTCCTGCACGTAAAAGATCGTGAATATGTAAGACACCAGTGGGTTTATGGTTTTGGTCTATCACAAATAAACATGTTATGGGATGTTTTTTACTATTCATTAACCGCAAAGCTTCTGCGGCAAGAATATCTTCATGAACAGTCATGGGGCTTTTATTCATTACGTCCTGAGCTGTTAAGTTGCGAATATCTTTGTCAAGCGTCCTGCGAAGATCACCATCTGTAATTAAACCGATTAATATTCCTTGTTCAGAAATAATACCAATACATCCAAGGGCTTTTTTGGTCATTTCCATAATTGCTTCTAAGATTGGCATGTTAGGTGTACCCAGTGGAATTTCTTGATGTGTATGCATAAGGTCGCGTACAGCTTTTAACTTGCTGCCCAAACGTCCTCCTGGATGATATATACCAAAATCGGATGCAGTGAAATGGCGTTTTTTTAATAATGTAATTGCAAGGGCGTCACCAAGGGCTAATTGCATTATAGTGCTGGTTGTAGGTGCTAATCCAAAAGGACATGCTTCTTTAGATTTTGGTAGTGTCATTGCAATATTCGCAGCTTTAGCCAAGGTAGATTGCTCGTTGGTAGTCATAGCAATTAAAAAAATATCAAATCGTTTTGTGTGAGAAATAATATTGGTCAGCTCTGCACTTTCACCTGAGGCTGAAATCGCTATAACGACGTCGCTAGGTTGTATCATGCCCAAATCGCCATGAGCAGCTTCGGCAGGATGAACGAAAAAAGAAGCTGTTCCAGTAGAAGCAAGGGTTGCTTGAATTTTTTTTGCAATATGACCAGATTTACCAATTCCTGTTAAGATAACGCGCCCTTTGAGTGTAAATAATGTTTGAACGGTTTGATCAAAAGCTTCTGATAGGACATGATTATTTTGCAAGGCATCAATAAGCTCTTGAATCCCTTGCTTTTCGATAAGCAAAGCATCACAAGCATTTTGAATATCACAAACAGACATAGGTTCCATTTATTATACACTTAAAAATTGATAAATTATAAAGTATTCATACTATAAAACAGTTATCATCAGGGATCAAATAGATCTTTTACGAACTACGATGTTGAAAAATATCAGGTTCTTCATATCCTAAAATATCAAGATCTGCACGTGCAGAGAGAAAAGAAAAACAGGATTGAGCCAGTTCTAAGCGGTTTTCACGAATTAAAAGTTGTTTTAATGCATCCCATAGTTGATGTAAATATAAGACATCAGATGCAGCATAGACCAGTTGTTCTGGGGTTAAGATGGGTGCACCCCAATCAGAGCTTTGTTGTTGCTTGCATAACTCAACTTTTAAAATATCTCTACATAAAGCAGCTAAACCGTGTTTATCTGTAAATGTTCTTGTTAGTTTGGCAGCAATTTTAGTACAAACTACTGATGAAAGTTTGATATCCAAAGCATATTGTAAAATACCCACATCAAATCTGGCAAAATGCATTATTTTTGTTACAGAAGGGGAGGTTAAAAGTTTTTTAAGATTAGGACACGCAGTAAAGCCTTTTCCCCCTAAATATTCAGGAATAAATTGCACTAAATGAACTTGACCATCACCACTGGAAATTTGTACCAGACACAAACGATCTCGATAATGATTTAATCCCATTGCTTCTGTATCAATAGCTATTATTGACCCAAGGTCTAAATGATCAGGTAAATCATGTTGATAAAGATGAATGTAATCAAGGGCAGTGTTATCATTTGTTGGCATAAATAAAATCCAGTAAAGGCTTTAAGTAAAAAGTGATTTATAATAAGACATAAAATAAAATAAGAATATTATTATTTTTTTATATCAGCTTGAGTAATTCCTCCCAAGTTACATAGTAATTTCCAATGTTCAGGTGTAATAGGCATAACGGACAGGCGTGATTGTTTAATAAGGCTGACTTCTTGTAATTCAGGGATTGCTTTGATTTGTTTTAAAGTCACAGGTGTTGGAACGGAACAGACTGTTTGTACATCCACGCACGACCATTTTTGATCTGGATCGGTGGGGTCAGGATATGCCTCTTTGACAATACGGACAATACCAACAATCTCTTTACCAACATTAGAATGATAAAAAAATGCCAAATCTCCATTTTTCATAGATTGTAAGTTCTTTTTAGCTTGATGATTTCGAATACCTGTCCAAGGCTCAATATTATTTTGTATTTGTTCTTGCCATGAAAATGCATCAGGTTCTGATTTGATTAACCAGTAATTCATCATGTTTGTCCTTATTCTTCATTATATAGTGGTTACTTAATTATATATTATGACTTTTTTTTGTATAATAAAGTTTGATGAAAATTTCAGTTAAAAACAAATTTATTTTGATAAGTGATTTTAAATCATAAGTATGAAGAAATAGTCGATTGTGTATTACGAAAAATGAATAACTAAAGAATGTTTAAAATTATTTTGTAATTTTGCTTGTATTCTTGCTTTCTAATTTTTCATTAATTTTTATTATAGATGTAAGGATTTCTTATGTCACAGTATTACGTTTAAGAGTTATTTCTAACTTATTGTTATATATAAAATAAAATCTTATAAATTTCTTTGTAATAATGAATTGTGATAAATAAACAACATTTTTTATAAGATACATTAAGGTTATTGCTTTTTTATTTTCTTATTGATAATTATTCTCATTAACATCTTTAATAAGAATCATTCTTAATATTATAAAGCGATATGCAATGCAGAAAAACGGTATCAAAAGAATAGTTAAACCAGTATCACTGGCGACGGTGATGGTTACTTTGATTGGCAGCCCAGTATTAGCGAAAGATATTTCTACTGATAAAAAAGAAGTAGAAGCAAGAGACGGAGATACAGAAAGTTCCAAAGCAAATGAGCATATTCTTGTGCGTGGAAAAAAAACGTCGAATATTTTAACGCATGATACAGGCGTGGATTTAATGCCTCAGGATGTGATGCATACACCACAAAATATCAATGTCGTGCCTCAAAAAATCCTTCAAGAGCAAAATATAAAATCTTTAGATGAAGCATTAAAAAATGTTCCAGGGGTCACGTCATCTGTGGGTGAAGGACGTGGTGGTATGTCTGGAAATCAGTTCTTGATTCGGGGATTCCAAGCTCAAAATGATATCTATGAAGACGGATTAAGAGATTTTGGGGTTTATAGCCGTGATAGTTTTAATTATGACAGTGTTGTTGTGATTAAAGGACCATCCTCTTCTGTTTTCGGAAACGGAACGACGGGTGGAGCTATTAATGTTATTACCAAGAAACCAATGTTAACAGATCGCTATGATGTTAATTTCACGGGAGGTAACGGGGATTATTATCGAGGAACAATCGATTTAAATAAAGAAATTAATGATCATATAGCTGTTCGCCTGACAGCTGTGGGGAACAGTAACAATGTTGTTGGCCGTGATTATATCTATTCAAAACGTTGGGGACTAGCACCTTCTGCTCTCTTTAAGTTTAATGACAAAATAAACTATGTTGTACAGTTTATGCATCAACAAGATGATCGTATGCCTGACTATGGAATTCCTACATTAATTAAACCAGGGAACAGTATTGCCAAACCGATGACAAAATATGGGGTCAGAAGAAGTAATTGGTATGGTAGAAAAGAAATAGATCGTGATCAGACACAAGATAATCAATTAACAGGCAGATTAACTTATGATGTTAATCCTGACATCGTTATTCATAATGATACCAGATATGGAAATTATTCTCGTTATTTTGCGGTGACACGACCAAGATGTAATGGCAGACCTACTTGCAGTGGATTATTTTTCTCTAATAATCCAGGCGCAGCTATGATGAATACGGATGGGCCATCGCCTTATAATCAAGATACTTGGTCATTTCAGAATGTGCTATCAACAGTTGCTAATTTTGAAACTTGGAAATTTAAACATCAGTTAACCGCTGGTGTCGACGTTGTCTATGCGAGTGAACGCAGAGAATACGGTGAATTTTCCGAGACATTCCCAGATAATAATGTGTTAAATCCAAGCCCTTATCTTCCAACGAACATTGTTGTGTTACCTGGGAATCCTCATAACACATCAATCAGTGGTGCGACAGGGGCAGGTGATCCAGCTTCCAGAAAAGGAAATACTCGGGATGTTGGTGTATTTATTTATGATCAAATCTGGTTTACCGAACAATGGTCTATCAAAGGTGGTGTAAGATACGATAATTGGAGAGCAAAATATAATACTGAAGGTGGAAGTTCGTTTACCGCAAATAATATGAAAACGAATAATAATGTTGTTAATCCCACCGCAAGTTTAATGTTCAATCCAGATGATAACCAAATGTATTATTTTACATGGGCTTTGTCGACCACACCTCTTGGAATGTATTTAACTAACTCTTATGCGCCGATGCAAGATGGCGAAGGGGGCATGAAACCAGAAAGAAGTCGTTTATACGAATTAGGTGGAAAATGGAGTTTGATGGATAAACGTCTCGGTTTAACGGCGTCGTTATTTCGACTTGAAAAAAACAATCAATTAGTTAGTGATCCTTTGGATGGTTCAGTAGTCAGCTCAGGCGATCAAGTTTATAACGAGGGGATTGAGCTGGGAATTTCAGGAAATATTACGAAACATTGGGACGTTTATGGTGGGTTTGCTGCATATCACAGTAAGGTAACAGACTCTCAAACAAAAGGAATGAAAGGATCTCGTGTTCAATATGTACCAACACAACAAGGGTCACTTTGGACAACGTATGAAATTCTACCGAATACCCCCTATAATTTACAAGTTGGAGGGGGAATTACTTGGAGGGGCGATGTATGGCTCAGTTATGTGAATACACGTCAGGCACCAAGGGGGAAGGCGCCTGCAAATATGAGTATTGATGCAATGCTTTCTCATAAATTTGATGAACATTGGAAGGTTGCGTTTAATATGTATAATGTGACCAATCGTTTAAACTATGATTCTTTATTTAGTAATCGTGTTACACCTTCTGCTGGTAGAGCATTTTTGTTTAGTTTAAATATGACACAATAATTATCAATTTTTCTAGAGGAGAAGATTAAGTCATGATTATTCATATTCCAGAGGTTTTGACCTCAGAAGAATTATCTTATGTGCGTTCTGTCTTTGCAAAAGCTCAGTTTGTTGATGGAAAAGTCACTGCGGGTGAGCAATCGATGCAGGTAAAGAAAAATGTACAAATTGACCAATCTTCTCCTGAAAGTAAAGAATTAGGAGAAATTGTTTTAAAAGCTTTAGGGCGTAATCCTATTTTTAATTCTGCGGTTATGCCTTATCGTGTGGTGCCCCCTTTATTTAACCGATATGATACGGGGATGGAGTTCCCCGATCATGTTGATAATGCACTTCGCCCTATTCCTGGGACAAATATGCGTATTCGTACAGATGTATCATCGACTTTGTTTTTAAATGATCCAGAAGAATATGAGGGTGGAGAGTTAATAATTCACGATCACAGTGGGTCTCAGGCAATTAAACTGCCTGCGGGGGATATGATTGTTTATCCAACATATAATTTGCACTCGGTAAGTAAAATTACAAAAGGCAGTCGTTGGGCGTCTTTCTTTTGGACTCAATCGATGATTAAAGAAGCCGATAAAAGGAAAGTTCTTTTTGATTTAGATATGACAATCATTAAGTTACGTACCAGAATGGATGACAATGACCCACAGATTTTAGAGTTAACCAATGTGTATCATAATTTGATGCGTATATGGTGCGAGCTGTAGGTTATATTCAATCAATCCTACATGAATATTTGTAGGGTTGATTTTATGACTATAAAATCTCAAGAATTTTAAGGGATTTATTAATCAAATCACGACGTAAAGATGGAGGGAACTCTGGCTTCATTTCAAGGTTCAAAGAAAAAGCAATTTTCTCTCCATTAGTTTTTTCAACCCATCCTGTTAACCAACCCACTTGTGGTGTTTTATTTATACCCAAACCACTTTTTGCATATATTTCATTACCATTGATCACGTCAATAAAAAGCATGTTACGAACTTCATCTTGGACTTGTTTCTTAAATGGTAATTGTTGATGTGCAAGTTTATAGACAAATTGTGCTTCTTGAACGGGTGTTACTTTTAAAGGTCCTGATAACCAAAATTTATCAACCTGATGACCTATATTTTCATTCCCAAAGTGGACACGCTTAACTTCTTTTTGCATCAGGGATAAACCCGTACGGCGAGCCAACTCTTGATAAACAGGAACAGCTGATAATCGCATAGCTTCTCCAAGGGTCATATCTTTGTCCCAAGAAGACAAAAAGTGTTTCTTGCCATCCCATTTAAAAATAGTTTTAGGAGTTGCTTTGTTATTTTCCAAGCCTATTAACGCATTTAATATTTTAAAAGTAGAGGCGGGGTTATAATAGGTTTGCGCACGTGTTAAAGAATTTCCATAAGCTGTAATTTTATTATTGCTATCAATAATAATAACGCCTTGAGTATGTAATTGATCAAAAAGTTGTTTTATTTTAAGTTGTTGACGTTGTGTTATTTGAATTACTTTATTTTCGGCATGAGCAGGAATAGAAACCAATCCAGCACAAGAGATCAAGAGAAGCAGTATAAAAAACTGCCAGTTTTTTTTCATTTGATATTCTCTGAGGTCATCATTCAACATTATTGCCAGCATTAAAACATATTTAATAAGCGATAGATATAATCAAGATCTTTTCCTGAACGATTGGGGTCATCAGCACGTTTACGAAGTTCTTCTTCTATTTTTCGAGCAGTAGATGCATTTCCAGACAATTCAATTTGACTATTATTTTCATTTGGAGATCTTCCTAATGGATCTTTCTTTTTATCAACGTCAGCTTTGTTGTCTGCTGAGGGATCTTCTTGAGGATTTTTTGCTGTAAAAACTGGGAAAAAATTAGAAAAACGCTGTGCTTCTTGTTGCATAGTTTTTTTGGCTGAATCTTTCCCTTTTTGCAAATTAATCAACGCTTTTTGTTGAGCTGCAGCAGCTTTGCTATCATCTTTATTTTCTAAAGCTTGCTGCGCATCTTGCATATTTATTTTTGCCAAATCCAGATTTTGGATAGGCTGTTTTGTGATTGCGTGCATTTGAGTTTGAAGTTTGGTCAAACTTTCAATTAATCCCTGTTGAGACTGTGCTGTTTGTTCAACAGAGGCCAGGGCGGGTTCAGATTTCTCTTCGTCTTTGTGCGGTGTTATTTGTTTGATAAGGTCAGAAGTAGAAAGCTTATTTAAATCTTGACTAGGACGCAAAAGAAGAGGGACAGACTGATTAAGTCTGGCATAAGTCTGATTTAATAAATCTTGCTGTTCTTTAATTAACTTTTCAATATCCTTGGTCAGTTTTTCCATTTCTTTTTGGGATTTAAGATGATCTTCCAGCTTTTTAATATCTTTAGGAGTAGCACCTCGCATCGTATTTAAAACTTGATTGGTATATTCCAATTGTTGCATAGCTTTGTCCATATTGCCATTTTCCATGGTTTTGGACATATCTTTGAACATATCTTCGAAGGAACGCGTACTGGTATATTGCAACTCTTTGCTATTACCATCTTGAGGATTATCTTTGGCATTTTGTTTTGCAAGCGCCATCATTTTTTGTGCGACTGCATTTTGCAAGCGCTCTAGTCTTCTATTAAGCTCTTGTCGATCTTGATTAGTAATTTTATCTTTGCCAAGACGTTGCATTTTATCAAGTTGTTCTTGTACGCTTGCCTGTGCTGCACGCAACTCTATATTGGCTTTGGCAATTTCAGAGTTACTACTTTTTCTTTCCTGGGTATCAATCATAAGATCCCAAAGACGAGATAGCGTTTCTGTTTTGACTTGCGCGGTATTTTTATTGGCATTATCAAGGAAATAAATAATGCTGATATAATTTAAAAAGAGATCATAATCTTGAAACGCATTAGGGATGTTTTGTAGTTGAATAAGCTCATTGAGGGTATTTTCTTTAGAGAGCTTATCTGTTCCATAGGCTTGTCGAATTTGATCTAGTTTTTGTGCCACAGGAGAGGAAAAGGTTCTTCTAGGTAAGGTAAAAGTAACCACTTTGCTGGTGGTATTTTGTCCTGTGACATCGGTCGCACTGATGATTGCTTGTGCTTGGCTGCCAGCCCAAATATTGTTAGATAAATCTTGATGTAAAATTTGTATAATTTTTTTTGGATGATCGCCTAAAGGTTGCGTTAAAGAGAGAATTTTTTCTTTGGGGTGATCCTTATTTTGAGGCACCGTTACAACTAAGCGAAAGGACTGGATACCATAATGTTGTGAAGCTTCAAAAGGAAAAGCAGTTTTCCAGTCATAGTTGCTTTTTTCAATAGGGCCTGTCCATGTGACTTTGGGAGGCAGGTTATCAGGTAAGTTTATATTCCAAGAAGCAACTTCTCTGCCACGAGCTTGTATATTGATAGTTCCAGAATTTTCAATTGTTGCCTCAATTTGCCATTGATTAGCCTCAGGCTGTTGAATTGAAATGTTGCTTATTACATTTTTCTTTTCAGAGTAAATAAGTTCAGGGCGTTGTTTTAGATCTGTAAGGGCTATATGCAACCGTGCTTTGGGATCAGTCGCAATCGTCTCAGTTCTAGATTTAATATATATGGGGGCAGCATTACTATAAGAAGGTGGAATCACCCAAGCTTGAAAATTAGGCAATGGCATTGAGGCATCATCATACCCTGGTCGCATCGCGGATAATAAGCGAGATGAAGCAATATGCTTGTTTGATACGAAAAGTGCTGCAAAAATACAAATCGTAACAATTGCAATGCGATTTATATGGTAATGCCCTTTAAAGATTTTAGGTGCACCAACTTTTAAATCAGGAAAGTTTTTAAAAATTCTTTGTATATGAATATTCCAAACAGCTCTATTTTCCGTTTGCACAGGAGTATCGTAAAGCGTTTGTAAAGGTTGATTTGGTAATTTATTAATTTGTTCAATACGGTTTAAGTTTTCTTTGAAAGAAGTAAAAGGAAAACGTTTAATTTGGTAAATTACTAGTCCAATACTGCCAATGCACATAATAGCAAGGATAAGTATACGTAAAATATCGGGTAGACGCTGAGGAATACCCAGCAACCCTAAACAAAGATATATCCCCCATAAAGAGAGAAATAATAAAAAAATAGGCCAATATTTCTCTATCCAAACATTGAGTTTGGTAAGAAAAATAGCTTTTTTAATCTGTGCTTTATGTTCTTGGGGAATATTCATTAATTTACAAAGCTTGTTAAGAGTTTTTAGGATACCAAGAAGGTATTATTTCATCTTTCCATAAATCTTCGATAGATTGACGAGGTTGAATAACAGCAGATTGATTACCAGAAACCATAATTTGTGCGGCCAAAGGGCGTGCATTATAAGTAGAGCTCATGACGCTGCCATAAGCACCAGCATCCAAGATAGCAATGTAATCTCCAGGTAATAAATTCGGTAATAAGCGATCTCTCGCAAAAATATCGCTTGATTCGCAAACAGGACCATCAATATTTAACGATTGACAAGGACGTTGATAGATTTCTGAGGAAATTGGCAAAATGCCATGCCAAGAATCATACATTGCAGGACGAACTAAATCATTCATTGCCGCATCAATAATAATAAAAGGTGCTGCATCAGGACCATTGCTCTTATGCATAACAACTTTACTGATTAACACGCCAGATGGGCCAATAAGCCAGCGACCAGGTTCAATTCCAAGTTTTAAATTCAAAGGACCTAGGACTTCTTTCATCAATGTTGCAATTGCATCGGGACGAGCTTCTTTTTCATCATGATAAGAGATTCCAAAACCACCCCCGCAATCCAGTGTGGAAACCCCTAATCCTTGATTGCGTGCTTCTTTAATCAAAGCAACCATTTTAATAAAGGCTTGACGATAAGGATCCGTTGATGAAATTTGACTGCCGATATGCACATCAAATCCTAAAGGTGTAATATTTGGCAACTCATAGGCTTCTTTATAAACCGCAATCGCTTGTTTATAAGCAATACCAAATTTATTTTCTGCTAGTCCTGTTGTGATTTTATGATGGGTCTTGGCATCCACATCAGGATTAATTCGTAAACAAATGGCTGCATTTTTACCAATTGATTGCGCAATCTTTGACAATAAATGTAATTCTTCACGGCTTTCTACGTTGATTTGTGCAATTTGTGTCTCAATGGCTAAACGTAATTCATCTTCAGTTTTTCCGACACCAGAAAAGCAAATTTTGGCAGGGGAGATGCCCGCTTTTAACGCTCTTAATAGCTCACCACCACTGACGATATCAGCCCCAGCACCTTCTTTGGCTAGCAGATCTAGAATCGCTATATGCCCATTGGCTTTCATGGCATAATGAATAGAGACATCCAGTTGTTCTGCTTTAAATGCTTGGTCCAGGTTGTTGTAACGTGCTTTTAAAATATCAGCATTAATAACCCATGTGGGACTGCCATATTCGGTTGCAATTGATTGTAAAGAAGCTTGTCCAAAAAGTAACCCTTGGTCTTTATCAAGGGTTAAATCTGGATGAGTTTGCAAAAGCGCTTCTATCGTTGCAGGCAAGGATTGAAAAAACGAAGTCATATAGTTAGAAAGCCTTTTTCTAAAAACTTAAACATTATTAAAGCAGTTGAATATATATAAGGGTGTATTGTATCTTTTCTTCATTGTACGTGCAAACAAGAACTAGAAGCTTCATAATATTTTTTGGGAAGATTTCATGAGATTATCAATAAATCTGTTTACAATTTATGTTTTTATTTGTGCTATAACTAGTATGATCATTTTAAACAGCAACAAAGTAATTGCCCAAGATGTGCAAATTCCCAAATTACCTGGGTTAAATAAAGAAGACGAACATCGACAAACCGTTGATGTTTCAGAGGAGCCTTGGCAAATTATCGGAAAAGTGCAAACGAATGCAGGTCAAAAATGTACTGGATTTTTGATTTCTCCTCGAATTGTTGTGACGGCTGCACATTGTTTGTGGATTAAAAAAACGAAACAGTTTTTTGCACCTCAATCGATTCATTTTTTATTAGGGTACCAACGTCAAAAATATAAAATTGCTGCATCTGTTAGTCGTATTTTATCTTTTGAAGCATATCGCGATTTAATGATGAATAGGGTCAATAATTTAATCTTAAATAAGCCTTTGGATGATATTGTTTCAGATCGTGTTTATTTATTACTATCCAAAGATATTTTGCCAGCTTCAAAACTCGTTCCTCTTGCTAAAGAGTTGCCTGTAGAAAAGACCCCTCTTTGGTTGGGTGGTTATGAGCAAGATCGTCAGGAGGTTTTATATGCTGATAAAAATTGCGAAATATCTGAACGTGTTTATTACCCTGACACACCTTCTAAATTATTCCATACGTGCCAAGCAACATATGGCAGTAGCGGTGCGCCTTTATTTACTAAAAATACAGATGGAAAATGGACAATTGTTGGAATACAAGTGGCAGCGTTTGATGGCAAATCAGGTGGAATAGCTGGTTCTTTGATTCAAAAATAAAAGCTTGCCTTTATTAATAAAGACAAGCTTTTTGAAAATCAATCTGCAGGGGGATATCCACGAGGATACGTTATTTTATCTGCTGGTCCAGGTGGTTTAGGAGAGCCTTTCCGTCCGCAACCAGAGAGTTGTAAAGTTGCCATTGTTAAACAGCTAACTAACAAGCAAAAAGAAATATATTTTTTCATGGTTAATCCTGTAATATTTTTATCCATTTTTGTGCTTGAGTGATGACATTGCTTGGCGCGGTGCCTCCCTCACTGACACGAGAAGCCAAAGAAGCTTCGACGCTGAGCACGGAGAAGATATCTTGCGTAATTTTAGGTTCGATTTTTTGCATATCCTCTATGGATACTTGATCTAAAGTAAGGTTTTTTTGTTCAGCGAGGCTTACAATTTGACCTGTAACATGATGCGCTGTACGAAAAGGCATTTGTAGTTTTTGCACAAGCCAATCAGCAAGGTCTGTTGCCGTAGAAAATCCAGATCCAGCCCAACGACGCATATTCTCTTTGTTGGCTTGTAAATCCCCAATCATTCCCGAACATGCAGCAAGGCATAACATCATCGTATCAGTAGCTGCAAATACTTGCTCTTTGTCCTCTTGCATATCTTTGGCATAGGCCAAAGGTAGCCCTTTCATGACGGTTAATAACCCAATTAACGCACCAGAAACACGACCTATTTTCGCACGAACTAATTCGGCTGCATCAGGATTACGCTTTTGTGGCATAATCGAAGAGCCAGTGGTATAGGCATCAGACAATTTGATAAATGAGAATGGAGAAGAGCACCAAATAACGATTTCTTCGGCCATTCGGGATAAATGCATGGCCATAATGGATAAAGCAGATAAATATTCCAAAGCAAAATCACGATCAGAAACAGCATCCAATGAATTTGCCATCGGGCGATCAAACCCCAATAGTTTAGCTGTCATTTGACGGTCAATAGGGAAGGAGGTACCAGCCAATGCCGCAGCGCCTAATGGACTTTCATTTAGACGGTTGCGTGCATCAATTAAACGTCCTTTATCTCTGGATAACATTTCAACATAAGCTAGTAGATGATGGCCGAATGTAACAGGTTGTGCGGATTGAAGATGCGTAAAACCTGGCATTGCCGTATCAGCATATTCCTCAGCACGTTGTGCCAAAGTCAACATGAGATGTTCAGTAGACAGAATCATTGCATCAATATTATCACGAACCCAGAGGCGAAAATCGGTTGCAACCTGATCATTTCTAGAGCGTCCAGTATGTAATCTTTTACCAGCTTCGCCTATATTATCAGCAAGGCGAGCTTCAATATTCATATGAATATCTTCGAGGGCACGGCTAAATTGAAACTGATCATTTTCAATTTCAGTTTTAATGCGTGCAAGGCCTTCGTGAATAGTCATTTTATCTTGCTGTGAAATAATACCCATTTTAGCAAGCATTTCAGAATGTGCCAAAGACCCTTTTATATCTTGGTGCCAGAGCCTTTTATCAAAATCAATAGAAGCATTAATTTGCTCCATAATAGCAGAAGGCCCCTCTGCGAAACGCCCGCCCCATTGTTGATTGGCCAAATTTTTATTTTTATCTTGTGTCAATGAGTTATAGCTCCCAGAATTATTTATAAGTATACTGTCATTATTCTTTTATGTTAAGGATAAGAACAGGTAATTTCAAAAAAGAATCATTTGGATAAAATGTGTGAACAAAAAAACGAATCATTTTATATTAAAATTGAACATAGAATAAAATCAAAAGAAAAACATGTGCTTTCTGATAAAAAATTACTGGAATATTTATCTCAATGGATCAATCTTAATAAAAATATAACAGATTGGCAGAGTCTTACCTTGTCACGTTTTGGTTCTTTTCCTGCAATTTTAACGGCAAGTAAAGATGAACTCCAAAAAGGGTTGAATTTATCAGAGAAAGATTCGGCAAATATTAAACTATGTTATGAAATCTCTTTGCGGTTGTTAAAAGCAAGAATATATAATTGTAACATATTAGAAAATAAAATTTTTTTGACAGATTATTTAATTGCTCATTTGTCGCGTAAACAAACCGAGGATTTTTTAATTTACTTTTTGGATGAAGAAGGCCAAATCATCCAAGAAACGTTGCAAGGAAATGGAACGGTTAATGCTACTTCTTTATATATTCGTGAAGTGACGAGAAGTGCATTAAAATGCAATGCTCACTCATTAATTTTGGTGCATAATCATCCCAGTGGGGTCGCAGCTCCCTCTGGTTCAGATGAAAAATTAACTGAAATGGTCACGTATGCGTTAAAGGTTATCAATGTGCAAGTCGTTGACCATTTAATTATTGGGAATGGTTGTTTTTTTTCTTTTGCAGAAAATAACCTTGTCATTCCTTCGAATATAAGCCGTTTGAAATAGCTTGAATACCGAAATCACCAGGCAAGCTGTTATAAGGGAAGATAACGTTGACATGGCCCATTTTACGACCCTTTTTGGCAATGTCCTTGCCATATAAATGCCCAATCAATTCTGGTGTAGCCAAAATTTGAGGCCATAACGCCATATCTTCTGGGCCAATCAAATTTTTCATCACAGCATCAGAATGCCTGATTGCGGGTGGCAAAGGTAACCCTGTGACAGCTCGAATATGCATCTCGAATTGATCAATAGGACAAGCATTCATGGTCCAGTGCCCAGAATTATGAGGCCTTGGGGCAATTTCATTAACCAATACTTTATTGTTACAATCAATAAATAATTCTACACCCATAATTCCAATTAAATCGAGAGACCTCGCTATATGTATGGCTAGTTCTTGAGCTTGTTTTTGAAGCTCGGGCAGAATGCGAGCAGGGGCAAGACTGATGTCGAGAATACCATTTTTATGCCGGTTTTCGGTAACGTCAAATGTCTGTACAACACCATGAATGTTACGAGCGACCATCACGCTGACCTCACAACTAAAATCAACCATTTTTTCAGCAATTAAAGGATGAGGCTTTAAATGAGCAAATGCGGTTATAAAATCTTCTAAGTTGTGAATGACAGCCTGCCCTTTGCCATCATAGCCCAAGCGAGTGGTCTTTAGAATATAAGGGTATCCTAAATTTAAAGCAGCACACTCACCATCGGCAGGTTGTTCTATTTTGATCCATCGGGTGGTAGGAATATTATGTTGATTTAAAAAAGATTTTTCCAAAATTCGATCTTGGCTGATCCGTAAGATATTCCCAGAAGGATGAACAGGACGAATGGAGGATAATAGATCAATGCCTTGCGCACTTATATTTTCGAACTCGAATGTAATGACATCAACTGCATTGGCAAAAATTTCCAGTGTTTTTGGGTCATCATAAGCTCCAATCGTTGTTTTTGACGCAACTTGACTGGCTGGAGCATTTGGAATATCGGATAAAATATGCGTTTGAAACCCAAGGCGAGACGCGGCAACAGCTGACATGCGTCCCAATTGCCCCCCGCCAACTATACCAATGGTAGAATTAGAAGAAAGCATTAAAGACCTCTTTTAAAATAATATGAAGGGATTATACAGGCTCTAAACCAACTGATTCGGTTTGTTGATTACGCCATTGCATCAGGCGTTGTTCAATTTCAATGTCTGATAAAGATAAAATTGAGGTTGCTAAAATAGCCGCGTTAATAGCACCAGCTTTGCCAATTGCCAAAGTTCCTACTGGGATTCCAGCGGGCATTTGCACAATAGAAAGTAAACTGTCTTTACCATTTAACGCATGGGTTTGCATAGGGACACCCAAAACAGGCAAATGCGTCCAGGCTGCGGTCATTCCAGGTAAATGTGCGGCACCGCCAGCCCCAGCAATAATAACTTTGATACCGCGAGTGGCCGCGGATACAGAATATTCTCTTAATCGATCTGGAGTCCGATGCGCAGAAACGATTTTAACCTCATGAGGGATATTAAGCTCGACAAGGAAATTAACCGTATGGCTCATGACATCCCAATCAGATTGGCTGCCCATAATAATTCCAACAAGAGGGAAGGATTCTTTGGGTAAAGACATCGCTGATTATTCTTCTTCTGAAGTATCAGATTTATCAGCATATCCAGCAAAAATCTGATTAACATCATATTCTGGCTCTTGAGAGCTAGAAGAATGAGGTGGTGTAAATGCGTCTTCTAAATCTTGTACGGGAGCAGGAGCTTGAATGCCTTCTTTGGCAAAGCGTTCATTACCTTCTGCGACAGCAGTATTTAAATCCATTTGACTACAAAGGCCCAAGATAACTGGATCGCGAGGTTTAATATTAGAAGAGTTCCAATGTTGTTTATCTCTAACTTTGGCAATCGTATCTTTGGTTGTCCCTAATAGTTTAGCAATTTGTTGATCCAATAATTGTGGATAATTACGAAGCAAGAATGCAATAGCATCAGGACGATCATTTCTTTTAGAAATAGGGGTATATCGTGCCCCTTTTGAACGTCTTACAATTTGCATTCTGGAAGAAGACAAACGAAGTTTACGAGAAGTATCAGCTTCACAACGTGTAATTTCATCTTGCGTTAACTGACCATTAGATACAGGATCATAACCAATGATACTTTGTGCAACTTCACCATCAGCAATAGCTTGTACTTCTAGAGGATGCATTCCACAGAAATCTGCAATTTGAGTAAAGGTTAATGCAGTTTTTTCAATTAACCATACTGCGGTTGCCTTTGGCATAAGAGGTAAAGTCATATTAATCCTATGAATGATATAGAGGCGTAAGCGTTAATGATTATATAAAATATGATACAGACCCTATTTTACATAATCATTATAAGTGCAAAAGAAAATAAATCTAGAGTTAAGAAAAGTCAAAACCCTCTCTTAACTCTAGATAATCTATTTTGACAATAGAAATCAAAGAAAAAGGGATTAACCTTTTTTTTGACCAATACCAGCAAAACGTTTATTAAATTTGGCAACTTGACCACGAGAATCATTGATACGTTGCACACCAGTCCAAGCTGGATGAGACTTTGGGTCCACATCAAGACGTAAGGTGTCCCCGCTTTTACCATAGCAAGAGCGAGTTTTAAATTCAGTACCATCTGTCATGACAACAGTAATTTCGTGATACTCTGGGTGAATATCGGCTTTCATGATTTTCTCTTAACAGACTATAAAAAAACCTCCGCAACAGACGGAGAAACAGTTTTTCCTTATAATCTGTTTATAAATTGAAATCAATCCATTCTATGTAATCTTTTTTAATTTCTACTCTTTTTTATTATACAGGTAATGAATATATATGATTATAATATTAAAACGATTTTGTTTCATCAGTATTAGAAAGGGACTATAAATTGAGTGAAAATCAAACAGAAGTAAAAAGTAAAACACCTAAATGGCTAGCTGATTTTCAGGCTTTTATCATGCGTGGAAACGTTATTGATTTGGCTGTTGGTATCATTATTGGTGCAGCCTTTACGGCTATTGTTAATAGCTTGGTTAAAGATATTTTAAACCCAGTAATCGGATTAATTATTGGTGGAATAGATTTTAGTAATTTATTTATAACACTTAAAGGCCAACACGTTCAAACCTTGGCTGAAGCACAAAAGATTGGGGCTGTAACGATCAATGTAGGTGTATTTTTAAATGCCGTTATTCAATTTGTAATTGTTGGTTTTGCAGTTTTTTGGTTTGTTAGAGGTTTAAATAAGCTATATGTAAGCACCAAGAAAAAAGAAGAGAAAACACCTGAAAAACCATCAAAAGAAGAAGTTTTATTAAGTGAAATCAGAGATGCTCTGGTTGCGCAAAATAAAAATAATAGCTAAAGATAAAGGATGTATAACCAATACACAAAGATTACAGTGAATGAAAAAAATAAAATGTTTGTTTGTCCTAGCTATTTTGGTTACCCCACTATTAGGGTGTCAAATCGATCAGAATAGCAATTCTTATGATAAGCCAACATCGCACTCTGTTGCGTTAAATTATTTATTTGTTCATGGTATGTGTGTTGGCTATTTACAAAATTCCTCAATTACCAAAGAGCAATTTCTGGCTTTGGCTCAGTTAGATCAACAAGCTAAATTATCTGTTGTAAAAGCACTAACGCATTCCAATTCTGCTAATCTAGAGCAAGCTCAATATTTGATGAAACAGATAATTGCTTTTATATCCTCTGATAAACAGGATCATTGATAACAAAAAAAGGTAGTTCAAATAATGAACTACCTTTTTTTATAGAGTTAATTTATCAAAGTTTTAAGAAGCCTTTTTTGCTTTTCTTTTAAGGCTTCCTTCTTCCATAAAGAGTAATAAAGGTGCCGCAATAAAGATCGAAGAAGATGTCCCAACGACAATACCAAATAACATAACCCAAGCAAAACCTGATAAGGATGCGCCTCCAAATAGTGCCAAAGGCAATGCAGCTAGAAAAACAGTTGCAGAAGTAGCAAGGGTTCTGCTTAGTGTTTCATTAATCGACATATCTATAAGTTCACGAATTGGCATGGAATGATATTTGCGTAAATTCTCTCTTACACGGTCATAAACAACCACTTTATCATTCGTTGAATAGCCTAAAATAGTTAAAAGTGCAGCAACCATAACCAAATCAAACTCAAAGCGAGTAATGACTAGGAAACCGATTGCTTTGGTTAAATCAAGAAGCAATGTGATAATTGCACTGACCGCGAACTCCCACTCAAATCTAAACCAAATATAAATCATGATCATCAGCAAACTAAATCCAAGAGCTAGCAAACCATGATAAAACAATTCGGAAGACACAGAGGCACCAACTGCGTCTGCTCTGACAATTTTCGTACCATCTTGCGCTGAAGTAACAGCCTGTTTAACTTGGTTAATCAGTGTTTGGGTTGCTTCGGCATTATTTTCTTTGGGAGCATCCAAACGAATTAACACATTATTTTTTGTACCAAATTGTTGTAATCCAGCCGTTGAAATATGAGCTTGATTAAGCTCCATTCTAATTTTAGAAAAATCAGCAGGACCTTGGGTCTGGGCTTCGACAACCACCCCGCCACGGAAATCCAACCCCAGATTTAACCCTGGGTGGAAAAATAAGATAAGAGACGCAATAGACAGAACTGCAGAAGTAATCAGCCCAATAAAGCGTCCACGCATAAAGTGAATTTTAGTGCCATGAGGAACTAAATGTAATAAAGGACGGCCTAGCATGTTCTTTCTTTCAAATTGGTAGCTCTTTAGGACGAGTAACCGCATACCAGCGGATAATCAACATCCAAGATAAACATAAAGTCGTAAAGATCGTGGTAACAATACCAATGGTAATGGTTAAGGCAAACCCACGTACTGGTCCTGTGCCAAACACAAAAAGCATGACATGAGATAAAAATGCTGTAACGTTACTGTCAACAATAGTGCTGAGGGCTCTATCAAATCCTGTTTGAAGCGCATTTAAAGGGGTACGTCCATTACGAACTTCTTCACGGATACGCTCATTAATCAAGATATTTGCATCCACGGCCATACCCAACGTTAATAACATACCTGCCATACCAGGCAAAGTCAGCGTGGCTTCGAATAAGGATAAGATTGCCATCATTAATATCAAGTTTGCAAATAGGGCAACATCGGCATAAAAACCAAAACGACCATAAAATACTAACATAAAGACGATAACAAAAGCGAAACCAACAACTAAGCTGATAGCCCCTGCACGAATAGCATCTTCACCAAGTGAAGCCCCAATCGTACGTTCTTCAACGACTTTTAAAGGAGCAGGCAATGCACCAGAGCGTAACATTAACGCAAGATCTGTTGCTTTTTGTGCAGTAAAGCCACCTGTAATTTCCCCTCTACCATTAGGAATAATACCTCTGATGACTGGAGCAGTAATAACCTGATTATCTAAAACAATAGCAAAAGGTTTATCTTTGTTTGCTCTGGTTACATTTGCAAATGCTTGGGCACCAGCTGTATCAAATTGAAAATTGACAGCATATTCACCACTTTCTTGATTTAGTCCAGCACTGGCATTGGTTAATTCTGAACCATCGACCTCTACATGATCACGTATCGGTAGTTTTCTAGAAGGATCTTCCGTCATTGGCATAAAAGTAACCCCAGGAGGAGGAAAATCTGGGTTTGTCGCACTTTCATCCAATAGATGGAATGTCATTTTTGCTGTTGTTCCCAGCAGTTTCTTAATACGTTCAGGATCATCAACGCCTGGTAATTGCACAACAATACGGTCTTCACCTTGACGTGTAATGGATGGATCAACGGCCCCCGTGGCATCAATACGTTTTCTGATAATTTCGATAGATTGTGCAATGGCTTCAGCACCACGCTTTTGCATGGCTGTTTCTGAAAGCGTTAATGAAATCTGATCATTAGCACCGTCATTAACAGAAAACTCATTAACAACAGCTTTGGGCATAGCGCGCAAAGCTTGTAATACGGCATCTTTTTCAGAAGGGCTGCGTAGGGTAAAGTTTACACTACGAGTTTTATCAGAGATATGAATATCTTTATAACCCAGATTTTTAGAAATCAGGGTTTGGCGGATATTATCGCTGAGAGTTTGCAGACGATTTTTTGTAATTGTATTTAAATCAATCTGCATTAATAAATAAGATCCACCTCGCAAATCCAATCCAAGATGCACTTGGCGCCAAGGGATTTTGGGCGAGGGAGAGGACATAAAATTCGGTAAACATAATAATAGCCCAATAAAACAGGTAAGAATAACCAGGGCTAGTTTCTTGCGGCTGTAATACATCATCGCAGTAACGACTAAATCCTTATTTATAGACCATCATGGACTAAAATGGTTGATGAGAACGCTTAACGACGATGTCGTTGTGACGCAGGGTGTGGAATAAAGTTTTGCATATACAATAAAAACTTTATCAAAGTTAAAGATATATAAAACAAAAATGAAGAGTATTAAATAAGATAATTAAATTCGTGCCTATTTTACACTATTTTTGATAAAAAACCATAATATGTATCAAATTATTTTCTGAGTAATTGTTTTAGAAAATTAATTGTTAAGTGATGGTAAATATTTTTCTGTATTCATGTAATTATCAGTATATATTTTTTATGAGTTGCCGATATTCGCCGTTGTGATTTATGGCAATAAACACAAGTCAAGGAATAAAACTGTGAATGATAAGATAATTTCTTCTGGAAATATAATTAACACCAATAGTGATAATGGTAACATTTATCTTAACAGAGCTACTGTGATTACAGGTAATCAGTATGTTGATCAAGGACAAATTGCTAGCGATACAACGATTAGTAGTGGAACACAGTACGTTTCAGGAGGGAGAGCCATTAATACAAGTTTTTATAATGGATCTCAAGTTATCTCTTCAGGTGGTAGTGCTGACGGAAATTTTTTTTATGATGGATACGGATATCAAGTTGTTTCTGCAACAGACGCTTTCGTAGCTAACACCAGTATGAATAGTGGATATCAAAGAATACTAGGAAGTGCTATAAATACTAGTATTGGTAGTGGTATACAAGTGATTGGTGGTCTTGCATATGTATCTAATACTACTATCGATAATGGTGAGCAAGATATTTGGGGAGGTAATGTTCTTTATACCAAAATTGGTAATGGGAAGCAAAAAGATTGGGGAGCAGGAGTAGTTAGTAATACTACACTTATTAGTGGATCTCAAGAAGCTGGTGGAGCTAATTATACTAATAATTTTATTGATAATGGATTTCAAATAATTCATGCTGGAGTTGTTAGTAATACTAGTATTAATACTGGATATCAAATTATTTCTAATGGAAAACTTGATGGGTACCTTAAAAGCACAATTGTTGTTGATACACAAATTAATAGTGGTTATCAAACTATTTCAGGTGGAAGTGTTACTAATACAAGAATAAACAATGGCAATCAGTATATTTCTGGAGGAATTGTTTCTAACACTAATATTAACATTGGATCTCAAATTGTTTCAGCTGGAACTGTTTATGACACAAGTGTAAATAGTGGCGCACAAATTATTTATGGTGGGGCAATCAGCGGTATTACGCATTTATACACGAATGCCTCTCAAGTAATTATGTCAGGTGTTTATTTGAGTGGCGCAGTTGTTAGTGGTTCTGGAAGTCAAATAATTTCATCAGGTGGAGCAGTTTACAATAATACAATGCATGGAATAACACAGGTTATTTCATCTGGTGCTGTTGCGAGTGGAACAATTCTTGATGCAGATTTTTCTGTTTCATCTGGTAATAGTTTTTCCTATTCAGGAGACGGTGCCTCACAATTTGTTTTGGGTGGAGGAAGCGCTTATGGAACCATTATATGGGTTGGATCTCAGGTAGTATCATCCGGTGCTTTTGTGGATAGGACTGTTGTAAGAAATTTAGGTAGTCAATTTATTTCATCTGGTGCTATTGTTGAGAATACTACTCTTATTAATGGGGGTAAACAGTTTGTAAGTTCTGGTGCTAATATTAGCTATACAACGGTTTCACTTGGAGCAGTTCAATCTGTTTTATTTGGTGCTACTGTTGATTATACAAATATTGTTAGTGGTGGCTCCCAAACAGTTGCTTCTGGTGCCATTGTATATAATACGAGTATTCTTGGTTCTGGGCAGGGTACAGGGCGAACAAGTCAAACAATATTATCAGGAGGTATTGCAAGTAATACATTTATTAGTGGTGGATATCAAAATGTTGGTGATGGTGCGACAGCAAATAATACGACTGTGACTAATGGTGCTATTTATGCTGGTGATGGTTCAAATTTAGGCAATATTACTATTAATAATGGTGGTTGGTTAGATGTATCTATGGGTACAAATATTAAAGGCGAGGTTACATTAAATCCAGGTGGCAGTGCGTTGATAACAACATCTAATGGTGGGGTTATTAATCTAGTAGGTGATACAAATGGTGGATTAACGATTATTGGTGAACCACCATTAATTAACTGGGAAGGGAATGATGCAAGTGTTACCACTCAAATTCAAGGATTCTCTGGAACAGATGCAGATCATTCAGATAGTATTTTATTAGAATATGAAGATATCGAATTTGGAAAATTAACTGGTGTAACATTCCCAGATAATGATCATATTACCATTACAATGGATACAGGCTTTTCCCTTACGTTGAATATTGTTGGTATTAAGCAAACAGGATATTCAATTCAGACACCAAGTGATGGAGGATTAGGGTTAGTTCTAACAGTTTGTTTCTTGTCGGGAACAGAAATTCAAACAGAAACAGGAGTTAAAAATGTTGAAGCTTTGCAATCGGGTGACTTAGTAACGACTTATGATTGGGCTAAAAAGAAATATATTGAACGTGTAGTTACGTGGGTTGGGCAAAAATATTGTCGCGTTAATAAACATCTTCCTGATGATATGGCAGGGTATCCTGTACGTATATTAAAGGGGGCTATTGCTGAAAATGTTCCTTACAAAGATTTATTAATTACCGCTGAACATTGTTTATTCTTTGAAGATAAATTCATACCAGTTCGTATGTTGGTCAATGGATCAACAATTTTTTATGATTACTCTATAACTTCGTATGAATATTATCACGTTGAATTAGAGGAACATTCTGTAATTATTGCAGATGGTATGCTTACTGAGAGTTATTTAGATACAGGTAATCGTCATGCTTTTAATCACCATCATAAAGTAATAGAAACTTCTTTATGCTCTGCAAAAGATTGGACTAAGAACGCTGCGGCTCCTCTTGTTGTTGATAGAGGTGTGGTAGAACCATTATATAATGAACTCAAAGAACGCAACTCTATCGTAAAAACAGAGTATCAAGGACGTAATTACAAACTAATAGAAGATCCAGATATTTATTTGGTTACTGATCAAGGTGTAATCATTCGTCAAAAACGCGTTTTCAATGGTTATGTAACTTTTATGCTTCCATCAACAGTTCAATTTGTTTGGATTAACTCAAGAAGAAACCGCCTTTGTGATGTGATTGGTCCTTTCATAGATAACCGTCATTTCCTGGGTGTGTTGATTAATGAAATAAAAATTTATGCTGATAGTGCACTAGAGTTCATAGGAGCTCATAAAGAGCAAGAGGAGTTATTGGGTTGGCATGCAAGACAAGAACAATTAGGGCGTTGGACAAACGGAAAGGCCTTCTTACCAATTAATAGTAAGAACTTATCAGATAACTCAGTATTGTATATTTCAATGCAGATATTGGCTGGTGGCCCTTATCTAGAGATTGCTCAAGAAGATGAGATTATTCTTGCAAGTTAAAAGATTTATTCGGTTGATTTAATTCTTGATAAAAAGCTTGTTGTAAAGCAGGCTTTTATTCGTTGTATTAAGTAAAAATGCAAGAATATATATAAATATCAATTTCGAGTTAATAAAAATATAAGACGAGATTACAATTTATTTTGGAAAAATAGTTAACCTCTCAGTTTCAGCGACTTTGAAAGTGATTGGAATATAGTTCAAAGAAAGTAAATTAGCGATTGCATTAGCTTGCTGTTGTGAAAAATTCCCTTCAATCATTACCCTTCCACCGTATATAGGTGCTCTGATATGTGATGCAAATATAATTTTATTGTTCATAACGGTTGCTATAATTTTATCTACATTTTGGCGTGTAATATTATAAAGTTGTTCTTTATTTGAATTATCAAAATTTATATTTACGGAATAACTTTGTAAATACGGGTCGAATTTTGAGTCTGCGTTGATAATAGACTGACCGCTCATTAATTGTTGTTTATAGATTGGCAATGAGGTGTGTTGTGAAAATAAAAAAGGTAAAATGATTGTATCAATAGAGGAAGTATTATGAGAAATAGAATTCTCATTAACAAGATGCAATGTTACATTCCCAACATTTTGAAAAAGGTTTGATAGATTATTTTTATTATCTTCTATTGGTATAATTATGAATTTATTAAGCGCCATAGGCAACATTATTGCGTGTATATTATTGATCATCAAAACGTCTTGAATAATCCATTTAGACTTTAAATATAATTCTTTTTTAATGCTTTGTTTGGGAATTGTTAAAGTCATTTGCAGTTGGTTACCAATTAATTCATTTTTTACCTCTGCATTATTAAGTATATTTTTAGGTAATATTTGTATGATGTTTAATATATTTGTGGAATCTAGAGCGTTTTTGTAAAAAATAATTAAATCATTATCTTTTTTTGCGATTTCTATATTATGAATAGACCGCTTATCGATTTCATTTTGGAGCTGTAGAGAAATTTTTGATAATTTATAATCAATAACTTTGTCCATATTGGCTTCGATGATGAAATATTTTTTAGCAGTCAAAATATTTATAAGATTGTTTGGATAAGAAGCTAGATCAGAGAGAACACTATGAATGCAATTTGGTTTTGCTTGAACTGATTTCGTATAACCTAGGTTTGTAATAAAGAGAAAAATACTTACACAATAAAGAAAGATATTTTTATTCATCTTGAGGTATGTCATCATTATTTTCATATAGCTATTAATTTCAACAAAGAAACATTTTTAAACTAAAAGAGTGCAGCATGAAAGAAAAAACAATATTACGAGTAGGGCTTGTTGGCGCAGGATATTTTGGACGGTTTCATGCATTAAAAACGGCCGCCTCTCAACGTGAAGCGTTGGTTGGTGTTTATGACCCTGTTGTTGAAAATGCTGAACGAGTAGGCAAAGAGGCAGGTGGTGCACCTTACATGCCTTTGGATAAGCTGTTGGATCAATGCGAGGCTCTGATTATTGCGGCTCCTGCCGAGGAGCATTATAAACTTGCAGTTCAAGCTATTCAGGCAGGCAAACATGTTTTAATCGAAAAACCCATTGCTTCCACCCTAGTACAGGCTGATCATTTAATTGAGCTTTCTGAAAAGGCGGGTATTGTTTTACAAGTTGGACATTTATTGCGTTATTCCGCTGAACAAAAAGCGATTAGTGAACGGATCAAACGTCCTCTTTATATTGAAACAACCCGTATTGCACCGTTTAAGCCTCGTGGAGTAGATGTTTCTGTGGTTTTGGATTTGATGATTCATGATTTGGATTTGGTGATGGCAATTGTAAATTCTCCGATAGATAAAGTCGATGCATTGGGGGCTGCGGTAACTTCCGAATTCGAAGATATCGCAAATGCAAGGGTGACTTTTGTCAATGGGTGCGTTGCCACAATTGCAGCCAGTCGGATTTCCTTAAAAACTGAACGTAAAATGAGAATTTTCTCTGAAGAAGGTTATTTATCAGCGGACTTTATGGAAAAACAATTGGTCATGATTGGTCGAGAAAAAGGCTTGCCTCTGCCTGGCACGAATGGGTTCAGACGCGAAGCAGTTAAATGGAAAGATCACGATAATTTAGAACAAGAACACGCCGCCTTTGCTGCGTCTTGCCTCGATGGCGCACCTGTGATTGTCGATGCGGTGGCTGGACGAAATGCGTTGGAGGCTGCCTTGGCAGTGATTAATAGTGTGAAAGAGTCAAGAGAGCGGATGCAAGCATCAGGGTTGTTAAGCCCGAAGAAGATGAGTTTTTGATTTTAAATGGAAGAAATTAACCTTTCCATTTAAAAGATAGGTTGATGAGCTATATTTCTTTCTGATTAACTCGTTTTGACAATTCTTCTGCACTTTCGATGCGTTCAGAATAGCGGTTGGTTAAATAATCACTTTGTCCTCTGGTTAGTAATGTGAATTTATAGAGTTCTTCCATCACATCGACGATACGATTATAATAAGGAGATGGTTTCATACGGTCTTGCTCATCAAATTCTAAAAAAGCTTTGGGAACAGAGGATTGATTAGGAATAGTAATCATCCTCATCCATCGTCCCAAAATACGCATTTGATTCACGGTATTAAAGGATTGTGATCCACCACAAACTTGCATTAATGCCAAGGTCTTGCCTTGAGTATTTCGAATAGTTCCCGCAGCTAATGGGATCCAATCAATTTGAGCTTTAAAAATAGAGCTCATTGAGCCATGGCGTTCGGGAGAACACCATACCATGCTCTCTGACCATGCTAATAATTCATAAAGTTCTTTGACTTTTGGATGAGTATTTTTGGCGTTTTCGGGCAAAGGCAATCCTTTGGGATGAAATATTTTTACCTCACCACCAAGATATTCTAGAATTCGGCCTGCTTCTTGTACTGTCAATCGACTATAAGATTTCTCACGATTAGACCCATAAAGTAATAAAAAACGTGGTGGATGGGTTAAGTTTTTAGCTTGCACTTTGTCAAAAGAAGGTTTTTCAATTTGTTCTATATGAATATTTGGAAGAATCATGCGGATTGTTCTTTCTTAAAATATTTGCGGTTAAAGCTTAACGCAACATTTACTAATAAAATCAAAGCTGGTACTT
Source organism: Commensalibacter papalotli (ex Botero et al. 2024) (assembly GCF_947179115.1). Taxonomy (NCBI): domain Bacteria; kingdom Pseudomonadati; phylum Pseudomonadota; class Alphaproteobacteria; order Acetobacterales; family Acetobacteraceae; genus Commensalibacter; species Commensalibacter papalotli (ex Botero et al. 2024). The sequence continues at coordinate 233,042 of NZ_CAMXCI010000001.1, forward strand.
CGACCAAAGGGCCAATGACGGTTGTAAATGCAACGGGTGAGTTGAGCCCAAATGTTGCAATTGCAACAGCCAAAGCAAGTTCAAAATTATTCCCTGCTGCGGTAAAGGAAATTGAGGTCGTAATGGGATATGTATTGCCCATCCATTTGCTGATAAAAAAGCTAATCATAAACATCAGCACAAAATAAATAATCAGAGGAACAGCAATTTTAATGACATCTAAAGGTAAATGAACGATATCGTTGCCTTTAAGGGAAAACATCGCAATAATTGTTAATAACAGTGCAATCAGGCTAATAGGGCTGATTTTTGGTAAGAATTGATCTTGATACCAATTAGCACCTTTTATATGGATGAAGATAACTCTGGTTAAAAAGCCTAATAAAAAGGGAATACCTAGATAGATCAATACAGAATGGGTTACTAACCAAAAATCAATATAAATAACTTCTGATTTAATTCCCAAAAATGGAGGAAGGTAGGTTAAAAAGAACCATGCATATGTGCTGAAAAATAGAATTTGGAAAATACTATTAAAAGCAACCAAGGCTGCTACATATTGATTATCTCCTTTTGCTAAATCATTCCAAACCAATACCATCGCAATACATCTGGCCAACCCGATCAGGATTAATCCTGTCATATATTCATAGTTATAACGTAAAAATATAAATGCCAGCACAAACATTAAACACGGCGCAATAATCCAATTTAAAATTAAAGATAAAGTTAGTGTTCGTTTATCTTTAAATATTTTTGGTAGAGTTGCATAATTGATTTTAGCCAGCGGTGGATATATCATTAAAATTAATCCGATAGCAATTGGAATATTGACATTATGAACGCTAGATTGGTTTAAAAATTGTGGAATTTGTGGAATAAAATTTCCAATTGTAATGCCGATCGCCATGGCAATAAAAATCCATAGCGTCAGGTTGCGATCTAAAAAAGAGAGTTTTGATTGGGACATATTGCTTTTTATGCTAAGGGATGGTGGGAAAGAGTGGTTAAAATTTCTTTTGCCCAAATGGGAAGGTCTGGATTTAAACGATAATATACCCATTGACCTTGGCGTTGATCCAGCAAGATCGCATGAGTTCGAAGTAATGCTAGATGACGAGAAATCTTTGGTTGGCTAAATGCCAGTTGCTCTGTGAATTCGCAAACGCAAATATTACTCTTGCTGATTACCATTTTTATGATTTGCAAACGAGTAGGGTCAGAAAGACATTTGAAGAAATCTGTTTGGTTCATTGATATATCCTTTAATATGAATATATATATATACGAATAATCATATATATTCAATCACAAAATCACTTTCTGATTTAGAGGCATTTTAAATAAGATTAACTTTGCTTCAATTCTTCTTGTAACATTTCCAACTCCAACCAACGTTCTTCCATCTGATGATGTTCTTGATGGGCTTTGGTCAGTTGCTCTGTGAATTTATGGAAAGATTTTGGATCTTTTTCATAAAGAACAGGATCAGCTAGTTTTTCATTGAGTAACGCAATCTGAGTATCTATTTTTTCTATTTTTTCAGGTAAATGATCTAGCTCATATTGATCTTTATAAGAGAGTTTCTGTGTCTTGCTTTTGACTGGCTTGCCAGAATTATCAGCTTTAGAGGCAGCTTTTTTAACAACTTCCTCTTCTTTCTGGCTTTGTTTACGCAGTGCCATCATGTCTGAGTAACCACCAGCATATTCAAGCCATTCGCCATTTCCATTGGCTATCAAAGTCGAGGTTGCCACGCGATCCAAGAAATCACGGTCATGGCTAACAACCAGAACAGTGCCAGGATAGGATGCAAGCAGTTCTTGTAATAAATCCAAAGTTTCCAAATCCAGATCATTGGTCGGTTCATCAAGAATTAAAACGTTAGAGGGTTTTGCTAGTGCACATGCCAAAAGTAACCGAGCTTTTTCCCCACCAGATAATGCATGAACAGGTGTTTTGGCTTGCTCTGGGTTAAACATGAATTCTTTCATATAACCTACGACATGTTTTTTTTCATCTCCAATTTGAACATAATCTCCACTGCCACTGGTCATTGTATCCGCAAGCGTTTTATTGGGGTCTAATAATTTGCGTTGTTGATCTAATGTATTGACCTCAAGGTTTGCCCCAATTTTAATTTCCCCACTATCGGGGGTTTCTAAGCCTGTTAAAAGGCGTAAAAGAGTTGTCTTGCCTGCACCATTCGGGCCAACAATTCCCAAACGATCTCCACGCAAAACACGCAGATCAAGGTTTTGAACAATGACCTGATCACCATAGGCTTTGTTGATTTGCTCTGCCACTACCACCAATTTTCCTGAAATATCTGCTTGAGTAGCTTGCATAGAAGTCATAGACGGGTTTTTAACAATCTCTTGGCGTTTCGTGCGTAAGTCAGCCAGCTCTGCCATCCGGCGAACATTGCGTTTTCGACGAGCCGTAACACCATAACGAACCCAGTGTTCTTCTCTAACAATTTGACGGTTGAGTTTATGTTGCTCAAGGGCTTCTTGTTCAAAGAATTCTTCTTTCCATTGTTCAAATTGCGAGAATTTTTGCTCTAATTGTCGCGTTTGTCCTCGATCTAACCAAATAATACCATTCGCTATATTTTCCAAAAAGCGACGATCATGGCTGATGATAATCATAGCCGATGATAGTGATTTTAATTCAGCTTCCAACCACTCAATTGCAGGGAGATCTAAATGGTTCGTAGGTTCGTCCAACAATAATAAATCGGGTTTAGGAGCCAATGCTTTGGCCAAAGCACAACGGCGAGCTTCCCCACCTGATAAATGTTTTGGATTTTCGGTGCCATCTAGCCCCAGCGCATCAAGTAAAATTCGTGCACGATAATGATCTTCATGGTCAGGTAACACAGAACACACATAGTCTAATGTCGTATTAAATCCCGAGAGGTCTGGCTCTTGTGTTAAATATTGCACAGACGTCCCAGGTTGTAAAAAGATACTGCCAGAATCAGCATGTTGCTGTCCTGTTGTAATTTTTAATAAAGTTGATTTTCCAGACCCATTACGTCCCACTAAACACACACGCTCTCCTGCGCTAAGGCTGAAGCTTGCATTATCGATAAGCGGTTTTCCCCCAAGGGTAAAAGAAACATCTTGTAGCAAAAGAATAGGTGTGGACATAATGAATAGAACCTAATGTCAGATATTATATTTTTAATATAGTAAAAAGTTTATATTGAAATATTTAATTTCCAACTTTGTTTTTTGATAGTATTTTAAAAGAAAGTCGTTGAGAGTAATGAATGCTGGGGCGCTCAATCATATAATAGCTCAATATACTAATTAAAATAGTTGTTATTATTTCTATAATAGAATGATAAATAATTGGTAAATGTTGATAGAAGTTTAACTTAAGATTTATTAGAAGACTTAGTCCTATTATCGGAAAATGCCATAAATAAATAGAGTAAGATATATCACCAAGTTTTTTTAGAGATGTTGGTATATATATTTTATTATGATATTCTAATCCAACAAAACCATATAAGAGCAATGCTGAACCAAATCCATTCAAATATACAATCTCCCAATATCCAAGGTAAGCGTGTTTAGGAACATTTACATAAGCATTTGATGCACCAATAAGAATTACTATTGCTCCAAATGTAATACTTATATATTTATCATAGAAAACATTTTTTCTTCTAATTAAAATAGGTAAAAGTAAGCCTCCTATAAAAAACTCTAAGACTCTGGGGTCTGTCATAGTATAATAATTAAAAGTGAATATATTATTATGATGGAGGATTATAAATATAAAAAGAATTCCTCCCCAACATAATAAAAATTGAATGAAGTATTTTTTGTTAAAAAAACATAAAAATAAGAATACACCCAAGTAGAAAAAAACTTCAAAAGAAAGAGTCCATGCTACGCCTAAAAATGGATAAATATGTGCTAATAATAATATAACTTTGAAATCATATAATTTTTGAAATTCAATACCGCGATAACCGATTAGAAATGTTATGTAAGCAGCTACAGATATAGTAATCCAAAAAAGAGGATAAATTCTGAAAAATCTTTTAATTAAAAAACAAAAAGCATTCTTAAAGGAGCACTCATTTGTTTTAAAAATTAACAAAGTTATAATAAATCCACTAATAATAAAAAATAAATCAACACCCCAATTACCAATAGATATAAAGATACGTCCTAATTCCGCAATGATAGAGTGGGTATTTTCATTAGATCCAATTTTAGATGTGATGCAGTGTACACAGCATATTAATAAAGCAGCGATACCACGAAGTGCCTGTATGCTATTAAAAGTTTGTTTTGTCATTTCTAGGTCTTTTGATTATTTTTTTACAGGAAGTTTTATTTGGATCCAATTAGAAGGCCATATTTGGAAAGTGTAGTCTGGATCTTTTTTCCATAATGCTACTTGCTGTTGCCAAGATAAGTAATTTTTAGGTGCTTTGACAATGAATGCTGGTTGTGTAAAAAAATGAATTCCACCAATAAAAATTAACCAACAAATAATTGTTTTGCCAATTTTTCGTCTTGCGTTAGGTAAATGATATGTTATGTAAACAAGCATAATACATAATAAAGATTGGCTGATAAATACGTAACGTTGATTAGCGAATGGAACTAAAAAGCTATTTCTATCCCCGATTGATCCGATAATAGAAATGCAAAAAAGTGTTAAAGCCGCTAGGAAAAGGAATATAGCGGATCTTGTCGTTGCGTTTTTATAAAAAATATAAATTATACCTGTGATGAATAAAGCCACAATGACACAAGGGAATACGAATGCATATAGATCATGCATATGATCATGTAAAAACGCCATATATGGCACTGTGTAGGAATTATTACCTAAAAAGGGAATATATAGTTCATGAATAAAGAAAATATTCAAAAAATCACTTACAAAGAACGCATGAAGGCGACCGTCTACTTTCTCATAGAAGAAAAAATACTGTATTAAACAACTGAGTAATAAAATTGAAAATTGTTCAATCCGAAGTTTATTTTTATCGATCCAGCAACGTATCGCATAAATAGGTAAAAGAGCAAAAACCATTAAACCAGAAAGCCCTGCTAGCAGTAAAATGATTATTTTTAACCATCTTTGATAAGAGTAACTGGGTTGAAGAATGAGGATAACACCACAAGCCAAAGTTAATTGAAACTGAATATGTAAACTATGTAAAGATGTCTCTGCTGTTTCAGGAACAAAGAGCAGCAATAAAGTTAAAAATAATCTTACTTGAAAAGAGACAAGCCATTCATCTTTTGCAGTTAAGAGTAAAAACAAAGGTAACAGTTGGAATAAAATTCCAATAATTGTTGTCAAATAAGGTGCATACTCAAAAGGAATACACCATCTTGCAATCAGGGTGACCCCATTTGTAGAAAGGTTTAAATAGCCAGCAAAAGGATGAAACAATGCTTGTAGAGGAGACATAGTCCAAGCATTGTAAAAGAAAATATACCCTTCTTCTGCCCAAAAGCGCCCATATAAAAACACGTCTGGTGCACGTAAGCACATTATGATTACAAACAAGAACAATAGCGCAATGGTTTGGATAGAGCGGTTACGTTTGAATGATGGCATATTTAAAGCTTTGAATATGTTTAATGAATATAATTTCAGTCAGAGTGTATTTTTATAAACCACCCTTTGGGCCATATTGCAATATTAATATTGGGATTTTGTTTTATTAATTTTATCTGTTGTCTCCACGGGGGGACACCATAAGAATGCGAGACAAAATGATAATAATTATAAGTATTGGCAATTAATAACCAAATACTTAAAGTAATACAAAAATATTTCCCCAATTTAGGTAGAGAATAAATAAAATAAACCAATAATAGACACATTAATGATTGGTTTATAAAAGCATAACGTTGATTAAAATAAGGTTCAAAAAACCAGTAACTTGGACCGATTGCTCCAAAAGTGGAAAGTGCAAGGTTCAATAAAGCGCTAATTAACAAGTAGCCAGCAAGCCTTGTTCTCGGATAATTATAAAAACAATATATTAGGAGCAGCAAAACAAATATACTTACACTACAGGCAAATATAGGTAGTTGCTGATTTTTAACTAATGATTGTAAATATAATAGATAAGGATTTGATAAAGAATTATTACCAAATAACGGAAGATATATATCTTTAGCAAAGAAAATACTTAGAAAATCTATAAAGGACGTATGATATTGGCGTTGATTAAAAGAGGTATAAAAAAAAGAAAATTGAATGATATTACCAACAAGCAATGTTAAGAATTGCTCTATTCTAGGACGGTCTTTATCAATAAGGCAGCGACATAAATATAGAGGAATTAAAATAATGCTTATTACACCAGAAAGAGCGGTTAAAAAAAGAATACTTAATTTAAACCATCTTTGATGTATTGGCTGGGTATCTAGTATTAAAATAATTGCAGTTGCTAAGGTTAACTGGAATTGAATATGTAAACTTTGTAATGAAATTTCCAGGGATTCAGGAACGAAAAGAAGTAATAAAGCGGCTAACAAACGGATTTTAAAAGAACTCAGCCATTTATCTTTGGCGGTTAAAATCAGAAAAGTTGGTAAAAGTTGAAATAATAGGCCTATTATCATAGTGACATAAGGCGCGTATTTTAAAGGTACACACCATTTGGCAAGAAGTGTTGCTCCATTAACAGGAAGATTTAGATAACCACCATAAGAGAAAAATAGCGATTTTATAGGATTGCTTAGCCAAGCATTTAAAAAAAATCCGCCTTCCTCTGCCCAAAAACGACTTTCAATGATAACTTCTGGTGAGCGCGTTATATGGATACAGGCTATTACTAATAATAGGAAAAAAGTTTGATATTTTTTTTTGTCATAATAATTTTGAATAGTTATCTTCATCAGAATGTCTAATTATTTTTTGGTGCCGTGTGTGTAGATAGTTGTTTGGGTATAACCATATACCAACCACTACTCCAGATTTTAGGGTGATATTCAGGATCATTTCTCCATTTTTCTAACTCTTGCCTCCAAACATGTCCAGCGCCATCTTTAGCTTCAGGCAGCAGTTGAAAAAAATTAAAAGAACCAACGATAAGCACCCATATAATAGTAGCATTAGCTACAATTTTTCCTGCTCTGGGTAATGTTATAGAAAAATAAAGAAGCATTAGAGCGAATAAAGCTTGGCTGAGAAATGCATAGCGTTCTGTAAAATAAGGATTAACTAATTGAATTGTGCCACCAACAACACCATAAATGGAAATACAAACCATCAGTATAGCTGTGATAAAAAAAAGTAATCCTTTGCGTGTTTTGGAATATTTGATGAAAATACTGGAGATAAAAATAATAAAAAAACTTGAAATTAAACAGGCTTTTATTGAAATCTGATGAGCCTCAACTTTATGAAATATATTGGCCATAATTCCTATAGACACGTGATAACGATGCCCTAAAAATGGAAAGATTATATCTCTAACATATAGAACACTACAAAAATCATTATAAGAAAAATGGCGTTGACGTACGATTGCAAAGTTATCAATATCGATTTTATGTACTAAGTTAAATAAGTAAAAAGAAAGTTGAATTGAGCTGCCTAATACAAGTGCAATAGTTTGTTCATTACGTAAATTTTCTTTTTCTAGCCAAGATTTTGCAACAAATATCGGAATAAGAACAACAGGGAGTAAGCCACATAAAGGGGCAAAAAAAAGTAAAAAAAGCTTAAAGTAACGTTTATTTTTGATGTCCGTTTTTAAGAATGCTATGATTGTACAGGCCAACGCAAGGTGAAATTGAAGATGAAGGCTTTGTAAAGATATTTCAGAGGATTCTGGAACGAATAATAGCAATAAAGTTGCCAGTAATCGAACGTAAAAAGGGGATAGCCATTCATCTCTAGCTGTTAATAACAAATATATAGGAGTGATTTGAACAACCAATCCAACAAAGATTGTAAAGTAAGGTGCGAATTCTAAAGGAATATATAAATATCTGGCAATTAAGGTGGCGCCGCTGGCACCTAGATTAATATATCCACCAAAAACCACAAATAAAGCGTTCAAGGGGCTCATATTATAAGCATTAGCGTAAAATATATATCCTTCTTCTGCCCAAAAGCGGCCTTGAGTAAAGATATCAGGAGCACGAATAAAAAGAAATAATATATAAACAAATAGCAAGAGGCTGGTTTGATTACTGCGTTTATCTAATATATTGCCAGACAAAATATAAGACTTTCACTATATACTAAAAGATAAAATACGTTTTAAATTTATTTAGTTAGGGTCAGGGAGTTTGATAATTTTATTGACAATTTTTCCTAAATGCCAAATTAGTAGTCCTGTTCCAATAAAAGCAATGGCTAATAATAGATGTTTAATAGAAGCAATATGTTGTGTTTGTAAAGAAGTAACTTCTGTGCTGGCGATATGCCCCATGACGACATAACCAAACAAGGCTGGTAAAGAAGCAAGAGTTCCAATGAGATAAGCTCTTACAGAAATAGACGTCAACCCCAAAGCATAACTGGTTAAAGCAAAAGGCATAATGGGTGAAATACGTAATAAGCACACCAGTTTCCAACCATCAAGATGAAGTAAATTATCCAGTTTTTGCATTCTTGAAGATCGTTTTAAAAATTTTTCTATAAACGATCTAAAGATAGAGCGACTAAGATAAAACGAAATAAAAGCGCCAATCAAGGTGGCAATAGCAGAAAGGATAAACCCCTGCAATATACCATACAAAGCACCAGAACCAAAAGCAGCAGTGGATGCAGGTAATACGCCACATAAGGCAATAATAACTTGTATAATTTCGCTGATAATAAGCTCTTTGAGGGTAGAGGCTTGTTTTCTTTGTTGATAGAATTCTATTAATTGATGAAGAGTATCTGTATTACGACTGATTAAGATCCAGGCTCCAATTATGCTAATCGCGACCAAAAAAATGATAAATAAACAAAATGATTTTTTAGAAGTTTTTTGAGACATAATAATTTATTTTTTGAATAGTGTATTTGAAATCAGCCCCAATTTATGTAACCGATACTCAATTGATGTCTTTAATACGCCCAGCCCATAAATAGTGCTGCGTTTTAAGTTAATAGAAGAAGCTTCTTTAAAATATTTAGTTGGGCAAGAAATTTCCCCAATACTAAAATTTTGATTAATAGCTTGTGCTAACATCTGATTGTCGAAGATAAAATCGTCTGAACAGCGATCAAGAGGCAAGGCTTTTAGGACTTCTTTGGTCCATCCTCTGTATCCTGTATGGTATTCTGAAAGCTTAGTGTTAAGTAAAATATTTTGAATAAATGTTAAGCCACGATTGGCAATATATTTATAAAGTGGCATTCCACCTTTCAAAGCACCTTTTCCCAAAATACGAGAGGCAATAACAGCATCATAATGGCCTGAAGTTAACATACTGACCATAGCTCTCAATAATTTAGGGCTGTATTGATAATCAGGATGTAACATAATAACGACATCAGCCCCTCTTTCCAAAGCGGCTTTGTAACAGGTTTTTTGATTTGCACCATATCCTTTGTTTTTGGCATGAATAATGGTATAAATATTTAACTTTTGGGCGATTTTAGCTGTTTCATCTTTGCTTGCATCATCAGTTAGAATAATATCATCTATAAGATCTTGAGGAATCTCATCAAAAGTTCTTTGTAATGTCTGAGCCGCATTATATGCAGGTAAAACAACCGTTATTTTTTTATTATTCATCATGATATTTGTGTTTCATTTAAATTATGAATTAAATAATTGTTTAACACATGAGACTTATTTTTTAAAAGCATTAATGTTTGAAAGTAAATTAGTTGTTTTATTTTAGTAACAGTAAAAAAATAAATTTTACTTGTTAGGTCGGCTAATTATAGATAGAACCATAGTTAAACGCCTATAAACACTTGGTCTTGTGGATTGGACAAAGCGGATTTACATGCAAAATAATAAAGCAAAAATTAAAAATTGGACGAAACAGCAAACTAGAATTGGAAAAAAGGCAGTTTTGCCACTTATAATATTGGGAATTATATCCAGCTTTATTGCTGTTGCATTGGCATGTTGTGTTGCGCAAATCCTGGGTATTTTACTGGTTCCTTCTTTATTGTTTTCTCTTGGGTTTGATCCATCTATATTACTAGCTAGTTTTGTTATTTTATTTATAATCAAAGGGATGATTATTTATAGCGAAGATTTATTAAGTGCTAAAATTGGGTTAAAAGCGCGTCATCGGTTACGCAAAGATTTTGTTCAACAAATTATGCAAATTGGTCCATCGATTTTATATCGACAATCAGGGGGTGGCTTGGCAACCTTAATTGTCGATCAGGTAGAGTCTTTGGATGGTTATTTTTCCAGATGGCTTCCTGCTTCAGTATTATGGCTAGTATCCCCGTTAATTATTTTAGTTTGTGTTTATTTTGTTCAACCATGGGCAGCTTTGGTAATAGGGGTATGCGGATTAATGGTACCAATTGCACAAGCAGTTTTTGGTATCGGCGCTGCCGTTGCGGCAAGACAACAATTTTTAGCAATGACACGCTTGCAAGCTCGATTTTTGGACCGTATTCAAGGAATTGCAACAATTGTCTTGGCTGGTAGAGCTGAAGATGAAGCAAAAAAGATTGCGCAATCTGCAAATGAGCTCAGGTTTAGGACGATGAAAGTGTTGCGCGTGGCTTTTTTATCTTCGGCCTCAATTGATTGTGCTATGATTGTCGCTATTATTTTGGTTGCGATCATGGATGTGCGACATTTTGCAGCTGCTGAACAAGGTGCAGTCACAATTCCAGTAGTTCATGCTTTATTTGCTTTATTAATCATTCCTGATTTTTTTGCACCCTTACGTAGCCTTGCCCTAGCATACCAAGACAAAGCGAAATTAACAGGTGCAGCGGCTTCAGCGGTTGAGTTGCCAGAGATTGGTCATGAGGTAGAAAAAACAGTAATTTTATCTAAAAATAAACCTGTTAGTATTGTTTTTGATAACGTCTCGTATATTTGGGATGAAAAAAGAGGGCGTGCAGTTGACCAGATCAGTTTTGAAGTTGCACCGAATAGCACAACGCTTTTAATTGGGGCGTCTGGTGCAGGAAAATCTACAATTATCAGTATGTTACTAGGTTTTATTAAACCAACTTCAGGCAAGATTTTATTCAATGGTCAAGATGCTTCTCTGATTAATCATAATTCACTATCTGATTTAACGGCTTGGATTGGTCAGAAACCTGTTATATTTCTAGGAACTATCAAAGAAAATATCCTATTTGCAAAACCTGATGCAACACAAGAAGAACTACAAAAAGCCGTAAAAGCCGCAGCAATTGATCAATATTTAGAAGCTTTACCAAAAGGACTTGATACTGTGATTGGTGAGGGAGGATATGGATTGTCGGGAGGGCAGGCACAAAGAGTAGCAATCGCCAGAGCCTATCTTAAAAATGCGTCTTTATTATTCCTTGATGAGCCAACAGCACATTTAGATCCAGTTACCGAACAAGATATTTTCAAGAGCTTGGTTGATTTAGCACAAAACAGAACCGTTATTATGGCAACACATTCTGCTTTGGGACAACAACTCAAGGGAAATCATATTGAACTTGATCATGGGCATATTATTGCTCAGACAGAGGTGAAATAAGATGTCTGAATTTCAAGATCCTTTGGCACAAAAAGAAACACCCAAAGCAGCTTTTCAGCAAATTTTTAAAATTTGGAAACCTCATTTCGTTTCGTTAATGATAGGGATTGTCTTCTCTTTAATTGCACTGGCTTTGGGTTTGACCTTAATGGCTTCTGCTGGAGGTAAGATCGCATTTGCAGCGATGGGAATGGCGATTATCAGCTCTGTGTTCTTAAAAATGCTAGGTGGCGGACGCCTGTGCATGCGTTATGTAGAGCGTTTATACACTCATAATGTAATGTTCAAAGCGATTGCTGATCTTCGAGTTTGGTTTTTTTCTAAACTATCCAAAGGGGCAGCAGCAGGCCTGGGTTTTCGTCACAGTGGAGACGTTTTGTCCCGTCTTGTCTCTGATATTGAGACGTTAGATGGTTTGTATTTACGGTTAATGTTACCTTTTGCGGGGTCAATATTAACATTCATAGTTTTACTAGTTATTATTGGGTCTATTCACATACCTTTGGCTGTATGTGTTGCTGGATTATATTTTCTGGCAGGCTTTGTTTGTCCTATTATTTCAGCATTAATTACCAAAAAACATGGACAAACCTTGCTGCACTCTGTCGCACAGCTCAGAATAAGTGTTTTGGATTTTATTCACGGTCTCAGGGAAATTCGTGCCTTTGGTGCTGAAAGCCGTATTGAGGATTTATTAGAAGATAGAGAAAAGGTACTATTTTATAAGCAATTTCATCAGGCTAAGAAAATAGCTTTGATGAGTTTTATCTCTTTTGTATTAAGTCAAATAGCTGTTTTACTTGTTTTAGCGGCAGCTTTAAATATTGGCTTTCACGGAATAGGTGCAGCTCATATTGTTGTTTGTTTATTTTTAGTTATTACTGCTTTTGAAGTCGTGATTCCTTTAACCCGAGCTGGTGGATTAGCGGGTCAAATTATTAATGCTGCAACGCGTGTAGTTGGCGTTAATCAAGATCATGTTAATAATATTCCCAAAGGGACAGAGCAAGCTCCTGAGCAAACAGATATTCAGTTTAATCATTTAGGATTTCAGTGGGATAAGAATCAACCTTTTGTATATCGTGATTTAAACCTTACAATCCTTCAAGGACAAAGAGTGGCTATTATCGGCCCTTCAGGTGCGGGTAAATCGACATTAGCAGCATTGTTGTTAAAGGTCATCGTACCTCAAGAAGGTAATATTACCCTAGGGGGGAAAGATATTGCCCTTATAAGCGAGGATTCTGTACGCACAAAAATTGCTTGGCTTTCACAAAATACGCATTTATTTGATGATACGATTCGTCAAAATTTATTACTCAGCCATCCTCAGGCAACTGATGATGAGTTATGGCAGGCTTTGTCCGAGGCTGCGGTTGCTGATGTTGTTAAAGCTATGCCTGATGGATTGGATACTTGGTTGGGTGAAGGTGGTATAAAGGTTTCTGGAGGGCAGGGACGTCGTATTGCGTTGGCCAGAACTTTACTATCGAAGGCACCGATTCTGTTACTTGATGAGCCCACAACAGGACTTGATGCAGATACAGAGGCTGAATTTTTTAATATTTTAAATCAGGTTGCCTCTAATCGAACTATTATTTTGATTGCTCATCGCCTTACGGGCGTGGAAAAGCTTGATAAAGTATGGCGTTTATCTGACACTCGTTTGATTTCTTTAAATTAAAAAAATTTTTATATTTTTTATGTTAAAATGTGGGTATGTTACGAGGTAAGTTATTATAGCTTTGTGCTTTAAAGTTAAGGAAAATTAAATGCGTCGTTTTTTACCAATTATATTTGGCTCTTTTATGCTGGCGGCTTGTTCACAACCATCAAATTTAACACCTAATAATGATAGAACTTATGTGGTGTTTTTTCCATTTGCTTCCAGTGAATTGGATGATGCTGCAATGACAACAATTGATCAAGCAGTAAGATATGCAAAAAGCTTTCCAGAGAAAAAAGTTTATGTAGAGGGATATGCAGCAGTTTATGGTGATTTATCCTTGGATGAAATGATGGCTGCTCAACGCACACAAGCAGTTGCACAACAAATCGTTTCCGAGGGTATTGATAAAAGTCGTGTTGATGACAAAGCACAACAACCAGAACAAAGACAAAGCCAAATTGCAGCGCGTCGCGTTGAAATTGAAGTTAAATAACTGATCTGATTTATGATATTACCTTCTTTATTAAATGACGAAGATTCAATAAGGAAGGGTATCACCCCCCAAGGGGTTCTGGAACATGTTTTCGGATATGAACATTTCAGAGGTTTACAACAACAAGCCATTGATTTTGTTATGCAAGGTCAAGATGTGCTGTTGTTAATGCCGACAGGGGGTGGAAAAAGCATTTGTTATCAAATCCCATCTTTATGCAGAGCAGGTATGGGGTTAATTATTTCCCCACTTATCGCATTAATGAACGATCAAGTCGCTGCCTTACGCCAGCTGGGTATTAATGCAGGAGCTTTACACTCAGAACTAGAACCTCAAGAAGCGACGACTATTCGTCAAGATATGCTCAGTGGATCACTTGATATGCTCTATATTTCACCAGAACGATTGCTTTCTGATGAAATGTTACGATTTTTAAAGAAAATCCCATTATCATTAATCGCTATTGATGAGGCGCATTGCGTTTCAGTGTGGGGGCATGATTTTCGCCCTGAATATCGATTAATGACAAATTTATCCAAAGAATTTCCAGGCGTTCCCAGAATTGCTTTAACAGCAACAGCAGATCCAACGACCAAGCAAGATATTATTGTTTCTTTGGGTATGCCAGATGTTCAAATCTTACAGGCTAGTTTTCATCGAACTAATTTATTCATTAGAGCAATACCTAAGGAAGGTGAAACAAAGCAGCTTTTAACGATTTTACAAAAACATTCAGAAGAAGCCTGTATTATTTATTGTGGTAGCCGTAATAAAGCAGAGCGCATTGCGGCTATGCTTGTTGATCGTGGCTTTACGGCTTTGGCGTATCATGCAGGCTTATCTGCTCTTGAAAAACGAACGGTATTGTTGCGATTTCGCTCAGGAGAGCCTGTTATCATTGTGGCTACGATTGCTTTTGGTATGGGAATTGATCGCCCTGATGTAAGATTGGTCGTGCATTTGGATATGCCCAAAGGACCAGAGCACTATTACCAACAAATTGGCCGTGCGGGCAGGGATGGTGATCCAGCAGAAACTGTATTGCTCTATGGGGGTGAGGATATAGTTAAGGCTCGTTATTGGTTAGAACAATCCAACAGTAATGAAGAACAAAAAAGAATTGCTAGGTCAAGATTAAATACCATGATCGCATTCGCTGAGACAACAGATTGTCGAACACAGATTTTACTGCGTTGTTTCGGTGAAGAGTTACAAGAACCTTGTGGTCATTGTGATAATTGTAAGTATCCTGTTTCTTTGTTTAATGGTACGGTTGCCGCACAAAAAGTGTTATCAGCGGTTTATAGAACTGGCCAACGTTTTGGTGCTATACACATTATTAATGTTTTAAGAGGAAAAAAGAGTGATCATATTGATAATTATCAACATGATCAGTTGCCTGTATTTGGTATTGGTAAAGATAAACCCAATCAGTTTTGGCGTGCTGTCATCCGACAATTAATGGCCAAAGATGCATTAAGGCAAGGGGCAGAACATTCTAACTTGTTTCTTAATCAAGACAAAGCGTTGCCACTTTTAAAAGGCAACGAACAGCTTTACTTAAGAGAGGATATTGTTCAGGTTCGCTCTGAGAAAACGCATGCTTATCCACAGCAAATAGAACTTTCTCAAGAACAGCAACATATCTTTGATCAATTGAAATTGTGGCGTTTATCTGAGGCCAGAGAGCAAGAAGTTCCTCCTTATATCATTTTTCATGATGCGGTTTTACGAGAAATAGCAATAACGTGCCCTCAGAATATAGAAGCATTGAAAAATGTAAAAGGAATTGGAGACAGTAAAATTGAACGTTACGGTCAGATTTTGTTGGAGTATATTCACCGTTAAGGAAATCTTATATATTCTTAGACTATGGATATGATTTATTAGCGAGCTCATTCATTTTAAAGTTAACTTTTTAATTCGTGTTATTGATGTAATTTTCGTTTGTATTGTGGTGTTCATGGTGAACTAAGTGTTACAAATCTTGGAAATACCATTGTTGGCTATTTAGATTATCTTTGTTTTGCATGAGTTGATTATTACGTTTTTTTAAAAATAAAATTTAGAAGGAATATATTATTAATGATGCAGATTATTCTTCATATCTTTAAATAATTACTTGATTTTTTTCGGAAATTCTTTCATATAAACTCTATCGAAATTGCTCGATAAATTCACACGTAAAGTCTTTGCCACTGGTGCCTGAAATATGGATCGGCGCTTTACGGAGGTTTAACCAGAAAGAAAGGATGCACGTCAAATGGCGATGCCACATTTTACCCTACGTCAATTATTAGAAGCTGGTGTTCATTTTGGACATCATACCCGTCGTTGGAACCCAAAAATGGCTCCATTTTTGTTTGGGGTTCGTAACCAGGTTCATATCATCGATTTGCAACAAACCGTTCCTATGTTGGATCGCGCATTGAATGCTGTTCGTGATACCGTTGCTAATGGTGGACGTGTTCTTTTTGTTGGAACAAAACGTACAGCAGCAGAAAGCGTTGCTGAAACTGCAAAACGTTGTGGTCAATATTATGTTAATCACCGCTGGTTGGGCGGAATGTTAACCAACTGGAAAACTATTACTAATTCCATTAAACGTTTACGTCATGTAGAAGAAACCCTTGATGGCGATACAGCAGGTTTAACAAAGAAAGAAGTTCTACAATTAACACGTGAGCGTGAAAAATTGGAACGTTCTTTGGGCGGTATTAAAGAAATGGGAGGTCTTCCAGACATTCTTTTCATTATTGATACAAACAAAGAAAAACTAGCTGTTCAAGAAGCAAATAAACTGGGTATTCCTGTTGTTGCTGTTTTGGATAGTAACTCTGATCCAGCAGGAATTACCTATCCTGTTCCTGGAAATGATGATGCATTACGCTCTATCAATCTTTACTGTGAGCTTGTAGCTGGTGCTGTTTTAGATGGTATTTCTGCTGAACTAGGTGCTTCAGGTCAAGATCTTGGTGCTTCAGAAGAACTGCCTCCTGAAGTAATGATGGAAACAGTTTCTATTGAAGAAACATCTGAAATCCCAGCTTAATTATCATAGTTATCAAAACTTGATTTGATATAGACAAAACCAATAACTTTGTCTGAATAGTGATAAGTGGGCGTCTCGAACTATCGGGACGCCTCTGCATTTAAAAAAGAGGAAAAATATGGCACAAATTACAGCTGCGTTAGTCAAAGAACTGCGCGAAAAAACCGGTGCTGGTATGATGGATTGTAAAAAAGCACTGAATGAAACTGCTGGAAATGTTGAAGAAGCAATTGACTGGTTACGTACTAAAGGTCTTGCTACTGCGGCTAAGAAATCAGGTCGTGTTGCGGCTGAAGGTCTTGTTGGTGTTGCAACTGCAGGTAACAAAGCAGCCATCGTGGAAATCAATGCTGAAACAGACTTTGTTGCGCGTAACGAACAGTTTCAACAATTTGTTGAAGATGCAGCAAAAGTTGCATTAACAACAGGGAATGACGTCGAAGCATTAAAAAATGCAACCATGGATAATGGTAAAACTGTTGCTGAGAACTTAACTTCTTTGATTGCGACTATTGGCGAAAACATGACCATTCGTCGCGTAAGCGTTCTCGAAGTTGGCTCTGGTGTTGTTGCAAGTTATGTTCATTCTGCACTTCGTCCAACTGTTGGTAAAATTGCGGTATTGGTTGCTCTTGAAGCACCATCAGCATCTGCTGATCTTGAAGACCTAGGTCGTAAAATCGGAATGCAAGTTGCTGCTGTTCGTCCAATTGCATTGCGTATTGAAGAAGTATCTTCTGAAGAATTAGAGCGTGAAAAAGCGATCTTTGTAGAACAAGCTCGTGCTTCTGGTAAACCAGATAATATCATTGAAAAAATGATTGATGGTCGTATCCGCAAATTCTATGAAGAAGTCGTGTTACTTGAACAAACTTGGATTCATGACGGCGAAAGTAAAGTTAAAGCTGTTGTTGAGAAAAGTGGTTCTAAGCTAGTTGTTTTCGAACGCTTCCACCTTGGTGAAGGCATTGAAAAAGAAGAAACAGATTTTGCTGCTGAAGTTGCTCAGGCTGCTAAAGGCTAATCTGACGATAAAGGGAGGAGAAGTTATTCATGCTTGAATGGTCTTCTCCTTCTATTATCCTAAGCACACGGTATTATGGCGAGATCGATGGAATTGTCAGTGTTCTGTCCTTAGATCATGGATTATATCGTGGCGTAGTGAGAGCAATGGGGGCTCGTAAAAATTCCTCAGTCTGGCAAATGGGTAATTTTATTGCAGCAGAGTGGTCTGCAAGGTTACAAGATCAGCTTGGTCATTTCAAAGGCGAGCTTGTCAGAGCTAATTTTGCTTCTTTGGCATCATTTCCTTTTGCTTTTTCCATTTTATCTTCGATATGTGCCGTTGCTGAGGGCAGTTTAATTGAAAGACAGTCTGTACCTGATATTGCACGTTTATTATTTAAGATATTGACGTTTCTGACACTAGATCCTCAGGAAGCCGAAGAAAAAGCCTTGTCTCAACTTCTTCGATGGGAAGTCATGCTGTTGGCAGAGTTGGGATATGGTTTGGATTTTTCTGTTTGTAAGGAATATGGAACGGGTATTTCTTATTGGGTTTCCCCTAAAACAGGAAAAGTCGTAACAGAAGAAATGGCAGGAGAGTGGAAGCCTCGTTTATTACCTTTGCCTGCTTTGTTTATTGATGATCAGAACCAAGGAAATTTACAAGATTGGCATGACGGGTTACGCTTAACTGGTTACTTTTTAGAAAAGCATATTTTTTATTTAAAGAACAAACCTTTGCCAAATGCTAGAGGATTATTGCTTGAAAAAATCAAAAGTCAGCTTTGAATTTTCATAATACTGAGAAGTAAATTTTGATTTTATAATTTAAAATATTTTTTTTGAGACAATGAAAATAGTTTTATGAATTTTTTATAACTGTTTAATTGGCTCTTGATTATACAAATAGAAGATAAAATTGGTAATAGAGTTTGCTTTAGATAAGCGTTTTCATCTTTGACAAGAAATTCTTTAAATCTTTGATAATCTTTATCTATAGATTGTGTATTCAATAGCTTAGGAAGAATATGAATTTGATATAATAAAGAGTTAAGGATATTTTTTAATTCAACAGGAAGATTTTTCTCTTGTTGCAAGAAAATGCGTATTTGAATAATTTGAACGCCTGTCAAAATAATGGATTGTGCTCCGTAAAAGTAAATATTCTGATTTTCTTTTGGTAGGTTTTTGGTATCGTCAATAAGGTAAACAAGATTACTGATTTGTTGATCAATCCATTTTTGTGTTGAAGGTAAAATATATTTATTGGGAAGATTGCTCAAATTTAAAATCATTTGTTTACAGGTAAAGCAATATTCTTTTGTGTCATTAATGGGAAAAATCAAACGGCACATTAACCAAGTAAAAATAATGGCGCAGATCAAAGCTAGGCAAAGATTAAAATATGTTATTTCGTTAATACGACTTTGATTATTATAGCTGATTAATACAGAAAATAAAAAATTATAAGCAATACCAGTCAGTGCTATTGCTGGGTTACAAGATGCTAAACCAGCAATAAACATAAAAGGTAGAACAATAATGGTTAATATTTCAAAATTGCTGACAGGTGGGATTAATATAAAATTGATCAAAAAAATGCTTAATATGGCATATACAGCACCATTTAAATAATGCTTAGCTGCTTTTGCTGGGCGATCCGCAATTGAGGTAATCGCACAGATAATCGCAACATACATGACGAATAACATTCCGTTACTCCATGCTGTAACCTGCCATATAATCGATGCTAAAATAATAGAGATAAATACACGCAGCCCATTGCTGAGTGATTTTCTCAAATTTCTATAGGTGTTAATTCGATAGTTATAATAGGTTGCTTTTTTACTTTTTGTATGATTGTTAAGTTGAATAAACATATATTCTAAATGAGATAAAGAATCATAAACAATAGATAACTCCGCAAACAATAATTCTTCTTTTGAAATAGTTTTATCCTGCAAATTGAGCAAAAATTCTGCAGTTTTAAGAAGTTGTTTGTATATATTATTTCTAACTTCTTTAATTCTTTTTAATGTGTCGTTAACGTTGGTATTGCTTTTTATTAAATCAGGTAATTCTGTAAAAAAAATAGCTGCTTTTTTTGGTAAATCTTGAATAGTGTTGTTTGTATTTCTGGTTGGAGCTAGTTTTTGTAAACAAAAAGTTTTAAATAAAATGTTATTAGCGATTGCCAATATCATTCTGCCATGTGCCCCAAGATGACTGTGTGGAGCAATTGCCATGTCTGTAAATTCAGATTGTTGATTAAGTTTATAAAAAATAGAAAAAATATTTTTATTATCTTCTAAGATAGAAATATTTCCTTTGAAAAAGCTTGATAAAACAAAGCAAGTTTTACTGATGGCTTGATCTAGATTGTCTTGTAACCATTGTATTTGTATCGTTCTTTGACCTCCTACACAAATAGAAGTCGCAGTCTTTTGAAGAATAATAGCGAGAATAATATAGGAGGCTCTGGCCATAGCAATATCAAAAGCTTGATTAGGATTAGGAATGGCATCAATAGCAATCAAAGCATATGTAAAAGCAGAAACGCGCATCCCATGAACGCGATAGTTATTAAGGAGCGTTGCCAAAAAGCAGCATAACGATACCCAAAAAGCAAGCGTGATCATAAATAAGGATGCTTGTTGAGGGAAAATCACGACCGACGTTACTGCGGCGATTGTTCCCAAGATTGTACCAAACAAATGCCAACGAGATTTTGCATTGCTTTCTTCTGGGGTTAAAAGGGATACCATCCATACAGTTAAGGGAGCCCAAAAAGGAGAGCTCATCTCCATCCATAAAGCAATATATAGAGCAACAATAGAGGTAACTCCTGTTCTACATGCAAATCCCAATGCAGGTTTGCTGGGTGCATATAACCACTGCCATTTTTTTAAATTGATAACGGGCAAGAATAATTTCATATGTTAAAGTTTAAATAGATATTGATCACTTTATTGTGATGTAAATTATATAACAGTAATTAGCAAAGCTGAGTCATAATTAATCTATTCTATAACGATAGTGGAAACAAAGGATAAATTATCATGGCTCGCGGTCAATTTTCTATTCAGGAACAAGAATATGGTAAAACCAGTGGTGGTGAGATTGTTAAAGAATTTACACTCAGAAATGCCAAAGGTATAGAAGTCAAATTTCTCACATTTGGGGGTGCAATTACTTCTTTGTTAATTCCTGATAATAAGGGACATTTTGAAAATGTCGTTCTAGGATTCTCAACACTAGAGCAATATGAGAATGATCCTGGCCCTAGGCCTTATTTTGGCGCATTGATAGGTCGTTATGGTAATCGTATTGCAGGTAAATTTTCTCTCGAAGGTAAAAGCTATAATTTATCACTAAATGAGAATTCTAATTGTTTACATGGTGGTAAAATAGGTTTTGATAAACGTGTTTGGCAGGCAGAAATTTTACCTCAAGATGATCAACAAGTTTCTGTATCTCTATCGTTACTTAGTGAGGATGGAGATCAAGGTTTTCCAGGAAATTTATCCGTTCGTGTCATTTACAGTTTAAATAACAATGATGAATTTACCATTCATTACCAAGCACAAACTGATAAAACAACTGTCGTTAATTTAACAAATCATAGCTATATTAATTTGTCAGGTGAGGGGAATGGCTCTATTGAAAATCATACTCTTCAATTATTCTGTAGTCATTATACGCCAGTAGATCAAAATATGATACCGACTGGTGAAATTGCACCTGTTGCCAATACCCCGATGGATTTCAGAGCATCAACTCATATTGGCACCAATATTCGTGATAATTTTGAACAGCTATACAGAGCAATTGGATATGATCATAACTGGGTTGTTGATGGTAAGGTTAGTAAAGAAGTAAGACCTGCCGCTAAATTAGTTCATGCTGCCAGTGGCAGAAAATTAGATCTATATACAACGTTACCAGGAATGCAGGTATATACAGGAAACGCGTTGAAAGGTAATTTAAAAGGATATTCTGGTAAAGCTTATCGTCAGTGTGAAGGTATTGCTTTTGAACCTCAATATTATCCAGACAGTCCTAATCAACCGAATTTTCCTTCGACAATATTAAAACCAGGTGAAGTTTACGATCAAAAAACAGTTTATCATTTTTCTGTTGTGGAATAATTCTCAAAGATAATTCTGATTAAATCATGAGGTTTATGATAAGATTTTATGTCATAAAGTTTATGAAAAGGATCGGACAATGTTTAAATTATGGAGTAATTCTTATAAAGAAGGTGATACTATGCCAAAAGCACAACGCTTTAATGGCATGGGCCAAGACGGAGATAATTTATCGCCTTCTTTGTTTTGGGAAAATGCACCCAAAGGCACTAAAAGTTTTGTCATAACAATGTTTGATCCAGATGCACCAACGGGATCAGGATGGTGGCATTGGGTGGTTGCAAATATTCCAGCAACGGTAACTCACCTTGACGAAGGTGCATCTTCCAAAAAAATGCCAGAGGGTTCCATACAAATTCGTAATGATTTTAGTTTTTATGAATATGGCGGTGCTGCACCACCTCCTGGGGTCAAACATCGTTATATTATAACGATCCATGCAATGGATGTTGAAAAACTCGATATCACCAAAGATGTATCCCCAGCATTTGTTGGCTTTAATACGCATTTTCACTCTTTGGGTTCAGCACAATTAACGTGTTTTGTTGAAACAGAAAAGTAAGTTTTTATGGCGATAAAGTTCCTTAATTTAAAGAACTTTATCTTATTTAATCTGGGAGTATGAGAATGAGTAAAACTAAACAGCAATGTGGAATTATCATGCCTATTTCAACCATTGATGGTTGTCATGAATCCCATTGGTCAGAAGTTTTATCTATTTTAAAAGAGGTTATCGAAAGTTCTGGACTAAAAGGGGATGTTGTCAGTTATGCGGATGAGGTAGGAATCATTCAAAAACGTATCATTGATAATTTATATCATAATCCCATTATAATTTGTGATGTGAGTGGTAAAAACCCGAATGTTATGTTTGAGCTTGGAATGCGGTTGGCCTTTGATAAACCAACCATTATTATCAAAGATGATTGCACGTCTTATTCTTTTGATACGTCACCCATTGAGCATTTAGAATATCCCAGAGATTTAAATTATATCAAAATTAATGCGTTTAAAGAACGATTGGTAGGTAAGATTAAAACTCAATTAGAAGCGATTAATAAAAAGGGTGCTTATAGTCCATTTTTAAAGCATTTCGGAGAATTTACAGTTGCTAAATTAGATCAAAAGGAAGTGTCTGGGCAGGATTATATTGTCGAGCAGTTGGGAGAAATAAGTAAAAAAATTGGCACGCTGGAGCGTGGATTTTCAACGGATAGAATTTTAACACAATCTATATCTAAATACTCCGCATCATGTATCAAAGCAAAAAAAGTATCTGATAAAGACTTGTTACGTTTAATTACGGAATTAGAGAGTCTTGGTATCCGTGTATCTGATGTAAAAAGTAGAAGAGATGGTCAACAAGATTTATGTTTTAGTTCATTTATGTATGATCCTAGCGTTATTGATTTAATAGTTGATTCTATATTAATAATTATTGAAAAAGAAAAAAAATAAAATTAAGTATATTATTTTTAGCAAGTATAAATTATTCAGAGTTATTTTTGTATGAACCGTCGTCAATTTTTAATAGGATGTGTAACTGCCAGTATGCTATTAGGCATCAAGCCAGTATTTGCTGCCAAGTTGCAATATACAGAAAAGACTATTCGGTTATGGCCTGGAACGCCTCCTGGTGGTGGTGGGCCTGTTGGTGAAATGACACTGTCTATGAATGGATCGGTCAGTAATGTTAGGGTTCCAACCTTAACCATTATGACACCCCCAAGTCCTAATGGTCATGGCGTTCTGATCGCAGGTGGAGGAGGATATAAACGCATAGCTATACGCTTAGAATCTCGCCCAGCAGCAGAGTGGCTGGTAGCACGTGGATATACGGCATATATATTGACGTATCGTTTGCCCGATGAGGGGTGGAAAGCAGATGCTTTGGCACCGTTACAAGATGCACAACGTGCTATACGTATCATGAAGCAACGTGAAAAAAAAGTAAGTCTTCTTGGGTTTTCTTCGGGGGGGCATTTAATGGGAATGGCGGCGGTAAAATCTAAATTTCAATCTTATGAACCTCAAGATGAGGTAGATAGTTTGCCAGCTACTGTTGATAAAGCTGCATTAATTTATCCAGTCATTACCATTGAAAAACCTTATGATACGACCTCATCTCATCATGTTTTGGTCGGCAGAAAAGCTTCTGATGAGAAAAATGCAGAGTGGTCAATTCAAAATTATGTAACACCTCATTCTCCACCATTCTTTTTAGTACAAGCAGAAAATGATCCTGTTGTTTCCCCACAAAATACTTTAATTATGAAGGAAATTTGTGACAGAAATCACGTGCCAGTCACAATGTATCGTTATCCTAAAGGCGGACATGGATTTGCTCTTGGAAAACCTAACACGCCTGCTTCGGAATGGCCTTCACATTATGAATTATGGTTACAGGATAAGTAAGATCTTATCCTGTCTGATTTAAAAGAGTTATACAGAAACTTTTCCTGCTCCATTCATGGCATGACAAATATAAAAGCTTTCTCTTAAACCTGTTTGTGCGTAATATTCTTTCTCAACAACTTTTCTAATAGGCTCTATCATATCATGAGGGGCAAGGGCCACAACACATCCTCCAAAGCCACCTCCAGTCATACGGACACCACCTTTATTACCTAAGACTGATTTTACTATATCAACCAAGGCATCAACCGCTGGTGCTGTAATTTCAAAATCATCTTTCATTGAGAGATGACCAGCTTGCATTAGCTCTCCTAATTTTGTGATATTATTTTCACTTAAAGCCTTGGCGGCTTCCAGAGTACGGGTATTTTCAGTGATAATATGCTTGGCACGACGATATACAACATTGCTCATTTTTGTTTTATGCTGTTCGAGTAATTCAATAGTTGCGTCACGTAATTTAGGAACATTTAAAATTTGTGCTGCCTCTTCACATTGTTGACGGCGCAAATTATATTCACTGTCTACCAAGCCATGTTTAACATTGCTGTTAATAATCACGACAGACAGATTGGTTGGCATTGAAATGGATTGTGTTTCAAGGTTACGGCAATCAATCAATAAAGCATGATCTTTTTCCCCAAGTGTAGAGATAAACTGATCCATAATTCCACAATTCATACCAACGAATTTATTTTCTGCCTTTTGACAAATTTTAGCTAAAACTTTGGGATCAATAGGAAGATGATAAAGGGTTTTAATCGTGGTCGCAATGGATACTTCTAGCGCTGCGGAAGAGCTTAACCCTGCGCCTAAAGGAACGTTTCCATGAATAATTAAATCTATTCCAGTAAAGTCAGAGTGGAGTTCTTGAACATATTTAAAAACGCCCCTGACATAATTTGCCCAACCTTGCTCGGATTTATTAATAGGTTTACTGAGATCAAAATTATCTTTTCCATCAAAATCTACAGCAATAATATTAACTTGATGATCAGTTCTTTTCTTGCTGGCAATAAAAGTGCTGTAGTTGATCGCACAAGGCAAGACAAAACCATCATTATAATCTGTATGTTCACCAATTAAGTTAACACGCCCTGGGGCTTGAATAACAAGTTCCGCAGGATATCCATAATGGGTTTGAAACTGTGATAAAGTTTCTTGGATCATTTTTTGCATTCAATTAAACCTCTTTATAATGGATGTTGCTTAAGACGCGTAACCGCTCGGCTGCCTGTTCTGCTGTAATATCACGCTGAGCTTGAGCCAACATTTCATAACCTACTAAGAATTTCTTAGTTGATGCAGAGCGTAATAAAGGGGGATAAAAATGGGCATGAAGTTGCCAATGTTCTTTGGGATCGTCAGTGAAAGGAGCACCATGCCATCCCATTGAATAAGGGAAAGAACAATTGAATAAATTATCATATTTTGTTGTAAGAGTTTTTAAAATAACGGCTAAATCGGCTTGTTGCTCTGAGGTAAGTTCGTTAAGACGGTGTACAATTGTTTTAGGTAATAGCAGAATCTCGAATGGCCAAATAGCCCAATATGGCACTAATGCAACCCAAAATTCTGTTTCAACGACAATGCGCTCTTGGAGTTGTAATTCTTTTCGCACATAATCCATTAACAAAGAAGAATTATGTTTTTTGTAATAATTGGCTTGGCAGGTATCTTCTTTACGGATTTCATTGGGAATAAAATTGCCGCTCCAGATTTGTCCATGAGGGTGAGGGTTGGAACATCCCATCATGGCACCTTTATTTTCAAAAAGCTGCACCCACTTATAAACTTTACCCAGCTCGTTTAATTGTTCAATCCAAGTTTTGATAATATCTTGAATCGATGATACAGGAAGTTCGGGAAGTGTTTTGCTGTGATCAGGGGAAAAACAAATAACCCGACATGTGCCTTGAACACTCTCTATTTTAAATAAAGGATCATCAAGATGTTGATATTTCGGTGCATCAGGCAGCAAGGCTGCGAAATCGTTATTAAAAACATAAGTTGATTGATAATCGGGATTAATATCACCCGTGATTCGTTTGTTTCCTGCACATAAAAAACAATCTGGATCATGGTGAATAGCTTCTTTATGAACAGGGGGTTCTGTTTGCCCCTGCCAGGGTCTTTTTGCGCGGTGAGGAGACACCAATACCCACTCATCTGTTAATGGATTATAGCGTTGATGAGGATGATCAACGGGATTAAATATGGGCATTAGAAATCTCCTTAGTTATAAATTAAATAAATCCTTTGGGATTTTGGCTTTGCCAGTTCCATGAATCTTTGACCATGTCATGGAGGCTCAGTTTGGTTTCCCAATGAAGTAATTTTTTTGCTTTATCAGCATTTGCCCAATAGGCAGACAGATCTCCAGCACGACGTGGTGCATAATGCCAAGCTAGTTTTTTACCAAATACATCTTCAAAAGCAGCAATGACCTCTAAAACACTATTCCCGTTACCTGATCCAAGGTTAAAAATATGTGAACCCTTATGATCTTGATTATATTTTAGTGCAGCTAGATGCCCGTCAGCTAAATCCATCACATGAATATAATCACGCACGCAAGTTCCATCGGAGGTTTCATAGTCATCACCAAATACAGCAAGAGATTCTCTTTGACCAATAGCAACCTGGGTCATATATGGCATTAAATTATTGGGAATTCCTTGAGGATCTTCCCCCATCAAACCAGATGGATGAGCACCAACAGGATTAAAATACCTTAGTAATGTAATAGACCAACCGTTTTCAGCAATATTAAGGTCTTGTAAAATCTTTTCGATAAAAAGTTTGCTGCGCCCATAAGGTTGGGTTGGCTCACCCGTTTCCATCGTTTCAACATAAGGAACAATAGGCTGTGTGCCATAAACCGTAGCAGATGAACTAAAGATTATTTTTTTTACATTTGCATCACGCATGGCTTCAAACAAGCTTAAAGAGCCATAAACGTTATTATCATAATATTCCAATGGTTTTGATACAGATTCACCAACAGCTTTTAACCCTGCAAAGTGAATTACACTATCAATAGTATTTTCTTTAAAGATTTTGTTTAATAAGGCCTTATCACGTATATCCCCTTGATAAAATTTTGGTTTTTTACCAGTGATCTCTTTAATGCGATCCAGGACAATTTCTTTACTGTTACATAAATTATCAATTACAATCGGTTCATATCCTTGGTTAATTAATTGAACACAAGTATGGCTGCCGATATATCCACATCCACCAGTAACTAAGATTTTCATGAAATTAAGACCTTTTATCAAAGAGACTATAAATAATAATTAGAGAAATTATATCGTTAAAGTAAAATTATACAAACATCTTCTTCTGAATAAAGGGTGGTATATGTATGATAATGAATGATGAACAAAGAGAGCTTGATTAAATATGAAAAATTATCTGCACTTATTAACAGTTAGTTTCTGTGTATTGATGCTGTCTGCTTGCACAATGACCCCTAGACAAAATGCCATTGTTCAGTGGAAAAAAAATCAGCAAATGATTTTGGTTTTATCCTCTGATTGGAATAGTAACCAAGGAGTTTTATTGCAATTCGAATATAAACATTCTCGATGGATTCATATAGGTCAGTCTTTCAATGTTTCATTAGGAAAAAATGGTGCAGCGTGGGGAATAGGGTTACACCCATACGTCAGTCAAGGTATTGTAAAGACAGAAGGGGACATGCGTAGCCCAACAGGAATTTTCAAAATAGGATCAAGTTTCGGATACGCTAAGAATGTTGATCGTTCGTATCCATATCAAGCATTAACTAAGGATGATTATTGTATCGATAATAGTCTCTCCCCATATTATAATCAAATAGTAAACCATCAAAAGGTCCTATTTAGCTTGCCTCAAGATTCGACCGAACCTATGCGGCGTGATATTCATTATAATGGAGATCAACTTTATAAATTAGGATTTGTTTTAAATTATAATCCTAACAATATTCCCAACGCGGGGAGTTGTATTTTTGTCCATCTTAGAAAAGATCGTTATGCCACAACAGCAGGATGTACTTCTATGGATGAAGTTCATATGCGTGCGTTGTTAAGTTGGCTTAATAGTGAACGAAATCCAGTTTTTGTTTTATTGCCACTAGAAGCTTACGAACAAAAACATAAAGAATGGAATTTACCGAATATAAAATGGGAATTTAAATGATTAAGATCAATAAACTAATGAAAAAATCATTTATAAAATGTATAGTTTGTTCATTACTAGATTATTATAATACTGGTTAAATTGACGAATTTAAATCGTAAGTATTGTATAATCTTAATATGGACAATGTTGACTGTTTTTTGAACATTGAATGTAATTATTTATATTATACTATAAAGATTTTATGGTGCGCCCTGCTGGATTCGAACCAGCGGCCCACAGCTTAGAAGGCTGTTGCTCTATCCTGCTGAGCTAAGGGCGCTTAAATAAAATCCTAGTGTGTCCAATTCATTTTGCGGTTATGATGATAATTATCTTCATAATTTTTTACTACAAAACGAGTTGTTCCTGGTTCTTCTATATCATAAGGAATAGATTTACGCTCAGCATAAGCAATTGCTTGTTCTTTGGTTTGAAAAGAAATGCTTACTTGAGTTTGTGTATCGTTACTGCCAACCCAACCAGTAATCGGGTCATGAGAACGAGGAGAGGATTGTCCATAATCAAGAACCCATAAATGACGAGCATGTCCTGATTGTGTTGCCTTTTTGGCGCGTTTGTAAATACGAGCCTTTGCCATATAATCCTCTTTGTTTTTTAAGTAAGCTCTAACCTAAGTTAGAGTTTATTAATGGTCGGGGAGCCCGGATTCGAACCGGGGGCCTCTTGTACCCAAAACAAGCGCGCTAGCCAGGCTGCGCCACACCCCGAATGAGCTTTTAATTAGATGGTTCTGAGCAAGAACGCAAGTCTTTTTTATAAAAAAAATTCATTTTTTTTTATTTTTTAATTTTGATTAAAGGAGGAGCAAAAGCTGGTGCGGAATCCCAAGGAAATAAAATCCATGTATCCTGTTGAACTTCCATAATAAAATCATCAGTGCATGGTTTACCTGCTGGCTTTGCATATAAACAAACAAAATATGCTTTGGGTAATAATTTACGTATCGCTTTGGCAGTGATACCCGAATCAACCAAATCATCAACAATTAAGAATCCTTCACCATCACCAGCAACAGTAGGATGTTTGATGATTTTTAACTCGCCTTGTTCTTCTTCATCGTAACTAACGATTGAAACCGTATCGATTAATCGGCATTCCAGTTCTCTGGCAATGATGGCGGCGGGAATCATCCCTCCACGTGTAATAGCAACAATTCCTTTGAATTGTCTGTTGCTGAGTCGTTCACTAAGAGTGCGAGCATCTCTATGCAGTTGATCCCACGAGATGGTCATATAATGTGTTGTCATGAAAATAAAGAGCCTCCGTTAGGGATACAGTAATCTGGTTGAATAGGGATGTAATGCCCATCACTATCAAGCATACAAAGTAAAATAGTGTTTAATGTTTTGATATTCTTTTTATATCCTGGAAAGTTAATTATCGCACAGACATGTTTTTCCAAGAGGGATTCAACATTAATATATGGAACGGCTTGTAATAAACACGTTCTGATGCCGATAATTGAGCCAAAATTAACTTTCAACAAATAGCTTCCTGGTGAGGATATAGCATCTGCGTGAATAATTGTGCCTGCACGAATATCAAAAGAATAGGAAGGAGAAGAATTTGCCATCGTATTTTGAATATAAAGTGATCAATAAACGTTTAACCTATAAAAAAAAGAACGCTAAGAAAAGGTAAATATGTCAAACAATAAAAAAAATATGGGTTACGTGTTTTATTTTTATAAATGTTAATATATCGTTTACTTTAATTTTATTCTTCTGTAGTCGATAAAATATTAGAAAACGAGTTTTATATGCAAATATATTTTTTAAAAAAATGGTATCTAGCCATAAGTTTTTTCTTGATATTTTTGCTGATAGGTTGTGCTTCATCTTCTGTTCCAAATCTGAAAAGTGTCACCATGACACCAGAGCGTATAGCTAGACAAAAAATACAAACTCGTTTTTTCGAAGTTGAACAACCAGATCGTTTAATACGTGCAGTAATGAATGTTATTCAGGATCAGCATTATACGATTCGAGAGTCAAATATCCAAGCTGGAATGGTTTTTGCAGATCAAACCAATGAATTAAACGCACCATTTCGATTGTTTGGAATGCCTGTGACAGGATATAATCAGGGAAATATGCCTGGATTTGGATTGTCTTTTGGACCTTCTTTGGATTTTGGAAATGGCTCAGATATTCCTTATGTGCAACGCCATCTGGGTTCAATCTCGGTTGTGATTTATCCTGTTATGGATAAAAAAGGGTATGAAATGCATGTTTCCGTAGAATTGCGCAGTTTTTTAAACACAGGAATGTTAAACCGAGTTTGGCTTGTTAAAGACCCAGCGCTTTATCAAAAATTCTTTGAGGCTGTTTCCAAGGCATTATATCTAGAGGAGCATCCAGTATGAATAAAAGTAACTTATGGGGTGGTTTCTTAGTCTTGTTGATGTTGGCAGGTTGTAGTGGTTCTGATGCCCCAACTGATTTACAGTTGACAAAAACATTGCCTTCACAACTCAGGAATATGCAAAGCAAGCAGTTTAATCAATCAAATCAAAAGATTGTTTTGCAATCTATTATAAAAACATTAGCCAGCCTAGATTTCCAAATTGTCCGAGTAGATGTGCAACTCGGAATAATTGAGGCAATGCAGCTGGATCATGATCATATTATGCAGGTTAACGTTGTTATTCAACCTGCATCTGGTCGAGGTAGTTTAGTGCGAATAAATGCACGATATAATCAATATCCTGTTGAAGAAACGCAATTTTATCAACGTTTCTTTGACACACTATCACGCAATTTATATTAAAAATTATAGGTTATCCCTAGCATGATATCTTGAGTAACAACTTTTATTTTTGATTTCTCATGCCGACCAAGGTAATATGTTGACGCAGGTTGTCTCCATGTGGTGAGTGATGATTTGCCAGCACCTAAATATCGATAGCTAAAATCGAGATCAAAATCTTCATTAATTTTATATCGAACACCAGCGCCAGCATTCCAAGCAAAGTTGTTTGTAGTACGTGATCCTTTAATACCGTTTTTATAATATCCTGTCATTTGATTGCTCGTATCATAATCTGTATAAGAAACGGTTGGTTGAGATGTATGCTTAAATGATGCTAGGCCAACGCCAGCCATAAGATATGGGGTAAATGCAGATTCATTTTTAAAATCATAAAAGCCATTGAACATAAACGTATTTAGTTGGACTTTGTTATTAATTTTATTTTCATAATCAGATCGTCCTTCTAACCAAGAATAGCGAAGGGATTGGCGCTCACGCAGATAATTTGAACTGTCACCCATACGTGCCATAACATCGATTTCAGCACGAACAGGAACATTAAAACGATTATCAAAATTATAACCCACAGCAATACCACCACCTAGTCTGGCATTAGTGTGTGTACCACCTGATTTTCCATAATAAGTTTGATTAAAACGTGTTTCAGTTTCGTAATCATAACGTTGATAGCGCTCAATATATTTCTGATTTTTCTGTTGTAAAACAGAGGCTCCAACTTTTCCAGTAATATAAAACCCGGAATGCTTATTATCAATTGCAAAACTAGTTGTTGTTACACAAATCATACCAGCAACTAGCAAGAGATACTTTTTAAACATAATGAAAAACCTAAACTATTTCATGTGGCGAATAATTTTCATTTATATATAAAAAAATTTAAGAATAGTCATAAAAGAGATGTTTGTTTTTTTTGTAAAAGTATGTGTTGTGATAACAACACATACTGTTGTTATGTATAATCTGAAAAAGTAAAAATGCTCTGATAAAGTATTAAGTTTATACTCTCAGATTAATTAATTTTTTATTCAAATATTATAATTAAGATCTAGAAAATTTTGAGGCTTCTAACATCAGATTTTTGTCTGGACGCACGCCTGTATAAAGTTCGAATTGTTCCAAAGCTTGCAATGCAATCACCTCTGCACCTGTAATGACTGGTTTATTGTGTTTCCGCGCAGCTTGAATAAGGGGTGTTTCAGAAGGGAGAGCCACAACATCAAAGATATAATTAGCTGTCATAATCTCTTTTTCTGTAAATGCTAAATCATTTTCTTCAATCCCACCAGACATACCAATAGGTGTTGTATTTACCAAAACTTCACTTGGATTTTGTGGCATTTCTTTGGAGTATTTAAAGCCATATTTTTTAGCTAGACTCATCCCATGTTCTTCATTACGGGCATATATGATAACGTTGGTAAAACCATTATCACGAAAAGCCGCAATCACAGCCTTTGCCATGCCACCACTTCCCCTTATAATAACTGTCATATTTTTATTGCTATAATTTTGTTCAACAAGTTTTTTTACTGCAAGATAATCTGTATTATAAGCCGTTAAGTGACCATTATCATTTACTATTGTATTAACTGAATTAATGGCCTTGGCTGTTTCTGATAAGGTATCCACAAATGGAATACAACTTTCCTTAAAAGGCATAGATACGGAACAACCCCGAATTTCCAAAGCCCGTACGCCTTTGATAGCATGTTCAATATCTTTGGTTGTAAAAGCTTTATAAATAAAATCTAAACCAAGTTTATTATATAAATAATTATGAAACTTGGTGCCCGTATTACTTGGACGAGCAGCAAGAGAAATACACAGTTTGGTATCTTTGTTAAGCATAATAGACTCCTTACTTTGTGTAATGAATAATGAGTATCTATTAATGGTAACCTGCATCTATAAAATGTAAATGCGTTAATAAATTTTGTTAGCGTTTAAAAAGGCTGCTTGAGATAAATGATTAAAGAAATTTTGATAAAAAACAGGATCATCATCCATAGGAATATTATTCCTTCGTCCTGATGCTCGAACGGTCATTGAGTGAGTGATTGGCTGTATAGTTACGGTAATTTCTGTAATATCATTGGCAAACTGAGCAGCATTTACAAAGCCCAGTTGATTGTCAATCCTGCCAATAATATATCCCATATCTTGCAAGGTTGAGACTATATTTTGCAACATTTTTTGTGTATCAGTTGTTTCAAAAGATCGGCTTTGAATAGCTCTGAGTGATAATGTTTGATGAGTTTGAGCTTTTACGTATTGGGCAGGAAAAGTAAAAACCGCTCCTAAAAGCAAAGAGCGGTATAAGTTCGAATGAAATAGGAACATTTTAAAAATTACTATATCGATAAGAGAAATCTCTTACTTTTTTCTGATCATCAAATTTAACAATGAGGGTCAATGTGCGTTGAGATACGCTGGTAGTATTTGCTTTATTTCCGATGCCCAAGATTAAAATTGTTGCCCATCCGCCAGAGTTTGTATGTGCACGCATGGTTGAAATACGATCCCAGACCCATACTTCGCGGTGCTGATCATCGGTTGTTACTATGTTGGGTGGTCCAAAAGTCTCAATGACTGCAACACTGCTCATACCATTATGAAGCTGGCTTTCAATAGTACCCAACGTTAATCGAGCATCTGCATTTTGTGCTGCTTGCACATCACTTATTTGTTGCGGTGCAGATTTGCAGGCAGAGAAAAGGGCAAGTAAAGGGAAAATTACATATTTTAAAGAACGCATCTGAGGCTCTCTGTCAAAGGGATAAGGGGCGATAAAATTATTTTATGATGAAAAAGGTTAATTGGAAAGATTTTCTTTTTGTATAAATAAAGATTTTGATAGAGGCTCAAAAAAGTCTTTTTGATAAAAAACAGGATCCATAATAATTTCATATCCTGTCGTATTATTACTGAACAAATTGGCGTTTCTTATATAGCGTTGTGCATTGGCGCGAACGGCAAATTGTTGTGGGTTTGTTTGATAGGCAATGACACTGATTAAAACATTCCCATCTCGTTGTGCGGTAATTTCTGCATTGTTACTGTTGACTTTGACAATATTATATCCTTGGTCTTGCAGCGTGGTCAGAATGGTTTGCAAAAGTATTTCTTGGCTTGGGGCAGAAAAGATGCGTGTTTGATTAATTCTTTTTTGTGTGGTGGGTGTTTTTATGGATGGATCATCGTTTGCACAGCCAGTTATTCCGATAGCAAAGCTTATGATTGCAACTTTAAATAGATGAGAAGGGAAAATTTGCATTTAATTAAGTCTTGTTGATGTGGATTGAATATGAAAAGGCATTAAAAAACTGTTGGTATAAAATTGGACTTTGAACCGTGCTGGATTGCCTTGGGGGTTGTCCTGCCAGATTGGCGCCTTCTTCACCATAATAAAAAGGAGAATAACTAAGTGATAACCGACAAGTAATTTTGGCTTCTTTCCCTGGGTTGAGAACTAGGGTTAAAGTAGCTTGGATAATCGTGTTTTCATCAGGCCGCGTTTGATTGGCCTTGATTAATCCCAATGAGGCCGAGCTTTCAGTAATGATAAATCCTAGATCTTGAAAAGTTGCTATTCCTATACTCAAAGCTTGTGCTTGATTAATGCCTGTAAATTCTCTGGTTTGTAAAGCACGAATAGCCAAAGGAGATGTGACTATATCTTGGGCATAAACAGCAATCGGGAAAGGGTTTAAGGCTAACGTTAAAATAAAGAAAGATTTGTATAAACTCATTTAATAAATCTTTATGCTATGAAAAGCGATTTTCTAGGTAAACTAAGATTTCAAGTTTATTCTTTTGCTCAAGATTATCAAGTTTAATTTTGTGACAGAGACTTGGGATAATTCTTTAAAATTGGTAAGTTATCAAGGTGCTTGGCAAGGATGTTATAATAGATTAAAGTAGCAATAATTTTGCACTCTAAATGTTGAGAATATAATGGCACTTTACCTTCTTGGAAAAACAAGTTTTTATTCGTCAGAAGACATTGTCATTAATGGGCGTATAATTTATGAGCAATACCCTCAGATTGCTCAAATCCTAAAAAAGCATTGCCCAACGATCAGCCTTGCTGAACCTACGATTACCGCTAATAAAGAATCTGATGATTCTTTTATTAGTTGGTACGCTGATACGAAAACAGAGCCAACTTTACCTTTGGAAAATCAACAGGATTTCGTTGAACAGAAACTGGCTGAAGCAATAACATCCTTATCAGATGCTTATCCTGAGGGAAGTGCAGATAGAGCGTTATTGAACGCTGCGTTATCGGTGCAAAATAAACAAGATATTTTGATTGCGAATGATCAAATTGTTATCAAAGGATGGGGACAGCCTGGATTGTCCCTTTTTTCTCAATTTACGCCTCAAAAAGAAATACCCCCTTTAACAGAATCTTTGACAGAGCAACAGCAAGCAGCGCCCCTTAAAACAGTTCCTCCTGTGATGGGAACGGCACAAGCGATGCCTAGAACGGTAGTTGGTTCTATGAATAAAATGCCGATATATTTAACACGACTAGTTGCCGCAGTTTTATTCTTTATTATTGGCTTGTTTATTGGTTGGCGATTAATTTATGCAGAGCGCCCAACTAAAATTGCCAAGATTCCAGTGATAGAGGCACAAGATCTGGTGCGTAAGAAACCAGAAATAGAAAAAAAGAATAAAGACCTAGAAGACGAAATTAAAAAGCTTGAAGAGCAATTAAAGAACCCACCTTGTGATCTTGAAAAAAGTAGGGCCGCACCAGAGTTAAATAAAAGTCTTGATAACTCATCTACACCAATGAAGTCGGATGGTAAAAATTTCCAAGGGAGCCTGCCAGAGCTTTTGGAAAAGAGTACTGTTTTTATTTTGGTCAAAGCAAAAGATGAAGATGGTGATGAGGGTGTTGCTATGGGAAGTGGCTTTTTTGCGACTCCAGAATTAATTGTGACCAACAGACACGTTGTTGAAAACTCTGAAGATAATACGGTATTGGTAACCAATAAAGCGTTGGGCCAATTCAAAAAAGCTCATATTATGTCCATCAGCGACCGGTCAAGTGATGTTAATTCTTTTGATTTGGCAGTATTAAAAATAGAAGATGCGCCCCCTCAGCAGCCACTTAGCTTTACTTTGGAGGCTCAACCTTTACAAACGGTGGTTGCTGCTGGGTATCCTGGTATGATTCTTCGTCAAGATGGGGCTTTGAAACGGTTAGCTCAAGGCGATATTACGGCCATTCCTGGTGTTGTGTTAACCAAGGGCGAGATCAATGCTATTCAAGTCAATTCAAATGGTGAAAAAGTTATTCCTCATAGTGCAGCGGTTTCGCCAGGTAATTCAGGAGGAGCCTTGGTCGATCTTTGTGGCCGTGTTGTTGGCGTAAATACATTTGTGACAATGGATAAAGAAACATCTTCTCACAGTAATTATGCTCAAAAATCAGATGCAATTGTCAGGGCTTTGCAAAATGCCAATATTCCAATTCAAGTAAAGGCAGGTGCTTGTAACGATACAACTCCGTCTCAATCATCAGAACCTGAAAAGAATTCTGATACACCTAATAAATCTGAAAATCACGAAGAGTCTACTGCACCACCTGATCAAAAAAACGATGCAACCAAGCCAGAAGAAAGTAAAACTCCTTCTGTGCCAACGGTATCAGAAAAGAAACCTGATACATCTTCTAATACACCTGAAAAACAAAAAGAGCCTGCTGTTAAGCCTGATCAGAAAAGTGATGCTAATAAAGAAAATAACAACAAAGGATCTTCTGAAAATACTGCACCAAAAGCTGATCAAAAAAAAGATAAAATCCCTTCAACAACGGCAGATAAAAAACCAGATCAGCCCTCCGCCACTCATGGAGATAAACCATGACCTATCAGTTTATAGCAGGTAAACCTGTTACAACAACGAATTTTAAATCTGTTCAACCTCTTGGGGTGGGCGGGCAACTTGTGTTGGAACAATGGGAGGCCTTGTATCAAATATTAAAATATGAGATCAGCCCTCAATGTGCAGGATTGTTGTTGGAACCTGTTATTGATCGACAAAGAGGTGAGGTCGATTGGTATATTCCCTCTGATTTACAATCAGCAAAGACCTCTCCAGTTTCTAGGCAAGACTTGTTACAAAAAGCCGATCGCTTTATTGCTCAAGCTAGGCAATTAGCCAAAAAAATGGCTAATTCCTCTGATATGGTTCAAAGACAAAAAGGGGCTTTGCTTGAACAAGCGTTAAGTTATCCGTCTAAGGATTATATTATTGAGACACCCTATGGCCCTGCGTTGATTGCGTGGGGGCATCAATCCAGTGAAAGTGATGTTGAACATGTGGCCGTTGTTGCTGCGAAAGGGGATCAGCAAGGTATAAAATCCACTTTGATTTTACCCCCTCCAATTTTACCGATTAAACAGCAAGGGCTTTTATCTTATTGGCCTTGGTTAATGGGGCTATTATTATTAATTTTAATGATTATTTTGCCTTGGTGGGAAGGTATTATTCCTGTTCAATATTGTCGTTATTATTGGTTAGCCCCGTTGATTTTACTATTGATATTATTACCGCTGATTGGTCTTTTTGTGAGAAATTACTTTTTGTCTGCTAAAAGGAAATAATATCATGGTTGTGGTCCTAAGCAGGCAAGATGTTCATCAATTAACACCTTTATGTCCCAGAGAAATTGGGTTATGTGATCGTTTAGTTCATGAAATATCAACAATCGCCAGTTCTGAGCATGCAGCTCTTTTTGCGCGTGTTGAATATAATAATAATATTGTAAGATGGAGCGCAGAGGGTAAAGATTTTACGCCGTGGAATAAACTGAACTCATCTCAACAAGAAGCCTTATTAAAAGCTATTCAGTCTATATTGTCGGATATTCAACTTCAGTTGCATGATTATCCAGATATGATGATAGCGCAACATTTTGATCAATATCGACAAATTCCATCTACAGAGTATATTTATGCAGTTGATGGTAAACCTGTATTAACAGGCTGGGGATATGGCGGGGATAAAGGCAGCTATGACCCATTGGGTACATTGTTGGTTTCCATTACACCTCAAAAAAAATATCCATGGTTTATGTTCCCATGGATTACGGCATTAATGGCGTTATTTTTAGGTGTATTAGCGTCTTTATTATGGAATGTTTCTCGTCATTCAGACAAAGTTTGTTATGCAACTTATCCCCTGGTTAAAGAGGTCGAGGATGCCTTAAA
Source organism: Commensalibacter papalotli (ex Botero et al. 2024) (assembly GCF_947179115.1). Lineage (NCBI taxonomy): Bacteria > Pseudomonadati > Pseudomonadota > Alphaproteobacteria > Acetobacterales > Acetobacteraceae > Commensalibacter > Commensalibacter papalotli (ex Botero et al. 2024). Next base: position 271,667 of record NZ_CAMXCI010000001.1, read on the forward strand.
AGAACAAAACAATAATAATGATCTTACTAAAAAGCGCGATGGTTTATCAAAAGCGTTGGAAACTTTAAAAAAACAATGCAAAATTCCACCTGTACAGCCATTAGAACCACAAGATGTGCCAGACCTGAAGCCTTTACCAGAAGAGCAAAAAGTTCCTGAATTGCCTCCTGTTCCAGAAGTGGATAAGCTACCTAATCCAGAAACTGTTAAAAAGCAAGAAGTTCCTCAACCCAAACCTGAACCAAAACCCGATAATAAAGCTGCTTTGCCTCAAGATTCTTGGAATAAAAAAGATAAATCTATGTTAAATGGTTGTTGGCATTTAACAACGCATCTAGAGCTTTATGAACAACGTTTATTTGGCTCATCTCACCAACCGGTAACAAACTGGAATTTATGCTTCAATCCTAATGGTGCAGGAAGACAAGTCTTAACCCGTCGTGATGGGGGAACGTGTACTGGCCCCTTAAACGCGCAGTTCCAAGGGAATCAACTGGTTTTAAATCAACCAACAGATTGTCAAGGGGCTTTCCATTTAATTCCTGGACGTAATGTTTGTACGAGAATAAATGACCAAGAAGCTCGTTGTACATATATAGATGCTGAAGGGCACCAATCTACGGGAACGTTCAAGCGTTAAATTATAGAAAATATAAATATTAAAATTAAGATTGGTTTAATAGAGAGCAGATGTGCACAGGAATAAATAAGATATGAATTTGATTTTAGCACAGCACTCTCTTGGTCAGTTGTTTTCTTTATATAAAAAAACGCCTGAACAAGATCAAGAATTCATTCGTGAAGTATCTTGGAAGGTAAGCCTTCAGCATGCTGCTTTATTTGCCAAACCAAATTTTATAAAAGATACAATTTATTGGCATTCTGAAGGGCAAAATACAGTTTCTTTGCAATCATTGTCAAAGGCGCAACAACAAGAAATCATTGAAATCATTCAACTGATATTAATCGATATTGCTTCTATTGCCAGACTTCACCCAAATGACAAATGGTCTCGTTCTTTCAGTCTTTGCAGTTGTTTTCCCTCGTTGGATTATGTGTATGTTGTGGATGGTCGTCCTGTTATTACTGGATGGGGATATGCTGGGGAGAATGGGTTCTATGATCCATTACAAGGAGAAACAGTAACAATCAAAAAACAAACACAACGGTTTTTATGGTTAAAATTTCCATGGGTTACCGCTTTAGTTGCTTTGTTTATGGGTGTTTTAATTTCATTACTGTGGCATGTTACTCAGCATTCAGATAAAACATGTAATGTTCAATATACTTCAGCTCTAGAGGTGGAAGGTGCGTTGAGAGCTCAAGATAAAAATCAAGAGCTTAATAAAAAACGGGATATATTATTACAGTCTCTGAAAAACTTAGATACACAATGTAAGGTGCCACCCGTTCATACGCAACAACCTCAAAATACACCTGAATTAAAGCCAAAATCACAACAAACAATAGATTTGCCAAAAGAATTTTGGAATAAAAAAGAAGTATCAATGCTTGATGGATGTTGGAATTTGACAACACCGTTAACACTTGTGTCTCGCCAAAGTAAAAAAATTGTTCCAGTTAAGACGTGGCAGGTTTGTTTTAATGAGGCTGGTAAGGGTAATCAAGCAATTACGATGATGAATGGTGTTTCTTGCAAAGGGCCTCTTGCTGCGCGGTTTGAGGGTACAAAAATTATTTTAGAGCAGCCCAAAAATTGTGATGGTGAATTTACGCTTGTCAAAGGAAATCATACTTGCACCAGAATTAACGATCAAGAAGCAAGTTGTATTTACAAAGACGAAGAGCAAAAAGATTCTCATGGAAGTGTTGGTATTTTCAAACGATAAATAAAATAGAAGTAATTGTAATGATTAAAAAAATATTCTTAATTACCGCAGGTCTACTTTTCCCGTTGATCACGAATGCGGGCGAACCAGTCTATCAACTGGATGGTAAAGATGGAAACTGGTCAGCTTTTCATTATTATGATCCACAGTTACAAAAAGTTACTGCATGTTTTGCTCTGTCTAATGATTTAACATTAGGGTTCAAAAGTAATGATGAAGGAGTAGGGTTATTACTTTGGGATAAGCAAGGAAACCTGGTTCCCAAAACAGATTCTAAGGCTGCAATTACTGTTGGTAAGCAACATTTTATTTTTATGATGCAGGCAATGGATAAAAATATATCTATGAATAGGTTAACTGAAACTGATTTTAAAGGGTTATTGCAAGCTTTGTCTTATGGGCAGATTGCTTTGCTTGAGTACCAAAAACATCCCGTTTCTATGGTAGATTTATCCGGATTACCCAATATGTTAGTCAAGTTTCATCAATGTATCGAAAAAGCCAAATTTAAAGATTATAAATAGGATAAATGGTTTGATAACAAAAGGTTGATAAGAAGATGTGTTTATACTTAATGAATATTTTGTCTTGTTGAATAATGGGTATTTTTTAAAGCAGCTATTATGCTTATCAAATTGCCAGAAATAATAATCTGTGCACTCAGATATGATTTTGGTATAGTAGCTATTATTAATCCAGCGCAAATGCCAAGTTAAATGATTAATATAAAAAGGCTTTATAAAATAAAGCCTTCATAGAATAAACAGTTATTTTACATCTTGTGCTTGCTTCAGTTTTTCAAAAGCAGCTCTTTGTTCAGGGGTCAGTTTGCTTAACTGTTCTGGACTAACATTTTTCAATTGTGTTTGCATAGCTTTTTGTGATGTCTCAATTAGTGCTTTGCGTTCTTCTGGTGTCATTTTAGCCATCATATCAATTTGTTCAAGAGCTTTTTCTTTTGCTGTTTCAAATTGTTTTTTTTGCTCTGGAGTAGATGCCTTTTTAATCATAGCATCCATTTGTGATTCAACCACTTTTCTTGATTGTGCTATTTGTTCTTTTTGTTGCTCTGGAGATAACTTATCGAAAGCAGCCATTGCGCTGGCCATATCATTACCAGCAGGAGCTGAAGAAGCATGAGGTGCAGTGGTTTGCGCATATACTTGAGATGTGATCCCAGCTGTTAATAAAGCTGTACATACACCAACGGATAGCATGATTTTTTTTGAAATTAATTTCATGATAGACAATATCTCCAAAACACTTAAAAGGTTAAGCTTGTATAATATTGATAATTATACAAGCTTTTATAGTATAATAGTTTTTATAAAAAAGCTATGAACTAATTTGATCAAGTATAATAAATATTATTTTACTTCTTGAATCCATTGATGTGTATCTGTGGCATTGCCATATTGAATATCAACAAGCATTTTATGGATTTCTTGGGTTAGTTTTCCAGGATTTCCATCGTGGATTTGATATTCACCCTCTTTATTTTTAACAAAACCAATTGGCGTTACAACTGCTGCTGTACCACAAGCGAAAACTTCACGGATTTTACCAAGCTCAATATCTTTGATCCATTGTTCAGCAGAATAACGTTCTTCACGAACAGTAATCCCTTTTTCTTTTGCAAGGGTAATAATAGAGTTGCGGGTAACACCAGGTAAAATAGTTCCCCCCAAAGGTGGTGTTAATAATGAACCATCATCCATGACAAAGAAAATGTTCATTCCGCCCATTTCCTCGATCCATTTATGTTCACCAGCATCCAAGAAAACCAATTGGTCGCAATTATTTTTTGTTGCTTCTTGTTGAGCGAGTAAGCTTGCAGCATAATTACCACCACACTTTGCTTCACCAGTTCCACCAGGCGCAGCACGGGTGTAATGTTCTGAAATCCATACAGTTACTGGTTTTGCACCTTTGGAAAAATATGAGCCTGCAGGAGAAGCAATTAACATAAATAAATAATCAGGGGAGGCTTTTACCCCAAGATAAGGAGTGCTAGCAATCATAAAAGGACGAAGATATAAAGTACCAACGGATTGATCTGGAATCCAATTTTTTTCAATTTTAACGAATTCATGAACTGCTTGTAAAAAATAGTCTTCTGGTAAAGGTGCCATTGCCATACGTTTGGCAGAGTTAATAAAACGTTTAGCATTTGCCTCTGGGCGGAAAAGTAGTATACGACCATCTTTTGCTTTATACGCTTTTAGCCCTTCGAAAATTTCTTGTCCATAATGAAAAACACAAACCGCAGGATCCAAGCTGATATTCCCGTATGGCTTGATATGTGCATTATGCCAACCTTTTTCTTCATTATAGTGAATTAGCAGCATGTGGTCTGTGAATTTTTTTCCAAAACCAGGGTCTTTTAATATTTCTTGTCTTTGATCTTCTGATACGGGGAATGAATTTTGTTCGAATGCAATTTCAAGACTTTTCCCAGAGCTCATTTTCTTATCTTTCTTTAATTGGCTATTTTATGTAATTTTATTACAAAATATATAACTACAAAATTCTTTTATTTGCAAGAGTTTTAGTTTTATATAATTATCAAGACCGTTATAAAATAAACAAACTTTGTATAACAAGCAAATTTTATGATAAATAGCGTTTTTTATATATTAATATATAACGCACTTGAATGTGATTTTATCATATATAAGATTAACGGCTAGAATAGGAGTAATTTTTATAATTAGAAGCTTAATGCTAACAATTATAAAATACCAAAGTTACTCACAATAATACTAGATCAAATGAGAAAGAAGTTATTATGAATCTAAAAAATCCATCCTTATTTCGTCAACAATGTTATATTAACGGCCAATGGCTTGATGCAGACAGTGGTCAAACAGTTAACGTAACAAACCCAGCGACGAATGATGTGATTGGTACTGTGCCTAAAATGGGTGCAGATGAAACACGCAGAGCAATCGAAGCAGCACAAAAAGCACAAGTTCAATGGCGCAGAAAAACAGCCAAGGAACGTTCTGTTATTTTGCGCCGTTGGTTTGATCTGGTGTTAAAAAATCAAGAAGATCTAGCGTTATTATTGACCTTAGAGCAAGGTAAACCTTTGGCAGAAGCAAAGGGTGAAATTGCATATGGTGCGTCGTATCTGGAATGGTTTGCCGAAGAAGCAAAACGTATTTATGGAGATGTTCTTCCTGGGCATATGACGGATAAACGTATTACGGTTTTAAAACAACCTATTGGTGTTACAGCTGCGATTACACCTTGGAATTTCCCTAATGCAATGATTACCCGTAAAGCTGGGGCGGCTTTGGCTGTTGGATGTTCGATGGTTTTAAAACCTGCAACTGCAACGCCATATTCTGCATTGGCTTTGGCTGTATTAGCTGAAGAAGCAGGCTTGCCAGCAGGGGTTTTAAATGTTGTAACAGGGGCTGCTAAAGCAATTGGTGATGAATTATGTAACAATCCAATTGTTCGTAAAATAACCTTTACAGGCTCTACGGAAATTGGTGCAGAATTGATGAAAAACTGTGCTGCAACTGTTAAGAAAATGTCTATGGAACTGGGTGGAAATGCACCATTTATTGTTTTCGATGATGCTGATCTTGATGCAGCGGTCGAAGGGGCAATGGTATCTAAATATAGGAATGCCGGTCAAACTTGTGTTTGTGCTAATCGTCTTTATGTTCAAAAAGGTGTTTATGATGCTTTTGTTGAAAAATTAAAAATTGCAGTTGGTAAATTGAAGGTTGGTAATGGTACAGAAACTGGTGTTACTATCGGACCAATGATTGATGCTAAGGCTGTTGCAAAAGTCCAAGAACATATTGATGATGCTGTTTCAAAAGGTGCTAAAGTTGCTGCGGGTGGTAAGGCATTAGGCGGTAATTTCTTTGAGCCAACTATTCTTGCAAATGTTCCAACCAGTGCAGTTGTCTCTAAAGAAGAAACATTTGGGCCTTTGGCACCTGTATTTTGTTTTGAAACAGACGAAGAGGTCATTCGTTTAGCAAATGATACAGAATTTGGTTTAGCTTCTTATCTATATGCGAATGATATGTCTCGGATCATCAAAGTATCAGAAGAATTAGAATACGGCATGGTTGGTATTAACACAGGTTTGATTTCTAATGAAATGGCACCTTTTGGTGGTATTAAAGCTTCTGGTTTGGGTCGTGAAGGATCTAAATACGGTATTGAAGATTATTTAGAAATTAAATATCTTTGCTTAAGTATCAAGCAATAAGTTAAATAAAAGGCTATTTAGAATATTCTAAATAGCCTTTTTATTAAGAAGGTTAACCTCCTAATGTTTTTTCAGCTAAAGCAATTGCAGATTCTTTGGTTTCTGTAACAGCAATAAACAAGCCTTTATGCACAAATTTCGATCCTGGAATTCCTGTTTCAGTAGCTAGAGCTTCACCCTCTAGTCCACCCCAGCTGGCTGGGAATAATTTACGCCGATCATTACCGTGCATGCGAATGGGAACCGTTCCAATACGCCATTCATTTTCTGCTGGGTATATGACAAGCTGTGTAGCCCATGCGTTGGCGAAAATAGGATAAATATGAGGCATCCAACGAGGGAGCATTAAAATACGTTTATCTGGACTATTTTTATAAGCTTCTTCAGTGCATCCAATGGCTCTGAGGCGAGCAAACTCGATATTTAACTGATAAATTAAAATAGTACGAACAATTTTCGATGCTTCAAAAAAACGCTCTAGTTGAGTCGAGGAATCATCTGTATCCCATGCTGGATTAAATACATTGATAATAGAGGAAAAATTTAATCCATTTTCAGGACGCATTTTACCGTTATCAATGGCATCAATAGGTATAACGAGTGCTTTTTCAATAACATTATGTGCGATTTTACGAGATTTATCATCAAGATCAGGTGCCAGTTTTTGAATTACGTCCAATCCAAATGCACGCCAAATTAACCCAGCAGAGCTGTAGGGAATGGTTCCCTCTATACCCTTGGGTGTTTGTTTGATATCTCTTTCTGGTGCGCCAATTTGATGATGGTCAAAAAGACGTTTTCCATCAAATACCCCCCCTACATCAAAGACTATATCTGCCTTTTCAATAATTTCAGTATCCCGCGTTCTTTCTACTTTAAAGGGGCGGTTATCTAAATCTAGTGCTAAGGATAATGTTGTGAACGAAAAAACATCATCAATATGAAATCGGCCATTATGGGTAACAATCAAAAGTTCTTTGTTACGATCCATGAGCCCTTCTGTAAGAGAATCAGAAGGAATTGTAACTGCACTAGACATAATGTCTCCTGTGATAAAAGCTATTAATATATAAAAATGTTAATTTTTGCCTATCATAAAGAAAAATAAAAAGAGAAGCGAGTGTAAAATTGTTTTTTAAGCTATGTATCAAAATCGATTATTTTTTTATACTATGTGGCTTTTCTTAAGATTGATTATAACAATTTATAATATTTTAATATTTGCAGAATTACTTTAAAACAGTATAAGAGGCTCTTAGTAGTTTTTGGACTAAGAGCCTCTTTAATGATTATCCTATAAATTTACTGACTGCGTTTAATAGCGCTTTTAATGAAGAGCTAAGAATATCATTATCAATAGCAACCCCCCAGAAGCTCTCACCAGTTTTATTAGAACATTTGATATAGCTTATTGAACGACTATCACTATTTTTCCCTAAAGTATGTTCATTATATTCTACAATACGAAAATCTAGATGTGTTTTTTCTTTTAAGATTGCTGTTCCTGCGGATAATACACCATTACCTTCACCTTCCATTGTTGATTTTTTACCATCAATATTCAATGTTAATTTCAATTTGGTGTTGTTGGGCGCATTTTGCTCGACATTGAATTCTTGCAAGGTCAATTTGTTTTGACCTGTTAAGCCATAGTGCTCACGGAAAATAGACCAGATTTTAGCAGGGGTTAATTCATGACCTGATTGATCTGTTTTTTGTTGAATAATAGTACTAAATTCACGTTGTAAATGTGGTGGCAATTCAATTCCATGATTTTGTTGTAAAATCCAAGCAGCGCCACTTTTTCCGGATTGACTGTTTACGCGAATGACGGCTTCATAGCTACATCCCAAATCAGCAGGGTCAATTGGCAAATAAGGCATTTCCCAATAAGTATGATTTTGTTTTTGGCGATTTTGAAAGCCTTTTTTAATGGCATCTTGGTGGCTACCAGAAAATGCACTGAACACTAAATCACCAACATAAGGATGCCTTGGATGAATTGGAAGCTCGTTACATTCTTTGACCACTTCACCAATATGTTTAATATCATGGAAATCAAGGTTAGGATGGATCCCTTGGGAATATAGATTCAAAGCTAATACAACCAAATCAGCATTGCCCGTACGTTCGCCATTACCAAATAAGCATCCTTCGATACGATCAGCACCGGCTAGTAAGGATAATTCTGCGGTTGCAATGGCGGTGCCTCGGTCATTATGAGGATGGACGCTGATACATACTTTGTCTCTTTGTGAAAAATGCGTGCAAAAATATTCGATCTGATCGGCAAAGACGTTCGGAGTGCTGGCTTCTACAGAGCTGGGTAAATTGATAATCATTGGTCTTTGTTCGGAAGGTTTCCATACATCAGCCACCGCTTCACAAATACGAATGGCGTAATCGATTTCAGCCAACGAAAAATTCTCGGGCGAATATTCAAATGTCCAATGAGTTTCTGGATTTTTATTACAATGATCGACCACTAATTGTGTGGCTGTCGTGGCCATATCGATAATTTCGTCTTGAGATTTATTGAACACAATTCGTCTGAAGATTTCCGCAATGGCGTTATAGACGTGAATGACGACTTTTTTTGCACCCTTTAACGCTTCAAAGGTGCGTTCGATCAATTCTGGTCTGGCAGCCGTTAATACTTGAATAGTGACATCTTCAGGGATCATGTTGTTATCAATTAAGTAACGAACAAAGTTAAATTCTGTCTCAGAGGCGGATGGAAAGCCGACTTCAATATGTTTAAAGCCACAATCGACTAACAACTTAAAAAAGCGAATTTTACGATCATGATCCATAGGGTTGATTAAAGATTGATTGCCATCACGCATATCCACAGCACACCAAATTGGAGCCTTGGTAATGGTGTTATTCGGCCATGTGCGTTCAGGAAAAGGGAATGCGTTAAATGGGCGGTATTTTGTTTCTGGATTAGTCAACATTGGAGTTTACCTTTTTAAAATGTCTTTAATAATGACGATTGAGATCAGTATAACCAAGGTAAATTTGATTCGCTTTTGAAGCCCAGACATGTTTTTTCTCAAAATGGACAATTTGTTCTATTATTAGCATTAAAACTGCTGTAAATTATCGTATGTTCGATAATATATAGCATGAATGGTTAGTCTGTTTTGACCCTCTTATCCGTTAAAGAATATCATTTTTCGAGTGAGCATTTTGAAGACAAGTTGCATCGGCATGAATGTGTGCAATTATTGGTCATTAAAAAAGGGCTGATTCGAGTAGAAACACAGACAAGCTGCTCGGTCATTACAGAAAAAGATGGTATTTGGATTATTGCAGGGTCGATGCATAGGCTGACAATGCTTAAGGATACGTCTTTATATAGTATCTATGTTGATCCGTTTGCGCGTGCTGATTTTCCCTATAAAACTCAAGTCGTGAATGTTTCGCCGTTAATGCATGCGTTGATGCCAAAACTGGTTGGGATCGATAGTCATTATTTACCTCATTCTATTGAAGAATGGACGATTGAACTTTTTTTAAATGAATTACGTTCTTTGTCGGATTTATATGCATTCGAATTGCCTTATCCCAAAGATCTGGAGTATCAAGAAATCTGTCATTATATTTCTGAAAATTTAGACTACCCTTGGTCTGTGGCTGATTTTTCTAAACGATTAAAGGTCAGCGACCGCACAGTCACACGTCAATTCTATAAACAAACAGGGTTGAGTTTTGTCGAATGGCTACGCAGAAAACGGATGCAAGTCGCTTTGGAATTATTGACCTCTGGTGAACCAATTACTCAAGTTGCATTACAAGTTGGCTATGACAGCCCCAGCGCGTTTACGACTGTGTTTAAACAAAGGTTGGGTTTTACGCCTAGAGATTATGTGAATAAGGTGATGGGTAAGTAATAATAATGTTTATATAATAAACAAAATATAATCGTTTCAACTAAAGAGAAACTGAATGCACAAATTATCCTTAATTGTAGATACTAATTTTTTTCATGAATGTAGAGAAATCGAGACTCTGAATTGGGCTATATTAGGGAGTTTTGATAGCATTAATGTGATTGTTACTTCGCGTGTTATAGCAGAGCTAGATAAGCAAAAAAATGATTCTAAACCAAGAATTAAACGTCGTGCATTAAAGGTTAATACAATCTTAGCAAGTATTATAGATGCTAATTTAGAACCTTATGTAATTCAAGAAACGGTTCCGCGTGTTTTACTAACAGTTGAGAATATAGCACCATCTCGTCAATATAGTCATATTTTAGATGATCGTGTAACAGATGATATGATTGTTGCAACAGCATGTGCACTAAGGGATAAATATCAAGATAGAGAATTCTATTTGTTGTCAGGAGATTTGGGCGTAGCAGCAAAAGCATTAGATCCAGACATTCAATTAGCTTTTAAGCGTATTCCTGATGAATGGAAACGTGGTTTAGAGGAAGATGAAGAGCAAAAAAAAATACGGCGGTTAAAAGAAGAACTAGCTAAATATACAAAACAAGAGCCTGATATTCAGATTTCTGTAAAGAAGAAAGATGACCAAGAGAAAACAGATAAACTAGTTTTATCGCGCGATGCTTTTGTTTCATTAACCTATGAAGAAGTGCGTAAATTAGAAAAATATTTAAGAAATCAATATCCCGTAGAACCACAACCATATTCTTTAGTAATGTCACATATTAATCGCTTTTATAATGCTAATCCTGGAATTACTTTAGAAGAATATTATAATTATGAAAGAGAACATAACTATTGGTTGATAGAGAGTGAAAATGAATTTTCTAAATTAGATAAAAATTTTAATAATAACCTTTCTTGGATAGCTTGTATCTCTATTGATAATCAAGGGAGTATTCCCGCACAAAATGTTACTGTGCGTTTAACAGCGAAAGGAAAAATAAAAGTAGCTTATTATTGTGAACGAAATATAAGTAGAAATATTTTAACTAATCCTCCTTGCTTACCCTTTGCTAGTGGAATAACAGCTAACTATAATCCATATTCTAAACAACGTAATTTAGATAATATAGATTACCAACCATATAAATGGATAGAATTTACATTTGATTCTTTACAGCATCAGATTGGTGCTCAAAAATTATGGATAGATATATTTGCTGAGGATATTGATGAGCAGCTTAACGCCGCAATTGAGGTGAAAATATTTGCAGCAAATATACCGACTTCTATTAAAAAAACTATTTCCGTTCAATTACAACAAAAAAAGTGTTTGGCATTATTCGATAAAGCTAAAGAAATGATTGATCATATTGCAGATTAAGAATAGATAAGCTTTACAAAAATGAAATAGGATCAATATCCACATCAATTTTAACGCTTTTCTTAGCTTTTACGCTAGATAGCCATTGATGTAAAATCGGTTGAATGGCGATATGTTTCTGCGTTCTAAGTAACAGCCGTTGTCTATAGCGATTGCGCAGTAAAGCCAAAGGTGCAGGAGCAGGACCAAGAACAATCACACCTTCCATTTGTGGGGCATTTTGTCCAAGTTCATAAGCAATTTGCATCGCTTCATCACTCGTATCTGCACTGACGATAATGGCGGCCAGACGACCATAAGGCGGCCAAAATCCCATTTGGCGTTCGGCGGCTTCTTGTAACATAAATTCGTTGAAATCGCCTTTGACTAATGTTTCCATAACGGGATGATCGGCAAGGTAGCTTTGTAACATCACTATCCCTGCGGATTGTGCGCGTCCAGCTCGACCTCCAACTTGGTGTAACAGTTGCAATGTTTTTTCAGAGGCTCGCAAATCAGCACCACTTAGTCCAAGATCGGCATCAATCACACCCACTAACGTTAAAAATGGAAAATGCCAGCCTTTGGCAACAATTTGCGTGCCGATAATCAGATTGACTTCTTTCTGGTCAATCTGGCGAATGGCTTCAGCAGTTGCTTTGGGACTGGTTAAGCTATCACTCGACATCACAAGGATTTTGGCATCAGGGAACGTTGCGCGTGCTTCCTCTGTAATCCGTTCTATTCCTGGGCCAATAGGAACCATGCTGTCGGGTGCATCACAATGAGGGCATTCTTTGGGAATAGGAATAAAATACTCACAATGATGGCAAACCAAACGTTGAGTGCGACGATGTTCAACCAACCAAGCCGAACAATGAGGGCATTCCAGACGATGCCCACAAGCACGACACAGGGTTAACGGTGCATATCCTCGTCGATTTAAAAAGAATAAAACTTGTTCGTCTTTTTCAAGTCGCTGTTGAGTGGCTATGATTAAAGGTGGAGATAAAAATAAGCCTCTATGCGGTGGTGTTGCACGCAAATCAACGATTTGAACATCAGGCATAGAGGCTCCGCCATGACGCGCAGTCAACGTCAAATGGTGGTATTTTTGATGATATGCATTGGTTAGGGTTTCAAGCGATGGTGTTGCGGAGACAAGCACCGCTGGGCAATTTGATAATCTGGCTCTTACAATCGCCATATCTCTGGCGTGATAAATAATCCCTTCCTCTTGTTTAAAGGAGGTTTCATGTTCTTCATCAATAATAATCAGCCCCAAATGGGTAAAAGGAAGAAATAAAGCAGACCTTGCCCCAACAAGCACAGAAACTTCATTGTTAATAACGGCTTGCCAAGTTAATTTTCGTTGTTTATTGGTTAAGTCAGAATGCCAAAGCGCAGGTTTTACGCCAAACCTTTTTTCAAAACGCTCTATCCACTGTGAGGAAAGTGCAATTTCAGGCAGTAAAATTAAAACTTGTTGTCCTTGCTCTATACAAGTTGCAATAGCTTGCATATACACTTCGGTTTTTCCAGAACCAGTAACGCCTTGTAGCAAGGTAACAGAGAACTGTTGCTCTTTGACTTTTACACTCAGAAAGTTTGCTGCTTCTTGTTGTTCATCAGATAATAGAGGAATATGAAAGGATGGGTCAGGTTCGAGGAATGGACAATGATAAGGTAAAAGCTTTTCCTCTATAATACCAGCCTTGGCAAGCCCTTGAATGACGCTGGAACTCACTTGTAACGCATCCGTCAAAAAACCAGTTGTAAATGGATTTTCTTTATCTTTTAAAAATTGAATAATTTTCTCTCGAGCAGGAGTCACACGGATTGTGTCGATTGGAGTGTCGGATAAAATCCATCCTGATTTGGGTACATTGGTGGAGGCATAAGTTTGAATACCACGTAGTGCAATGGCCAAAACCAACCCTGGAGGTGATATTGTATATGCAGCAACCCAATCAATAAATTCAAGGAGAATAGTAGGTAGGGGAGGAATCGGTAAAATAGATATAATAGATTTTATTTTATTTATTTTCTTAGGCTTTTCTTCAGGTAAAGAAATACCTTTTGGTAAACTGTGTTTTTCCCAAATAACGCCCATTTCTTCTCTGCTACCTAAAGGCACTATAATCAATGTGCCGGGTCTCAATGATTCATACTCTAGTTCTGGGGGAACTTGATAATAAAAAGGCTCTTTGAGAGGGTAAGGTAATAAAACAGGCAGAATATGAGAAGGGGGCATAATATTTAAAGTGTATTAATGGAACATAGTATGACTTATACTCTTATTTATAAGATAGCAGCAAATAAAGAACAATGTTTTTCGCTTCAGGTTATTTCCTCTTTTATTTTTGATAAAATAAGTTTAGCAATATCTAAGATTGATCTTTTGGTTTCAAAGTCACAGGAACCGTTACTTTTTTACCATCATTCAGTGTGATGATAATCATTTTGCTATAATATTCAGCAATAAAGACTTCTTTTAATTCTAGCTTATTGTTTTCTAATAAATGCGCAATAAATTGATTGTCAGTATCAAACAACTCTAATGGTAAACGTTGTATTTCACCTCTTAAGATTAAAACAATTGAAGGCTCATTTTGATTTTGTTCAATGATTGTAAGTTGTCCATTAGGTTCAACTTGGGCGTAATGTATTTCTTGAATAGAGCCAATACCTCTTGAATGTAAAATAGATAATAAGTTAATCATATCGATTTTGTTTTGTTTGTTATTGATTGTATCGATCATGAGTTGACCATTTTTAATGATTGTAATAGGGTCACCCAGTGTAAATGATCGAAATATTTCAAATTTTTTGGCTACTTTGTTAAGCAAATGCATTAAGAATGTGCCAATAATTAGTACCAATACATAAGTATACATCGGAATGGTATCACTATAAATGACCCCACCGATAATACCACCAAGAATAAAGTTACCAATCAAATCAATTGGAGACATTTGAGAAATTTGCGTTTTACCAGAAAGGTTAAAATAACAAATGACAATAATAAAACCAATTATAAACTTAAGAAAAACTAATGCGAAGAAAGTCATAAAAGCCTCCTTTATTACAAAGACATTATTTATTTTAAATTATAAAGTGAAAATATAAGGATTTTTAAAAAGTTATTTCTAAGTTATATCAAATATTTAGATAAAAACGAATAATATATTTCAATAGGAAATAGGTTCAATGATAAAAAATATTTTAACAATTGCTGGCACCGATCCCAGCGGTGGGGCTGGGATCCAAGCTGATATTAAAACATTTTCTGCACTTGGAACCTATGCCATGTCAGTGATTACGGCTGTTGTTGCCCAAAATACCCAAGGGGTCAGATCTTATCGAACAATGGATGCTGCATTTGTTGGTGAGCAAATAGATACTATTTTCGAAGATATAACTGTTGATGCTGTTAAAATCGGAATGTTGGCTAATGCAGAAATTGTGGAGGTCGTAGCCGCAAAATTAAAACAATATGCTGTGAAAAATATTGTTTTGGATCCTGTAATGGTGGCAAAAAGTGGAGATTCTTTGATTGATGAATCTGCAGTTTTAGCGATTAAAGAGATTTTATTACCCCAGGTAACAGTGATAACCCCAAATATTCCTGAAGCTTGCGTTTTATTAAATATTAAAGAGCCAATTGCTTTTGACGAAATGGAGCAAGAGGCAAAAAGGATATTACAATCAAAGTCCCAATGGGTTTTATTAAAAGGTGGGCACTTAATAGGTGATATTTGTCGTGATGTATTATGTAACTCACAAGAAACATATGAGTTTGTTGGAAAGAGAATTATAACAAAGAATGACCATGGTACTGGATGTACGTTGTCTTCGGCAATTACAGCTTTATTACCAATGATGACTGTCCCAAAAGCTGTTGAAAATGCCAAAGAATTTTTAGAAGAGGCTTTGAAATCAAGCAACCAACTATCAGTTGGTCATGGTCATGGTCCATTGCATCATTTTTGTAATTTATGGAAATAATAGTGAACTGTAAATCAAGGTAAAATGAATGCTGGCTTTTGAATTATTACAACAATATTTAGGTTGGATGAGGGATAGCCGCAGGGCTTCTCAACATAGTTTGACCGCATATCAGCAAGATTTAACTCGGTTTTTGGGATTTTTAACCGTGCATTTCGGTGAGGAGCCCACCAAGGAAACTTTATCTACAGTCTCTCACAAGGATTTACGTTCATGGTTGGCTGATGAGAATGCAAAAGCTCTGAATAATCCTCAATTAGGTCGCGGAAGACATACTCAAGATGCAGCTATTCGTACTCGTCGCAGACGGTTATCGGCATTAAAATCTTTTTATCGTTATCTTGCCCTTTATCATCAAGTGGAAAATATTGCGCCCACTTTGTTAAATACACCAAAGGTGAAACAGCCTTTACCTCATCCTTTGTCTCAGGAAGAAGCAACCGCACTTGCCAAAGATATAGCTATTATAGATCAATCCCCATTGGCACAAAGTCGAGATATTGCGCTATTCACGCTGTTATATGGTTGTGGTTTACGTTTATCTGAGGCGTTAGGATTAGATTGGATCGACTTGTATCATGCAGGATTAAATGCAGATGGTGGAATGCTACGGGTTTTGGGAAAAGGGAATAAAGAACGAATATTGCCTATTTTACCGATGGTTGCAAAGGCATTAATACAATGGAAGGCACAATACCCTGGCATTTCAGAAGGTAAAAATCCTGTTTTTGTTGGACTAAGAGGAAAGCGATTAAATCCATCTATTGCACAAAAAACAATGCGAGAATATCGACGCATGATGGGTTTGTCTGAATTGGCTACACCACACGCATTACGTCATTCTTTTGCCACGCATATTATGCAAAATGGTGGTGATCTCAGAACGATTCAAACGTTATTGGGGCATGCCAGTCTTTCTACAACACAGAGATATACGTTAATGGATGAAACTCAATTATTAAAAATATGGGAAAAAGCACATCCGCGTGCGCATCAGGATAAGGAAATATGAAAAGAAACTTGTATTTTTGTTTTTATAGTCTGTTACTAGTACTAGTTTTTTTTAGTGTTGTTTCATCTGATGTCAAAGCACAAAATTCGTGTGATTATGAAAAAATAGGGCAAGCACCTTTAAAAGATGTTGGGGGATTTTTACTGGTCACAGTAACGTTAAATGGCCGTCATTTTAACATGGTCGTGGATACAGGATCAGAAGGCAGTTTGATTTCTCCAGGAGGGGCAAAGTTACTAAACCTTCCTATCGACCCTAATCGTCAAACAGTTGTGCAAGGCCCCAGAGGGGGACAAGAGCTGGTGCAAAATGTCCTTATTCAACGTATGGGGTTGGGAAAACTGACCATAGGGCCTTTATCAGTACCGTTGGGAAATTTACCTTCCTCTCCCAGGCTTGATATTCCTGTGATTGGTTTAATTGGTGCAGATATTTTATCTCATTTTGATTTAGAGTTTAATGTCCAAGCGGGAATTTTATCTTTTTGGCACGTTGAGTCTTATTCTATGTTATGTCATGTTCCGCCCTTTTGGGGGGATAATATGCAATCTGTGCCATTAAAAATGGTGGGGCATCGTCCTTTTGTGGATGTTAAGGTTGATCACAAACCTTTGGTGGCATTACTGGATAGTGGCGCACGCTCTCGAATTGTGGCTTTTGATACGGCTTTAAAAATAGGAGTGCCGTACCATATCTTAACCCAAGATCCAGGAGGAATTGCCAGTGGTGTGGATATGCGCAGCACTCGGTATTATTGGCACAAGTTCAAATCCTTTCAATTGGGCGACGATATAGAACCCAACCCAACCTTAACGGTTTCTCCTCTGCATGATTCAATGAATATGTTGATTGGTTCGGATTGGTTCGCAACACGCCATGTCTGGGTATCTTATGCTCGTCAGAAGTTGTTTTTTATGAATAATGCGGTTAAGGGGAAATGAAATGAGTAATCTTCCTGTAAATGCTAAAACACTTGAAGAAGCATTACAATTCAGTGAAGAGATTTTAACTTCTATTGAGTTAGAAACGACCTCGTTATCCAGTTATATGTTAAAAGCCAGTCGATTAGCAAGGTTACTGAATGATTTTGATTATCAACAGAAGAAGCCGATCGATATGTGATTTATACTTATTTGGTTATTGGGGATATTTTATCTTTGAATAAAGACGATCTAAAGGTGTCTTTAATTAACGAATAAAATACTAACGCTTCATAGGTTTGTAACGGTTTATCCTTAACGCATATATTAAAACCAAAATAACAAAAACTAACTCTGTTAATCTAAGTTGATTAAAAACGAAATTGTTAAAATGATATCCAGTTTTTTGATATGAAAATTGCAAAGCAAAAGGGAAAACAAGTCCCATTGAAAAGACTGCAATTCCTAATAATTTATAGAGTTTTTGTTGGTTGATAAGCTGTTCAGATCAGAAAAGCTTGATTTAAAATGATATTGTCGATATTTAATGACAAGATATAACAAACCAAAGAATGATCCTAAATATTGTAACAGTTTATAAATACACATTTCTTGTCTATTTATATTGTTAAAAACTGATATTTCTTACAAAACTGCCAGTTTCATGTGTAAAACCATCCCATATAATATGTGTTGCGGCGCCAATAAATAGAGATATATCAATTATAATATAACCTCTAAGGCTCCATTGATTATAGGCTTTAATAGGAATAGGCAGGGCTTTGTTCAAACTAGAAGAAAGCATCGATAGTAATATAAAAATTACAATGCAAAGTGGAAACGCTGTATATAACCATCCCGTAAAATGATGTGCCGTGGTCGAGATGTTATATAATCCAACCGAGTAAAATAAATCTGGTGATATACTGCCAATAATAAGAGCTGGCAGGTTTAAGAACTTTCCTATTCTAGATTGCTTTATGGGAAAAACGACAACAGGATGGGAAAATGTCCAAGGCATAGCACATTTATACTCTAATAAGAGCTGGCAGGTTTAAGAACTTTCCTATTCTAGATTGCTTTATGGGAAAAACGACAACAGGATGGGAAAATGTCCAAGGCATAGCACATTTATACTCTTTTATTTGGCATAAACATAAAGATAAAGGCACTGATCACTGTGATACAACCAAGATAAAACCACGTATAATGAAAATGTGTCGCAGGCACAGCATGAAGATGAATTTTCTCATCTAATGTTAATAATATCGCAGAAACTGCAACGCCCGCTGCCATAGAAACTTGCATAACGGTTGATAACAAACAACTGCCTGCAGGTTGTCTTTTGGCTGATAGATCTAATACAGTAGAAGTATTCATTGCTGTGAACTGCATAGAGTTAATAAAGCCTGTGATAAACATTAAGGCTGCAATAAAGGTCCAACTGGAATGATCATTAACAAAGCAATAAGACATATAAGATGCGCTTAGAAGAATAGTGTTGATAAATAGGAAATTGCGGTATCCCATAAATTTAATAGAGTGCGATACAAAAGGCTTGGCAATCATAGCTGCAAAGGCAAGAGGTAACATTGCCACGCCGCAAGCTACGGGGGATAGCCCCATTAATCTTTGTAACATTAAAGGAATCATGAATGGAACAGCACCACAGCCTAATCGTGCAACCAGATTTCCTAATATACCAATGGAAAAGCTTTTAATTTTAAAAAGAGTGGGGCTAAATAAAGGATAATCATGATACAACGATCTTACCCAATATAGAGCCAGTAAACATAATCCGATGCAAAAGATGATCGTGGGTGGTGTATAGTTTTGTGTTTCACTGTAAAGACTTAGTGCATAGGTAATTAATGCAATTGCCGCTGCAAAAATAATATATCCCCATCGATCAATACGAACGGCTTTGTCACTTTGCCTGGGAAAATAATGTAGTGCAAAATAAATACCAACTAAGCCAAACGGAACGTTAATCAGAAAAATCATAGACCAATCTAGATATGTTGCAATCATCCCTCCAGCAATTGGGCCAATTAAGGGGCCCATAAGCCCTGGAATAGTCACTAAACTTAGTGCTTTAACCAGCTCTTTTTTAGGAAATGTTTGAATAATCGCCAAGCGCCCAACGGGTAACATCATAGCACCGCCTATTCCTTGGATAATTCGGGCGGCCAAAAGTTGATTTAATGTATGCGAAATTCCACAAAGAAAAGAGCCCAAAGTAAAAATACATAAGGCAATACAAAAAACAATACGACAGCTATATTTTTGGCATAAAACACCTGTCAAAGGAATGAATATGGCATTAGCAATCATATAATAAATAATTATATTTTTCGTAACAGCCAAAGGAGCGTGAAAAACACCAGACAAATAGGGAATAATCGTATTAACAGAGGTCGTATCTAACGATGCCATAAAAAAAGCAATTGCCGCAACGATTGGCAGTAATTTTCTTTGTTTATCTATGTTGATATCACTCATGATTTTTGATGTAGTTACTTTGTTTTATTTTATGTATGATATAGAAGAATACATGATGAATAGTATTTATGGCTTTTATATGCTTTTTTTAATCAAAAAACATATCAAAAGCAACATAATGAATATTATTTTAAACAAAATTAAACCATAATAAATTTATAAAATTAATATTGTTTTCTGCTTTAATTATAGTAATCAATACTGACTTTTTAATCATTAAGAGAGTAAAGATCGTATGAACCGCACTATTACGCTTATTCCTGACAGTGGCTTGCAATTTTGGTCCTTCGCTTTTTCTACTGAGCAGATTAAGAATATTCGATGCTGGTTTTGGGAGGAACGTGACGGTGAATACGAAGATGGTAGACCACGTTATATATTGCATGCCTTACAAGAAGACCAAGAAACAGGGGTTATCAAAGACCCCTTGACGGGCCGTGCTCCTCCAGAAGATCAAATTTATGATGTGACTTGGAAATCAGTGATTCAATTCTTAAAGAATCAATGGTTGCCTTTACCTTTTTTTGCATTGCTTTCTTCTGAACAGGGTGGCAGTAAAGTATTCCGTAAAGGGCCAGGAAATTGGGTGCGAGGTCGCTTTGCAGAAATGGAAAAAGATCAAATTCATCTTGATCTTGTTTTTGATACGACTTTAGAGGAATTATCCGGTGACGGTTTATATAATGCACCGACTTTTGAAGATAGCCAACGCCAAGATCATTTTAAATTTGTTTCTTCTTTGGGGGATATTGCTTGGTTTTTAAACGAGGCTTGGGTTGGAGATTGGCTTTTAAAGGTTCAGCAAGAAGCTCAAGAGAAATCAGAGCAAAAATCTTTTACAGATCGTTCATATTATTGCTGGCATTATGCAGTTTATCAAACTCTTTTGCAAATTCTGCAAGAAATTCAACAAATGCCAACGATTCATTTATTAGACGGTGGTGCGGCTAAAAACCTTCAAAATATTGTTGAAGTTGATTTAGTATTAGATTTAGGTAATTCAAGAAGTTGTGGTATTTTAATTGAAGATCATTTGGGGCAGGATTTAAATTTCTCCAGCAGCTATCCTTTGGCACTCAGAGATCTTACACGTCCTTATTTAGAATATGATCAACCTTTTCCTAGCGCCATTGAGTTTGCCAAAGCGAATTTTGGTAATGATTTATTGTCTCGTCGTTCAGGCCGTGCCAAAGCCTTTTTTTGGCCCAGTCCTGTCAGGGTAGGGTTTGAAGCAGCTCATTTAGCGGGTATGCGTATAGGAAATGAAGGGTTAACAGGACTGACGTCTCCTAAACGGTATATTTGGGATGGACGTTTATCTCTGCAAAGTTGGCGTTATAATAGTCGTTCTATTAGTGATGGAGGTCGAATTATTGATCCTCCTGTAAATGGTCCTTTTATGGCAATGATATCTCCTGAAGGACGTGTCTTATCTGATGAAGAACGCCTATCAGGGGAAAATATCGCGACACAACCTAATTTCTCTCGCAGTTCTTTATTTACCTTTATGTTTGTCGAAATTTTAATGCAAGCGCGCTTGCAAATGAATTCTCCGCAAAACAGAGAACAACGTCAGGATAAAACCCTGAGGCGTAGATTACGTTCTATTGTTTTAACGATGCCACCTGGTATGCCTGTTGCAGAGCAAAAAATTTTACAAACCAGAACCAAAGCAGCCATAGATCTTTGCTGGAAAATGCTGGGGTTACCATGGGATACACGCCCGCAATTACAATGTCGTTTGGACGAGGCTACAGCTACGCAAATTGTTTGGTTATATAATGAAATTACTGAGCGTTTAGGGGGGAATGTGGATGAATTCATGCGCTTGCATGGTCGTTTACGGCCTGATCCAGAGCAAAAGGATCAAAATCTACCTTCTATTAGAGTAGCCAGCATTGATATTGGTGGTGGAACAACGGATTTGATGATCAGCTCTTATCATGTTCCATCTGGAGAAACGATTTGCCCCAAGCAAGAATTCCGTGAAAGTTTCAAAGTAGCGGGCGATGATATATTGGAACATGTAATTACCAATGTTGTATTGCCTCCTTTGGCAGAAGCTTTGGAAAAAGCAGGCGTCCAAGATACTCAAGTGTTGCTTAGTCGTATGATTGGTCAAGATTGGGGGGGGCAATCAGAACAAGAGCGCCATCTTAGGCGTTTATTCGTCAGTAATATTTTGGAACCAATCTCGATTGCTGTTTTAAAAGAATATGAATCTCTTACGGATAGAAGTATCGAGGGGTTAAATCCTTTTTATGTTCGAGATATTTTAGGTAAAGATAAAGAGAATATTGCCCGATCTGCCAGTTATATTCATCGTCAAGCCGAGTTGGCTGGAGCAAAGAATTTTGATATCACCGATGTTAAGATTGCTGTTAAAGTTCAGCATGTAGAGGCTTCTATTTCTCATGTGATGGGAGAGGTAATCTCTAACCTTTGCGAAGCAATCTGGGCGTATGATTGTGATGTGTTGTTGGTCTCGGGTCGTCCGTCTCGTTTCAGACGTATTGTTGATATGATCAAGGCTGCAATGCCTGTGCCGCCTCATAGAATTGTTGGAATGTATCATTATAGAGTAGGGGCATATTATGCATTTCGTGATGAGCGAAATCGGATTAGTGATCCCAAGACAACCGTTGTTGTTGGGGCTTCATTATGTTTGCAAGCAGAAGGAAAGCTTCAAAATTTTGTGCTCAGAACGCGTGATTTAAAAATGTATTCGACGGCACGTTTCTTGGGTCGTTTGGAGAAAAATGGACAGCTACGAAATAAAAATGTTTGGCTTTCAAATATAGATCTAGAAGGCAATAACAACGAAGAGGTTGGTTTTACCATTCAAGATTTTGAAAATACGACACGTATTGGGTTTCGTCAGTTGGGAATAGAGCGTTGGCCAGCCTCGCCTTTATACACGTTGGAATTCGGTAATTTTCCTGGATTTAACAGAGTAGCATTGCCTTTAACGGTTAAGATTGTCAGACAGGATATTGATCTGGACAAAGAGCAAGCACAAAATGATTATTCAGGCAGAGAGCAATTTAAAGTGGCAGAAGTCATTGATCATAATGGTGAACAATATCCTCCACGTATTTTATCTTTGCGTTTGCAGACCATGCAAAATGTCGAGGGATATTGGCGTGATACAGGTCGCTTTACGTTGGCTTAAGGAAAGAAATAATCAAGATGGTTGAAGATAATCAAACAATAATAAAAATACAACAAGCCCGTAATGGTGATGTATTAAAAGCATCTGAACAAACCTTAACTTGGTTTACAGAAAATCCCAAAGCAATTAAAGGGGATGGGGAGCGTCTAAAGGCCAGTTTAAGAAGGTTTCGCAGGCAAGCGCGCCAACTAAACAGGGCCTCTCATCAACCTCCCGCCATTGCTGTCTTTGGTGCTTCTCAGTCAGGGAAATCGTATTTAGTATCAAGCCTTGCTACGAAACCAGGGGAAACCTTGGTGGCCCATTATAAGGGTGAAAAACTAAATTTTCTACAAGATATGAACCCCCAAGGGGGGAATGAATCAACGGGATTGGTTTCTCGGTTTACGACGAAAACGCCGACCATTGTTCAAGAGGATATGCCTGTTCCTTTGCGCCTATTATCGGCAGCAGATATTATTAAGATTTTAACTAATACATCGCTCGAAGACTTTAAAGTCAAAGAGTTATCTATGGAAGAAGCAAAAATTGATGCTTTGTTTAATACCGCAGTAGCTTCTGCCAATGCCCAAAATACGATTTTAGATTTGGATGATGTAGAAGGGTTATTTGAGTATTTACAAGCTTTATATCCTGACTATCAGCGTTTAGAAAAGCTTGGTGAAGGATATTGGCAAAAATTAAAAGAGATGGTGCCATCTTTACCAGCAAGTGAATGTGCGGTTTTATTTTCGCCTTTGTGGAATGGATTGCCTGAATTTACCAATTTGGCACGCTCTTTATTTATGGTCTTAGAGCAAATGGGGCAACCTGATTTTGTATATTGTTCGACAGATGCCCTGCGCCCTAGAGAAAGAAGCATTTTAAATGTAGAAACGCTTTTTACCCTTGGTCAAGCTGACCCTGGCGATGCGATTACTTTATTGACTCCAAATCAGAAAAAAGTAACGATTAATCGTTCTATTGTCACGGCTTTAACAGCAGAAATTACAGTCCCTGTTGGGGATGCGCCCTGGCCATTTTTACAAGAGACAGATTTGCTGGACTTTCCAGGGGCAAGGTCTCGGGAAATGATTTATGATGCTCAAGAGTTTCTTGAGGCTCCTGAGGCTTTGGGACGTTTGTTCTTACGTGGCAAGGTTGCTTATTTATTTCAACGTTATGAAGCTGAACGTGAAATTTCCGCCATGTTATTATGTATTGGGGATTCAATTCAAAGTGTATCCACATTACCAGGAATGATTGATGGTTGGATTAAAACCAGTATTGGTGCAACCTCGGCTGATAGGACCAAGCAAAGAGATAATTTATTTATTGTTTTAACCAAGTTCGATCGTGAATTTGAACAAAAAGAGGGAGATGCTCCTTCATCGGGTTCAAGGTGGACAGCAAGAATTAATGCGAGCCTATTGGATTTTTTTAAAACGAGTAGCTGGGTAGAAGATTGGAAAAACAGTCGACCTTTTAATAATATTTATTGGTTGCGTAGTCCTGCGATAAGCTTTCCTGCTGTCATGGATTATCAGCATATTAATAATATCTCCAAAGAAGTAGGAATAGCCTCAAGAGCTCAAACACTGGTTGATACGATGAAACAAGCTTATTTAGCTAATGTCTCTATTCAACGTTATGTGGCTGATCCCGAACAAGCTTGGGAGGCAGTATTAATGCCTAATGATGGAGGTATTACCTATCTTGCCAATGCGCTCAGTAAAGTTTGTGATGCGAATTTAAAACTAGAACAAATTGCAGCACAGACCAACCAGTTTAGTGCTAATTTATCCAGATTTATTGCACCATTTTATCATAGTGGTAATAAAGAAGAGGCTATTCAAAAAGCTTCTTTGGAAGCGCAAACCATTGCTCGTTCTTTGATGAGGTGTGTTGCGGCGCAAATGTTTGGGCCATTAATATCCAGCCTGCAAGTTACCAGAGATCAAATGATAGAAGCTTGGCGCAGTTTGGAAACGCAGTCGGCTAATCAGAGGTTTCTAATGGGCAGGGCCAGTGATGTTGATAGTTTGTTCCAAGATATGTTTCCTGATGCAGAAGACGTAAACGTTCCACAAAGCACAGAGGTTGAAGAACCAGCAACAGCTAAGGATCGTCATGAACAATATGCTGATTTGGCATTAGCTAAATGGAATAGTGTAATGGATCAATTTGCAAGCCAAGAGTATGTGGCTGATACTTATCAAATGCCATCAGAGCAACTAACCGCATTGACTGCCGAAATTGCTTTATTATCCAGAAGGCTAGACCTTAGAGATCAATTAGCAGATAAATTGCGTAAAAATGCTTCTTTGACAGGGAGTTCGTCGTTAAGAGGTGAAACGCAGGCTTTATTGGCTGAGATAGAGATTGGTAATTTTGTGAATTGGCTGGGCTATTTTAATATAGCTTTGGAACAACGTCCCATGACCAGAGGGTTAAAAGGTGAGCATATTTTTGCCCCTAAGGAACCTTTAAAAGGATTATTATTATTACCCGAGCAACCGACACCTTATAATGAGCGTTTTGTTAGAGATTGGATTTCTGCTTTGGTATGTCGTTTTGAGGAAAATGCTGGGGCTTCTGATTTAAATGGAATTGATCCAGTAGCAAACGCGTTATTAGGTAAGATTATTTCTGTATTGGAGCAAAGATAAAATGAGTTCTCAGTTAAAGGTTTCGGCCTCAGCACCAGGGGAAGCAACAATCATTCTTGTTGGTAAGGCATTACATTATGGAGATGTTTTAACAATTTCTTTTCCTCAGTTCTCATCTATTTCTTCACAGAAAGTTATTCAACAATCCGTTGTTGGTGATGATTTATTATTGATTATTGATGCAGATAGTTTGGGTGATATTTTAGAACCTGATAGTCCTTACCAAATAAAAGTACCAGAGCTTGAAATTACAAGTACGGTCATCTGGCCAGAAATCGTTGGAAAAAGAGGGGCAAGCACAGGGGTAATCAATACGACGAAAGCTTCGTCTCCTTCCAAAGTGAAAACACCTATAATAGAAGAAGAACAGCCAGCTTCGTTGTCTTTTGAAACAGAACCACAAACATCCTCTTTACCCTCATCTTTGATAGAGGATACTCATGGGGAACAAAAGACCGATTATTTTACTCAAATACAAAATAAAGATGATAAAGAAGAAGATGCACCTTTGGTCTCTGAACCATCTAAAAGACATCAATCTTCTGTTCCAATCATTTTATTAAGTATTCTTGGTGTTTGTCTTTTACTGGCGGGGGGAGCAATTGCGTATATCAAATTTTCTAAGCCTCATTCTGAACCCACCAAAGAACAAATAGTTAAAAAAGAAGAACCCAAGAAAGAATTACCTAAGGCGGCTGAAACAAAACCGCCTGCGCCAGTGCAGCCTCCTAAAGCAGAACCTTCTTTTGCAGAAAATTTACAGAAAATGTCTGTGCCTGAAGTAATTGATAAAGCTCCTAATACAGTGATGATTACTCAGGAAGGCAAGCGCCGTTTAGAAGCCAAGCAATTTGACGATGGGATTTTATTATTGGAAAATGCAGCCGCTAAAGGGGATACTTTGGCGATGCTTAAATTGGGATTATTATATAGCCCTGTTGATTTTAAAACTGGGGGAGCTATTCCCAGTCCTGATATGAGAGAGGCCGCTCGTTATTTGCAAAAAGCAGAAGAGGGTGGCCTAAAGGATGCAACAGCTCCAAGAGCAGCTTTAAAAGATTGGCTTATAAAAAAAGCGGATGAAGGTGACGATATGGCACGGTTAACTTTGAAGGATTTTTGGAAATGAGTTTCAATAATTTTAAGTCATTATTAAAAGTCAGTGTATCTGTTTTTGGTTTAATTGCAGGGGGAATGGTTGCTTATGCTCAAAGCTCTGAGCCTACTCCTTTAACTCCAACCGCTAAAAATAATACAACGTCCAAAACACCTTTATTAATAGAAGGCAAACATAGTCTATATCAGCGTATTATTACCCGTCCTGGTGGGATTATTTCCCCTGAGCCTTCACAAGAAAATTCTAAGCCTTTAGAAGGATTTAAAGTTTTTTACGTGTATCAGCGTCATAAAGATGATCAGGGTAAAGAAGACTGGATACAAGTTGGCACGGATCTGCAAGGCCATATTGCAGGGTGGATTCCAGTCGATAAATCGATTAATTGGTCTCATACTTTGGTGGGAGCATTCACCAACCCTGCGGGCAGAGAACGTTCTTTATTTTTAAAGACCGAGCAAGATGAAAAACAACTGATCACTGATCCTGATACCGCACAAAAAGCCAAAGAATTAACTCAGGCAGCATTGTCTGGAAATTCGGATAAAGTTGTGGCGATGGAGCCCACTAATTATGTGGATATTACCAAAAATTTCTATTTGTTGCCGATCTTGGATGCACAGCAAATAGAACGCCCAAGTGGCCCACCTTTGCGTTTATTGCACGTCATTTCTGCACCTGCACAAACTGGAGGTAGTCAAGTTAATGCTTCACCTGCAAATTTGCGAAATTTCAAAGCCAATTTGGTTTTTGTGATGGATACAACCATCAGTATGGAACCTTATATTGAGGAAACACAAAAAGCGGTTAAATCGATTGTCAGTCGCATTCAAAACACGGCTGTAAAAGATAATTTTCGTTTTGGTTTGGTTGCATATCGCGATAGCTTAAATGATAATCCAGATTTGGAGTATGAAACAAAAGTATTTGCTAAACCAGATTTTTCCAAGCCAATCGATGTGATTAACGATTCTATTTCTATTGTTCATGATGCCAGCGTATCGTCTAAATCTTATGATGAAGATCCAATTGCAGGTATTAAAACAGCTTTGGATGAAATTGACTGGGATCAAGCAGCTGGTCGCTATATCATTTTAGTCACTGATGCTGGGGCTAGGGGGGCAGATCACCCAAACAGTATTACCAAGCTTGGGATCGAAGAAATTCACCAACTAGCTGAATCTAAAGGTGTTGCTGTATTTGTTGTGCATTTATTAACACCGTCTGGGCAGAAAAATAATAACCACTTAAAAGCGGAAAAACAATATCGTGCATTGAGTAAATATGGCACCGCAGGTTCATTATATTTCCCAGTCAAAGGGGGAACCCCAGAAGCTTTTGCCGAAGTCATTCAAACATTGTCTACATCATTATTACAACAAGTTTCTAATACTACGGGTCGCCCTGTTGCTGGATTAAATCCAGATATTAAAAATGCCAAACAACAAGCAATACAAAAGCAATTACAAGTTGTTAGTCAAGCGATGAAGTTAGCTTATGTTGGTAAAGAAGAAAAAACATCTGTTCCTGATGTCGTATCCAGTTACACAACAGATCGCGATTTGACTAATCCAATTAAGAAGTCTGTCGAAGTTAGAGTGTTGTTAACTCGTAATCAATTATCTGATCTGGCACAGGCTTTACAAATTATTCTTAAAACTGGGCTGGCTGGTCGTACTGAACCACAAACCTTCTTTACTCAATTGCGTTCCGCTTTTGCAGCCGCGGCCAGAGATCCATCTAAGATTGCGCAATCTCAGCAAATTGGAGGGATGTTGGGAGAGTATTTACAGGGATTGCCTTATAAATCTGATATTATGAATATTTCTGAAAAAGATTGGTTGGCAATGGGTGCCATTGCACAAAGAACCATATTAAATAATGTTGAAAGTCGTTTGCGTCTTTATCAAGAATATCAAGCACATCCTGATTTATGGGTAAATCTTAGTGGAAGCAATGATCCTGGTGAAGCTGTCTATCCTGTGCCTTTGGAAGCATTGCCATAAATATGTCAGGGGTTCAGAAAAAAGAAATTTTTAATCTCGAAAAAATATCTCGTCAATTTACAGGCGGTATATCCATAGAGATTACCAAAGCGCGTATCATGCTAGGGGATAAAATTCTGATTTCAGGCCCCTCGGGTTGTGGAAAAAGCACGATGCTGGGAATGTTGTCTTTGGCATTAAAGCCAGACCGAGGGAAAACATTCTTGTGTGATCAAATAGATATTCTTCAAAAATGGAAGAATAATAAACGTGATGACCTGGCGATACTGAGGGCTTCGTTATTTGGCTTTATTCCTCAGACAGCAGGGCTTATCCCTTTTTTAAATATCCAAGAAAATATTTCAATGCCTCAACGTTTGGTTGGAAAAAAAGATCAGGACTGGTTTTTCTATTTAGTGAATAGGTTAGAAATTAATCAGATCCTATATCATAAACCGCATCAAGTTTCAGTTGGGCAACGCCAAAGGGTTGCAGTTGCCAGAGCTTTAATTAATCACCCTTTAATTGTGTTGGCAGATGAACCCACTGCCTCTGTACACCCATCCCTTGCGGATGGAATATTAGAGTTGTTGTTGGAAACAATTGAAGAAACAGGAGCTGCTTTGATTATGACTTCGCACGATACAAAGCGAACCCTACAATATGGGTTAACCGAAGTTCCGTGCGAGCTGGATCAGGAAAATCAAATTACCAGGTTAAGTTATGAAGTATAAATTTTTTCATGGATCACTCTCAGCGAAACTAGCTTGGCAAGATCTAAAAAGTGAACCGATTTTATCGCTTTGTCTTATATTGGGTATTGTTGCTGTTCTGGCTCCTTTAATTGTAATCGCTGGGCTGCGAAGTGGTGTTTTAACCAGTATCCGCCAAACATTATTAGAAGACCCTCATGCTAGAGAGATTGTCAATATTTCTAATCGCAGCTTTACAGATCATACATTAAAAGAATTGGCCAACAGAAAAGATGTAGAATTTTTAGTTCCAAGAACCAGAACTTTGGCTGCCAGTCTTTTTATGGAAAAGCAAAATGATCCAGGTTCGGGTCGTCATATTATGTTGACCCCTACAGCAAAGGGTGACCCTTTGTTAAAAAATATTTCTTCTTTTATTCGTGATAATCAAGAAGTTGTTCTATCATCTTCAGCTGCGGATCACTTGCATCTTA
Source organism: Commensalibacter papalotli (ex Botero et al. 2024) (assembly GCF_947179115.1). NCBI lineage: Bacteria > Pseudomonadati > Pseudomonadota > Alphaproteobacteria > Acetobacterales > Acetobacteraceae > Commensalibacter > Commensalibacter papalotli (ex Botero et al. 2024). The sequence goes on from NZ_CAMXCI010000001.1 coordinate 301,563, forward strand.
AAAAAGGGGATGAGGCAACTGCTTATTTAAATCGTATTTTGAACGGCGAAAAACAGCAAGTGCAATTTGTATTAAAAATTGTAGCAATTGCACCATCTTGGGTAACGGATCAAGATACTGCTTTTTTAACTTTGCCTTTGGCAATAGGAATTGAAAATTATCAAGATGGCATCAAAAACTGGCCAGCACAATTAAAAGACTTACCAATGCCAACGCAAGGCGCGTATTCTGGATTTCGTTTATACACACATAATATTAATCAATTGCCTGCTCTGGACACATATTTACGCCAGTCTGGCATTGATGTTGTCTCTAAAGCAGGGGATGTCGAGGGGTTGCTCTCTCTTGATTATCGTTTATCATTGCTTTTTATCTGTGTTGCTTCTTTGGGTGGTGTGGGATTATGTATTTCCCTTGGAGCAGGGTTATGGGCTAATACCGAGCGTAAAAGAAAATCATTGGCGTTACTCCGTTTTAATGGGTTTAGTGCGATGGATTTAATTTTATTCCCAATGGTGCAAGCCGTTGTTCTTGCCTTGGCGGGTGCGATTATAGCACTCGGGGCTGCTTATGGGGCGGGACAGTTAATTAATGTTTTATTTAGTTCGGTTTTACCCCAAGGACATTCTTTATTTTTATTAAACAATTGGATTATTTTGGGATCCTTGGGGCTGACCTTACTGGGCGGGATTATTGTCAGTTTATTATCAGGTAACAGAGCCGCAAAAATCCAGCCTTGGGAAGGGGTTACTGCATTATGAAGCGTATTATTTATAGTTTAGCCATTGCTGGAGGATTATCCTCAATATCGGCTGATGCAATTGATGCTTCATGGCCCAAGAATTTGATAGATCCTCATCCAGCTGCTGATGATTTTACTTTGCCGATGCCTTGTGGAGGGGCAATGGTCTTCAGAGTGATTGAAGTGCCTTCAGAAGGTGGTGTGTTGGATGATATTCCTGTGCAAATGGGGCAAACCAGTACTGAACAAGGTTATAGTAATTATATTTATCAATCTCCGTTATCAGCGCCATTTTCATCATCTAAAGCTGGGGTGAAATTTTATTATATTGGAAAATATGACGTAACGCGCAACCAGTATGACGCTATTATGAATAGTGGAACTTGTCCTAAACCTGATCAAGCAGGACAAAAGGCTATGAACAATGTCTCATGGTTTGATGCTCAAGATTTTTCTAAAAAATGGTCTGTTTGGTTACTACAAAATGCTAAAAATGTTTTACCCAAAAGGGATAGTAGCTATAGTTTTATTCGTTTACCAACCGAAGCTGAATGGTATTATGCGGCACAAGGTGGGAATAAAGTAAGTAATACCGAATTTTTAGAACCGACATGGCCTATGCCCGAAGGGATAGAGCAATATGTGATGGCAGGATCAGAGCTGGCAAACGGTCAAGTTCAAGCCGTTGGTGCAATGAAACCTAATCCATTAGGATTATATGATATGCTGGGTGAAGTTGGGCAAATGATGCAAGATTATTATCATCTGAATCGCGTTGGGCGTTTACATGGTCAAACGGGAGGTATTATTGTCAAAGGAGGCAATTATACCTTTAATCCCTCTGATTTAAATACAGCCTTGCGCGAAGAAATTCCATTATATGATGCAAACAGTAACGAACCAACCAAACTTGCTACTATGGGTTTTAGAGTAGTGATTGCAGCACCCAGTTTAGGTAGCTTACAGGAAACGACACAAGCAGAAACTCAATTTACAGAGCTTTTGCAGAAGTCAGAAAATGTTACTTCGAATACGCATCAACTTATTAATAATTTAAAGTCACAAAGTACCGAAGCAACCACGAAAGCTGGTTTAGATCGTATTGCTGCTCAACTTGATTCCGATGCTAGAGCTAGAAATGATGCGCAAACTGCGACAATGCGTGCGCAGATTGAGGCGGCTTCTGCGTTAGCAATGAATATTTGGGAACATCAACATACTATTAAAATGCTAGAGGAATCTCTATCAACGTTAAAAATGCTGAATGACAAGCAAAAAGTTGGAATTACAGCCAATATAAGCAATCATAAAAAAATTATGAAAAGCTCTATTGAAGGATATTTAGATCTGATCCGACAAATAGCTGATGCACCTTCTGTAATTGATAAAAACAAACAATTTGTGATGGTGCATTCTGCATATAAAACCAGACAGTTGGATAATCTTGCCTTCTTTGCTGATCAAGCACAAAATTTACTTTCTTTGCCAAGAAAACAATGGAATGTTGATTTTGTCACTAAACAAATCAGCGATATTCCACCAGCACAAGCACGGGATAAGGAATAAGTTGTTAATGGATTTAAATATGAAAGAGGAAATAGAGTTTTATCAAAAAGATGAACCTAGAAAGTTCAACCTTCAAAATGATCTAATGGATGAGTTTTATTATTTCTTGGGATATTTAACGTTTCGGATGAATAAATTTGAAAAATTGTTATCTTATTATTTGTTTTTGCAAGAAAATATAAAAATAGCGGACTTATTACGATATAATATAGATTTTAAAAGAAAAATTTTTAGAACAAAGCGAAGAGTATAATAAAAAAATAACGAAAATTACGCTAGGTCAATTAATTAAACAGTTAAAACAATTTAACAGCTCTAAATTAAATTCTTTATCTGAGGAGTGCAAACAAAAAATATTGAAATAGAAAAACGTTTTGATGGACTATTGGATTTTAGAAACGATTTAACACATAGAATTTTTCCAGAAGCCTTTTTAGATGATTGTAAAAATATAAGACGGAATCCAGCAGAAGAAGCAAAGAGAATTCTTGCTTATTTAGAAACCTTAAGAACAGGATCTGCTTTTTTTATTAAAGATATTTTGTTTTTATTAGATGTAATTGATTAAATTACGCAAAAGATATTTAAAAAGAAGGATTAAAAAATCCTTCTTTAATTAGTAATTACTCAATTGTCATTAATGATGCATTACCACCTGCGGCAGTTGTATTAATACTGGTGGACTGTTCCTCCATAAGGAAATCACTTGGGTTATGTATTTCATCAACGATAAACGCTGAAACGATACCATGATTTGTAAATGCCAAAGTTTGACGTGCATTTTCAAATTCTGGGCATGCATTCTCCCCAAGAATAACCACACAAGGGTTTTCGTCTGCTTTTTTAACTTTGGTAATTTCTTGTTTAAGGAAAAGAGGAAGTTGTTCATACCATTCTGTGATTTTATCATTAGCAAGAATATTTACAGAATTCCCTGCACCCAGAGCCAAAGTGATTTGACGCATTAAAATATACTCTGTTTTGGCAATACATAGCACAGTTCCACGAGGGGATAGGCTATAGATATTTTCTTCGCCAACGGGGCCTTTAAGCTCTATTTTTGTACCGACAAGTGTATGGGATAAAATTTCATGTGCAACAGGCAAGAAATCTTGTTTATATTGCTCAAGCCATCTGATCCATTGTTGAGCAATGGTTGGAGGGGTTTGTTTAGGTAATAAATCATAAGAAGGAGCTTGCTTTAATAATCTTCTTATAATAAAAGGTGCCCCAGCTTTTGGACCTGTTCCAGAAAGTCCATGGCCGCCAAATGGTTGAACTCCAACAATTGCACCAATAATATTGCGGTTAATATAGATATTACCCGCATGGATTTTGCTGGTGGTATGTTCAATCATTTCATCAATACGTGAATGAACACCGAAAGTTAACCCAAAGCCTGTTTTGTTGATAGTGTCGATGAGGCTATCAAGTTGATTTCTTTTATAACGGATAATATGTAAGACAGGACCAAAAACTTCATCAGGAATATCAGAAATTTGATTAATTTCGATAATCGTAGGCATCATAAAGGTACCATTTTTTGTGCCGTCAGGTAAAGATAATGACCATACTTTAAATCCTTTACCTTTCATATACTCAACATGTTTATTTAAACGATCCAAAGCTTCCTGACTGATGACAGGGCCAACGTCCGTTTTTAAAGATATAGGATTAGCAACAGTCAACTCTTCTGTTGCGCCGCGTAACATAGTAATCACACGGTTAGCGCAATCTTCTTGGACACATAATACACGTAATGCGGAACAACGTTGACCAGCACTGTCAAAAGCAGAGGCAATAATATCAACGACGACTTGTTCAGCCAAAGCTGAGGAGTCAACGATTAGCGTGTTTTGTCCACCTGTTTCAGCAACAAAAGGAATAATATCACCTAATGGAGATCTTCTGCTGGCCAAGCCTTTTGAAATCTCACGTGCTACTGCGGTAGAGCCAGTAAACATAACGCCATAAACGTCTTTATGAGAAACCAGCGCTGCACCAACGTCGCCTTTACCAGGTAAAAGTTGCAATATTTCTGTTGGAATACCTGCTTCACGTAAGATCTGCACTGCTTTGGCTGCGATCAAGGGTGTTTCTTCGGCGGGTTTTGCAAGCACTGGGTTTCCTGCTGCCAAAGCTGCTGAAACTTGTCCAAGGAAAATAGCCAAGGGGAAATTCCAAGGGCTGATACAAACGACAGGCCCACCCAAAGCAATATGGGTTTTATTATCATAAGTCTGAGAAATCGTTGTGCCATAATAACGTAAGAAATCAACAGCTTCTCTGATTTCTGCTAAAGCGTTAAGAAAGGATTTTCCAGCTTCACGAACAATCAATCCCAGCAAAGGATATATTTGCTCTTCTAGCATATCAGCTGCTTTTAATAAAGGGGCTGCTCTTTCTTTAGGAGTGGTCGAGGCCCAACTTTCAGCAGCCTTAACAGCAGCTTGAAAAGCTTGATCAATATCTTCTTTAGATGCCTCAATTACTGTACCTACTTTATCTGTGTGATCAGCAGGATTTAATATGTCAGTTGGTTTAATTTTTGATTTTTTAACTTTGCCTGCAAGAATAGGCAAACATTCCCATTCTTTTGGAGAATCTTTTAATGCTTTTGAAAGCGCTTGCAGGGTAAATTCGTCGTTAAAATCAATCCCTTTTGAGTTTAGTCTTTCTTTACCATAAATATCTAAAGGCGCTCTGATAGAAGAATGTTGACTTCCGACAGGATTAATTTTTAATGCTTCGGCAATCGGATCCGAAATAAGCTGGTTAATGGAAATAGAATCATTTCCAATTTGGTTAACAAATGAAGAATTCGCACCATTTTCTAACAAACGACGAACTAAGTAGGCCAATAAAGTTTCATGCGTTCCAACAGGAGCATAAATTCGACAAGGTCTGGATAGATGTTCTGCTTGAACTACTTTATTATATAATTGTTCACCCATACCGTGTAAGCATTGAAACTCGTATTGTTCTGGGTCATAATTTTTACCAGCTAGAGCATAAATAGTTGTTAAGGTGCGTACATTATGTGTAGCAAATTGTGGGAAAACCGCGTCACGATGCTCAAGCAGTTTACGTGCACAAGCAATATAGCTTATGTCGGTATAGATTTTTCTGGTATAAACAGGAAAATCAGATTGTCCTTCTACTTGAGCTTTTTTGATTTCACTGTCCCAATAAGCGCCTTTGACCAATCTAATCATCAAACGGCGTTCCGTACGACGTGCTAGGTCAATTAAATAATCAAGAACATAGGGTGCTCTGCGACCATAGGCTTGGACAACAAAACCAATACCATTCCAATCTTTTAATTCTGGATGATGACAAATAGATTCCATTAAATCTAAAGAAAGTTCCAAACGTTCACTCTCTTCAGCATCAATATTAATACCTACATTGTATCGACGTGCCAAAATAATTAAATTGGTGAGTGTTGGGAGCAATTCTTCCATGACTCTGTCATGTTGTGCGCGAGAATATCTTGGGTGTAATGCAGATAATTTAATCGATAAACCAGCACGTTCGTAAACAGTGTTTCCTTGAGCAGAACGACCAATAGCGTGCAATGCATTCTCATAGTCAATACGATAACGTTCGGCGTCTTCTTTGGTGATTGCAGCTTCGCCTAACATATCATAGGAATAACGAAATCCTATTTTTTCTTGTTTTTTACTGTATTTCAAAGCTTCGTCAATCGTTTGTCCCAGGACAAATTGCTCACCCATCATACGCATTGCGCGATCAAGGCTGAGGCGAATAACCCCTTCACCTTGGCGTTGTACTAATTTGGTAAGCGCAGCTGCTAAATTGCTTTCTTTGACTGGGGTTACTAATTTACCTGTAACGGCCAATCCCCATGCGGCCGCATTCGTAAATATGGGTTTTTTGAACCCTGCGTGAGAGGTCCAATCCCCTGAGCTTATTTTATCACGTATAAGTGCATCACGTGTTTCTACATCAGGAATACGTAATAATGCTTCGGCCAAACACATCAATGCGATGCCTTCTGCTGAAGACAAAGAAAATTCTTGAACGAGTGTTTCTACACCCTTTAGGTTACGATGATTTCTTAGATATTGTGTTAATGCTTTGGCATGAATTGTGATTTGCTCATTCACAGCATCAGGCAAGATTGCTTGTTGAATAAGCGTTTGAACACACTGAGTTTCAGGAATGCGGGTTGCCTCAGTGATTTTGTTCCTTAAATTACCTTGTTGGTGTAAAATATCATCAAATTGAGAAAAAATGGACATGGGAGACCTTCGAAGCTGCAAACTAAATATAATTATGATTATGTAGTTTCTTACATCAAATATCTGTTGAATTAAATAGGATTTATATGGTTTTGATGGGTTTTTATTAAACACTTTAAGTTTATTTATCGATATTTATAATTAGGGGTAATATCCGCTCTGGTTTTGTATTACTTAAGGATATAATATGTTCGATATTTATAGCGGCCCTGTATTTGGCATGGCGCGTCAACAATTTTTGCAAGCTGCAGATATTTTAGAGATCCCGCAAGATCAGCGTGATCGTTTATTATATCCTAAAAGAGCAATTGCAGTGACATGCCCAATACATCGTGATGATGGCTCAACTGTTGTTTATGAAGGTTATCGTGTTCAACATCATTTGAGTTTAGGGCCAGCAAAAGGTGGTGTGCGCTTCTCTCCACATGTTGATATCGGTGAGGTTGCTGCATTGTCTCTGTGGATGAGCTGGAAATGTGCGTTAATGAACCTTCCTTATGGTGGGGCAAAAGGTGGGGTTCGTGTCGATCCTTATTCTCTTTCTTTAAAAGAGTTAGAGGCACTATCACGACGCTTTATGCAAGAACTGATTCCATTTGTTGGTCCACATGTTGATGTCATGGCTCCTGATATTGGAACCAACGAGCAAGTAATGGCTTGGTTTATGGATACCTATTCTAATGATGCAGGCCAAACTGTTACAGAAATTGTAACTGGTAAACCAGTAAGCTGTGGTGGAACCGTTGGACGTAGAGAAGCAACAGGACGAGGTGTGACGCATACAATTGTCCGTGCAGCAGAGGAAATTAATTTAAACCTTGCTCAATCAACGGCTGTGATCCAAGGATTTGGCAATGTTGGTTCTGTTGCAGCAAATGAATTGCATGCTTTAGGGGTTAAAATCCTGGCCATCAGTGATCATACTGCTGCTTATCATGATCCAAAAGGATTGAATATTCCTGAAATTATTGCATATGTTGCAAAACATGGTGTATTAAAAGGATATTCCACAGAGTGTTTGACTGATCCGAATACAATTTTAACGATTAAATGTGATGTATTGGTTCCTGCTGCGGTTGAGCGTGTAATTACTGAAGAGATCGCTAATAAAATTGAATGCAGAATTATAGCAGAAGCAGCGAATGGCCCAACAACATTAGAAGCAGATGCTGTATTTGCAAAACGTCCAGAAATTTTCATCATTCCTGATATTCTATGTAACTCTGGCGGTGTAACCGTCAGTTACTTTGAATGGGTTCAAGATTTACAACAATTCTTCTGGGAAGAAGAAGAAATTATCAGTCGTATGAAAAAAATCATGGATAAGGGATTCTATGACACTGTTAAAAGTGCCAAAGAATTAAAAGTAAGCAATCGTATGGCTGCTACATGTGCAGGGTTAAAACGTGTTCATCTTGCTAAGCAAGCCAGAGGTCTTTTCCCATAATCACATGATTACTTAACGAGTAGGATATTTCGGTAGATTTTTATTTACTGGAATATCCTGTTTGTTTTTGCTATTTTTCTTTGTAAAAATACTTTCAATAAAATCTAGTCGATTTTTAAAAGGGTCTTTTTCAAATTTAATTCCATCCATACCAAAATGCAGCAATTGTTCTGGTGCCTGATTAATTGGCAAAAAAATTGGAAACCCTTGGACGGATGGGTTACCATTCTTGGCAAAATTAACCCATGACATCATAATAGCCTTGGCCATAGCATGATCTTGGTTACTTACAGAACGATAAGCTTTAGATAAATTATCAAATATATAGGGAATTTCCGATGCGTGCGTTGCGCCAAAAGAGCTATAGGAACGAGCAGCATCCGCAATATATGAAAAGCGAAAACGATATACAGGTTTATTTTTACTTGCAACTTGATGTGCAAGTTGGCGTGTAGGTTCTAAAATCTGAGTATCAGCAATAAGTTGATGAATAATACTAGATTCAGACTTTTTATTGTCTGGATTATATATATGGTTAATGGCTTCTGTCGTTGTATGAAGATCTTTGGCTAAATCAGCTAAAGAGGTTTTAGATAATAATAAACCGTCACCATCCGTATCTCCAATTAACAAAGGAACAGGATAGAAATCTCCTTTAACATATGCTTCTTCAAGAGATTGAGTTAATAAGGTTTGATCAATAATTAATCCTGCAAATAAATTAGGCTGCAAATTTTGTATATTTAAATCATCAATTATATAATCTGTTGGTAAAGATCTAAGCTCTTGTAAGGCATCAACACCACTACTTAAAATATGATGCTTTTGTGCAAAATTAATTCCTATTGCTTCAGCTTGATTTTGGGGGGTAAGAGGGAATGCTTTGGAATGCCCTGTTCCAGATTGAATAATTGCTTTGTCAAATAAACCTTTGGCATCAGTAATAGTCATCAACGAAATAATGGAGGCCCCTCCAGCAGATTCTCCAAAAACAGTTACATTATTGCTGTCCCCACCAAAGGATATAATATTATTTTTTACCCATTTTAAAGCTGCTATTTGATCCATTAAGCCATAATTAGCCCATTGATCTTCTTCACTCTCTTGCTTTAAAGCAGGGTGAGCAAAAAAACCAAAACGTCCCAAACGATAATTAAAACTGACTACAACAATTCCTTGTTGAGCAAGAGCAGACGGATTATAAATTTCCAAAGAGCTGCCACCAGAAACAAATGCGCCACCATGTATCCATACCATAACAGGATATAAATGTTGATCCTGTGGATGATCAAAAAACGCTTTGGGTGCCCAAATATTTAAATATAAACAATCTTCACTAGTGTTTTTTAAAGCTGGATCAGTATCCCAACTAGTCGCCTTTTGACTGCAAATTGGAGCAAACCGTGTCGTTTCTTTTATACCTTGCCATTTTTGAACAGGCTGTGGAGGTAACCATCTAAAAGATTGAACTGGGGGACTAGCATACGGAACCCCTTTAAAAATAACTAAATTTCTATCAAAAATCCCTTGGATTTTACCTTGATTTTGTAATGAAATCACAGGAGCATTTTTTGATTCTATTTGAGGAGTATCAGCGAAAGATCCAGACATTGTTATGTATAAAGTTCCGGTAAAAAGTAATGATCGCAATAGAAAAGAAAAGCACATTGAGATAGTCTTTGAAAAAATAGCGAGTAATGCTTTATCCCTATAGATAAGCATTATAAAAATAAAGTGCTTTTAATGAAAGTGGTAAAAATACAACCCTATTTGTATATATATTGTAACATGTTTAATATTCATACACTACCGAGTTATTTATTGTAAAAATCTATGACAGATAATTTAAATAGAAGGTCATTGATAAATGCGTAAATATAGCTTTTATAAATTAATTACCATTGGCACAACTTGTGTCATGTTATCTGCTTGCTCTGCGACCAATAACCCTAATTTAACGCCTGAACAAAACAGACAAAATCAGCGCAATGCTCAGTATAATAATACAATGGGAACAGGTGCCATAGCAGGTACAGCATTAGGTGCATTGGTGGGTGGTCTTGCTGGAGGTAAAAAAGGATTGTTAATTGGTTCATTAAGTGGCGCAGCTTTGGGAACTGGTACGGGATACATGGTTGCTGAACGTAACCAAAATCAACAAATGACCGAGGATCAGTTAAATCAACAAATTGCGGCTGCACATCAAATCGCTTTGACAGCGCAATCAGATGCACAGCAAGCAGCACAACAAGTGGATGCTGCCCAAAAACAATTGGCAACATTAAACCAACAAATCGCATCTAAAAAAATCTCAACAACACAATATAAACGCCAATTAACGAAAATTCAAAAAACTTCTACTGATTTGAATAGTAAGATTAATTATTACTCAGAGCAAAGTCGTCAAATGCATCAATATGCGACATTATCCAAAGATCCCCGATTTACTCAAGAAGCACAACAAACAGACGATGCGATTAATCGTTTAAAGTATGCTGAAAACGTATTGGCCACTGGAATGGGGGCTCAGCCAACTGGTTATAGCCAAACAAGAGGGTAAAATGATAAAGTCTTTTCGTTTTTTCTTGCCATTGACAGGAATATTGTTGTTAGCAGGCTGCTCTTCTACGCAAGATTGTAATCCAGATCAGGCTGGTTTTTTTTCAGGTATTGGATGTTCTGTAGGAGGAGGATATCAAAACCGTACTCAAAATTTGCAAACTCAATTGGGTTCCGAAAAGCAAAATGCCGCGCAAAAACAACAGCAAGCTCAGCAATCATATCAACAGGCCAATCAACTCCAAGACAGTATTGCACAACGCAGAAATGAGTTGAGTAAGATTGATAGCCAAGCATGGGCCGCGCGTCAAAAATTACAGCAAGCCAAAGCAAACCATTCTTTGACATCCAAAGAGTTGCAATCAAAAGAAAAGCAATTAGCAGCTTATAATGCAAAACGTGCCAAGGTATCAACTGATCCTTCAGCGCAAGATCTCAATGCATTATCTAATATTTTAGGTAATATGTAGATACAAAAATAGCTCTTTTATAACTATAAAAGAGCTATTTATATCTTAATTGGAAAATTTATAATTAATTTTTACAATTTTTAGAAAATAGAATTGAAAGAGCAGCAAAGATTCCCAAGCCATCAATTGCTAATTCTTGTTTTCTATTATGTTTTAATCCAGTGATTAATAGACATAATGCAGAGGCAGCCAATAATAAAGCACCTAGTTTTGAAGTTTTTTTACAGCTGAGCAAAGCAGCACCAGCAATTTGTGCACCACCAATTGTCTTCATATTAGACTGAGTCCAATTTAGTTGTGAAAATCTTTTTTCTTGAATTTCAATACCCATAACTTTGCTGATTCCGCATGCGGCAAATCCCAGCCCAACAAGGGTACGCCATATTTTCTTACAAGGCTTAGCCATTTTAAACTCCTTTTAAAATCATAATTTCAGTATAAGGTTTCTTATTTAAAAAGTTAATATAAAAATTATGTTATTTGAAATATTCAACCTTAAAAGTGTTATTTCTAGGGCAATTATTAAAATAACATTTGTATTTTATATTATGCAATTGCTTGTTTTAACGCGGCGGTCATATCGGTTGTGGATGCGTTTCCACCAAGGTCTTTGGTACGGATTTTATCGTGTACTACAACTTTTTCAATGGCTGATTCGATCCGTTTTGCCAGATCTTCACGTTTAACATGCTCTAACATCATTGCTGAGGCACGTAATACAGCAAGAGGGTTAGCCATATTTTTCCCAGCGATATCAGGGGCTGAACCATGAACAGCTTCGAACATAGCAGCTTTTTCACCAATATTAGCACCAGGAGGCATTCCTAAACCACCAATCAACCCAGAGGTTAAATCAGAAAGAATATCCCCAAATAAATTCGTAGTAACAATAACATCATAAGTTTCAGGTTTAATCACTAATTCCATAGCACACGCATCAACAATACGTTCCTCGCAAGCAATTTTACCTTCGTATTCTTTGGCAACTTTGCGACCTTCCTCAAGGAATAAACCACAAAGCTCTTTTAAAATATTAGCTTTATGAACTAAAGTTACTTTTTTACGGCCATGTAGCACAGCATAATCAAATGCATATTTTACAATGCGGCGGCATTCTTTTCTGGATGTATATCCTGTACAAGTCGCAATCGCTTTTTGATCATCATCAACAGGAATATAATGTTCCATAGCAGCGTAAAACCCTTCAAGGTTTTCACGAACTAAAACAATATCTACATTTTCAAAACGTCCACCAGGAATCAAAGTGTGAGTTGGACGGACATTGGCATAAAGGCCAAATTCTTTGCGTAAAGTTACATTAATAGAACGAAATCCTTTACCAACAGGTGTTGTCAAAGGGCCTTTTAAAGCCAAACCAGTTTTATGAATACTGTCTATGGTTTGTTGAGGAAGAGGCTCTCCTGATGCATCAACAGCAGCCATGCCTGCTAATTGTTTATCCCATTGAAATGGCGCTTTAATTGTTTCTAAAATCTCAAGCGTAGATTTAATAATTTCTGGGCCAATACCATCGCCAGGAATAAGGGTTACGGGAATTAAATTAGCATTAGACATTTAAAATTTCCTTTAAATAAAGTTCAACATGACTGTGTTTTAATTATATTATAAAGTTTTTTATAAAATAGAAAAGGAACAACTATGTTACAGGCGCACACGCGCTTTGCAACCATTGTTGCTCTTCGATATCAAGATAGGGCGAAATCGTCTTGTGAACTTTTTGATGATACTGATTAAGCCAATTTTTTTCAGTTGGAGATAAATGCTCGGTTGCAATTAAATTGAGATCAAATGGCACCAAAGTCAAAGGCTCAAATTGCAAGAAATTATCAAATGAAGCCGTGGTTACCAGCAAAAGATTTTCTAAACGAATTCCATATTGTCCCGAAAGATAATATCCAGGCTCGTTGGAAATAATCATACCAGCCTCTAAAGGCACAGGAAAAGGGATAGAGGAAATACGGCAAGGACCTTCATGAACAGATAAATAACTTCCAACACCATGTCCTGTACCATGGTCGTAATCAAGCCCTTGTTGCCACAAAGCATATCTGGCCAAAACGTCAAGACGACTTCCTGTTGTTCCTTGTGGAAATACAGCAGCAGAAATAGCAATATGCCCTTGTAATACGCGTGTTGTAGCTTCTTTTACAGACATTGGAGCAATATTGTTACCAAGCCATATAGTACGGGTAATATCGGTCGTACCATCAAGATATTGGCCACCACTATCGATTAAGTAAGTTTGATTTTCTTTCAGTATTGAGCAATTCTCTGGGGTTGCATGATAATGAATAATGGCACCATTGGCCCCAACCCCTGAAATAGCAGGAAAACTTTCTTCTTTATAAAATATATCTCCAGACTCTTGGCGGAAAGCATTAAGTTTACTTGCAACCTCAACTTCACTTTGACCAATACCGTATTTTTCTAACCAATATAAAAATCGACACATTGCTACCCCATCTCGAATATGGGCTTGTCGTGCGCCATCTTGTTCTGTTTTATTTTTACAAGCTTTAAGGGCAATACAAGGATTGTTACGTTTATTAATAGTGACGTTATATTGTTCTAGGGTTTGTATAAACCAAACTGGCGTTTGGATGGGGTCTAATGCTATGGCTTTGTTACTAAAGCCAGCAAGATCATTTTCCAATTCTTTATGAGATTTTAAAAGAATATTGTCACCGAGAAACTCGGATAAACCCTCTGTGTATTGAGAAGGTTCTGCGTATAAAAAAACATGATCTTGTTGAATAATTGCAAAAACCAAAGGAATAGGCGTATAGGGAACATCACTTCCTCTGATATTTAACAGCCAACAGATAGAAGCTGGGTCGCAAAGAATAAAAGCATTTTGTTGGTTTTTAATAAGCTCTTGTTGTAAATTATTAATCTTTTCTTGATGATCTTGTCCTGAAAAACGCTCTTCATGAGGAGTAATCGGTTTATTCGGAGGGGTTGGTTGATCAATCCAAATAGCATCAATTAAATTTTGAGGTATAGGAACCATGGTGATTAAAGAGTGCTCAAAGGCTTTTAAATCTCTTTCACTCATTAATTTAGGGTCATATCCCACACGAGTTATATTTGCGTTTTGCTCTGCAATCCATTGACTGGGACGGTGCATAGAGATATGAAAATTTTCCCAACAAGTTTCATCCAGCTCTTGTTGCATTTGTAAAATATAACGGCCATCGGAAAATACTGCTGCTTTGTTTTCAAGAATAACTGCGATGCCAGCACTTCCTGTAAAGCCAGTTAACCATGACAAGCGCTCGGCATATGGCGCAACATATTCATTTAAAAACTCATCTCCGCGTTGAATGATAAACCCATCTAGGTTTTGTTGTTTTAGAATAGAGCGGAGTTGCGTAAGCTTTTGTATTGGTGTCATGAATTCAGTGTTTTCCTAAAGAAATTAAAGATCAGCTTTTAAAATTTTATACATAAAAAGTAGATTTAACCATTGATCGAATTTAACACCTGTTTGAGGTAGAACGCCACCATGTTTAAAATTAAACCATTCATGTAAGCGAATAGAAGCAGTATTACCCTCTGTAATGGCCGCAATCATTGTATGGACATGATGATTTTGTGCATAAGAGATGAGGTTTTTTAACAAAGCTTTACCAACACCCTTGCCCTGAGCTTTGGGAGAGATATAAACAGAATGTTCAACCGTATGTTTATAACCGTCATAAGGTCTAAATGAACCATAAGAGGCAAACCCTAATACTTTTTGAGTTTCATCAACAGCTACTAGGACAGGATAGTTTGCTTTTTCACGAGCTTCAAACCACTGAACTTGCTCTTGATAAGTTCTGGGGATGGTCATCCAAAAAGCAGTACCATTAATAATTTCATTATTGGTAATTTCTAAAATATCACGTAGATCAGAATGAATGGCGTGGCGAATATTAATCATGATGTTGTCGGTTTGTATAAAATTAATGCAGCCCAGCTGCCTTGAATAATTTTTTCTTGTAGTTTTAGTCCTTGGCGTTGATGTGCAATCAATACCATCGGAATTTGTGTTGCCAGTAATCCAGATAAAATTACTTTACCACCAGGTGCAAGGTTTTTAGCAAGGTCTTTGGCCATTTTACACAAAGGGCGGGCTAAAATATTAGCAAAAACCAAATCAAAAGGTGCTTTTTTACGAATAGAAGGCGATAACCATCCGTTTCCATGCTCACATATAACCAGATTTCTTAATCCATTACGAATAACATTCTGTTTAGCTGCTCTGACTGACCAAGGTTCGATATCCACCGCCAAGACTTTTTTGTTTAATAATGCCCCAGCACCCATAGCCAAAATTCCAGAGCCACAGCCTAAATCTAGAATACGTTTGGGTTTGCTATGTGCAATTTTTTCCAATGCAATTAAACACCCTCGAGTTGACCCATGTTCGCCTGAACCAAAAGCAACCCCAGCATCTAATGTTAATACAAGATGTGAAGGTGTAGGCGTATCATCAAGATGAGTGCCGCGAATGATAAAGCGTTTACCAATGACTTGCTCAGGAAAAGCCTCATAGGTTCTGGCAAGCCATCCATCACTTTCGGTTGCTTTTCTGTGTAATTCAGGGGATATGCCCGAGATACTATTTGCCAATGTTAAGGCATTGGCCAGTTCTTCTTCGCCATAGCCAACATCCTTAATGCCTTCTAAACGCCAAATATTTTTGTCAGAATCTTCTTCGAATATACCCACCGTTGGGCATATGGTTCCTAGTGCATTTTCAAAGATTTCCACATGTTCTTCGGGAACAACTACGGAAATGGTTTCAAGGGCGGTTGCGTGTCTTTTTGTTTTTAATGTCATGATTCTAAGGTTACAAAGCTGTCAATTACGTGTTTAATATCTGATTTATCAAAATCAACTTCAAGTTTATTATTCTCAGTGCTGAGAACAGTTCCATGTCCAAATTTTTGGTGAAAGACACGGCTGCCTGCAGGAATATTTTTACTTTGAGGGGCAGAGTAGGTGCGTTTTGATGGTGAGTAAGAAGCTCCTTGTGATTGCGGTGAAGAAAATTTAGGAGAGGAATAACTATCTGAAAACGTATTTTTGCGAAAAGAGCGTTGCTGGCTTTGCTTAATATAAGATGTTTTCTTGGTATATTTGTCAGAAACCTCATCAATAAAACGACTGGGTAGAGAAGACTGCCACTGTCCATATATTTGTCGATTGGCTGCATGAGAGATAAATAAGCGTTGTTTGGCTCGGGTAATACCAACATAAGCCAAGCGACGTTCTTCTTCTAACCCGGTATTTCCACTTTCATCCATTGTCCTTTGAGAAGGGAAAAGACCTTCCTCCCATCCTGGTAAGAATACGATATTAAATTCTAATCCCTTGGCAGCATGAAGGGTCATGAGATTAATTTTATCATCCCCTGATAAATCATCATTATCCATGATTAAGGAAATATGTTCAAGGAACTCTATTAATGAAGGAAATTCAGCCGTAGCTTGGAATAACTCTTTGATATTTTCTAACCTTCCAGCAGCCTCTATAGATTTATCTTGTTTCCACATATCAATATAGCCACAAGCATTTAATAAATAGTCAATGGCGCTGATATGGCCTTCTGTTTCAATTTTCTTGCGAGTTTGATCCAGTAAATTCATTAATTGTGTAAGTTCGGTAAAAATTTTACCTTTAAGCATATTATTAATGAGTAGATGATCCACAGCTTGTAATAAAGGTATATCCAGTTCTCTTGCCGCCATGTGTATTTTTTGTAAGGCAACACTGCCGACACCTCTTCGAGGTACATTGATAATTCTTTCCAAGGCCAGATTATCATTGGGTTGTGCAACAATACGCATATAAGCAATGGCATCTCTGATCTCTGCACGTTCATAAAATCGTAAGCCGCCAATAATTTTATATGGTAATCCCAGTGTAATCATGCGCTCTTCAAAAGGACGTGTCTGAGAGCCTGTTCTCATTAAAATCGCCATATCGCCATAGCGATAACCATCTTTTTGTAAATGTATAATTTGATCACAGATTAATCGTGATTCTTCATCAGAATCCCAGACCGAAGCAATCTGCACTTTTTCGTTTTGTAATTCTTTATTGGCGGCTTGCAAGGTTTTACCAAGGCGTTCGCTGTTATGATCAATAAGTTCAGAGGCAGCACCTAATATATTTTGCGTTGAGCGATAGTTTTCTTCTAACCGAATAATTTTGGCTTCAGGGAAATCTTTTTCGAATCGTAAAATATTGGCAATTTCTGCCCCGCGCCAAGAGTAAATAGATTGATCATCATCACCCACACAACAAATATTTGCAACTTCACCCGATCTTTGTGCTAGAAGACGAAGCCATAAATACTGGATTGTATTAGTATCTTGATATTCATCAACGAGTATGTAACGGAAATAGCGTTGATATTTTTGTAATATTTCTGGATATTGGTTAAAAATATTCATCATGTGCAACATTAAGTCGCCAAAGTCACAAGCATTTAATTGTTGTAATCTGATTTGATAGGCATGATAAATTTCTTGAATAATTACTTTTTCAGAGGTGTTTTTCTCACTTGGAGCAAGATTTCCATAAGAAAAACCTTTGTCTTTCCAAGATTGGATAATTCCCAGTATCAGTTGAGGAGGGGTTGTTTTTATATCAATAAGATAATTAGGAATAATTTGTTTTATAAGTCGAAGTTGATCATCTGTATCTAAAATGGTGAAATTTGAACTTAGTCCAACAAGTTGAGCATTTACTCTGAGCATTTTTGCACATATCTTATGAAAACTGCCTAGCCATAATCCTTCTATAGGCTGTTGAATGAGGTGAGCGATCCGTTCACTCATTTCTTTCGAAGCTTTGTTCGTAAAGGTAACAGCCAAAATTTGATTAGGGTAAGCTTTTCCGCTCAGTAAAATATGAGCAAAGCGTGTCGTTAGTACTTTAGTTTTTCCTGTACCTGCACCTGCAAGGACCAGTACAGGCCCTTCTGTTGCTTCTACGGCTTCGCGTTGTGCGTTATTTAGCTGGTTTAAATACTCGGTCATATTTTTAAGTAGCTTTGATCGGTTATTGTAAATCGAAATAAAGTAAGATGATAAGATGGATAATTCTTTTTTACCGCCAGTTTCACAAAGAAGCAAACAATTTGCAAATCTCAATGGTGTTGGTCATCGTGGTCGGATGCGTTTCAAAATGTTGCAAAAAGGAGGCCAAGCTTTTGAGGATTACGAACTTTTAGAAATGTTACTATATCTTGTTATTCCTAGAAGAGATACTAAACCTTTAGCAAAACATTTGATTAATCATTTTGGTTCTTTGAATGGGGTTGTTTGTGCCGAAGAGGATCAGTTACAAAAAGCAAATCTTTCACAAGAATTTATTGAGATTATAGGATTTTTAAAACAGGTCATAGAACGTCTTGTTGCTCCTGATTTTTTTAATCGTCCTTATTTAAGGCGTTGGAAAGATGTGATTGTTTATTTGAATGAGTATAAATTAAAAAACGAATTGCATAACAAAAAAGTATTACGATTATTATTTTTAAATAATCAGCAAAGATTAATTTGTGACGAATATATTATATATCAAGGGGTTGAGACAATTTCACATATTATTCAAAAAGCTTTAAATTTATATGCAATGAATTTAATTACAGTTTATTATGTTTCTGATACTGCATTCACATCTGCAATGCGTCAAGGTGAGGCAAAATTTGCACTAACATTACAAAGTTCTGGCCGTCTTTTTGATTTGAATATTAGTGATCATATTATTTGTATGGATTCACAGTATTTTAGTATTTTTAAAAAAAATAATTTTAGTATTTAAAATCAGATTCATACAAAATATTAAAGGATAAATTAATGTTGCTTGATACTCATGATCCACATCCTGTTTCTGTTATAAATAAGGAATCTTTATCTCCGTTTTTTATGGTTTGCGATCATGCTGGTTGTCTGATTCCCTCGCAACTTAAAACTTTGGGATTACAACAGTCAGATCTTTGTCAGCATATTGCATGGGATATAGGCATTCAAAAAGTTGGTGAGGCTATAGCGGTTCTGATAGATACCACTTTTGTTGCACAAACTTATTCTCGATTAGTGATTGATTGCAATCGTGGGTTAAATAACTCAACCTTAATTCCTGAAGTTAGTGATTGTGTCGAGATTATAGGAAATCTCAATTTGACTTTAGAGCAAAAACAAGCAAGAATCACCGAAATATATCAACCTTACCATCAAACGATTTCTCAATTAATTGATGAGCGGTTGAGGACTAATATTGAGACCGTTTTTATATCTTTGCATAGTTTTACCCCAGAAATGAAAGATGGTTTCAAAAGGCCATGGCATGCAGGAATTTTGCACGGCCAAGATAATCAATTTTCTATGGTTTTTAAAAAAATATTAGAAGAATATTATGCTTATCCCATAGGCGATAATCAACCTTATGCCTTATCACCTAAAAACGATTATACTGTTCCAACCCATGCTTATCAAAAAAAGCTACCATATTTAGAGTTGGAAATTCGACAAGATTTAATTACAACTGCTGATCAACAACAAGAATGGGCTGATCGTCTTTCTCTTTTGTTACCTTTGGCATTACAGGAGTATAGAGCATATGCAGTTAATAACTGGTAAAGCAAAGATAGCAGCAGTATTAGGATGGCCGATTGAACATTCCCGCTCTCCTTTATTGCATAATTTTTGGTTACAGCGCTACCAGATTGATGGTGCCTATATTCCTCTAGCGGTCAAATCAGAGGATTTTAAATCAGTAATTAAAGGAATGATGGCTGCGGGATTTAAAGGATGTAATGTAACTATTCCACATAAAGAGGCTGCTTATCAATGCTGTGATTATGTTGATGAAACAGCAAAAAAAATGGGATCTGTAAATACTTTATGGTTTACACAAGATGGTAAAATCCACGGTACGTCCACGGATGGTGCAGGGTTTGTTGCTTCGTTAAATGATTCTGGAGTAAATGTATCAGGTAAAAAGATACTTGTATTAGGCGCAGGTGGAGCAGCACGCTCGGTCGCTTATTGTTTGCAACGAGATAGTGCGCAGGTAACTATTACGAATAGAACTCTAAAACGAGCAGAACAATTAGTTCAGGACCTTGGGGAGGGAGATATACTTGAATGGCAATCTTGGAATCAAGAGCTAGATAAGTTTGATGTCTTGGTCAATACGACCTCTTTAGGTATGGAAGGAAAAGAAGATTTCCAGTTTGATCTAAAAAATGCCTCGCCCGATCTGATAGTAACAGATATAGTTTATGTTCCTAGAGTAACTCCTTTGCTAGCAGCAGCGCAACTAAAAGGGTTGAAAACTGTTGAGGGTCTTGGAATGTTGCTTCATCAAGCAAGGTTGGGTTTTACTCAATGGTTTGGGGTTGATCCAAAGGTTGACAGTGAACTGACCGAATTTGTAGCAAATAGTTTAAAGAAATAATAGTTCTATGAAAATTTTGGGTGTTACAGGCAGTATGGGAATGGGGAAAAGTACAGTATGTGAGCTGTTCCATCGTTATGGTTTTCCAGTTTTTGATGCAGATCAAGTTGTACATCAATTACAAGGTCCAAATGGTAAAGGACTTAAATTAATTGAAAAGACTTTTCCTGGTTCAGTTAAAAATAATGCCTTAGATAGGAATTATTTGCGTCGCATAATAGTTGAAGACCGTAGTAATTTAAAAAAAATAGAACAAATTATTTTACCCTTAGTAGCCCAAGAACGGGATCGATTTATTCGTCATGCACAGGCAAGGGGACTAAGTTGGTGTGTTCTTGATGTACCTTTGTTATTCGAGAAAAAAATTAATTTGCTCTGTACTAAAACTTTAGTTGTTACCGCACCTGTTGATGTACAAAAAAATAGAATTTTAAAAAGAAATACGATTACGTGGGAGCAAGCTCGTGCTTTTATTGACAGTCAGATGCCCAATCGAATAAAATGTAAGATGGCTGATATTCTTGTGAAAACTGGATTATCCAAAGCTCATACATTTTTTCAAGTTAAGAAAATTATCCGGTTAATGCAGATGGATCAACTATGAATCAACGTTCAGTTTTATTCGATACGGAAACAACGGGGGTTGACCCTCTTAAAGGCGATCGAATTATTGAAATTGCTGCAATCGAGTTGATTAATGATTTACCAACGGATAATTATTATCATGCTTTAATTAATCCCGAACGTGATATTCCGATTGAGGCAACACGTGTTCATGGAATGACAATCGAAGATTTAAAAGGAAAACCGAAATTTAAAGAAATTGCTGATGATTTCTTAGAATTTATTCAAGATGATCCTTTGGTTGCACATAATGCCCCGTTTGATTTTAAATTTGTGAATGCAGAGCTCAGCCGTATTAAACGTTCTGAGATTTCTTTAGATCGTATGGTGGATACGTTAAAGCTTGCCAGAGCCAAATATCCTCTTTCCCCCAATAGTTTGGATGCACTATGCCGACGTTTTTCTATTGATCTATCTGCACGAACAACCCATAACGCGTTACTTGACTGCAAATTGCTTTCCGAAGTCTATATTCAATTAACAGGGGGTAGACAAAGAGGGTTAGGGTTTGCAAGTCAAGGATCTGAAAAAACTGGGAAAACCTATCAAAAATTACAAGACCATATGCCGATTTTTGTAAAACCAACAGAGCAAGAGCTTGAACAGCATAAAAAATTTATAGAAAAAAATATTCCTGAAGCTTTGTGGGATAAAAATAGTTAAATACAAATATTATAAAATAACAACAATAACAAGCGTTGCAAATTTGTTTCTATTTTTGATTAAATAATTCAATCTAGACTGATAGGCGCATAAACAGCTTTTCTTTGAAAAGTAAAAGACGTAGATAATGAACAGAATACTCTCCATTTTCTCTTTCATAGATTGTAAGGTTATATTATGGGTCATCAGAAACGCGCCTCTATCTCTAAGTTTTTATTTACATCAGCTCTTGTTTCCGCTGCTGTTATCTCATCTTCTGTGGCGCATGCTACACCTAAACAAGATCCATACGATACGTTAACCTTACAATGGGAAAATGACGCTGCATCTACTTTAAATGGTACTTCTGACCAATATTATACAAATGGTTTAAAAATTGGCTGGACTTCTCCAACTGATAAACTTCCTAAACCGATTGCAGATGTTAATACATTTTTACTTGGTAATGGTATGCAACGTATTCATTGGGGGTTGCAACAAATGATGTTCACCCCACGTGATACCAAAGCTTCTGTCAGATTGCCTCATGATCGTCCTTATGCAGGGGTATTACTAACCACTGTTAATTTAATTAGTGATACTGATAATACGCGTAGTGTTTTTGGCTTTCAGGCAGGTTTGATGGGTCCTGGTGCTTTGGGACGTCAAGTTCAAAATGGATTCCATAGTATTATTGGAGATCATAAAAATAAAGGTTGGCATAATCAGTTGAAAAATATGCCAGTTTTTCAAGTGCAAATGGGACGTACATGGCGTTATAAATTTGCACAATTAGGTGGTGTAGATTTTGATGTTCTTCCCTCTGCAAATGGAGCCGCAGGTAACTATAAAACTTTTGCACAACTAGGTGGCATCGTCAGATTTGGTCAAGGGTTGGATAGTGATTTTGGACCTTCTCGAATTGGTTCAGGTAATGACGGCACAGATGCTTATGTTGGAACAAATTTTGTAAACTGGTATGTGTTTGGTGGAGTTGATGGTCAGGCTGTGGCTTATAACGCAACATTGCAAGGTGATCCAACACATTCGAATTCACAACATGTTTCAAAAAAATGGGATGTGGGTGAGATTCTTGCTGGTGCTGCTGTAATCGTTAAAGGGTATAAAATTGCATATACCCAAACATGGCAAACACAAGAATTTAAAGGCCAAAAAAGCGGACTTTTTAATTATGGATCAGTTTCTGTATCCTTTAAATTCTAGAATTGATTATCTTTGTATATAGTTTTTTGAAACCTCACTTTATGTGAGGTTTTTTTATGTAAAGCTGATTCAATACTTAGTTTACAATTTAAATCGAAATTGTAATTATTTATGTATTTTATCGACAGCAATCATAATCGATGTGATTGGCAGAGCTATTACGATACTGAATATAATGAATAAAAAAACAAATATGCATACACCCAGATTAAGAAAGTATTTTTATTTTACTTGCTAACCAGTGATGAAGCATCATAAAAATAAACGGGGACAGGATTGTAATTCGTACTCAATGCAGAAATTACAAATGCTGTAAACCTATTATTTCAAAGCATAATAGGTTTTCATTTAAATTAGATGAGGAACTAGTGTAGCACATTCGTGCATCATCAACGTAAAGCGCGTTGCAGCATTTTTTTAGGATCACGTGTAAGTAAATAAAAGCGTGTGGTTGATAAAAGTGCTAGAATTCCTAATCCTACGCCCATTCCAGCCCAAAGGCCAGGGGCATTCCATTGCCAACCAAAAGCAAACCATACACTTAACGTATATCCAACACCCCAAAAACTAATCAGTGCCAAGATCATAGGAATAGTGGTGTCTTTTAACCCTCGTAAAGCACCCATCGCTACAGTTTGTATCCCGTCAACGATTTGGAATAAACCAACGACCTGAATAATGGCGACAGCAATGGCTGCTGTATTCGCATTATCTGGAGAAGTAGTATCCAAAGCTAGGCGGACGACCAGGTAAGGAAAGCTGAAAATAAATATACAAACAAAACTCATAATTAACGCGCTGAGACCAATTGTTAAAAATCCACTTTTGCGGGCGCGATAAGGCTTTTGTGCCCCAATCCAATAGCTGACCCGAACATTTGCGGCTTGTGAAATTGCCAAGGGAATCATAAACGCAAAAGTTGCAAAACTGATGGCAATTTGATGCGCTGCCAAAGATTCTGTTCCAAGTTTAGTTGCATTGAAATTAGCAAAGAGGAAAAGTAATATCTCAGCAGCAGCACTTATACAAATCGGTAACCCCAATTTAAGTAAGGGTTTGAGCAACGCTAGGTCAATTGCAAAAGGATATAAATATTGCTTTAAATCTTTTTTAAGATGCGCCACCCCAATTAAAAGAAACGTTGAAAGCCATAAAGCCAGAGTGGTTCCTAATGCCGAACCATAAAGGCCCATTTTAGGGGCGCCCCATAATCCATAAATAAAGGCAGCATTTAACAACCCATTAATAATTGCAGTAATAGGAGTAATTTGTAGTAAAAGCTTAGATGCGTTTATTGCAGGTAAGATAACCCTAATAAGGCCCGTTCCTGCAATGACTGGAATAACACCCCACAGCAAAATATGCATGAAATGCTGTGATTTATCTAATATATTGCGATCATGTTCACCATTCCATTGCAGAATAGTGCTGGAATGGTATAAAATATATAAACAAGGTAAAGATAAAAGAATACCAAAAATATAAGTGGTCCAATATATTTTTGAGACATTATGAATAGCTTTTGCGCCAATATTTTGAGCAATTAAAATAGCAGCCGAACTGATAGCAGATTGAAAAATAATACAAATAGAAAAGAAAATATTGGTTGTTAATCCACCAATTGCCAAAGTTTCCTTGTCAACATGACCCAACAGGACTGTATCGGTAACGCCCATTGCCATTTGAAAGAGTTGTGAAAAAGCAATAGGAACAGCAATATAAGCAATTGCGTAAAGTTCACTTTTAAAAAAATTTTGTGTATTATTTTGCATTTAGGTATCTATGGTATAGCGAAAAAAAAGACTTGTATTTTTTTCTTAAGAAAATAAAAAACATTGTAGGCAACTTTAAAAATAGAGATAGTAAAGAAAAAAAGAAATGAGCAAATTGAATTTATCGTTATATGACAGTCGTCAACATAAGGTTGTTCCTTTTGTTGCTTTGGATCGTTTGCATGTTCGTCTCTATTTTTGTGGACCTACGGTATATGATTTTTTGCATATTGGTAATTTACGAGCAATGCTTACCGCTGATATTTTGGTAAGGACGCTCAGATCATTATATCCCAAAGTCACATATGTTCGTAATATCACAGATGTTGATGATAAAATCAATGCTCGCGCAAAATTAAATAATGAATCCATACAGTCTTTGACAATCAGAACTACCAAAGATTTTCATCAAGACATGCAATCAATGTATATTTTACCTCCTGATGTTGAGCCACGTGCTACCGAGCATATTGATGATATTCAAAAAATGATCGTGCAACTTATTGAGAATGGTCATGCTTATGCTGCTGAGGGGCATGTTTTGTTTTCTGTTCCTTCTTTTAAAGACTATGGTCATTTATCAGGTAGGAATCCAGAAGAGCTGATTGCAGGGGCGAGGGTAGAGGTTGCAACTTACAAAAAGAACCCAGGGGATTTTGTCTTGTGGAAACCTTCGACTGAAGATGAACCAGGATGGGACAGTCCTTGGGGAAAAGGCCGCCCTGGATGGCATATTGAATGTTCTGCTATGTCTTATCGTTACCTTGGGGAAAATTTCGATATTCATGGTGGTGGACATGATTTACTGTTTCCACACCATGAAAACGAATGTGCGCAAAGCTTATGTTGTTTTCCAGAAAGCAAATTTGCGAATATCTGGGTTCATAATGCGATGCTATTGGTGGATGGTGAAAAAATGTCTAAATCTTTAGGTAATTTCTTCACTATTCGTGAAATATTAGAGCAACATAATCCAGAAGCTATTCGTTTTGCGTTACTTCAAGCGCATTACCGTTCTGTTTTGAATTTTTCTCAAGCTGGATTAAAAGAAGCAAAGCAAATTATGGATCGTTTTTATCGTGCTTTGTCTACTTTTGAATCAGAGTTAGAACAAAAAGTTAACTTACCAGAAACTTTTGTTGAAGCAATGTTGGATGATTTAAATACTCCAAAAGGATTAATGATCATGCATCAATTAGCAGATCAGGCGCTAAAAGGGGATAAACAAGCAGCATTACAATTAAAAGAAGCAGGCAAACAACTAGGGCTGTTTAATAGTTTACCGTCAAAATGGTTCCAAAATACAGATAAAGCACAAGAGGTAGAGGTTTTAATTGAACAACGCAATGCTGCGAAAAAAGCCAGAGACTTTGCCAAAGCAGATCAAATTCGTGATGATCTAAAAGCCCAAGGTATTATTCTTGAAGACAGCCCTCAAGGCACAACTTGGAGGCAAGTATAAGATGACGGGCAAGGATGGTGGCGCAGATTTAGAGCCAATAGGTAATACACCTGTCGTAATTTTAGTAAGACCACAGCTTGCAGAAAATATTGGAACCGTTGCCCGAGCTATGGCAAATGGTGGGTTATTTCACCTCAGGCTGGTTGCACCGCGTGACGGTTGGCCACAACAAATAGCGTGGCGAGCATCGTCTGGTGCAGATCGCTTATTAGATAATGCTCAGGTTTTCAAAACAGTGGAAGACGCGGTTGCTGATCTTCAACATGTATTTGCAACCTGTCCACGACCACGACATATTATCAAGCCGTTGCTTACTGCACGAGGTGGTGCGCTGGAAATGCGTGAAATGACAAATCGTGATTTAAAAGTAGGGATCCTTTTCGGTCCAGAACGGACTGGATTGGAAAATGATGATTTTGCCCATACAGATTACTGGATCAGATACCCACTAGATCCAAGATTTATGTCTTTGAATCTTGCTCAAGCTGTGATGATTATGGCTTATGAATGGTGGATGGCCACAGAGCAAACACCGCAGCGTCAATTACAAACAAACGGTACTCATATTGCCAACAAAGGTGAGCTGGAAAATTTTATGGATCATTTGGTTAAGGAGCTTGATCATTGTGGTTTTTTACGTAATGAACAAAAACGCTCGGGAATGGTTCGTAATCTTCGTCACTTCTTTCAAAGAGGAGAGGTGACTGACCAAGAATTACGAACCTTACACGGGATTGTCTCTGAATTGGTAAGAGGACCTAAGAAAGACAACCTTTAATTATTGCTATTATTTATTTGATCTTGTTTTTTAAATTAAGACCCAGTTGTATCCAACCAGCACCAACAAAGATAAGATCAAAAGCAATCATAAAACCAATAAACCATAATCCACTGAGTGGTTGAATAAAGAGCATAACCCCTACGATAATACCCATAATACCACTAAACATTAAAAATCCCCAGCCGCCTGTTGATTTATGGTTTAATGCAATCATAATTCGCATGATACCGCCAAAACAAAAGCAAATAGCAAGAAATGTTGTAAGGACAAGAGATCCTAATACAGGTCCTTTGACAAGTAAGATCCCACCAACTAAATAGACAATCCCTGCAAGAGCGGAAAAGATAAACCCCTTCCAACCTTTAACGTAACAAGCATGAAATATCTGTGCAATGCCAGTAAGGATCAATACAACCCCCAAAGCAATAACAACAGCAATTGTTACGAGAACGGTATCGAGAAGTGCCAAGCATCCTAAAACAAGTGTAATAATACCCAAACCAATAAACCATTTCCACTTCTGTGCAAATAATTCGTCCATCAATAAACTCCTAATATATAATATCAATTGTTATTGATGCTATTCGTTTTGCCAATATTTTCCAAGTTATAATATTAAAAATAAAAACATCTATCTTTTGATTAAAGCAAAGAAGAGTTGCGAATTCACAAGGTAATTTATAAAAAAATGCATCACAATTTTGGTAAATGTGATGCATTTAAATAAATTAATAATATAAAAATCAAGAAATTAATATTAATTATGCTATTTGTTTTAATTCTTCATCCAACGATACACATGGGCCACCTGCTACAACATGGACAACTAAAATATTAACACGTGGATCATCAGCATTATTATATTCTGTTCCTAATGGTAAATAAGCATTCCCATCTGTCCAGCGATATAGGTTACTTTCAATACCATGCCAACCTTTTAAGTTAGTTTGACTTAAATGTGCATCAATTGCTTTCATATTATTCTGGCTTAACAAAGTAATATTACCGATTAATACTCCTAAAGATCTTTTGTCGTCTACATATTGACCACCAATCGTATCATTTGGGCGACCAACATTAGAAATTAAGTGAATGTTTTCGATATCATTGGGGACAGCAAAGAGAAAACGATCTTTATTTTGCGCGTGAGAATAAATGATCTTTCCGCTTTCAGTTTGGATACATAATTGCGGATCTTTGTCCAATACAAGTGCATTCATTCTTTTTTTCAATCCTAGTGTTTGAGCTCTATTTATAATTTGATTAAATAGTGGCTCAACCAAGTTACAGTCTGTAACTTGAGACGCACAACTATTTTTACCCCAGTTTTTCCCAACATTTTGTTGAGAAAATAGCATGACATTATTTTCAGGATCATTTAAGGTGCGACGATTACCTGCATTGAAATAACTCTCTGTCAACATTTCATCGGTATAAATTACTGAATTCTTATCGATTTCAAGGATGTCACCATCATTCACCGTTGTGTTGTAGACGTTTCCGTTACTTACATTACTCGTTGATGCCATCGTATAATCCTGTGAATTAAATATTTAATTAATGTCTATATAATGCACTTAATAACAATAAATTGTATTTCAATATAAAGAAGTATTTTTTTTATTGTTTATATTATTAAATACATTTATATATTTAATGTTTATTAACTTTTAATAAACATTATTAATATAGTATTAATAATGTTTGGTTTTTTAGTAATATTCTGTATTGTTCAATGATCAACAAAAATATATTACAATGATGATACAAATTCGTTTTTATTATTAACTGTTTGACTTTTTGAAGTAATCTTCGTATATAGCTTTCATTGCTGGGAAAGTGGTTTGTAGTTTTTACCAAGGTGTGTAGAGGTTAACTTGGTATATAAAATCATCGAACCCGTCCTTAGATAAGGAACTACCAGTACAAAAAAATGTTAATATTGTTTGCCTCTGCAATATTAGATGTATAAGAAAGTCTTAATCGTTATGAGTAAACGTTTACAAAGTAAGTATAAAATTAATCGTCGTTTAGGCGTTAATTTATGGGGACGTGCAAAGTCACCTATTAACAAACGTGAATACGGTCCAGGTCAACATGGTCAACGCCGTCGTTCAAAGCCATCTGACTTTAGTGTTCAATTAATGGCAAAACAAAAGCTGAAAGGTTACTATGGTAACATCAGCGAAAAACAATTCCGTCGTTATTATGATGAAGCATCTCGCCGTAAAGGGGATACTTCAGAAAATTTGATCAATATTTTGGAACGCCGCCTAGACGCAGTTGTTTACCGTCTTAAATTCGCAGCAACACCATTCGCTGCACGTCAATTTATTAACCATGGACATATCTTGGTTAACGGTAAAAAAGTTAATATTCCTTCATATTCTTTAAAAGATAACGATGTTGTCGAAGTTAAAGAAAAATCAAAACAACTTGCGATCGTTCTTGATGCTGTTCAAAGCAAAGAGCGTGATACACCTGAATATTTGCAAGTTGATCATCGTCAAATGAAAGGCAGCTTTGTCCGTTCGCCTAAATTAAACGATGTTCCATATCCTGTGACAATGGAACCAAATCTAGTGATCGAGTTCTATTCTCGTTAATTGTTCTTTGCTGTTATTGCAAGGTCGCCGAGCGGTATATATACGCTCGGCTTTTGTGTGTTTAAACCCCACTATTTTGAGTGCTTGTTATGTCAAATTCTGTTCAATCATTGGAAAAAGAAATTTCCCGTCGACGCACATTTGCGATTATTTCCCATCCTGATGCGGGTAAGACGACATTGACAGAGCGTATTTTGCATGCAGGTGGGGCTATTCAGATGGCCGGAAGTGTGCGTGCGAAACGTGAACAACGTCGCACGCGTTCTGACTGGATGAATATTGAAAAAGACCGTGGTATTTCGGTAGTAACCTCGGTTATGACATTTGAATATGGTGGGTGTATTTTTAATTTGCTTGATACCCCAGGTCATGAAGACTTCTCTGAAGATACATATCGAACCCTGACAGCGGTTGATGCTGCTGTGATGGTTATTGATGCCGCCAAAGGGATTGAGGCCAGAACGCGTAAGTTATTTGAAATTTGCCGCCTCAGGGATATACCGATTGTGACCTTTATTAATAAAATGGATAGAGAATCACAAGACCCATTTGATTTATTGCATGAAGTAGCTTCGGCATTGGCTTTAGAAACCACTCCATTGACTTGGCCAGTTGGCAGAGCTGCAAAATTCCTTGGGACATATGACCTGCGTAAAGATTCAATGCGTTTGAAAGAAGAGGTCGTGGATAACGATGAGCGCATTCTTCAAATGCAAGAAGAAGTTGAATTGGCTAAAGTAGGTTTGCCAGAGTTTAATCTTGATGATTTTAATGCAGGTTTTTTAACACCTGTATTTTTCGGAAGTGCGATTAAAGAGCTTGGTGTTGCTGATCTATTGGATGCATTAGCAGAGTTTGGCCCCAGCCCCAGAAATCAACCTAGCCAAGAACGTCAAGTAGCAGCGAATGAAGCGTCTATGACGGCTTTAGTCTTTAAAATTCAAGCGAATATGGATCCAAATCATCGTGACCGTATTGCTTTTGCACGTATTTGTTCAGGTCGACTCGAAAGAGGTATGAAATTGAAACATACCCGCACAGGCAAGACTTTCGCACTACATACACCACAATTTTTCTTTGCCAGAGACCGTCAGTTGGCTGAAGAAGCCTTCGCAGGGGATGTTGTTGGTATTCCTAATCACGGAACGCTTAGAATTGGCGACACATTAACAGAAGGTGAAGATTTGCAATTTACAGGTGTTCCATATTTTGCACCTGAAATATTACGTCGTGTAAATCTGAAGGACGCCATGAAAGCTAAAAAGCTAAAACAAGCGTTAACTGAATTAGCAGAAGAAGGCGTGGTGCAGTTATTTAAACCTCAAGATGGTTCAGCACCGATTGTTGGTGTGGTTGGGGTATTGCAGCTAGATGTTTTACAAACGCGTCTAAAACATGAATATGGTGTTGATATTACTTTTGATAATATTTCTTTTTCTCAAGCACGTTGGGTGCAAGGGGATAAGCTAACTATTGAGCGTTTTATCAATTCAAATCGCAGTGCAATTGCTGATGATATTGATGGCGATCCAGTTTTCTTGTCTACATCAGATTTTATGATGCAACGTGCAGTCGATGCTAATAAAGAATTATCTTTTCATGATATTAAACAAATTGGTATTGGGGTCACTTCTTAAAACCTCCAATTTTGTATTAAAAACTGTGTAGTCGGTAAAGTGTTTTCAGGTAATTCGGAATATTGTGAGCAACAAAGAATTTCATCATATTCTGGGTTATTATTTACTTGCCAAATAGTTTGTATTTGTTGAAATGATAATTTAGTTTCAAGTAAAATACCAATATCTATAATATGAGTATTAGTATGCTCAGTTGCAGAAATTATTCTTGGGTTTATTAAATTACTTTGATGTAACCCTAATTCTTCTTCGGCCTCGGCATAAAGTTGAGTATGCAGATCTACGTTATCTTTTCCTTCTCTAGATTCCACAGTACCTGCGGGTGGAGATTGCCAATATCCAGGCAAATAGACTGATTTAACAGTTCTTTTTCCTAATATAAAACCGTCTGGGCATTTGATTAAACCAATTACAGCAAGGGATCTTATTGATAGATCAGGATATAATTCTGGTTTTTCTGTTTGAGCTAAGACGTATTTGTATTCTGTCCAATAACCTGTAATAGCTTCTGTGTTTAATTGCTCAATGTTGAAAACTCTTCCGTTAAAGAGGTTAGGGTATTGTTTTCTTTTATTATTCCAAATCGTATGTACTTCATTTTCAATGGAAGAGGAATATTTTTGGATATTAGAATTTATACTAATTTTTAAAGAAGAATTTAAACTAGTTGTATTCCACTGCATTTCACAAACCACCTTTTGAAATTAATGTGGATTTTGGCTGGGAGACCTGGATTCGAACCAGGGCTGATCGGGTCAGAGCCGATAGTTCTACCGCTAAACTATCTCCCAATAGATCAATTGCGCTTGAATGACTATCATTAAACTATATATAAAACAAGTATATTATGGCATATATTCCATAAATAGTGTAGAAGAAATAAATGGCTATTACTAAGCTTTGTATTCATTAAAATTGTCAATCAAGAGGTTTATCTTATAAGATTACTTTAAAAGATTGGAACGAGGGGCATGTTCGCAGCATTAGATTTAGGAACGAATAATTGTCGCCTTTTGATTGTTTCTTCAGGTCAAAGGGGGGTGCGGATTGTAGATAATTATAATCGTGTTGTTCGTCTGGGTGAGGGATTGTATGAAACAGGCTTGCTTAGCGAAGCTGCAATGGACCGAACGATGCAAGCCCTGCATCATTGTGCTGCACGTATTCATCGAAGAAAATCTTTTAATTTATATGCTGTGGCAACAGAAGCATGTAGACGCGCAAGTAATGCCCCCTTTTTTTTAAATCGTGTTCAAGAAGAAACAGGATTAAATATTAGCGTTATTTCCCCAAGAGAAGAAGTAGAGTTGGCTGTTACAGGATGTAGTACTTTTTTACACGATCGTGTGTTGCGTCGCAATAGAACTAAAACGTTACTATTTGATATTGGTGGGGGGTCTACCGAAGTTGCTTGGGTTCGTATTGATCCTGTGAGGCGTAAACAAACTTTAATTGGCTGTTGCAGCGTTCCTGTAGGTGTCATTACGCTAAGGGAGCAGTTTAAGCGTTTAACCCTAAATGAATATTATCAAATGGTAGATTTTGTTATCAGCAAAATTACTGAATTTGAACGTGTTCATCAAATCAGAGCAGAGATTTTACGTGAGCAAGTGCAATTTATTGGGGTGAGTGGAACCGTTACAGCTTTGGCTAGTATGATTTTGAAACAGCCTAAATATAGCAGGGCTGCAATTGATGGATTGATGTTAGAAACAACACAAGTCAAAGATATGATTCGTCATATCTTGGTCAGTAAATTTAATAAAATTTATGACTATGCGACGGTTAATCATAGTAAATTACATTATTTACTGCCTGGTTGTGCTATTTTCGAAGCTATTCACACAGTGTGGCCTGTGGAAGATATTGTTGTTGCTGATCGCGGTATACGTGATGGTATTATTGCAAAAATGTTGGATAATAAGTTAAATAAAGCTAATAAGCATAATTTTGATATTCTTCATTCTTTTGTAAAGAATTAAATTTTAAATTGATAAAGTAATCTATTATGGATGATAAAAATGCGAATGGAAGTTCGCCAAAGAAGAAAACTTCGCGTTTTGCAACCGCTGGGTTGACAGTAAAGTTAAAGAAAAGTCATGGACGTTCTACCTCACAACAAAGATGGTTAACCCGTCAGTTGAATGACCCATATGTTCGTGCAGCTCAACAACAAGGGTGGCGCTCTAGGGCGGCATTTAAACTTATTGAGTTAGATGAAAAGTTCAAATTCTTACGCCCAGGATTAAAAGTAATTGATCTGGGTGCTGCCCCTGGTGGATGGTCTCAGGTAGCAATATTTCGAAAAGCAACAAAAGTTGTTGGGATCGATTTATTGCATGTTGATCCTATTCCTGGCGCGGATATTATTCAGGGTGATTTTACAGACCCTGCAAATATGGATACTCTTATTGACATGTTGGGGGGTAAGGCTGACTTAGTTATGTCCGATATGGCACCTAATACAACTGGGCATTCAGCAACTGATCATATTCGTATTATTGATTTAACCGAAGATGCGTTGGCATTCGCTTTGGATATTTTAAACCCTCATGGGATTTTTATCGCCAAAGTATTCCAAGGAGGATCTGAAAAAGGAATGTTGGATAAGTTAAAACAAAATTTCAAAGTGGTTAAACACGCAAAACCACCAGCAAGCCGAAAAGAGTCCAAAGAGCTTTATGTTGTTGCAATTGGATTTAAAGGTAAGTCAGAAGAAAAAGAAGCGTAAAGAATTAAAACAACTTTTTACTCTTGTGAAACTTCACATTTAAGTGTATGAAGAATTGCCAATAGTTGGAACCCAAAAAATACGGGTTATCCCTTTTCTATATCGTTATTTAATCTCTATAAAGGGCAGCAAGATGGCAAATTCTTCTTTTCAATTCAAACAGATTCGTGAAGCACTGGCTTTCGATGATGTATTAATTATTCCTGCGCAATCTGATGTATTGCCCAGCCAAACGGATGTAAAAACGTTATTAACACGTTCTATCCCTTTAAATATTCCCTTGATTTCCTCTGCTATGGACACTGTAACAGAATATGCTATGGCGATTGCAATGGCACAAAATGGTGGTATTGGGGTTATTCATAAAAACTTGACCATTGAAGAACAGGCCAATCAAGTGCGCCAAGTAAAACGTTTTGAATCTGGTATGGTTGTTGATCCAGTTACCGTTCATCCTGATAATACGCTAGCACAAACTATTGAAATAATGAAGCAAAATCACATTAGTGGTTTGCCAGTGATTGAACGTAATACCAGTCGCTTAGTAGGTATTGTTACCCACAGAGACGTTCGTTTTGCGACAGACCCAAATCAACTTGTTTCTGAGTTGATGACGAAAGAAAACCTAATCACAGTCAAAGAAGGTGTAAAACCAGAGGCTGTTAAAAAGTTGCTTCATCAACATCGAATTGAAAAATTATTAGTTGTTGATACCCAAGATCGTTGTGTTGGTATTATTACCGTCAAAGATATGGAGAAATCTGTTGTATATCCTTTGGCAAATAAAGATCAATTTGGTCGTTTACGCTGTGCTGCGGCAACAGGTGTTGGCGAGGATGGCTATCAACGAGGAATTGCTTTGATTGATGCTGGAGTAGATGTGTTGGTAGTTGATACAGCACATGGACATTCATCTGGTGTATTAAAATCAATTGAAAGATTAAAAAAAGAACATTCAAATATCCAACTTATAGCAGGAAATATTGCTACACCTGAAGGGGCGAAAGCATTAATTGACGCTGGGGCTGATGCGGTTAAAGTTGGAATTGGACCAGGTTCGATTTGTACAACACGTGTGGTTGCCGGTGTTGGTGTTCCTCAGTTCACTGCTGTTATGGAAGTTGCTGAAGTTTGCCATAATGAAAATATTCCATTAATTGCTGATGGTGGTATTCGTACATCTGGCGATATTGTCAAAGCAATTGGTGCTGGGGCTGATGTGGTTATGGTTGGTTCTGTATTGGCAGGAACCGATGAAGCACCTGGTGAAGTATTTCTCTATCAAGGGCGTTCATACAAAGCATATCGTGGTATGGGTAGCCTTGGTGCAATGGCTAGAGGCTCTGCTGATCGTTATTTTCAACAAGATATTAAAGAGAGCCATAAGCTTGTTCCTGAGGGTATTGAAGGTCAAGTTCCTTACAAAGGCTCTGCCGAAGCTGTTATTCATCAACTTGTTGGTGGATTAAAAGCTGGCATGGGGTATACAGGAAATCCAAGCATTGATGCAATGAAGAAAAATGTTCAGTTCCGTAAAATTACTGGAGCTGGTTTAAGAGAGAGCCACGTTCATGATGTGACGATCACACGTGAAGCTCCGAACTATCGTCACAATTAATTAAAAGTAAATAAGTATCGAATTATGACACCTTCCGCTCAAATATCTGCGGTTATTGAACTGCTATTAACCATTCAAAACCAAAGGCACGCACCAGCTGATGCGACGGCTAATCGTTTTTTCAGACAACGCCGTTATATTGGCGGGGGGGATCGTCGATATGTTTCTGCTCAGATATGGGAAATCATGCGTCATCATCGTAAATTACAATGGTGGTTAAAACGTATTGGTAGCCAAATTAATCCAAGAATGATGGTTGCTGCTTTTTTAATGCTATCTGGTAAAACTCTTAAAGAGGTTAATAATCTTTTTTCTGGCGAAAGATATGCCCCTTTATCTTTGACTCAAAATGAAGGATTGTTTTTACAATCCTTAGAAGGGCAAGAGCTTTTTTACAAAGAGATGCCAAAAGCTGTATTTTACGAGATTCCAGATTGGGTTTATCCATTGTTCCAACAACAATTTGGTGAGAGTATTGATGCTGAACTTTCGGCATTGCTTGAACCAGCCTCTCTTGATTTGCGCGTTAATATTTTAAAAGAAGAACGTAATAATGCCAAAGAGATGTTAAAACAAGAGGGAATTTCTTCTGAGAAAATGCCTTTGTCTCCTTGGGGATTACGAGTTGAAGGAAGGCAATCTGTTACGTCTACTGATTTGTTCAAAAATGGCATCATTGAAATTCAAGATGAAGGTAGTCAATTGATTGCATTAATGACTGGGGTGACGTCTCAAATGCGTGTTTTGGATTTTTGTGCTGGTGCAGGCGGTAAAACCCTTGCTATGGCCATGATGATGCAGAATAAAGGGCAGATTATTGCCTCTGACGTTCATAATGTTCGTATTAATGCTGCTGAAAAGCGTTTTCGTCGTGCAGGTGTTTTTAATGTTCAAACACATTTATTTGCCGAGGGTGCAAAATGGATCAAAAGACGTGTTAAGACATTTGATCGTGTGCTTGTTGATGCACCGTGCAGTGGGACAGGAACATGGCGACGCAATCCTGATGCGCGTTTAAAATTCAAAGCGATTGATTTAGAAGAGCTCGTTGCAAAGCAAGCTGATATTTTAGATTCTGCTTCTAAAATGGTAAAAGAGGGCGGGCGTTTAATTTATGCAACTTGCTCACTTTTGCAAAAAGAAAATCAAGACCAAATAGAGTTTTTTTTAAAAGCTCATCCAGAGTTTAAATTGGTATGTCCAGACACACCCGAGAAATTATTACCTGATGAATTTTACAAAAATCCAAGCTTCCAATTAACGCCAGCACAATATAAAACTGATGGTTTTTTCTGTGCTGTTTTAGAGCGTCAAAAGGAAAAGGCAGCCGAATAATTTATTTTTTATTTAATTTGTAAAAATAGTTAATAACTTTTTCCATAGTGAGTCCTTGTACAATTATTGTGAAAATAACACAGACATAAGTTATAATAAGGATATCACTTTTCAGTTCTCCATCAGGAAGGGATAAGGCAATTGCCAATGAAATCCCTCCTCTTAATCCTCCCCAAGTCAAGATTGAAATTAATCCTCTACGGTTACTGTCTTTATATAATAAGACAGCACCGCTGATTCCAATAGCAATGAAACGACTTAGAATCAAGAATGGGATACATAACAAGCTAATGAGCAGTGTTTGGGGGTGAAACGGAATAATCATAATTTCCAAACCAATAAGCAAAAATAATGATGTATTTAAAATTTCATCAATTACATGCCAAAACCCTGTAACTGTATCATGGTCCTCTTTGTTAGGACGCTTTTGAAGATAATCACCCATTAATAATCCGCTAACGACAACAGCGATCGGCCCAGACATATGTAAATGCCCAGCCAGAGCAAACGTGCCCGCTGCCAAAGCGAGAGAGAATAAAATCATAATCTCATCATGATTAATTCGCTTCATAATATAGATAATGATCAAAGCTGTGATTGCTCCGAGGATACCAGAACCAAATACTTCTTGTATAAAGACGAGCGAAAGTCCAGCAGCACTGGGATAAATACCGGTTGTTGCGATGGTGATTAATGTTGAAAATGCCAATAAAGCAATACCATCATTAAACAAGCTTTCTCCCGCAAAGATTGCTTGCAATCGGTCAGGTAGACCTAATCTACCTAACATATTAATAATTGCAACAGGATCTGTTGGAGCTAGGATTGATCCAAGGATTAAACACCAAATAAAAGGAATTGAAATAGGAGCTAGGTAGAATAATAACCAAAAAGCACTTCCTAGTGTAAAAATGCAGATTAATGTTCCTAAAATTGCCAAGGAGGCTACGTTAAATTTAGCTTTCCATAGCTCAGCAAGTTTTATATGTAAACTTCCCGCGAACAACAAAAATGCCAAAGCACCGTTTAATAAAAGTTTTGGAAAATCTAAATCAGATAAAATATCTTTGGCAAAATGGTATCCTGAAAAAAAGGAGATTGAATAATCACTGATAAATAAAATCAACGAAAATATAAAAGCCATAATCATAATTCCAATAGTCATAGGAAGATGAAGGAATTTATGATTAATTGCACTGCTGATTGCTGTCAGTAAAAATAGGCAAGATATAAGCGTTAGGATATCCATATGTCTTTTCTTTTTTAGAGTTTTTTATTTAATTAAAATAAATATTTTCTGATGATAACTTTTTTTTTATGATATTATAAGTAATAAATATAGTATTGATTAAATATTAGGACTGATATGGCTTTATAACCATTCCTCAGGAAATGGTTAAATTGTTTCAGGTGTGTTTTAAACAGAAGGATGATGCTTGATGGCTGGATTACACCCAATTTTGGTTGTTGATGATGACCCAAAACTGATCGAAACACTATCTGAACAGTTACAGTTAGATGGTGAATTTGAGGTTTTTGGTGCAAATACTGTTGAAGATGCAAAAACAAAAATCTTAAAATCAGACAAACATTATGATGCAATTATTTTAGACGTTATGCTTCCTGATGGTGATGGATGTGATTTATGTGCTTATCTTCGTAAAGAAGGGTGCAGAACGCCTATTATTATGCTGACGGGTTCTGACGAGGAAAATGATGTTGTTCGAGGTTTAGATGCTGGTGGTAATGATTATGTTTCAAAGCCATTTCGTATTGCTGAACTATTAGCACGATTAAGAGCTCAAATGCGGATTTTTGAAAATAGTGAAGATGCTGTTTTTGCAATTGGCCCTTATGTATTTCGTCCATCAGCAAAGTTGTTGCAAGAAAATGAAACTAATCGACGTATTCGATTAACAGAAAAAGAAGCTGCAATTTTAAAATTTTTATATCGTTCAGGCACAAGACCAGTGCCACGTCAAGTTTTGCTCAATGAGGTATGGGGGTATAACTCTGCGGTGACAACGCATACCCTTGAAACACATATTTATCGTTTACGTCAAAAAATTGAACCAGATCCTACAAATGTCTCTTTGTTAATCACCGAGGCTGGGGGATATCGGTTAAGCTTGTCAGTAGAACAAAGAGAAGATTCGTAGATTTATATTAAAAGAAAATCTTGAACACTTAAAATTATTCTAAGAAGAAAGATTTTCTTTTAATTCTAATAAAATAGGAACATGATCTGAAGGTTTTTCCCAGTTTCTGACTTCTTTAAAAATTTGAATCGTTTGTAAATATGGAGCCAAGCTAGGGGTGATCCATAGATGATCCAACCGACGACCTCTATTAGATTTCTCCCAATCTTTGTTTCTGTATGACCACCATGTATAAAGTTTTTCTGTAGATGGAACAATCTCACGCATTGCATCTATGAAACCTGTTTTTAACCAACTTGTAAGTTTTTGCGTCTCTATAGGGGTATGACTTACGACTTTTAGAAGTTGTTTGTGGCTCCATACGTCATGCTCTAATGGAGCAATATTAAGATCACCAACTAGAATACTATTTTCTTCTATATTTTTTTTAAACCAATCCGTAGTTTCTTTTAGAAAATTCAGTTTATGTTCGAATTTAGTATTAATAGAAGGGTCAGGCTCATCTCCACCAGCGGGTACATAAAAATTATGTAAAGTAACCAATTTTCCTTCAAAATGAAAAT
This sequence comes from Commensalibacter papalotli (ex Botero et al. 2024), assembly GCF_947179115.1. NCBI lineage: Bacteria > Pseudomonadati > Pseudomonadota > Alphaproteobacteria > Acetobacterales > Acetobacteraceae > Commensalibacter > Commensalibacter papalotli (ex Botero et al. 2024). The sequence goes on from NZ_CAMXCI010000001.1 coordinate 341,243, forward strand.
CAACAGCTAAATGACGGCAATCCTCTTGATTACACCAGTTTTTAGATGATGGACTGATTTCAAAAGAATGTTTAGATAAAATGCAGACCCCATTGTAACTTTTCATTCCTTTATAGGCGATATATGGATATCCAAGTGCTTTTATATCTTCTTGAGGAAATAAATTATCTGGTACTTTTGTTTCCTGTAAGCAAATAATATCAGGGTTAGCCAAATCAATAAGTTCTTTTAATAAAGGCAATCGTAATCTTAAAGAGTTAATGTTCCAGCTAATAATACGCATTATTTTATTTTCAATGATAGAGTAAATAGAAGATATATGGTGGAAAATATAAAGTTGTTATAAAGAAATTTATTCTTTTTTAAAAGAATTTTTTAGATATTTATTTAATTTTGTCCACTATTTTCATCAATTTATTTTTTTAGGAAAGGTGTGCATAATGTCAAGTTATTTATTATTAAGGTCGTTTCAATTTTTTATAAAAATACTTTAAAAACAATATGTTACCAAATATGATTAATTTTTAGGCAATACATGATAGAGCTTGATAAACTGCCCATTAGATCACTATATTGAATATTCATCCCTATAGTTATCCACAGAAACAGTGGAGAACTAAAATAAATGTTAGAAAACAAAGCTAAACCTTACTATAATGAAAATGTAACAAAGAGCTTTTATATGAATAACAAGCCTAATTCATCTCTTACACCTGTCGAAGGTGTGTTTGCGATTAAACAAGCATTAGAAACAATGCCTTCAGATGCTGGGGTATATCGTATGATTAACAAAGCTGGAGAGGTTTTATATGTTGGCAAAGCAAAAAATTTAAAAAAACGTGTGATTTCTTATACACATCTGTCTCGATTGTCTGATCGTATCCGTAGAATGGTTCAACAAACTGTTTCTATGGAAATTATTACGACTTATACAGAGGCTGAAGCATTATTGTTAGAAGCAAATTTAATTAAAAGCTTCAAACCACGTTATAATATTTTATTACGTGACGATAAAACATATCCTTGGTTAGTTATGAGTAAAGACGAATGGCCCAGAATTGATAAACAACGAGGCAAGGTTACTAGAACTAATGAATATTGGGGGCCTTTTGCCTCTGTTTGGGCGGTTAATCAAACTCTTGAATTACTGCAAAAGATATTCTTGCTTAGAACGTGCACAGACAGCGTTTTTAATTCACGCACACGACCATGCTTGCTTTATCAAATCAAACGCTGTGCAGGCCCTTGTGATGACCGTATATCACCATCTGAATACACTCACCTCGTTGAGCAGGCAAGATTGTTTTTATCTGGTCAAACAGTTTCTATTCAACAACAACTAGCCGAGGAAATGGAAAAGGCTGCATCAGAAATGGATTATGAACGTGCAGCTGTCTTGCGAGATCGCATTCGAGCTTTTACCTATGTGCAAAGCAGTGGTGTTGTTAATCCTGCTTCTATTATGGATGCCGATATTATAGCCTTATACCAACTTAGTGATAGCTGTTGTATTCAAGTGTTTTTTATTAGAGGCGGCAGAAATAATGGGAATAGGGCTTTTTTCCCTACACAAATTGAAGGGCAGTCTGCTGAGGAAATTATTTCGGCTTTTCTTGGACAATTTTATGAAAACAAGCCTCCACCTCAGCAAATTTTATTAAATATTGGTTTGTCTGAATTATCCTTGATGAGCGAAGCTTTATCTTTGAAAGCTGGGTATAAAGTTACGTTATCATTACCACAAAAAGGCGAGAAAAAAGCAGTTATTACTCATGCTGAAGATAATGCCAAAGGGGCGTTAGAGCGAAAATTAGCAGAAACAGGAACTCAACAAAAACTACTTGGACAAGTAAAAGCGTTATTTAATTTAGAGCACATACCTAAACGAATTGAGATTTATGATAACAGTCATATGATGGGCAGTCATGCTTATGGAGTGATGGTTGTAGCTGGACCTGATGGATTTAACAAATCGGCGTATAGAAAATTTAGTATTAAATCCTCAATTTCTCCTGGAGATGATTTTGGTATGATGAGAGAAGTCTTTTCCAGGCGTTTTGCTAAAGGTAAGAATACAGACCGAGAAAATTGGCCTGATATATTATTAATTGATGGAGGTGCAGGCCAATTCTCAGCAGTAGATTCTATTTTAACTGAACTTGAAATTACTGACATAAAACTGATATGTATAGCGAAAGGTAAAGATCGGAATGCTGGTAGAGAATGGTTTTTCACAAAGGATCAAGAACCTTTTCAACTAGCTATTCAAGATCCCGTATTATATTATTTACAAAGATTACGTGACGAGGCCCATCGTTTTGCCATTACTACGCATCGAAGTGGACGCTCCAAAGCTATTCAACGTTCTGAGTTAGATGACATTCCTGGGGTAGGGGCAAACCGTAAACGATTATTATTAAATCATTTTGGCTCAGCAAAAGCTGTGAAGGCTGCCAGTTTATCCGATATTACCGCTATTCCAGGGATTAATCAAACACTAGCAGAGGTGATTTATGGGCATTTTCGCTCTGAATAGTTTTAAGTATAAAATTACAGATTTGTTATATGATTTTTTTCTTAAATAACGTATAAGTATATAAAATATCTTATATATTCCATACACCTCAGCTTACGTTTGCGAAAATTATGTTCTTTAATTTACCGAATTGTTTGACCTTATCGCGCATACTAATCATTCCCATATTGGCTATTTTGGTAATGGTTGGCCGTCCTATGACTGATTTGATTGCTTGTATTTTGTTTATTTTTGCAGGGATAACAGATTATCTTGATGGTAAACTTGCACGTGCATGGCAGCAACTTTCTGAAATGGGCCGAATGTTAGATCCTATTGCAGATAAACTGCTGGTAGGAATTTTGTTAATTGTTATGGCTGCTTATGCACGCTTACCCTATGGTGGAATTATTCCAGCAATGGTGATTCTTTCGCGTGAAATCTTGGTAAGTGGATTAAGAGAGTTTTTAGCAACAGCTCAAGTGGGATTACCTGTAACAAAATTGTCGAAATGGAAAACAACTTTTCAAATGGTTGCACTGGGATTTTTACTAGCAGGTGATACGAGCGCTAAAATGTTGGGTATCAGTTGGTTTCCTGTCAGCATTATCGGATCAATATTGTTATGGATTTCCGCTATTTTAACAATTATAACTGGCTGGGGTTACATTAAGACTGGATTTAAATTTGTTAATAAATAATTAATTTTGATATATTTATAATCATTTTTTACTTGAGATTTTTTCGCTTTAAAGGCAAATTGCAACCTGTTTTGGTTTAATTATGAGTTGGAGGCTATGGATGCGCAGACATGCTGCTCTTATGGCAACGGTGTTATTACTTAGTGGTTGCTCCGGGTTTGATCGTTTTTTAGATGATACAGTGAGGCTTCCTGGGAGTGATAACCCTGAAGCACCAAAAGGAGATTCTGAAAATATGATGAAAGCTCGGGGTCAAATGGTAACATCAACTCCGATTCTTCCTCAAAGTGGAAATATATGGCCCTCCCGTCCGCCTGCATTGCCTACATTAAGTGATGTTGCCAATGATGAACAATCTTTTTCATTATCTGATTATAGCCACGCATTCGGTGCGGATGAGGATGTTGTAAAACATGAACAGGGCACAAATCATACTTTACCATCTGATTTTCCAGAAGATGGGGATTTAACCGCTGGTGAAAAAAATCAAATTAAAAATGGTGCTACTATAAATAAATCAGGTGGTTTTGGTAGTAGTAATGGTGGTATCTTGCCTGATCATATTGATGATCATGCTCCTAAATATATTGAAAAAGATACGAATAATAAACCTATTATTATACCTAATGGAGATGGCACTAGTACAGTAATCAGCTCAACTGGGAAAGTTTCTGTTATTAAAGATTCCCACAAATCAGAAAAATCCGCCAAAACACAAAATACATCTTCTGAGCCACAACGAGACGATACTCCAGCTCAGAAAAACGCAAATTAAAATTTTACCCATAAAATAATGTATGAACAATTGCCTGAGTTAACTTAGTTAACTCAGCAGTTGTAATGGTAAAAGATGGGGTTAAGTAGATAATATCTCCAAAAGGTCTGATCCATACTTTATGGTCTAGTAATCTATTTTTTAACAGATTAATATTTTTAATCTTATGTAACTCGACAACACCAATGGCACCTTTGACCCGAACATCTTTGACAATATCGAGTTTACGACATACTTCTAACTCGGCAGTCATTTGTAACTCTATATTTTTAACATTATTTTTCCAATCATATTGATCAAATAATTCTAAAGATGCAATAGCACAGGCGCAGGCTAAGGGATTTGCCATAAAGGTTGGTCCATGCATCAACGCATGATTTTCCTTATCAGATAAAAAACCATTAAAAATATGTTCTCTCGCAATAGTGGCAGCCAAGGCCATAGTGCCTCCACTGAGTGCTTTGGACAAAGTTATAATATCTGGCACGACATTTGCTTGGTTACATGCGAATAGGCTGCCTGTGCGTCCTAAACCTGTAAAAATTTCATCGAAAATAAGAAGAATATTAAAATGATCAGCTTGCTGACGTAAAAACATCAGTAATTCAGGGTCATGAATTAACATACCTCCAGCCCCTTGAACTAATGGCTCTATTAAAATAGCAGCGATTTCATGATGGTGTTTTTCAAGGAAAGCAATAAATTCTTGTTGTAGCTGTTTGGTTTTAGGTAGCGCGATAATATGCTGATGGGGTAAAATTCCTTGAAATAATTGGTGCATTCCTTCATCAGGATCGCAAACAGCCATGGTTGCCATTGTATCTCCATGATAGCCACCATAAAAAGAGAGAATTTTGGTTTTTTTTAAATGGTTTTGGTTTAACCAAAATTGAATAGCCATTTTCATAGCAACTTCAACAGAAACAGATCCTGATTCTGTAAAGAAAACTTTGTTCAAATTACCAGGCAATAAACTGGCAAGCTTTGCTGATAATTTAATGGCAGGTTCATGAATAATCCCTCCAAACATAATATGAGGCATTTTATATAGCTGTTTTTGGACTTGTTCGGCAATATAGGAATGGTTATAGCCATGACAGGCTGTCCACCACGAGGCGATGCCGTCAATGAGTTCTGTTCCATCACGTAAAGTAATTTTGGAGCCCTTTGTAAGTTCAGCTACGATAGGATTATTACAAGTTTGCATTTGAGTATAAGGAAGCCAGATATTTTTAAGCATTGAACCAGACATTTTCTTTGCATATAAAAGGAAGGGATAGAAAATTAAAATTAACGATATTTAATAGTGAACTCAAACAGATTATTTTTTATGAATCAATTTGACAATTTTTTTCAAGAAGCTTTATCAAAACGTGAAGAAGAAGGGTTTCGCAGAAAGCTGACACCAATTGACGTGGCTAGCTCAGTTCAAATCCAAGTTCAAGGGCAGAAATACCTTAATTTTTCCAGTAATGATTATCTAGGTCTGTCTTTTCATCCAGAATTGCTACAAAAAAGCCAAGAGTGTGTTGCTAAATATGGCACGGGTTCTGCTGCTTCTCGGTTGATTACAGGACATACATCGTGCCATCAAGCTATCGAAACACAACTTGCCCAGTTTTTAGGAACCGAAGCCGCTCTGGTCTTTGCTTCTGGTTGGCAAGCAAATGTTGCTGTAATTGCTTGTTTAATAGAAAATTTACCAAAGCCTGTTTACGTTATTACGGACAAGCTTAATCATGCAAGCTTGCATTATGGATGTAAAGCAGGTCAAGGCAAGCAAATCAGATTTCGTCATAATGATATGAATCATCTTCAACAACGTTTAGATTCTCTTAAAGATTTAGATGGCAGCAAATTAATTATTACTGAAACAATTTTTAGTATGGATGGCGATCAAGCAGATTTAAAAAGCCTAAGACGATTGGCCGATGAGCATCATGCTTTTTTGTTTCTTGATGATGCACATGCTACAGGGGTGCTAGGAGCGCAAGGGCAGGGGTTGGCACCAACTTATGCTGATTTAACAATGGGTACCTTCAGCAAAGCCTGGGGAAGCTTTGGTGCATATATCGCAGGGTCCAAAGCATTATGTGATTGGTTGGTTAATTTTTGCTCTGGATTTATTCATACAACCTCTTTACCCCCAGCAGTTAATGGCAGTATTGCTGCTTCACTAGAGCTGATGCCTTTATTAGATAAAGAGCGTGCTTATTTAAAACAGCAGTGGCAATATGTAAAACAGCAATTATCTTTGTGGGGAATTAATACAGGGGATACGGTTTCTCAAATTATACCTTTGATTGTAGGCTCAGCAGAAAATGCGTTGGAGATTACAAAATTACTAAAACAAGAAAAATTATGGGTTATGCCTATTCGTCCTCCAACGGTTCCTGCACATAGCAGTCGTTTACGTTTAACCCTAAGTGCAGCTCACCAGTCAAAAGATATTGAATATCTACTTGATAAAATTAATATATTGATCAAGCAAAAGCCCTCTTTATGGAAAAGCAGATGAGTTCAAAATATCGTTTATTATTTGTACATGGTTGGGGATTTTCTAAAGAGTTTTGGAAACCTGTTGCGAATTTATTTCAAGGTTTTACTATTGATTATATAGATCTGGGATATCTTGACAATCAGGTGACATCTGACAAAGCATTACAAATAATTCAAGAAAATCAAGATAATATAATAGCCATAGGGCATTCTTTAGGGTTTATATATCTACTTAAACAATTCCCTCTTAAATTCTATCATTATGTCGCGATAAATGGTTTCTTGCGTTTTTCAAAAGCGGATGATTTCGCTTCCGGTGTTCCTTTACGTATTTTACAGCGCATGTCTAAAAATATTGAAAAAGACAGTTCGGCAGTTTTATCTCAGTTTTATGAACAATGTCAGTATCATCAAACACCATCATTAATTTTGAATATAGAGCAGCTTAAAATAGGACTTGAATGGCTAGAAAAGAATGATTTTCGATCATGTTTATCAACTATTCAGAATAGATTGACGGTTATTGCTTCGGATCACGATCCTGTTGTTTCAAAGGAAATGACAAGCCATTCTTTTAAAAATCAACCCATTCAATGGGTAGAAGACAAAACGCATATATTACCAATAAAAAAACCTGAATTATGCGCTTCAATCATCAGGAATACCCTCATATCAAATGAATTATAATAAGCAAAAAATCATTCACTCTTTTAATCAAGCTGATTCATATGAGCAATCAGCTAAAATTCAAAAAATAGTAGTGAAACGATTGGTTTCCTATATAAAGGAACTTAATTTTGACCCAAGCCAACCTTTATCGATTCTTGAGATCGGTTGTGGAACAGGATTACTTACACAATATTTATTAGAGTTATTTCCCAAAGCAAAATTTATAATTACTGATATTTCTTCGAAGATGGTTGAGCGAACAAAAGCCAAGTTTGAAAAAAAATATTCAAATGTTCAGTTTAAAATTATGGACGGCGAAGCTCTCCAACTTGATCAATCTTTTGATTTGATTTGCTCCAGCCTTGCATTTCAATGGTTTGAAGATTTAAAAGGTGCTTTACAGAGAATAACTGATTTTTTGAACCCTAATGGTGTATTGCTTTGTTCGACTTTGGCTCAAGAAAGCTTTGAAGAGTGGAGAGCCATCTACGATCATTATGATTATTCTTGTCCACTTCAATCTTATCCCAAATTAGATAAGTTAGAATCCTATTGGCCAACTTTAACTGGTGGCGGTTATTGGGAGACCGAAAGTATTATTGATTCTATTCCAGATGGTCTTGAATTTATCAAAGAGCTACGTTGCATTGGTGCGCATACATCTTTGGCATCTCATCATTCCTTATCAGCGGGACAACTACGCAAGGTTATTATCAAATTCAACAGTGATTATGGATATACAACTTATCAGGTTGCTTTTGGTTACTTTAAACGTTTTTCAGCCAAAGGTTTTTTTGTAACGGGAACAGATACAGATGTCGGAAAAAGTTTTGTTTCAGCATGTTTAACCAAAGTTTTAAATGCTAAATATTGGAAGCCAATTCAAACGGGATTAAATTGTGATCAAGGGGATACAAAAACTGTCCAGCAGCTTGCAATGTTATCAGATCAGCAAGTCATTACCCCTTTGATAGAGCTTCAAGAGCCATTTTCGCCAGAAGAAGCTGCCAAGCGAGAAAATATTATATTAGATATTGAGCAATTGGACCTTTCATTATCATTTCACGATCAGCCTTATATTGTTGAAGGCGCAGGGGGGGCATTAGTACCAATTGCTGAATATCAGTTTATGATCCAGCTTATGAAGAAAATAAATTTACCTGTAATTATTGTAGCCAGAACTGAACTTGGGACTTTAAATCATACATTACTAACTCTTGAGGTTATAAGGAAATATCATATACCAATTGCAGGCGTAATTTTGAATGGAAAACCCAATCCTGCAAACAAAGAAGCTATAGAGCGTCATGGTAAAATCAAAGTTATTACCGAAATTCCACATATGGAAAAACTATCACTTGAATTTATATCGCAACTTTCCCAAGAAATTGCGTTATTTTATTAGAACTATTAAGTAATTTGATGTATAAAGAACAGGAACCACGATTGACTATTTGATATAATTTGAAAAAATTGCATGAAAATAGGAAGATTGTAAGAATTAACTTGATCTTTTGATAAAATGTAAGCATTTAGATAAAAGCAATATTTTAATATGAAGATAAGCTGATCAAAACGAGGATGTAATGGCTAAAAGTAACACAATTCAAATTAAATTACTTTCAACTGCTGAAACCGGTTTTTTCTATGTAACCAGAAAAAATGCCAGAGCACATACTGGTAAAATGGAATTAAAGAAATACGATCCAGTTGTTCGTAAACACGTTGTTTTCCGTGAAGCAAAAATTAAATAATTTTTCTTAATTGAAATAACAAATAAGAAAGGCTGGGCAGTTTTGTTCCAGCTTTTTTTATGCTCAATCGATAAACACTAACTTTAATAAAGATGATCGTTAGCTTTATAAGGAATAACAATTTCGTTTTCTTGAGAGAAACTCAGCATTACACGGGTACGTTCATCTAATAAATCTTTGTCTAAACGACCCTCTTTCAATCCAACGACCCTTCTAGCCCAAGCTTGTTGCTCTGAAATAGCATCTTGTTGTGCTTGTTGAGCTTCAACCAAAAGTTTTTGTTGTACATAATAGCTTTTTAATCCATGAGCACCATCCATTGTGTTCCACAGAAAAAAACCTGTTAAGCTTAAAAAGAAAACAGGGGGAATAGTTGCTTTTATAGCTTTTTTAACAAAATGTAAAAATTGCATTCACTAAACCCTATGAAAAAATTATTGATAAAGTCGGAAGTAATCTATAACTTCCGACTTTGTCAAGCAAAAGACTATAAAATTTCTAATGCTTTAAATGCGTTACGACCAGCATATCTTGCTGCATTACCTAAATCTTCTTCAATTCTGATCAATTGATTATATTTAGCAATACGATCTGAACGGGATAAAGATCCTGTTTTAATTTGACCAGCATTAGTTGCAACAGCGATATCAGCAATAGTTGAATCTTCTGTTTCACCAGAACGATGGCTGACAACGGTTGAATAACCATGACGATGAGCTAATTCCATAGCTCTGAAAGTTTCTGTTAATGTACCAATTTGGTTAACTTTAACAAGCAATGAATTAGCAATGCCTTGTTTGATACCTTTTGCAAGTCTTTCCGGATTTGTTACAAATAAATCATCACCAACTAATTGAACTTTATTACCAAGTTTTTGTGTCAGTTCTGACCATCCTTGCCAATCATCTTCAGCAAGACCATCTTCTGCAGAGATAATTGGGAAATCATTACAAAGACCAACGATATATTCAACCATTTGGCTAGAGGTAAAGATTTTACCTTCACCTGTCATGTTATATTTACCGTCTTTAAAGAATTCGGATGATGCAAGATCCAAAGCTAATGAAACTTCTTCACCAGCTTTATAACCGGCTTTTTCAATAGCTTTCATAATATAAGACAAAGCTTCATGAGCAGATTTAAGGTTTGGGGCAAATCCACCTTCATCTCCAACGCTGGTGTTTAACCCAGCTGCATGTAGATCATTTTTTAAAGTATGGAAGATTTCTGAACCCATTCTGACTGCTTCAGCAATAGAAGATGCACCATGTGGAACGATCATAAATTCTTGAATATCAATAGGATTATCTGCATGTTTACCGCCATTGACGATATTCATCATTGGAACAGGTAATACATGAGAGTAGGGAGAACCAAGGTAACGATATAAAGGTAGGCCAAGTTCATCAGCAGATGCTTTTGCTACAGCCATTGAAACGCCAAGTGTTGCATTCGCACCCAAGCGACCTTTATTTGGTGTTCCGTCAAGTTCGATCATAACTTCATCAACAAGCATTTGGTCTAAAGATTCAATACCAACCACTGCTTCTAAGATTTCACTATTTACGTTATTAACAGCTTTTAAAACGCCTTTACCAAAATAGCGATTTTTATCGCCATCACGTAGTTCAACCGCTTCATGAACACCAGTTGATGCACCAGAAGGAACTGCAGCACGACCAACCACGCCAGATTCTAATTCTACATCTACTTCAATAGTTGGTGTACCACGACTATCAAGAATTTCACGTGCTACGATGTCAACAATTGCACTCATTTTCTATCCTAACGTATATTAAGTGTTTTAAAAATATTTTAGATAATAAAATCACATTTCTTAAGAATACTGCCAAAGTTCAAGTTAAAGCAATATAAAAGCATATGTATTAGCAAAGGAACTTTGTTAAATACAAATTAGTATAGTAAAGAAAATGTTATTTTACTAGATATCCCTTTATTTATTTTAGAGTCATAATAGTAGTTTTAGGAGAATCTTAATGAAGCGTATGCCTCTTATATTTTTTTTATTAGGGGTTTTATCACCAGTCCCTTTGGTGATTATGGCTTTTATGATGATGTCTTATTCACCACAAACTGCGTTGCCAATATTGGAGCCTTCTTTTGTAGGATACGCAGCAATTATGCTTGCATTTATTGGTGGAATAAACTGGATTCTCGCAATGCAAAAACCTGTTATTTTGCTTGATAATGATACGAATAACATTAGTAAAAAAAGGTTACTTATAGCAGTTGTTCCCTGCTTATTTGCACAGTTTGCAATTATATGTACAGCTAATCAAAAATGGGCAATTGCATTATTTTTATTAATTATCGGGTTTGCAACCACATTGTTTTTGGAAAGAAACGCTTATTTGCAAACTGAACAACCTATCGGTTATAGATCCATTAGATGGCTTACAACCTTGGTTATTCAACTTTGTTTAGTAGGTGCTATAGTTTTTAGGGCGCCTTGGTAATTTTATCAATTTGATTAAGTTTGTTTAAAAGGGCAGGGACATCACAAAGTTTAATCATATTGGGACCATCACTTGGCGCATTATCGGGATCTTGATGGGTTTCAATGAATAAAGCTGCAATTCCAACAGCCATGGCGGCTTTTGCAAGGTAACCTACAAATTCTCGTTGCCCGCCAGAAGAATCACCCATACCACCAGGTTGCTGTACTGAATGAGTTGCATCAAATACAACAGGATATCCTGTTTGCGCCATGATGGGTAAACCACGCATATCACTTATTAAGGTATTATATCCAAAAGAAGTGCCACGATCACAAAGTAAAATCTGATCATTGCCCGAAGATGCAATTTTATCAGCAACATTTCTCATATCCCAAGGAGCAAGAAATTGGCCTTTTTTTACATTGATAACACGGTTTGTTTTAGCAGCTGCAATTAACAAATCGGTTTGACGGCATAAAAATGCAGGGATTTGTAATATATCAGCAACCAGAGCCACCTCTGAGCATTGCTCAGCAGAGTGCACATCCGTAAGAATCGGTAGTCCTAATTGAGTTTTAACCTCATTTAATACAGCTAGACCTTTTGTTATTCCCAATCCTCTTTGTTTTTGGATACTGGTACGATTTGCCTTATCAAAAGAGCTTTTATAAATCAGTCCAATTTGTTGTTTTGCACATATTTCTTTTAATTGGTGTGCAGTCTCTAATGCATGATCCTTAGATTCGATCTGACATGGGCCTGCAATCAAAGTAAATGGCAAGTTGTTTGCTATTGTTAAAGAACCAACATGGACTGATTTATTCAAATTCATTTAGATTTTTCCTGATCAATTGCAGCTTTAATAAAGCCAGAAAATAATGGATGAGGGGCGAAAGGTTTGGATTTTAATTCTGGATGATATTGCACAGCAATAAACCAAGGATGATCCTCATATTCGACGACTTCAGGTAAAACTTTGTCAGGTGACATACCAGAGAATTTTAATCCAGCACGTTCAATTTGTTCTTGATAGTGAATATTGACTTCATAACGGTGACGATGGCGTTCATGAATGGTTGTGTTACCATACATAGTTGCGACTTTTGATCCTGGGGTAAGCTCAGCAGTATAAGCACCAAGACGCATGGTACCCCCCATATTATCCCCTGAATAACGGCGCTTTACTTGTCCAGAATCAATCCATTCTGTTAATAACCCAACCAAAGGTTCTTCCGTAGGACCGAATTCAGAAGATGAAGCCCGAGGCAATCCAGCAAGATTTCTTGCACATTCTACGACTGCCATTTGCATCCCAAAACAGATACCCAAGAATGGAATGTTATTCTCACGTGCATAGCGAATAGCTTTGATTTTACCTTCGCTTCCACGCTCACCAAAACCACCAGGAACTAAAATTGCATTCGTGTTTTCAAAAAAGCTGTCAACATCTTGTGCATCTTCTAGATCTTCAGCTTTGATCCATTTAATTTTTACTTTGACTTTATGAGCAATTCCACCATGTAAAAGAGCCTCTATCAAAGATTTATAGCTATCAAGTAAAGCAGTATACTTACCAACAATTGAAACTGTTACTTCACTATCAGGATTCCTGAGTGCATCAACAATTTTATGCCATTTGCTTAAATCAGGTTCTTTATCATAAGGCAGATTGAAATGACGCAAAACTTCTGTATCTAAACCCTCTTTGTGATACTCAATAGGACATGCATAAATTGTATCAACATCTAATGCAGGAACTACAGATTCTGTTCTAACATTACAGAAATTAGCAATTTTTTGACGTTCGTGTTTAGGAATAGCACGATCACAACGGCATAATAGAATTTGTGGTTGAATACCGACATTTTGCAATTCTTTAACAGAATGCTGTGTAGGCTTTGTTTTTAATTCACCCGCAGATGCGATCCAAGGCACTAATGTTAAATGCATGAATAGTGTTTGATCATTTCCTAGATCATTACGCAATTGACGAATTGCCTCTAGGAAAGGAAGACTCTCAATATCACCAACGGTTCCACCAATTTCAACTAACATGAAATCAACAGCATCTGCATCTTGTAAAATAACAGATTTAATTGCATTAGTAATATGAGGAATAACTTGAACTGTTGCCCCCAGATAATCCCCACGTCTTTCACGCATCATTACATCAGAATAAATACGTCCAGATGTGGCATTATCATGACGCGATCCATCAACACCTGTAAACCGTTCATAATGTCCCAGATCAAGGTCGGTTTCTGCACCATCATCTGTTACAAAAACTTCACCATGTTGATAAGGACTCATTGTGCCTGGATCAACATTTAAATAAGGGTCAAGCTTTCTTAACCGAACAGAATAACCACGCGCCTGCAACAAACTTGCCAGCGCTGCAGAGGCGATACCTTTTCCCAAAGAGGAAACTACACCACCAGTAATAAACACAAATCGCGTCATATAGCCTTCTTTATATTGTTCTAACTAGAGTAAAAAATTAATAAATTTTGAATAAAATTATTTATTTGGTGTCGTTTTGTCATTTTGTTGTGGTTGTGTCTGAGGTGCAGGTTTTGGTTGAGACTGAGTTGTTTTTGGGGATTGATCAAGGATACTGTCAATTTTATTAGAACCACCACCTTTATTCATAACGGCTATGGTGATGCATAAAATCATAAAAATTGAAGCCAATATCGCCGTTGCGCGTGTTAATAAATTAGTAGTTCCACGCCCAGTCATAAAAGATCCCATTCCTTGACTGCTTCCGATACCCAAGCCCCCACCTTCGCTGCGTTGAATTAAAACAACAGCTATCAAAGCCAGAGTGACCAATAATTGTACGAATAGAAGAATAGTCATCATGTGTTTTGTATACTTTCACTAGCAGTCAAGAAAGAAGATTTAAAAAACTATGTAAAATCTTGAGCGATTGTAAGGAGTTGTAAAAAATCTTCTGGGATCAAACTGACCCCGCCAACCAATACACCACCAAGCTCAGAAGTTGCAAAAATATCTTTTACATTATTTGGCTTAACTGATCCACCATATAATATAAGTGTTTTTTTACCATTTTCTCCGTATTGAGCAACAAGTTTTTCACGAATGAAGAGAATCACTTCGGCGATTTCTTCATTTGTCGCAGTAACTCCTGTACCAATTGCCCAAATAGGTTCATATGCAACTAAACCAACAAAATGTTCAGGTAGAGATCCTTTTAATTGTTCAGCAAGAACTTCTTTATATTGACCAGATTCTCTTTCTTCCTTGGTTTCACCAATACAAACAACAGGTAATATATTTGCATTTTGTGCTGCGGTTGCTTTTTGATTAATTAACGCATTGCTTTCTTTATATTCTGATCTACGTTCAGAGTGACCTAAAATAACATATTTAACACCAATATCGTTTAGCATTGCTGCGGAAATATTTCCTGTATAAGCACCTTTTTCAGCTACATGACAGTCCTGAGCACCCAGTTCAAATGGTGTGTTTTTAAGATGTTTGCCAATATGATATAATTGTGTAAAGGGAGGACAAATAACAGTAGGTGCTAGATCTTTATTTTTTTCAGCATAGGCCAGTAAAGAAGAGACGATATGATCAGCCTCTTGTGTTAAGCCGTTCATTTTCCAGTTACCAATAATTATTGGTTTAACCATGTTAAATACTCCCTATATATGAATATTATTATGAATAAATTATAAAAGTTCGATTTATAATTGAATGATGGTATCATAGAATATAAAATATTTTGATATAATTCAAAAGATATAACATTTTTTTTGCAGCTTGGACATATATAGGTTATTGCTACTTTATATTAAAAAGTTAATTATTCGCATTTAAATTATTGGGTTACGTTACATGTTGTCTCGGTTAAGACATTTACTTATTGATTCTTGGTTAGGGCGTATTTTAGTTGGCCTTATTTTTCTTGTATTTATCAGTTGGGGTGCTGAAACCATTATTGAATCTTGGTCTCAAAGAGATGGGAATGTTGTTGCTTGGGTTGGCAGTCAAAGAGTGACAATGCAAGAACTAGATTCGGCAGCAAAAATGCAACTTCAACAATATGCGACACAACAAGGATTTTCTGATCCTTCACAAGTTCCTAATGTGATGAGGGGATCATTAGTTAATCAAGCATTACAACAATTAATCATTCAAAAGAATTTAATTGCTGCTTCTGAGCATGCTGGATTAAGTGTATCTGATGAGACTTTGCGTAACTTGATCTTTTCATTACCTGTGTTTCAAACCAATGGTAAGTTTAGTAGAGAGCTTTTTAATGTTTATGTAAAACAAACAAATATGACAGAAGCAGCTTTCTTGGACATTTTACGCAATCAAATTGCGATTTCAGGATTAACAGAACCCGTCACCGCTGGTGCAACGACCTCTGATATTATGGTGAAATCTATTTTTGCTTTTCGTAATGAAACAAGAAAGCTTACTTATATAAAATTACCATTTAGCCAGTTTAAAGCCGAGGCTACACCTTCTGATGCTGTTTTGAAAAGATATTACGATAATCATCTTTGGGAATTTACGGTTCCAGAATTCAGACGTATTAGAATGATCTTTTTTACTCCTGAAACTGTAGAGAAAAGTATTGAGGTCTCTGACGCAGATGCACAACAATATTTTAATTCACGTAAACAAGAATTTAATAAACCAGAATCAAAAAATCTTGAAATTATAACCGTAAAAGATAAAAAAACAGCAGAGGATCTTGCTGGGTCTTGGACCAAAGAACCTTGGGAAAATATCCAAAAAGAAACACAAAAGGCAAATGGTTTTGCAACAACTTTAAACGAGTTTACTCATCAAACGTCTCCTTCTGCGGAATTAGCCGATGCTGTTCAAAAAGCTCCTTTAAATATAATTTCTGCTCCAATTAAAACCCCTATGGGATGGAGTGTATTTAAGGTAACTGCTATTATACCACCTCACGAAGTTGCTTTTGATACAGTAAAAGACAAATTAAAAGCTCAAATTACTCAAGCACGTGCTAAACAAAAATTTGTTGATAATATCAAATCAACGCAAGATATGTTGGCGGGTAGTACGGGAAGATTGGATGATGAAGGTGTGAAATATCTTGGTGGAAAAGGTATTGTAGCCCTCAGGGGAACATTGAATGAACAAGGATTAAATCTAGATGGACAACCTGCTCCTATTCCTTCTGATGACAAAGTAAAGCAAGCAATTCTTGGGAATGTTTTCTCCAAAGCTAAAGATGCGCCAGCATCCTTAATTCAAGGGGATAATAATATTTACTACGCCTTTTTTGTAGAAGATATTGATCCAGCACATCAACAAACTTTTGAACAAGCCAAAGATCGTGTCATTAAAGCTTGGCAACAAGCAAATATCAAGAGACAAGCGAATATTACTGGAACAGCAATATACAAACAAACTCAAGATAGCCAGAAATCTGTAAAAGAGTTGGTTAATCAGCAGTTTCAAGCCAAAGAAAGTGAATCTTTCTCTCGTGTTAACCCATCAAAAACCCTGCCTGCAGAATTACAAGCACAGGCTTTTTTGATGCAAATTGGGCAAACGACTATGCTTGAATCTCCAGATAGCTTTTATATAGCAACTTTAGATAATATTAAAAAACCAGAGCCTCAAGATGATCAAGCTTCTTATAATGCATTAAGAGATACTTTAAAACAGGCGGAAAGTAACGATATTTACAATAGCTATGTTATCTTTATTAATAAAGAAGGTAAGGTTGATGTGAACCAAAAAGCTGTTAATAATATTATCGGTCAGGGTAGTAACTAAAAAAGGATTTTACATCAGTGTCTTATGATGAATTTAAAATAAGTGATCAAAAAACAGTTGTTTATACTGTAAATTCTGCTGATCTAATTACACCTGTTTCAGCTTTTTTACAGTTATCTGGCATCGTGGGTAAAAATCCAAAAAATATCTTTTTACTGGAAAGTGTGCAAGGCGGTGTAGCCAGAGCACGTTATTCAATTATTGGGTTGCTTCCAGATATGGTGTGGAAATGTCATCAAGGGGTTGTATCATTGAATACTGACCCTTTGAATAATCCTGATCAATTCGTTATTCAAGATATTCATCCACTTGAATCACTTCAACAATTTATTGATGATAGTCAATTGGATATCCCCGATACCATTCCACCAATGGTTGGCGGTATTTTTGGATATTTGGGATATGATATGGTTAGACAAATGGAACATTTGCCCAGCCCTCCTAAAAATGATCTTCAACTTCCCGAAGGGATAATGTTCCGCCCGTCTGTGTTTGCAATTTTCGATACAGTTAAAGATGAGTTGACATTGGCTGTTCCTCTGAGAGGCAAAACTGTTGAAGAGCAAGAGAAAGCTAAAAACTTACTTCGAAAAGCTCAGGCAGCATTAAATGAGCCTATACCCTCTGATAAAAAATTCAACCAGACCACTAATAATCATGCTCAAACGCCATCCTCAACTTTTACCAAAGAAGAGTTCAAACAAGCAGTCGAGAAAGCAAAAGAATATATCTTTGCTGGAGATGCGTTTCAGGTAGTGCCCAGTCAACGTTTTTCCATTCCTTTTAAACTTCCACCTGTTGCATTATATCGTTCTTTAAGAAGAATAAACCCAGCACCTTTTCTGTTTTGTTTACAGCTGGATAATTTTGCTTTAGTAGGATCATCCCCTGAGATTTTAGTAAGGTTGCGTGATGGAACCGTCACAGTAAGACCGTTGGCTGGTACACGTCCCAGAGGAAAGACTGAAGAAGAGGACTTACAATTAGAACAAGATTTGCTGGCTGATGCAAAAGAGTTGGCCGAGCATCTAATGTTAATTGATTTGGGTCGGAATGATGTGGGGCGCGTTTGTGAAGTTGGATCTGTGAAAGTAACAGAACAATTTGTAATAGAGCGATTTAGCCATGTTATGCATATTTCTTCTAATGTTGAGGGAAAATTAAAACAAAATCTAACAGCTCTTGATGCTTTAATTGCTGGTTTCCCTGCTGGGACTTTAACGGGGGCTCCTAAGATCAGAGCAATGGAAATTTTGGACGAAATTGAACATACACAACGAGCAACTTATGCGGGTTGTATTGGTTATTTTGGTGCTGATGGGAGTATGGACACATGTATTGGTCTAAGAACGGCATTGATCAAAGATGAAACGATGTATGTTCAGGCAGGTTGCGGTGTTGTCGCAGATAGCGATCCTGAATCTGAGTATGAAGAGACCAAACATAAAGCAAGGGCTTTATTTCGTGCAGCAGAAGATGCATGGTCTTTTGTTCCAGATATTGACCCACAAGCTCATTAATCCAATATATAAAGAATGAATAATTTTAAAAAATGCAGATTTTATTGATTGGCAAGGCCACATGATTTTACTCATCGATAATTATGATAGTTTCACCTATAATCTGGTTCAGTATTTTGGTGATTTAGGCTATGAGTGTCAGGTTCGTCGTAATGATGAGATTACGGTAAAAGAAGTTATTGCGTTAAAACCTGAAGCCATTGTGATTTCTCCTGGGCCATGCACGCCCTCTGAAGCTGGAATTTGTTGTGACTTAATCAAAGCTGCCGCAACGACGATCCCTATATTAGGTGTATGTTTAGGACATCAGGCGATTGGACAAGCTTTTGGTGCAAAGGTTGTTAAAGAAATACCAGCACATGGTAAAGTATTTCCAATTATGCATACAGGAGAGGGCGTTTTTAAAGGATTGAATAATCCCTTAAAAGTAACGCGTTATCATTCTTTGGTTGTGCAATTAGATACTTTATCAGACAGTTTCTTACCAACAGCATTTACAGAAGATCGTATTTTAATGGCATTTCAACACAAAGAACTGCCTATATATGGTGTTCAATTTCATCCAGAAAGTATTGCATCCGAGCAAGGTCACGAATTACTACAGAATTTTATGAATTTGGCCAGTGATTGGAATAAAAAAAAAGCTTTAAATGTTAGTAAATATTTACCTTATTTATTTACACCGACCTTAGAAAAATCTTTACAAAAAAACAATTTTTCTTTGGATGAAACGACAGAGATTTTTAATGCTATTCTCTCGGGATCTGTTCCTGATACACAAATAGCGGCTTTTTTGATGGTTCTTCGGATACGAGGCGTAAGCGTTGCAGAATTAGAAGGCGCAACCAGATCAATGCGTCATCAAATGTTGCCGATTACGTTGTCTGATCCTTTGACAATTGATGTGTGTGGTACGGGTGGGGATGGTCAAAGTACATTAAATGTTTCTACAGCTGTCAGTTTTGTATTAGCGGCAATGGGGGTTTCTGTTGCTAAACACGGAAACCGTGCCCAATCATCCAGATCTGGTGGTGTTGATGTTCTAGGGGCATTAAACCTTACACCACAAACAAATTTGAATATTTTACAAAATCATTTAAACAAGTATAAACTAGCTTTTTTACCCGCTTTTGTACATCATCCTGCTTTAAGTAAAATTAATATTGTTCGTAAAGAGCTTGGTATTCGAACTATATTTAACTTGCTTGGACCACTTTCGAACCCTGCAAATGTTCAATATCAAATGATAGGTGTTTATGATACGAAGTGGTTAGAGCCTTTTGCCAAAGTTTTACAAAATCTTGGTTCTAAAAGAGTATGGGTAGTTCATGGCCTTCTTGACAAAACTGAACAAAAGCAAGGGGTTGATGAAATTACTTTAGCTGGGCCATCTAAAATTATGGCCTTAGAAGATAATAAAATTATCCCTGTTACTTTATCTTTAAAAGATATCCAAAATGCTGGATTATCGCCTGCGCCTTTGTCAGAAATTACAGGCGGATCACCCAAAGAAAACGCTGCATCTATGCTTGCATTATTTAATGGTCAAAAAGGCGCTTATCGTGATACAGTATTGATTAATACAGCTGTTGCATTACACATCGTTAAAGATTATTCTTTAATAAATGCTAGCGGAAAAATTGATACTGATATCTTAGGAAAATTAATTTTAGAAGCAGCTAAAGCTATTGATAGTGGTGCTGTATTATCTATATTACATGCAATTCAGCAAAATAATTAAAGTAAACACCAGTTATATATTATGAATGAAATTACAACATCTGATCCTGTTTTAAATGCAATATTAGAATCCGAAAGTGAAAAATCTGATGTTTTGGCACAAATTTGTGCTAGAACCAGAGCAGAAACACATCAAAAGGCAAGTGTTAAATCTCTTAAAGAGATTGCGGAAGAGGCAAAAAACAAGAAAAATCCAACACGTGGTTTTGCACGGGTATTAAAAGAAAAAATGGCCAAAGGTCATATGGGATTAATTGCAGAATGTAAAAAAGCTTCTCCTTCTGCGGGGATAATTCGTCAAGATTATGATCCTGCGATGATTGCTGTTCAATATGAAAATGCAGGGGCTAGTTGCTTATCTGTTTTAACAGAAACAGGTTATTTTTATGGTAATAACGAAGATTTGAAAATTGCTCGAGAAGCATGTTCTTTACCTGTATTACGTAAAGATTTTATCCTTGAACCTTGGCAAGTTTATGAAAGCCGTGTGATTGATGCAGATTGTATTTTACTGATTATGGCTGCTTTGAAAGATCAAGAAGCAAATGATTTGGTTGAGTTAGCCAGATGTCTTGAGCTTGATATTCTAGTTGAAGTTCATAACGAAGAAGAGTTAAACCGAGCTTTAGCCTTAGATGTATGCTTGATTGGAATTAACAATAGAAATTTAAGCACATTAAAAACTGATATTAGTGTTACAGAAAATTTGGCTCCGTTGGTACCACCTGATAGATTGGTTGTTTCAGAAAGCGGATTAAAAACATTCGATGATATTCGCCGAGTACAGTCTATTGGTGCCAGTGCGGTATTGGTTGGTGAAAGTTTATTATCACAACAAAACGCAGGGGCAGCTGTCAGAAATTTACTCGGTATAGCCTAGACTGTATTTTATATTGTTGTAAATTGGTTTGATAAACGATTTACAAGGGAATTATAAATGACGGTAAAACGAATTCTTGTGCAACATGAACAAAAGCAAATTGTAAATTCGTTACCTAAACCAGATTGGATAAAGGTCAAAGTTAATCAATCAACTGTTTATAATGAAATGGGTGATTTGGTTAAGGAGCACCGACTTAATACTGTCTGTGCCGAAGCAGCTTGCCCTAATATTGGTGAATGTTGGACTAAACGTCATGCAACTGTAATGATTTTAGGCAGCATTTGCACTCGTGCCTGTGCTTTTTGTAATGTGGCTACGGGAAAACCATCAGCTGTGGATCCACAAGAAGCCAAACGTTTGGCTGCAATGATACAGAAATTAAACTTGCGACACGTTGTAATTACTTCTGTAGACAGAGATGATTTGAAAGATGGTGGGGCACAACATTTTGCTAATGTTATTGCTGAGATCAGAAAAACATCGCCTTCTATAACAATTGAAATTTTAACCCCAGATTTTTTGAGAAAAGAAGGGGCATTATTAACGATTGGTAAAGCTCAGCCTGATGTTTTTAATCACAATGTGGAAACAGTTCCCAGATTATATCCATCCATTCGTCCTGGTGCACGTTATTTTCAATCGTTGAGAATTTTACATGAAATTAAACAATTACAACCGAATGTTTTCACGAAATCAGGAATGATGCTTGGTCTAGGAGAGAGCAAAGAAGAAGTGACGCAAGTTATGGATGATTTACGTTGTGCACAAGTCGATTTTTTAACATTAGGACAATATTTAAGACCCACAATTAAACATGCATCAGTACAGCGTTATGTTACTCCTGAGGAATTTGATGAATATCGTCATATTGCTAAATCTAAGGGGTTTTTATTGGTTAGCTCATCGCCTATGACGCGTTCTTCCTATCATGCAGATGCTGATTTTGCAGTATTACAAAAAAAACGCCTTTTTACACATTTATCAAATTAAATTTTTTGGAGATTAAATCTTATGCCTACACATGCTGAAAAGCGCTTTATTGCTCATACTCCAGAACAAATGTTTAATTTAGTTGCAGCAGTTGATTTATATCCAGAATTTTTACCTTGGTGTACGGGCGCGATTATTCGTTATCGAGATAAGGAATTATTATTAGCAGATTTGAAAGTAGGTTTTGGACCTTTCAAAGAAGTGTTTGGTAGTCGTGTAGAATTATATAAGAGTGAAAATAAAATTATTGTGACCTATGATCGTGGTCCTTTAAAATATCTAAGTAATCAATGGCTTTTCATACCTGACCCGAAAGGCTGTATTATTGATTTTTTTGTTGATTTTGAATTCAAATCAAGAATTATGCAAAAAGCAATGGGGCTTGTTTTTAACGAAGCTGTTCAAAAAATGGTATCTGCATTTGTCAAAAGAGCAGATTTCTGTTACTCTGAAAAATATAAAAAGATACAGAAATAATAAAATATATCTAACAAATATAAGTTTATTCTCTTGTAATTTTTAATGATATAATTAGATGATAAAATATAGTTTTATCATTTATCAATAAAACCAATTTAGGTTATAATGAAGAGACATTAATTGGTTTCGTATTTAAGTAAAGGGTTTGTTATGAAGTCTATTTTTAAACTATCTCTATTTGCTGCTGCTATGACTTTTGCAGCTTCAAATGTTGCAATGGCTGCGCCTGCACATAATCAAGATGCTCATAAACATTACAAAGGGCACCAAGTTAGCAAAAAAATTAAAAAAACTGGTAAACAAGCACGCAAACATCAGCAAATACCTGCTGATCAAGAAACAGCAGATTTGAATGCTCGTAGCTTGCAAGCAGTTCAAACTGTGAATAATGGGGGAAACCCTGCAGCGGTTCAACAAGTTGTTCCAAATCCAGAAATGCAACTCCCTCCAAGTGCGAGAGTGCCATTGAGTGGAAATCAAACAACACAAACTTTAAATCGTGATAGCATGCAAGATGTTAACCGATATGACAGTCGGGGTCGTCGTGTAATTGTGGCTCCTGGTACTGGAAATACGGTTGCACCACCACCTCCTGGTGCAGTTAATCCAAATAATATGCCTCCTGTGCAATAATTAATTGTTGCTAGAAGACAAGAAATAGCCCCTTAACTCAATTTAAGGGGCTATTTTGTTTTAATATTGTTTCAATATTAGTTTGATTGCTTCATTAATTGTTTGCAATCTTATCGCTTCTCTATTTCCCAGAAAATTATATTTTTTACATATTGCTTGTGCATTACTTTCTTTAAATCCAATCCATACTAAACCAACATTGTCATGCACGTCTGGGCCTGCATATCCTGTAACTGACACGGCTATGTTTGCATTTGATGCTTTGCGCAAAGCACCAGAAACCATCTCAAGAGCAGTTTGCTCGCTAACCGCTCCAAATTCCTCAAGAGTCTGACAACTAACATCTAATATAGTGGCTTTCATATGATTAGAGTAAACTGCAAAACCGCCTTCTATATAAGCGGAAGAGCCAGGTAAATCTGTGAGATATCCACAGATTAGGCCTGCTGTACAACTTTCTGCTGTAACAAGTTTAAGATCATTCGTTTTACACAAAATTGAAAATTCTAAACATAAAGAGTATAATTCTTGCTTTAAAATATCAATATTCACTCGCTTATATCCTCTTTGAATGTTTATTACTTATTTATTAATTGATGTCTGATAAATAATTGTATTTTCAATTACTCTTTGAACGTAATTTCTGGTTTCTGTATATGGAATTTGCTCTATCCAATCGATTAATTGATTTTGAGCATCAGAGCCATTGGCTGGATCTCCATATTGAACAATCCATTTTTGTACACGATTAGGGCCCCCATTATATCCAGCAACTGTGTAAGGAATAACATTATTAAAACGTGTCATCAGTTTGTTTAAATAAGCAGTGCCAAGCTTAATATTATTTTCTGGAACAATCAAATTACCAGGATTTCCCATTTTTGCAGGTAGACCAATTTGAACGGCAATCTCTTTGGCAGTAGAAGGCAATAATTGCATTAAACCATAGGCATTTGAGGGGCTGACAATTTTCGGGTCAAAGCTGCTTTCTTGACGCATTACACCAAGTTCAAGGCCTTCAGGTAAGTTAGATGATGGAATAGCATAAGGACGAGGCCAACCATTTTTTAATAAAATGGTGCCCTTAGCTCCAGCAAATCTTGCCATCATTACAGCATCTTCGGGTAAGTTCATTTGATTAGCAATACTGGCATTCATTGCTTGTTCTATCGTAGAACTGCTTTGTTTATTTTCTGCCAGCAAAAATGGGCGTGCATGTGGAAAATCATTTCGTGAAACTAAAATTTGAGCTGCTTGAATTAACTCTCTGTTTTTAAAAGAATTTAACTCTAAAGATGACCATGATGGTTCTTTGATATATGACAGATATTTTGTAATGGCATTTGAGATTAATGATGGATTTAAAATAACACTGCCATTATGAATATTTTCTAGCTCTGCAATTGCCATTTGCCCATAGAAAGTGGTTGGTAATTGTGCTGCTTGTTGCCAAGCTTGCTGGGCAGACGAAGCATTATTCATGTCTTGATAAGCACGTCCTAACCAATAATAACCTCGGCTAGTGGTGATTACAGAACTTGCTTGAGTTAACTTCTTAAAATATCCGATTGAATCTAAAGGTTTATTTAATTTTCTTAGTAAAATCCATCCTGCTAAAAATGATGAATCTGCAGAGCATGAATCATTATTGCAAGCTTCTACTGAAGCCAAAGCGAAAGCAGTTTTAATATTCCCTTCATCCAACAAAGAACGAATAAGGGTATTGCGTTCTATCCAAAATCGTTTTTGATCAGAATTACGTTCTGCTTGAAAGCCAGTTTCTAGCCACAATTTTGCAGCTTCATCATTTCTGCTTTGTGAACGTAGCCAACGTAATCGAGCATAAACTAATCCAGGTATTTTTAAATCAGATGAATTAAGCGAAGAAAGCAAATTTACCGCATCGGGTTGTTGTTTGCGTAAAGCTAGAATAGCAGATGCAATTTTTTGTTTGGAAGGTTGTAAATTCTGAATTTGTTTGGATGCTGCTGCTAGATAACCATAGGACTCAAGGTAGTTGAACCGTTCCCATTGGTTTCGTGCTGTTAATTTATTGTTAAAAATAGTCAATATTTGCTGTGCATCTGCAAGTTTCGTTATGGAATGTGTCCAAGCATACTGAGCTTGTTGAATCAATCGATTTGTGATTTGAGTTTGTTGCGCGCAAAAAGTTAACGCATCTGCAGTTGTAATAGATTGGTTTTCACATATTGATTTGATGACATTTTTGTCAGTTTCGGTCAATAAAGCCTGCTGCATTTTTTGGATAAATACTTGGCGATTGGGCCAAGATGGATTTTCTTGTATAAATTGCGCATAAGTTATGGTGCTGCCACCATTAGGTTGTAAAAGCTGTAAATATAAATCGACTTTTTGTTGTACCGTTGCGTTGGGGGATAAACCAACATCATCCACATCATTTTTTTCTGAGAACGTTTGTGGAATTCCTGACGAAGGCGCTGTATTGGATAGCGTTTGTGCATAAGGTTGAGATTTCACGGAGTTACTATTGCTGCTGCATCCAACGATAGATATGGAAAAAACGGTTAATATAGTTGTAAAATTAAAAAAGGATTTCATTGTCAAGATATTCATCTAAAGAATATAGCCTTTATGAGGGTCAAATGTTTTTGTCAGACAAATATTAATTCAATTATCCTATAAAAAACAATGAATAATCTTATTTATTGACGATTATGTTAACTATTAATTATATGCTTTTGCCGATACCATAACAAATTTAACAAGATGTCATGTAAATTTAATTTATTTTAAAATTAAAAAATCTGGATGAAAGCGGAAAAAAATATGATATAAACTATTTTTAAGCTATCGACATAGAAAGGAACGACGGGGATGATACCGCGTTATAGCCGCCCAGTAATGACTGCAATTTGGGCACCTGAAAATCGTTATCGTATTTGGTTTGAAATCGAAGCTCTGGCCTGTGAAGCAATGGCCAAATATGATTTTATCCCCAAACAATCAGCAAAAAACATTCGTGAAAATGGCGACAAAGCCATGGTTAAGTTTAATGCTGACGATGTTGCTAAAATTGACGCAATTGAAGCAAAAGTACGTCATGATGTGATTGCTTTTTTGACATGGTTAGCTGAAAATATCGGCGAAGATAGTCGTTTTGTCCATATGGGCATGACTTCTTCCGATGTATTAGATACATGTTTATCTGTTCAATTAACCCAAGCTGCTGATATCTTATTAGAAGATATGGATAGAGTATTAGAAGCATTAAAAAATCGTGCTTTTGAGCATAAATATACCTTAACTATCGGTCGTAGTCATGCCATTCATGCTGAACCTGTGACTTTTGGTTTAAAATTGGCTGGTTATTACGCAGAATTTGCACGTAACAAAACGCGTTTATTACAGGCACGTGAAGAAATTGCAACTTGTGCAATTTCTGGCGCTGTTGGCACTTATGCGCATATTGATCCAAGAATTGAATCTTACGTTGCTGAAAAATTGGGATTAACAGCAGAACCTGTATCAACCCAAGTGATTCCTCGTGATCGTCATGCAGCCTTTTTTGCTGCATTAGGCGTTATCGCCAGTTCTATCGAACGGTTAGCTATTGAAATTAGACATCTTCAACGATCAGAAGTCCGTGAAGCAGAAGAATATTTCCATCCTGAACAAAAAGGATCTTCTGCGATGCCACATAAACGTAATCCTGTATTAACAGAGAACTTAACGGGTCTAGCTCGTATTGTGCGTTCTCATGTTGTGCCTGCGATGGAAAATGTTGCATTATGGCATGAACGCGACATCAGCCATTCCTCCGTTGAACGCATGATTTGCCCAGACGGCACCATTACCCTTGACTTTGCATTAAACAGACTTGCAAGCGTTATTGAAAAATTAGTCGTATATCCTGATCGCATGCAGGAAAATATCGAAAGTCTTGGTGGGGTTGTTCATTCTGGTGAAGTATTGCTAGCGCTCGCCCGTGCTGGATTATCAAGAGAACAATCTTATCGTATCGTGCAACGCTCTGCGATGGAGACTTGGACTAAGTTAGGGAAACCTGAAGGTAAAAGCTTTAGAGAGAATTTAGAAAACGATCCAGAAATTACAGGTCGTATTGATTCTTCGATCTTAGACAAAGCTATGGACGGCAGTATGCATGTTCAAAACCTTGATCACATATATCAAAATGTATTTGGTGAAACAGGACCTAAACCAAAGAATTAATTATCTTTGATAAAATAGCTTGTAAATCAAGCTATTCTGTCAATATGATATCTATGATATT
This sequence comes from Commensalibacter papalotli (ex Botero et al. 2024), assembly GCF_947179115.1. Classification (NCBI taxonomy): domain Bacteria; kingdom Pseudomonadati; phylum Pseudomonadota; class Alphaproteobacteria; order Acetobacterales; family Acetobacteraceae; genus Commensalibacter; species Commensalibacter papalotli (ex Botero et al. 2024). Next base: position 368,924 of record NZ_CAMXCI010000001.1, read on the forward strand.
AAATAATAGAATATATTCCGTTTGATATTATTTAATTGTTACAACTTTATTACGATATATTAAGGGACGATTATGACCCGCCGTCGACAAATTTATGAAGGTAAGGCAAAAATCCTCTATGAGGGGCCAGAACCTGGAACAATTGTTCAATATTTCAAAGATGATGCCACTGCTGGAAATGGTGCCAAAAAAGGAACTATTACAGGAAAAGGTGTTTTAAATAATCGCATCAGCGAATATTTAATGACGCAAATCGAAGATATTGGCATTCCAACCCATTTCATTCGTCGTTTAAATATGCGCGAACAGTTGGTTAAAGCTGTTGAGATTATTCCACTTGAAATCGTTGTCCGCAATGTTGCTGCTGGCAGTATTGTTAAACGGTTAGGGCTAGAAGAGGGGCTTCGTTTACCTCGTCCTTTGGTTGAATATTACCTTAAAAATGACGATCTGAACGATCCGTTGGTATTAGAAGATTACATCACTGCATTTAATTGGGCAACCGTTCAAGAGATGGATGAGATCGTTACTTATACACTCAGAATTAATGATTTTTTAAGTGGGCTATTACTTGGCGTTGGCATTAAGCTGATTGATTTCAAATTGGAATTTGGCAGATTTTGGAAAGATGATGAATCTCATATTGTTCTGGCTGATGAAATTTCCCCTGATAATTGTCGTTTTTGGGACATTGAAAGTGGCGAGAAACTAGATAAAGATCGTTTCCGTCGTGATTTAGGTAAAGTTGAAGAAGCTTATCAAGAAGTTGCGCGTCGTTTAAAAATAATTCCAGAATCAAATATTGAATCCCTCAAAGGTAAAGAAGGCTTGGAGAGTATCTAAATGAAAGTTCGTTTAATCATTATGTTAAAGCAAGGGGTTTTAGATCCTCAAGGCAAAGCAATTAATCATGCTCTACATAACCTGTCTTTTGAAGAAGTCCAAGATGTTCGCGTTGGTCGTGTGATTGACTTAGAAGTCACAGAAACATCTTCTGAAAAAGCAAAAGCCAGAGCTACTGAAATGGCTCAGCAATTGCTTGCAAATGGTGTGATTGAAGACTTTCAAGTCGAGGTTCTAACATGAATACAAAAAGAGCCTTACTTTTGGCTGGTTTTGGATTGATGGTGATTTCTGCTACTCCGAATGCTATGGCACAAAGAGTAACACAATTACAAGCAGGTAAATTCTTGCAATATTGTAAAAATCCAAAAGCCTTAAAATTATGTGATGCGTATATCAGTGGAATTTCTGATTCTGTTGCTTATTCAAAAATGTTTGCTAAAAACCAAGGAGATGTGAAATCACCTGCTGGTTTTTGTATTGCCACTAATATTTCTGGTAAAGAAATGAGGGATAAAGTGATTGCGTGGATGGATGGTCATTCAGACAAACTGACGCAACCTGCTGGGGCGGCTGTATTTACTGCATTACATGATGCCTATCCATGTAATCCTAATCAAAATGGAAAAAAATAATGAAAATAGGTATCGTTGTTTTTCCAGGCACTAATCGTGAAAGAGATATGGTTATTGCTTTTGAGCACGTAACTGGGGTTAGACCAAGTATCATTTGGCATCGTGAAACATCGTTACCACAACTTGATATGGTTGTACTGCCTGGTGGATTCAGTTACGGGGATTACCTGCGTTGTGGTGCGATGGCCGCACACTCGCCAATTATGCGTGAAATTCAAGCCTTTGCACAAAAAGGCGGATATATCATGGGTGTTTGTAATGGTTTTCAAATCTTGACTGAAGCAGGCCTTTTACCAGGTGCGTTATTGCCGAATGCAAGTTTAAGATTTCTTTCAAGAGATTGCCATTTGCGTATTGAGCGTAATGATACGCCTTATACTCGTGGATGGAAGCAAGGTGATGTATTTAAAACCGCAACTGCGCATGGTGATGGTAATTACTTCTGTGATGCAGAAGGATTAAAACGCCTTGAAAGTGAAGGGCAGGTTGTGTTTCGTTATACTTCTCCAAACGGAGAAATTAATCCATTGAATTCAGATTATAATCCAAATGGTAGCATTAATGCGATTGCAGGGATTGTAGATCAAACGGGTCGTATTTGTGGAATGATGCCTCATCCCGAAGATATGGTTGACCCATTAATGGGCAGCGAAGATGGAAAACCTCTTTTCCAAGGAATCATGGAGACATTAACACGATGAGTAAACCACAACTTATTGTAAATGAAGAGCTTGGTAAAGAATTTGGTCTTTCAAAAGACGAATATGCCAAAGTTTTAACGATCATGGGCAAAACCCCGAGCCTAACAGAGCTTGGTATCTTTTCCGTGATGTGGTCTGAGCATTGTTCTTATAAATCTTCACGTGCTTGGCTCAGTAAACTGCCAACCAAAGCACCATGGGTTATTCATGGACCAGGTGAAAATGCTGGTGTTGTCGATATTGGTCAAGGGTTGGCCGCTATTTTCAAAATGGAAAGCCACAATCATCCATCCTTTATCGAACCTTATCAAGGTGCTGCTACAGGTGTTGGTGGTATTTTACGTGACGTCTTTACCATGGGCGCACGTCCGGTTGCCAATTTAAATGCTTTACGTTTTGGCAGCCCAGAGCATCCTGCTACCCGTCATATTGTTGATGGCGTTGTACGTGGCATTGGTGGTTATGGAAACTGTGTTGGCGTTCCAACAGTTGGTGGTGAAGTAAACTTCCATGCCAGCTATAATGGGAATCCTTTGGTCAATGCCATGAACGTCGGTGTTGCCAGACAAGACCGTATTTTTCTTTCTGCTGCTGCTGGTATTGGGAACCCTGTCATTTATGTGGGGTCTAAAACAGGTCGTGATGGCATTCATGGCGCAACTATGGCCTCTGCTGAGTTTGACGAGGACGCAGCATCAAAACGTCCAACCGTTCAAGTTGGTGACCCTTTCGTTGAAAAATTACTAATTGAAGCTTGTTTGGAACTCATGGCAACGGATGCGATTGTTGCTATTCAAGATATGGGTGCGGCTGGGCTGACCTCTTCTGCTGTAGAGATGGCAGGAAAGGGGGATGTAGGAATTGAATTAAACCTTGATCATGTTCCTCAACGTGAAGAACAAATGACAGCCTATGAAATGATGTTGTCAGAAAGCCAAGAACGTATGTTAATGGTTTTACGTCCTGATCGTACAGATCTAGCAAAAGAAATCTTTGAAAAATGGGAGCTTGATTTTGCTATTATTGGTCATTTGACCGATACAGGTCATATTGTTATCAAGCATCATGATAAAATTGAAGCCGATATTCCATTAAAACCTTTGGCTGATGAGGCACCTCTATATCATCGTCCAACTGCACCTTCTCCAAAACCAGAACCACTGGGTGCATTAGATGTGAATGTCAGTATCGAACAGTCCTTAATTAAATTGCTCGGATGTGCAGATCTTGCTTCTCGTTCTTGGATTTGGGATCAATATGATAGTACTATTGGTGGACAAACCGTATATCGCCCTGGTCAAGCTGATGCTGCAATTATTCGTGTTGATGGAACTCAAATTGGTCTTGCGTTAACCACAGATTGCACACCGCGTTATTGTGCAGCTGATGCATATCAAGGTGGAGCCCAAGCGGTTGTAGAAGCTTGGCGTAATATCACCGCAACAGGTGCGAAACCCTTGGCAGTTACCGACAATCTGAACTTTGGCAATCCTGAAAAACCAGAAGTCATGGGACAAATTGTTGCCGCTATTGAAGGTATGAGAGATGCATGTAATGCTCTGGATTTCCCAGTCGTGAGCGGTAACGTTTCATTATATAATGAAACTCGGGATGCAAATGGCGAGAACGTTTCTGTATTACCAACACCTGCCATTGGTGCCTTGGGTGTGATTAATGACGTTTCTAAGACGGTCGGAAATGCCCTTAAAGCAGACTATGACCTTGTTGTCATTGGTGCAACCAAGGGCGAATTAGGACAAACATTGTGGTTAAGAGAAATCTTGGGTAAAGAAACTGGTAATCCACCCCAAGTAGATTTGCAAGCAGAACGCCGTAATGGTGATTTTGTCAGAGAGCAAATTGCTAATGGATTAATCAATGCCTGTCATGATTTGTCTGATGGTGGTTTGTTAGTTGCAATTGCTGAAATGGCAATGGCAGGTAATACCGGTTGTACTTTAGATGTGCCTGATGTGGGAATGCGTCCAGAAGCTTATTGGTTTGGTGAAGACCAAGCACGGTATTTAATCATGACCTCCAAAAAAGATACGCTTTTACAAGCCGCCAAAGAGCATAATATTCCAGCAAGACTAGTTGGTTGCACGGGTGGTGACAGTATAGTTATGCCTTCTGGTGCAGTGATAACAATTGCTCGAATGAGAACTGCTTCTAAAAGCTTTTTTGAAAAATTAATGAAAGTCTAATTTTATGGATGTATCTGAAATCGAAAATCGCCTACGAACCGCTTTTCCTGATGCAGAGATTGATGTCGGTGCATTAAAAAAAGATGGAAGGCATTTTTATTGTAAAATTTCAGCAAAAGAATTCACTGGTTTAAATAAAATCAAACAGCATCAGTTAGTATACAAAGCATTAGGGGATTATCTTCAACAAGATCTTCATGCTTTAGCTTTACAAACTGATGCTCTCTTAACTTAAATTAAATATTGGAAAAAAAATGAGTAATCCTGTTTTTGATCAGATTAAAAATATAATCGATTCTAATGATGTAGTTTTGTTTATGAAAGGAACAGCAGATTTCCCAAGCTGTGGATTTTCTGCAAAAGTTTCACATATTCTTGCTGATTTAGGTGTTTCTTTTAAAGATGTAAATATTTTAGAAGACGATTCTTTACGCCAAGGATTAAAAGAATTCTCTAATTGGCCAACGTTTCCTCAACTTTACGTCAAGGGAGAATTGGTTGGTGGGTGTGATATCATCAGAGAAATGCATGAATCTGGTGAATTAGCTCAACTTTTTAAAGATAATGCCATTTCTTGTCATTAATATTTGTCACATAAAAACAACATAAGAAGGAAAATTATTAAAAAATGATTATTCTTCTTATTCATGTATATCCAAGACAAACTTTTTAAGTTAGCTTTTAGCGTAACATTTTATGTATCCGTCAGCAGTTAATCTTATATCGTTAAAGAGAGAATAAATGGTCAGACATTTTAAAAAAACAGTTTGTATGCTTTTTGGTGCCGCAGCACTTATTTCCTTATCTCCATCTCCAGCAAAAGCACAACATATTGTTACTGAAACTGAAGCTGGTAAACTGACCTTTGAATCTTTAACTGCTGCTCCAGCCGCTCGTCATTATAAGGCAAGAAAAGTTTCTTATAATTCTTCTTCACAAAAAAGCCATTCAAAACTTGTTAGAAACGTTTCTTATAAACAAAAAGGCAAACTTACTGTAAAGAACGCTGTTTATAAGTCTTCTGCACATAGAAAGACAACATCAAAACGTCATCGCAGCTAATTTTTAATTTTCTGTTAAAATGATATTTTCGAAATGTTCGATTTGTCCTAATTGATCAATAGCGATCAGGTCAAATCGAACATTTTCTATTTCAGGATAATGATATTCTAAATAATATGATGCTGCTTTTAACAGTCTCTTTTGTTGATGTAGACTGATTGCTGCCAAAGCATCATTCATTTTTTTCCTAGCTTTGACCTCAACAAATAATAACAAGTTTTCTTTTTTAGCAATTAAATCGATTTCACCATACGGATTGTGAAATCGTTTATGTAAAATATTCCACTGTTGTTTTATTAAATAATTTGCAACAATATTTTCAGCTGACAAGCCTTTATGATAGGCAAACATACCTAGTTTTTGATTGCTATTTTTCATTGTGATATTTTATCATGAAATAACTCTATTTATAAAATAAATCTTAGTATTATATTTTTATTATGAATATCATTAAAAACTGAAAGTTTGATTGAATGCATGTATTTTATACGTATTTATTTTTAACAGATTTCAAGCAAGATTGGTTTTTAGCGATCTTACGGTTTATTTTGATATTATTTGTTATATTTCATTCTTTACGTCATGTTCGCGATACAAGAGCTACTATTGGTTGGATTGGCTTTACGTTAATTATGCCGATTACTGGTTTTATTCTTTACTCTATGTTTGGTGTGAACCGTGTGATGAGGCGAGCACAAAAATTGTTCAATAACCGTCCTTGGCACAGTCAATTATTAAGTAATATGACCCAATATTCTGTTAAGGGGCATTTTTATCCTTTGGCTAAGGTCGTGGAAGGGTTTACACAACGCCCATTGTTAATGGGTAATCAGGTGGACATTTTAAATAATGGGGATCAAGCCTATCCTATTATGTTACAAGCTATAAATTCAGCTAAGGAATGTGTTTTTTTATCATCTTATATTTTAAAAAGTGATGCCACAGGAAAAATATTTGCTGATTCTTTAATAGAAGCCCAAAAAAGAGGGGCAACGGTTCGGGTTTTAATTGATGGAATAGGAAGTGGATATTTTTATTGTCCTATTGCTAATTACCTAAAAAAAAATGGGATTATTGTTGATCGTTTTATGCATTCCTTTTTACCTTGGAAAATGCCTTTTATTAATCTTAGGACACATAAAAAAATATTAGTTGTTGATGGTAAGGTTGGATTTCTTGGTGGACTTAATATAGCTAATGAAAATGTGCTTTTAAATAAACCTAAACATCCTGTATCAGATACACATTTTCAGGTAACAGGGGGAATTGTGCATGAGTTAACAGAAGCATTTTTACAAGATTGGTTTTTTGTTACTTCAGAGGATTTGAACAAAAAGAAATTTTATCCTACTCCTGAAATAAAAGGAGATATGGTTTGTAGGATTATTACTGCAGGCCCTGATTCCGATTTGGAAAAAATCAAATATACGATGATGCAGGCAATAAGTTTGGCCAGAAAGTCTATTCGTATTATGACACCATATTTTTTACCTGATGATCGTTTTTTATCTCTTTTATGTCTTGCTGCTGTCAGAGGTGTGAATGTTGAAATTATTATTCCCAAGCAAAGTAATCAACAATTAGTCGACTGGGCTCGGAACATCAATAATATTATGCCATTACAACTTGGGTGTAAAATTTGGTTAGTTAACCCCCCATTTAATCATTCAAAATTAATGGTTGTTGATAGGGTTTGGTCTTTTGTTGGCAGCTCTAATGTTGATATGCGCAGCTTACGCTTAAATTTTGAAATTAATATGGAAGTTTATGATAAAGAATTTGCCGAAAGTATAGATGACTTTATGGGTTCCCATCGGGATAAATTATTAACATTAGATGCTTTGCAACAAAGACCAGCAATTGCTAAGTTTAGAGATGCAACTACAAGGCTTTTGCTGCCTTATTTATAACGTATTATAGAGGTCTCAATGTAACCATAATGGGACGATGATCAGAGGAAGAACGTGATAGAACTTGTTTATCTATACATTCCATTCCTCTGACTAAACAACGATCCAAACGAATAGGGAGTATATTAATCATTTTATGAGTTGGCACACGGGGGCCGACATCATTAAACCCAGGAAGCATAACAGGACCAACCAAGTTATAGTCTCCTAAAACAGCGGCACAGTCTGGTAAGTAATCTGAAAGTACTTGCAATTGTCTTCTATTTAGAATTTGTCCATGTGATAAATGAACGTTAGCAATCCAAAATTTTCCATAGTCAATTAATTGAGCTACTCTTTTTATCAAAGCGCCTTTGGGCAAGGTATATGTTGAGGGTGGTGCTTTGAAAGGATAAGGGCTCCAACAAGCAACACCGTGGATACGCCCAGGGAGAGGGAAACGACTGTAATATCCACCTATTAATTGAGGTAAAATATTCATTTCTTCTGTTGCTTCTTGCATTAAAAGTAATTCTGGTTGGTGCGTATTTACGAGATAAGCAACGTCATATGGAGAAGCACCAACTTTTCTTAATAAATTCCAACTTATAATTTTGAAATATTGTAGATCTGGCTGTGTATCAACACGGTAATGGGCGTCAATTTTAGATGGATAAGACATAAATATTATTACTTGTCACTTATAAATATTTGCTGAGTCTATCATAATCACACTTTGTTTATAATTGAAAATATTATTTTTCAATGCCTTCTTTGGAAAACTCTAAAGTCAACGTATATCCTAATCCTAATAAAACGGGCCCAAGAAAAATCCCTAATCCGCCAAAAGCCAAAACCCCTCCTAGAATACCAAGGACACTCAATAAGTATGGAAGCTTATTACCAGAGGAAATAAACATGGGTCTGATCACATGCTCTACACCAGATATAATTACAATACCATAAGTCAAGAGTAACAATGCAGAGATGATATGATGATGATAAAAACCAAGCCAAATAACGGCTGGAATCCATACAACTGGAGCCCCAATTGGGAAAAGAGATAGAAAAGCTGCAATACCTCCTAATAAAACAGGTTCTGGAATATTAAATAGAGCTAAACCACAACCCGTCAAAATACCCTGTAAAAGAGCTGTTCCGATAATCCCATATACAGTTCCTAGAATTGTTTTATTTGTCATTTCGACTAGACGTTTAGAAGACGGGCCTGCAATTTTAAAAATAATATCTAAGATTACTTTTCCTAAATAATCACCACTTAACCAAAAGAAAAAAGAAATGAATAATGCAAAAGCAAATTGAATAAATCCACCAATTGTTTGTAAAAAAACAGAAAAAGAAGCTCGAGTAATATCATAAAGATAAGGACGAAGGCTGTCTCCAATACTTAATAAATGTTCAGCGCCTTGCTCCCAAGTTTTGGCTAAATAATTATTGATAATAGGGATATGTTTCATCCAATTGGGTGGGGTTACAAAATTAATAGAAGCAGTTGCCGAGGAAATCGTTTGTACAACCCTTGGAACATCATCGATAATTGCCGAAGATAAAATAATAATAGGCATGACCATACACAAACCGCAAAAAAGCGTCATTAATAAAGCTGCAAAGACTTTCCCAATATATTTTTTAAGGAAAACGTACATTGGCCAAGTCGCAAAGCTAATAATAGCTGCCCATAAAATAGAAGAGAAAAGAGGGTGTAATATTAACCAACATCCATATGCAATTGCTGCTAGAATAATATATAAAATGACACGCTGATTCATAATTTTCTCTATTAATATATTTTATATAAAAGACTGTAAAAAGATTAAAAACTTTATACAATATGAATTGTTAAAAATACCATCATTAAAATTGGCAAGGATAGACTATGGTTACTTTATCTCCTGATGAATACGCAGTTTCTCATGGTTGGAAGGAATTATCAACATTACTTGTTACCGCAGGTAGACATAAAGAATCTCTTTCTGATCAAGGTCAATTTGTAAACGACCCTTTGCATCGAGGTTCAACTGTAATTTATCCCTCAGTTTCGGCAATGCGTAATACTGAAGGTCAACAATATCAACATCATACTTTATATGGAGCAATGGGATCTCCCAATCAACATGAACTTGAAAAAGTTATGACGTTGATAGAGGGTGGAAGTCATACCCAAATTGTATCTTCGGGATTAACGGCTTGTACTTTACCCTTATTGGCTTTTTTGTCTTCTGGAGATCACTGTTTATTAATTGATAGTATTTATGGACCTACAAAGCGCTTTTCAGAAAAAGTAATGAAACGTTTTGGTATAGAGATAAGCTATTATCCAGCAGATATTACGGTCGCTGAAATCGAAAGATACATACAACCCAATACCAAAGTCATTTTTACAGAAAGCCCAGGCAGTCATACTTTTGAAATTCAAGATATTCCAGCACTTGCTAGGCTGGCACATCAACATCATATCAAACTATTTTTGGATAATACTTGGGGAATAGGGATCTTTAAGCCATTTGAGCATGGCGTTGACGTCTCTGTGCAAGCTTTAACCAAATATGCGAATGGGCATTCTGATCTTGTGCTTGGAGCTGTGACAGTAAACAATGATCCAGACTGGCATCTATTAAGAGACACGGCGATTGCTCTTGGTGAAGTCGCTGGACCTGACGCTTGTTGGTTAGCCCTAAGGGGCCTTAGAACCTTGGGTGCGCGGTTGGAACAACAATCAATTTCTGCATTACATATTGCCAAGTGGTGCCAAAACCAACCAGAGATAGAGCGTGTCTTACATCCAGCTTTATCAAGTTGTTATGGTCATGACTTATGGAAAAGAGATTTTGCAGGTGCAAGTAGCCTTTTTACACTCGTTTTTAAAAGTCATATTCAAACCCAACAAGTTATTAACATGATTGAAAGGTTAAATCTTTTTGCTATTGGTGCATCATGGGGCGGATATGAAAGTTTGATTTTGCTGACTGATGGTGAGATCTACAGGAATTTTCCTAATCAACTCTTAACAGGGTCGGCATGTCGATTGCATATTGGCCTTGAAAATACTCAAGATTTAATTGATGATTTAAATAGTGCTTTCTCTATTTGGCGTTCATAAAAAAATTAGCGTTGTCGAAAAGTTAAAGCCTCGGCAACGCTGGATATATCGATTTCGGACTTTAATGCCAGATCAGCAATGGTTCTGGAAACTCTTAAAAGTCGAGTAATACCCCGAGCAGATAGTTTTAATTGCAAGGATGCCTTTTCTACCATTTCAGCAACCTCATGATCAAGTTGAATATGATTGGTATTAATTTCATTATTCAGCATATTTTGTCGTGTTAGTTGCTGTTCTCTGGCCAATTTTACTCGTTTTGCAACGACTTCACTTTTCTCTCCACAGGCAATATTAATGATATCTTTGGGTGGAACTGGCTCTATATTGGTAATTAAATCAATACGATCCAGCAAAGGACCCGAAATTTTTCGGGTATATTCTTCTTTGCATTTTGGAATACGGTGACATTCGCGCTCAATATCGCCTGCATACCCACAACGGCAAGGATTCATAGCCGCAATAAACTGAAAATGTGCAGGGTATGTTATATGCGATGTTGCCCTGGCAATTGAGATATTGCCTGTTTCCAATGGTTGACGTAAAGCTTCTAAGGCGTTTCTGGCAAATTCAGGGAGCTCGTCTAAAAATAAAACACCATGATGAGCTAAACTAATTTCACCTGGTTTTACTTTAACACCACCGCCTGTAATGGCAACTTGGCTGGCGGAATGATGAGGGCTACGAAAAGGAGGTCGAATTATTGGCGCAGAGTTTGGTAACAATCCAGCACAACTGTATATACGTGTCACAGCCAAAGATTGTTGTGGGGTCAAATTCGGGAGCAAGCTTGGTAAACGTGCAGCCAGCATTGATTTTCCAGCACCAGGAGGGCCAATCATAAGCATAGAATGCCCACCAGCTGCGGCAATTTCCAAAGCTCTTTTAGCACCTTCCATACCTTTGACTTCGTATAAATCTGGATCTTTGGGAGGTGGTGGTAATTCAGAAAATTCTGGTTTAGATAAAATCTGTTTGCCAGTAAAATGATGTAATAATGCTAGTAGTGAAGGGGCGGCTAAGATATCAATATCTCCACCAAGCAAGGCTTCACTACCTTGATTATAAGGGCAAATTATTCCTCTTTCTTCGGCTGCAGCACCAATTGAAGCAGAAATTACACCATTTACATTTCCTAATGCCCCATCTAAGGAAAGTTCACCCAAAGCAGCATAATGCATAAGCTCTTCTTGAGGAATAATATCCATTGCACATAAAAGACCTAAGGCAATCGGTAAATCATAATGTGTGCCTTCTTTAACGATATCTGCTGGTGCTAAATTAACTAAAATCCGTTTAGGAGGCAGGGCTATTCCCATCGAAGTCAATGCCGCACGAACGCGTTCTCTTGATTCCGTAACCGCTTTATCAGCCAAGCCTACAATGATAAAAGCAGGAAGCCCACGTGTCATTTGCACTTGAACTTCTACAGGAACAGGGTCAATACCAGAAAAAGAAAAAGTAAGAACTCTGGTAATACTCATTTTAATCGTCCTGTATAAATAACATTACATTCAGAGATTAAAATATATAATTTTATGAAATTAACAATCTTTTTGTAATAAATTAAAAGATGTTTAAGTTATATTTTTATAAATCAAACTTTAGGTGAAAAATATATAAATTATAAACAATAGTCGTAATTATATAAGATAGCCATATAACAGCAATTGTTTTTTCTATAATAAGTAAATGATTACATATAGAAATTAATAAAAGAACAGGAAAAAAAATACCAATACCCAACATAATGCCAGCAAAGCTAGTATCTTTGAAAATAAGCAGATTAGCTAAAACTAAAAAGGGAATAATTTTTTCTGTTTTAGAATCAGTCTCTTCAAAAAATATGTTTAGAATTGATTTATATAAAAGAGAAATTGTAAGGATACAAGGACCAAAAAATAATAAAATCAACAGAATGATTGAACATATATCCGAAGGCGTCATTCTGTGTTAGTTCCTTAATATTTTTTATATGCTATTAATGATTGAAAACTATCAATAGCATATAATTTTATTATTCCTATTTATCACATGGGCGATATAAGATACGTGCACGAATTGTGCCATCTAATTTACGTAATGAGCGTAGGATTTCGATATCTTTGTCATCTTCTGTTGTTGCTTCGATAACGACATAACCGACTTCACCACTGGTTTGCAAATATTGTGCGGAAATATTTGCGTCCGCTTCGGTAAAGATGTTATTGATTTTTTGCATAATACCAGGAACATTTTTATGCACATGCATATATCTTGTTCCTTTTAAGCGAATAGGAAGTTGAACCTCTGGGAAATTCACAGAGCTGAGTGTTGAACCAACGTCTGAATATTCAATGAATTTATTCGCAACTTCACGACCAATACGTTCTTGAGCTTCGATCGTAGAGCCACCAATATGTGGGGATAAAATAACATTATCCAATCCACGCAAAGGAGAAGAAAATTCTTCACCTTTTTCTTTGGGCTCTTTGGGAAACACGTCAATAGCAGCACCTAGTAAATGCTTGCTTTTTAATGCCGCTGCCAAAGCATCAATATCGACCACTTGACCACGAGCATTATTAATTAAGAAAGAGCCAGGCTTCATCATAGCAATTTCTTTTTCCCCAATCATATTAACAGTGCTTTCCAGATGTGGAACATGCAAACTGACAATATCACTTTGTTTTAACAGTGCAGCCAAAGACTCAACAGGCCGTGCATTTCCATGCATTAATTTATCAATTGGATCGTAATAAATCACATGTAGTCCAAATGCTTCTGCTAAAATAGAAAGTTGGGAACCAATAGATCCATACCCCACAATTCCAAGCGTCTTCCCTCTGACTTCCCAGCTATTTGTGCTACTTTTATCCCATAGCCCTTTATGGCATTCATCTGAACGGGTGAAAATACGACGTAATAGCATTACGATTTCACCCATTACTAATTCAGCAACAGAGCGTGTATTACTAAAAGGTGCATTAAATACAGGAATACCGCGATGACGTGCAGCGTCTAAATCAACTTGGTTTGTACCAATACAGAAACAACCAATGGCAATTAATTTATCCGCAGCATCTAACACGGCTTCGGTTAAATGGGTGCGGGAACGAAGACCAACCAGATGAACCCCTTTGATAGCTTCTTTTAAAGCATCTTCTTCCAAAGCAGTTTTTAAGTAGGTAATGTTATTATACCCATTTTGTTTTAAAAGCTCTACAGCACTGTCATGCACACCTTCCAACAACAAGATACGAATTTTATCTTTGGGTAAAGATAGATTAGAAGCCATTTTATTTTCCTATATTCCAATAAAAAAAATTAGTCATTATTTAGTAAATTAACCACCTGTTGTTTTAACTTGGGATCACCAAGTGCCAACACGGTTTCTTTACTATTTAAATTCAAAGGATTTCCTTGCCAATCTGTGATACTTCCACCAGCACCTTCGATAATAGGGACCAAAGCTGCCCAGTCCCATATTTTATTTCCATATTCTATAATTAAATCAATTTGCCCCAAGGCCAATAGACCATAGGCATAACAATCACCACCCCAGCTAATGCGCTTTGCCTGATTTAAAACTTTTTTCCAATATGTATTAGGCGCAGTTTCAAAGATTTCTGGTGCAGTACATGATGCCTCAGCAAACCTTAGTTCAGAGCAAATTCTGGTACCAATTTTCCCACCAAACTCTGAAATAAATTGTGCGGGCTGTCCTTGAACGCCAATCCAACGTTCACGTGTGATGGGTTGATCAATAATTCCCAGAACTGGACTGCCTTCATATAACAGAGCAATTAAAATACCAAATGAGGGACGCCCTGTAATGAAAGCACGTGTACCGTCAATTGGATCAATAACCCATTGATATTTTGAATTGGTTTTATTAATCCCAAATTCTTCACCAATAATACCAAAATGAGGTGTTTCTTTTTGTAAAACTGCACGAATAATTGTTTCAGATTCGCGATCTGCCTGCGTAACAGGAGACTCATCTGATTTGATGTCTGCTTGTAATAAAGGCTGTCTGAAATAAGGTCGAACCGCTTTACCCGCTTGTGTAGCAGCTTCCTGAGCTATTTGGAGATAGGAATCTAAGTGATGTTTAGTCATAAGATTAATGGTTACCCTGTGGAGAAAGAGAACGAAGATATGAAATAATATTTTTTCTTACTTCTTCAGAACTGACACCTTTATAAATCATTTTGCTGCCAGGAGCCCATTTTTGTGGATTCTCTATCAATTGATCCAAATCACTTTCAGTCCAATTCGTTTTTTTGTTTTTAAGAACCCCAGAATAGGTATAATTAGACTGTGACGCAATTGGTTTGTTTATAATATTATATAAATTGGGTCCTAATCTGGCATTTCCATTTTGGGTATCTGTATGACAAACAGCACAATTACGTTGAAAATCTTCTTTACCTTGAACAACTTGAGGATTTTTGTCTTTGGTTGGCTCTGATTGTTTGTTAGCTGTAGGCGTAGTTTTAGATTCAATAGCAGGAGCAGAAGGGGATATACTTTTTAAATAAGCAATAATATTGATGCGATCTTGGGTTGATGGAACGCCAGGATAAGCCATAATTGTATCAGGAGCAAAATTCATCGGGCGAGACAACCACAAATTAAGATTTTGTGCATTCCAATATTCTATATCATGCTTTTTTAAACTGGTTGAATAGTAAAAACCAGGAACAGATGCGATTTGACTACCCATAATATCATATAAGTTAGGGCCTATTTTTTGTGGACCATCTTTGGTGAATGTATGGCATAGACTGCATTGTTGAGCAGCAAGCTCTTTCCCTTTGGTAACATTTCCAGAGGTAAGGTCAATATGCTCATTTTGATCACCATCAATAAAAAAAGCAGGTTTAAAAGGCGTTGTATCGCGAATCATTACTGATCCTATGCCCCAAGCCGCCGCTAAAACACAAACAGAAAATACGCCTGCGACTGCTAATCTATTCCAATCGAAACTGTCCATTTTTGAATAATTTTCTTTATACTGTAAAATGAGCTAGACAACCATTATTTGTTTATAGAATAAAGATACGTTATCAGCTATAAAAGAAAAGAAAAAAAACGATCTTAATTGAGAACCACAACCAAATGAATGCGTTAATTATAATCCCCGCACGCCTGGCCTCTACAAGGTTACCTAATAAACCCTTGGCCGATATTTATGGAAAACCAATGATTGTGCATGTGATGGAACAAGCACAAAAAGCCAATATTGGTCCTGTTATTGTGGCTTCTGGTGACAAAGAAATTACAGATATCATTACTCAAGCTGGGGGCAGGGTTATTGATACAGACCCTGATCTTCCTTCTGGTTCAGACCGCGTTTATCAAGCATTTCTGCAAGTTGAAAACCATCAAGATTATGATGTTATCATTAATTTACAAGGGGATTTGCCTTTGATAAATCCTGATGATATCCGTCAGTCTTTACGCCCATTATCAGATTCAACGGTTGATATTGCGACTTTGATTGCACCTATTAAAACCGATTTTGAACGTAACGCCCCCTCTGTGGTCAAAGTAGCATGTAGCTTTAAAGATCAAGATACTATAGGAAAAGCACTCTATTTTTCCAGAGCGCTTATTCCTTCAGGAGAAGGTCCTCTATGGCATCATGTAGGAATTTACGCTTATCGCAAGGCTGCATTAGAACGTTTTATTTCTTTACCAGCATCCTATTTGGAAAGCAGAGAAAAGCTTGAGCAACTTAGAGCTTTAGAGGCTGGGATGAGTATTGGTTGTGCGACTATCCAAGATGCGCCATTCGGTGTAGATACACCAGAAGACTTGGAAAATGTCAGAAAAATAATAAAAGGTTAATCTATAATGACAGAAAAAAAAATTATTGCCTTCCAAGGCAGACCTGGCGCCTATTCTGACCTTGCTTGTCGTGAAGCCCGACCTGGTTGGACGACTTTACCGTGTGAAGATTTTCATGCAACCATTAAAGCTGTTCAAACAGGCAAAGCAGATCAAGCTATGTTGCCCTGTGAAAATAATTTAGTCGGTCGAGTGCCTGATATTCATACATTGTTACCTTCATCAGGGTTATTTATTGTTGATGAACATTTTCAGAGAGTTGAACATTGTTTAATAGGAATCCGAGGGGCAAAAATTGAAGACATTAAACGTTTGCATACGCATCCCGTAGCTATGGGGCAAGTAGCAGCGCTTATTCAAGATTTAGGTATTGAACCAATTATTGAATTTGATACTGCGGGTTCTGCTGAAATTATTGTTCAGTTAAATAATAAAGAAGACGCAGCAATCGCATCTTCCTTGGCTGCAGAACTTAACGGACTTGAGGTTTTACGTCACAATGTAGAAGATGAATCCTATAATACGACACGGTTTTACATTGTAGCTCAAGAAAAAGATGTTCCACCATTTCACGAAAAAGATATCATAACAACATTGTTATTTAAAACCAAAAATATTCCTTCAGCTTTGTACAAAGCTTTGGGAGGGTTTGCTACCAATAATATTAACATGACAAGGTTGGAAAGCTGCATGGCTGATGGGACTTTTATAGCTACAAAATTTTTAGTTGATGTTGATGGACATATAGAGGAAGCTGGTTTAAAGCGTGCTATTAATGAGTTGCGTTTTTATGCCGAGGAATGTGTTATTTTAGGGGTCTATCCTGCATCACCATATCGTCAATCAAAACAACATTAATCTATATTTTATGCTATAAATTACTAAGAGAAAGAATACAAAGGAACATTTCATGACAAATATTTGGCTAGAGGGCTCACTTACAGCATTAATTACTCCTATGAATCAAGATGGTTCTTTGGATGTTAAGGCGTTTGAGAAATTTGTAGATTGGCAAATACAACAAGGCACCTCTGCGCTTGTACCTGTTGGAACAACAGGGGAAAGCCCAACTTTGTCTCATGAAGAACATAAAAAGATTGTTGAAATTGCAGTTAAAGTCTCTGCTGGGCGTGTGCCTGTTTTAGCTGGTGCTGGTTCTAATTGTACAGATGAAGCAATTGAAATGGCGAATTTTGCCAAAGAGATCGGTGCAAATGCGGCTCTTGTTGTAACGCCATATTACAACAAACCTACTCAAGAAGGGTTGTTCCTCCATTATTCAGCCATTGCTAATGCATCAGAGTTCCCAATATATATTTACAATATTCCTGGACGTTCTGTAATTGATATGTCTGTAGAAACGATGGCTAGATTAGCGGAAAACCCTTATATTGTCGGTGTGAAGGACGCAACTGCGAATTTAGTTCGCCCTATTCAAGAGCGCCGTGCGATTAAAAAACGTTTTAATTTGCTTTCTGGTGAGGATGGAACAGTGGTTTCTTATCTAGCTGCTGGTGGGAATGGATGTATCAGTGTGACTGCGAATGTTGCCCCGAAATTTTGTGCGCAAATACACAAAGCTTGGAAAGAAGGAAAGGTTGCAGAGGCGATTGCTCTGCAAGATCGTCTTTCTGTACTACATGATGCAATGTTCTGTGAAAGTAACCCAGGGCCTGTTAAATATGCAGCATCGCTCTTAGGTTTATGTAACGAAGTTTGTCGCCTGCCTTTGGCACCGATTACTGATGCTTCAAGGCAAAAAATTAAACACGCCCTAGAGGTGGTTGGATTATTAGGTTAAGTTATGGCTGAGAAAAAAACGAATAGTTTAATTTCTTTTGGAAATGTTGCTAAAAACCGAAAAGCTACTTTCAATTATTCTATAATAGAAAAAATTGAGGCGGGCATTATGTTAAAAGGGCCAGAAGTAAAAAGTTTACGTAATGGCCGCGCAACAATTAATGAGGCTTTTGCCGGAGAAAGGGACGGGGAAATATGGTTGTTTAACAGCTATATTCCTGAATATCAAGGGGGTGTTCTGTCCAAATTTGATCCCAAAGCACCACGTAAATTGTTATTGCATCAAAAGCAAATTAACAAATTATTGGGATCAATCACACGCGAAGGCATGACGCTTGTTCCTTTAGATATATTCTTTAATTCAAGAGGGATAGCCAAGGTTTCTTTGGGGTTAGGGCAAGGTAAAAAGAAGACCGATAAACGCCAGGCAATCGCAGATCGTGATTGGAAAAGGGACAAGGCAAGACTATTAAGAAATAAAGTTTAAATTTTCTAAGAAACTTTTGACAAAAACTAAATAAAGTACCATCATAAAACAGAGGTGATCACAAAAGAGAGAGTGAAAACTTAGTGAAACTATTTAATTTTTATATAATAATGATTTCAAGCTCTTAAGGCTTCCTGTTGTTGAACACGCTCTAGATATACACTATTTTTCTAGTAAGGTTTTCTTGAATGGCAGATTCGGTATTAATAATAAATGCAGGTTCATCAAGTCTAAAATTTTCTTTGTATCGTGAAGATGCAAAGCAAGAGTTTGTTTGTAGCACTAATGGGTTGCTAGAAGGGATTGGGACCAACAAACCTCATCTCATCATTAAAGATAATAAAAAAAATATAATATATGAGAAAAATTGGATAGATCCTAAACTCTTCCAATCAAGTGCCAGAGGTGCCCTATTTGATGAAACGATGGAGTGGCTATTTACTCATCTAGGCAATGATCAAATTATTGGTATTGGACATCGTTTCGTTCATGGTGGTTCTAAATACTCTGCTCCTGCTATTGCTAATGAAAAAGTATATGAAGATTTAAAAGCCCTCACTCCTTTCGTACCTTTACATCAGCCTGGTAGTTTATCTCCTATGCGCGTGATGCTTGATAAAAGACCTGAAATTGTTCAAGTTGCATGTTTTGATACGGCTTTTCACGCAACCATGCCTGATTATGCAAAACGTTTTGCATTACCCAGAAAATATTATGACGATGGGGTACGGCGCTATGGTTTCCACGGTTTGTCTTATCAATATATTGTCCAATATTTACAAGAAACGAACTCTCCTTTAGCCAATGGTAAAGTTATTGTTGCACATTTAGGAAATGGTGCCAGTGTCACCGCAATTCATAATGGAAAATGTATCGATACCTCTATGAGTTTTACACCGCTTGATGGTTTAGTCATGGGAACACGTACCGGACATATTGATGCTGCAATTATTTTGTATATGTTACAAGAGGAAAAGTTATCTGCTGAAGAAATTCAAGATTTGATTTGGAAAAAATCCGGCCTTTTGGGTGTTTCAGAGGTTTCAAGTGATATGCGTGATATTGTCGAAGAAGTCAATACAAGCGGCGCCAAAGCAGTTTATGCAAAACAAGCACTTGATTTATTTACGTATAGACTGGTTGGCGAAATTGGGCGATTAGTTACCTCCTTACAAGGTTTCGATGGTTTAATATTTACAGCTGGTATTGGTGAACATTCTTCAACTTTGAGGTTTGAAGTTTGTAAAGCTTTAGAGTGGTTAGGCGTAAATATTGACAAAGAAGCAAATAATTCTGGAGATCTGATTATCAGTAAATCAGAAAGTAAAATTTTAGTTCAGACTATTCCTACAAATGAAGAGTTAATTATGCTTCAGGAAGTTTTGAAGTTCGCCAAGAATTAAAGAAACCTGCAACAATTTTATTAATGAAAGACTTTGATATTTGTAGATTATAATAAAAAAGGACGTGGATAAAATGACGAATAAGAATCCTTTATCCTCTAAAGAAGTAGAGCTATTTAACAAATGGTGGCATGCTGCTAATTATTTGTCCGTTGGACAAATCTATTTAATGAAAAATCCGCTTCTCAGAGAGCCTTTAAAATTAGAACATACAAAACCCCGCTTGTTGGGACATTGGGGTACGACACCTGGTTTGAATTTCATCTATTTACATTTAAACCGTATTATTAGAAATCGTGATTTAAATATTTTATATGTTGCAGGTCCAGGTCACGGGGCTCCAGGTGTTGTTGCTTCAACTTATATTGAAGGAACTTATACCGAGCTTTTTCCCGATATTACTGAAGATGAAGCTGGAATGCAAAAACTTTTCAAACAGTTCTCTTTCCCAGGGGGTATTCCAAGTCATGCCGCACCAACCACACCCGGCTCTATTCATGAAGGTGGTGAATTAGGGTATTCTCTATCTCACTCTTATGGTGCGATTTTTCATGATCCAGATTTAATCGTTGCTTGTGTTATTGGTGATGGTGAAGCAGAAACAGGGCCATTGGCTGCTTCGTGGCATAGTAATAAATTTGTTAATCCAAAAACAGATGGTGCTGTTTTGCCTATTTTACATCTTAATGGATATAAAATTGCTAATCCAACTGTTCTAGCTCGTATTTCTCATGAAGAATTATCAAATTTAATGCATGGTTATGGTCATGAGCCTATTTTTGTAGAGGGGCATGATCCTAATGAAATGCATCAAAAAATGGCTGTCGCTTTTGATGAGGCATTTGATAAAATTAGACAAATCCAAAAAGATGCCAGAGAAAACAATAAAACAGATCGTCCATTATGGCCTATGATTGTTCTGCGCAGCCCTAAAGGATGGACTTGTCCAAAAACAATCGAAGGCGAAAGAGTAGAAGATTTCTGGCGTGCCCATCAAGTACCATTTGGTGATTTAACAAAACCTGGACATTTAGAGCTATTAGAAAAATGGATGAAAAGCTATCATCCAGAAGAGTTATTTGATGAATCTGGTAAATTATTCCCCGAAATTGCTGCGTTAAACCCAGTAGGTTTTAAACGCATGAGTGCTATACCTCAAAGTAATGGTGGTGCAGTCAAACGAGCATTAAAACTACCTAATTTTACAGAATATGCTTTGGCTATTAGTGCACCTGGAAGAGAGGAAGGAGAGGCTACACGTATTTTAGGTAGTTACTTGCGTGATGTTGTTAAAGCAAATAAAAATAATTTCTTAGTTTTATCTCCTGATGAAAACAATTCTAACCGCTTAAATAACGTCTTGGAAGTTACTAACCGTGTTTGGAATGCAGAGATTTTTGATTTTGATGATCATTTGGCTCATGAAGGTCAAGTCATGGAAATCCTCAGTGAGCATACAATTGAAGGATGGCTAGAAGGATATTTGTTAACAGGACGTCATGGTTTCTTCTCTTGTTATGAAGCTTTTATCCATATTGTCGATTCTATGGTTAACCAGCATTCTAAATGGATTGATGGTGCCAAAGAGGTTGAATGGCGTAGGCCAATTGCTTCATTAAATATCTTGTTAACATCCCATGTATGGAGACAAGATCATAATGGATTTAGCCATCAAGATCCTGGTTTTATTGACCATGTGGTCAGAAAACAATCTGATATTAGTCGTATCTATTTACCACCTGATGCAAATACTTTGCTTTATATTGCTGATCATTGTTTGCGTACAAGTAACAGAATTAACGTGATTGTTGCTGGTAAACAACCACAAGCACAATGGCTCAGTATGGATGCTGCAATTAAACATTGTACTGAAGGTGTTGGTATCTGGGAATGGGCCAGTAATGACAAAGGGCATGAGCCAGATGTTGTTCTTGCCTGTGCAGGTGATGTTCCAACGATGGAAGCATTAGCTGCCGTTAAAATCTTACATGAACATATGCCAGAGTTAAAAGTTCGTTTTGTTAATGTTGTTGATTTAATGACATTGGCTGCACCATCTCAACATCCTCATGGTCTGTCAGATGGTACATTTGATTCCCTTTTCACTAAAGATAAACCAGTGATCTTTGCTTATCATGGATATCCTCAACTTATTCACTCTTTGGTTTATAAAAGAACAAATGCGAAAAATTTCCATGTTCATGGCTTTAGAGAAGAAGGAACAACAACAACCCCATTTGATATGGTAGTTTTAAACAATTTAGATCGTTATAACTTGGTTGCGAATATTGTTAATCGTACAGCCAAGAATAGTTCAAAAGTTGCTTATATAAACCAAATGGTTCGTGATAAATTAGTAGAACATAAACGTTATATCCACGAACATGGTCAGGATATGCCCGAGATCCGTAATTGGTCTTGGACTTCTTAAATTAAAATGATAATGGAGGAGAAGAGGAAATAGTCTTTTCCTCCTAATTATTTTGACTGGATATTTCTTTACATATAATCCTTACAGAAGGTTCTGCTCGTTTACTACAAATCGCTTGAACATCTGTTTCGCAAAATTGTATAGAATTCGAATATAGCGCTCTTAATATAGCGAGATTAATATCTCTTTGGGTATTGGGGGCTTTTGTTAATTGTTCTTTTAAATTATGTAGTTTTTTTAAACTATCCATACATGTTGGACTGATTGTCTCAGGTTTGGAATTCAAAACTTTGAACATTGTTTGCAAATGTTTATCTAAAAAGCTAATCGCTTTTTCATCATTTGACTGAGCAAAAGCAGAACATACAATTATGCTTGAGCTTAAAAATATACTTAGACATATAGCTTTTTTCACATAAATATCCCTATGTAATGATTACTCAATATTATATCAAAATAAAAATGGAAACTATAAAACTTTTATTATTCAGTTTTTTGTTTTGTAAAAAAATGTGTCATATTAAAAGTTTGTATAACTTTCTTCAATTTTATACATTCTATTCTATTACTATCCTTATATCATACACAGACTATTCCTCAAGCTTATCCCCGAAATTGTGGATAACTTTTGCATGCACTTTAAAAAAGACATACAAATTTGAAAAATCTTTTATTTAAAGCTAAGAATTATATGGTATCTTGTTTTATCGCAAATAGTTAAAGATTTGATTATTAATGGAGTATAAAATGTCTATGAATAAAAATAAAAAAAAGGCAGCCATTTTCGGGATTAAATCCTCATTACTAGGCTCTCTTTTATTACTAGCAGCTTGTACTGGAACAGCTGGCACGCCAGTGCCTCCTGGAACAGAATCAAAAGCTGGATATGGTACAGCTTGTAAAGCAGGAGCATATTCTTGTAATACTCCTTATCCTGTTCCTTTGGGATCTCCTTGTAGTTGTCCTGGTCTTGGGGCTGCTTCTTATGGAAATGTTCACGCAAAATAATTATTTCGTTGATGAATATTTTTAATTTCTTTGTAATCAGATACGGATAACTTTTCAATGGATTTATTCGCATCTGATACTGATTCAGAAAAACAATCTATATCTGTTAATGGTACAGCCAAAGAAAAATCCCCTTTGGCTGATGCTTTACGTCCGAAAACTTTAAATGAAGTGATTGGTCAGGATCATTTGTTGGGCCCTGATGGTATCTTAACGAATATGTTAGGACATCATACTTTATCAAGTTTAATTTTATGGGGAAACCCAGGCACTGGAAAAACAACAATTGCACGTATTCTTGCTCATGAAACAGATCTGCATTTCCTTCAAATATCAGCTATTTTCTCAGGGGTTAGCGATTTAAAAAAGGCTTTTGATGAAGCGAAACGGTTTCGCAATCACTCTGGTAAAGGCACTTTATTATTTGTTGATGAAATCCATCGCTTTAACCGTGCACAACAAGATGGCTTTTTGCCTGTTGTAGAGGATGGTACGATCATCCTTATTGGTGCGACAACAGAGAACCCGTCTTTTACTTTGAACAGTGCTTTGCTTTCACGTTGTCAGATTTTAGTTTTACGCAGGTTAGATGAACAGGCTCTTAGTTTACTTTTGTCTCGTGCAGAGCAGCAATTAGATCGTCAACTTCCTTTATCTAAAAATGCACGTAATGATTTAATTTCTATGGCTGATGGAGATGGTCGTTATTTATTAAATATGGTTGAACAAATTATTTTACATGCTAAGAATACAATTCTAGATAGTAAAAATTTAACACGTATCCTGAGCCGCAGGGCTACTTTATATGACCGTAACCGTGATGGACATTATAATCTAATTTCAGCTTTGCATAAATCATTAAGGGGCTCTGATCCTGATGCTGCTTTATACTGGTTTGCTCGAATGTTAGAGGGTGGAGAAGATCCCAGATATATTGCGCGCAGGTTAACTCGTTTTGCAGCTGAAGATGTAGGACTTGCATCACCTAATGCATTAACCCTTGCAATTGCAGCGTGGGAAACATATGAACGTCTTGGTACGCCTGAGGGTGAGGTTGCTTTAGCAGAATTGGTTGTATATTTAGCAACAGCTCCCAAATCTAATGCTGTTTACAAGGCATATAACGAAGTAAGAGCGATTGCTAAAAAAACTGGAAGCTTTATGCCCCCTGCACATATTTTGAATGCTCCAACAAATATGATGAAGGATTTAGGATATGGAAAAGGATATGAGTATGATCATGATACTGAAGAGGGCTTTTCTGGTCAAAATTATTTTCCTGATGAAATGCAACCTCAACAATTTTACACACCGACTAATCGTGGCGTAGAGGATACTATTGCTCAACGATTGTCTCACTGGAATCAACTAAGAAAAAAGCGTTCTGTATGAAAATTTTACATATTTCAATTTTAAAAGAAGATGGCGATGTTAGACTAGATCGTTGGATCAAACGGCAAAATCCTAATATCACCCAAGGCGTAATCCAAAAATTATGTCGTACAGGACAAATTCGTGTCGATGGAAAACGAGTTCAAGCCGCAACACATTTAAAAGAAGGTGAGATCGTTCGTTTTCCAATCGTTGAGATTGATCATGAAAAAGCCAAGCAACCTCAACAAGTTGATCCTAAACTAGCAAAACAATTAAAAGAATGGATTATTTATCAAGACGATGATTTGTTTGTTATCAATAAACCTTCTGGCATAGCTGTACAAGGTGGCAGTAACGTTACCAGTCATATTGATGGAATATTAGAAGCTTTACAATTTGACAGTAAATATCGCCCTTCTTTGGTACATCGTCTTGATAAAGATACTTCTGGACTATTGTTGATAGCACGCCACCCAGCTTCTGCTGCTAAACTCTCAGCAGCTTTCAGAAGTAGGGAGATGAAAAAAACCTATTGGGCGATTACAACGCGTCGACCTTCACCACTCAGTGGCCGTATTGATTTACCTTTGTTAAAAGTAGAATACCAAAATGGTTCTCATATAGAGGCCGCTGATGCTAAAAATAAAGAAGCACAACGTGCCATTACAGAGTACGAAGTTAAAGATTTTGCCGCCAGAAAGCTTGCTTTGGTTGAACTTTATCCTTTAACAGGGCGTATGCATCAGCTGCGTGTTCATTGTGCAGAAATGAAAACGCCTATTCTAGGTGATAAAAAATATAATAAAGAAATGCCTTTTATGGATGGTTTTTCTCAGAAACTACATCTTCATGCGCGTGCCCTAGATATGCCTCATCCGTCAGGGGGGAGGTTAGTTATAGAGGCACCTTTGCCTGAGCATATGAAAGAAACATTTGAGCATTTAGGGTTTGTGATCCCAACAGAAAAAACAGCTATTCGGACTAAAAAATGAATAAAAAAAAGGTTATTCTTGGAAGTTGTGGAATTATATTCTGCTTAATAGGGGGTAGTTTGTTCGCATTGGATCATTTTGTTGATCGCAAAATGATCTTAGAACAACTGTATTCGAATGTCGAAAAACAGACAGGGCGAAAATTAACTCTTACTAATCTAGATATTCATATTTTCCCTTGGCCAGAAATCCAAGCTTCTCAGATAACCTTGTCCAACATGCCGAATGGTAAAAACCCTGATTTTATTACCGCAGGTCATTTAAAAGCTGATTTAAATATATGGTCTCTGTGGCAGAAAAAAATACATTTTCAAACCATTGAGCTATCAGATGTTAAAATATATCTGGAGCGTGATGCACAAGGAAAGAAAAATTGGGATTTACAATCTATTGAAAAGCCAAAAGATATTTCTGCAATAGATGCAAATAAAGTATCTCGACGTAAATGGAAATGGCAGTTTAACAACGTACAACTTTTAAATGTGGAATGTTGGTATGATGATGCTTATACCCACAAAAATGCACATCTTATATTTACTCAAGCAGAGCTGAATCAGCTTGAATCAAATAAAGTTAAATTTAACATTAATGGTTCACATCATCATGCTGACTTTACTATTTCTGGCAGGGTAAGTCATTTTGATGAGTTGTTAGAAAATGAAGGGATTGTTTCGCAACCCGTTAAATTTCAAGTCAATTTAACGCAGTATATTCGCAAGCAAAATATTGGCAGTTTACGTGTCAGTGGGACTTTGAAAAATCTCGTTCAAATAAAAGGATATGATATTACACTGCGAGGAACTATTTTAAATCTAAATGATTTGAACCAACTTTTACCTCATGCGAATTTACCTTCTATTGAAAATATAACCTTGAGTACGGCTATTAAAGATGTTGCTTCTGATAATGATCCAGTGGCTAAACCCCAAATTAATCAGCTACAACTTCATACTGGTAAAATAAAAGCAGATTTTTTGCCTGCTGATTTACAACTTACCAGCACTGAAATCATTGCCAATGATTTAAATAGTAATGTCAATACTCAGATTACAGGTCAATTATATGGCACTATGTTTCGCTGGTCAGGAGATTTGGGATCATTAAGATCTTTACAAAATAACTTTTTCTTTCAAACTGAAAAAATGCTTTCAGTATCAGGAAAATTGACCTCTGCCAATTATAATCTCGAATTAAACGGAAATATAGGCGGTAATACACCATCATTAGATGTTAATCTAAATCTTTTAAAATATAATAATTACTTTAAAGGAATAGGAGATATTAATGCTCAAAATATTAAATATACAGGAAAAATTACAGCTTCATTTCCACTAATATTATCTTTTTTTATGCATATGTCCAACGAGGATTTGTATAATATTTATACAAATGGCAAGTTAACTAGTAATAGTATCAAAGTTAATCAATTTCATTTCGATAATTTCTCTACTAATGTTGCTTGGAAAAATAAAGAACTTGCTTTAACGCAGTTTCAACTTGCTAATAATGTGAGTAATTTCAAAGGAAATATTTTATATTCTATAAAGCAAGCCCCTCCAACAATAACTATTAACCTAAAACCATCTTCATTTCCCATGAAATGGATGGAAGCATATTTTGCTATTGCCAATGTCTATACAGGACAAGTGACTATTATGGGAGATTTCTTCAGTAAAGGTTATGATTGGCAAGAATGGAAAAATAATATCACAGGAAAATTGGGATTGCTGGGAACAGACGGCAAGTTAGAAGCAGAAGGTCTTAAACATTATATTGGCCAAGCGGCTTCAACTTTGCCCTTAAAAGAATCTTTGGCAACGCAATGTCTGGCAGTTCGTGCGCAGATTAATCCTGAAATATTATATTTTGATACATTAACCTTACAAACCAATCAATTTGCGCTGAATGGACAAGGTGATTTGAATATTCCTGATCAAAAATTAAATCTCCACTTTACTCCTGATATTCGTCTGGCAGCGATCAGTGCTTCTGCACCCATACGGGTGGGGGGAACGCTTTCAAAACCTTATACAACTTTTGATAAGAATAAAAATAAGGTTTTTTCTCTGAATATCAATGCATTAACAAAATCAGTAGTTCCTACAAATTATTGTAAGGACGCATTGGATAAGGCTAGAAACCCTTTGGGGATTTCTCTGAAAAAATAAGTAAATGTTTAAGAAGGATAAGATATCATTATGAGTGAAGTTATTAAATTACGTCGCTTTTGGGAAACTGTGAGTATTGTTCATAATGATATGGGATATCAAATTTTATTAGATAAACGTCCCGTAAAATTACCTAAAAAAACAGAGCTTTTTGTTCAAAATCATGTATTAGCAGAAAAAATTGCTGAAGAATGGGGAAAAGCAGGGGCTAAAAAAGGCGATACATTCTCTTTTGATGATTTACCAATGACCCAAATTACAGGAACAATGATTGAAAAAGTTGCACCTGATCGCCAAATTTATATTCAAGCTTTGCTGCCATACGTCAATGGGGATTTATTATGTTATCATGCTGAAACTCCCAAAAAACTTATTGTGCAACAGCAAGAAAAATGGATTCCTTTGATAAAATGGATAGAGGATAAATTTCAAATCAAGCTAAAGATTCAACCTGGAATCATGCCAATCAATCAACAACCAGAAGTCATTAATATTTTTGAACGTTACCTTTTGCAACTTGATGATGCAGAGTTAACTTTTTTTGCTATTACTATCCCTTTATTAGGAAGTATGATTTTAACTATTGCTTTAAAAGAAGGTAAAATTAATACACAACAAGCTTTTAAATATGCTTATCTTGACGAAACCATTCAGGCGGAAATTTGGGGAAAAGATACAGAACAACAAGAAAGATTAAAGAAAATTAATGCAGATTTAATTGATTCTTTCGAGTTTTTAAAAATTTCTAAAAATTAATATTTCACAATAAAAATATATTTTATTTATGACATTTTCAAAGTAGTATAATTCTACTAAGAATGTATGTTTTTAGAACAAAGAAATAAGATTTTTTAAGAAGAAACAAGATGTCAAATAAAATTTCAACATACGAAGCTGAACTCAAAGAAGCTAATCATAAAATGAGAAATCATAAGTTGTTTAGCTATATTAAAACAATTGATGATTTACGTTATTTCATGAAATATCATGTTTTTGCTGTTTGGGACTTTATGAGCCTTGCAAAACGTCTGCAACAAGAATTTACATGCGTAACCATTCCTTGGACTCCTAAAAGCAATAATAAAGCAGCAAGAGCTATGAATGATATTATTCTTGGCGAAGAAACTGATGTTAACCTTGATGGAACACATGCCTCTCATTACGAAATGTATTTACATGCGATGAAAGATGTTCAAGCAGATCCTAAACAAGTTCTTACTATGGTAAGTGATTTTGAAAAAAATCCAAAAGGGAATTTCAACGAAATCGTTGCTAAACAAGACATTCCTGATTACGTCAAACAATTTGTAACCCATAATTTAAATACAGCCATAAATGGCAGTATAGATGAAGTTCTTGGCTCTTTTTTTTATGGCCGAGAAGATGCTATTCCTGAAATGTTTAGTAATTTACTAAAGGAATGGGGATTAAAAGAGGAAGATTATCCTAAATTTGTGTATTATTTAGTCAGACATATTGAACTTGATGGCGATTCTCATGGTCCAGCCGTCAATAGTATCATTTCCAACTTAAAAGATAACCCAGAAAAATATATCTCCTTATTAAAAAGTGCCATAGCTGCTGTTCAACATCGAATTAATCTATGGGATGGAATCTATACAGATTTAACCTCTGGTGTCGCTAAAATATAACTTTTAAATAAAGTAGTAAGGTTTTTTAATAAACCTTACTTACTCATGTTTATTCTGGTAACAAAATACTCGTCATTGCCTGACAAGCAATACCTTCTTCTCTACCTGTAAAACCAAGTTTTTCAGTTGTTGTTGCTTTTACGGAAACACGAGAAAATTCAATTTGCAAAAGCTCTGCCACTTTTTCGCGCATTTGATCAATATATGGGCGCATTTTGGGACGTTCACAAATCAAAGTTAGATCAATATTAATAATCTTTCCTCCACGTATGCGTACACGTTCACCTGCATGAATTAAAAATTGTTTACTATCTGCATTTTTCCATTGATTATCAGATGGTGGAAAATGAGCCCCAATGTCTCCTTCTGCCAAGGCACCATAAATTGCATCACACAATGCATGTAAACCAACGTCTGCATCAGAGTGACCAGCCAGCCCAAATTCATGAGGAACCTCTATACCACATAAATGAAGAGGACGTCCTTTTTCAAAAGCGTGCACATCAAATCCAGCACCAACTCTGGGTAACATCATATTACTCATTAAACATTCCAGTCTTTTTAAATCTTCCTGATAGGTAAGTTTTATATTATTTTCATCCCCTTGAACTATAGCAACCTTTAGACCAACATTTTCAAATAATGCAGCATCATCTGTTGCGCTGGAACCCGCGGCCTGCCTATGAATTGTCAAGAAAGGCTGAAACTGAAACCCTTGAGGGGTTTGTGCCCTGTATAAATTATCCCTAGAAACAGTTTCTTCTATGAACTGATCTTTATTTCGTTTTAAGGTTTCTGCTACAGGAATAGCAGGAATAGCTGCTGGGTAATCTTTTAAAGCCTCAACAACTCTTAGAATAATATCGGTAGAAATATTAGGTCTGGCCCCGTCGTGAACTAACACAATATCAGGTTGCTTCTCAGCAGGTAACTTGGCTAGAGCTTCTAATCCTGCACGAACACTGTCTTGACGTTCGGCGCCACCTATAATAGGAGGTAAAATTTTGTTACTATTTAAAGGTGCCAAAATAGATAAAAGTTGATCGGGATCACCAACGGGTTGAATACAAGTTACGTGAGGTAAAAAAGCTTTTGTGGCATGATAAATGACAGGGTGCCCCATCAAATGAATATATTGCTTTGGCACAGTTCCATCTTTATTGAAACGTTTTCCTACACCAGCTGCGAGGATAATAAGGGCTATACGCATAAAATTAAGATATCCAACTTATTGAAGATTTTACTAAGTGTTTTTATTTAAGAATAAGCTTTTATTCAAGATTGAATAATAGAGCTATTATGATAATGTTGCCAGGTGATTGTAAAGAAAGCAAAAGATTGTGACCATTTCTACTAAAACTATTCCTGTATTAAAACCAATTTGTTTAGACAAAGATAAAATTATAGATGTTCCCATTATTCTTGCCCCTATGGCTGGGGTAACGGATTATCCTTTTCGTAAATTGGTAAAAGAATTCGGAGCAGGGCTGGTCGTTTCTGAAATGATTGCATCTTGGGCGCTTATTCGAGAAAACAAAACAACTTTACAAATGGCTGAGCCTCTTACAGATGGTTTAAATTCTACACAATTGGCAGGTTCTGATCCCACAGCAATGGCCGAAGCTGCTAGAATCGCTGTGGATCATGGGGCAAATATCATTGATATTAATTTTGGTTGCCCTGTTAAAAAAGTAGCCGTTGGTCAACAAGCAGGTTCAGCATTGATGCAGGACGAAGAAAAAGCAGCAACTATTTTAAAAGCTGTTGTCAAAGCAGTTAACGTGCCAGTGACCCTGAAAATGCGTATGGGGTGGGATCAACAATCTTTGAATGCGCCAGCACTTTCGAAAATTGCGGAAGATTGTGGAGTTAAAATGGTGACGATTCATGGTCGCACTCGACAACAACTTTATCGTGGTTCTGCCGATTGGGCTTTCATTCGTAGCGTCAAAGAAGCTGTTTCTATTCCTATCATTGTGAATGGAGATATTATTGATATTGAAACAGCAACAATCGCACTTCAACAGTCTGGAGCAGATGGCTTAATGGTTGGGAGGGGATGTTACGGAAAACCTTGGTTCCTTGCACAATTAAGACATTATTTTACGCATCATGAAATCCTTGATGATCCTTCTTTGCCAGCACAAAAAGAGATTTTATTAAAACATTATAACAGTATGTTATCTTATTACGGTGATCGTTCCGGGGTCAGATTATCACGCAAACATATTTCATGGTATTCAGCTGGATTACATGGTTCGGCTGCTTTTAGGGCATCAATCAATCAAATGGATAATCCTGAAGACGTGATTACAGCTATTCAGACCTTTTACGATCAAAATATTCAACATCATCAACAAGAAGCTTTACTTCATTAATATTTGTAAAAATGCAAGAACCTCTTAAAGATTCGAATGGCTATGATATTATAGAATCCTTGCCAACCCCTTTGATTGTGGCAAATGATCAATACAATATCTTATATATGAATGGTGCTGCTGAAGATTTTTTAATGATTTCGAGAAAAAACCTTCATCAATATTCTCTCTACTCATTCTTCCCCAAAGCCTATGACGTTGCAGACCTTATAAAAAAAGTAAAAGCAAAAAAAAGGGCTATTGTTGAATATGAAGTCGATATTTTTACTTACAATCAGATCATTAAACCAATAACATTATATATTGCGCCTTTTATTAATAATGAAAACTATATAACGATCAGTCTTCATGATTATTCAATTGTTAAAACAATTGAAGAAAAAGAAAGCTTCCATAAAGTTTCTAGAAGTGTAGCAAATATGGCTGCTTTGCTTGCTCACGAAATAAAAAATCCACTCTCTGGTATAAAAGGAGCTGCTCAATTACTAGAGAATTCTTTAAATGAAAATGATAAAGAGCTTACAACCTTAATTTGTAATGAGGTCGAGAGAATTAAAAACCTAGTTGATCGAACAGGCGTTTTTTATAATCGAACTTTGCAAATTAGTGATGTTAATATTTACTCTGTATTAGCACACGTAAAAAAAATAGCTGAAAATGGATTTGCCTCCACTATACCTATCAAAACTATTTATGATCCTTCTTTGCCATTGATAAAAGCTGATAAAGATCAATTAATCCAAGTTTTTATTAATCTCATTAAAAATGCGGCTGAAGCTATTGGTACAACGCGTAAGGATGGAGAGATTACGCTTATTATTGGATATGAACCTCATTTGGTTATGAATATTTCCAAAGCCAAAAAAAGAGTAACATTGCCTATGATGATCATTATTCGTGATAATGGTCCTGGCATTTCAGATTCTATCAAACAACGTTTATTTGAGCCCTTTGTCAGCAGTCGACCTAATGGAACAGGATTGGGATTGGCACTTTGTGGAAAAATCATTAATGATCATGGAGGAATCATTGATATTCATAGCCAAAAAGGTAAAACTGATATAAAAATATTTTTACCACTTACTGGTTTTTAACTCCTGGATATTTTTAATAATGTTTCAAAACGCTCCAACAATTCTTGTTGCCGACGATGATCGTTCTATTCGCACCGTCCTAAAGCAAGCATTGAACCGTGCAAAATATAATGTAGAACTGACCGATAATGCTACAGAGTTATGGCAATGGGTTTGTGCTGGAAAAGGAGACGTCATTATTACTGATGTTTCAATGCCAGATAAAAATGTTTTTGAAGTCATCCCAAAGATTAAAGAGATTAATCCAGATTTACCGATTATTATTATCAGTGCGCTTTCAACTTTATCAACGGCTTTACAAGCTGAAAAAGAAAGTGTTTTTGAATATTTACCTAAACCATTTGACTTAGATAAACTTCTTAATGCTGTTCAACAAGCGTTAACGCTTTCTAATAATGTAAATAAACAATCAGAAATTACCGAAGCACTACCACTGGTTGGCAAATCTGCTGTAATGCAAAATATTTATCGTATGATTGCACGCCTAATCAATTCTGATCTAAGCGTCATTATTTCTGGGGAAAGTGGTACAGGTAAAGAAGCTGTTGCAAAAACTTTGCATCATTATGGCAATCGACGAAATTATCCTTTTATATCCTTGAATATTACGGCTATGTCTGCCAGTGAAATTGAAAATAAGCTATTTGGAAATGAAGATACAGATAATTATCAACCAGGATATTTAACACAAGCAGCTCAAGGCACTCTATTTTTAGATGAAATAGGAGAAATGCCAATTGAAGTTCAAACACGTTTAATCAGAATTTTAAAAGATAATAGTAAAGGTTCGAAATTATCAACGAGGATTATAGCATCTACACGCCAAGATTTATTCACATTGGTACAGAATCAAAAATTTAGAGAAGATTTATATTATTGTTTGAATATTATTCCCGTGTACATGCCCCCACTAAAGGATCGTGCTGAAGATATTCCTTTATTAATCCAATATTTTTTACAAGAAAATTCAAGTTCTACAACATTAACAGAACAATCTATTAATCTTTTAAAAGCTTATCACTGGCCAGGTAATATTCGTGAGTTACGAAATTTGGTTGTACGCTTGGCTGCATTATATCCAAATCAATTGATACAAGATGATTTGATCACCAAAAGTCTACAAAAAAAATTGTCTCAGAAAAAACAATCCGAAACTTTATCTTTGTCTGTATTTATTGAAGATCACATTCGACGTTATTTTTTTGAAAATAAAGGCTTACCAATTAATAAATTATATGGTCAAATGGTTGCTGAAGTTGAAAAACCACTAATAGAGCAAACTTTAATTGAAACGGAAGGTAATCAAATCAAAGCTGCTGCTATTTTAGGTATTAACCGAAATACATTACGAAAAAAAATTAAAGATTTTAATATTACATATATCAAAATAAAGGCTTAATGTGTCTAGTAAAGTTAATCGTCAAACACTCTTAAGGCTAATGGAAAGGCTTTCAGGCAGGAAAGCAACTATAACATTGG
Source organism: Commensalibacter papalotli (ex Botero et al. 2024) (assembly GCF_947179115.1). NCBI lineage: Bacteria > Pseudomonadati > Pseudomonadota > Alphaproteobacteria > Acetobacterales > Acetobacteraceae > Commensalibacter > Commensalibacter papalotli (ex Botero et al. 2024). The sequence continues at coordinate 403,477 of NZ_CAMXCI010000001.1, forward strand.
TAGCACTAGCTTTATTTTTTGGTGTGGTTACTTTTATTTTTTTGTCTGGAGGGATCGTTACTTCACACAAGCATCATATACAGCTAATAATTTCTTTATTAAATTTATTTGTCTTATTGTTATTAGTAACCACTTTATTTGTTCGTATTTTGCGTGTTATTGCAGAGCGACGCAGGGGAATGGCAGGCTCCAAGCTCCATGTAAAACTGGTTGTTCTCTTTGGAATTATTGCTACTTTTCCCACTATTTTAGTCGGTATTTTCGCAACTATTTTATTTCATTATGGTATACAAATTTGGTTTAATAATCGTGTTAGCACCGCCTTAAATGAGGCTTTACAAGCTTCAAGAGGATATTTGCAAGAACATAATGCAAATATTCGCACAGAGGCTTTTGCATTAGCTAATTATATTCAAGGAATGCAAAATAATTTAGCTCAAGCAGGGCAAGATCTCTTTGATGATCCCAGCGTTTTAGATCAAATTCTTGATTCGCAAGCGACGTTAAGAGGATTAAATGCAGCTATTGTTTATAATCCTTCTACACAAAAGATTATTGCCTCTGGAGGGTTATTAAATAATATTTCTTATATTAAAAATTTACCCCGTACAACGACAAGTTTCATGTCTCATAACGATGTGGCTATTCTCGATTCATCAGACGAAGAAACGGTTAGGGCGGCAATTTCTTTAAATGATACCCCGCCTTTAATGTTATTGATTATTCGTCCAGTTGATCCAAACATTTTAAACCACATGTACAAAACTGAAAAGGTCGTTAATCAGTATAATTTATTAAGTGCTAATCAATCAAAAATACAAATTATGTTTATAATTATTTTTGGATTAGTTGCTTTATTAGTTTTGGCAGCAGCTGTACTATTAGGACTATATCTTGCTAATCAAATCGCACGACCCATTGGGTTTCTAACGCTTGCTGCGAAGAGAGTAAGCGAAGGGGATCTTAATGTTAGTGTTCCTGAGCGAGATAAGGATGACGAGTTAACTGATTTATCCCGCACTTTTAATCAAATGACGAATCAGTTGGCTGTTCAACACACAGAGTTAGTCGAAGCAAATAAACAAATTGATGATAGAAGGCGATTTACCGAGGCAGTTTTATTTGGTGTATCCAGTGGTGTAATTGGATTAGATAAAAAAATGGCCATAGAGCTTCCGAATCGATCTGCAAATCAGTTGCTAGATGTTGACTTATTCGAGCATGTTGGAGAAAAAATTACAGATATCGTGCCAGAGTTTACAGATTTTTTAAATAAAAATACAAATAATGTTCAACAATCAAAACCAGAAGAAATACAAATTCAAACACAAACAGGAAGCCATGTTTTATTAGTACAAATTGGCCCAGAAATTCAAGGTTCCGAAATCGAAGGTTTTGTTATTACCTTTGATGATATTACAGACCTACAATCCGCACAAAGAAAAGCTGCTTGGGCAGATATTGCCAGACGAATTGCTCATGAAATTAAAAATCCACTAACCCCTATACAATTATCCGCTGAGCGCTTAAAACGTAAATATCTTAAAGAAATTCAATCAGATAGCCATATATTTAGCCAATGTATTGATACTATTGTACGTCACGTAGGCGATATTGGGCGGATGGTGGATGAGTTCTCTTCCTTTGCACGAATGCCTCATCCTGTAATGAAAGAAAATAATATTTCTCGAATTGTTAAAGATACTCTGATCTTACAACAAAATGCACACTCTGAAATTACCTATCATGTAGACATACCAGACCATGGTCCGTTTTTAGATTGTGATCAAAGATTGGTAGGACAAGCATTAACAAACTTGTTCCAAAATGCTGCAGATGCTATTGGTATGGTTAACAAAGATAATAAAAATGAATCAGAAATTACAGGAAATATATGGATTAAAGTACAAGAAACTAAAAATGAAATATGCTTATCCGTAAGTGATGACGGCGTTGGTCTTCCTCAAGAAGACAGATTACGTTTGACAGAACCTTATGTTACTCATAAACCTAAGGGAACAGGATTAGGCCTTGCGATTGTAAAGAAAATTATGGAAGATCATAAAGGAACCTTACAATTAAAAGATCGTGCCGAAGGAAAAGGTACAACATCAATTTTGACTTTTCAAAAATGAGGATAATATGGCGCATGAAATTCTAATCGTCGATGATGAACCTGATATCAGGATGCTTATCGAAGGAATTTTACAAGATGAAGGATATTCAACACGTCTCGCAGGGGATGCTGATTCTGCGATTAATGCTTTTCATGCAAGAAGACCTTCTTTAGTCATTCTGGATATTTGGTTACAAGGTTCCAGAATGGATGGCTTGGAAATTTTGAAATTAATTCAAAATGAAAAACCAGCAGTTCCAACTATTATGATCTCTGGTCATGGAACAATTGAAACTGCAGTTGCAGCATTACAGTATGGGGCGTACGATTTTATTGAAAAACCCTTTACTTCTGATCATTTACTCGTTGTCGTTCGTCGTGCATTAGAAAGCGCAAGATTAACACAAGAAAATGCTGAGTTACGTATACGTAGTGGAGTAGAAATACAACTTGATGGTCAAAGCCAAGCTATCAGCATTTTAAAAAGTCAAATTGACAAAGTTGCACCAACTGGGTCCAGAGTTTTAATTTCTGGTGCTCCTGGAACAGGTAAAGAAATTGCAGCTAGGTCCATTCATAATCTATCAAAACGTGCAAGTGGGCCATTTTTAGTTTTAAATTGTGCAATTTTGTCTCCTAATCGTTTCGAAGAAGAACTCTTTGGAATTGAGGGAACGGCTGATGGCAGCCAACAAAGAAGAACAGGTGTTCTTGAAAGAGCACATGGTGGGACTTTGGTTTTGGATGAAGTGGCTGATATGCCTCTTGAAACCCAAGGGAAAATTGTCAGAGCTTTGCAAGATCAAACTTTTCAACGTGTTGGTGGCTCTACACGCGTAAAAGTAGACGTAAGAGTTATAGCAACAACCAACAGAGATTTAAATACTGAAATTAGTAATGGTAATTTCAGAGAAGATTTATATTATCGACTTGCAGTTGTTCCTTTAAAAGTTCCCAGCCTTAAGGAACGACGTGAAGATATTCCAGAGCTTGCTAGACTATTTTTAAAACGTTGTTCTGAATTAACAGGGCTTCCTTTGATTGACTTGTCAGCTGATGCGCTCACCACACTACAAACCTATGATTGGCCAGGAAATGTGCGTGAATTACGCAATCTGATGGAGCGATTGATGATTATGATGCCTGGAAATGTCAGTGAAGCTATTCGTACTGATATGCTCCCAAGCAATATTGGTCAAAATGCTCCTGGTCTATTAAAAGTTGATACGCAGACTGACATTATCAGTTTGCCTCTTAGAGAGGCCAGAGATCTATTTGAAACACAATATTTACAAGCTCAACTTATGCGTTTTGGTGGAAATATCAGCCGAACAGCAGGATTCGTCGGAATGGAACGCAGTGCCCTTCATCGTAAGCTAAAACAATTAGGGGTTACTTCTTCAGAAGAAAAAAATAACAATAACAATAACAATAACAATCAATAAGGTTTCATTGTGTCAAAAGATACGTATCAAAATATTCAAGATGTTTTTCTAAATCAGCTTAGAAAATCTAAGGTTTCAGTCACAGTTTTTTTAGTGAATGGGGTTAAATTACAAGGGATTGTTTCTGGTTTTGATAATTTCTCAATTCTATTACGAAGAGATAGTCACTCTCAACTTGTTTATAAACATGCAGTAAGTACAATTATGCCTGCAACACCAGTGCAACTTCCGTTTAATACACCAGAAGAGCAATTGAAAGATAATTAATGACAGATTTTGATTTAGATCATCAACAAACACGTGCCGCAGTCATTGTTCCTTGGGATGTTTCAAATCGTCAATCGAATAATCGAAATTCACAATCCAGATTAGAAGAAGCTATTGGGCTAGTCTCTTCAATACGCTTGGATATTTTATATCAAGAAATTATTAATTTACGCTCTTATCGCTCTGCTACATTAATCGGGCAGGGACATATAGAAGAATTGAGAAAATCTATAGAAGAAAACGAAATTGAAATTGCTATCTTCGATACAAAACTAAGCCCTATTCAGCAACGTAATCTTGAAAAAGCTTTAGAGTGTAAAGTCATCGACAGAACAGCTTTGATTCTGGATATATTTGGTGAACGTGCACAAACTAAAGAAGGAACGTTACAGGTTGAATTGGCTCATTTACAATATCAACGTAGTCGTTTGGTTAGATCATGGACCCATTTAGAGCGCCAACGAGGTGGTTTTGGATTTATGGGAGGTCCTGGGGAAACTCAGATTGAAGCAGATAGACGTCTTATTGATGAGCGTATTATTCGATTAAAGAAAGATCTAGAGCAAGTTCGCCGTACTCGAGGATTACATCGTAAAGCTAGACAAAAGGTTCCTTTTCCGATTGTCGCTTTAATTGGATATACGAATGCGGGTAAATCTACGTTGTTTAATCACTTAACGGGGGCAGACGTTCATGCTCAGGATCAGTTATTTGCAACGCTTGACCCGACGATGAGAAAATTACAGCTTCCTTCTGGTAAAACAATTATCTTGTCAGATACGGTAGGGTTTATCAGTGATTTGCCTACAGAGTTAATCGCCGCCTTTAGGGCAACATTAGAAGAAACAGCAGAAGCAGATATTATTCTTCACGTTCGTGATATTTCTCATCCAGAAACAAGCGATCAACGTCAAGATGTCTTTTCTGTTTTAGATATGATGGTTAAAGATCAAATTCTTGAAGCAAATTGGCGAGAAAACACAATTGAAGTACTTAATAAAATTGATTTAATTGAAAATATTGCTTTGATTGAAAAACCATCTGATTTTATTGGTATTTCTGCTTTGACAGGTGAAAATTTATCTTCTCTTATTCAAATGATTGATGATCGTTTGGCAAAATTAATGGAAGAAGCCAACTATTCAATTCCTGTTAATGATGGTGCTGCATTATCATGGCTTTATGATCATGGTGAAGTTTTGCAACGCCAAGATGATGAAAAGAATATAGCCGTGTTTGTTAGACTGTCACCAGCCAACAAAGCACGCTTTGAACAGCTTTATTCTTACTAGTCTTTACAATCTAATTGAGCTTCGAATACACGATGGGTTTTACAAGGTTTTGGAGCAAGGCGTTCAATCAAATTACGCATCGCTTTATTACTTTCTAAGATCCATCCTAATTCAATCATGTTGTAAGATAAAGCTTCACCACGATTAAACAACTCATCAATAACAAGAGAAGGGATTAACGCACCCATCGCCGTATCACGGATTGAGTGACTGATTCCCAATAAAATAACCCGAGCAGATTTAAACTGATGACGTAAAGCTTTATAACCCAATTTACCCCATCCAATTATAGAAGGTGAAGGGCCGACTTCCTCTGAAAGATCAAAAATATTGGGGATCATCAAAGCAACAGCGACAGGCATTTTGTTTTGCTCTACCAAAACATAGTTATCTGGTGTGAGCATCAATTTTAAATCTCTGATTAAAATAGACATTTCAGTTGGTGTTAAAGGAACAAATCCCCATGTGTCATCCCAAGCATCATTATAGAGTTGACGCAAAATTTCTCCATCACGAGAAATTTCTTTCATATTCAATTTTCTAGTTGTGATATTACCAAGACGACTTGATCCTACTTTTAATCCTGAAGGAATTTTATGAGCTTGTCTGATCTCTTTTGACATAATCATTTGATAAGAAACTAAATCCATAGCTTTGAATAAACCCGCAGCCTCTATATGTTTAACCAAATACTGTGGATGCCATGGCATAGCAATCATAGGGGGTTCATTTTGCCCTTCAACCATTGCTCCAGCTTGCGAGTTTGCATTAAGAGTATAAGGGCCTCTAATTTTTTCCATGCCATGTTTTTTCAACCATGTAATCGCAGTATTAATAAGTTGCTGTACAACTTCTGCATCATCAATAGCATCTAAGGCACCGAACAAACCAATCGGTTCTTTCCATTGGCGTAATGCATTTGGATCAATTTGTGCGGAAATTCTCCCAACGGGTTCATTATTCTTATATGCAAGAAAATATTGAGCTGATCCATATCTAAAAAAAGCAGATTTTTTGGGATGTAATAATGCTTTTTCTTCAAAATCCAAGGGAGGAACATAACCAGAATATTTACTGTATAATAAGCGCGGCAATCGAATAAAAAGATCCAGTTGTTTTGCCGTTCGTACAGGAAATACTTTTAAATCGTTCGATATAGCGGGAGGTACAGTCATGTGAAAACCATTAGTTAATTAAATCAAAAATGAAATTTATATTTTTGAAATTTAGGAAAAGGAGAAGTATAAAATTACTTATCAGAGTTTTATATAAAGGTTTTTTATCTTTATAGATATAACTTTATACAAAAAAATATTATTTTAAGGAAATTTCTTTGCCCAATTCATTAAACTCTATTTTAATTACGGGTGCCTCAAGTGGTATCGGTCAATCTTTAGCTTATTTTTATGCTGAGCCAGGGAAAAAACTGTTCTTATGGGGACGTTCAAAAGAGAAATTAGAGCAAACAGCAAAAAAATGTCATGATAAAGGGGCAGTTGTATATCTTTATCAAAGTGACCTTACGAATCCTATTAAAACTACGAAATTATTACATGAAATATTAAATAAATATAACATAGATATGGCAATTCTTGGTGCTGGATCAGGAGATATCAAAGCAGATAATGATGATATAGAATCACAACAATTACTTTATAACTTAGCTATGTTAAATTATGTGACCCCAAGTTTAATGGCTAATTTAATAGCACAACAAATGATACAAAAACAAATTCAGGGAAAGATCGTATTAATTAGTTCTGTTGCAAGATTTCACTCTTTACCTTTTGCCACAGCTTATAGCAGTTCAAAAGCAGGTTTGGCACGATTCAGCGATTCCCTTAGAATTGCTGTGAAAAAATGGAAAATTCAAATCACATTAATTACACCTGGTTTTATTGATACACCAATGAGTCAACGGTTAGAATGTGATAAACCCTTTTTAATCCCAATAGACAAAGCAATCCTTCAAATTACGAACGCCATAGCAGAAGGTAAAAGAGAGCTTGTTTTACCTAGAATTTTCAAACTATTAAAATGGATTGATTTACTTTCCCCTGATTGTATCCGAGATTTCATCTTATCTCGGATCAAAGTCAAACAGTATTAATTTAGGGAAATGGAGGTCCGGGAGGGAATTGAACCCCCGTAAACGGATTTGCAATCCGCTGCATGAGCCACTCTGCCACCGGACCATTTGACTCTCAATAAATGCTTGTATCATCTACTATGACAAAAAGGTCAAGAAAAAAATGTAAAAAACTTTACTTTTCATCCATAACGATTTCATGGTATTTAAACACAGCACACTATTACGGATCTTTTAGGAAACAATGAATCACTCTCATTTTGATTTTGCTCAAGCACGACAGAATATGGTTGAAAATCAACTTCGTCCTGCTGAAGTTAACCATACACAAATCATTGAAATCATGCGCGCGATCCCTCGTGAGGAATGTGTTGATGTTTCTCAACGTGAAATGGCGTATGCTGATATTAATTTACCGCTATCAAACAATCGTTTTTTAAGTGAACCTAGAGTAGTTGCAAGGTTAATGCAATTAGCTGACATCCGTCCATCTGAAAAGGTTTTGATTGTTGGTGCCTCTACAGGATATATGTCAACAATTGCTGATCTATTAGAAGCTGAAGTCTTTGCTATTGAAGAAGATGAAAAACTTTCCCTTCAAGGGCAAGCATTCTGTAAAAAATATGCAAAAAATGTTCAATGGCAAACAGGAAAGTTATCAGAAGGTTTTAATACACAAAAACCATTTGATATCATTATTATTGATGGTGCAATCACAGATATTCCTTCTGATTTAATTGATCAGCTAGCCCTAAATGGACGAATAATCACCATTATGAAAAAAGAGCAACAAGTCAGCCACGCTGTAAAAATTGAAAAAACCACAGATGGAATTTCAATACGCTCTTGTTTTTATGCGGGTTTACCTTTATTGCAAGAATTACAAAACTAACATTAGAAGTATTTGGTAGAAGGTTGCTGTGATGATAAAGTGTCGGTATTTTGGTGTAAGTTTATTTACTTTTTTAGTAAGCTCTACAGCTTGGGCTCAAAATTACGATGGAACTGGATCTCCCAGTTTTGTTCCTCATACCTTAGAAGAAGCATTATCTACTGCTTATTTAACGAACCCAGAGTTGCAACAAGAGCGTGCCAATCTAAGAGCAGCAGATGAAGGCGTATCCCAAGCAAATGCTGGTTGGCGACCAACAATTCAGACAACATTAGCCGGATCTATCAACAAAGGTGATTCACTATCTGTATCGGATTATACTGACCCTGTAACTGGGAAGAAAGCATCTACGGAAACTACACAAAGTTCAAATGGACAATTAGGATATCAAGCCCAAGTTACAATTACTCAGCCTATTTACCAAGGTGGTAAAACAACCGCAAAAACACATCAAGCGACCAGTCAAGTTATGGCAGAACGTGCCAAATTGCTATCAACAGAACAACAAGTCTTTCAAAAAGTTGTAAAAGCTTATGTAGGTGTTATTCAAGCACAGCAACTTTTACAAATTAACATTAACAACGAAAAAATTCTTGCTGAACAAGTGCGGGCTACACAGCAACGTTTCAGTTTAGGTGAGATTACTCGTACAGATACAGCTCAGGCAGAGGCTGCACTGGCTGATGCACGTGCGAAAAGACAAACTGCCGATGGAAGCCTTAGAGAAGCTGAAGCTACTTATGCACAAGTTGTAGGGATTGCACCACCTCCTAATTTAAAACCGCCACAACCTTTAATCTTACCCGTAAAAACAGAACAAGAAGCAATCTCAATTGCTGCATCTAATAACCCAGATATTATTTCGGCTTTGTTTGCCGAAGCAGCACAAAAAGCAGCTGTCAATCTGGCAATTTCTGAAATTATGCCCAAGGTTAATGCTAGTTTGCAATATTCAAGGTCAAAAGATCAATCCGTAGGTCGTTATATGACGGATGGCAAAACGGGCATGGTACAAATGACAATGCCTATTTATCAAAGTGGTTCTGAGTATTCTGCTATTCGTCAGGCTAAACAACAAGTTCAAGCAGCGCATCGGCAAGTTAGCAGTCAAAGAAGAACAGCGATGCAACTTGCCTCTAGCAACTGGCAAAAATTTCAATCAGCAAAAGCATCAATCAGCAGCAACCGTTCAGCAATTGCCTCGAATATCGTTGCTTTGGCTGGTGTTGAAAAACAAGCTGTGGTTGGAACCAGCACAACTTTGGAAATGTTGCAACAACAACAAACTTTGTTAAATTCTCAAACTACACTGATTCAAAATCTTGGAACCATGGTTACTGCATCTTATGACGTTGCTGCTGCTATGGGACGGTTAACAGCACAAGATTTAAAACTTAACGTTCCTCATTACGATTATACTGCTTATTATAATGCAGTTAAAAATAGATGGTGGGGAATGAATGACTATGCACAAGATCAGCCTGGTCGTTAATATTATATTTTTCCACTCTATTTAGTATATTATATCATCCAATGTTAGATAAAAAATTTATTCCTTCCTCTGTTGAAAATGATCTTTATCGCCTTTGGGAGGAGTCTGGTTTTTTCTCAGCTAACCCTGAACAAAAAGATAAAAAACCATTTGCAATTATGATTCCTCCACCAAATGTGACAGGAACATTGCATATGGGTCATGCATTAACAATGACATTGCAAGATACCTTAATCCGTTGGCGGCGTATGCAAGGATATGATGTATTATGGCAACCTGGCACTGATCATGCTGGCATTTCAACACAACTTGTTGTTGATCGTAAACTTAGTGAAAAAGGAATTGATCGTAAATCCATTGGTCGTGATGAATTTATTAAGCATGTTTGGGAATGGAAAGCTGAGTCTGGTGGAGAGATTACCAAACAATTACGCAGGTTAGGGGCTTCTCTGGATTGGAAAAGAGAACGCTTTACGATGGATGAAGGCTTGTCTGAAGCCGTTAAAAAAGTTTTTGTAACGTTATACCGCGAAGGTTTGATTTATCAAGATAATCGCCTGGTCAATTGGGATCCAGTTTTTCGTTCTGCGGTTTCTGATCTCGAAGTTGAAAATAAAGAAGTTAATGGACATCTTTGGTATATTCACTATCCCATTGAAAATAGTGATGCGGTAATTACGATTGCCACCACTCGTCCTGAAACAATGTTGGGCGACGTTGCTGTTGCAGTACATCCTGAAAACGAAAAATATAAACATCTTGTTGGTAAGAACATCATATTACCATTAACTGGTCGTTTAATTCCCATTATCGCTGATGAATATTCTGATCCTGAAAAAGGGACTGGTGCTGTTAAAATCACGCCTGCACATGATTTTAATGATTTTGAAGTCGGACGAAGACATAATCTAAAACTCATTACTATTTTAGATGAGAGTGCAGCCATAGATCTGAGTGAATTATCAGATAATGAAAGAACAGAGTTTGTGCTTTCATTGGATGGTTTGCCAAGAGATAAAGCACGAAAGCAAATCATTGCCGAGCTTGAACGACTTGAGTTGCTTGAGAAAGCAGAACCTCATCGCAATCAGGTGCCTCATGCAGAAAGAGGTGGGGCTGTTATTGAACCTCGTTTGACAACACAATGGTATTGTGATGCTCCAACTTTGGCCAAACCTGCAATTGAAGCTGTACAGACTGGTAAAATCAAATTTGTTCCTAAACAATGGGAAAATACTTATTTTGCATGGATGCGTGACCTTCAACCTTGGTGTATCAGTCGTCAATTATGGTGGGGTCATCAAATCCCAGCATGGTATGGCCCAGATAATCATGTTTTTGTTGCTTATGATGAAAATGAAGCCAAAGAACAAGCATTCAAGCATTATGGTAAAGAAGAAATTTTACGTCGCGATGAAGATGTATTAGATACTTGGTTTTCTTCTGCATTATGGCCATTCTCGACGTTGGGTTGGCCAAATGAAACTGCTGAATTAAAAAAATATTACCCAGGTAATGTATTAATTACAGGATTTGATATCATTTTCTTCTGGGTTGCCAGAATGATGATGATGGGTACGCATTTCATGCAAGATATTCCTTTTGAAACGGTCTATCTTCATGGTCTGGTGCGTGATGAAAAAGGACAAAAGATGTCCAAAACCAAAGGAAACGGAATAGATCCTTTGGAGGTTATTGATGAATTTGGTGCAGATGCAATGCGCTTTACGGTTTGTGCATTAACAGGGCCAGGTCGTGATATTAAACTTGGAAAGAAACGTATCGAAGAATATCGTTCATTCATTACTAAAATATGGAATGCTGCACGTTTCTGTGAAATGAACGAAGTTAAATATAATCCTAATTTCTCAGTTAACAATGCTAAACTATCTTTAAACCGTTGGATTTTAGGTGAGCTGTCACAGGCAATTATAGATGCAACAACAGCATTGGAATCATTCCGTTATGATGAGTATGCTTCTGTTTGTTATCATTTCACATGGGATAAATTCTGTGACTGGTTCCTAGAATTCGCAAAAGCAGCTTTTCAGAATGAAGATCAAACGATTGTCGAAGAAACAAGAGCTGTAGCAGCGCTTGTCTTAAAAACACTTCTTCAGATTTTACATCCAGTTATTCCATTTATAACAGAAACGTTATGGGGAGAATTTAATTTTGGCAACAAAGGAACATTAATGGTTTCTGAATGGCCAATTGCAGAAATGTTCTCTACGGTAAAAACACAAGAGTCTTCTGAAGAGATAGGTTGGGTGATTCGATTTATTACAGAGATCAGAACTTTAAGAGCCGAAATGAATGTACCACCAGCAAAATTTATTTCAGCCTATTTAAAAGATGCTAATGCAGATACATTGCAATATGCGAATGTTTGGGGTGATGCTATCAAACGTATGGCAAGAGTAGATTCTATCGAGTATCTGCAAGGGGAATTACCAAAAGATTTTGCGCAAACTATTATAAATGAAGCGACTGTTATTTTACCTCTAGCGGGTATTATTGATATTGACGCCGAAAAAGCGCGCTTAGCTAAAGAATTAGATAAAATTGTTGACGAACTTACAAAGTTAAACACTAAATTATCTAATCAAAATTTCATACAAAAGGCGCGGCCTGAAATTATTGAAGAGAGTCGCGAACGTTTAAAACAGCTGACACATGATAAAGAACGTATTGAATTAGCGTTAAATCATTTTTAAATGAAATGAAATTATAAAATAATTATAAATAGCTGTTGAAAAATAACTTTCAGCAGCTATTTTTTTAATAATAAGAAATTAATTATTTAAACTAGGGGAATTTATAATGAAAGATGAAGAATATATCGAAACTGTTGTCATTGGTGGCGGATGTTTTTGGTGTGTCGAAGCAATGTTAAGCCAATTCAAAGGTATCAAAGAAATTATGCCTGGCTATGCAGGGGGACATACTGAAAATCCAACTTATAAACAAGTTTATACCGATCTAACAGGACATGCAGAAGTTGTCAAAATTTCATTTGATACTCGTTTGATTATGATTGAAGATATTTTTCGTATTTTCTTTTTAACCCATGACCCAACGACACTAAATGCACAAGGTGCAGATGTAGGCACAAGATACCGCTCCGTTATTCTTCCTGCTAATAAAGAACAAGAAAAAGCTGCAATTTTAATCAAGAACGAGATTGAAAAAGCTGATATTTGGGACAAACCCATTGTGACAGAGATAAAAAAATTAGATCATTTTTATCCCGCAGAAATAGAGCATAAAAATTATTTCGAATTGCACCCTGAGGTAGCTTATTGCCAAGCTGTAATCGCCCCCAAGGTGCTTAAAGTTCGTAAAGAATTTACTGATTATTTAAAAAAATAATGATTTATTGTTTAACGGTTTTATCATCTTCATCCAAAAAGAATTGATCTGATTCTTCATCAAAATCGAATATCTCGGCATAACGTGCCCATCCAATAATGGTGGATAACGTTTGCCTTGCATATTCTGGTGACATTGTATCTTTTAATTCGTCCCTAAATCTTTCCGCGCTGGCTCGATGATTAGAACGTTCATCCAATACACTGCGAATAGCACGAATCAAAGTTACATTTTTGACAAGACTATGTCTGAAGATATCTTTTCGTTCTTCGATCTCAGAGTGAACCAGTTCTTTTCCTAGCTCTGTAAGGATAATATCCCCCTCTGCCATGTCAGCGAAACCCAGCATTTGCAAAGTTTCTCCAATAGGTAACAAATCATCCAGTTCCATTTGTAAACTTTGTGCAAGTTTAGGTAAATCAGCACGACCTTTATATGGTTCTGCTAACAAAGCTTCGACCATTCCGATCATTAAATTCATAGACATCGGCGGAATTGCTACAAATTGATTACTGTTTGCTTGTTTAACATCCAAATTATCAGGGCTTATTTTAGCTGGTTCACGATGCGTCATTAATGTGTAGATTTTATCTACTAATTGACGAAACGCAAAATCTTCACGGTTACGAGGATGAGGGAAAGTAACCTCTACTTCATGTGCAACACTTCCTGGGTTTGAAGAAAAAATCAACAAACGGTCACACATTAAAACAGCTTCTTCAATACTATGGGTAACAATCAGCATAGCCTTTACAGGTAGCTTTTTTTCAACCCATAACTCAATTAAGTCGGTACGTAGATTTTCAGCAGTTAATACGTCTAAAGCAGAAAAGGGCTCATCCATCAAAAGTAAGTCAGGATGCACAACAAGGGCTCTGGCTAACCCAACACGTTGGCGCATACCCCCAGATAGTTCTTTTGGATAGGCTTTTTCATATCCACCCAATCCAATCAAATCAATAGCCTCTTCTGCTAATTGTTCGCGCTCTTTTTTATTAACACCTTTGGCCTCTAATCCAAGTTGCACATTATCTTGCACTGTAAGCCAAGGAAAAAGAGCAAAGGATTGAAAAACCATTGCAACTCCTTCGGCAGGGCCAGATAAGATTTGATCTTTCCAACGAACTTCACCTTTGGTTGGTGCTAATAATCCAGCAACAATACGCAGTAAGGTTGATTTTCCAGAACCCGAACGTCCCAATAGGCCGACAATCTCACCACTTTTAAGTGTAACATTAACATCATCCAATACCACTAATTCTGAGTGGTTCTCTTTCGGATAAGATTGTTTACAATTTTTTACCTCGATCAAGGTTTCTTGAGTATTCATACTTTAACTTCCTCTTACGAAAAGGATAGGCGACGTCGAGCATAATCATACAGAGGATGCCAAACTAAACGATTAAATAAAATAACAAACGTAGACATAACAACCATACCCAGACCCACTTGGAAAACATCTCCAGCATCGGTCGCCTCGGCAATATAAGCCCCAAGCCCGGTTGCTTTTAAAGTATCATTTCCCCAGCTGGCAACTTCGGCCGCAATTGATGCATTCCATGCTCCACCGCAGGCTGTCAATGCCCCCGTGATATAATACGGGAAAATCGCGGGTAACATAACTTTGGACCACCAAAGCCATCCTTTAATATGAAAACTTTTTGATGCCTCTCTAAGGTCTCCTGGAAATGTAGAAGCTCCACCAACAACATTAAATAAAATATACCATTGGGTTCCCAATATCATCAAAGGGGTTAACCATATTTCTTTATTCAAACCAAAATGTACAATACCTACAACAAAAAAGGGAAAAAATAAGTTGGCAGGAAAGGCCGCCATGAATTGTGCTGCAACTTGGGTTCTTTTAGCCCACTGAGGGCGCAATCCAAGCCAAATACCTGCTGGCACCCAAATAATTGTAGCAATAATGATCATAACCACTACGCGAATTAAGGTAATAAATCCAAGACCAATAACATGCAACACTTCTTCAAACGAGATATGCCCATAGACGGATTGGTAAATAAAATAAGCAGCTGCTATCCCTAGCAAACACAAGATCGTCACATAAATAATATCGATCGTTTTTGAAGAGATGATATTTTTAGACAAATATGATTGTCTAAATGGGCGTTTACCAATCGGTAAGATTGCGATCCTGTGTGCAAATCCCTCAATATAATCCGAAATCCAACGTATAAAGCTGGTACGATGCATAAGGCGTAATAACCAAGGAGTTGTATCCGTATCGCTATTTGTTGTTTCAAAGCGAAACTTAGCAGACCACGCTACAAGAGGACGGAATAATAATTGATCATAAGCTAAGATAACAAATAGCATTGCCCCAATAGCATAAAAAATAGCAGCTAGATCTTTATGTACAATTGCCGTTCCGACATAAGAACCAATACCAGGAAGGGTGATTTCAGTGTTACCTACAGAAATAGTTTCTGAATAGACAATCATAAACCAACCACCAGACATGGACATCATCATATTCCAGATTAACCCTGGCATAGCTGCAGGAACTTCTAGTTTCCAAAATCGTTGCCAAGAGGTTAACCCAAAGCACTTAGCTGCTTCGCTCATATCCTCTGGAATGGTTTTTAGAGATTGATACATGCTGAATGCCATATTCCAGGCTTGACTTGTAAAAATCGTAAAAATAGCAGCTAGCTCAACACCAATAATTTGCCCTGGGAATAATCCCATAAAAAATACGACCGTAAAAGTTAGAAACCCTAGAATAGGAACTGACTGTAAAATATCTAATATAGGAACCAAAATCATTTCGGCTCTTCGGCTTTTTGCTGCTACCACAGCATAAGTAAACGTAAAAACCAAAGAAGCAAAAAGGGCTGCAAACATTCGTAATGTTGTTCGTATTGCATACCCAGGAAGATATGATGGATCCAGGTTAATTGCCTGAGCACTAGGGATATTTAAAGGTTGTAGTACATGCCGCGTTGCCGATGCAATGGCAACCCCAAGTGCGATAACACACAGGATAGTAATAACATCAAAAAAATTCGGTTTTGCCCGAGCAGCAACGCTGGCGGGGATATTGTCTTTTGCCATTGAACCCGCCTTTATCCTTATATAATTGTTAATGTGGTAATGAAGAATATAGCATTAAAACAAGATACTAAGCATCTCATTTTAATGAATTTTTTATTAAAATTTAATGGCCTGTACTGCCAAAACCACCACTCGATCGTTCGGTGTCATCTAAACTGTCGGTTTCCTGCCACACACCACGCACAACAGGCGTTAATACAGCTTGGGCAATACGCATTCCACGTTCAATGATAAAAGATTCTTTATCTGTATTGATAAGAATAACTTTAATCTCACCACGATAATCTTCATCAATTGTTCCAGGAGAATTTGGAAGCATAATACCGTATTTTAACGCAAGTCCTGAACGAGGGCGAATTTGTAATTCATATCCCACAGGTAACGCAATTTGCAAACCAGTAGGAATAAGTAGTCTTGCTTGGGGGAGAAGTATGATAGGTTCATCAACAGCTGCTAATAAATCCATACCCGCAGCACCCGCAGTAGCATAAGAGGGTAATGGTAAATCTTTGGCATGTGCCAATCGTTTTACCAAAATAATAGGGAAGGGTGGTAATGTCATAACGTTACCCCTTATGTTTTAATGATTAAAAAACTTAATGATTTCTTTAGTTAACAAACGGCCAATTTCTCTTTTATCAGCGCGTTTAAAATGTTGCTTATCAGAGGATGACAAGATTGTCACCTCATTTTCGACTCCTCCCATGATTTTTGTATCAGGGCTTACATCATTAACTACAATCCAATCACAGTTTTTACGTTTTCTTTTCGCATCTGCATTATCTAACAAATCGTTTGTTTCCGCGGCAAAACCAATAACAAGCTTAGGACGATTGATATTTTTCTGAGCAATCGTTGCTAAAATATCTGGGTTTGTTATCAAATCAAAAGTTGGCGTTTGTGCATCACCTGTTTTTTTTATTTTTTTAATTGAGATATTTTTAACACGCCAGTCAGCTACTGCTGCGGTCATTACGGCTATATCGACTGGAATATTAGATAAACAAGCATCCAGCATTTCTTGAGCCGTTTGCACAGAAATAAGACGAATATTCTGTGGGGGAAGTAAAGAAACTGGTCCTGAAATTAATGTAACCTGAGCTCCAGCGTCATGTAACTCTTCAGCAATGGCATATCCTTGGCGACCCGAAGAATAATTTCCTAAAAATCGCACTGGATCAATCGGTTCATAGGTTGGCCCTGCTGTGACTAACGCAGTTTTTCCAGATAGTGGCTTTGTCGCAGTAAAATAATGCTTAACTTGATTAATCATTGTTTCAGGAGCGATTAAACGACCAAACCCATACTCTCCACAAGCCATATCCCCTTGATCTGGTCCTACAAACACAATATCTCGTTGCTTCAATTTTTGTATATTCTCTTGAGTTGCTGCATTTTCCCACATTTGCACATTCATAGCAGGAGCAACAAAAACAGGGGTAGTCGGTAATGTTGCCAGCAGCAGTGCGCTGGCCAAATCATCAGCCAACCCCGTTGCCATTTTAGCTATTAAATCAGCGCTGGCTGGATAAATAATAACCATATCAGCTTGCCTGCTAAGGGTAATATGTTCGATTTCGCTTGTTTGAGTGAGAGCGAATAAATCTTGATATACTTCCTGTTCACTGAGGGTTTGAACAGAAAGAGGTGTTATGAATTGTTCTCCGCCCTTAGTAAGAATACATTTTACATTCATCCCTTGAGTGCGTAGCAATCGAATAAACTCAAGGGCTTTGAAAGCAGCAATACCACCACTAATAATCAAAAGAATATTTTTTTTCATCAGCTAAAGCTCTCTTAAATTTCTTACTAGGATCGTAAAGTTTTATATTTTGGTTAATACTGTAAAAACAGGATCTTCTTGAGTAATTATGACATAATCTGGATTATTGTCGAAAGCGGGAATAATAAATAAAGGATTGATCCAATCATCTTTATTGACCGCTTTAAAAATATAATCTAGCAGATCATTTTTGTTAGTTTCAATAACATTCCCTGTTAAAAAACGGTTTTACTTTATATCTTGGATGATTACTTATAATCAAATAGCGATGATAAATTACGAGCTTAAACAATCCATCCAATTCAATGTTTTTTTGTAGTTTATAGTTTCAATTAACTTTAAAAAAAACATAAAGATATTTGAGGCTTTTTTTTGATCAAATATCTTTGCTTTACGTAAATTAGAAAAACTATATTCCATTATGATAGAAGCCATTAAGGCTTTTTATTAATTTTGAGATTAAATACGCCATCCAGAGTGAATTGCAGCAATACCTCCAGAAAGATTTTGATAAGTTACCCGTTCTAACCCTGCATTTTCCATCATGCCTTTTAATGTTTCTTGATTAGGAAACATGCGAATACTCTCAGCTAAATATTGATAGCTGTCTCCATCCTTGGCAATGATTTGACCAATCCGTGGAAGTGCTTGAAAAGACCATGCATCATACAAAGGGCGTAACATAGGAATGATAAGCTTAGAAAACTCTAAACATAAAAAACGACCACCTGGTTTTAAGACACGACGTGCTTCAGCAAGAACATTGTCTTTATTCGTGCAGTTACGCAAACCAAAAGAAATAGTCACACGATCTACTGAGCGATCAGGCAAACAGATTTTTTCGCCATCGACGCAAAAAAGATTAATATTTTTAACATAACCTTTATCAAAAGCACGGCTTTGTCCAACACTTAACATACTATAATTTACATCGGTTAAATAAGCAGGGCCGCCTCCATTTTTTAACCAACCAAATGTAATATCGCCTGTTCCCCCCGCAAGATCTAACAAAGTCAGATTCGGTCTGGGAGCTAGTTCTTGAATAAAAATTTTCTTCCAAACACGATGAATTCCCAAAGACATTAAATCATTCATCACATCATATTTAGAGGCAACACTGTCGAATACCTCTCTGACCATCGAAGATTTTTCTGTTTGATTAACTTTACGAAACCCAAAATCTGTGACTTGATCTTCTTCTGCAAAAGAAGAATGATTGTTATTATTATTCATGTGATTATTTTTAAGAAAAACCTATGCCAGAATTACCAGAAGTCGAAACGATTAAACGAGGACTAGAAAATAGTCTAAAGAATCAGACCGTTTTATCTGTAAAATGTCATCGTGATACGCTACGTCAAGTCATTCCAAGACGAATAGAGTCCGATTTAACACATGCCAAGATGATCAACTTTGCCAGACGAGGTAAATATATCTTAATCGGGCTAAATAACCAACAAACTATTTTATTTCATTTGGGTATGTCAGGAAAAATAATTATTAGCCCTGAAATTATCAATTCCACCATACAAAAGCACGAGCATATGACCCTAATTACCCAAGAGGGGCAAAGATTAAGTTATATTGATCCTCGGCGTTTTGGAGTAATAGATTTATATCCAAGTGCACAAATCCATCCTTTATTAAGGCGTATGGGGCCAGAACCTTTGGGGGATAATGCTTATCAACAAACTCTGATCATACATTTGCAAAAATATTTAGCGAATAAGAAACAACCTATTAAGCTGACTTTATTAGACCAGCATATAATTTCAGGCCTAGGAAATATATATGTATGTGAAGCATTGTTTCTTGCTGGGATTTCACCATTAAGAGAGTCTAAAACGTTAAAGCATTCTGAAATTATTAAAATCGTTAAAAGAATTCAAGAAATATTAACCCAAGCCATCGAAGCTGGAGGGTCGAGTATACGTGACTATGTTCATTCGGATGGCAAAAAAGGATATTTTCAAATGCAATGGAAAGTTTATGGTAAAGAACATGATTTATGCATAAATTGTTTGACAAAAGGAAAGAAAATAGGAATAAAACGGATAACTCAAGGCGGAAGATCCAGCTTTTATTGTGATAATTGTCAAAAATAAAAGATATTTCCCTTGACGGGGCTTAAATAAAAGATTAAAAATCTGGTTTTAATTAGTATATCATCTTATTGATATTAGTTTGTTTTTATAAGAAGAAGTAAACAGGAAATCCATGGCGAATATCGCATCTGCGCGTAAGCGTATACGTCAAACGTTAAAACGTACCGAGAGAAACAAAGCTCGCAGATCAAGAGTACGTACGTTTGTTAAAAAAGTAGAAGAAGCTATTTCTTCTGGTAACAAAGAAGAAGCAGTCGTAGCTCTTCGTAATGCACAGCCAGAAATGCAAAGAGCATGCGGGAAAGGTGTTGCACACAAAAATACTGTGGCACGTAAGATTTCTCGTCTATCTCACAGAATTAAAAGCATTGTATCTGCTTAATCTTGTGTTAAAAGTAAAATAATAAATAAACAAAAGATATTTTACCTTTTGTTTATTTATCTATAAAACTATTAAAAAACCGACGAATGTTTTCATTCATCGGATTTTTTTTGTCTATAATAATAAAAATATTTGATGCTTTATAAAACATATGAAGCAGTGTATCCTTTATACATATCACTCGTTATTTAACCTAAGAGCCGAGCCCCAATCGCCAATGTCTGATTTTACCGAAGAATCTAACGAATTTACGCTCTCCTTAAAAGATGCAGATCCAGAAACCTTGAAAAGCATTTTAGAAATTCATTGGGATCGTATTTGCTCTCGCTTGAAAATCGAAGTGGGTGAAGTTGAATATCGTACATGGCTTCAACAAATTACTCTAGGTGGAATAGAAGAGGACGAATTAACTCTTTATTTACCTACGCGATTTTTGCGGGACTGGGTAAGATCACAATATAATAGTAAATTAAATCAACTCTGGAACAGCGAGCTTTCTCAGATTCGTCGTGTAGAGTTGGCTTTAACCATTCCATCAGCAAATTCGGAAGATAGCCCTACTAAAACGGAAGTTACTCAAGAAAATCATATAGCCTCGCCGTCAAATAGAACAAACAAAGATAGCACTCAACCTATTCAAGAAAGATCTGTTCCAATTACAGATAATAAAGAAGATGAGGGCAGTAAACTTCCTTTACAAACACAACTTGACCCACGATTTACCTTTGATAATTTTATTGTTGGCAAACCTAATGAATTTGCTTATGCATGTTCAAGGCGTGTAGCAGAACGCCCTTCTAGTCCTGGATTTAACCCATTATTTTTATATGGTGGTGTTGGTTTAGGTAAAACACATCTCATGCATGCAATAGGGTTCGAACTGGCCCAAGCAGGTAATATTTCTGTATCTTATATGTCTGCAGAAAAATTTATGTATCGTTTTATTGCTTCTATTCGTTCCCAATCTACCATTGAATTTAAAGAAGAGTTACGCTCTGTTGATGTATTGATGATTGATGATTTACAGTTTCTTATTGGCAAAGATAATACACAAGAAGAATTCTTTCATACATTCAACGCATTGATTGATGCGGGAAGACAGATTATTGTTTCTGCGGATAAATCACCGTCGGATCTTTCAGGTTTAGAAGATCGTTTACGCACCCGTTTAGGATGTGGTATGGTAGCAGACATCCATGCAACGACTTATGAGCTGCGCATTTCTATTCTTGAAGCCAAAGCTGCTTCGGCAAAAGTTGTTATCTCTCCGAAAGTTTTGGAATTTTTAGCTCACAAAATAACAACGAATGTCAGAGAACTTGAAGGCGCTTTAAATCGATTAATCGCACATGCGAACTTATTTGGTCGCCCTATTACTTTGGAAGCTACTCAAGAAGTTCTACATGATATTTTGAAATCTCATGAACGACGAGTTACAATTGAGGAAATTCAAAGAAAAGTTTCAGAACATTGTAATATTCGCCAAACAGATATGACTTCTGCTCGTCGAGCCAGAGCCGTTGCTAGACCCAGACAAATTGCTATGTATTTAGCCAAACAACTAACCAGCCGTTCTTTACCCGAAATTGGTCGTAAATTTGGTAACAGAGATCACACGACTGTGATGCATGCAATTAGCCGTATTTCTGAACTAATTGAAAAAGACAGTGCTTTTGCTGAGGATGTCGAGCTTTTACGCAGAATGTTGGAAAGCTGATTCATTTTTTTGTAGAAAAAAGCCTAATATTCTGTTACTAAATAAAGATTCATAGCATATATAAATGTTTACATATTACAGAATAGGTCATAGTTGATGAAGCTGAAAGTTGATCGCACTATTTTACTTAAAGCCCTGGCACATATTCAAAGTGTTGCAGAAAAACGTAACACTATTCCCATTCTTGCCAATGTTTTAATCGAAGTGCAAGACGGAATGATGACATTAACCGCAACTGATATGGAAATTGCGATTGTCGAAACCATTCCAGCCGAATCATTGGAAAATGGTGCTGTTACAGCACCAGCATCAGTTCTATATGAAATTGTTCGTAAACTGCCAGATACTGCACAAATTGAATTAACACATACGAATGATGACATGCCTTTATCCCTTCGTGCAGGAAAGTATGCAACAAGTTTAAATGTTTTAAATGTCGATGAATTTCCATCTATGACATCTGGGGATTTTCCACATCAGTTTAATATTCCAACTGAAACATTGAAAAAACTGATTGAGCAAACGCGTTTTGCTATTTCTACCGAAGAAACTCGTTATTACCTTAATGGTATTTATTTACATATTATGGAAACGAGTGAAGGAAATAAAAAACTTTGTGCGGTTGCAACCGATGGTCATCGACTTGCTAGAGTAGAAAGCGTAATGCCAGAGGGTTCTGAAAATATTCCAGGAATTATTATTCCTCGTAAAACTGTATATGAGGCTTATAAATTGCTTGAAGAAGCAAATGATGAGATCTCATTATCTGTTTCTGATACTCGTATTCAATTTAAATTTGGATATATTACATTAACGTCTAAATTAATTGATGGTACGTTTCCAGAATATGAACGCGTAATTCCTAAAAACAATACCAAGATATTACGTGTTGGAAAACAAGATTTTGCGACAGCTGTTGCTCGTGTTGCTGCTATCAGTATGGAACGTTCAAAGCCAGTTAAATTATCATTAGATAACAACTCTCTGATTTTATCAGCCAGCAGTGTTGATCAGGGCAATGCCAAAGAAGAACTTGACGAAACGCAAGTACAATATGACGGCGGCCCACTTGAAATTGGATTTCAAGCACGTTATCTAAATGACATTACTGATCAAATTGACAGTCAAGTAGAGTTTGTATTGGCTGATAATTCAGCACCGACTATTGTGCGTGATGTTGATGATATGTCTGCTTTATATGTTCTAATGCCAATGCGAGTTTAATGTTTAATTTTTGTGCTCTGTAAAGTTAGGGATGACTTCTTTACTTCGTCTTACCTTGACTAATTTTCGTAATTACGATCGGTTGGTTTGGTCACCCTCTGCTCAAAAAATAGTTGTTTATGGAGCAAATGGTAGTGGTAAAACAAATTTGCTGGAGGCTTTATCTCTTCTGGTTCCTGGAAGAGGATTAAGAAAAAGTCGTGTTGAAGATCTTGTCAAATCTGATCGTCAACACTTAGGGTGGGGAGTTGTTGGACAATTTTCGCACCCTCTTATCAATAATTTCGAAATTGGTACAGGGTGTTTTCCTAACAATAACAAAAAACAATTTCGCCTAAATGAAACACCAGTGCGCAGTCAGCATGAAATATCACAGTATTTATCTGCTGTTTGGTTAACGCCACAAATGGATCAGTTATTTTCTCAGAGTGCAGGAGGGCGCAGACGTTTTCTGGATCGATTAATTATTACAATGGAAAATTTTCATACCAAAGAAGTCTTTGCATATGAAAAATCTATGAGCCAACGCAATAAACTTCTGGCAAATAATAATTATGATCCCAATTGGTTGAACGCTATTGAAGAATCAATGGCTAGACATGCAGTAGCTATCACTGCAACCCGAAACACTTTCATTCATCAAATGAATCAATTAAGAATTATTAATGGCGTGTTTCCCGAAGCCATCCTTAAGCTACAATGTCCTATTGCTGATCGTTTAATGCAAGAACCAGCTATTGTGGTTGAGGACTTCCTTCGTCAACAATGGAAAAAAGATCGGCACCCTGATGCTCAAAGCAGATCTACACGCTTTGGTATTCATCGTTCTGATGTAATATTTATAGAAAAAAAATCACAAACACCAGCTGGTATGGCAAGTACGGGTCAACAAAAAGCATTATTAATTGGGATAATACTCAAGTTGACCGAGTTAATTAAAAGTCAAAATATCAGTCTACCGTTATTGTTATTAGATGAACCTTTGGTTCATTTAGATGAGATTCATCGTCAAACGTTGCTTTCGACATTGTTAAATCTTGACAGTTTCACCATGATGACAGGAACAGATCATTCTTCTTTTAAACAATGCACGAAAAAGGCTGAATTTTTACAAATAATTCAGGGGGAAATCGTGTAAATCTTTTCTTTTTTATAGAAAATCTGCTATGATTTTCTTAATTTTCTCACTTTGTCTATTTTATAAAAAAGATAGCTATCTCGTTATTTCGGAGCCTTATCGATTATGGTCACCCCACAAAACCCTTCTACAGATTCATCTACAGATACCAATGATGAATATGGCGCATCTTCTATTTCTGTTTTAAGAGGACTGGAAGCCGTCAAAAAAAGACCTGGTATGTATATTGGTGATACGGATGACGGGTCTGGCTTGCACCATATGGTGTTTGAAATTATTGATAATGCTGTTGATGAAGCCCAAGCAGGATATGCAGATCAATGTACATTAACCCTTAATACGGATGGCAGTGTTACGGTCAGAGATAATGGACGTGGTATCCCTACTGATATTCATCACGAAGAAGGGGTCAGTGCGGCTGAGGTTGTATTAACAAAACTGCATGCTGGGGGTAAATTTAACCAAAATTCTTATAAAGTTTCTGGTGGATTACACGGTGTTGGTGCTGCTGTTGTAAATGCTTTATCTGAATGGATGGAAGTCCGTATTTGGCGTAATGGCAAAGAGCATTTTATTCGTTTTGAAAATGGGGATACGACTTGTCCTTTAAAAGAAATTGGCCCCAGTGATGAACCTACTGGCACCGAAGTTACCTTTAAAGCCAGTGACGAAATTTTTACCCATATTACATTTGAAATCGGAATATTAATTCGACGTCTTCGTGAGTTAGCATTCTTAAATTCAGGATTAAAAATTACTGTTACCGATAAACGCGAAGAAGAGGTAACAACAGAACAATTCCATTATGAAGGTGGATTAGAGGAATTTGTTAAATGGATGACAAGAGCCAAAAACAATCTTATTGAACCGATTAATGGCGATGTATATCATGAAAAAAGTAATATTAAAGTTGAATGCTCTTTGGTTTGGAATGACAGTTACAACGAACATGTTATTTGTTTCACCAACAATATTCCTCAAAAAGATGGGGGAACGCACCTTGCTGGATTTAGACAAGCTCTAACTCGTGTTGTAACGAAATACGCCGAAGGCGTTATGAATAAAAAAGAAACTTTAGCGTTGACTGGTGATGATATGAGAGAAGGCTTGACAGCTATTCTTTCTGTGAAAGTACCTGATCCCAAATTCTCATCACAAACCAAAGATAAGCTGGTTTCTTCAGAAGTACAACCAGTTGTGCAAAGCTGTATATCAGATGCTTTGGGGCATTGGTTTGAAACTCATCCCAAAGAAGCAAAAATTATTATTGCTAAAGCACTTGATGCTGCTTCTGCCAGAGAAGCCGCGCGTAAAGCACGCGAATTAACAAGACGTAAAGGCATATTAGATATTTCTTCTTTGCCTGGAAAACTTGCTGATTGCCAACAAAGAGACCCATCAAAATCTGAAATCTTTATTGTAGAGGGAGATTCTGCAGGCGGTACAGCAAAGCAGGGTAGGGATCGTCGTTTTCAAGCTATATTACCTTTAAAAGGTAAAATCCTAAATGTGGAACGGGCACGTTTTGATAGAATGCTGAATTCTGCCGAAATTGGTACTTTAATTACGGCTTTGGGAACAGGCATAGGTCGTGGTGAAGTTGAACAAGGTGGTTTTTCTATTGAAAAACTAAGGTATCATAAAATCGTTATTATGACAGATGCTGACGTTGATGGATCTCATATTCGAACCTTATTATTGACGTTCTTTTTCCGCCAAATGCCCGAGCTTATTGAAAAAGGCTATATCTATATTGCTCAACCACCTTTGTATCGTGCGAAAAGAGGAAATGATGAACGCTATCTGAAAAATGATGAAGCATTAGAAACCTATTTACTGGGTAAAGCCATACAAAATGCTATTCTAACTTTTTCAAATGGTAACAGTCTTTCTGGTGATAGTTTAACAACCGAAGTTCTTGAATATGCAAAAATTACACAAAAACTTCAGTCTTTGGAAAAACATGCACCTTTATGGATTTTAGAACAAGCAGTTATTAGTAAATTTTTACATGCTGATCCTGTTATGGCACAGCCTCATTTAGAGGATTTTCAAAATAGATTAAACGCATTATCTTTGCCTAATGAGCAAACTTGGAAAGTCACAAATGATGATACAGGAATAGGCATAAATCGCACAGTTAGAGGTGTTGGTGAAAATTATTTTATTCCAGCCTCTATTTTAAAAGGGCGTAATATTCATTGGATCAATACTCATCAAGATGCAATGACTCGTGATTTCTATGAAAGTGCAGTTTTGAGTATTGATAATAAAGAAGAAAAAATCAGTGGTCCAAGTGGCGTATATGAAAAATTATTCAATTACGGGAAAAAAGGCTTAACTATTAACCGCTTTAAAGGCTTAGGTGAAATGAATGATGACCAATTATGGAGCACGACTTTAGACCCAGCAACCAGAACTTTATTACAAGTAAGAGTCGGAGAAACAGAAGAGGCTGATCAAGTATTCACCACATTAATGGGCGATGTCGTAGAACCAAGAAAAGAATTTATTGTTAATAATGCGTTAAAAGTAGCAAATTTAGATATTTAGATTTTCATCATAAAAATAATACTCATTACTAAAGAAAGGCATTATTTTTATGTAGCATCTTTTAAAAAGAAATATTACTTTACAATTTATTTCATACCAATGAATTTATGTATAAAGGTTAAATTGTCTGATGTTTTGTCCCTTTTGTGGAAACGAAGATACCATGGTAAAAGATAGCCGTTCCACAGAAGATGGAACGGCTATTCGCAGAAGACGTGTTTGCACGAAATGTAATGAGCGTTTTACCACGCTGGAACGTGTTCAAACACGTGAAATTATGGTTTTAAAACGCAGTGGACAGCGCGTTCCTTTCGAAAAAGAAAAGCTGATCCGTTCTATTGATCTGGCAACACGTAAACGACCAATATCTGCTGAATCAATTGATCAGATTGCCAACAAGCTTGAAAAGCAATTTATTGATTTAGGTGAAAACTTGATTTCCTCTGAATCAATTGGTAGAGCCACTATGGAAATTTTAAAAGATATCGATAAAGTTGCATATGTTCGCTTTGCCAGCGTTTATTCTGATTTTAAAAATGTTAAAGATTTTGCAGAAATTTTGCAAACTATGGAACATCACGATATATAAAAGTTTTACTCTAAAATAAAGAATTTCACTTTAGGTTAACAATGAATACTAATACTCAAATTACTCAACGACCAAGAACTTTAACTCGAATTGCTATTGTTCAAGCCTTGTTTCAATGGGAGCAAGGGACTGAAAAAGCAGCGAATTTAATTATAGAACAGTTTTTATTGCACCGTATTGATCCTCAATGTAATGAAGAAATATATAATGATGGCAAGGCCTATATCCCTAATGTAAATTTGTTTAAAAATATAATTCAACAATTTGTGCATCAACACTCTGAAATTGATGTTATTTTAATCAAAACATTACCCAAAGATTGGCCTTTACATCGACTTGATCCTGTTGTGAGAGCAATTTTAAGAGCTGCAATTACAGAGTTACTCAATGATGCCAAAGATCCACCTACCAAAGTGGTTATTAATGAATATATTGATGTAACTCATGCTTTTTGTGAGGGAGATGAATCATCTTTAATCAATGGAATTTTAGATAATATAAGTCGTCAATTACGTCCTGAAAGCGCATCTTCTGCTGATCAAACATAAGGTTTCTATGCAAAACTTTCTTGCTCCTGAATTTCAATTCATTCACCAATATATAAAAAAATTGGCAGGAAAGGGTGCTTTAGGACTAACAGATGATGCTGCTATATTGTCTGTAGAACCTGAATATGAGCTGGTATTAACAGCAGATGCTATGGTTGAAAATGTACATTTTTTTTCCAGTGATGCTGTTGATTTAATCGCACAAAAATTGCTGCGTTGTAATTTATCAGACTTGGCGGGAATGGGGGCAGAACCTGTCGGATATCTTTTAACTGTGTCTTTGCCTAAACATTGCTTTAACGCTACGTGGTTTGAGCAATTCACCAGTGGTTTACAAAGAGATCAGGAGTTATTTCATATTTCCTTATTAGGTGGGGATACCACAAGTAACCCTCATAACATGTTTTTCTCTCTCACCGCTATTGGAAAAACATTAAAAAACAAATCCTTAAGAAGGAATAATGCCCAAGTTGGAGATGGTATTTGGGTTACAGGAACAATCGGCGATGCAGCTCTGGGGCTTTTGGCTCTAAAAAATGAAGTAAATGATGTGGATGGTTTTTTAACGCAGCGTTATCATTTACCCCAACCAAGACTAGGATTAAATCTTGTGGATATTGCATCGGCAGGAATGGATATTTCTGATGGTTTAATACAAGATTTAGGCCATTTAACTCGTGAAAGTCAAGTTGGAGCCATTATATACGCTGATCAAATACCATTATCTAAACAAGCTAAGATACTAGGTAATTCATATTTAGAAACTTGCTTAACTGGTGGTGATGATTATGAACTTTTGTTAACCATACCACAAGATAAAGAACAACAAGCAATTACTCAAAGTCATAAAGCAAATATTCCTTTAACTAAAATTGGTTATTGCACAGACCAACAAGGTTCTGTGATTTGTTATGATAGCAATAAGATTACAATGAATTTTAAAAATACAGGATGGAGTCATATTTAAGTTGATATATTTTTAATAAATTGAGTTGGCATAATATATATTATACGTTTTTTATTATAATTCAAAAATTACACCTATATCCTTAACAAACTTCAGAAATCTATGTTAACCTAAACTTTCAAATTTATTTTATATTCAAAGGGAAATTTTATGACTTATCTTTATGATCGCGTACTTTTAACCAATGATGATGGCATAGAAGCACCTGGAATAAAAATTCTTGAAAATATAGCCTCTAAGATTGCCAAGGAAGTCTGGGTTGTAGCCCCTGAACAAGATCAAAGTGGAACTTCTCAATCTATTTCAATACATAATCCCCTTCGTGCTTTTGAAAAAAGTGATAAGCATTATGCTGTAACTGGAACTCCAGGAGATTGCGTTGTTATGGGACTGAGACAAATTATGCCGCAACTACCCGATGTAATTTTATCAGGTGTTAACCGTGGCTGTAATTTGGGTATAGAAACACTCTTTTCTGGCACTGTGGGTGCTGCTATGACAGGATGTTTATTAAATATTCCCTCTATTGCATTTAGTCAAAGCTTCAGAGATGGGCATGATATTTATTGGGAAACAGCCTATCATTATGGCCCCAAAGTCATGGAAAAGCTTTCAACTCTTTCTTGGCAACATCCAAGAACCTGTTTAAATATAAATTTTCCAGATTGTCCCTATGATGAAGTGAAATCTATTGAATTTACCACACAAGGTATTGGTTATATTGATGATATTTCTATTGTAAAAAAAACAGATATGCGTAAAACACCATATTATTGGCTTAACTTTGATCGTCCTATCAAAGAAGATATAGAGCTTACTGAAACTCAAGTGGTTAATAATAAATCCATTTCTATTACTCCCCTCTCCTTTGACCGTACGAATAATGACCTTTTACAAAAAATGAAATCTTAATGATTTGATAATAAGGGAAAAATAATATTTCTCTTTCTCATTCAATCCTTGCCCAAGGAAATTTGACGGGTAAACCTTGAAATTGAAAAAAGGTTTACCGATTGAACCTCATCCCAAATAGACAAATATTCAAGCAGATGTTGATGTTCAGTCTTTTTTCTTAATAAATCTAAGACTTCCTGAATAATTGGTATGTTTACTTCTATACCATTCCATAGATAGTCGTTGATGATATCTAACATTAAATTCATCAATATATGTCGCCTTGGATCAAAAGAATTAATGCCTAAAGAAACGATTATATATTTTGAAAGCCATTTTTGTGTTCGAAACTCATTGGGTAACCCGTACTCCCAATCTTGAATATTATCAGAGCAAAAGATAATTTTAAGTTTTTACATAAGCGTTTAATTGCATCTTGCATTATTTGGCAGATAAATTTCCACCACCAAAAATATAATTACTGATTTGCTGTTCAATACTAGTATATGGTTGGGTATTAGTAACAAAACTGTCAGGTTTTAAATATTCCTTTGATTTTCCAGGATGAACCATTATAGAGCCACTATCTGTCATCCCTAAAGAACCTATACTAAAGCTGCTATCATCAGGAAGATGAATGGTTTTATTGATCTCTAGTTTTACATCGGCCATAAATGTTTTTTTATTTAGTTGAACCGAACGTACTACCCCAACTGGCACACCTGAAAGGATAACACTTCCACCAGGTTCAAGTGTATTGGCAGAGTAAAATTGAGCAGTCAAAGGGTATTTATCTCCTTTAATACCAAACATTGTCATTCTTGAATAAGAGTAAAAACCAATAGCAACCACTAATACCAATCCACTTGCTATATATGCGCTTACTTTAATGTTTTTCACTCTGTAATCCTCGTATATCTATAAATCAATTTAAATTTAAATTGTCGTTCAGTAATTAAGATTATATTCATATAAGATGAAATACGATATAGTTTTATCTTATCCTATAAGATTTTCTTTTAGAATATTTCGTCTCAAAATACAAAAATAAAAAATATATACAATACGGATGGGTATTTATGTCATTCCTTCAGGCTATTTTTATTGCAATTTTACAAGGTGCAACAGAGCTCTTCCCTGTCAGTAGTTTGGGACATGCTGTCGTGATTCCAGCTTTGCTGGGATGGCTTATCAATCCTCAAGATCAAACATTTTTACCTTTTATCGTGATGTTACATTTTGGTACAATGTTTGCGTTACTCATATTCTTTTGGAAGGATTGGCAGGCTTTAACCAGAGGTGTTATGGGAAAAGAGGGACCCGCAATACGTGAGCAAAGTATTTATGTTGTCTTACTACTTGTTATTGCAACATTACCCGCCATAATAATTGGTTCTATATTAGAGAGCTTTATTCGAGGGCTTTTCTCAACACCTGAAATGGTATCAATTTTTTTAATCTGTAACGGATTAATGCTTTTTGCTGCTGAAAAACTCAGAAAAAAAAATCAAAACTCAATCATTGCTATCGCAGACTTAACCCCCAAAGATGCTTTAATCATTGGTTGTTTCCAATGCCTAGCCTTTTTTCCTGGCTTATCACGATCTGGTGCAACCATAGTTGGTGGTGTAATACACAAATTATCCTACGAAAATGCTGCTCGTTTTTCTTTTTTGCTAGCATTACCTATTATTTTCGCAGCGACCATTCATCAAACATGGAAAATTTATAAACATAATATTCCAATTGAAAATTTTGGGACGATATTTATCGCAACGATAGTTGGTGGAGTAACAGCTTTAATCAGCACTACTTTAATAATGAAATATTTTCATAATCATGAAAAATTGGCTTTAACGCCATTTAGTTTTTATTGTATCGCTTTAGGCAGTATCAGCCTACTTATTTTTTTAATCTAGCCCCTGAATAAAGGCTTCGTTTACAATAAAACGAAGCTCTTTAGCAACGGTTTAAATTAAAATAAAAGCTTTTATTTTTTTATCGTTTAATTTTTTTTTAATGCCATATACTCAATTTATAACAAAATACGGTGAGTATATTATGAAAAATAATACGCCTACAAAAACAACATCCACCTATAATATTATGATGGTTGGATTCTTAGCCTCACTTGCAGGGCTTATGTTTGGTCTTGATATTGGTGTAATGTCAGGTGCCAATGCTTTTATTAAACATGAATTTTCTGCATCAGATCACGATATTGAAACCATCGTCAGCAGCATGATGTTTGGTGCTGCGATTGGCGCTTTGGGATGCGGATGGGCATCTGCCAAGTTTGGACGTAATCGCTGTCTGATCCTAAGTGCTTTGATCTTTATCGTTTCTGCGATTGGATGTGCATTAGCCCAAGGCATTATTGATTTGGCTATTTGGCGATTTATTCTTGGACTTGCGATTGGTATTGCCAGTACGACAGCTCCTTTGTATATCGCAGAAATTGCACCAGAAGAAAAACGTGGTTCGATGATTTCAACTTACCAATTAATGGTTACTGTTGGAATTTTACTGGCATTTATATCTGATACTATTTTAGGATATTATAGTGCTTGGCGTTGGATGTTAGGTATTATTGCTGTACCTGCTATTCTATTCCTAATTGGATTATTCTCTTTACCAGACAGCCCAAGATGGCTTGTTATGCGCAATCGCAGACAAGAGGCTTATGATATTTTGCTAAGCTTACGTGGTGGTAATGAACATATCGCTCAAAAAGAAGTAGAAGAGATTGAAGAGCAAATTAAAAGCCCTAAAAAAGGCTTTAGTTTATTTATGTCTAATCGTAATTTTCGACGTTCTGTTGGGCTTGGTATTACCTTGCAAATTGTTCAACAATTTACAGGTATGAATGTAGTTATGTATTATGCTCCTCGTATCTTTTCTGATATGGGATATCAAGGCAGTGCTACCTTATGGTTTACTGCTTTGGTTGGTTTAGTCAATGTTGCTGCAACCTTTATTGCCATTGGTACTTGTGATAAACTTGGTCGTAAACCTACTTTATATGCTGGTTTTGCTGTTATGGCAGTAGGGTTAGGTGTCATTAGTTTCTTAATGAGAAATGGAAATATTGCTGATCCTACAATGCAGCTTTTCTGTGTTGCTATGTTGCTTTTCTTTATTGTTGGTTTTGCGATGTCTGCAGGCCCATTGGTTTGGACAATATGTTCTGAAATTCAACCATTACAAGGAAGAGATTTCGGTGTTGCTGCTTCTACGGTAACCAATTGGTTAGCTAATTTTGTTGTTGGTTATACTTTCTTGACCTTGAACAATAACCTTGGCTCATCACATACATTTCTTCTTTACGCTATATTAAACGTCATCTTTATTGCTGTTACCTTCTGGTTTATTCCAGAAACATCTAAGGTAAGCTTAGAGAAGATTGAAGAAAATCTTATGGCAGGCAAACCACTTCGTAAAATTGGACGTTAGCCCCTAGTATTAAAAAAAGCCAACCTGAAATAATTTTAGGTTGGCTTTTTTAGTAAATATTGTTGATTTTACAATCAATATCATTTTTTTATATAATTTCTTTACATCATACATCAAACTTTTTGATTATATTAAGAATATAGTTAACGAAATAATAACCTAAAATCTCATACAAAAAATTGATAAATTGCAGCAGATACAGCTATACACCCAATAATTGTTATAAATATATTGCTTTTTTTTCCTCTATATTTAGCCAGTGCTGGAATAGTATGAATAGCATACATTGGCATTAAAAAAAGAAATATAGCAAATACTGGGCCACTGATGGATTCAATTAAAGTTAAAACATTAGGGTTATATATTGAAACCAGCCATGCTGTAATAAAAATAAAAATCGTTGTAAAAATTTGTAAGAATTTATCTTGTTTTACATCTATATTTGCAAATTTAAAACTTTTGATAACAACCCCATGAATTCCTTCTTTTGCACCTAAATAATGCCCTAAAAATGATTTGCACATAGCAACAAAGGCTACTATTGGGGCTACCCAGCTAAGGAATGGTGTATGAAAATGATTGGCTAGATAAGACAAAATTGAAACATTTTGTATTTTTGCTTCATGCAGATTTTCTGGAGTAAGGCATAAAGAACAGCTAAACACAAAAAATAAAACTGTTACTACCATTAAAATATTACTGTATTTAATAATACTAGAACATTTCTTTTCTGCTTTATCACCATATTCTTCTGTTTTTGCAACAGCCAAAGATGAAATAATAGGAAAATGATTAAATGAAAAAACAGTAACAGGAATTAACAACCATAATGTCAATAACAGTCCATTGCCACCTTGATGCACGGCGCCAGAAAGGCTGACACTTTTAAAAATTTCACCCGTCCACTGAGGAATAAGACATACAGAAATAATCATGAGGATAGCAATAAAAGGATAAACTAATGTTGACATGATATTCACGATTAGCATTTTACCGCATTGCACAATCATCATTAAAAAACCAACCAAAATAAAGGCTATAAGTGCTCTGGATGGTGGGATCATGTGAAGCTGGTTTTGAATAAAACTTTCAATCGTATTGGTTAAGCTGACACTGTACATTAACAAAATAGGATATAAAGCAAAACAATAAAGTACGGTGATGAGGTATCCCAGATATTTACCAAACTGCTCCTCTACTACAACTGTGATATCAGCACCTTTGCCAACCAAAATAAACCGACATAAAGCCCTATGTGATAAATAAGTCATAGGAAAAGCAAGTATGGTCAATACTAGTAAGGGAATAATTCCTCCTGATGCAGCATTAATTGGCAAAAATAATACACCTGCGCCGATTGCTGTACCATAAAGACTGAGCATCCAAACGGTATCAGAGGATCCCCACTTTGGCATTTCGCCAGAATTATCTTGTCCCATATTAAAATAGTCACTTTGTTAATGATAAAATAAAATTTTGTTTGTAAAAAACGCGTTGTAATATTATTTCAAATTAAATCGAATTAAAACTATTTAAATGAAATATAAGTAAATAATCTATCAACGGCATATAATTATGACAGGTATATCAAGGACAAAGCATCACATAAGGTTTTTCATACTCTTGATGTTTAATAATTTTCAGATCTGCGCCATACCATTTAATTAAAATTTCTTCGGTAATGACATCTGTAACACTGCCACTTGCAACAATGGAACCTTTATTAAGTAAATAAATTTGATCTGACCAGAGCGATGCAAGGTTTAAATCATGTAACACCATACAAACCGATAAAGAATATTTTTTAACAAGACTACGTAATAAACGAAGCATTTGTTGCTGATGATATAAATCGAGTGCTGAGGTAGGCTCATCTAAAAAT
Organism: Commensalibacter papalotli (ex Botero et al. 2024); assembly: GCF_947179115.1. Taxonomy (NCBI): domain Bacteria; kingdom Pseudomonadati; phylum Pseudomonadota; class Alphaproteobacteria; order Acetobacterales; family Acetobacteraceae; genus Commensalibacter; species Commensalibacter papalotli (ex Botero et al. 2024). Next base: position 438,755 of record NZ_CAMXCI010000001.1, read on the forward strand.
AACCAACCTGATGGCCCCTCTTCTCTCCATAACTGAATTAACGCCCTTGCAAGCTGAATACGTTGTTGCTCACCTCCAGAAAGAAACGCATAATCTTTATGCACTAGTGGAACGGATTGGGTAATTTCAATAACATGATCAAGGATATTTTTATTCATGGGTTCTTCCCATGGAGATCGACCTAACTTGATAATATCCAGTGCAGAAAGTGAAAACGGAATAATACTCTGCTGTTTCATCACGGCACGTTCTTTAGCAAGATCTTTTTTACGCCATAAGTGTAGAGGTTTACCTTTTAAAAAGCATTCTCCTTGCGTTGAAGGATAATATCCCGTCAACACTTTGAATAAAGAAGATTTCCCCGCACCATTGGGACCAATTAGGGTAATTAATTCCCCTTGAGTTAAGGTAATAGACACATCAAACAAAATCTTATGATTGTTTTTAACAAGGTGAATATTTTTTCCATGTAAAGTGTGCTTTATCATGCTCTACGTCTCCATTGTTCTTTCAAAATTAACCAAAAGAACCATGGTCCTCCCAAAAGACTCGTTAATAAGCCAACAGGCATTTCAGCAGGCTGTACCATTGTTCGAGCCAAGGTATCAGCAACGAGTAATAAAAGTGCTCCACTTAACGCCGAGGCCGGAAGCAAAATTTTATGATTATTTCCAAAGATTAAACGCATAGCATTGGGAATTACTAAACCCAAAAAACCAATAATCCCACTCACTGAAACAGCCGTTCCAACCAATAAAGCACTGAGTATTAATAATTGTTTTTGTGTTTTATGAACATTAAGGCCCAAATAATGTGCATCTTCTTCGCCTAGTTGTAACAAATTCAGACGCTGGGCATAGAATTGAATAATAATTACAGTTGGAATAATTAAAATAAGTGTAATAAAAATTAATGACCACTCTGTTTGCCCCAAACTTCCCATACCCCACAAGGAAAGTTGACGAAGTTGTTGATCATTGCTTACCCAGGATAAAATTCCTACAGCTGCGCCGCCCAAGGCATTAATAGCTATACCAATGAGTAACAAACTGGAAAGATTGCCTTTGGTTAAATTACTAAGTTGAAAAATAAGTATCGTAACCAATAAACTGCCAACAAATGCAGCAATTACAGGTAACCACAATGTTAAAAAATGAGGTAGTGCCATTGGAATTACCAATGCCACAGCAACAGCAAATCCAGCCCCACTGCTAATCCCGAGCAAACCAGGATCAGCCAGAGGATTACGAAATAATCCCTGCATCACTGTTCCCGATATTGACAAAGCAACCCCAATAATCACTGCTAATAAAATACGAGGAAGACGGATATTCATCCAAATACGATGATCTATATCTTCAGGATCAAAATTAAACAAAGAAGACCAAGAAAGATGTACAGGACCAATATTGGCTGCTCCTATTATTGCTCCGATTAAAAGCAATAATAGAACCATCAGATAAACAAAATATCGTTTATCCATGAGCGTCTGCTTCAGCCTTCATTCGTAAATCTTTGACCGCTTGAGGGGTGCGTAATCCAAACCCAAGTAATGCCATTTGATCAATAATAATTAAATTGCGATTCTTGGCTGCAGGAGTTAAAGCAATTCCAGGTAACTTCCATAGATTATCTGCCCCACCAATGGTTTTAATCGCATCACTATCGGTGATGATAATATCAGGAGCTGCTGCAATGATACCTTCCTGAGACATCGGTTGATAATGCAAAGAACTTCCCATCCCATTTTGCAACCCTGCATCATGAATAGCAGCGTCCGCTGCTGTATCTCGCCCAGCAACCAAGTTATTAATTCCAGTATGTGCCATAATATAAATTACGCGTAAGGGTAATTGCTTCTTGGGCATAGATTCAATAGTTTTTTCCACCTTTGCAAGCAATGGTTTGGCTTCTTTTTCACGATGCAACGCCGTAGAAATCACATTAATTTTTTTAGGAATAACCTCCAAGGAGTGTTTTCCAGAAACATATATCACAGGAATACCGACTTTTTTAATTTGCTCTAGAACTGCAGAAGGTTGAGCCAAATCGCTGGTAATAATCATCGTTGGTTTAAGCGACAAAATACCTTCTGTATTCAATTGACGCATATATCCGATATCTTTGATATCTTTTACTGCACTAGGTTGATTACTGGTAGTATCACGTCCAATCAGTTCATCTTGTGCGCCCAAAGCGTATATAATCTCTGTGACATCACCTCCAATAGAAATGACACGCTCTTTGGCTTGTATTGAAAAAGATGTCATCACCAACGATAGAGTTGCATAAAATAAATAAGAAAGTCTCATGCTACTTTGGCTTTCAAAGCAACCGCATCAATTTGATTACGCCAAGTTTCTTGTTCTAAATCGCCTTCTGTTCTTTGTCCATAAAGCTGAGCAATTTGCGTGCCATCTTTGGCAAATAGTTCAAGGCTGGTCACATATCCTTCTTTGGTTGGTTTACGCGTAACCCATGTTTCTGCAATTTGATCTTCCATCAAATGCATCGTGAATTTAGGATTAAAAATATTTAACCAATTATCTTTCGGCATTAATTTTTCAATTACACCCGTAAAGATTTGCACACAACCACGATTGCCAATGAAAATCATGATTTCATTACCATCATTCAAAGCTAAATTAAGGATCTCTGATAAAGCACTATTATCCACTTGGCATGCTAGCGTATCACTGACTGATGAAAACGCTTGTTGACGGGTGACATTATGACGATTTAACAAGTTAAAGAACTGATGAACGTCTGTCATCGCACGCCATTCTTCTTCTATTTTCTTGGCATCAAATAGAAGGTTTTCAGAAATATGCTCGTGTGGGGAAACTAAGAACTGATCCAAAGATTCCATTACAAATTGTGCAACCAAAGCATCCCATTCCTGACGATTTGTATTATCGGTCATATAAATTTTTAGAATGGCATCACCATAAGCATCAAAAATCTGAATGCTTTCTTTTTCACCTCGCTTTGTCATTTCTTTGATATAAAAAGAACTGACCCATTTACTGACAAAAAGACGTTGATCCAAAGCACGTGGGTTTAAAACGAGCCCACCATGATTTCCCAATTTTACATTGTCATATTGCCCAGCTTGTTCATGAACGGCATATTCATTACGAACAATATTCATGGTTTCACCGACTTTATGTAACTCTTTTAACAAAGCAGCAAAATCTGTGCTAAACGGTTTTACATCAGCACCAATACGTGCATAACAAAGCTCTGCCTCACTGATGCCTATCATTGTAGCAAGGTCACGTGCGAATTTATTCGTATGTTCGGCTTTTAAGGTTAAATAACGTTGATAGTATGCGTTCATAATGAATTATCTCTATGCAGTAATAAGGTTTCATATTCAATTTGGCCTATATAAGCATAACTAAGAACGATTATCAATATCAAATGATATTAATTATTAACATCATATTCTAAATCAAACTATTTAAACTCTCATATCAATATTTATGGTTTTCTACGGATGCTCGTTTTACTATCAACTTTATTTCTTAATTAAAAAATGATGATGTATTTTGTATAATTATACTCTCTTGGAATAATTATAATTTGATCAACATTCATACGTTAATTATATTTAACTGTTAATATTTATTTTAAACAAAAAAAAAACTGAACCATAAAAATATGATTCAGCCAAATCTCTCAACAGTTTATATTGAGGCTTAGAATTCTTTATAAGGCAAAAATTTACCGCTCATCACAATATTTACTCGATCGCCATTAGGATCATTTTCACGTTTTAAATCCATTTTAAAATCTATTGCGCTCATAATCCCATCACCAAATTCTTCATGTATCAGCTCTTTAAAAGTCGTGCCATAAACGCTGACCAATTCATAAAAACGATAAATTGTTGGATCTGTAGGAATGATGGTGGGTAAACTTCCTCTATAAGGAACCACCATCAACCATTTTTTTTCTTCTTCAGTTAATTTAAAAATATCTGCAAGAACAGAAGCTTGCTTTTCATTACAAGTCATTTGGCCTAAACATGCAGCCGTAACCCACTCTTTGCTACGACCAACCTTCTTGGCAATATCAGTCCATTTTAGACCTTGTGTTACTTTACTCGTAATAATCTTTTCAGTAACTTCTAATCTACTACTCATCATATTTTCCATATTACTGATTTGTTAAATGATTTATGGTCTTTTTATTAGATTTTTTTTATAATATAAAAAAAAACAACTTATTGATATAGATACATTGGCTATATTTGCATCATCTAAAGTAGAACATAAACCAGTCAAATATACTAATAAAATTATTATGATTTTAATTACAGGGAGCCAATGTCACTGCTAATCCACCCTGTGAGGTTTCTCGATATTTGGCATTCATATCTTTACCAGTTTGATACATCGTTTCAATAATGTTATCCAATGATACGGCTGGGTGTGTTGTCCGTCGCATTGCCATTCTGGCAGAATTAACAGCCTTAACAGCAGGAATAGCATTTCTTTCGATACATGGGACTTGTACCAGTCCAGCAACAGGATCACATGTTAACCCCAAATGATGTTCCATCGCGATTTCAGCAGCAATACAAACTTGAACTGCACTGCCCCCAATCAGTTCTGTTAATCCGGCCGCTGCCATAGAGCAAGCAACCCCGACCTCGCCTTGGCAACCAACCTCTGCCCCAGAGATAGAAGCATTTTGTTGATATAACCCTCCAATCACACCAGAGGTTAAAAAAAAGCGAACATACATCTCATCCGTTAAAGGTTCAACAAATCGATCATAATATTCTAATACCGCAGGAATAATCCCACAGGCTCCATTGGTTGGCGCAGTAACCACACGTCCACCCGCAGCATTTTCTTCACTGACTGCCAAGGCAAACATATTAATCCAATCTAAACCAACCATAAGATCATTTGACCATTTATTTTGTGCCATTAAAATACGATTTAACAACGGTGCGCGACGAGATATTTTAATCGGCCCAGGCAATAATCCATCCGTTTTTTGACCGCGTTCAATTGCTTTATGCATTACCTTACCAACACCAACAAAATAGCTTTCAATTTCTTCTTTGTTCCGATAAGCAAGTTCATTTTTCATAACAATTGTTGAGATTGGCAAAGAAAGCTCTTCACAATATCCGAGTAAAGTTTTAGCAGAATCTATAGGGTATGGAACATTCATATTATCAATAACAGGATGATGGAATTCTTGCTCTGAAACAATTCTTCCCCCTCCGACAGAATAATATGTTTGTTGCTCAAGAATTTCTTGTTTATTGAAAGCCGTTATGGTCAGTGCATTTTCATGTAAGGGTAAAAATTGCTCGTTGAAAATAAGATCATTTTCTATTGAAAAAGGGATTACATATTTACCCTGATAAATAGAAAGCTTTTGTGTACTTTTGATTATATTAATATATATTTCAATTTGATCGATATCAACTTTATCAGGTTCCTCGCCCATCAATCCTAATATAACAGCAATATCAGTTTTATGTCCTTTGCCTGTTAAGGAGAGTGAACCATACAAATCGACTTTCATTCTTGTTATTTTATTCATTAAATTAAGCTGTATTACAGAATCAATAAAACGTTTGGCTGCTATCATAGGGCCTACTGTATGCGAACTAGAAGGCCCAATACCGATCTTATAAATATCAACAACACTTTTCATTTTATTTTCCTTCAACTTTAGCAAACAAAATAATATTTTATTTTTTAAATAATAGTATAAACATGTATAAATTATCGAGGACACATAAAATATATAAAATAATTCAAACAGTTTATCTATGATATGAGTATCTATCTAATATTCTTTTGTTTGCAATTCGCTCTATATAAATAAGTTATAGACAGCTGCTGAAATAGCAATACATCCCATAATAACAATAAAGATATTGCTTAATTTACCTCTATATTTTGTCAAAGAAGGGATTGTGTGAATAGCATACATCGGCATAAGGAATAAAATCATAGCCAATACAGGTCCGCCAATAGATTCAATCATTCCTAAAATGCTAGGATTTAATGTAGCGATAATCCATGCTGTAACAAACATAAAAATCAAAGCAAATTTGTTTAATGTCTTCTCCTTTGCACTCATTCCAAAATAGTGTATTGATTTTAGAACAACGCCGTTAAACCCTTCCCTAGCCCCAAGATAATGCCCTAAAAATGATTTAGAAATTGCAACAAAAGCAACAATGGGTGCAACCCAATCCAAGAATGGTGTTTGAAAATGATTGGCAAGATAGGAAAGAATAGAAATATTATCCGCTTTAGCTTGCTCTAAATTAGCAGGGCTTAAGCAAAGCGCACAACTAAATACAAAAAACAATACAGTAACAACCATCATAATATTACTATATTGAATAATCTTTGAACATTTTTTTTCAGCAAATTCCCCGTATTCTTTACGCTTTGCAACAGCTAATGAGGATATAATTGGTGAATGATTAAATGAGAAAACCGCAACAGGAATAATCAACCATAAAGTAACTATAAGTCCCTTACCACCTGCTTGAGTAGCACCAGATAAACTCACATTTTGAAAAATATCCCCCGTCCATTGTGGGATCAAATATAAAGCTATTACCATTAAAACGGCCACAAATGGATAAACCAACGTGGACATTACCCGAACAATTAAATTTTCGCCAAATTGGACAATTAAAATCAAAAAACTAATTAAAATAAAAGAAATAATTATTCTTGACGGTGGCGTCATATGTAATTGATTTTCAATAAAGCTAATCACGGTATTTGTAATACTGACACTATACACAAGCAAAATAGGATAAATTGCTAAAAAGTATAATAGAGTGATAAGAAAACCCATTTTTTTACCAAACTGCTCTTCGACTACTTTGGTAATATCATCGTTGAAAGATGCAGTTCCAGACAGCACAAATCGACATAGTGCACGATGTGCGTAATAAGTCATCGGAAAGGCAAGTACAGCTAAAACTAATAGAGGAATTAATCCCCCTGCTGCGGCATTGATAGGTAAAAACAATACCCCTGCCCCAATCGCAGTTCCATAAAGACTGAGCATCCAAATAGTGTCAGAAGAACGCCATTTGGGCATTTCACTCGAAATGTTTTTTTCCATATTTTATTACTCAAAATTAAAGAACGAATTTTTCTAATATTTAATTCGAAATCTGCAAGAACCAAATAAAATTTATCTATATTTAATATAATTAAAACTATAATTTACATATTGAGCTTCGTGCAATATGTAAATTATGGTTATCAGGTAAATTGATTGAATATTATAGTAAAAAAACAATAGTAAAAACCTGCTATATCATTAATTATGAATATAACAGGTTTTATTAATTAACTTAAAATTCGCATGAAAAACTTTAAATTAATCATCTTTTTTCTTTGATTATGTTACTATAAAGGTAAGCACTTTGCTTTAAAGTGCGTTTTTGTGTTTGCCAGTCAACATAAATCATACCAAATCTTGATTTATAACCACTAAACCACTCTAAATTATCGTGACTTGACCAAACCATATATCCATCTATGTTTGAACCACTTTGCATGGATAATATCATTGCTTCAATATGTAACTGAATATAATTAGAACGTTTTGTATCTTCTACTTTACCATTGATCAGTTGGTCTTCACCCGGGAAACCAGCACCATTTTCTGTAATAAGAACTGTGGGGTTACCATACTCCGTACGAATTCGATCTAATAGTGCAGTTAATTGATCAGGGCGAACTGGTCCATTAAAAGCTGCATCTTGTCCAACTGGAATAAAGGTTTCTGGATTATATCCAGAACCTTTCCCATGACGAACATAGTTAGGTGCATAAAAATTGATACCTAAAAATTCAAATTGCGCATTCTGAATAGTTTTAGCATCTTCAGCTTGAACTCCAATATCTATATTCATGCTTTTTACCAGCGATAAAATATCTTCTGGATATTGACCTTTATAAATCGCATCAAGAAACCATCTATTAAGCACACCATCGGCAATTTTTGCATCAGCTTTATCAGCAGCACTCGCATTTGTATCCGTAAGAATTGGACTCAAAGGCAAAGCCATACCTAAACGTCCTTTATAACCACCAGCACGGAAAGATTCTTTAGCTTTTGCCGCTGCTAACAAGATATGATTATAGGATTTAAGGGAAACCTCCATAGTTTCAGAAGTTGCTATGACTGGTAACGCAGTATTGTCAAAATCACCTGCCAAATAACGTTTTGCAAGAATATTTTGTGCAACTTCAACAGAAGGTTCGTTAATCAAGACGAAATCCTGTATCAAATCTGAAAAATGCGTAAATATAATTTGTGCATAATAATTAAACCAATCAATACAGTCTCTGTTCTCCCAGCCCCCTTTGTTTGCAAGAGCCAGAGGCATATCCCAATGATATAATGTAACCAAAGAGCTAATACCTGCTGCTTTTAAATCAGCAATAAACCTGCGGTAATGTTCAACTGCTTTCATATTAACAGGCCCTAGACCATCGGGAATAATACGGGGCCATGAAATTGAAAAGCGATAGCAATTGATTTTAACTTTCTTTAACAGTTGAATATCCTCAAGATATTGATTTCTATCATAAAAATTAATAGAAACATCACCCGTTACACCCAGTCCACCCAGTTGTTTTTCATTTAAATAATAGTCCCAAATAGATTTGCCACGACCTTCTTCGTTGACACAACCTTCAACTTGGTAAGCTGCTGAAGCGGCTCCCCATAAAAACCCTTTTTTGATTTTGAAATTTGAATTAGTGGAACATCTATTTTGATCAATATTTGTATTAAATTGATTTTCCATTTTAATTACCTTTTTTGTAAAAAAATCAAAGTATAATTAAATATAATTTGATTAAAAATTTATTAAATATAATATGAATTGATAATATAAAGAAATATATACTTATAATTCTTTATATTTAATATTATATACCTTTTTTTATATTAAATAAATACTAATTCATTCCAATATCAAAATATATATTTATATATACTATTTTATTACTTTAAAAAAAAACTATACTCTATAAAGAAATAATTATTTTCAGATTAGTAAAAAAAAATCCAGTAAGCTCTATGAGCAAACTGGATTTAAAAAATTTTGTAAATAACTCTGTTTATTCGACAGTTACTGACTTAGCCAAATTTCTGGGTTGATCTACATCCGTTCCTTTGAGTAAAGCAGCTTCATAAGCCAACATTTGCACAGGAACAGTGTAAAGCGGCGGTGTAACAAAAGAATGCACTGTAGGAAGCACAACGATTTGCTCTGCAATATTTTTTACCCGCTCAGCACCTTTGGCGTCAGTAAATATCAAAATACGTCCACCTCTGGCTTTAGCTTCTTGCAAATTCGACAAAGTTTTTTCAAATAAAGGCCCTGATGGTAAAAGAGAAATGACAGGCACGGTATTATCAATTAACGCAATAGGCCCATGTTTCATCTCCCCAGCAGCATATGCATCGGCATGAATATAAGAGATTTCTTTAAGTTTTAAAGCGCCTTCCATCGCCACGGGGAACATAATCCCACGGCCTAAATAAATAACACTTTGAACCTGAGAAATAATGTGCGCCATTTTTTGGATTTGTTCTTGCATTTGCAAGATTTCTGCCACGCGGCTAGGCAAATCTAATAAAGCGGTTAAACATTCATCTGCATATTCAGAAGAAATTGTCCCGCGTTCTTGCCCCATTACCAAAGTTAAACACGCAAGCACCGTTAATTGCGCTGTAAACGCTTTTGTCGAAGCAACCGCAATTTCAACCCCAGCATCCATTCCTAACACCACGTCACTCTCACGAGCCATGGAGCTATGTTCGTTATTTAACACAGAAATGATTTTTTGCCCTGCTTGTTTTAAAGCACGAAGTGCTGCAAGTGTATCAGCAGTTTCTCCAGATTGTGAAACTAATAATCCCATACCCCCTTGATCAAAAGGAGGATTGCGATAACGCATTTCACTAGCAACATCCAAGTCAATAGGCAGGCGTGCAATTTCTTCTAACCAATAACGCCCAATAACCCCAGCATAAAATGCTGAACCACATGCGGTAATAATACCACGTTTAAGGTTTTTAATATCAAACGGCAACTCTGGAAGTTCTATTTTATGCGTGACAGGATTAACAAAGCGACGCAAGGTTTGACCAATGACAACTGGATGCTCATGGAGTTCTTTTTCCATATAATGACGATAGCCATCTTTACCAATAGCGCCTGCCATCAATGCTGTGGTTTGTACAGGACATTCCACAGTCGAACCATCCATATCAAAAAATTCAGCACCTTTATGAGACAAAACTGTCCACACACCATCAGGCATATAAGCGATTTTACGGGTCATGGGGGCTACCGCCAAACTGTCAGAACCCAAATACATTTCATCTTCACCAAAACCGACTACCAAAGGGGCACCATGTCGGGCACCAATCATGATATTTTCGTCAGATGCAAAAATCATTGCAATTGCATATGCCCCCTCAAGTCTTTGCAATGTTGCATATGCTGCTTCTTTGGGTGTTTTTCCTTGTTTCAAATGATAATCAACCATCTGAACAATGGTTTCACTGTCAGTTTCACTATTAAAAACCTGACCAAGTTCAATCAGCTCTTGCTTTAACTCTTCATGGTTTTCAATGATTCCATTATGAACAACGGCAACATTTTCAGTTGCATGAGGATGCGCATTATTTTCCGTCGGTGCACCATGAGTTGCCCAGCGTGTATGTCCAATCCCAGTAAGACCAGATAAAGGTTCACCATCCACACGCTTTACAAGATTATCTAGCTTTCCTGAGGCTCTTCTTCTGCCAATATGGCCATTTTCAATGGTTGCAACTCCAGCGGAATCATATCCCCGATATTCTAAACGACGCAGAGCTTCGATAATGGTAGGTACGGCGGGCTGTTTTCCTAAAATCCCAACAATTCCACACATAGATTTAATCTCCTAGTTTTCTTGACGCTCTATTTCGCCGTTTTGTTTTTATTGACTTGGCGCGCTCTGCCAAAAGCCAAGGTATTCTCTGGCACATCTTCGGTGATAACACTGCCCGCGGCTATTAAACTTTTATTACCAATTTCTACAGGTGCCACTAAAATCGTATCCGATCCAATAAAGGCTTCTTCACCAATAATCGTTTTGTGCTTGTGCACGCCATCATAATTACATGTAATCGTTCCTGCGCCTATATTCGTTTTACGACCGACTTCGGTATCGCCAAGATAGGTTAAATGATTAACCTTAGCACCCTCACCTAGTATCGTTGCTTTTAATTCTACAAAATTACCCACATGGGCATCTTGTCCAATCACAGCCGCAGGACGCAATCGGGCATAAGGGCCAATGATTGCCCCCTTTTTTACCTCACATCCTTCTAAATGACTAAAAGAACGAATTTCAACCCCTGAATGTACATGAACGTTAGGACCAAACACCACATGTGGATAGATTATAACATCCTCATCCAAAACCGTATCTGCTGACAAAAATACTGTTTCAGGAGCAATCATTGTTACGCCATTATCCATTGCTTTTTTTCGCAGTTTCTTTTGGACGATATGTTCTGCGATGGCTAGCTCGGATTTAGAATTAATCCCACTTAATTCATCCTCTGATGCGCGAAGTGCTTTGATACGCCGACCCTCTTGCACAGCAACAGCAACAGCATCTACAAGATAATATTCTCGCTTGCTATTTTTATTTTCTATTTGATGCAGCCAATATTTGAAGGATTTAACTTTTGCGCACAAAACCCCTGCATTACAAAGATGATTTTTCTTTTCTTTTTCAGTAGCATCAGCTGTTTCAACAATACGTCGAACCCAACCATTTTTTTCGATCACACGACCATAAGATTTCGGATCAACACATTCCATAGCCATTAAAACCATATCAACCCCATGCTGTTGTTGACATTCCAATATATTTCGTAACGTTTTTTGACTAACTAGTGGATTATCAGCATAAAGAATAGTGACGGTGCCTTTGCCAAAATAAGGTTCGGCTTGCATTGCCGCATGAGCAGTACCCAATCGATCCTTTTGCACCACAACCTGATGAGGCGCTGCAAGAGCTGCGACTTCATCCATATCAGGACCAACTACAACAACTACTTTATCAAATATTTTCTCCACATTATCCAACAGATAACGCAGCATTGGTTTTCCAGCCAAAGGATGCATAGCCTTGGGTTTAGAAGACCTCATACGGGTTCCCATGCCTGCGGCTAAAATAACCGCAACAGATTCTTGTAAAATATTTGTGGATTTACTCATAACTCGCCATAATAATAAATTCGTAATATCTTTATATTTATAACCAATTTTATAACTTTAGAAAGGGAAAAATAATGTCTTATATTTCCAATCCCGTAATTGTGTTCGACATGGACGGCACTCTAATCGACAGCTTACCTGATTTAGCCAACAGTGCACGTTTCTTGATGAAAGAATATGACCTTCCCTCAGTCACAGACCAAGATGTGCGTTTAATGATTGGTGATGGAATACGAGTGCTGGTCGAAAGGCTGCTTGCCTTTGCTGGAGACAAAGCTTCAGCGATTAATTTTGAAGAAGCCATGGATCATTTTATTGCCTATTACATGGATCACTCTACTGAATATTCCAAACCTTTTGACGGTGCAGTGCAAGCTATGGAAGAATTTAAAAAAAGTGGCTGGAAAATTGCCCTTTGCACAAATAAAATCACCAAAGCTGCCGAACAAATCTTAGTACAACTCAAGATTGATCATTTTTTTGATGCTGTGGGTGGAGGAGATCTCTTTGCAGATAAAAAACCACATGCTTGTCATTTAGAAGGCATTATAAAAATGGTCAATGCTGATCCAGCCAAAACCGTGATGGTCGGAGATCATATCAACGATATTCTTGTTGCAAAAAATGCCAAAGTCGCAGGCAGTATCTATGCTGCATGGGGATATGGAAAACCAGAATTGGGGCAGCAAGCGACACAGAGTGCAAATTCTATTTTAAAGTTGCCTGATTTGGCAGATAATATTTTGATTAAGTAATGTAAAAATATAGGGTTTGTGGGAGGGAATGATGGAATTATGTTCTTACGAAGAACTTGTTGAATTTATTCACAATAGTTTTATAGAATTTACCAAGGCCAGTTTTTATTTACAAGAAGAGTTTAAAAAAGAGAATATAGATAACAATATCAACATAGATGAATGGTTTATAAATAAATATAAAACAAATCTTATCTCTTTAAATAAATTATTATTTAATCTCAATAAAAATTTACATTCTTTATCAATACATGAAGATAAAACCATTTATACTAATCATTATTTTGAAATACCTGTCTATTTTCCATCTGATAACTATTTAGAATTAGACTATTCAACACGTTTTTCTTCTATTCACGATAAAACAAACGATATTAGCTACACAATAAATAATAAGATATCACCAGAATTCTCTTTACTTATGTTCAATCATTTGAGGATATTATATCCTCAACACACCATAGATGATAATAATTTTACACCTTTTGATGTGTTATTTAATGCTATTACTGATTACGGTTTAACAAGCCAAACAAATGTTTTATCATCTACATTTGATGAAATTTTTACACTAAAGATAACAACTAAAAAATCAAAAACACTTCAGGAATTCCAAAAATTAGCCAATGCTTTTTTATTCCAGATTATGTTGAAATGTAATGTTCCTTGTGAATATTACTCAAATCTTACATCATTACTTGGCATATATAACAATAACAAATCTAAAAAACAAAATCTTAATACATTATCAACCACACCACAACGTATTTACCGTGACCATATTATAGACTACTATTCTCTTGCTCTTTCTTCAAACGAACCTTTTGCACAATACCTTTCCTATTACCATGTTTTAGAATATTTTTTTGATGAAGTGTTTAATCAACATTTACGAAAACAATTCCAAGATAAAATAACTAGTCCTTATTTCGATAATAAAGATGATAAAGAGTTAGATAAAGTTATTAATTTTATTAAAAAAGAAACAAGGAATTGCAAAGAAAGTGGACAAGGAAATGAATTAGAATCTTTAAAGCTAGTTTTAATTAAATTTATAGAAATAGATGATCTTCAAGAAAAACTAACACCTGAACAAATCAAATATTATCAACAACATAAAATTACTTTTAGCAGCGCTCAAACGATTTCTTTTAAAGATGAGAAAATTTTTTATGCTCACCTAGCGCAACGCATCTATCAAACATGCAACGCTTTGGTGCATAGCAAAGAAGGTAATGTGGGACGCTATAAACCCTACCAAGATAATGAAGAGCTGCAAAAAGAAATCCCTTTAATCAAGTTAGTGGCCGAGCAAGTCATTATTAATTCATCAACCCCCTTATAATCTCTGTTAATATTCTGTATTTATGTCTTTGAACTTATTTATTTTAATGATCCATAGGATCATAGACACAACAAATGACATATAATCTAAATTTTAAAACAATTTTTTCCTTGTTTCTGGTCGGAATTATTGGCGGATGTGTTGGTATTGGCTTAACGTTGTTGATGCACATCATACAACATCTCACCTTTAATGCTCCACTTGATGCAATTATGCCCTTTCGAGTCATGGTTGAAGATGCTTCTCCGTTACGACGTGTATTGGCTTTGCTGGTTTGTGGTTTAATTGGTGGGGTTGGTTGGTTTTGCATTCATCGCTATGGGCAGCCTTTGGTTGATATTAAAACAGCTGTGCAAAACAAAGATAAAAACCTCCCTTTCCTAACGACTTTCTTCCACTCCTTATTGCAAATCATCACCGTAGCAATGGGATCACCTTTGGGGCGCGAAGTTGCCCCTCGAGAAATGACAGCGACTTTTGCTACGCAATGGATAGGAATATGCCATTTTTCCGATGAAGAACGAAAAATACTCTTGGCTTGTGCTTCGGGTGCTGGGTTGGCAGCCGTTTATAATGTGCCATTGGCTGCTATGGTCTTTACCTTGGAAACCTTATTGCTCAGTTGGAGCATTACTTCGGTTATCTCTGCTTTTATTTGTTGTAGTACAGCAGTCTTTATAGTGCGTATTGGCCTTGGGGACTTAGTGCAATATCCCATAGAGTATTTAAGATTTAACGAATATTTGGTCTTTTGGGCGGTTATAGCGGGGCCCATCATTGGTATAACAGTGTTTTTATTTGATAAAAGCATTAAATGGCTACCTAAATTACCTAAATCAAACCCAATTATGATTTTAATATCAATTGGTGCTTTTGGGTTGATTGGTATTCTATCGATTAAATTTCCAGAAATCCTTGGTAATGGTAAGGCTGCAAATCAACTTACTTTTACCTCTGATATTAGCTTAAATTATGCAATAGGACTATTTTCTACTAAGTGGACAGCTATTCTATTGGCAATGGTTGCAGGAGCTTATGGTGGACGTATTACCCCCAGTATGATGCTTGGTGGAGCGCTGGGGTTTATTACAGCATGTTTATGGAACATAGCTTTACCAAATATTCCAATGTCCAGTTCAGCAATTATTGCCGCAGCTGTTTTTTTAGGAATAGCTCAAAAAATGCCATTAACTTCAGCACTCTTTATGATTGAGTTATCTCGCTTTTCTCCTGCCTATTTTTATCCAATTTGTTTATGTTTTGCGACCGCTTTACCAACTTATTATTTTATTCAAAATAAGCTGACCAACATAGCTTAACTATCTGTTAAAATTCACTTAGTGACTTGAATTTTTCTCAATACGCCTGTCACAATTCCCATTTTAGGATTTTTAAAATCAAACCTAGCGGGCAAATAGCCAATACCCTCAATATCCTTGAACCATATTGAGCCTGGCTGTTGTTGCGAAAGCAAAACACGATTCTTAGAATGTGTTTTAAAACCACCCACTTGTTGAGCTGTTGCTCTACATAATATTGCTTTGCCTTTATAAGGGCTGGTCCATGTTGAGGGCATCTCGCTTTCCCCGACGCTTTGACTATGAAAAGTAAAAGAGCGTAAACCATCCAATAAATTAAATTGACTATCACATTTTCCTGTAGTTCTAACGTGATAAATCAAATCAGCCATCGCACTTAATATATCCAGGCTATGTGTTTGTTGTGCTGGAGTTAAAGCGTCCCTGTCATCACCACGTACTGGTTCAAGTGTTGTTATGTCAGTTTTAGTTCCATAATTTGAATTCATTACTAGCTTGAACTGACCATTTTTATCTTTACCTATGGATTGATACGTTCCAGGAAAAGCATGACCATTTTTAAAAACACCATCAACAGTAGCATTCGTATCTAAACTAAAAACAAGGCTAGCCATCCCTGCCGATGCAAAGTTTGCTTTCACTTTATAAGTTGTTGGCGATAATTCATAATCTGCCTTCATTGTAATAACATGCAAGCCTTTATTATAGATATCATAAACCAATCTTATAGATTGGTTTTTACCACTAGATACTTCTTGTGCATAAACCACACTGCATAAAGTCAAGCTATACAAAGATGCCACACTCATTACTTTTAAAAACCGCTGTATCATTCAAAGACCTTCAATCATAAGATGGAATTTAGAATAATATAAAAAAATTATGGCATTATATAGGTTGGTTTATTTTTAAATTTTATAATTGATATGGATAGAAATTAAATTACTCTATCCATATTTAAAAGAGAACAACTTTAAACGTTTAATACCCCTGTATCAAAAGCCTCTGCATGAATATTTTTAGCAGGAACCCCTAAATTTTTAAGATCTTTGGCTCGCTCTTGCATAAATTCTGTTGGACCACAGAGATAATATTGAGCATCAGGAATAATCGTCTCTTTGACTGTATTTAAATCTACTCTGCCAATATAATCATATTGTTCATCTTGAGCTTCTGGTTCAGAGTAAAACATAATTCTTTTCATATGATCATTTTTTTGAATGATATCGTTAATTTGATCATACATTGCGAGTGTTTTACTATTACGTGTACCATGAATAAATGAAACTGGCCGTTGAGTTTGATGTTCTGATAAGTAAGTAAGCATAGAAACCATAGGAGTAATACCGACGCCTGCGCTAATTAAAAAAACTGGCTTATCACTTTTTTCATCCAAGAAAAATTCTCCACCAGGAGGTGCCAAATCGATCACATCCCCTTCGTTGTAATTTTTGTGTAAAACATTGGATACGTGACCTGCAGGACTATAGGCATTACCATCTTCACGTTTTACAGAAATACGATAAGCGTCCGCACCTGGTGCATTAGATAATGTATATTGACGAGGTTGTATTAAATCCCATTCTGGAACATAAACCCGAACAGAAATATATTGACCGGGATGAAATTCAGGAACCTTTCCATGATCAACAGGTTTTAAATAAAATGAAGTAATCTGATCTGTTTCAGCTATTTTCTTAACAATTTTAAAGCTTCTCCAACCAGTCCAGGATCCTTCTTGAACAAGATCATTATAAAGCTTTGTTTCCATCTCAATTAATAAATTAGCAAGTTGCTCGTAAGCTTTGCCCCAAGCGTCGATTAATTCGTCTGTTGCTCCTTCCCCTAAAACCTCTTTAATTGAAGCCAGTAAATGTTTTCCAACAATGGGGTAATGTTCTGCACGTATACCTAAACTTACATGTTTATTAGCAATATGAACTAAGGCTCCTTGTAAAACAGTTGGATTATCAATATTTTGTGCATATGCCAATACAGCACCAGCTAACGCATGTTGTTGTTTACCAGCCTCTTGATGACCCCGATTAAATACTTGTTTTAATTCTGGATTTTGAGCAAACATTCTTTCATAAAAATGGGATGTCAACGCAACACCATGTTCAGCCAATACTGGAACTGTGGCTTTTATAATAGATTTTTGGTTTTCCGTGAGCATAAAAACAACCTCTCAACAAACTATAGAAACTAAAATGTAAATAAAGTACATCTTATTGAATATTATAACTATGAAAAGCTTCGAAGCATTCTTTTCCTTTAAAGATATAAAAAATATACATCTTTAAAATTAAAAGTAAACTATTTTGTACATCTTTAAGTATTTTTTTATAAGCCTAATATTTTTTTTGCTTTATAAACAATGACTTCTGTATCATCCAAAGGTCCTGTATTCCAAATTTCAAAACGACCATAAAACAATTTGACTCGTTTTTGCTGCTGCATAGACTGGATAAACAAAGAAATTCTTTTAGATTTTCCTGGTAATGATATGATCATTACAGGAACAGAAGTTGCGACAGCTTCTGAAACCATAGAAACACTATCCATTGTTACCAAGATTAAATCAGCACATGCTAGCAACCCTAAATAAGGGTTCTCACCTATTCCATCCCAAATAAAAGCACCTAATGGAGTTAGTATTGCTTTAAATACATCAATAGCTTGAGGATCTGTGCGTCGCGAAGGCGTCAAAGCAATAGTAACATTCTCTGTTATAATCAACGCTGCTAATTGATTAGCAATCTGCCTCGCTTCATTCAGCCCCAGAGTAAAACGTCCATTATTTCCACCTATTAATACTGAAACCAAAGGTTTTTTATAATTTTTGAAAAAAGGAGCCCATTTATCCTTACTTTCAGCCAAGAGTTGCGGCGAAATATGGTGCAAAGCCGTTCTTGAAATAAGGATATTTTTCCCCTCAAGCCGATCATGAGGGTTTACAATTACCAAATCAAATTTATTAGGCGAGATCCTAGGGTTTTGAATATGTATTGCTGGACGCTCTGAATTGCGAAGCGCTGCATTAATAACCCCACCTACACTGCCTACACTAATTATAATTTCGCTTGGCTCTATATGAAAAGGCTTTACCGACTTTAATGGAAAAGGCCAATATGGTGCTGAAATAAAACTCCAAGGCCCTTTAGGTGTTAAACTGCATAATTGTTTTTGATACCCTGCACGTTCCGCAAAACCAAAAGCTTGAGATTTCATTCCTGCGAAATCTTCTGTTAAAATAGTTGCTTTTGCCATAATCTTTTGACCTTATGGTGACTTATCGAGTTTATTCGTAATTTCATTAATCAGATGCTCTGCGAGCTCTTTCCACTCTTGATCAGCGTCGTGCTTTTTGCGAGATATAGGAAAATTAAGCTGTAAAATTTGATCTAACCCTTTAGCAATTTCATTTATGGTGGGCTCACAAATAAAAACTAGATCCAAATCTTCTTTTTTAAATTGCTCGGCTAAACCGCCTACATTAGTAATTAAAATAGGTTTACCAAATGCCAATGCTGTTGCTGCAATACCGCTTTGGCTTGCTTCTCTATATGGCAAAATAACAACGTCAGCCCATTGCATTAACTCCGCAATCTCTTCCTCTGGCACCCATCTATTTTCAACTGAAACGTTATCTCTTGCATTTAATCGATCTAATAAAGGATTTTGGGGGCCATGACCAACAATACGCAAGCGGTAAGCTTTTGAACTAGATACATGATCCAAAGCTTCTTCTAACAGGTCCAATCCTTTATACAATAACAGACGTCCAAAATTCAGAAGCTTAATTTCTGTTCCAGACACACTTTGTTGACTATTGTTTATTTTATAAGAAAAGGGTGGATGCCACCCCTCTATAATTTGAGACGTTGGTACGTAATCAACAGCAAGTAATTGCTTATAAATATATTTTGAGAAAGTAACAGTTAATCTTGATTTTTTAATCAAGATTTTTTGTAAAAAATGCTGAAATAAATATCCATCCCCAGGATGTGGGTGAACATCATGTACAACAACTACGTACGGAATATGTAACAATCGTAGTGTTATCGCCATAATTAAGTCCATAGGCCCAGGCATGGTACAAATGGCTATATTAATTTTATTTATTTTTATAAATTTAAACAAAGATGCAATTATTAAAGGGGCTTGTAAAATACGACATATATACCCCCAAATAGAAGAATATGTTTTTACAGGTAAATCAACAACCAAATTATTAGCTTTTATAACAATTTCAGCTTGGGTTGATAAAGATAAATATGTGTTAATACCAGGAATTGACGTAACTGCTTTAGAAAATTCAACAGCAGTCTTAGGCCCAGCACCGCGACGTCCCCATTGCCATATCAACATATTAAGAGGTTTTTTCATCCTTTATTAATTACCGCACCTATGGCGGATAACCCCTTTATCAAAGACTGTGAATTAAATTGCTCTTTAGCTCTTTTACATGCAACTTTACCTAATTCAAAACGATAATGCGGATTTAAGACCAAATTTTGTATCGCTTGTGCAGCAATACCACAATCAGGCTCTGCCCAATATGCATTCGAAAACTGATATACACTTCGTGAATCTTGCACAGGGATTAATCTATAATCAACAGGAACTCCACAAGATTCATCAATAAATTCTTCTGTTGCAGACCAATTTGTAGAAATAACAGCTTTACCACACAACATAGCTTCAGCGGGTACCAACCCAAACCCTTCACTGCGATGTAACGATAAAATAATATCAGAATATTTAAATAAAGCTTGATTTTCAACTGCTGATAAAACATGTTTAATAACAACAATATTATCACGATCTTGTATCATATTCATAATTTTTGCCATATCATCATGATAATATTCCGCATAGGTAATTTTTAGTACTAGAGCTATGTTCTTAACATGCTCATATACTTTAAGGAATGCTGAAATTGCTCCAATAGGGTTTTTTCTGGCAAAACTTGATGATAAATTAAAAGAAACTAAAATAATAATTTTGTTTTCTGGCAAACCTAACGCCTGACGACTAATATTTTCTACTGGATATGTAATACGATCAGCAATAGGATGAGGAACCACTCGAATTATTTTATTAAATTGCTTAGCCCATTTCTCCATAGACTTTGCGACAAATTTCGAAGGCACCCAAATTTCATGAACAAACTGAAAGCCCACTATCCAGTCTTTTGGTAATACTTCAAGTTCCCAAGCCCAATAACCAATAATTTTTCGATTTTTAATATATTTTCTGGGTAACGAAAGCAACGCATAGGGAATTTGAGGAGAATTAATATGTAAGATCAATGGAGCATGTAAATATTTTGATAATAATTGAGCAGATTTTTTATATCGTGCCATTGAAAATGAATAAGGTGAAACATCAAGTAAATGAGCGTCAATGTGATGCTTTTTTAAAGCCTGATGCATAACCCGTGCACCTTCTCCAAGCCCAGAAGCACGAGTAACCTCACCACCAATGATAACTGCTGAATCAACTGGTGGGGATGGTGTTATTGACGGAGCTATACACCCCCCAAACCTAGCCAAACCATAGCGGCGACTAGATGGAGGGAACATACGCCATAACTGATGTAATGGCTTAATCAGCAGTCATACTCCGTCTAATAAAAAAAACTATTTATATATAGGAAAACGATTACAAAGTGCAACAACTTTTTTATGCACTTCTTGTTCTATTTTACTGTTATCTCCATCTGAAGCATCAGCCAAAGCGGTAAGTACTTCGTTAATTAATAAGCCAATCTCACGGAATTCAACTTCTCCAAACCCACGAGACGTTCCAGCAGGACTTCCAAGACGAATACCAGAAGTAATAGCAGGTTTTTCTGGATCAAATGGAATAGCGTTTTTATTGGTGGTAATCCCTGCTCTTTCAAGGCTTTCTTCTGCTTGTTTCCCTGTTACTTTTTTAGGACGAAGATCAACTAATAATAAGTGACAATCAGTACCTTCGGTTACAATATCAAAACCACATTCAATTAAAGTTTCAGCTAAAACTTTTGCATTTTTAGCAACAGACTTTTGATATTCTTTGAATTCTGGACGTAATGCTTCACCAAAAGCAACCGCTTTGGCAGCAATGACATGCATTAATGGACCACCTTGCAATCCAGGAAATACAGCTGAATTAATTTTTTTAGCAAGATCAGGATTATTTGTAAGGATAATCCCTCCACGTGGTCCGCGTAAAGTTTTATGAGTTGTACTGGTCACGATATCAGCATAAGGCACTGGATTTGGAAATAATCCTGCAGCCACTAAGCCCGCAAAATGAGCCATATCAACCATCAGATATGCACCAACTTCATCTGCAATTTTGCGGAATCGTTCAAAATCGATGATACGAGGATATGCAGACCCTCCAGAAATAATTAATTTTGGTTTTTCTGCACGTGCAATTGCTTCCATCTCATCGTAATCAAGATATCCATCCTGACGGCGAATACCATATTGCAAAGCATTGAACCATTTCCCAGAGAAATTAGGAGCTGCCCCATGAGTTAAATGCCCACCAGAAGCCAGGTTCATTCCCAATACTTTTTCACCAGGCTTTACGGTCGCCATATAAGCTGCTAAATTTGCATTTGCACCTGAGTGAGGCTGTACGTTAGCATATTCTGCACCAAAAATTTTCTTTAATCGTTCAATAGCAAGTGTTTCTACTTTATCAACTTCGACACATCCACCATAATAACGACGTCCAGAGTACCCTTCAGCATATTTATTGGTTAAAACACTTCCTTGAGCTTCTAAAACTGCTTGAGAGACAAGATTCTCACTAGCGATCAACTCGATACCGTCTTGTTGGCGAACAAGTTCACCATGAATAAACTGGCTTACTTCTGGGTCCGTGCTAGATAAATCAGAATTAAAAAACTGATTATAATTTTTTGTATCGGGCATTAACAAATTCCTGCTATTAAGACTAAAGGGTTTAATTAAATTTCGTCTATCTATATAAATAAATTATATTCTTAATTTTTTAAACATCAAAATTATAAAAAAAAGAATTTTAATCTTTGCTTTTTTTATTTTAAATAAAAGAATTTGATGCCTTCCCCTCTTTAAAGGAAAATATGCATATGGGAAAATTAGGTTTTGTCTCTTTATTCAGAAAGAAAAAAATAGAGTCACCTTCTGCTGATCACAATAGTCTAGCACGCGTTATTGGTATGCCCAGTCTTATTTTCTTTGGAGTTGGTGGAATTGTAGGAACAGGTTTATTCTCTATCACAGGAATTGCAGCTTCTGAACATGCAGGACCAGCGGTAATTTTATCCTTTTTTATTGGTGCAATTGCCTGTGCTTTTATAGGGTTATGTTATAGTGAACTGGCTGGAATGATAACAGTATCAGGCAGCTCCTACAGTTATACCTATATAGCATATGGTGAGATTATTGCCTGGATGGTCGGATGGAATCTGGTATTAGAATATGCCGTTGGCGCAGGTGCCGTAGCCGTCAGTTGGTCCAAATATATGTTATCCCTACTCGAAGGATTTGGTATTCATCCTGATCAACGTTATATAGCATCTCCTTTTGAAACGATTAAGTTGGCTGATGGCACTGTTACGCATGGTATAATAAATCTGCCATCTATGGTTATTGTTATCATTCTTTCATTTGTATTAATGAAAGGTATCAGAGAATCGTTAACGTTAAATAATATAGTTGTGTTTATAAAAATATTCGTTGTAATCGCATTAATTGCGTTTGGTTTGCCATATATTCATGCCAGTAACTTTGTCCCTTTTATCCCAGAAAATGTTGAAAATCAATTTGGCCATTTTGGTTACTCTGGAATTTTACAAGCCGCTGGTATGGTTATTTTTGCTTATATTGGTTTTGACAGTGTCTCTTCGACAGCACAAGAAGTTAAAGACCCTGCAAAAAATATTCCTAAAGCAATTTTAATTATTATTGCAACCTGTGCAATTATTTACGTTTTGTTTGCTTTTGTTATTGTTGGCCTCGTTTACTATAAAGATTTGATTGGGGATGCAGCCCCTGTTGCAACTGCGATTAATCATACGCCATATGTATGGTTACAACCTGTTGTTAAATTCAGTATTTTATTTGGATATATTCCTATCTTGTTCCTTTTACTTATTGGGCAAACGCGTGTGTTTTATTCATTGGCAAGAGATGGCCTTATTCCTACATTTTTTTCAAAAACGCATCCAAAATATAAAACCCCTTGTTATTCCCATATTTTCTTTATGATAATGATTTGTTTTCTATGTGCCTTTTTGCCGATGGATATTTTGGGAAATATGTGTTCCATTGGTGCCTTATTTGCCTTTGTTTTTGTGTGCTCTGGCGTCATCATTTTACGAAGAACTTATAAAGACTATCCAAGAACATTTAAAGCTCCTGGTGGCGATATTATTCCTGCAATTGGAGTTATAACAAGTTTAGTACTCATGTATTCGTTAAATGGATTAACGTGGACTATGATGTCTATTTGGTTAACAATTGGGTTAATCATTTATTTCAGTTATGGATACTGGCATAGCAAGCTAAATAAAAAACTTGAAAATATATAATTATAAAAATTAAAGTTAAAGGATATAATGATGATTGGTAATTTTCCATTAACACGTATGCGTCGTAATCGTTTAAATCAAACAACGCGTCGACTGGTTGCAGAAAACAAACTCAGCATTGATGATTTAATCTGGCCTATTTTTATCGTCGAAGGACAAAATATAGAAACAGAAGTTGCTTCAATGCCAGGCGTAAAACGCGTCTCTGTCGATCGTCTGGGGGCATATATTGAACCTGCTGCAAAATTAAATATTCCTGCACTGGCATTATTTCCTGTTACGTCCAAAGAAAAACGTGATCCAACGGGTTCAGAATCTTATAACCCAAACAATTTAATGTGCTCTGCTGCAAAAGAATTAAAAAAGCAATTTCCTGAAATGCTTTTAATTGGTGACGTTGCTTTAGATCCATATACCAGCCACGGACATGATGGCATTGTAAAAAACGGATATGTCGTCAATGATGAAACCGTAGAAGTCTTAATCAAACAATCTGTTAATCAAGCCCATGCTGGTATCGATATTATTGCACCATCTGATATGATGGATGGTCGTATTGGCTCTATTCGTCAAGCTTTGGATCAAGCAGGATTTATCGACACACAACTTATGTCTTATGCAGCAAAATATGCCAGCGTTTATTATGGACCTTTTAGGGATGCTTTGGAATCTGGTGGCTTATTAAAAGGCGACAAAAAAACGTATCAAATGGATCCAGCCAATCGTGGTGAAGCATTGGCAGAAGTTGAATTAGATATTAAAGAAGGGGCTGATTCCATTATTATTAAACCTGGAATGCCCTATTTGGACATTATTCGCTCTGTGCGTGATAAATTCGATATTCCAATCGTTAGCTACCAAGTATCTGGTGAATATGCCATGTTAATGGGGGCCATTCAAAACGGTTTCTTACAAAGAGAAGGCGCTATTTTAGAAACTTTACTATGCTTTAAACGCGCAGGTGCAAACGCCATTATGACTTATTTTGCATTAGAAGCAGCAAGATTACTAAAGGAATAATGTGATCAGATGCACCTTTACAATTAAAGGTGCATCATAGGACAAGATATAGAAACAAAAGAGTTACTTCGTAAAAAAAATGTATTATTTGCGCTGTAGATCGTATTTCTTCCAAAGAATTCTCACCAGATATAGTTATTAATAAAGGTAGATATGAATTTTATGATATTGGAGCAGATTTTTTAATTATTCATAGTGCGGACGTTATTGATTTATCAATTGAATATTTTAGAAATTACTTTCGGTAAAAAAATATATTGATGATAATTGGAATCCTTTATTGATATCTCTTCTATCCTTTTTTACTTTTTTGATCTTTAAATTTAAATACAGACAGGTTTAGAACATTATCTTATTTGTTCTTAAACGTCCTATTATTAAAAAACCAATATACAATAAAAAGGATAAACAACCTATTACAGCGATAGAATTTGCAGATATCATGATTGATTTCTTAGAGAAATATCAAGCTGGATATCAATTTAAAACTGATTAGTTTTTATTCAATAAATCCTATTTATCTTATGCATAAGGATAATTGCTTTCAACAGGACGCATATCAAACAATAAGATTTCAGCATTATCACCGTGACTAAAAGTCAACTGCCGCTCATGACGGATACGAGCCCCATCACCTGCATTAAACACTAAATCATTGACTATTAAGCTACCTTTTGCGACATGAAGATAAACATAACGGTTTTCTGGAATGGTAAATATTGCTTGTTCTCTAGCATCAAATAAACCTGAGTATATCCTGATATTTTGACGTATATAAAGAGAGTTTTCCTCACCATCAGGTGATATAATTAACTTTAGTTTCCCCCTTTTCTCTTCTGGCGATAAAGAATGCTGTTGATAGTTAGGCTGAGTATTTTCTGTATTAGACATCACCCAAATCTGTAAAGAATGCGTTTTATGAGAGTTTGATGGATTAAACTCGCTATGTGTTATTCCAGACCCTGCACTCATTAATTGGATATCACCTGCTTTGATAACCGATCCATTGCCCATTGAGTCTTTATGTTCCAAGGCACCCTCTAGGATATAAGTAAATATTTCTATATTTTTATGAGGATGTGTTCCAAAACCCTTGGATGCTGCTATTTGATCATCATTAATCACCAAAAGATCAGAAAATCCAATTTGCTCTGGATCCCAATAATGCGCAAAAGAAAAGCTAAACCTTGCTTTTAACCAACCATGGTCAGCCGAACCACGCTCGTGAGATAGTCTTTGTTCAATCATCATATTTCCATAATGTTATTGATATAATACACTATATATAACCATACGAAGTGACCGAATATAAGAGAATATCTGGTTAAAACTGTTTAAACCTATTCATACATAATCATTCCATAAAACGGCTTATGACAATAGCTGTAATAGTTTTCTCTTATCAGGCTTACCAATGACAGTTATCGGAATCTCGTTGATAATAATTATCTTTTTAGGCATTTGATAACGAGCAACCTTTGTTTTTAAGCAAATATATAATGCTTCTTTAGATAAATTTTTATCTGTTTCCAACACAACAAAAGCAATCAATCTTTGACCAAATTCAATATCAGGAACGACTAGAACAACAGCCTCTATAATAAAAGGATGTGCCAGCAAAGTTTGTTCTAAGCTAAACGGATATACATTTTCGCCACCCGAAACAATCATGTCATCTACACGCCCCTGTAAATAATAATACCCATTTATATCCTTAGAAACCAAATCCCCCATTACTATCCATGTTGTTCTTTGTATTGACCAAGCACATTGTATATAAAGCTCGCCTACACCATCCCTGATAACTTGTCCATCCTTTACAATCTTAGCTTTTAATCCAGGAATTGGTTTGCCTATTGTTTTTGGAAATTGCAACAAATCAGTCGGCCTAGCAATCATACAAACCCCTGCCTCTGACGTGCCGTATAAATTAAATAAAATGTTTCCCAATATCCTCAACGTTTCGGTAACCAAAGATTCTGCAATGGCTGCACCACCAGTGATAATACATTGCAAAGAACGTAGCTTACGATCATCATGCCTCAGCATTCTGTTCAACATTAAAGGAACCAAAGTCACGACTTGTATTTGATGTTTTTCAATTAAATCACAAGCTTCATGGACTATAAATTTCTTTTTTAAATAACCCGTTGCGCCTAATATGACCGTCATACATAATGTTGCCATGCCAAATCCATGATAAATAGGCGTTGCAATATAAATAGTTCGATAACGATATAAATTTAATTGGGTGAGCAACTGATAAAAAGGGACTAAAAAATTACCCACTTTAGAAGATCGTTCAGCACTTTTAAACGCTCCCGTAGAACCGCTGGTCAATACAATGATCTTTGAAAAATGTGTTCTTTTTCTTTGAGTATTCGGAGGATAGATTTTTTCTTTTAATAAAGACTTAATCGATATTAAAGTGTCATGATCCATAAAAATGCTTTTTTCTAAAGGAACATATTCTATTTCAAAATCATGTATAACCCACTGAAACTGATGCTTTTCATGTAAACGTTGAAATTGTGCAGACGATATTTCTGCGTTTAATAAATAAATATCCGCTCCTAATACAGATAAAGCGAATAAACTGTGAATTAAATGTAAATGATTATAAGCAATGATTGCTATTTTTTGGTGTTTTTGAATAGTATAATGACAGTAAAATTGATCCGCCAAATGCTGAGATTTTAAATATAAATCGTGATAACTAATATGCGTAGTGTCATCTTGAAAAGCTATTCTATCGGGAAATAATTTCTGCGCAATATAAAGAAGCGCCATTAAATTCATACCAACAGTTGGAATGCTTTTAATCAAATACCAGATGCCTTTCAACGTCAGCAATTTGATTTGATAAAGTGCTTTAATCCCTTCCATTACTTTTATTCTTTAAATAAGATTGCATTAATTTTACCCATGATCTTGCAAAAAGAATGGACAAGAGCTGACCTGATAACGTCCACCAAGGTTTATAAGATGCTTTTTGATCAATTATGAGCTGACAAATATGATCAGCAGCCTGTTCTCGAGACATTGTCGGGGCATACTGATATGCCTGCGTTGGCTCTATCATCCGCGTTTTTACCAATGGTAAATAAGCAGTAGAA
This sequence comes from Commensalibacter papalotli (ex Botero et al. 2024), assembly GCF_947179115.1. Taxonomy (NCBI): domain Bacteria; kingdom Pseudomonadati; phylum Pseudomonadota; class Alphaproteobacteria; order Acetobacterales; family Acetobacteraceae; genus Commensalibacter; species Commensalibacter papalotli (ex Botero et al. 2024). Next base: position 467,189 of record NZ_CAMXCI010000001.1, read on the forward strand.
ACAGTTACGCCCTTTATTAACAACTCTGCCTCGGCACAACGCAACCATTGATCAAAAGCAGCTTTAGAGGCTTGATATGCTGCCCAATAAGCAGTAGGAGCCAATAATACATTTACCGCAGAAACATTAATAAAATGCCCTTTATTGTTAATTAGTTGCGGTATTAAAGCCAAACATAACTTGACTGGTGCAAAATAATTTAGCTGCATTGTTCGTTGAAAATCATGAAAACGATCTAATGATTTCATCGTAGAACGACAAATAGATTTTCCTGCATTATTAATCACAATATCAACAGTGTATTTCTGCAAATAAAGTATAAATTGGTCAAGTTGTAATTCATCGGATAAATCAGCAGAAAACAGATGAATTGTTGCAGGTTTATTCTGTAATTCTTGCTGAATCTGTTGGAGCTTTTCTTTTGTCCTTGCCACGAGAATAAGATGACAGTCAATCTCAGACAATTGGCAACAAAGCTGTTCTCCAATTCCGAAACTCCCACCCGTAATAACAATGGTTTTCTTTTGTAGCTTATCAGCTAGTAAGGCTTTATTTATTTTAACCCGTGGAAATAAAACGCTCTCTATTATGCTTATCAACTTATTTATATCCATAAATAAAATAATTCAAAGCTACATAATTAGAATCAAGCATACAAAACAAAATATATCTTATTTTCTATACTTGATTTATTAGACAGATTATCCTCTTAACCAATTTGGTGATTTTTTACCAACACCTGCACGATTACCAACAAAATCTTTTAAATCTTCGAAATTCCGTTTACGGCTTTTCTCTGAAATTGTTAATCCTTCTTCAGCAGAGAAAATTGTTACAATTTTTGGTTTACCTTTACCAAGTTTTTGTAAAATAACGCCAGCACCTTTCTTTAACTCTGGAATTTGATCCAGTGGGAAAATAAGAAATTTACCTATCGTATTGGCAATTGCAACATAATCCCCGTTTATATACAAACAATAAATTGCTTTTTCATCATCTTTAAGATTTAAAATTTGCTTACCAATTTTACGATCCGTAGAGAGATTATTTCCCTCGGTAACAAATCCACGTCCACCATCAGACACTAATAAATATTTGCCGTTATCTTCTAAAACAAACAGAGCTAAAATCGTTGCATCGTTGGACAAATCTACTAATAACCGAATGGGTTGCCCATCCCCACGACCTCTGGGCAAATCAGAAACTTTAATATTGAAACTTTTACCATCACTGCCAAAGACACACAGGCGATCGTTACTTTGACATTCCAAAGACATTTGTAACTGATCCCCTTCTTTAAACTTTTGTAAAGATAAATCAAGGCCATGCCCTTTTAACGCCTTAATCCATCCTTTTTGGGATAAAATTACCGTTAATGGTTCTCTTTCAACTTCTTCTAATACCTCAACCACATCAACTGCCTTGGGAGCTCCAGATATTAAAGTACGACGTTGTCCCAAGGGACCCGTTCCAAATTGCTTATTACCTTCTTTTAACTCTTGTGAAATTTTCTTCCAACATAAAGATTCATCATTTAACAGAATATTCAGTGCTTCTCTTTCAGCTGAAAGCTGATCATATTCATGACGAATGGCATCTTCCTCTAAACGACGCAAACTGCGTAAACGCATATTTAAAATCGATTCAGATTGTAAATCAGTCAGTTTAAAAGTCTGCATCAAAACGGTCTTAACTTCGTCTTCTTCACGAATGATACGAATTACCTCATCTAAATTAAGATAAACCGCTAATAATCCTTGTAATATCTCTAAACGACGTTCTAATGCGCTAAGGCGATGCTGGCTACGACGTACTAACACAATGTATCGATGATCCAGCCAAGCACGTAAAATATCTTTTAAACCCATTACTTTGGGAACAGCCTTGGAATCTAGAACGTTCATATTATAAGAAAAACGTCCTTCTAAAGCTGTCGCTTTAAATAATGATTCCATTAATACTTCTGGTTCAATCGTGCGATTTTTGGGTTCAATTACCAACCTCACTTCATCCGTGCTTTCATCGCGAATATCAGCCAGTAAATTCAGTTTTTTTTGCTCCATTAACGAAGCAATTTGCTCAATTAATTTAGATTTTTGAACTTGATAAGGGATTTCAGTAACAACCACTTGCCATGTTCCAAAACGCCCTTGCTCAACCTCCCAACGCGCTCTAAGGCGCAGTGATCCTCGCCCAACTTCATAGGTCTGAAGAATAATATCCTGATTTTCTACAATTATTCCACCTGTAGGGAAGTCAGGACCTTGCACAAATTGCAATAAGTCTTTGGTTGAAGCATCAGGCTTTTTAATTAAATGCATTGCAGCAGCGTAAAGCTCACCTGCGTTATGGGGGGGAATATTGGTTGCCATTCCTACAGCTATTCCGCTGGAACCATTAGCTAATAAATTAGGAAATGCCCCAGGGAGTACAATCGGCTCTTCTTCTTCACCATCATAGGTATCACGGAAATCAACAGCGTTTTCATCAATCCCTTCAAGCAATGCCTGAGCAATCATCGTCATCCGAGATTCAGTATAACGCATTGCAGCTGCGTTATCACCGTCAATAGAGCCAAAATTTCCTTGCCCTTCGACCAAAGGATATCTGACAGCAAATTCTTGAGCCAAACGCACCAATGCTTCATAAACAGAAGCATCTCCATGAGGATGATATTTACCAATAACATCCCCAACAATACGAGCACATTTTTTAAATCCCGATTTTGGATCCAACTTTAGTTGCCGCATCGCGAAAACTAAACGACGATGAACAGGCTTTAATCCATCCCTTACATCTGGTAAAGACCTAGACATAATCGTTGATAACGCATAAGCCAAATAGCGTTCGCTTAATGCCGTTGCCAATGGGGTTTCTTTAATCAAGCCTTCGTTTTCAATCGTCATTACCCAAGCTCTTATTCTTAAATGATAAAAATAGTTTCTTTATAGTTAAAATGTTAACCATAAAGTTTTTCAAGTAGTTATGTGTTTATTATAAATTTGATATTTTTAATAGTGAGTAATCATACAAACAATCTGCAATATATTCGACAAGGATTAAAATGAAAGATAAGTTTGAACAAATAACCTTTTTGGATGGTCTTATCAATCATGAATTTATATGTAAAATTAATTAGAATTAATATTATCGATAATATTTATTTTTCCACAAAACTGACAAGTTTATTTTATCTAATTTGTTTAGAGAGCATATAAAAATATCAAAGTAAAAATTATATTTCTTCGACTGCTTCCTCTAATTTTTATATTTCAAGCTCATGTTTTTTTCTTGAAGATACAATTTTACTCCAAAAAATAAATATGTTTAATAATTCATTATTGAATACACAAACCCATTAAGAAGAAACAATCTTTAATCCATCATATGCAACATCAACCCCTTGAGGAAGGTTATTTCTAAGCCATGTCCAATCCATATCAGGCCCCATATGGGTTAAAATCGTCCGTTCTGGGTTAATTTTTTCACGCCATTCTAAAACTTTATCTACCCACGCATGAGCGGGATGAGGCTCTCGTTGAAAACATCCAACAATCCACGTTTCAACCCCATCTAAAATATCAATACCATCTTGATAGATATCCATTACATCTGTACAATACGCTACAGAGCCACAACGGATTCCAAGTGTTTTCCCAAAACCATGACATTGTTCGAATGTCTGAATCTTTTCCTCTGCCACGATGAACACATCACCATATTCAACAATATTTACATCTAAAGCTGGACGAAAAAAATGCGGGGCTGTTGTCCAAGGTTTAAATGCATAAGCAAAGCGATTTTCAAGTTCTTGCAATGTTTCAGAGGTCGCATAAATTGGGATAGGTTTGCCAATCATACGATTGATTGAACGTAACTCATCCAATCCCGCAATATGATCCGCGTGCGCATGTGTATAAATAACCGCATCTAACTTACTGATTTGTTCACGTAATAACTGTTCTCGAATATCAGGACCTGTATCAATAATAATCCGCTTAGCAAGATTTGTTTCAATCACTATCGAAGAACGAGTGCGACGATTTTTCGTTTCCAAAGGATCGCAAGCTCCCCAGTCTCCTTTACCATCTTCCCCACCAACCATTGGCACACCACCTGAACCGCTGCACCCTAAAAAGGTTACTTTCATTCTTATTTTGCTTTCGTAAATAAATGATGAAAATTAGTGGTTGTTTGATCGACAAAATCGGGCTCGGACATACCTACTAATTCTGCAACATATTTTGCCGTATGCGCAACAAAAGCAGGCTCATTACGTTTTCCTCTATATGGAACAGGCGCTAAATAAGGTGAATCTGTTTCAACTAATAAACGATGTATTGGCAGTTGAACGATTATATCTCGTAATTCTTGAGCTTTCTTGAACGTCGCAATTCCAGAAATACTGATATATCCCCCCAGCTCTATTGCTGTTTGGGCCAAAGCAAGGCTAGACGTGAAACAATGAATCAGAAATGGAAAACTGCCATTATTCTTAGTTTCTTCTTGTAAAATTCTGGCAATATCATCATCAGCTTCACGAGCATGAATACATACGGGTAATTGCGTTTTTTGTGCTGCTTGTATATGTGCTCTGAAAAATTCTTGCTGCTTGATAAATATACTTGGTTCACCATAAAAATAATCAAGCCCAGTTTCACCAATACCAATAACTTGCGGGTGATCTGTTAAGGCTGCAATTTCATCAGCAGTAGCAAAAACTTCATCTTTGACATACTCAGGATGCGTTCCAACAGTACACCATAATTTTAAATCAGGCCTAGCAAAACTTGTAATACGCTTTTGCACATCAGCTTTGGATATGCGTGTTCCAATAGTTACCACCTCTCCTAATTTTGCCTCCTCTGCATGATCTAACAGAGTTGCAATTTCTTCATCTGAAAAAAAATCAAGGTGGCAATGGGAATCAACTAAACGCATAAGAATTATTCAGCCTCTACAAAACGTGGGAAAATACCAGAAGGTGCAGGAAGTTCACGTCCAGCAGGAATAACCGTTTCAAGATCTGATAACTGGCGTTCAGATTCAGAAACACCCAATTGGGTCAATAACTTATCCATTGCCCCAGGTATAAATGGCTGTAAACAGGTTGCAATGATCCGCAATGTATCAACCAGAACCCGTAATACAACAGTCATTCTTTGTGGATCAGTCTTTTTTAATGTCCAAGGTGCTTGATGATCTATATAGGCATTTGAAGCACGAATAATTTTCCAAATGGTTTCCAAAGATTCATGCAATGCTTGACGGTCCATTTGTTCACGCAATAAGGTCGGTAACAATATCGCTTTTGATAATAAAGTCTCGTCATCTTGATGACGTTGACCAATTTCAGGGAGTTTTCCCTCGCAGTTTCGCATGACTTGAGAAAGCGTCCTTTGTGCCAGATTACCCAAATCATTTGCTAATTCGTTATTCATACGATTAATTAATGATTGTCGGCTGTAATCTCCATCGCCACCAAAAGGCACTTCACGTAACAAGAAAAAACGAACAGGATCTAAACCAAATTCTTCCACCAGTTTCAAGGGCTCAATAACATTCCCAACCGATTTACTCATTTTCTCACCTTCGACTGTCCACCAACCATGAGAATAAATACGTTTTGGAACCTCTAAACCAGCAGCCATTAAAAAAGCTGGCCAATAAAGTGCATGGAAACGAGAGATTTCTTTACCGACCAAATGCAAATCAGCAGGCCAAAACCGCCACAGATCAGAACTTTTTATATTTGGATAACCTAAAGCCGAAATATAGTTCGTTAAAGCATCAAACCAAACATACATAACATGGTCATCATCACCTGGAACAGGTATGCCCCATTTAAAGCTCGTACGGCTAACAGATAAATCCCGTAATCCAGATTTAATAAAGCTTAACAGCTCATTACGACGACTTTCTGGTCCTATAAATTTAGGATTTTGTTCATAAAATTCTAATAATTTATCTTGCCATGCAGACAGTTTAAAAAAGTAAGAAGGCTCTTTTAACCATTTTACTTCGGCCCCTGTCGGAGCAATTTTTTTTCCTTCTTGTGTCGTTGTAAGTTCATCTTCGCCGTAATAACATTCGTCACGTAAAGAATACCACCCCTCATAAGCACCAAGATAAATATGACCTGCGTCTGCTATTTTTTGCCATAGCGCTTGACAGCTTTTGATATGACGCTCTTCTGTCGTGCGTATAAAATCATCATAAGAAACATTGAGTTGGTCAGCCATATTACGAAATTGTGCAGACACCATCGTTGCAAAATTCTGTGCTGATTGACCTTTATCCTGCGCTGCTTGTTCTACCTTTTGTCCATGTTCATCTGTACCCGTTAAAAAAAACACATCATAACCGTCTAGACGTTTAAAACGAGCCAAAACATCAGCAGCTATAGACGTATAAGCATGACCAACGTGCGGAGCCCCATTCACATAGTAAATCGGGGTAGTAATCATATAATGAGGTTTCATAGTTCACTTACAAGGTTAAATTCAGAAATAAGGGTCTGTTTCTTATCCAGATTAAAAGATTCGGCTTCTTTATGCCACTTTAAAAGTGTTTGCCATATTTCTATCCATTGCGAAATAGGTCGCATAGGATGTCCAAATTCTTTTTTTTGCGTTTGCACAGCTTGTCGGATGTGTAAAGCGATCGCATCGGTTAATAAATTTAAAAAAAGTGTAAAGCCATTTTCTTTTTGTAAAATTAAATCAGCTTGTTGATACATATCTTTACTTTTAAATGAGTCGTTTAAAAGATTTTCAACAATATCTTTTATATTTAAATGCCCACTTTCCAAAAGTTGTAACGCTTTTCCCAAAGAGCCCTCCGCAAGTTGAATAACTTTATTTTTATCTATTTCAGATAATTGAGGGGCTAATATAGATAATCCTTGTTCCATTTCTTCAGTTGATAATCCGCGCAAACTCATCTTACGGCAACGACTTAAAATTGTCGGTAGCAAACGGTTAGGATGTGTCGTAATCAGAAATAATAAAGCGCCTTTGGGTGGCTCCTCTAACAATTTTAATAAGCTATTTGCCGCATTACGATTCATTAAATCTGCATCTTCAATAACAACAATGCGCCACCCACCCTCTGCTGGAGTCAGGCGTAAGAATTCTCCAACGGCTTTAATATCATCTATAAGAATTTCAGAACGTAATCGGTTTTTTTTTTCATCTAAGCGACGACCAACGACTAATAAATCAGCATGGCTTCCTGCTTTGATCCGGCTAATTGCTGCTGGACTATTTCCTAAAATCAATCGAACTAAATGATAAACAAAAGTTGCCTTTCCGATCCCTTCTTCACCATTAATTAACCAAGCATGATGCAACTTATTTTGCGCAATCGCTTGCTGAAAATAAGCATACTCCTTTTTATGCCCCCATAAATGATCATTTTCTCTGGGTTTCATTGCTTTAATTCGAATAGTTTCTGAGACACAATATCATAAACATCTTGATGAATCGCTTCCATATTTCTGTGAGCATCGATTCTAACGCATCGATCAGAATTATCCATCATAATTTGTTTAAATCCATTTAAAACACGATAATGGAAATTCTCATCAAGTTGCTCATATCGATCTACTCTACCTTGACGGGCACAGCACCGTTCCCTCATAATATCATAAGGAGCTTCGAAAATCAAAGTAAGGTCAGGCTGCAATGCAATAAGATCAGAAAGATTGCTAATATATCGAATTAAATCTTTATCGCCATTACCTAATCCATAGCCTTGATATGCCTTTGTTGAATCGATATATCGATCACATATAACAACATAACCTTGGCTCAAGGCAGGCTTGATAATTTGATCAACATGATCGCAACGCGCTGTAAAATGTGCCATAATTTCAGAACGTAAAGAAAATGAATACCCCCCGAACAGTAAAAGCTCTCGAATAGCTTCCGCCCCCTTTGTACCACCAGGTTCTCTGGTCAATAAAACTTTTCGGCCTTCTCTTTCAAATGCTTCATATAATCGTTGGGCTTGTGTCGATTTGCCAGCCCCTTCTCCACCTTCGAAAGTAATCATATATCCTGTCATAACCGTATAATACTTTCCTACTAATCTTATAAAATGGAAGATAGAAATAATATCTTACCTTCCATTAATGAAAGAATTATGGTTTCTTTCCGAAATGATAGCCTATATTTTTAAACGTTCGAGAAATTAGACCTGACTTTGGCACAGATTCTCCTGCAATAACAGGAATTTGGATAGCCTGCCCACCATTTTCAACTGATAATGATGCTTGCACAACTTGTCCTTTGGTAATAGGGGCTGCAATAGGTGCGTTATAATCTAAAGAAATCTTCATTTTATTACGCCAACCAACAGGAAGGGTCATTAACAAATCTTCACCCGCAACTAATGACACTGTTGGAGATGTTCCCATCCACACAGGTGCGGTTTCAATGACCTCGCCTTTGTTGAACAATTTTACATTTTCAAACTGATTAAAACCCCACTGTAATAAACGTTCACATTCATGTGCACGTTCATTCATAGATGACATTCCATTAGCAACCAATATAATACGACGACCATTGCGTTCAGAGCTGGCGCATAATCCATATCCGCCTGCAGAGGTATGGCCGGTTTTTAAACCGTCAGCCAACCCTTTATCGACCAAGACATTACGATTACCTTGAGTGATTTTATTATAAGTAAATTCTTTTTCAGAAAAAAAATGATAATATTGAGGATAATCGTGTATTAAATGATAGGCTATTAACGCAATATCATGTGCAGACATTAAATGATTATCATCAGGCCAGCCTGTGCAATTCATAAAACGCGTATTTTTAAGACCTAATTTAGGTGCCCAATCGTTCATAATAGCAACAAATTGTTGTTCTGATCCAGCTATTCCTTCAGCCAAAACGATACAAGCATCATTCCCTGATTGAATAATCACCCCTTGAATAAGATCCTGCACAGATACTTGTGCATTGAGTGGGACAAACATCTTCGAGCCTTGCATTCTCCATGCTTTCTCGCTGACAGGTAAGAGTTGATCCAGTTTTATACGACCAGTACTCAACATTGCAAACACAACGTAACATGTCATTATCTTTGTTAATGAAGATGGATGCATTGGCTGGTCTGCTTGCTTGTCCAACAAAACAGTACCAGTATTATAATCCATAATAAATGCGTATTGCGCACTGGTATCAAAAGGGCCTATCGGTGTATTAGCAGGAGGGCCATTTGAAATCGCAGGCTGAGCTGCAATACTAGCAGCAGTTTTCTTTTTACGTTGGGTGGTTTTTGCCTCAGCAGGAGAGGAATTGATTACAGCCAAAGAAAACGCAAGGCCACTAGCACCAGTTAATAATGATCTACGAGTTTGCACGCTTATTCTATCCCTATTCAACGATGATTTTGGCACCTTTTATGCCAGATTTTAATAAAGAATCCAAATTTTGATCTGCTTGTTCTACACTGCTATACGGTCCAGAGCGAACCCTGATAACACGACGTCCCCCAGTATAGGTATTTACCAAACGACCACCCATTCTTGCGGCTAAACGATTAGCATAAACACTTGATGTAAACGAACCACCATCAATCCAAAGCTGACCATTTGTTGCAGCCCCTTGACGATATTGTGCGGGCAATTCTTCTAATGGCGTTAATGCTTGCACATTGTTCTCTTGAGGTTGTTCAAGATGACGTGTATCCGATTTCAAAGGTTGAGTTCCATCTAAACTCTCAACTTTGATGGTTTCCAAAGGCGCTGTACTGACTTGCATTTGTGTCTGAGGACCATTAGGTAATTTAAATGCAAGATCTTGGCTTCGTTTCTCATCTTCGATAATTTCAACTTTAGCCACAGAACCTCTTACTAAACCAAGCAAACTTGCCGCTTTTGGAGTTAACTCCAATATCCGATCTGTTGTAGAAGCTGGACGATCATTTAACCGAATAGTAATTTCTCTACCGTTATCCATATTTCGCACTTGGACAATTGCAGGAAGTTGTAAGGTTTGATGAGCACCTGTCATAGACTGCGCATCATAGATTTCTCCATCTGCAGTAATTTGTTTTCCGCTTTTAGAAGAAACGACCGCAATGCCTGTCCCTTTATAAGCAAAATTTTCCTCTGGGTAAATCCAACGATTACCTAATTGATAAGGTTGTCCAACCTCATAATGAAGCTTTGCGGTTTTTAAAACTGCATCATCAACATTTTTGTTACATGAAGATAACAAAAAAGCAGCACATAAAAAACCAGATATTTTAATTACCGAATAGTTCACAGCATATACAGCCATTCAAAAAGATAAAATTAGACTAAGCTTTACGCTTCTCTTTATGAAAAAACAACTTTAATTATTATCCAACTGCATCCCCAAGCAATCCAACAGCCAGAGCGTAATAATCAGAGGGGTTGTAACGGCGTATCACATTAAAATTGTGATAAACCATAAAGGCCTGCCCACCTTCTCCATCTGGTCTAATTACAGCACCTTGAACAGAATTTGTTGAGAATTTAGAACCATCTCTGCGCCTAACCCCCAAAGCTTGCCATTGTGCTAATGTTTTTATATTTTTACGACCAATTTGTCCTTGAGATAAATTACCGTCAATAGTGATTTCTTGTCCCCAAGGTTCAGATGCTTTCCATCCACATTTTGCCAAATAATTTGCAATAGATGCCAATACATCAGGCACATTTGTCCAAATATTGCGCTGTCCTGTTCCTGAAAAATCCACCGCATATTGTAAATATGCACTGGGCATAAATTGAGGTTGTCCCATAGCCCCAGCATAACTGCCTAACATTTTTTCTGGAGCAATATCACGACTATCCAAAATCTTTAAAGCTTTCATCAACTCTGATTTAAAGAATTTTGCTCTACGGCCTTCATAAGCAAGAGTCGCAAGGGAATCTATTACGTTAAATTTCCCTGTATGTTTTCCATACGCAGATTCAATTCCCCAAATCCCCAGAACTATTCTTGGGTCAACACGATACTGTTTCCAAATTTGAGATAAGGTGTTTTGTAAAGATTGATAAGATGCCTTGCCTTGACTTATTTTGGTTGGAGAAATGACTTTTTCATAATACTGAGCCCAAGTCATCGTAAACTCAGGTTGCTTGCGATCCAGTTGAATAACTTTGGCATTTGGAACAGACCAATCCAAAGCACGTTTCATAATAGATGCATCAAAACCCTGTTGCACAGCTTGTTGTTGAATTTGTTTTAAAAAAGCTTGATATCCCGCTGTACTCTGAGCAGTCGCTTTGGTTAATAATGAATCAGACAATATTACAGAAATTGTAACAGCTGTTCCTGCACCAATTAAAAATTTACGACGCTCTATCATGCTTCACCCTTACACTTTGATATTTTAAAATAACGATCAATATCACATTAATCATATCCTTCATTCATAGCAAGGCAAGAAAACAGATAATATATTCCATAAATATTAAAAAATTGATACTTCACCACCCCTTATGAAACATCTCTTTTTATCTAAAAGAAACTAAAATAAATATATGAACTTATATCAGTGATTTTTACAGATAAATTTAAAACGTTGGTATCTATTGCAAAATCTTGGGTTAATTGTGAAGAGTTCGCGTTTATCTCTGACAATGAGTATAATGAGTATAATGAGTATGTTGAAAAACTTTTCATTAAAAAAGAATAACGCTTTTTCCAATCTTCATCACTTAAAAAAATATATATTGATGCCATATTTTCTATTTAACAGCTTACCAACGGGTTTGAATACCTTATGGCTTGGAATAAGAAATATAAAATCAAAAAACCTTTAAATTAGCCATTTTTTGAGATTCTATAAAAAGTTCAAGCTGATCCCCATGATTTAATTGACCAACCCCTTTGGGCGTGCCTGTATAAATCAGATCATTAGGCTTTAAGATAATAAACTGACTCAAATAAGCAATAATTTCTGGAATGGTAAATATCATATCTTGAGTGTACCCTTCTTGTCTTGTTTCACCATTTAATTTCATTGAAAAACTAATTTTTTCTTTAAACTTAAATTTATTCACAAAAGAAGAAACATAACAAGAATCTTTAAATCCTTTGGATAAAAACCAAGGTAATTTCTTTTCTTTGAGCTTTGATTGCAAATCCCTAGCTGTTAAATCCAAACCAATGGCTATTTCATCATAATAGGATTCAGCATCTTCTTGTTTAATCTGGAACCCTTCCTTGACAATCTTAATCACTAACTCTGTTTCATAATGAACAACATCAGAAAAATCAGGTAATTGAATAGTATTATTGGTTACCAACGACGAGTTTGGTTTACTGAAAATAATTGGCTCTGCTTCTACCTTATTTCCCAACTCTTCGGCATGTTCAAAATAGTTTCTGCCAATACAGTAAATATTATTAATCATTTTAATCTCCATTACATAAATTGACGTTACTCTTTTTAATTTTCATTATATAAACAAATCTAAATTACCCAAATTTATTTATTGAAAATGATCGCATGAATAATTCTTATACTTTGACTGCAAAAATCTTACATTGGTTGATGGCTGCAATATTTATTTTTGTATGGTGCCTTGCTTTTTATTCAAACCATCTGATTTTCGATACAAATACAGATGCTCTGCAACATACCTTAATCGGATTACATAAGAATATTGCTACAACTATTATTTTCTTGTTTTTTATTCGTATCTTTTGGCGTTATACCCACCCCGCCCCTAAATTGCCTGATACTATGTCTCCAATCATGAAAAAATTAGCTCACATCATGCATATTATCTTATATCTTGCATTGATATTGATGCCAATAACTGGTTGTTTGTTAAGCTGGAGTGCAGGTTATCAAGCACCTGTTTTATATTTGTTTAACTTACCGGACATCATACAAAAAAATCCAGAATTAAAAGCTATTTTAAAACCTACACATGTTTATTTATCTTGGGTAGTAGGGGTTATGGTTATTGGGCATATTGCCAGTGCTTTGAAACATCGTTTTATTGACAAAGATAGTGTGTTTAACTCTATGATGTTCAAATAAAACTTAGTTTTGTTGAGCTTTTAATTTTGAAATTATGGAATGGGTTTGTACATCACACAGCTTAGGAGAAGCTTTGCATCCTTGCTGAAGTAAATTCAATGCTTTTTTATTATCTTTTGGTAAACCCTCTCCTGATTGGTATTTAATACCTAATTTAATTTTAGCCAAATCACTTCCTTTATCTATTGCTTTTTCGAAGTAAATTTTTGCTTTTTTAAAATCCTGAGGAATACCTTGTCCTATATCATACATTGTGCCCAAATTTACCAAAGCATTAACATTTCCTTGATTGGCCGCTTTTTGATAATATTCTTTTGCCTTAATAGAATTTTGAAGAATACCTTTACCTTCATAATACATTAATCCAAGTTCAAATTGTGCTATAGGTTGTCCTTGATCTGCTGATTTTTGAAACCAATAAGCAGCTTTTTTATCATTATGAGAAATAATAATTCCATCTTTATAAGATAACGCCAGCATGAGTTGAGCATTTGCATTTCCTTGATCAGCTGCTTTTTGGTACCAATATAGTTCTTTTTTATGATCTACAGGTACGCGTTTTCCTAGACTATATAACAATCCTAAAGTCAACTGAGCATTTGCATCTCCATGATTGGCCTTAGATTTGATTGTATCTAAACTAACATTATTAGTTATATATGGATTTCCATTTGAGGATGTTTGAGATAAATAAATATTATTATTATTTAAAAATGGATTACCAGTTTTTGCACTAGCAAAATTATTATAAAACGACAAAGAGGCAAAAATAGCAAAAAAATATCTATATCGAAGCATTTAATGAGCCCCTAAAAACGTAACTGTCATATTAAAACAGGTAATTCTATCTATTTTATGGGAAATTTTTATACTATAGCTTAGATGGTGGGTGTAACAGGGATTGAACCTGTGACCCCTACCATGTCAAGGTAGTGCTCTCCCGCTGAGCTATACACCCATCTAGCTGATAAACGTTTAATAACGATGTTCTTTTAAAGCTGATAAACGTTTAATAACGATGTTCTTTTAAAAGTGCAAGTGGTCAAAGTGAAAAAAATGAAATATTTTAAAGATATTTTATGGATATTGTTTATGTGGATTGCCAATGTCACTTTTTGATCTTATAGATTCTTCCTTTTCCTCACCCTTTATTATGCAATATCCACAAAATATGCATCCTTATCCAATTCTAGTGAGCTCTCCTCATTCTGGAATGCAATATGATACACAATTATTATCTTTAAGTAGGCTCTCTATAGAGGAATTGCGTAAAAGTGAAGATAGCTATGTTCATCTTTTATGCGATCAGTTCCCTCAACTTGGCGTAACTTTGTTACAAGCCACTCTGCCGAGAATATTTTGTGATTTAAACCGTGAAGCATGGGAGCTGGACCCTGATATGTTCAAGGATCCCTTGCCAGATTGGTGTAATCAAAACAGCTATCAAGTTAAAAGGGGCTTTGGCACTGTTCATAAAATCAGTGCCTTGGGCAGACCAATTTATAAATATTATTTATCATTTGCCAAAATCCAACAAAGAATTGAGACTTATTGGTTTTCTTACCATCAGCAAATTCAACAATTTATTCAAACCAGTTGTGATCATTATGGAGGCTGTATTCTTTTAGACATCCACTCGATGCCTTCGATGCCTAAACGAAGCCCCTATTATACCGATATTGTCTTAGGGGATGGCTTTGCACAAACATGCTCATCGACACTCATTAATAACAGTCAGAAATTCTTTACTCAACACGGATTAAAAGTTAGTAAAAACACCCCTTATGCAGGAGGTTATATTACTCGCCATTATGGTAACCCCAAGCAAAATATCCATACCATGCAAATTGAGATTAATAAAAGCCTATATATGAACGAAGATGATTTTGAAATGCATGGAGGATTCACAGTATTACAATCAATATTAATCGAGTATATTAAATGGATATGTTTACAAAAAACCATCTTCAATAACTAAATATTAAATCTTCAGCACTAGCTTATAATAATTCAACTTGAATAAGCACGATATCAGATGAACACAGCTTTGATTAAAGGTATAGAGAAGAATATGTTAATAAACATAAAACCTTATCATCATTTATAAATATCGTCTTTTTTATAACACTCTGCGTTGGTATATGGGAATATTGTATATAAATTTGGATATACTTTATATACACGAGATACATCGCAAACAATTTTATTTTTCATTTTCCATAATTTTAAATCATCAGATACGCTGAGATTATAACTTTGGCTGGACGCAAGCATAAGCGAAGAATCCATTCCTGCAAAACCCCATGAGTCAATTTCGTATAAAAAACCTTCTTGTCCTTTTGCTTCTTCAAACTGCATTGGATGAAATAAAACCCACTGATAAAATATCGAATAGGGATAAAGTTTAGATGAAGTGATCGCTGCCACTGGGGCACAAATTATAAGAAATACCGATATTATGAGATTTCTAACAGATTTATTTTCCTTAAAATGATTAAAAATAATGGCAACAGATACAAAAAGCAGACAAATTAAAATGAAAAGACCAAAAAAGAAGATAAAAAAATCGTTTGAAGATCCATAATAAATACAAAGCATAAAAAACGAAGCAGAAAGAAAAATATCCAAATTTCGAAACTTGTTTCTAATGACAAAAAAAATAAAAATTGATGGCAAAATAACAATCAAAGACATTATAAATATCATAAAAAATCTCGTTATAAATTAGTCATTAAGTTACAATCACATATCTATAGAAATGCTTTTATAAACGAATTTATTACTTAGTATCAGTATAACTCATATTATATAAACTAATATTTTGTTTATTTTGCACTATCCATGTAACCCTAATTCAATCACAGGACAACGATCCATCACCACATCGACACCTGCACTTACTGCACGCTGAGCAGCAACTTCATGAACGATACCCAGCTGTGTCCATAAAAGTTTAGGTAATAGTTTTAAAGTTAACATCTCATCAACAATTTCTGGAACAGCATCTGTATTGCGAAAGACCTCTACCATATCGATTGGTACATTAATATCAGACAAAGTTGCAAAAACTTTTTTTTCTAGTATTTGTTGCCCTTCTAAACCAGGATTTACAGGGATAACTTTAAATCCATAAT
This sequence comes from Commensalibacter papalotli (ex Botero et al. 2024), assembly GCF_947179115.1. NCBI lineage: Bacteria > Pseudomonadati > Pseudomonadota > Alphaproteobacteria > Acetobacterales > Acetobacteraceae > Commensalibacter > Commensalibacter papalotli (ex Botero et al. 2024). Next base: position 483,367 of record NZ_CAMXCI010000001.1, read on the forward strand.
CTAATAATTTTTTCATAACTCCATAGCTAGGGCGCTCAGGCTTGTTGGATGCGCCAACCAAAGCAATCGTTTTAAGTGCTAATAAAGCTTTCAAAATGTCTGATTGTTCTGTTAAAATTTTTGCCATTGTTTTGCCTCTTTATTTTTATTAGCCATTTATTGTATAATAACAGATGAAAATTTAAAAATAATTAAATTATAGGAAATTTATTTCATGACTACTGACACATCAAATCACAAAGAAGAACAACATCAGTTTAGTGCTGAAGTTGAACGCCTTATGGATTTAGTGGTTCACGCTCTTTATTCAGAAAGAGAAATTTTTCTACGTGAGCTCATTGCCAACTCTGCCGATGCTACAGACAGAAGACGTTTTGAAGCACTTACCAATGAAGCATGTGCCCTACCTGCAACGCCCCAACTACGCATAAACATTGACAAGGATGCACGCCTTTTAACCATCAGCGATGATGGTATTGGCATGAGCAAAGAAGAAATCATGCAAAACCTTGGTACTATTGCACGTTCTGGAACCAGAGCTTTTGAAAAAGAATTAAAAGATGCAAAACCAGAAGACCGTCCTAATTTAATTGGTCAATTTGGTGTTGGTTTTTATTCTGCATTCATGGTGGCTGACAAAGTTGAAGTCATTTCTCGTCGTGCGGGTACTGATGAAGCATGGAGTTGGGTTTCTGAAGGTAAAGGTCAGTATACTTTAACCCAAGCAACCCGTGATACCGCGGGCACAACTATTATTTTACATATTAAAAGCGATGCTGATGAATATTTAGAAAGCATGCGCTTGGAAAATATTATTCGCAAATGGGCGGATCATATTGCATGGCCAATCGTTATTAAACAAGGCGAAGAAGAAGAAAGAAACGCCAACGAAGGTACCGCTTTATGGCGCAAACCCCGCAGTGAAATCACCGACGAACAAATGGATGATTTTTACCGTCATATTACCCATTTATTCGATAAACCCTTGGCAACTCTGTTATGGCATGCTGAAGGTGTATTTGAGTTCACTTCACTCCTTTTTATTCCAGGAATGATTTCTCCTTTTGCTCCTGTGGATCAAGAAAGAAAAAGTAAAGTTCGCCTTCATGTACGTCGTATGTTCATTACTGACGAAGCTGAAATGTTACCTGCTTGGTTACGTTTTATCCAAGGGATTGTGGATACAGAAGACTTGCCTTTAAACGTTTCTCGTGAAATGTTACAAAATACCCCTGTGTTGGCTCGTATTCGTAAAGCTTTGACCAACCGAGTTATTTCTGAATTACAAAAACTTTCTGAAGATAAAGAAAAATACGGAACATTCTGGAATCTGTTCGGTGCAATCCTCAAAGAAGGTTTATGGGAAAATGGAGAACATTCAGAAAGTATTCTTAAACTTTCCAGATTTTACTCTTCTACCGAGGAAGGTTTAACCACCCTGCCAGATTATGTTTCACGGATGAAAGATGGCCAGGAAGCAATTTATTTCTTAGCTGGAGATTCTAAAGAAATTCTTTCATCTTCCCCTCAACTTGAAGGATTTAAAGCACAAGGTATTGAAGTATTGCTCTTCACCGATGCCGTTGATGCTTTTTGGCCTGATCGTGTGGGTAAATTTAGTGATAAACCTCTGCGCAGTATAACTCAAGCCAAAGAAGACCTTGAAAAGTTAATGGGTGATGTAGAGTATGTTAACAACGAAGAAGAAGAGAATCTTTTAAAATCTTTAAAAGAGGTTTTAACCGATAAAGTCAGTGAAGTCCGTACAACACAACGCTTGGTTGATAGTCCTGTAATTTTGGCTGCTTCTGCTGGTGGACCAGACTTGCAAATGCAACGCCTTATGCGTCGCAATGATAAAACGATGCCTTCTGCTTCTCCTGTGTTAGAGCTTAATCCAAATCACCCTTGGATTAAATCTTTGGTATTAAAAGCAAAAGATGGTAAGGATATTAGCGAAGAAGCAAGCATTTTACTTGATCTTGCTCGTGTTCAAGATGGCGAAATGCCAATTGATCCAACCTTGTTTGCACGCCGTATTGCAACTGTATTAACGGGGAAATAAAATTTTTACAAAGCGATAATTTAGTTAAATATAGATATTTCATATTGTATTTTTCAATTATCATGATAAATAAATATTTTTATCATGATAATTGAACATAATAATAAATAAATTTTTAAATAAAATAAGTATATAACTTGATATTTATTAATTACTGGAACTGCATTCTTACTTTTATTACTAAACTCAGCAAGACCTAGCATTCTTATTACACCTGAAAGTAATAATATACGCGTCTTTATTGGCATATCATATTTATGGTTATAAATCGAATTAGTTATAATATTAATCACAACCTACAATTAAAAACAATAAATATCTCATTGCCACAAATGCGCTTCCATTATCTTTAATTAATGAAAGACTTCGTTTAGCTACACCAAAGCTATCTCACACTTTTCATAACACCTATATGGAAGGTTACGAAGGAATTGCTGACCTTACTAAAGAATTAAAAGATAATAAGAATCAAGCAGTAATTGAAAATAAAAATTATTATCTTTTTTCTTATAAAGGCAATACTTTTATTTACTTTAACCCATAAAGCAAAAATTACTTAAAATTATAACCTAATCAGTTAAGAGAACCTTCAAACAGCCTATTAATATGCGAAATTTCATTTGAAAAAATAAAATGCAAGATTGAATTCTCATATACTTAGATAACAATTATTAATAAAAAATCAATCAAGATATATTATACTTGCAATGAAAATAAAATTATAATCAAATATTTAAATAATAAGAATTATTTTATACTATCCTGCCTATTACCACCTTTTATAGCAATAATAATTATATATTAGCCTGCTATTTTCTTTGGGGATGATACGGTCAATTTTAATCCTTATTTGATTATTAAAATTAACATCAAATTGGACATTCTTGACAAATTTTTTATTATTCTTTGACCAATATTTATTTCTTTAATCATTAATGAACCAGATATAATTAGTTCTTTACATTATAGAAATTTATCTATCAATCAAGAATACTCTAACGTAATCTATAATGACTATCTTAACAAAAACATTATTAATACACATCAGATTAATAACGCTTGCCTCTTGTCTTCAGACAAGAACAAAAATAAAGATTATACAATTAAATCTAATAGTATTATTAACGGTTTTCCAAATTATTTTATTAAGGTAATTAGTAATTCAGTTAAAATTATATCTAATCACGTTGATCTTCCAACAATATATATGAAGGATGGCAGTGTTGGAGTTTACTTAACAAAAGGAGAACATACATTAATTGTTTCTTATAAAAAACACTTTTTACAATTAGTTTTTCTTCAATCTTTGGAGTTATTTGTTTATGTTATTTAATAAAAAAAATCTTTTACACAATCCATGATGAAATTACACATTAATCAAGAAACAGATATATTGGCTGTAATTGATGTGCAAAATGATTTTTTGCCTGGTGGGGCATTAGGGGTTAAAGATGGGGATCAAATTATTCCTGTCATTAATCATCTTTTATCCCACCGTTTTCAGCGTTCTTTTGCCACTCAAGATTGGCATCCCAAAGATCATATTTCTTTTGCATGTAATCATCCTGGCGCAAAACCATATGATGCAATTGAATTGCCTTATGGCAAACAAACTTTATGGCCTGCTCATGCTGTACAAAATACAAAGGGCGCAGAATTATCCTCTGAATTAAAACAAGACTGTTTTCAAAAGATTTTTCGTAAAGGATGGCGTCAAGATATTGATAGCTATTCAGCCTTTTATGAAAATGATTGCAAAACATCGACTGGACTAATCAACTGGTTACAAAAAATCGGTATCAAACGCATTTTCTTTGCTGGATTAGCAGAAGATTTTTGCGTTGCGTATTCTGCAATGGATGCTGTTAACGCTGGGTTTGAAAGTTATATTATTAGCGATGCAACCAAGCCTGTAAATTTGATGCTTTCCAATCAAATCTCCAGCACCGAATATCAAAAAAAAATACTCCTAGCTATAGGAACAAAGTATATTCTCAGTGACAAGATAACCGTGAACTCACTTTATTAATACAATAAATATTGCCATATAATAACTATCTATATTATAGAAACATATTCCTATAACCTGAAAATATTATTATAATGTCAAAAAAAAATCATATAAACTTACTTCTTATTTTCTTTTGTTTACTGCCTTTTCTATTAATTATTGTCAATATATTTTTACCAGGTTTATTTACTGGACTTGATTGGGTTGCTCACACGTCGCGCATGATATCTTTACATGATGAAGTAAAACATAGTCAGTTTTTACCATTATTTGACTTTTGGAATAATGGTTACGGATACTCTTGGCAAGCTTTTTATCCTCCCTTAACTAATATCTATTTTTTATTATCATATCTTGTTTGTTATGGAGAAAACAATATTGCTCATTTTAAATTTATATGGCTATTAATTAGCCTAGTGAATTTTATGTGTGCATTTTATGCTGGCTATAGACAGTACAAATCTTATTGGGTTGGATTATTTTGTGCTGCTTTATTATTAAGCTCGGCCTACTATCTAACAGCTATTTTTACACGTTTTGCTATTGCCGAATATACGTCATTTGGCTTTATTATATTATATATTAGAGGACTTGATTCCTTTAGAACTGATCAACAAGATCGTTATTTAATCCCTTTAATGGCATCATTAATTTGCATAACAAATATTCCTACGACTATTTGTATTATAATTATGTCATTCTTTTATTTTTTATTTTATTTTCAAACATTCATCAAAAAAGAAAATATAATATTTTTATTAAAAAGCTTACTGATAACTATTGCCATATCAGCAATTTATTTTGTACCACTATTATATAATTTATCTGGACAGTATATTGTAATGTCTTCACAAACAGACAGCTACACTCAAATATACAAATCAGTCGCAAAGCTGCCATTGGTGATCTTTAATATTAACCCATATCAAAATACGATATTTAGCATTGGTATTATTGGTAATTGTTTACTCATTATTTCTTTTTTTAAAAACAATATATGTAGTAAGAAAAAAATAATCTTCATCGTGACTATTATTTTTTTAACAACATTTTTATTTCCTTGGTGGGTTTTTCCAGACAAATTCATTTTGTTTAATATCATGCAATATCCATGGCGTTTATTTTCAACAATTATATGCTTATTTTCATTATGGCTATCCCCCATAATTTTAAAAAGAAATAGATTAATTATTTGCCCTCTAATAATTATACTATCATTGCTGTGCAACTATTACCCATATATGAAAGCATATTCACATCGTCATTATGTAATAAACGACTATAATAACAGTTACTTATATCATGATTACCTGAACAATCATACTCAACATAATGGTTATTACCATGATTTTGATACTTCAAAAAATATTTTTAGTAATGATAATCAAAACGTTAATTATACTATCAAATCATCACAAATACGCAATGGATTTCCAGAATATAAAGTTGTTGTTCTACAAGATAGTATCGTTTCTTTACCATTAATTTATTATAATTTTATAAAGATAATTATAAATAATAAAAATATTCCAACCATCTATACAAAAGATGGACGGTTAGGAATATATCTTCATAAAGGCGACCATACCATATCCATATCACAAGAAAGACAACAATATTATATGGGTTTTATTTTATTTTTAATTGGAATTATGAGCTTAATAAAATTAAAAAGATCTGATAACAAAATGTTATTGAAAGTATAAATATACAATTTTAACATTTTCAATATATATTACTCTAAAAGATAAAATCAGTAATATTTAAAAATGAAAATACTAAGAAATTAAATTAATACGATGATCCGATTTCAGATCATCGTAATTGGTAATTAGCCTTTGTTCGGTTGAAAACAATATTCCATCGTCGGAAATGCTCTTGAACGAACTTCCTGTGCATATTGTTGAACAGCTTCTGTCATCGTTTGTCCAACTTGAGCATAACGTTTAACAAATTTGGGTTTGAAACCTTGGAATACACCAAAAATATCATCACAAACCAAGACTTGCCCATCACAAGCAGGCGAAGCACCAATCCCAATAGTTGGAATAGCAATTTGTTGTGTAATGGTTTGGGCTACTGGTTCAACAACCCCTTCTAATACGATTGCAAAAGCCCCAGCCTTGGCGATAGCATGGCTGTCACGAATAACTTTTTGCACACTCTCATCGTTTTTTCCAGCTACTTTAAATCCCCCCATCATCTGCACAGCCTGAGGCATTAAGCCAACATGACCACAAACTGGAATATTTCTTTTGGTTAGGAATTCCACCGTTTCGGCCATTTCTTCTCCGCCCTCTAATTTAACAGCCGCTGCACCTGTTTCTTGTAAAATACGAGAAGCTGTCCGAAATGCTTGTTGGGGGCTTTCTTGATATGAAGCAAAGGGCAAATCCACCATTACACAAGCCCGTTGCGTTCCTCTCATCACAGCTTGACCATGAGCAATCATCATCTCTGTTGTCACTGACAATGTTGTATCCAACCCGTAAATCACCATTCCCAAAGAATCACCAACCAAGATCAGATCTACATGCTCGTCCATTAATTGAGCCACTGGTGTTGTATAAGCCGTCAAAGAGACAATCGGTTCTTTACCTTTTTTTGTTATGATATTAGGAACAGTCAAACGTTTTATAGGTGTATTAGTCATAGAATTAGCTTTTCTTCTATCTTTTAAGTGAAATAAAGTTTTAAATTAAATTGAACTAATATATTAAGCATTATCAAAATAGAATGTAAATTACTCATTCATCAATTTAAAAGGCATTTTCTTATGATGGCTTCTCAAACTGCTTTGATTTTAATCGAATATCAACATGATTTTACCTCCGTAAACGGTGCTTTACATAACGGAGTAAAAGATTGTATGCATCAGACGAATATGCTGGCAAACAGTCAAGCGGCGTTAAAAGCCGCACGTGAAAAGGGCATTACGGTTATTTATTCGCCCATTAGTTTCTCTGATAATTATCGAGAGCTCAGAAAACCAACTTATGGCGTATTACAAAATGTAATTTCTGCCAAAGCATTTCGTCAAGGCAGTTGGGGTGCAGAAATTATAGATAATGTTAAACCATTATCTCATGAAATTATACTCGAAGGTAAACGCGGCTTAGATGCATTTTACAGCACAAATCTGGATTTTATTTTACGTCAGTTGAATATTAAATCATTGGCGATTTGTGGCTTTCTGACAAATTGTTGTGTTGAATCAACAGTACGTACTGCCTATGAAAAGGGCTATGATGTTACTACCTTAAACGACTGTTGTGCTACTTTGAGCATGGAAGAACACAATATGGCTTTAGAAAAAGACTTGACCCTCTTTTCTCATGTTATTAATCACAAAGAGTGGTTGAAAACAATCGGATAAATATCAATGAAGTTTGTCGCGAATTGCTTTAATTTAACAGCAAACTTCAAACACAAGACTTACGATACATGATGTATATTAATTATTTTTTGATAATGCAGATAATGCAGAACCGTATTTATTTCTCCCTTGGTTTCCTGGGCAGAAAAAAGTAGCTATAAAGATTATTATAAATATTGAATATATAATAAGGATAACAAACAATAAAATTATACGGTATGTGAAATCTGTAGATTATGAAAACAAATCTTCATAGATACCATCATCTAGAAAAAAATCGTCAACAATATAAGCAAATAGATATAAAAAATACCATTTCCCTGAAAATCCTAAATCATGCAACCTTCTTATTACAAGAGGAATACTAGGAATAAGAATAAATAAAACATATATGTATGTTATTCCCATAAAAATATTGAATACATTCTGTTGAGTAATAGTATCTCTAAGTTGAAGCAAAACAAAATAACACACTATGTTAATACAATTAAAAATCCAACACTCTCTTCTTGGGCTTCTACTTTTATAATCTTTCCATCTGGATAAAGTATTATAATACTCATTAAATATATTCTTGATATAGAACATTTTTTTTATTTGAACCCTTTTAAATAATATCAAAATAAAGCTAATATTGTTCTACTTTTTCGACCCCTTGTATTACTTTGATATGCTGTGCAAGGATGGGGGATACATTATAATATTCAGGTAAAATTACCTCGACCTCTTGTTGATTGCCACATTGAGGAACTAAAACTACTTTTCCTCTACCCTTTTGTGTATTGGCTAAAATATTTGATATTTTTTTAACTGAATCTAAATCTTTGATCCATATTTTAATTTCTTTGACTAAACCTGTAATCGCATCTTCTAGGTCTTCAACATGTTGCGCTGTAATACGTAAATTTTCTTCATCCATACGTAAATCTACGGTAACAATAACCATTTTTCCTGTCACCAACAAATCTCTGGATCGATTAAGCGTTTCGGAAAAAAACGTTACTTCACAGGCTCCACTCTTGTCAGATAGACCCACCCAAGCCATTTTTGTTCCTTTTTTGGTAGGGCGCACTTTAGTGTTTAAAATACATCCCGCCAACCGAATACGCGTACTCCCAGAACGAGCCAGCTGTTGTAGATGCGTCATAGGCTGAATAGCCATTTTATCCAATAACGCTCTAAATGAATCCAAAGGATGAGCCGTCATATGATACCCAATAGCTTCGGCTTCCATCGTTAGGCGCTCTATTTCCGGCCATTCAAACACAGAAGGTAACTTCAAAGGCTCGACAGTCTTTATATCCCCCATTTGAAATAAACCAATTTGACCACTGGCCTTTTCATCTTTACGGGCGTGTGCTCTACGTAAAATCACTTCAGCAGCAGCGAATACTTTATGTCGATTGGGCTCAATGGAATCAAATGCCCCTGCTTTAGCCAGATTTTCCAATTGCCCTTTATTTAAATTTTGACAATCGATACGCTCGGCAAAATCAAGTAAATCTTTGAAGGGTTGCCCTCCTCTAGCCTCTGCAATGCCTTGCATTGCGGAAAAACCAGCCCTCTTAATCGCAGCGAAAGCGTAACGAATAGCATAAGTCCCATCTTCCTGCTTTTCGATCTCAAAATCTGCGCCCGATTTATTTATATCAGGAGGTAAAACAGGAATATTAATTCGCTTGGCTTCTTGCCTTAAAATTGCCAGCTTATCAGTCTTTTCGATTGCCAAAGACATACACGCTGCAAAAAAAGCTACTGGGTAATTAGCCTTCATCCATGCTGTTTGATAAGAGACCAACGCATAAGCCGCCGCATGAGATTTGTTAAATCCATAATCAGCAAAGCGTGCCATTAAATCAAAAACTTCTATAGCTTTTTTTTCATCAACCCCGTTCTCAATCGCACCTTTGGTAAAGATCTCACGTTGTTGATCCATTTCAGAGCGAATTTTTTTACCCATCGCACGGCGTAATAAATCAGCAGCGCCTAGGCTATATTTCGCCATTTTTTGAGCAATCTGCATTACCTGTTCCTGATAGACCATAATTCCATAGGTCTCTTCAAGAATATCACGGATTTGCTCATGCGGTGGCTCCCACGCCTCTCCATGTTTTCTGCGGCAATAATCAGGAATATTCGCCATAGGACCAGGACGATATAAGGCCACCGCCGCAATTAAATCCTCAATTCGTGTGGGCTGCATTTGACGCAATACATCTCGCATGCCAGCACCTTCGAACTGGAACACCCCGCCAGATTCACCACGGCTCAACATTTCATACGTTGGCTTATCATTCAAAGGAATAGAAGCAAGATCAATATGTTGACCCAGCTTTTCCAACATATTTACAGCACGCTGTAAGATCGTAAGCGTCGTCAAGCCCAGAAAGTCAAACTTCACCAGCCCAACTTGCTCAACGAACTTCATATTATATTGGGTAACCAACATATCGCTACGCGGATCTCGATAGAGCGGTACCAACTCTACCAAAGGTCTATCTCCAATCACTACCCCAGCAGCATGGGTTCCAGCGTGACGGTATAAACCTTCCAATTGTAAAGCCACCTCCATCAAACGTCTGATATTTTCATCACTATCGCGCATTTCTTGCAAGCGAGGTTCACCATCTATCGCCTGTCCCAAAGTCGTTGGTTTGGCAGGATTATTAGGGATCAGCTCTGCAACCTTATTCACCATCCCAAAAGGTAACCCAAGGACACGTCCAACATCACGCACGGCTGCTCTGGCCTGTAATTTACCAAAGGTAATAATTTGCGCAACTTGATTAAGTCCATAAGCATGACGGACATATTCAATGACCTCATCACGTCGATCCTGACAAAAATCAATATCAAAGTCAGGCATCGAAATACGCTCAGGATTTAAGAAACGTTCAAACAATAAATTAAATTGTAAAGGGTCTAAATCCGTAATAGTTAACGCCCACGCCACCAATGATCCTGCACCTGAACCACGACCTGGCCCCACTGGAATATTATTTTCTTTGGCCCATTGAATAAAATCAGCAACAATTAAAAAATATCCTGGAAATCCCATTTTTTGAATAACGGAAATTTCATATTCCAAACGGTGTTGATATTCCTTTCGCTTCTCTTCGGTTAAATCAGAATAGGTTTTTAAACGCTCATCCAAACCAGCCTGAGCCATTTGCTGTAAAGTTTCATCTGCTGTTGTGCCCTCTTTAATCTTACGACTATGAGGCAGCATCGGCTTTCGTGTTTCAATCTTAACCGCACACCGTTTAGCAATCTCTATAGTATTTGAACAAGCCTCTGGTAAATCAGCAAAAAGTTCACACATCATTTCAGGCGGTTTAAACCAGTTTTCTGGAGTAACTTTCCATCGATCTTGCATATCAACGGTACAGCCCTGAGCAATACAGATCAATGCATCATGCGCTTCATATAAATCAGGTGTGGGGAAAAAACATTCATTCGTTGCCACTAAGGGCAACCCGAAACGATCAGCAAGTCCAATAATACCTGGTTCAATGGCTTTTTCTTCTGTTAGACCCAAACGGTTCAACTCTATCACGAGACGATCAGGAAATGCCTTGGCAAGTTGCTCAATTAAATCTGACGCATGTTTTTCCTGACCTTCTGAAAGCAGTTTAAAGATAGGGCCTCTTGTTCCACCACTCAGTAAAATAAGTCCTTCTGAATGTTCACATATTGTCTCTACTGCAACAGCAGGATCAGCAGGATCCCCTTTTAAGAATCCTTCTGATGATAAAAATTGTAAATTGAGCAATCCTGTTTCATTTTGAGCCAATAACACAATTGGCCAACTACGGGCATATTCTGTGTTTTCGCCAATAGCAGGAATTCCGATTTGTGATCCTATAATGGGTTGAATTCCGCCATCAACACAATATTTAGAAAATTCCAAAGCTCCAAATAAATTTCCTGTATCCGTAATGGCAATAGCTGGCATATTCATTTTCTTTGCCAGCTCTACCATCTTTGGTACTCGAATGGCCCCTTGACTAAGAGAATAAGCAGAATGGTTACGTAAATGAATAAAAGGAGCTAGGGTCATTACTATATTTTAATTTCAATTAGAGAGTAAAAGGAACGATCTTTCCTTCGTGTAACGTCATGACACGATCCATCCTAGACGCAAGTTCATTATTATGGGTTACAATCAGAGCCGCCAACCCTTCCTGCCTGACAGCTTGTAATAACAAACCAAACACATGATCTGATGTTTTTTCATCTAAATTACCAGTTGGCTCATCCGCTAATAAAATATAAGGAGAATTCGCCAAAGCTCTTGCAATTGCTACGCGTTGCTTTTCACCACCAGATAATTTTCCTGGTTGATGGTTAACACGGTGGCCTAAATCAAATTTTTCCAGCCATTCTTTGGCTTTTTTAGAAGCTATCGCTTTTGATTTCTTGTCAATCATCTGTGGCATGATTACATTTTCTAAAGCTGTAAATTCTGGCAGTAAATGATGAAACTGATAAACAAAACCAACTGATCTTAACCTTAATACGGTGCGTTCTCTTTCGCTCAGCTTGGCTGTATTTTGCTCGTTAATAATAATCTCACCCTTACTTGGTTTTTCCAATAAACCAGCAACATGCAACAAGGTTGACTTGCCTGCTCCAGAAGGAGCTACCAAAGCCACAATCTCACCTGGGTATAAAGTGAAATCTGCACCTTTTAAAACCTCAAGCTGTTCGTCTCCGCTCTTATAGGAAACATGAACATCTTTAAGTTCTAAGACTGCTTGAGTTGGATTATTCATTACGCAATCCTTCTACTGGATCGGTACGTGCGGCTTTCCAAGATGGATATAAGGTCGCAAGCAAAGATAAAGCCAACGCCATTAAAACAATTTGAATGACATCTGCCCAATCAAGTTTAGCAGGCAAATGTTCCAGATAATATACCTCTGGATTAAATAAATTAGTTCCCGTTAGTTTTTGCAACCCTTGACGGATATGCTCAATATTCTTACAAAATAATATGCCAATTATCGTTCCTGCAAAGGTGCCTGTCACCCCAACAGAAGCGCCACACATCAAGAAAATACGCATAATTGCTCCACGAGATGCCCCCATTGTCCGTAAGATTGCAATATCACGAGTTTTATCTTTGACCATCATAATCAAAGAGGAAATTACGTTAAAAGCCGCCACTAAAATAATTAAAGTTAAAATCAAGAACATTACATTTTGTTCAACTTGAACGGCTCCAAAAAAGGCATTATTGCTTTGTGTCCAATCCAGAAAGCGTAAATTTTCTTCTCTGAACTCTGAAATCAACGCCTGCGTGGTTTTTTGAACTTTTGCGGGGTCTGTCGTCGATATCTGTATTCCTATTACACCATCTTTGATTTGAAAGAATTTTTGCGCTGCCGAAATGGGCAAGAATACATAACTTGAATTATATTCATGCATTCCAGAATCAAAAATCCCCACCACTGTATATGCTTTGATACGAGGAATATTCCCCATTACGGTTGCAGAACCTTGTGGAGAAATTAAAGTTACTTTGGAGCCAATTCCAAGACCTGCGCGATCTGCCAAGGTTTTTCCAATAACAATCGCATCATCCCCTTTGAAACGCTCAAAAGATTCTGGAGTCAGGCTTTTACTGACTACTGTTAATTTTTTCAACCCTTCGGCACTCATGCCGCGCACCATGCCCCCAGAATTATAATTACCAGCACTTAATAAAACTTGGCCCTCTGTAAAAGGAATAGCTACTTTAACACCAGGGATTTTTTCCATACGTGAAGCCAAACGATCATAATCAGTAATAGGCTGAGGGCCATTATAGGACATTTGTCCATAGACACTCAGATCCCCATTCAACCCCAAAATGCGACCCAATAAATCATCTTTAAAGCCGTTCATCACCGCCATAACGACAATTAATGTACCAACTCCAAGAGCAATTCCGATCAAGGAAAAAATAGCAATCACAGAGACAAAGCGTTCCCCTTTGCGAGCTCGCAAGTAACGTTTTGCCACCATTCTTTCAAAAGAACCAAACATATTTATTAATCCTGATGAGAAGCCATATATTCCATAATCTGATCCACAGGAACCTCAGCACGCATTCCTGTCTTTCTACGTTTAATCTCGACAATATTCTGTGCAACTCCACGAGGCCCTACAATAATTTGCCAAGGATGTCCCATTAAGTCTGCATCCGCAAATTTTGCACCAGCACGTTCATCACGATCATCATAAAGAAAATTATCTGGATCTGTTTGATACAATGACTCACACACATCTTTACAGGCTTGATCTTTCATACCCAAATTAATAATCACCGCTTTAAAAGGGGCAACATTATCAGGCCAAATAATTCCATTATCATCGTGTGAAGATTCTATAATTGCCCCAACTAGACGAGAAACCCCAATACCGTATGATCCCATATGCGGATAAAGTTTTTTACTGTCTGGGCCAGCTACAGAAACATCCATTGACTCAGTATATTTGGTGCCAAAATAGAAAATTTGGCCAACTTCAATTCCGCGTCCTTCACATTTTCTTTCCTGAGGGACTTTTTCCCACTCAGCTTCATCATGTTTTTCATCAGTAGCTGCATAAAAGCTGGTCATACGGGTAAAGAATGAAGCAAGAGAGTTTTTATCTTCAATATCGACTGGCATTTCCAACCAATTTTGTTCTGCAAATGCAGAATCAAAGAAAATACCACTTTCACCCGTAGGGGCTAAAATAATAAACTCATGACTAAGATCCCCACCAATAGGGCCTGTATCCGCCAACATTGGAATAGCTTTGACACCAATCCGTTGGAATGTACGTAGATAAGCCAACATCATTTTATGATAGGTTACAACAGCACTGTCGTAATCTGCATCAAAGCTGTAACCATCTTTCATATAGAATTCACGACCACGCATAACCCCAAAACGAGGGCGAATTTCGTCTCTGAATTTCCACTGAATTTGATATAATAAAGCTGGCAACCCCTTATATGATGTTACAAATTGATCAAAAATATCTGTAATCATTTCCTCGTTTGTTGGTCCATATAGCAAATCACGTTTATGGCGATCAACAATACGCAACATTTCAGGTCCATATGCGTCATAACGTCCAGAACGCTTCCACAGATCTGCTGATTGCAAGGTTGGCATTAACACTTCTTGAGCATTAATAGCATCTTGTTCCGCACGAACAATATCGGCTATTTTATTTAATACACGTAAGCCAGCTGGTAACCAGGCATAAATACCCGAAGACATTTGGCGAACCATTCCTGTTCTGAGCATCAAACGATGAGAGGCAATTTGAGCTTCTGCTGGAACTTCTTTTAATGTTGGAAGAAAACTTGAGGATAAACGCATAGATTAATCAATCCTGAACTAAGGGATATAGAGCATAAAAAAGAATCCCATTATAATGGGATTCTATTAAAAAGTTAAAGACGTAATAAATGAATCTCTACCAAAGGTTTCTTTTTTAATCGACGTCCTAAAATACGGCGTAGGATAACTTTGGCACTTTCGGTTAATTCATCGTCATTTAAACGGATTTTTTGAGGTAAACGTTCTATAGCCTCCCCAAATTCATCAATAACATCATCGAATTCTTCGTCATATTGATCAAATAACCCTGGGGCACTGATATTAGGGTCACTCAACAACTCACCATTCATATTCACAGCGAAACTGGCAACGACAACGCCATTATATAACATCCGTCGCCTTGCAGTAAGAACATCCCCACCTATAGATAACAAACGGCTGCCATCAATAACCAAACGTCCATAAGGTGCACCACCTATAATTTTTGGTTTCCCTGGCCCTAAACGTAAAATATCACCATCTTCTAATAAAATCGGCTCGGCACCATATTCTTTGGCAACATTAGCCTGTCCATTCAGATGAATCCACTCCCCGTGCACAGGTATTCCATAAGTAGGCTTTACCAGCTTATAGAGTTCACATACTTCTTCATAACAAGCATGTCCAGAAGCATGAACAAAATGATCGCGTGACGTAATCACTTTGGCACCACGACGTGCAAGATTATCTTGAACACGCATAATAGCCAGCTCGTTTCCTGGAATAGTACGGCTACTATAAATAACGGTATCTCCAGATCCAAAAGCAATATGTTGATGTACATCAAAAGAAATACGCGTTAACGCAGAACGTTCCTCACCTTGACTGCCTGTAACAATAAAAATGACATGATCAAGATCAACATCATTCATATTTTGTTCAGTAAAAAATGGAGGAATATCAGCAAGATATCCATTTTCTCTGGCAGCAACCTCAAGGTTTTTTAAAGAACGACCAATAATTACAACAGGGCGATTTGCTTTTTTAGCAGCATAAGCAATACTTTCGACACGAGAAACATTACTTGCAAAACAAGTAACAGCTACCCTGCCCTTAATACTGCCTATTAAATCAATCAAACTACGTCGAACTTGAGCCTCTGATTCTGGAGCACGTTTGACAATAACATTGGTACTGTCACATACCATTGCTAAAACACCCTCACGCCCTAATTCAGCGAATTTTTCTAAATTAGTAACGTTTCCAATCACAGGTTCAGGATCAAGTTTCCAATCCCCCGTATGTAACACATTACCATAAGGGGTACGAATAAAAACACTTTGTGCTTCTGGAATAGAATGCGTAACAGGAATAAATTCCAAATCAAATTCACCAATATTAAAACGATCTTCCATTTTAATAAGACGAATTGTCACATCTTCCAACATTCCTGCTTCACGTAATTTACGCCTTAAAATCGACGCTGCAAACTTGGTTGCATAAACAGGGCACTCCAGATCTGGCCACAGATATGCAACAGCACCAATATGATCTTCATGAGCATGCGTAATGACCAATGCCAACAAATCATCTTTTTGACGTGCGATAAATTCTGGATCTGGAACCATAATATCTGCTTCTGGCATGTCATTACCAGTAAAGCCAATTCCACAATCAATGGCCAACCATTTACCGTTTAAACGATAAAGGTTAAAATTCATACCAATCTCACCCGTTCCACCTAATGGAAGAAAAGCAAAATCGTTTACTTGTTCATTCATATCTATCCTTTATAATTCTATATTTATATTTTGTTTCCTGATGAATTCTTATCTGCAAGGATTCTTAACCCTTCCAATGTTAATTCCGAATTAATTTCTTTAAAAACAGGGGTTCCTTCAGCAAGTAACGGTGCCAAGCCCCCTGTACCAACAACTGTAATTTCAGATACTAAAAATTCTTTTTTTATACGCTCTATAATGCCTTCAATGAGCCCAATATATCCCCAGTAAATACCAGACCTCATCGCACCAATCGTTTCTTTTCCTATCACAGATTGAGGTCTACCTATACCAATTCTGGGCAATCTTGCCGCTGCACTATGAAGTGCCTCCAAAGACAGGGTTAATCCTGGTGAGATAACCCCTCCACAATAATTTCCATCTTGATCTACAACATCAAACGTTGTTGCTGTTCCCAAATCCACAACAACCAACGGACCACCATATAATTGATGTGCAGCCAATCCATTTAATAAACGATCAACACCAACTTCTTTGGGGTTATCTGTTCTGATTTCAAACCCCCAATCCAAAGACGAAGATGCCACAATAGGATCAACCAAAAACCATTTCCGACATAATAAAAGCAATTGATATAAAACAGGTGGAACAACGGTTCCGATAATTGCACGAGTAATTTTATCTGCAGGAATGTTATGTTTTGACATTAAAAAGAATAATGTAGCTGCATATTCATCTGACGTTCGATTAGCCATTGTCGCAAAACGCCACGTTCCTAACCATTTATTCCCATCATGAACTGCAAATACAATATTTGTATTACCAACATCAATCACCAAAAGCAATTTTACTTATCCCTACTTTGACCCAAACAAAGCAACTCACCAGCTGAAAAACTTTCAATGGCAGTTTGAGTTTGTAATAACAAAAAACCTCTATTATCTATTCCTTTATATTTACCCTTATAAGAATTATTTCCTTGATTGACAATTAATGATGTGTCCAAAGGCAAACTTCTTTGTAACCAGGATTCTCGAATAAAAGCTTGTTTTCCCTTTATTAAACATATAATCCAATAAGTTAAATACTCTCTTACTTTCTCAGAAACTTCGGTTGCTTGAGGAAGATCTTTATTAAAAAAATCCTTTAAACAACCAAGCTCTTTACCTTCAATCACGGGTGCTGAATGAATATTCAATCCAAATCCAAACACTAACCATTCCAAAATATCGGGATATTGGACATAACTTTCAATGAGTATACCCGCTATTTTTTTATTTTGGTAAACTAAATCATTAGGCCATTTAATATATAAGTCAGCAGAAGAACCACATAATTCGTCCACTGCATCGTATAAAGCCAAAGATGCTATAAAAGGCACCCAACTCACTTGTTCAATAGAAAATGAAGGCCAATATAAAAAAGATAATGCCAAATTTCCAGTCGGCTCAACCCATCCACGTCCACGACTTCCTCTAGGAGCCGTCTGGAAATCTGTCAACACAGCCAAATTGAGTTTTTTTCTCAATTTGGCTTGTTCGATACAATAATCATTTGTTGAAGGCAAAGTATGATAATGTTCTACCTGCCAGATAATGCTACTATCCACCTTACCCTACAACATCAATGAAATAAAGACCGCGCTGCAATTTGTCCCATTTCTAACATTGGTGACAAAAAGAGTAAAAATATTACTGTTATGGTACCCATACTAAATGAGATAAAAGATAAAGATAAAGAACGTTTGTCCAAAGGCTCGGCAGCTTTATCAAAAAACATGATTTTTATAATTCTTAAATAGAAAAATGCACCCACAGCACTAGCTAACAGACCAATAATAGTTAAAACATATAGATCTGCAGCTAAAGCAGCTTTAAACACTAAGAATTTACCAAAAAAACCAGCTAATGGTGGCACACCAGCCATACTAAACATAAAAATAGCCATTGCTGTTGCTATACCTGGATCTGTCTTACCCAAACCTGCTAAATCATTAATATTTTCAACAACATGTCCCCTGCGAGACATCGCAGCAATCACAGCAAATGTGCCAATATTCATAAATAAATATGTTGTTAAATAAATTAATGTTCCCATCACACCATCGGGTGTTGCCGCAGCCAACCCAACCAAAGCATATCCCATATGTGAAATAGAAGAATATGCCATCATCCGTTTAATGTTCGTTTGAGCAATTGCTCCAACACTACCAATAATAATAGATAAAACAGCAATCACTTCAATTAATAATTGCCATTGTGGAGATAATGCTCCAAAAGGACCTACCATTAAACGTAAGAATAATGCAAAAGCGGCGAATTTTGGTGCTGTTGACAAAAATGTTGTCACAGGTGTTGGTGCACCTTGATAAACATCAGGTGTCCACATGTGAAATGGAACGGCTGAAATCTTAAAACACAATCCAACCAATACAAAAACTAAACCAATAGCAAACCCAGCTGATAAAGCATGATCTGAAGCAATAATATGGTGAATATTTTCATATCCCATGCCACCAGAAAAACCATAAATCATGGAAATTCCATATAGCAAAATTCCAGAAGCAACAGATCCTAGAATAAAATATTTAATTCCAGATTCAGCTGAAAATACACTTTGGCGATCAATGGCACATAAAATATATAAAGCCAAAGATGATAACTCAAGCCCCATATACAATGTCATCAAATTATTAGATGACACCATAATCATTGCACCCACTGTTGAGAAAACAATTAGGGCAATAAATTCAAAACAATTAGTATTATTTTTTCCATTAAAATCAATAGATAAAATAATACATAAAAAGCCTGATATAATAATTAAAAGCTTCATATAGCGAGAGAATTCATCATTGATAAATAATCCATGATATCCCAAGCCATTTTGAACAGTTAATGTTAAGAAACCAACTGCAACAAAAGCAGCAATCGAAAGAATCGCACAAGGGAAGAAAGCATTTCCTTTCTTCTCAAATGAACCCCATAAAAGAATAATAAGACCGCTGATTGATAAAACAATCTCTGGAATAGCAAGTGTCCAATTCATCGGATTAATCCTGACTTTCTAATATCAATGATAGATCAGGAAAGTGGCAAGTACCACCACCAACCCAATTGCCATGGTAAAAGCATACAAAGCAAAAGACCCATTTTGTGTCCAAGATACAGTTTTTGCTGAACGATTGGTAATTCGTGCAATAGAAACAGGCATCCCCTGGACAATCTCTTCATCACCCACTTTCCATAAAACCTTTGATAATGCGAGATAAGGACGAACAAAAATAAAATCATATAACTTGTCGAAATACCATGCATTTAATAGGAATTGATATACCCCTTTTAATCCAGATGCCGCAGCAACAGGGATTTTCGGAACTGCAATATAACAAACAAATGCAACAATAATACCCAACACACCCAAAACCAAAGGCGTTTTTGCAATTAAGTAAGGTGTATGATGCATTAAACTCATAATTTGATTAGAAGGCGCATTGAAAATAGCCCCCCCCCAGAATGCGACTTGATGCACACCAATATAATATGGTGCGAGCACAATCCCACCAATAGTCGCCCCAGTTGCTAACACACACATCGGTAATGTCATTACTAAGGAAGATTCATGCGCATGATCATAAATTTTTTGATCTCTTGGTTTGCCATGAAATACCAAAAATAATAAACGCCAGCTGTAAAATGCTGTTAAAAATGCTGTAATCGCTGTCATAATCCAAGCATAATGACCAACACTACCACCAAACATCCATGCGGCTTCTAATATCGCATCTTTAGACCAATAACCTGCAAAAGGGAAAATCCCACCAAGTGCTAAACACCCAATCCACATTAATAAACAAGTAGCTGGTAACTTTTTATACAAACCACCCATTTTAAACATATCTTGTTCATCATGAAGAGCATGAATAACAGAACCTGCACCAAGGAATAATAAAGCTTTAAAAAATGCATGCGTTGTTAAATGAAACAAAGCTACTTGATAAGCACCAACACCAACCGCAACAAACATATATCCCAATTGAGAACAAGTTGAATATGCAATTGATTTTTTGATATCAGGCTGAGCTAAGGCAACAGTCCCGGCAAAGAATGCTGTAGTTGCGCCTATGATTACAATAAACATTTTAACATGTGGCGCAAATTCTACCAATGGAGACATACGTGCCATCAAGAAAATACCCGCCGTAACCATTGTAGCAGCATGTATTAATGCTGATACAGGGGTTGGTCCTTCCATAGCATCGGGTAACCATACATGCAAGAACAATTGAGCTGACTTACCCATTGCCCCAATGAATAATAAAAGTGCAATAAATTCATAAGCTTGAAAGCTATATCCACATAAATGATATTGAGTTTGCGCTAGCTCTGGGATTTTATGAAAAATATCATCATAAAACACAGAACCAGAAAGGATGAACAATACACAAATCCCGACGAGGAAAAATAAATCTGCAATACGATTAACTACAAATGCCTTAATAGCAGCAGCAACGGCTGATGGGCGTGTATACCAATATCCAATTAATAAGTAACTGGATAAACCCACAGCTTCCCAACCAAAGAATAATTCAATTAAATTATCTGAGGTTATCAGCATTAACATACTAAATGTAAACAAGGATAAATACGCAAAGAACCGATAAGTCGGCATTGAATCATGAGCCATATACCCAATGCTGTAAATATGCACTAACAACGATACGCTTGTAACCATTGTCAACATTGATACAGACAACATATCCATTCTTAGATACCAGGTAGCGTTAAAATTACCTGCGTGGATCCAATCAATTAATGGAACCGTTACGCCTCCAGCGTTGGAATTCAACAAGTGCCCTAAAACACACCATGAACAAGCAACGGCAATAATCATTCCTAAAATAGAAATAAATTTAGCAAAGTTGTCGCCAATTACCCGTCCCAGTAAACCTGCTATTAAAAATCCACCCAAAGGTGCAAATACAGCTATGGCAAATAACGATGATGCTATTGGTGTCATTTTCCCATTATCCCTTCATCATCGTCGTATCTTGAACTTCTACAGAGTGACGGTTTCTATAATAAACCATCACAATCGCAAGCCCAATTGCAGATTCCGCAGCAGCAACCGTTAAGGTAAACATCACCATGACTTGGCCTGTAAGATTTCCAAAAGCCGAAGAAAAAGTAATCAAATTCAGATTTGCAGATAGCAACATCATTTCAATCGACATTAAAATAACAATTAAATTTTTTCTGCTTGCAAAAATACCAAACAAACCAATCGCAAATAAAAGTGCACTTACAATCATATAAGGAGCAACCCCCACTGTATTCAAAATATTCATTTTGATTGCTCCTTCATTTGTTGTCTTTTTTCAGTAATATCCATCTTATCTCCAGGCTTTGGACCAAATGAGTCTTCTTGGGAAACCCCAAAATAAGTTTCTTTTGGCCTTAAAAAACCACCCAACTCATCAACCCCTTTATTGAGTTCAATCGAACGCATTTCCAGACTTTGATGTGGTTCACGCATATGCTGACGAGCAACGACTTGACGGCGATTATTTGGACGTTTACGCAACGTTAAAACAATAGCACCAATCATAGCCACCAATAGTACCAAACCACAAATTTGGAACAATAAAATATAATCGGTATAGATTAAAGCCCCTAAAGCTTGGGTATTGGACATATTTTGTAGCAAAGGCTGTTGAGAAGCTTGTGCGATTTGTGGATCAATATGCCAGTTTATTGCAACAATGATTAATTCAACCACCAAAACTGCAGCAATACAAAAACCCACAGGCATATAGCTTTGCATACCCTCTTTAAGCTGAACTAAATTAGTTTGCATAGTCATGACAATAAAAAGGAATAAAATCATAACCGCACCAGAATAGATCGCAATCAACAAGATCGCGAGAAATTCTGCCCCAGCAAGCAAAAATAATCCAGACGCATTACAAAATACTAAAACCAAAAACAAAGCAGCATGAACAGAATTACGAGAACATACAACCATGACGGCTGATAAAAGCAGAATTGTTGCAAAAATATAAAAAAGAATAATTGGCATCATGACCTTATTCCTTTTTGTAAGGGCATAAAGCCTATTTGTAAGAAAAACATTTTACTCATCATTGTTATTATTTCCCGCCTACCGATAAGGGGCATCCTGTTCCAACCTAAGTGCTAATACACTTTCCCATTGATCGCCATTCGATAATAATTTTTGTTTATTATACATCAGCTCTTCTCTGGTTTCAGTTGCAAACTCATAATTTGGCCCTTGAACAATAGCATCCACAGGACAAGCTTCTTGACATAAACCACAATAAATACATTTGGTCATATCAATATCATAACGCGTTGTTCTTCTTGAGCCATCGCTTCTGGCTTCGGCTTCAATGGTAATTGCTTCCGCAGGACATGTTGCTTCACATAACTTACAAGCAATACATCTTTCTTCACCATTTGCATAACGACGCAAAGCATGCTCTCCACGAAAACGAGGAGATAATGGGCTTTTTTCATAAGGATAATTTATCGTTGCTTTTGGTTTAAAAAAGTAACGTAGCGTAATTCCCAAACCTGCCAATAACTCTGACAATAAAAAGGATCGCGCGGTTCTATCTATAAAACCCATTTTAAACTGCCCCTCCGTAAATACCAATGCCTGTAGCCATCATAAACCCTGCCGTTAACACAACCCATGCCAGGGTAAATGGTAAGAATACTTTCCAACCTAAACGCATTAACTGATCATAACGGTATCTTGGGAAAGCACTTCGGACCCAGATAAAACAGAACAAGCAAATCAAAATTTTAATAATTAACCAAAATGGGCCTGGGATCCATGTAAATGGCATACAATCAAATGGAGGCAACCACCCACCCAAGAATAAAATACTAATAATGGCTGACATTAAAATCATATTTCCATATTCAGCCAAGAAAAACAAACCAAAAGCCATGGATGAATATTCTGCAAAGAACCCTGCAACCAATTCACTTTCACCAACGGCAAAATCGAATGGCGGACGATTTGTTTCTGCTAAACAAGAAATAAAGAAAATAATAAACATGGGGAACATAGGTAAAAAGAACCATATATGGCGTTGCGCCAATACAATATCATTCAAATTACCACTACCAACCAACAGTAAGATTGATGCAATAACCAATCCCATTGCCAACTCATATGAAATCATCTGAGCCGCAGCACGCATCGCCCCTAATAATGCATATTTGGAGTTAGAACCCCAACCTGCCAACAATGTTGCATAGATACTAATTGATGATATAGCCAATAAATACAAAATACCAATATTTAAATTCGCAACAGCCCAACCATCATTTGTAGGAATAACCGCCCATGCCAACATAGATAGGGAAAAACCAAGGATTGGAGCTATAAAGAAAAGAACACGATTTGCCTTGGTCGGAATAATGGTTTCCTTGAAAATCATTTTCACAGCATCGGCAAAAGGTTGCAACAATCCAAAAGGTCCAACGACGTTTGGCCCTTTTCGTAACATGATTGCAGCCAGAACTTTACGTTCTATCCATGTAAGGTAAGCAACCCCCATTAATAGAGGTACTAAAACAGCAAGAACTTTTAAAACAATCAGAATAATCGATCCAACCATCGTATGAAAAAAGAAATGTTCCACGTCGACTACTCCGCCGCTTCTGCCGAAGCTGCATAGCGCAACTTCGAACATTCATTCATTGTCAAACTTGCCCGACTGATAGAATTAGTTAAGAAGTAATCTGAAATAACAGCTCTAAGAACTTGTTTTTCAAAGTTTCCTTGAGCATTATCGCCAAGATTAACATCAACAACATTCTGTACAAGTCGCAATTGAGCAAAGACAGGATTAATTTCTGCCATATACGCTCTAAGGCTATCTATATCATGATAAGGCAAGTCAACAGCTAATAATTGAGCAACAGCATAAATAGCTGCCCATTCTTCTTTTGCTTCACCAGGAGGGCAAATCGCTGCAAAACTACGTTGCACGCGCCCTTCTGTATTCACATAAGTCCCTGATTTTTCGGTATAAGCCGCACCAGGTAAAATCACATCAGCTCTAGATGCTGCTTTTTCTCCATGGTGTCCTTGATATATAACAAAAGTTTCAGCTGGTAATGCAGAAAGATTAACTTCATCCGCGCCCAACATCCACAATACATCAACTCCACCATTTACCATTGCTTTGATATCTTTAGCTTGCCCTTGAGGCACGAAACCAAGATCCAAACCAGCAACGCGAGCAGCAGAATGATGTAAAATATTAAATCCATTCCACTCTTCAGTCACTGCTCCGACTGTTTTAGCCAAAGCCATTGTTTGTTCAAATATAATTTTTGCATCAGGACGCGTTATCGCACCATGCCCTAAAATAATCATTGGGCGTTTTGCATTTTTTAATATTTCAGAAAACGGATGTTTGCCTGCAATCAATTCAGCAATCAGTTCAGGAGTTTCCCCTAATTGATCAACTTTATAAGTAGGATCATCTGGAAGCTCTCCAATATACCCAATCGGGAATTGTTCGGTCAAAGACAACCAACGTTTCCGAATACGAGAATTCAATACAGGAGCTTCTTGCCTTGGGAAAGAACCGATTACCAATAATGCATCAGCATCATCAATCCCTGCAATAGAAGTGTTAAACACATAATGCCCGCGTTGCGAAATATCATAATAGGCATTGTCTTGACGACAATCGACATTTGAAGAGCCCAATGCATTCATAAGATGCTTTAATGCCAACATACTTTCTGCATCACATAAATCCCCCGCAATGGCACCCATACGATCTGCTGAAACTGTTTTTAATTTATCAGCAACATGTTGCAATGTTTCTGTCCACGACGCCTCGACAAGTTTACCGTTCTTCTTTATCCACGGACGATCTAAACGACGACGTTTTAATCCGTCCAACGAAAAGCGACCTTTATCAGCAAGCCATTCCTCATTCACATCATCATTCTTACGAGGGAGTATCCGCATCACTTCGTTGCCACGTACTTGCAACAAGATATTAGTACCAACAGCATCTGTTACATCAATTGAATCTGTGTTTTTTAATTCCCAAGAACGGAAATGAAAAGCTGTTGGTTTCGAAGTCAACGCACCAACTGGACAAACATCAATTAAATTACCAGAAAGCTCTGATTTAATCCCTTGTTCTATAAACGGCGTAATTTCAAGACTAGTGCCTCGGTAAATACCCCCAAGCTCAGCAGTGCCAGCAATCTCATTAGTAAAACGAATACAACGCGTACACTGAATGCAACGCGTCATTACTGTTCGAACCAAGGGTCCCATATATTTATCAACAACAGCACGTTTTTCATCAGTAAAGCGTGAACAGTCACGACCATATCCAACAGACTGATCTTGCAAATCACACTCACCACCTTGATCACAAATAGGACAATCTAAAGGGTGATTAATCAATAATAATTCCATTGTACTACGACGCGCAGCACGAATAGTTTCAGAATCAGTCGTAACTTGCATTCCCTCCATAACTGGTTGAGAGCAAGATGAAACCAAAGGTTTACGAGAACCTGTAATTTCAACCATACACATTCTGCAATTACCAGCTACAGAAAGCTTGTCATGATAACAAAAACGGGGGATTTCCTTACCAGCAGCCTCACATGCTTGCAATACAGAAGCATTATTGGGAACCTCTATAGGAATACCATCTACAATTACTTTTGTCATATTCTTACCTATTAGCCCCCTATTGGTGCATCAACAGGCACCTGAATTTGTGATACTCCACCATGGGCTTTTTTATAATCTATGATTCGTTGCTCCATAACAGGACGGAAGTTACGAATAAGTGCTTGAACCGGCCAAGCAACTGACATACCCATCGCACAAATTGTTGTATTTTCAATGTTTTTGGTTACGTCCATCAACATATCAATTTCAGAAATTTCTGCACGACCTTCAACCATACGGTTCATCACTTTTAAAACCCAGTTTGACCCTTCACGACATGGCGTGCATTGACCACAGCTTTCGTGTTTATAAAACTTGGATAGCAAAGTAACAGCGCGAATAATATCAGTTGATTTATCCATGACCACAATACCAGCAGTACCTAAACCCGAGCCTACATCACGCATACCATCGAAATCCATAATAACGGTTTCACAGGTTTCTTTGTTCAACATCGGCATTGATGTTCCGCCTGGAATAACAGCAAGCAAATTATCCCATCCACCACGAACGCCACCACCATGCGTTTCAATAATTTCTTTTAAAGGCAATCCAAGTGCCTCTTCAAACACGCAAGGTGTATTAATATGACCTGAAATAGCCATCAATTTAGGGCCTGTGTTGTTCTTGCGGCCAATTCCCGCAAACCATGCAGAACCACGACGCATAATCGTTGGTGTTACAGAAATGCTTTCTACATTATTAATTGTAGAAGGACAACCATAAAGACCTTTTCCTGCTGGAAATGGCGGCTTTAAACGAGGCTGACCTTTTTTTCCTTCAAGACTCTCAAGTTGAGCCGTCTCTTCACCGCAAATATAGGCACCAGCACCACGATGAATATAAAAATCAAAATCCCAACCACTGCCACAAGCATTTTTACCAATTAATCCTGCTTCATAAGCTTCATCAATTGCAACTTGTAATCTGTTGGCCTCATTATAGTACTCACCACGAATATATATATAAGCAGTATGCGCACCAATTGCAAAAGATGCCAATAATGCACCTTCTACAATTTTATGAGGTTCATGGCGCATAACTTCGCGATCTTTACAAGTGCCTGGCTCTGATTCATCCCCATTAATCACTAAATAATGTGGTAATGGACCTTCTTTTTTAGGCATAAAAGACCATTTTAAACCTGTAGAGAACCCTGCTCCTCCACGACCACGCAATCCAGAATCAATAATCGTTTTAATAATCGCATCACGACCCAAGGCTAAAATATCTTTAGTATTATCCCAATCCCCACGCCTACGGGCGCCAGCCAATTTCCAATCATCATGGCCATGTAAATTTAGATAAATACGATCTTTATCACTTAACATCTTCGGCCCCTGTATTTTGTGTAATTTTCTTGCCCACAGGTGCAGAATTTAAACGATCAATCATTGGACCATGCGCAGGTTTTTCGCCTTTGCGCAATAACTCAATTAACTCAATCGTGCTTTCTGCGGTCATATCTTCATAATAATCATGATCGACTTGTAAAATTGGTGCATTCGCACACGCTCCAAGACACTCTACTTCAGAAAGCGTAAACATACCATCTTCACTGGTTTGTCCGAACTCTTTAATACCCGTAACCTTTTTACAAGCCGCTACAATATCCTCAGAGCCACGCAGCCAACATGGCGTCGTAGAGCAAACTTGCAAATGATACTGACCAATTGGTTCCAAATTGAACATGGTATAAAAAGTTGCGATTTCAAATACACGAACGGGAGCGATCTCTAACCGTTTAGCAACAACAACCATAGCAACCTTTGGCACCCATGCACTCTTGGTCACCCGTTTCATTTGATTTTGAACTATATATAATAACGGAATCACTGCACTTGCTTTTCGTGCAGCAGGATATTTTGCTAAGATTTTTTCAATTTGCTGTTCACTTTCTTGATCAAAAGCAAATTCAGCAGGTTGTTTATTCATCGATTTCTCTGACATCACGCCCTATCTATCCACTTCACCGAAAACCAAATCCATAGAACCAATAATTGCAACCATATCAGCCAACATGTGACGATGTGACAATTCATCAAGCGCTTGCAAATGTGCAAAACCTGTTGGACGTATTTTGCAACGATATGGCTTAGTCCCACCATCAGCGACTAAGTAAACACCAAACTCGCCTTTTGGACTTTCAACAGCTGTATAAGTTGTCCCAGCAGGAACATGAAATCCACCACTGTAAAGCTTAAAATGGTTAATTAAAGATTCCATAGAATGCTTCATATCTTTACGTTTAGGCGGTGAAATTTTTTCACTTTCAACCTTAATCGCACCAGGTTTCATTTTATTCAAACACTGTTCGATGATCTTTGCACTTTCTCGCATTTCAATCACTCTGATTAAATAACGATCATAACAATCACCTTGACGTGTTACTGGCACCTGAAAATCAACTTTATCATAATTATCATAAGGTTGAGAACGACGCAAATCCCAAGGAACACCAGAGGCACGTAAACAAGGCCCCGTAAATCCCCAAGAAAGCGCATCCTCTGTCGTGCATACTCCAATACCAACCGTTCTTTGTTTCCAAATACGGTTATTGGTCAGCAACCCTTCGATATCATCAACAATTTTTGGAAAATCTTTGACCCAATTACCAATTTTCTCTTCCATTCCAACTGGCATATCTTTTGCCACACCACCATGACGGAAATAATTAGCATGAAAACGTGCCCCTGACACACCTTCATAAAATTCCATCATCTTTTCACGCTCTTCATAAGCCCATAATGCAGGGGTCATCGCTCCGCAATCCAACCCCATGGCCGTAACGTTCAGTAAATGGTTTAAAATACGAGTAATTTCAGCAAATAAAACCCGTATCCACTTTGCCCTATCTGGCACATCTACACGCAATAATTTTTCTGTTGCCAGAACATAAGCATGCTCTTCACACATAGGAGATGCATAATCCAAGCGATCAAAATAGGGCAAACCCTTATGATAGGCTTTATGCTCTAATAATTTTTCAGTACCTCGGTGCAACAACCCAATATGCGGGGTTGCACGTTTTATAACCTCACCTTCCAATTCCATTACAACACGTAACACACCATGTGCTGATGGATGTTGAGGGCCAAAATTTAAGGTATGGGAATCACCAGACAAAACTTGAGAAATATTTTGTTTTACTTTCTCATCTAGTCCTTGCGCTTTATTCGTTGATTCTTTTTTAATTACTTCACTCATCAAATATCCTTTTGCCGATCACTTACAATATATTAATTACAAAGAATACGGCTTAATATTTTGACGCTTCACATGAACTTTTTCGTCACCTGGTAAGGTAGTAAGCCCCTCCCAAGGAGAATCAAAGTCAAAATCTCTCATATCTTGAGTAAGCTTCACAGGTTCATAAACCACTTTATTTTGATCCGCATCATAACGCACTTCAACATACCCTGTTACAGGAAAATCTTTACGTAAAGGATGTCCATCAAAACCATAATCAGTTAAAATACGTCGTAAATCGGGCTGACCAGAGAATAAAATGCCAAACATATCATAACATTCACGTTCCCACCAATCTGCACATTTCCATAAACTACGAACAGAAGGTACTGGGGTTTGCTCATCAATATGAGCAATAACGCGAATACGCTGATTTAAAGAAACAGACAGTAAATTATAGACAATATCAAAACGTTTTGCTCGCTGAGGATAATCAGCACCACAAACATCCATTAATTGCTCATAACAGCATAAATGATGCGTTTTTAATAAATTTAACAAATCAAAAAGATGATCTAACTCTACAACAACAACCAGTTCATCTTGTTCGAAATCTGTTTTAATAACACCTTTAACAGAAGTACACAGCATAAACCCCACAGCTTGTAAACGTGGTAAATTTATGAAACTTTTTGTGTATGTATCAATATGATCAACCACGAATAATTGTCCCCGTCCGTTTAATTTTCTTCTTGAGCAACATAATACCGTAAATCAAGGCTTCGGCTGTTGGTGGGCACCCTGGAACGTAAACATCAACAGGAATAATACGATCACATCCCCTGACGACAGAGTATGAATAGTGATAATATCCCCCACCATTCGCACAAGATCCCATGGATATTACCCAACGAGGTTCAGACATTTGATCATATAAACGACGCAAAGCAGGAGCCATTTTGTTAGTAACAGTTCCTGCAACCAACATAACGTCTGCCTGACGAGGAGATCCCATCGGAACAACCCCCATACGATCCAAATCATATCTGGGCATATAAGCATGAATCATTTCAACAGCACAACAAGCCAAACCAAAAGTCATTGGCCAAAGACTGCCCGTTCTGCCCCAGTTAATTAATTGATCCAGCTTTGCAACAACAAACCCTTTGTCTGTAATTGCCCCAGTAATGCCTTTTATAACAGCATCCTGCTCTGACCCTGGCGGCAGAGCATCCTGATTCCAATATACTTTTTCAAGACCAGAGTTTTCTGTAGTATTCTGATTCATCACAATCTCATTTTACAGATATAAATCTGCTTTATAATTACGCACTTTATTCTTCGTTAGCCTAATCCCACTCTAATGCGCCTTTGCACCATTCGTATATAAATCCGACGGTCAAAACAACAAGAAAAGCGAGCATTGAAAAGAAACCAAACATTCCAATTTTGGAAAGCGTTAAAGCCCAAGGAAATAAAAACACCATTTCCAAATCGAAAATTGTGAATAATATTCCCACAAGATAATAACGCACATCAAACATTTGGCGTGCATCTTCGAATGCTGGAAATCCACACTCATATGGTGAGTTCTTTTCAGCATAGGGCTTTTGTTTTGCACAGAATAGTGCCGCCCCTAACATAGCGCATGCTATAATTAATGAAATAATTCCAAAAATCAGCACTGGTAAATAATTACCTAAAATAGCCTGCATGAGATAACTCTTTAGCTTCTGTAACAATTAAAATCATCAATAAAAATTGAATATTGTAAGTCTTATAACAGAGAACTAAATAAAATTATACTGTTAATGTGCTTTTTTTATATACGAGCATATCGAAAATTTAATTTAATTTAACCATTAAGTATAGAATATTGATATTGAAATAATTCTTAGAACTTAGAAATTAAATGTATTTCTATACTAATATTTAAAACATCAACCTTTTCCATTAAAATAAAAAGTGCAAATAAACTATTATTTACGAAACCTTTTCATCGATAACAAGCAGTCAAAGAATATTGTGTTTCATTAGGTATCAATTCAGAGAAAATATCTATAAAAGTTTATTTAACTAATCCTAATCCTTAAGTCGTTAAAACATCATATTTATCTGTATAAGAATCTACTTTCATAACAAAATATATAAGGCATTTCACACGATATTTTATTACATATATTGATTTAGATTTTAAAGAGAAAAAGAATTTACAGTTTCATCATAAAAAATTATATAATTTTCAAGCGATAACTTTATAAATAGTTGTTATATCAATGTGTGATTATAGCAAATATTTTGGATTATAATACCACAATTTATGTGGCGCGAGTGACGGGGCTCGAACCCGCGACCTTCGGCGTGACAGGCCGACGCTCTAACCAGACTGAGCTACACCCGCGCAGGGTATTATTGTCTCTACAGACAAGTCATATTTTTAAAGTAAATTAATCTACTTTAAAACTGGTTTATGGTGGGCGATGACAGGCTCGAACTGCCGACCCTCTCGGTGTAAACGAGATGCTCTACCAACTGAGCTAATCGCCCTTTTATTTTTCAAGAAAAATAATAAACTATATTGTGGCGCGAGTGACGGGGCTCGAACCCGCGACCTTCGGCGTGACAGGCCGACGCTCTAACCAGACTGAGCTACACCCGCGCAGGGTATTATTGTCTCTACAGACAAGTCATATTTTTAAAGTAAATTAATCTACTTTAAAACTGGTTTATGGTGGGCGATGACAGGCTCGAACTGCCGACCCTCTCGGTGTAAACGAGATGCTCTACCAACTGAGCTAATCGCCCTTTTCTACTGGAAACTTACCGTTTCTAACAGAACAACGACTTCTTAGCATTGAAGTCGTTGTATGTCTAGTTATTTTTTCAATAACTATAAAACTATTTACTAACAGCTTCTTTTAATAATTTTCCAGGTTTGAAACGAACAGAAATAGATGCTGGAATATCAATCTCTTCGCCTGTACGAGGATTACGACCTTTTGCTGCTTTACGAGTTGCAGTTACAAAGCTACCAAAACCAACAAGACGCACTTCTTGTTTTTTAGCAAGTGTTCCTTCGATGGTGCTCAACACTGCATCGACAACTTCAGCAGATTTTGCTTTTGATAGATCAACTTTTTCTGCAACAGCTGCAACGAGTTCTTGTTTATTAAGCGGCTTTTCCATTTATTTTATCTTTCCACTATAGTGAGGATACAAAAAACTATATCTTAATTGGACTGTATCAATAATCCATAATCAGACTATTGAAGCACTTTGCAAGAACGTCAACCATTCTCTATACTTCAATAGCCATTTTCTTACATTTATTACCGGTTAGGTTGCAAGATCAGCACATTTTAATGCGTTAAAGGTGCTTCTTGAGAAGATGTATCAGTAACTTTAACCGATTCCGCATCATCATCCCATTCAAGTGATTCGTATGGGCGAATCAACGCTTGGCCAATCACTTCATCAGCACTTGATACTGGAATAATACTTAAATTGCTTTTCACAACCTCAGGAACGTCGACTAGGTCTTTTTCATTTTCTTTAGGAATAAAGACTGTTTTAATCCCTGCACGTAGTGCTGCTAGTAATTTTTCCTTTAATCCACCTATAGGAAGAACACGACCGCGCAAGGTAATTTCACCTGTCATCGCTACATCTCTTCGAATTGGAATACCTGTCATTGCACTGACAATGCTAGTTGCCATCGCAACCCCAGCTGAAGGGCCGTCTTTTGGTGTTGCACCTTCGGGAACATGCACATGAATATCTTTTTTCTCGAATAATGCAGATTTAATCCCAAACTGCCCTGCACGACTCTTGACGTATGAGAGTGCTGCTGCAACGCTTTCTTGCATCACATCTCCCAGTTTACCTGTATGTTTGATATGACCCTTTCCTGGGACGGTTACACTTTCAATATGTAAAATGTCACCCCCAACCTCAGTCCAAGCCAAACCTGTCACAATGCCAATAAGATCTTCACTTTCGCTTTCGCCATAACGGAATCGCTTTACACCCGCATAGTCATCTAGATTATCAAGGGTTACAGCAACATGATCACATTCACCTATGACAATTTTTCGCACGATTTTACGAGCAATTTTAGCAATTTCACGCTCTAGATTACGCACTCCAGCTTCTCGCGTATAAGTACGGACTAATTCATGCAATACATCATCTGAAATTGACCATTCACTGGGTTTAAGATTATGAGCAGCGCCTTGCTTTTTAACCAAATGGCGGCGAGCAATTTGAACTTTTTCATCCTCTGTATACCCAGAAAGACGAATAATTTCCATACGATCCAATAAAGGTTGAGGCATATTGTAACTATTAGCTGTTGTTATAAACATAACATCAGACAAATCGTAATCCACCTCAAGATAATGATCAGCAAAGGTAGAATTTTGTTCTGGATCTAAAACTTCTAATAACGCAGAAGTTGGATCACCACGCCAATCAGATCCAAGCTTATCAATTTCATCAAGCAAAAATAAAGGATTCGAAGTTCCAGCCTTTTTCATTCCTTGAACGATTTTACCAGGCATAGCACCGATATAAGTCCTACGGTGACCTCTGATCTCTGCTTCATCACGCACACCACCCAACGCCATACGAACATATTCACGTCCTGTCGCCTTGGCAATTGAGCGCGCCAAAGAGGTTTTACCTACACCAGGAGGACCAACCAGACACAAAATTGGACCTTTTAACTTGGAAGAGCGAACTTGTACAGCAAGGTATTCCAAGATTCGTTCTTTGACTTTCTCTAATCCATAATGGTCTTGATCTAGTGTTTTTTCCGCAAGCTTAAGATCTTTAGAAATCTTGGAGCGTTTTTTCCAAGGGATTCCAATAATCCAATCTAAATAATTTCGTACAACTGTTGCCTCTGCTGACATTGGGCTCATTGCACGTAATTTTTTTAAATCAGATGAAGCTTTATCTTTAGCTTCTTTACTCAAACGAGTCTTTTTAATCTTTTCTTCTAACTCGGATAATTCGTCTTTATCCTCATCTCCATCATTAAGTTCTTTTTGAATCGCTTTAAGTTGCTCATTCAAATAATACTCGCGCTGGGTTTTCTCCATCTGTTTTTTAACGCGATTTCGAATACGTTTTTCGACTTGTAAAACACCCAACTCAGCTTCTAAATGCTCAAGCAACTTTTCTAAGCGTTCATCAATAGGTATCAACTCTAAAATAGATTGTTTATCTGCAACCTTCAGGTTCAGATGGCTTGTAATGGTATCAACAAGCTTAAACGGGTTATCTATTTGATTAACCGCTACTAAGACTTCAGGTGCAATTGCCTTATTTAATTTAACATATTGTTCAAACAGCGTGATGACTGTGCGTTGTAAAGCATCAATTTCTTTATTCGTTTCATCGACAACTTCTTCGACAACTTCAATATCAGCCTCAAAAAAAGATTCACGATCAAAGAGCTGTTTAACTTTCGCTCTTTGGAATCCTTCTACTAAAACTTTAACTGTCCCATCAGGAAGCTTTAAAATCTGAAGAATCGATGCGACAGTCCCAAAATGATAAACATCACTTTCAGTAGGGTCTTCTAAAGAAGCATCCTTTTGAGAAATCAGTAAAATTTTATTTTGCTGACTTCCAACCTTTTCCAATGCTTTTACAGATTTTTCACGCCCAACGAACAAAGGTACAATCATATGAGGAAAAACAACAATATCGCGCAAAGGTAATACTGCAATTAAATCCGATTTCTCATCGTGTGTCTCAGTGATCTCCGCCTCAGTATCATTAATCAAGACGTTTTCTTTTTCTTTTGTCATAAACTATGACCTCCTTATATGGACGATCTCATCAAACAAAGCGCCCAAAATTGGCACACTTTATTATCAAACTATTATTTCTATTATAAATTAATAATAACTCTTTATTCTTTTTATTATTTATTGAACGATAGAAATCTCACTTATTTGAATATAAACATGATCACAGCAAAATACAACGATATCCCTGCGAAACTCATTTCGATAAATTATCATTATAATTAAATAATAAAAAAGGATCTATCGAAATAGATCCTTTTCATCTTGTCAAAATTTATACAAAGATCAAGCTGTTTTTCCAGCTTTCTTTTCTTTTTCATAAACATAAACAGGTTCTGCTTCGCGGTTAATAACCTCTTTACTGATTAAAACCTCACTCACGTCATTTAAGTCTGGCAGCTCAAACATCGTTGAAAGCAAAACAGTTTCCAATATAGAGCGCAATCCGCGAGCTCCTGTCCGACGCTCAATAGCTTTATTAGCAATTTGTTCAACAGCTTCATCTGAAAATGTAAGTTTTACATCTTCCATTTCGAATAACTTTTGATATTGCTTAACCAAAGCATTCTTTGGTTCCTTTAGAATTTGCACTAAAGCTTCTTGATCAAGATCGTCCAATGTTGCAATAACAGGTAAACGCCCAATAAATTCGGGAATTAAACCAAATTTCATCAAATCCTCTGATTCAAGCTGACGAAATAAAGCCCCTATTTTGTGATCATCTGCTGTTTGAACATCAGCACCAAATCCAATACCATAACCGACACTTCTTGCACTAATAATTTTATCAAGCCCAGCAAAAGCACCACCACAGATAAAGAGCATGTTTGTCGTGTCAACTTGCAAAAATTCTTGTTGAGGATGTTTACGACCACCCTGAGGTGGAACAGAAGCAACGGTCCCTTCCATAATTTTTAACAAAGCTTGCTGAACACCCTCACCACTGACGTCTCTGGTAATAGAAGGGTTATCCGATTTTCGTGAAATTTTATCAATTTCATCAATATAGATAATACCACGCTGTGCACGTTCAACATTATAATCTGCGGATTGCAAC
This sequence comes from Commensalibacter papalotli (ex Botero et al. 2024), assembly GCF_947179115.1. NCBI lineage: Bacteria > Pseudomonadati > Pseudomonadota > Alphaproteobacteria > Acetobacterales > Acetobacteraceae > Commensalibacter > Commensalibacter papalotli (ex Botero et al. 2024). The sequence goes on from NZ_CAMXCI010000001.1 coordinate 519,668, forward strand.
AGTTTTAAAATAATATTTTCAACATCCTCACCCACATAACCAGCTTCAGTCAATGTAGTTGCATCAGCCATTGTAAACGGAACATCCAAAATTCTGGCTAGCGTTTGAGCTAATAACGTTTTACCTGTTCCAGTCGGACCAATTAATAAAATATTAGATTTTGCAATCTCAACTTCACCGGCCTTATCTGCTTGATTTAAACGCTTATAATGGTTGTGAACTGCGACGGACAAAACCTTCTTTGCATCTTGTTGTCCAACAACATAATCATCTAGGATTTTACAGATCTCTTTAGGTGTAGGTAAACTTCCCTGATCCTTTGTAATCTGAGCCTTACTTTCCTCACGCACGATATCCATGCATAATTCAACACATTCATCACAAATAAATACCGTTGGTCCAGCAATTAGTTTACGAACTTCATGTTGAGACTTTCCACAAAAAGAGCAATAAAGTGCGTTTTTGGAATCGTTATTCTTATCAGTCATCTTTACTCCTACCCTTTAATGGTTGAGATAAGCCAACCCCCATTAAAGAGAACAACCTAACTAGAGGGGAAAAATATTATTTGTCTTGAGACAAATCATTGTCTCGCTTGGTTACAACTTGATCAATAATTCCAAAATCTTTTGCTTCTTCTGCAGACATATAGCTGTCTCTTTCAAGGCGCTGTTCAATCTCTTCTAATGTTCTACCTGTATGCAGATTATAAATTTCATTCAATCTTTTACGTACAGCCAAGATTTCTTTTGCTTGAATTTCTATATCGCTTGCCTGTCCTTGCGCACCGCCAGAAGGTTGGTGAACCATAACTCTGGCATTAGGAAGTGCAAAACGCTGCCCTTTTTCACCACCACATAGCAATAATGATCCCATAGACGCTGCTTGACCAATACATACAGTACTAACAGGGCAACGGATATATTGCATTGTATCGTAGATAGCTAAACCTGCAGAAACCACACCACCTGGGCTATTGATATAAAAAGAAATTTCTTTTTTAGGATTGACGCTTTCCAAATATAACAGCTGGGCTGAAATCAAAGAAGCAACTTGATCATACACAGCCCCCGTTAAAAAAATAATTCTTTCTTTTAATAAACGTGAATAAATATCAAACGCGCGTTCCCCTCTGGAAGTTTGCTCAACAACCATTGGTACAAGTGCATTATCATAAATTTCCAGCGGTTGAGAATCCCTCATCAATTTTTTTCCTAAAATTATACTGGTACTTTATTTATCTATGTGTACTTTATACATATAGATAATCAAAATAGATACTTAATTCAACCCATATTTAAAAGCAAAAAAAATGAATGCCCAGACAAGCGCCCAGACATTCATTTCTATAAATTAATAAAAAAAATTAAACCTTAGAAGCGGGCATTTCTGCAAGTTCTTCTGCGTTTACTTCTTTATCTTCAATATTTGCAAGCTCTAAAATATAATCAATAACTTTATTTTCATATATCGGACCACGTAAAGAATCTATTGCTTGAGGATTCTTTTGAAAGAACTCAATTACTTCTTTTTCTTTACCAGGATAACGCATAGCTTCGCTACGCATTGCTTGTGTTAATTCTTCTTCTGTTACTGCAATTGAGTTCAAACGACCAACTTCAACTAACAAAAGCCCCAAACGAACACGACGTTCAGCAATTTTACGATAATCAGCTTTAAGTGTTTCTTCGTCTTTAGCTTTATCTTCTTCATCAAGACGATCTGCTTTACGATCTTCTTCAATACGTTGCCAAATTTGATCAAATTCTGCATCTAATAAACCAGCAGGGATTTCAAAAGAAACCTTTTCAGCCAATACATCTAAAATGTCACGCTTTAATCTCATCTGAGACATTTGATCATATTCAGATGTAATTTGTTTACCAACAAGACTTTTAAGATTTTCTAGACTTTCTAGGCCAACCTTTTTAGCAAATTCATCATTAATTTCAGGAGTTACTGCTTCCTTTAAGCCTTTTGCTTTGATGTCAAAAGTTGCCTCTTTTCCAGCAAGTTGAGCTGCTTGATAGTTTTCTGGAAAAGTTACGGTAATTTGCTTTTCTTCACCAGGTGTTAATCCTTCGATTTGCTCTGCAAATCCTGGAATAAACCCACTTCCACCAATCTCAACATTAACGTCTTCAGCTGTGCCACCTTCAAATGCAACACCATCAACCTTACCAACGAAATCAACAACTAAAATATCACCCTTAACAGCTGGGCGTTTTTCTTCGATATCTTTAAAATCGCGTTGACGCTCAGCAATTGATTCTAATGCTTTATTCAAAGCTTCATCATCAGGTTTTGCTTTTAAACGGGTTAGGTTAATCCCTTTAAAATCTGGCACTTCAAAATCAGGAATTAATTCTACTTCAAAAGTAAATTCCAGATCGTCACCTTCTTTGTAACCATCTTTTAAAGTAATCTGTGGTTGAGCGGCTGCACGCAAACCTCTTTCTTCAAGAGTTGACTGAATTGCGCCTGTAACAGCTTCATTGAGAACTTCGCTTTGAACATTCTCACCATAACGTTGCTTTACAACAGCCAAAGGAATTTTTCCAGGACGAAAGCCTGGAATATTCATTTGATGCCCCATTTCTTCAAGGCGCTTATTTCTTTTTTCGGCTAGTTGTTTTTCTTCAATTACGATTGTAAAGCCACGCTTGAGGCTTTCAGAAAGCGTTTCAGTAACCTGCATCAGCTAGGCCATCCTCTCGGTCAAAATGTAATTTACCCGAATTGGGTATCTATAAAATTGTAAACGGATTTTTTTTCACTCAAAAAAAAACAAGTTAGTAGAACTTGTTTTTTGGTGCGGATGGAGGGACTTGAACCCCCACGACTCACGCCACTAGATTCTAAGTCTAGCGTGTCTACCAATTTCACCACATCCGCACATCCGTGCTTTATGCTTGTTGTATTAACGCACTATTTGATTCTGATCAACATCTTTTTCACATATTTTACTTTAATTATCGATTTTTTTTATTATTTTTGCATTATCCCGTGCTTTTCCAAGATTATTTGCCAACATTTCTGCATTTGGCCATGAGTGATCACATAAATATCCAGCCTCACCGTGCATCCACACGGCCGCACATGCAGATTCCCATTCTGGCATTCCTGATGCCAACAAAGTTGCAATAATCCCTGTCAGCGTATCGCCAGAACCTGCCGTTGCCAATCGTGCAGAAGCATGTTGATTAATGGCAACCCGACCATCAGGAGCCACAATTAGAGTATCAGCACCTTTTAAGACAACAACAGCACCTGTTTTCACCGCTGCTTGTCTAGCTGCTGAAACTTTATCTTCTATGATCTCCCCAAATACACGCTTAAACTCACCCATATGGGGTGTAATAATAGAAGTCCCTTTTAACATATCAATTTGATCAGTTTGAAAAACACCAGCATCAGCAATAACTTTTTTTCCTGCTGCTATTAATATAGGTAGTGTTCTTCGCACATCTTTGATAGACAACCCTGGACCACAAACCCAAACCTTTCTGCGCTCGTCTTGGATTACATCCTCTAAAGGATCATTATCGACAATAAGACAAGCTGAGAAATTACTATAGATTTCATTGTTTCCCAACGGTAAAATATGCACCAACCCTGCCCCCATATTTAATGCAGCATGAGCCGAGAGTCGTGCAGCCCCCGTCATTTGAGACCCACCTATAATACTGACAGCTCCTCTACGATATTTATAGTCTTCAATTTCAGCTCTTGGTATTTCCCATAATCCGGGCTCATTTAACCAATATTTTATATCTATTGTGAATATGGTGTTGGTTAAAATACTTATATCTTTGATAACTAACACACCCATATGCTCACGTCCTGGCAGCAAATAATGTCCTGGTTTTGCTCGAAAGAAGCTCACTGTTAATTCTGCATATGGGGCATATCCCTTAATCTGTCCTGTTTCCCCGTCTATTCCAGAGGGAATATCAACAGCTATAACTCTTTTTGCTTTGCGTAAAAGATCAGCAATTCGGCAATCAAGATTACTCGTTAACCCTGCACCAAAAATTGCATCAACTACCAAGCTCGCTTTTTCAACATAAGCTTCAAGGTTCTCTACTGTTTTTCCACACCATTGCCTTGCTGCATATTCAGCATCACTGCCAGCCTTTGGTTTACCGATGGCTCCAACACATACAGGCCATCCAGCTTTGGCTAATAATCGTGCAACTACATATCCATCACCACCATTATTACCTGGACCACATAAAATCAAAACCGAACAAGGTTTATATCGCTTTAAAATTTCTTGAGTGACTGCCCACCCAGCATTTTCCATTAATTGTTTTACTGGAATTGTTTTTGCAGCAGCTTTATCAACAATCTGCATTTGTAAAGGTGTTAATAAAACCAAGTCTGTATTCTGATTTTTCACGATATTATGGCCTTTATAAAACATAAAATTAATACTACATTGTAAAAAAAGAAATAAAACCCTGCACATTTTATTTTCTTTGTTTATATTACCATTAAAATTTTATAATAAATTTACATATTACCTTACTTTGGAAATGGAAACACAATGTCTCAAATTGCTTTTTATTGGGGGCCTTTAACCGCCATTCATAATATTACCATTGCTTTATGGATTGGCAGTATCTTTTACTATGTTTTTGGACTACAATCCTGTCTAAGCCTCTTGGATCCAACACAAAAAAATTCTTTGCAATTGCAAGCTCTGCGAAAATTATTTCAATTTAACTGGATTAATGGAATTATAGTATTCGTTACTCAAGGGGTGTTAATTTTTCACAACGACTTTGAGCTCTCTAACATCGCTTGGTCTGCTGGTGCAGCACTCGTTATAATTATCATTATGCTTATTTTACAATTTTATGTGTTTACCACCTCTTACAGTAAGGCACGACGTGCGCTTAGACCCAAACCTGAGGTTTTCAGAAAAATTAACACACCATTAAAACTAATTGTATTTTTAGGTATTCTCAATTTAGTTTTGCTTGTGTTTTAAGTAACACTTTAAAAATAAATCATTATATCACATATAAAAACCATATAATGATTGATTATTTATAGTTATCTTAATATAAGAAGTATCTTATAGTTTCATATTCTTGAAACTTCTTTTCATTTTATTGACATCAATGGTAGAAACCACTTTGCCTGCTATCCATAAAAAAACAAACAAAAAACAATCAGATACTATTTTAGATACACAAACAATAGAGGTTGAACCTTCTATTCTCTTTAGTGATCTCGGATTATCAGCTCCTATTATGCAGGCTATCGATGAGATTGGGTATAAGACCCCTACTCTAATACAAGCAAAAGCAATTCCCGTTATTTTAAAAAAGCAAGATCTTGTTGGCATTGCTCAGACTGGAACGGGGAAAACAGCATCATTTACGCTGCCTATTTTAGAGATCTTAACTAGCAGCAAAGGCAGGGCAAGAATGCCTCGCGCTTTGATTTTAGAACCCACTAGAGAACTTGCAATTCAAGTTGCTGATAATTTAAAACAATATGGACAACATTTAAAACTTAACCATGCTTTATTGGTTGGTGGCGAAAGTATCATAGAGCAAAAAGACATATTAAACCGTGGTGTTGATATTATTATTGCTACACCAGGGCGTTTAATGGATTTGTTTGACAAAGGTGCAATCCTTTTAAATCAAATCAAAGTATTGGTAATTGACGAAGCAGATCGTATGCTTGATATGGGATTTATCCCTGATGTAGAAAAAATAATTTCATATCTCCCTAAAACTAGACAAACCTTACTTTTATCTGCAACAATGTCTCCTGAAATAAAAAAACTAACAGATTCTTTTTTATCTAATCCAACAGAAATTACCGTAGCTCCACCATCTTCTGTGGCAACAACCATTGAATCTGGGCTAATTATTGTTCATGAAAAGAAAAAAAGAGACACATTGCGCGAATTACTACGTAAAGATAATGTCAAAAATGCCATTATTTTTTGTAACCGAAAACGTGATGTTGATATCCTAACCCGTTCATTAAATCGCCATGGCTTCCAAAGCAGTGCTCTGCATGGGGATTTAACGCAGCAACTTCGTACAAAAACAATGGAAGAATTTAAGAACGGTGATATTCAATATCTAGTTTGTTCTGATGTGGCAGCCAGAGGGATTGACATCGATAATTTGTCACATGTGTTTAACTTTGATCTTCCCCGTCATGCAGAAGATTACGTACATCGTATCGGAAGAACAGGACGTGCTGGACGAACAGGCCACGCTTATAGTATTGCCACTGAAAATGATAAAGAAATCATAGAAGCTATTGAGGCTTTAACTAAAAATCCTATTCCTTTGATTACGTTAAACACACCAGCGAACATAGAACCAGAACAAAATATTACTAATGAAGTTGATCAAAAGAAAAAGCATATAGATAAAGACGAAACCCAAAAGAAAACAACAAAGAAATCACGTTTCAAAAAAGATAAAACAAGCGGTCCTCGTATTCCTTTGTCTCAGGCTATTGTGGATGATAATAATCCCGTTATTGGGTTCGGACAGTTTGTTCCTGCTTTTATGTTATCTCCTTTTCGTAAACAATAAGTGATAGGCTGGAATATGTTCCAGCCTTTTTTATAGAAACTTATCTATATATCCAGGAAATAATAATTTTATTTTAGCCTTTTCAATAGGATTGAGGTTTACGATCAGACGCATAAACTCTCTATTTTTATCCTTAGGTAACTGTTGAAATACAGGATATAATTCTTGTAAATTAGTCTGTTCACTCACATTAGCAAGATTCAAATAATCCAACTTTATTCCTTGTGAAACATAGTGGATATCCCAATAACAACAAGCTGAATGCTGTTCAGATATATCGTAAAAATTGATCTTTTGTGTATTCTGTTGTTCAAAGCCCAACTTTTTAGAGTCGTAAATAGAAAATACGTTATATTTTTGTTGATTCTCGTCAAATGAAACACGTAAATAATGTTCTAAAGATAATAAATATTGTCCTTCAATACTGAAGGATACAGGATAATATCGCTGATCGAATATTGCTGTTAAAACAACCACATTTGGCAAATATGGAAAAACAACACCTAAAACAGGAATTAAAGACTTCATTTCTGCTTCTAGCTCGGTGGTTTGCTTAAGCTGTTGATTGGTTACAGACACGTACAAATAGTGCTGGTTTGCACCCATCATACTCAATGTAATAGGTATATTTTCCTGGATATTAAATTTCTCTTTGAAATACTGATATAATGTAGGCTTTTGCAAGTCAGGATCTTTGGTTTCATAATTAAAGGAATGAAAGGATAAAGCTTCAAGAAAAGGTTTCGTTAGTATTTTTTCTCTGATCTCTTGGATAATTTGTTGATTGATCTTAGCTATATGTTGCCTTACTTTAGGCATCATCCTTAATGGCTCTACATCCACTGACATTGTATCAAAATGAAACCCATATTGTTGCCAGTGACGAAGACTGTCACCCAGATCATCTGTTCTTTTTTTTATACGTCCTACATATTGCTCCATACTACGACAAATATAGTGCATGACTTTGGCACCATCCCACTCAACATCTTTGTTCGGGCCACGCCATTCAACAGTTTTTCCTTGAACATCAACATATTTTGAAAAATCAATATCAAATTGATGTGGATTAATATAATTCATACCTATTTTTTCTGAACGAACAAAACTTTTGACCTGTTGATTATCTCCAAAAAAAAGGTCTGAATGTTCCAAAAACACTTCTACAGGAATACCCCTTGGCTGTATTACTTTATTCGCATTTCCATAAATACACCAATTAATTGCAACCCCGTCAGCATTCGGAAATTGTTCGAGGAAATCTGAAAAACTATTGTGATTATTTAAATAAACATACTCATCAGCATCAAAAAAACCAATCCAATCATATTTTCCCTTCGCCAATTGTGCCGCTTGCATAAAAGCATCACGCTGTCTCCAATAAAAATTTGGCTGTTCAATCGGATTTGTTCTTAGGATTTGTATATTATATAATTTTGCTGCTCCTTGAATAATTTCAAAGGTGCCATCGGTAGAATAATCATCAAATATAAAAAGCTTATCAACACCAAAAGCCTGATACCAAGCAATCCATCCAGCAATATCACTACATTCATTTTTAACAAATAAAGCTACTGCAACTTTTGTCATTAATGAATATTCCTTTAAATTGTATTTTTATTACTTAAACTAACCACTTTTAAATAAAAAAATGGGCAATCTTAATTAAAAGATTGCCCTAGTAAGGTAGCATAGAATAAGAAAAAAAATCAGAACATATTTAAGGTTAATCGCGCTTCATCACTCATTCGAGAAATATCCCAAGGCGGATCCCAAACAACCTCTACTTGTACTTGGGTAACCCCAGCCACTTTTTCAATAGCTTGTTGAATCATAATTGGTAATTCTTGGGCACTTGGACAATTAGGAGCTGTTAATGTCATTTCAACGTTAACTCTTCCATCATCATGCAGATCAACTGCATAAATTAATCCTAGTTCGTAAACATTAACAGGAATTTCTGGATCATAAACTGTAGAAATTGCATCAATTACTGCATTTTCATTAATCTCACCAGACTCTGTTGTTGTATTTTCACTATTAACCTGTGTGTCTTCTGGTGTCCATACCTCTACAACAGATTGAGGTTCCGCTTGATTTGTGTTTGGTTGCATATTTTCAGACAAAGAATCAACCTCTTGCAAATTCGTTGATGTTATTGAGTTATTTTCCATTCAGACACCAATAATAAATAATAATGAGATAATCATAAAACAAGTAAGAAATGAAATTTATTTTATAAACATCTGTTGAACAAGCTTTAATGTCTCGATAAAGACATCTATTTCTTGAAAATTTGTATAAATACCAAAACTGGCTCTGGCAACACTGGTATGATGTAACCGATGCAATAAAGGCTCGGCACAATGTGACCCAGCTCTTACAGCAATACCATTTTGATCTAATAAAGTCGCAATATCATGTGCGTGCGCATCATTCATAGTAAATGCAATAACACCACCACGCTTTTCAGGATTACCTAAGATAGATATACCTTCAATTGCCTGCATTTTTTCTAGAGCATAATTTACCAGTTGCTCGTCATGATTAATTATGTTGTCATATCCAATAGACAATACATAATCAATAGCAGCACCCAGCCCTACCACTTCCAGGATAGGCTGTGTTCCAGCTTCAAACCTGACAGGAGGTGGAGCCCATGTTGATTTTTCAAAAGTAACACGCTCAATCATATCCCCCCCACCCATAAAAGGAGGCATTTGTTCCAAAAGCGTTTTTTTACCCCACAGAATTCCAATACCTGTCGGACCATAAAGCTTATGTCCTGTAAAAGTATAAAAATCCACGTCGAGATCTTGGACATTCACTTTTTGATGTACAATACCTTGGCTGCCATCAATAAGGATCTTTGCCCCATGTTGATGCGCCATTGACGCGATCATTTTAATGGGATTAATCGTTCCCAAAACATTAGACATGTGCGTAATTGCAACTATCCCAATATCATTTTCAAGCAGAATTTGTTCTAAAGCAATTAAATCCAAGTCACCATGATCAGTAATAGGCGCTACAAATAAGTGCAGCCCCAAGCGATCTCTGAGCATTTGCCAGGGCACAAGATTAGCGTGATGCTCCATCTCAGAAATGACAACACCCTGCCCTTGACTTAACAAAGAACCAAAAGAGTAAGCAACTAAATTAATTGCTTCGGTACTATTTTTAGTAAAAACCACTTCTTCCGCAGAAGACGCTCCCATAAAATCAGCTATTTTTTGACGTACAGCTTCATATTGATCGGTCATTGCCTCGCTCATCGTATAAACCCCACGATGAACATTGGCATATTGCGTATAAACAGACTTCTGCATTGCTTCAATCACCTGAATAGGTTTTTGTGCGGATGCGCCACTATCTAAAAATACAAAAGGTTTCCCATTAATCTTTTGCTGTAATATCGGAAAATCATTTCTAATTTTCTCTACGTCAAAACCAACTGATTTTTGCATTATGTAATATCCTCTACGACTTCAACACCTAATTGCTCCTTGAACAAGTCTTTGGCAATAGGATCATGAATTTCTTCAACAGCTTGAGCCACAAAAGCATTAATTAAAATCTCTCTGGCCTGATCATAAGGTATTCCTCTGGCCATCAAGAAAAAAAGCTGATCTTCATCCAAAGCTCCGACTGTTGCCCCATGCGAGCATTTTACATCATCAGCATAAATCTCTAGTTCAGGTTTTGTATTAATTTCGGCTTGATCAGAAAGTAGTAGCGCCTGATTTTGTTGCTGTGCGTTTGTTTTTTGAGCTTTTTGGTGCACAAAGACTTTACCTTGAAAAACACCATGACTTTGATCTGACAAAATATTCTTTACATTTTGATCAGATTGACAATGCGGCACAAGATGAGAAAAAACAGTGGTTATATCAGCATGTTGTCTATCATGTAAATTTTGTACTGCTTGGAACGAAGCATTACACCATTCACCCTGAAGATCCATGTAGACTTCTTGCCTAGAGAACTTAGCACCTTTAGAAATTAAAAACTGTCGATATTTAGCATGATCAGCCAAGGTTACATAGAGATTTGAACAGTTAAAGCTCTCTAAAGAAGAATTAACTAATTTATTATATTCAAAATTAGCACCAGATCCTACTTTAACTTCACAAACTGGGTTTGTAAAATACTCTCCACTTCCAGCGTTCATTTCAATTACAGAAAGTTGAGATTGTTCTTGTAACTCTATATTTAATCGATAATGAAAAGAAGCCAAACCAGATTGATCTCCATATCCGAGATGAATCAGCAAGATTGTGCCACCGTGTTGGTTTTTTGGAACGTTTAATTGAATGGTTTGCTTGCCCATAGCATAATTAAGAGCAGTTATAACATCTCTTTGTGGCTGTCCTAAATTACCGTAAACATAATCTTTTAGTTCAAGCTCACAAGCTGAATTATGAAAAAAAGTAGAAAATTCTTCGATAATTTGACCATTAGCCAAAATTAAACGCGGTAATTTAAATAAAGCTTCAGAAGCGAAAATATTTTTTTCCAACCATGTTTGAATTTTCTTGTGCTCAACTTGACTAGGCTGCGTAAAAACATGCTGATTTACCCATCTAAGATCCGTGTATTTCCAAATCTCTGCTCGACGTGTGGGTAAACCATTATCGGTTAAAAAAGCCACTGCATTTTTTTGATCAGCACTCATCTCTTTTCCCCTTACTTGGGATAAAAGAGATTCAAGCCCTTTCAAATTATGATCTTCTGAATGATTAGGCATCAGCTTCTCCAACTAAGCGGCCATATCCTTCTGCTTCTAGTTGACGAGAAAGCTCTGGTCCACCTGTATGAATAATACGTCCTTTGGCCAAGACATGAATATAGTCAGGTTGAATATGATCAAGTAGTCTTTGATGATGGGTGATAATCAAAGATGAGAACTCAGGAGAACGCAGCCCATTAACCCCCTCAGCAACAATACGCAGCGCATCAATATCAAGACCACTATCCGTCTCATCTAAAATCGCAAAAGAGGGCTGTAATAATGTCATTTGCAAGACTTCATTACGCTTTTTTTCCCCACCAGAAAACCCAACGTTTACATTACGCTTTAACATATCAGTTGAGAAGGAAAGCTTTTTAGAAAGCTCTCTTATCAATTTTAAGAAATTAACAGGATCCAGTTCTTCTTCACCGCGAGCTTTACGCACTGAATTTACAGAGGTTCTGAGAAAATTGGCATTATTCACACCAGGAAGTTCAATAGGTGCCTGAAATGCCAAGAATAATCCTGCTGCTGCACGCTCGTCAGGAGACAATGCTAACAAATCTTGTCCTTTAAATGTTACTGATCCTTTGGTTACATTATAACTGGGATGTCCTGACAACACATAAGATAAAGTCGATTTTCCAGAACCATTTGGCCCCATAATCACATGGGTTTCTCCTGCAGGAATGGATAAATTAACACCTTTTAAAATTTCTTTACAGCTATTTTCAGCAGTCTCATCCATTACACAAGCATGTAAATCTCTGATTTCTAAAATATTATTCATCTTTTATTTACCCTACACTTCCTTCAAGACTAATTTGTAAAAGCTGTTGTGCTTCAACAGCAAATTCCATTGGAAGTTCTTTTAATACATCTTTACAAAAACCATTAACAATCAGCCCAATCGCTTCTTCTTGCGAAAGGCCGCGTTGTTGACAATAAAATAACTGTTCTTCAGAGATTTTGGACGTCGTGGCCTCGTGCTCTATTTTGACAGAGCTATTTTGACTTTCAATATAAGGCACCGTATGGGCACCACATTGATCCCCAATTAACAAACTATCACACTCTGTAAAATTTCGTGCATCTTTGGCTCTGGGCAACATTCTTACCAAACCACGATATGTGCTATCGGACTTGCCCGCACTGATTGTCTTGGCCAATATTGTCGAACGTGTGTTACGCCCTATATGGATCATCTTTGTTCCCGTATCGGCTTGTTGATGACCATTCGTTACCGCAACCGAGTAAAATTCACCAATAGATCCTTCGCCTTGCAAGATACAAGATGGATATTTCCACGTAATAGCAGAACCTGTTTCTACTTGTGTCCAAGAAATACGGGCGCGATCGCCACGACAAACACCTCTTTTGGTCACAAAATTATAAATACCACCCTTACCGTCTTTATCTCCTGGGTACCAATTTTGTACAGTGGAATATTTAATAAAGGCATCTTCCATAGCAACCAGTTCAACCACCGCCGCATGAAGTTGATTTTCATCACGTTGTGGTGCTGTACATCCTTCAAGATATGATACTGTCGCTTTATCATCAGCAATAATCAAAGTACGTTCAAACTGTCCCGTGTTCTTAGCATTAATTCGAAAATAAGTTGATAATTCCATCGGGCATCTCACCCCTTTTGGAATATAAACAAAAGATCCATCCGTAAAAACAGCAGAGTTTAATGCGGTATAGAAATTATCGCCTTGCGGAACGACACTGCCCAAATATTTTTTAACTAACTCTGGATAATCCTTGATCGCCTCAGAAATAGGGCAAAAAATAACACCAGCCTCCGACAACGTTTCTCTAAAAGTTGTCGCTACAGAAACACTATCAAAAACAGCATCAATAGCAATAGGCGCACGAACATCAGACATTTCCTCTGCCCCTTCAACACCTGCTAAGATAGCACGCTCTTTAAGAGGAATCCCGAGTTTTTCATAAGTTCTTAAAAGCTCTGGATCAACTTCATCCAAAGATTTTGGCCCTTTTTTCTTTTTTGGAGCTGCGTAATAATGTAAATCTTGGAAATCAATATTGGGATGATTAACTTTACCCCAATCAGGGGGCGTCATGGTCAACCACAATCTATAAGCCTTTAAACGCCATTCCAACATCCATTCCGGTTCTTCTTTACGCACAGAAATTAACCGAATAATATCTTCATTTAATCCTTTAGGAGCCATATCCATTTCAATTTGAGTTTCGAATCCCCACTTGTAGGTATTCGTTTCTAATTGTTTTAATAATGCTGGATCCTGAGTTAGTTTGGTCATTGTATCACTCTTGTTTCTTGAATACTTTTATCTTGTTTTAATAATTTTAACATGAATGAGTCATGGATTTCTTATCTTGCAAATCTGCAATTGTAATATTTTCAAATACATTACGTAACTGAAAACTAATTGCCTCCCATTTTCCGTATAATTCGCACTCCTCAGCAATTAACCTGCAATTATCTTTATCACAATTTACCAAATCAATGGGGCCTTCAATCGCAACAACGACTTGTGCAAGTGTTATTTCCTTTAAAGGGAATGATAAACTATAACCGCTTCCTGCGCCCCGACATGATTTAACTAAAGATGCACGTGTCAGCATTTTAAGAACTTTGGCTACTGTCGGTTCTGGAACACCCGTTTCAGTGGCTAGCACAGACGAGGACGTAGGTTTTTTAAACCTGGAAAGATGTATTAAGAGAATAGTGGCATAATCTGTTAATTTTGATATCTTTAGCATTAGATCATGTTTCAATCTTAAAAATAAACTGAATGACAGTTTAATGTTAAACATCTTTTTTATATAGGACTACTTTAGTCCATTTAAAAGAGTTTTAAAAGATTTTTTTATAAAATTAACAAAATACGTGCTAATTTGTATGCCCAAAACATAAATATAGAAATAAATATAATATTATACCGACAAGGAATCCCACCACAGAACCATTAATACGTATGTATTGTAAATCCTTACCTACACGAGTTTCTAAACGAGCAACAAGTGCATTACTATCCCATCCTGCCACTACCGTTTCTGTAAAACGAATCAACCATTCTTGTGTATGTGGCAAAGAGCGTATTACAGCGCTTTGAATCGTATTTACAACTTTTTCACGAACAACTGGGTCTTCACGTAATTGTGTTGCCAGATAGGTCAACGTGTCATTTATTAAGGTTTTCATCCAACCTTCATTATTTTCCAGATCTTCCTCAACCATCAAACGTATTTTTTGCCAAATATCTTCACGCCACTCTTGCACGCTCTCATGATCAACAAAAACTTTTAATGCTTCAGAAATTTTTTCGCCTCGTTCTGGGTTAGTCTCGAATTTATCAATCTCTTTTTTCATCCATTCAGCAACACCATGACGAAGATCTGAATCTTGAGGGTCTATACGATCCATCTCTTTACTCACTGCAACTAAGACTTTACTGGCAATGGAACCGCCAATCATCCAGCCTAAAAAACGTCCCCCTTGTTCGCGCACCCTGTCTTGAATTATATCCTTAAAATCTTGCTCTTTTTCTTTTAAATTCTTTTTAATAATTTCGAGTAAAAAAGAAACCACTTCTTGATGATGTTCATTGTCAACCATTGTCCGCAAAGCACGAACCATCAAAGGAGAAAGTGACTCACCACTTAATAAACGCGAAAATATCCGACCAATAAAATTACTTGCCCGACCATCTTCAAAACGATCCAACATATTTGGAACTGATTTTAAAATAATATTACTACAAATTTCTATATTCGCAGGATTAGATAAATATTGTGCTAAAATACTAGGGAAATCAATTTTATTTAAGGTTTGTGTAAGCTCTTCCTTTGTAAACACATAACGCGTAATAAAACGCCCCAACCCCTGCCCCAATCGTTTTTGTTGCATTGGAAGAATCGCAGTATGAGGTATAGGAATACCCATTGGGTGACGAAACAATGCCGTTACAGCAAACCAATCTGCAAACCCACCAATAAATCCTGCTTGAGTTCCTGTACGCATAACGTTAAGTAAAAAACTATCTTTGATAATTCCATAATAAGGTAACAAATAGCCTAAAAACGTAAGCACGCCCATCATCATCAATAGCCCTGTTGCTATACGACGATAGTGAACATAAGCTTGCCAAGCTATGCGCTCTGCCTCAGGTATTTTCTCCACAGTCTTTGCTTTTTCTTGCATTTTTTTAACTAAAATAGAATTTTATCTTTTCATTTTAACCATAATAATCAATCATAAATACCATATATCAAAATTATTTTATTATCATATGGATTATTTAATTATGAATAACACATCAGCAGCATCTTCTCATATGTTAGATCAATTAGTTACCTTAACAACTCAGTTGATGTCTAAACATAATCATGAACCTACAGAAAATCCCGTTTTAATTTTATCACAAAAAATTAAACAACAGTTGAAATCAGGAGAGCTCTCATTTGATGTGTTAAAAGAAATTATTCAACAACTCAGGGATTCTGCTTTCCTATCCCATGCTATTCATTTGCAAAAATATGTGAATAATCCAGAAAAAAAAATTATTCATGAACGAATTGACACTATTGTTCAAAATATTGTTCAGCAAGCGACAATAAAACATGAGACTAATACAGCTGAAAGTTTTGAGTGTTTTAAACAACTAGTTGAAAAAAGCCAATTTGCAGCTGTATTCACAGCTCATCCAACATTTTCTGTTGCCAATGCTGTTTACACGGCCCTTGCTGATATGGCCAGTCATCCCATTACTAAAGAAACTCAGGTGCCCTTTTTCTCTACACATCGCAGGGTAGCACCTCCAACTTTGAAAGAAGAGTTAGGATTGGCAATTCATGCCATAGAGCGTGCTCGTAATGCGTTAGATATGTTTAATCGTTATTTATTCGATGCTGCACAAAGACACTGGCCTGATTATTGGACAACACTAACACCATGTTCGATTTTACTCAGCAGCTGGGTTGGATATGATACTGATGGACGAACTGATATTGGTTGGTGGGACAGTTTAAATATCCGTCTCCAGATGAAAGAGTTACAATTACAGCGTTTATATTATCAACTTGAACCTATTGCTAATGGAGTAGAAGATCTAAAACAACATGTTTCTTTGGCATTAAAAACCGTTAAAAATCAAAGAGAACTTTGCCCCACCAGTGCTGATCCTGATCAATTCTCTGATTTTGCCAGAGTTCTTATCGAAAATCGGCAAGATGCACTGCTTTCTACAGATGATTTAATACCTTTTTTTGATCAAGCATTAAAGCAAGTCGATGAAAATCATAAAATTGATTTATTAATAGCGCGTGCTGGTTTTATTAGCCACGGCTTAAGCCTGTCACACACACATGTAAGATTAAATTCTGTCCAAGTACATAATATGGCACGTCAACGTTTGGGAATTACCAGCAATCCTGATAATCGCTCTCATACGAGAACCCTTTTCAATACTATTAACACTGCATTGGGGCATGTTTCAGCAATTCCTGTTGATTTTGGCTCTTTGTTAACTGAAAAAGCATCTGCCAGTACGTTAATGATGTTGTTAACACAAATTATTAAACATATTGATACTAAAACCCCTATTCGCTTTTTAATCGCTGAAACTGAAAATGGATATACTTTACTCGTTGCATTATGGTTGGCCCGTTTATTTGGAATTGAAAAACAAATAGAAATTTCACCTTTATTCGAAACAGATGCGGCGTTACAACATGGCTCTAATATTATAGAACAAGCACTTCGTTCCTCTCATTGGAGAGAATATTTGCGCAATACAGGCAAGTTGTGTTTGCAATTCGGATATTCAGATTCTGGAAGATTTGTAGGGCAGATTGCTGCGACCTATGAGATTGAAAGATTACGTCGTAAAATTGCAGCTCTTTTGAGTAAATATGATTTAACAGACGTCGAAATTGTTCTTTTCGATACCCACGGTGAAAGCATGGGTCGAGGCGGACACCCCTTTAGTATGGAGGATCGCCTAGAATATCTTTCTCCTAAAAACACACAATTATTTTTCAAAAAAAATGGTATATCCACACGTCAAGAAACTGCTTTTCAAGGTGGTGATGGGTATCTACTCTTTGGCTCTCAAGCATTAGCAAATGCCACAATCAGTATTATCGCAAAGCATGTGTATAATTTCGAACTGGATGAACATGATCCAATTTATGAAGAAGCTGATTTCAGTGCTGATTTCTTCTCTACCATCAGTTCAGAAATGAAAGACCTAGTCAAAGATAAAGGATACGGAACTTTACTGAGTGTCTTTGGCCCTGCCATGATTGATCGCACTGGCTCTAGAGCTGCAGTTAGACAAAGCGATGCTTATGCTAGCTCTACACACATAAAACAACCAAGAGAGCTAAGGGCTATTCCTAATAATGCAATCCTACAACAGCTTGGATGGTGCGCGAATACCTTACAAGGTTTAGGAACAGCAGCATCAGCTAATCCTGAAACCTTTCAAGATATGTTAAGAAATAGTCCTCGCTTTAGACGTTCACTAGATTTTGCACGTCATGCATTAAAACATTCAAATCCAGCAGTATTACGAGCAATTATATATATGCTTGACCCTGGAATTTGGTTGGATAGAGCAAGTTCTGAGGACAACCCTAATATACAAGAATCCTATTTGTCATTAGCTAAAGGCCTTCGAAGAATGGACTTATGGTCTAGTACCCAAGCTACTTTTCATCGGGTTCAGGGCGATCATATTACTTTGCTTTCCATCTGGAAAGAAGCTCCTTCTATGGATGCTAAAGAAATATTGCTTCATGCTATACGCTTGACGGTCATTGAAGAAATTTGGATGCTTTCAACACAAATTCCTTATTTCTCCCCTTATCATGAATTTAGCAGAGAGGCATTGGAAACAAAAATTTTATCATTAGAAATCCCAACTGCTTTAAATTTATTATTACATGTATTTCCCCAAGCAGGAGAACATATTTCTGATCTTTATTTTTATGAACCAAAAGCTCCACGTAATGAAGGCGCTTATGAAATGGATGATCGTCAGATTTTCAAACCCATTCAAAAGAATTTTGATCTTATCCGTGAAATAAGTGTTGCTTTAATTCATCGATTACACGCTTTTGGTTAATTTTTTATTTTAGATATTGTTTTTATCTAATTTTAGTACATCTTTATCATTAATACTGATAACAAAATAAAAAGGAATAATAATGTCAATCATTGGGGCAATCATAATAGGGTTTATTATAGGCGCTATTGCTAAATTGTTAATGCCAGGCAAACAACCTGGTGGATTTATCGTAACTATTATCCTTGGAATTGCAGGATCTAGCTTTGCAACGTGGCTAGGGCAAGCTTTAAATATATACCATAATGGAGAAAAGGCAGGGTTTATATTCTCTGTCGTAGGTGCACTAATCATCTTATATCTATACAAAAAAGCTATAGAAATTATGTATAATAATCCGAATACTTAGATTCTCATAAAAGCTGTTTTTGTTTAATAAAGCAGCTTTTTTAAATTTTTCAAAAAAAAGTTTATTAATCTGTTTTTTGAAATATGGATATAAATAAAAATCTACATAACTTGCTTAAATATAAGCTATAAAAATAGAAACCGTAGCTCCAGTAGTAATTGTTAAAAGTAAAAAAATTACTTCGATACGTGGATCCTATAATAACAACACAACTATGCAATAAATAAAGCGGAAAATTGATATATCCCAAAAGACGAGAAATTTGAAGCTTATGTACAAATGTTTCGTGGGAAAGAAAATCTATAAACATTAATGGTATGAAAGCTATTATATAAAAATAGCCTAAAACACTATGCGTTTGAACATAAACACCAATAAAATATACAACTAATGCAAGCAAAGCGAATATAGAGAAAAATTAATTTTAGTATCTTTAAAAAACCAATTTTTTGTTAAATCAAAACAAATTGAACAAATAAGTATAGAAATAAAGGCTTTCGATAGAGTTAGTTGAACCTATACAGGGTTATAATACATTAGTAATGTAGAAAATAATATAAAATACATCAGAGCTTGCAACATAATTACCATGATTTTGGTTATATTTACAGAACAAAACCATCTAAACTGTCGAAACGAACATCAATAGCCACAATCAAGCTAATCTGGTAAGAAAATACTTTATAAAACTTCCTGAAGAATGCACATATGACAGAATAAATCCTGACATAATAAAAATACATAACTCTTAAATAAGCACCAATAAATGGACGATTATTAGTCCAACGAGATGAACTCAATAAAACACTAACAGCAAGGCTTTCACGAAGCCCTTCAGAGACATCAAATCACTTGATATTCATATTTTAACTTAAAGCTGATATTATCTATTTTTAAAAAATTAAGTAATCATAAAAAAAGCGAATACCAATCAGGCATTCGCTTTTAATTAAACTATCAATTTAATCTTTTATGCAGATTGACTGATAATATCATCAGCAACATTACGAGGTACTGGATCATAATGATGGAATTGCATTGTAAATGATGCACGTCCTTTGGTCATAGAACGTAGATCAGAAATATAACCAAACATTTCTTTCAAAGGAACATAAGCACGAACCATAACGGTGCTGCCTGCTGTTTCTTGATTTTGTATCATACCACGACGACGGTTAAGATCGCCCACCACATCACCAACGTGATCATTTGGTGTGGTGATTTCAACATCCATAATTGGTTCAAGAATAACTGGACCAGCTTTTTTCATACCTTCACGGAAACATGCTTTACCAGCGATTTCGAACGCTAATGCAGAAGAGTCGACATCATGGTATTTACCGTCAACCAACGTAAATTTGAAGTCAACTGTTGGGAAGCCAGCTAGAACACCAGAAGATGCCTGATTTCTAATCCCTTTATCAACAGCTGGGATATACTCTCTTGGCACAGAACCACCAACAATTTTATTTTCGAAAATAATACCTTCATTACGTTCGGTAGGTTCGAAAATAATTTTTACTTCAGCGTACTGACCAGCACCACCAGATTGCTTTTTATGGGTATAAATTTCAGTATGAGGTTGAGTAATCGTTTCACGATAAGCAACTTGAGGCGCACCAATATTCGCATCAACACCATATTCACGGCGTAAACGATCAATAATAATGTCAAGATGAAGCTCACCCATACCAGAAAGGATGGTTTGTCCGGTTTCTTGGTCTGTTTTCAATTGTAAAGATGGATCTTCAGCAGCCAATTTTTGTAAAGCAAGTGTCATTTTTTCCACTGCTTCTTTTGTTTTTGGCTCAACAGAAATGTCAATAACAGGCACTGGGAATTGCATACGTTCCAAAATAACAGGATCAGAACCATCAGCCAGCGTATCACCAGTTTTTGTATCTTTTAATCCAACAAATGCAGCAATATCACCTGCATGAACTTCTTTAAGTTCAAGACGTTTATCAGCATGCATTTGGAAAATACGACCAATACGCTCTTTATGACCGTGTGTTGTGTTCAACACTGTATCACCAGAACGTAATACACCACGATAAACACGAACGAAGGTCAATGAACCATATTTATCATTGATAATTTTAAATGCTAGGCCTGCAAATTTTCCATCTGGATCAACAGGAATAATTGGCAATGTGTTTTCATCAACTTCTTCATCCTCTGGAGGTGCAATACGAATACCTTCAACATCATCAGGAGCTGGTAAATAATCAATAATTGCATCTAACAAAGGTTGAACCCCTTTGTTTTTAAATGAAGAACCGCAAACTACTGGACGGAATTCACCAGAAATTGTACCTTTTTTAATACATTTCTTTAGAACTTCAACAGAAACATCACCGTTTTCAAAATACTCTTCCATTGCTGAATTATCAACAGCTAGCGCTGTATCTAGCAAATTTTGACGCCATTCAGCAGCTTTTTCTTTTAACTCTTCAGGAATTTCTACAACGTTAAATTTCGCGCCTAGCTCATCACCTTCCCAGATCAATGCTTTCATTTCTACAAGGTCAACGATACCTTGAAGATTTTCTTCAGCTCCAATTGGGAATTGCAATGGAATTGCAATAATATCTAATTTTTCTTTTAATGTGCTGAATGCATAATCGAAATTAGCACCCGTACGATCTAATTTATTAATATAAATTACACGTGGAACATTATAACGATCAGCTAAACGCCAGTTCGTTTCAGATTGTGGCTGAACACCAGCAACACCTTCAATAACGAATACAGCACCATCAAGAACACGCAAAGAACGATTTACTTCGATATTAAAATCGATGTGGCCTGGGGTGTCAATGATGTTAATACGATGATCTTTCCATTCACAAGTCACCGCAGCAGAGGTAATTGTAATCCCTCTTTCACGTTCTTGATCCATGTAATCGGTTGTGGTGTTTCCATCGTGAACCTCACCAATCTTATGAGAAACACCAGTGTAATATAAAATACGTTCAGTTGTTGTTGTTTTACCTGCATCAATATGTGCGGTAATACCTATATTACGGATTTTTGAAAGTTCAGACTGGGCGGACAAAGGAAAACCTCCACAAACGATGAAAGATACGATATTTTAATAAGATTCAAGATATTCGTATCAAATCGATAATAAACAAGAATACCCTCTCAATAAATAATTATTAAAGAGGGCTTTTTTCTATAAAGTTTTAAGTAAAGAATTAAGCTGTAACAGCTTCTTTCTTATTACGCGCTTGAAGAATACGGCGTTTAATCACCATTGCTTCTTCTGTAAGTTTGCGATTCGGTGTTGTTAACAAAAAGCTATCCAAACCACCATTATGTTCAATAGTACGCAAACCATGGTTTGTTACACGTAAACGAATTGATTGTCCTAGAATATCGGACAACAAAGAGTAATCTTGCAAATTGGGCAAGAAACGACGGCGGCTTTTATTGTTGGCGTGACTGACATTATTTCCTGTCAACACACCTTTGCCTGTAATTTGGCAACGGCGAGACATGCGTTTATCCTCAGATAATAAAGCCGACACACGAATGCTCGGCAAGAATAACAAATACTTAATATGTTCTAAATGACTAAAATTGCGGTATTAGTCAAGGGTCTTAAGTGTATTTACATCAAAATCTGGAAAAATTCTATAAAATAAAATCATTCATCAGATTGTTTTGCTTGAATTGCCCACATACTGGCATAAAAACCATTTTTTGCAAGTAAGAATTCATGCGTTCCCTGCTCCTTTATTTTACCATCTATCATAACCAGGATTAAATCAGAGTGAACTATTGTAGATAAACGGTGCGCAATAGTCACGACGGTCCTTCCTTTGGCAACACTATCCAAAGCCTGCTGTATTTCTTGCTCTGTGCGACTATCTAATGCGCTTGTTGCTTCATCCAAGATTAAAATACGAGGATTCTTTAAAATAGCTCGGGCAATCGCTATACGCTGCTTCTCACCCCCAGATAGCTTTAATCCACGCTCTCCAACGTAACTCTGATATCCATCAGGTAAACTTTGAATAAAATTATGAATTTGTGCTAATTTTGCAGCATGTTCTATTTCTTCTTTACTGCATCCAAGACGACCATAAGCAATATTATATTCAATTGTATCATTAAAGAGGACTGTATCTTGTGGTACAACGCCAATTGCAGCCCTTAAATTAGACTGCGTATACTCACGAATATCTTGACCATCAATCATCACAGAGCCAGAATTCACATCATAAAACCTAAAAAGCAAACGGCTAATTGTTGATTTTCCTGCCCCGGTTGGTCCTACAATTGCTACCTGATTCCCTGGTTTGGCATCAAAGCTTATACCGTGTAATATTTCTCGATCTTCATCATAACCAAAATAAACATCACGAAACTTGATACTAGCAGGCCCAGCCTCGGATAAATTGGCTGGTAAATGCTGAGTATGCTCTCGATTATCGACTTCAGAATCTTGAGATAACAAAGAAAACATATTTTCCAAATCTACAATCGATTTTCTGAGGTTTGAATACACACTTCCAAGGAAATTTAATGGTTGATATAATTGCATTAAATAAGTATTAATCAGCACAAATTTACCAACAGAAAACTTACCTTGCACGATATCATGGGCAGCAAGGATCATCACAGAGGTAAGCGCCGTTGCAATAATAAATGACTGTCCAAAATTGAGACCATTTAAAGTCATTTGTGTTGTGATTGAAGCTTTTTCATAACGTGCAAGAGATTCGTCATAACGTTTGATCTCATGTGCTTCATTACCAAAATATTTTACAGTTTCATAATTTAGTAAACTATCCAAAGCACGGTTATTAGCTTCGTTATTAATTTCATTCATTTGTCGACGAATTTGAATACGCCAAGATGTAAATAAAATTGTGAATAAAAAATAAGCTGCAATGGCAATGCAAACTAACGTTGTATATCGCCAATCATATAAATTTGCGATAACAATTAAAACCATCAGAGCTTCGATTAAGGTCGGGACAATACTAAACACCCCCACTCTTAAAATAGTCTCTACCCCTTCACTTCCACGTTCGATTGCTCGGGTAATAGCACCTGTATGACGGTTTAAATGGAACTTTAATGAAAGGTTATGCATATGCTCAAAACATCTGAGTGTAATGGTGCGCATTACCCGAAAACGCAAAGGGGCAAACACTGTATCTTTGAGTTCAGAGCATAGACTAGATATAATTCGAATAAGCCCATACCCTAAAATAAGCCATAAAGGGATATAAATTAAATTTTGCCCATCTGTTTTAGACAAAACATCGACAACTTTACTGTAAAGATACGGAATACCCAAAGCAGATACTTTGGCAATAACCATTAAAAGAGTTGCAAAAACCAACTGTAAACGCATCATGGGTTGATGCTTTGGCCACAGATAAGATAAAAGCTCAAGCAAAGTTGACCAGCCTGATCGATTACTATCTTTGGCAGAAAAAAGGAATTTAGAGTATCTTGACATATTCAATTATTAATTGTTGTAAAAAAATATATACTAGAAGAATATAAAATTTAAATACAGACAATAACGTCTTTCTTGTAAATTATTTAAATCATTACAGTTCATGTAATAACAAAGGTTATTAATGCAAGCCACTGATTTTAAAACATTATTAAACTATATAGAAAAGTGTAATACTGCACATTTACACAAAGATTTTCTACCTTTCAGAGCAAATGATCAAATTATAGGATGGGTTAAACCAGAGTTTATAAACACCCTATATCAGTATGGTATCTTTAAAGCTGATGATCAAATTAACACTCTACCCCCTACAATAAGTTTAGAATCTTTGGGTCAAAAAATAATTCAAGATAAGCTTGTTCAAACTATGAATGAATTGTTTGACGTTTATCCTTCTCCTCATGCAAAGCCCATCGGACAAATTGATCGTGCTGTTTTACCCCCTTTGGGTTTTATCGGCACAGGCGTTCATCTGAATGGCCTGCTCAAGGATGGAGATAATATCTACCTATGGGTTGCTAAACGATCCCCACATAAGCGTCTTGATCCAGGCAAACTTGATCATATCGTTGCTGGAGGTATTCCTGCAGGACATACTCATCAAAGTGCCTTAGCCAAAGAGGCAGAGGAAGAAGCTAATATTCCTCATCAGCTAATTATTCAGGCTCAATATACTAGCATGGTAACCTACAGCATGATTCGCCCTGAAGGTTTGCGTCGAGATGTCTTATATTGTTATGATTTATGGCTACCGCAAGATTTCATACCCACACCCAATGACGGAGAAGTTGTCGGATTTGAGTTAATGAAAATTGAAGATGTTTATAGGCGTGTTTGCGATACTAATGATTTTAAGTTTAATATTAATCTCGTTTTAATCGATTTATTTTTACGTTTGGGTGTTATTTCTGCTAAATCAGCCAATGCACAAATATTAAAAATCGGGTTAAGAGGAAAATTATTTCCTTGATATAAACTCTAACTTCTATGCAAAACTAGCCAAATATAGCACTCACTTTATCTTTTCTATTCATACAATAATAGAAAAGAGTTTTACTTACCTGATAACGAAGCTTTTAAAAAATATGACCAAAAATCAAACTATCCATTCAAACAGAGACGCAAGTGTGGATAATTTTAGAGGTATTGCAACAATATCCATCATTTTTATTCATACCGTATTTTGGAGTGGCAGACATTATATCCCAGATTATATGAGGAATATTGCTTTATTTTTTGATGTTCCTATATTTTTTCTTTTAGCTGGATTTTCCCTTCGTCTATCTCAACGACTTAATCCTGTTAAACAGATATTTAAACTGATTTATTTCTTCACCTTTGTGGTTATTTTTATTAATTTAATATTGGGACACTTTGATTTTCAACATATTCTTGAATCAATAACCTTAAATAGCGCAATCGTTACAAGATTGCGGGTTATTGATGGATCTTATTGGTTCGTTCCTATGTATTGCTCGGCACTCATAGCATCTTGTGGTCTTATTCAAACCATAGGAAAAACAAGCCTATTTTTAATCCCGATCTCAATAATTTACTATGTTTTACATTATAATCATTTATACAGCATCAATCTTCATTTCATGGGATCAAGTGTAAACGGATTATTGTTTTATACCTCAGTCATGCTATTTGGTTATTATGTTTACGAGTATAGAGGAAAAATTTTCTGGCCTCTCTTATCCATACTATCATTATGTATTTTTCTAACGATGATCTATTATCACCCTAATGATTTTGACCTGCAATCCTCAAAATTTCCTACTAACTTGCCTTATATAATAGCCTCAATGGTTTCTATTTTTCTTGTGATGTTTTGTAACTCCAACAAGAAAATACCACTTCTTAATTTCGTAGGAAATAAAGCTATATTTTTCTATGCTGGGCAAGGAGTTGGTGCTTCTGTTCTATATTTTATAGACCAAGATTTTAATATGATTTGGTATTATAAATTAATTTGTTTATTTTGTATTAACTTAATAATTACTTTTATAGCATCATTTATTTTAATGTTCATTTATACAACTATATCAAAAATATTTTATAAATTTAAATCGAAATTAACAGTCTGAAACTGTTCAATTTTAATGGTTAGGCATTATTGCAAAAATCAAAAGATGCCTGACCATTATCACTTTAATTAATCTGCAAAAATAACCGTTTTACTTCCGTTCAAAATGACACGGTTTTCTACATGATATCGAACGGCTTTAGCCAATACACGACGTTCAATATCACGTCCTTTGCGTACCAAATCATCAGGCACATCACGATGACTGACCCTTTCAACATCTTGCTCAATAATAGGGCCTTCGTCTAAATCTTCGGTCACATAATGAGCCGTAGCACCAATCAGTTTTACCCCACGCGTAAAGGCCTGATGATAAGCTTTTGCTCCCTTGAACCCAGGTAAGAAAGAGTGATGAATATTAATACACTGACCAGGTAGTTTTTTAACCATATCAGAAGATAAGATTTGCATATAACGCGCTAAAACCACTAACTCAGAGCGCGTTTCCTTAATAATATCCCATAATTGTTGCTCTTGTTCTTTTTTTGTGTCTTTAGAAATTGGCAGATAATAAAATGGAATATCTTTCATATCTATATGTGCATATTCCTCTTTTGGATAGTTCGCAACAATCGCCACGGGATCAATCGGCAACTCACCTATCCGCCAACGATATAATAAATCGACCAAACAATGATCCATTTTAGATACCATCAGCATCACACGCCTACGTTTTGAGCGATTATGTAAAGACCAAGTCATATTAAATTGAGAAGCTAACGCCTCTATACGCGCGTGCAACCATTCATAAGTTTCATCGTGATCTTGCAAAGCAAAAACAACCCGCATAAAAAAACGTCCTGATGGGTCGTCATGCTGTTGAGATTCTAAGATATTTGCTTTAGCCTCAAATAACCCTGTTGAAATCACCGACACAATTCCTGGTCGATCTGGGCAAGAGAGGGTTAGTACATACTCAATAATACCGTTAACTTTTGTCATTTGTTGATAGCTTGCTTTTTAATTTTTATTGATCGGTAATTATACACATTTTTAATTAACATGGCAGTAATTATCATAGTGGCATTTAGAAAATATTATTTTGGTTAAATGAACAAAATCTATTCGAATTTATTAAGAAATTTCTCTACCGTGTCTAAATATACAGAACCTTGCCTGTGTTGAAAATAAACCCTATATGGGACTTTACATTTTCTGACTTAAAAATAATGAAGCAATATCCATAACTTCTTTTATTCATTCAGAATTTTTCTCTTATATAACTAAAGTATATCAAGCAATCTAAGGTGGCAAATCCAAAGCCCCATCTTTAAAAAACCACAGCAATTTTTTATCATTGTTATGCATCATTTTATAAACTCAATGTTTGATCTTTTTGGAGCTATGGGTATATTATGATATTGTTTTCTATATAAAAACGTTTTGCCTGATCGCTGTCAAGAGTAGATAATCCCGCTAGAAAAGCGTCTGCATATAAATCCGGGTCTAATGCACTGTTTTCAGATTTTTTGGAATCAGAATCAACAATTACTTGAGCAATATCGAGCAATATCCCATCCATTACATCCATAATACTTATTATTTGCAAACTTTCCCATTGTAAAGTCCAGTCACGATCACACTCTGTGTACGCTATTAAGTCATCACCAGCTATTTCTTTAAACGTAACAATTTTTAGAGTAAGAGGGTTTTGTAGTGCAAAAACGTCAGACTCCATTTTTACCTTTTTATATGCAAGAATTTTAGAAGCTCTTATTTCTCCAGCTTGATAGATAGGCATAAAATTATTTAAAACAATTAAGAAAATATACTCTGGTTTGCTATCAATAGTGAAAAATGTTACTGGTAATACATCCTCATAACCATCATGCAAACTGGTATGAGCTAGCCTACCATTCTTTTTATCAACAACGACTTTAGTTAAAAAAAATGTATCGACTTGATAAATTGAAACCTTTTCTATCTTAGTAGGAGTAAAAGCTTGGTTTGAGTCTTCTTTGTTTTCATGAATTGCATTATTTTCCGACATTACATCTCGTTCTTTTAACTTATTTTGATTTAACTTAATTTCTTTGATTTTTTTTACAATTTCAAGTGAAGTTTAATGTTATATTTTATAAATATAAGCATACAAAGCATCAATTCGCTTCAATTTTATTAGCTCATAAAGATCACTTGTATTACAAGCATTAAACAAACCTATCCCAGTATTAGATATATGTATATCCCTTCTACTGTTTAATTATTCAATATAATGTTCTTTACTAAGAAAGGCGTAATCCTTTTTAACAGCAAAGGACTAATCTTGTGCTGCTACGGTTCATCTTTGTATAGCTCTTGCCACAACACAGCAAATTGATGCGGATTGATATAACATCATCGCCATTTGGAACAGCCACATCTAAATATACAAGCCAATCAAATTCACCTTTAAACTTTTCAAATGCACTCATATAAGTTTTTCTACGGTGCTCATTAAAACTTAGCAGTGATACGGCACTTTTGAACAAATATCAAAAATTGTTGCTGCAGCATTGACTACTCCCCAAGTTGGATTTGAAGAGTAATCATATAGTTTAATAAAACTATATAGCTTTTGAAAGCTTTGATAATAAGTTCATTTTTTTAAAAATCATAATTATTTCATTTTCACCGTAAAAGCCGGCATTTCTCTATCTTTATTAATGTTTTCTAAAAATATTCTGGCAGTATTTAAAGCCTCTGCAATTGTAACATCCATATCTAAATAACGATATGTTCCTAAGCGTCCTACAAAAGTAACATTGTTTTCAGCTTCGGCTAGATCAACATATTGTTCTAGCTGTGTCATCTCTCCAACCAAACGAATAGGATAATAAGGCAGATCTTTTTCTGTACATAAACGACTAAATTCTTTATACATTACTGAATCACCATGGTTTTCCCACGGTGCAAAATATTTATGCTCGGTAATACGAGTATAAGGAACGCTTTCTTCTCCATAATTCATCACTGCTGTACCTTGATAATCACCTTGATAGGTGAATTTATGAAAATCCAAAGTACGATAAGCTAAACGTCCATATTGATAATCAAAATAAGCATCCAATGGACCGCTATAAAATACATGGCGATACTTGGTTTGGTCTGCCTTATCAAACTTGGTATTTAATGAAATTGTAATATTTTGATGATCCAAAATATGATCGATAATGACAGTGTATCCATCCTTTGGCATACCCTGAAATTTATGACTAAAATAATTATCATCATAATTAAAACGGACTGGTAAACGTTTTAAAATTGAAGCTGGCAACTCAGAGGGATGCAATCCCCATTGCTTCAAAGTATAACCTTTGAAAAATGCTTCATATAACTCTTTACCCACAAATTTCAACGCTTGCTCTTCAAATGATTTTGGCTCTGTTATAGACACATCACCTTTACCAGCAATAAATTCTTTTGCTTCATCTGGTGAGAATGTTTTATGAAAAAATTGATTAATCGTATGTAAATTAATCGGTAAAGAAAATACTTGTCCATTTACTGTCGTTTTTACACGGTTCACATAAGGCATCATTTCAGCATACTGGTTAAGGAAATTCCAAACTTCTTCGTTATCAGTATGAAAGATATGCGGACCATAAGTATGCACCATCACCCCAGTTTCTTCGTCACGCTCAGAGTAACAATTCCCAGCAGTATGATTACGTTCATCAATTATATGAACATCATATCCATCTTCGGCCAACAAACGCCCAATAACCGCACCAGAAAAGCCTGCACCAACGATAAGTATTTTTTTATTTTCCATTATCTCTCTTTAACTCTCTACAAAGTGCCAATTTTTTTCTTATAACAAATATTAGAATTTTAGCATACTAATCATTACAAAATTACTCTATCTATAAACTAAATTCTATTTCAGTTGTTTATGTACCTTGGAATTAAATAAAACAACCTGATTTAAATTGGTTAAACCGAGCACACACTGCATTTCTTCTACTCTACTGCCAGCTGCACGAAGATAAAAAGTTTGGCAATTTGCCCACAATTAATCGTTTTGTGGTGTCATTTCGTAATATAAAACATTTACTGAATTACCAAGATCATCAAGATTTCTTTAATAATTATACTTTTTTCAGTTTCTCTTTACTCAAAAAGAAATTGATATCCACAGTTTTACGCGGAGAAAATTGAAAGAAAAGAAGCAAACCTATATGATAATAGTCACTACAAATAACTTCAAAATGTCTTCATTTACGATTTTATCTTCTTTAGTAAAAACAACTAATATCGTTAAAACATCTTGTTTTACTCTAGGTTGATCCCCTATGATCTTATCAATATTTATATAATATGAACTTTTACTTTCAAAAAATAAGCTTTATCCCATTCAAATGGCGTTATTTCGTGCAAACGCATCATACAGCTTTCTTGGTTTTTACATTTTGATTTTATTGAAGAATATAATAGTTCTTCTAATAAAGTAGGCATAAAAAACAACCATAGAACTATACAACTTACAACAAAAAATATAATTTTTTAACCAATTTTCTTACACTTTATCATTATAGTTTTATTTTCAATTAAGGATTATCCTAGTATAAAGAACACAAAGTTAAATATCTTTATTCTCACATCATTTTATTTATATTTATTGAAGGATTAACCCCTCTTATGACATCACTCTTGCCCCCAATAACATCAAAGAAAATCAAGCAGATCGAACAACTTGGATATCAACGCACAGATGCATATGCTTGGCTCAAGGATGAAAATTGGCAAGAAGTGTTACATAATCCAAAATATCTTAAGAAAGAAATAGAAACCTATTTAATACAAGAAAACAACTATACAGAAAACTATCTTGCACAAACCAAACCTTTGCAAGAAAACCTCTTTCAATCTATGAAAAATCGTATTGTTGCCAAAGATAATAGCCCAGAATTAGAAGATGGCGATTGGATTTATCTTTCTCACTATGAAGAAGGAAACGAATATAAAACCTATTACCGAAGATCTATTCATAGTCCTGCCGAACAACTTATTCTAGACCCTAATCTACAAGCAACAAAAACAGACTATTACAAAGTCGGTTATATCGAACACAGCCCTACTCATCAGCATCTTGCTTATGCAGAAGATACCCAGGGTTCTGAAATTTGGGATATTCGTATCAAAGATCTAAATACAAATACGCTTTTACCTCAAACAATCTCTCTCTGTGCAGGACAATTTACGTTCTCACCTTGCGGCGTTTATCTATTCTGGATTTATAGAGACGAACATGGTCGCCCCACCAAAATCTACCGTCATGAACTTTGCTCTGGAAATGATATATTAATCTATGAAGAAAAAGATCCTGGATTTTTCCTCTCTTTAGAGCGCAGCCTCTCTAATAACTGGATTTTTATTACAGCTAATGATCATGATACAAACGAAACTTGGCTCATTTCTGCGAAAACGCCAACGGCTGATCCTATTTGCGTTATGCCCCGCCAATCTGGTATTCAATATGAGTTAACAGACTGGCAACATCATTTTATTATCAAAACTAACCTAGACGCAGCAGATAATTTTAAACTGATGCGCCTTCCCATACCCAACACACAAAATTTATCACAAGCGAACTTATCTTCTGACTATTGGCAATCATGGGTAGAACATGATCCTCAAATATATCTTATGAATATGATTGCCTATCAAGATTATTTTATTCGTTTGGAACGCCATGACGTTAACACTCGCCTTATTATTACCAATAAAGAAGGCGAAGAAACCCCAGTATTAGGCACTGAAGAAGCTTTCACTTTATCCATAGATAAAACTTTAACGAATCAATCCGAATGGTTGCGTTACAGCTATCAATCCCCTACTACTCCACGACATTGGTATCACTATAATATGCGCACAGGGGAACAAAAAACACTTAAGCTTCAAGAAATCCCCTCTGGTCATAATCCTAAAGACTATCAAACTAAACGTTTGTGGGCGACGGCTTCAGATGGTGTAAAAATTCCCATAACACTTACATATCGTAAAAATATAAAATTAGAAGGTAGAACACCAGTTTTACTCTATGGGTATGGCTCTTATGGTTATGCTATTGATCCAACTTTTTCGAATAATGCACTAAACTATATGGATCAAGGATGGATTTATGCGATTGCTCACGTGCGCGGTGGCTCTGAAAAAGGTTGGAATTGGTTCTTAGAAGGGCGCAAATATAATAAAATAAACAGTTTTACTGATTTTATATGTTGTGCTGATTATTTAATTGAACAAAACTATACACAAGCTGGCTATATTGTTGCTGATGGCAGGTCTGCTGGAGGAATGATAATGGGTTATATTGCCAATGAGCGTCCAGATCTATTTGCCGCGATCGTGGCCGTGGTTCCTTTTGTAGACGTGTTAAACACCATGTCTGATACATCTCTACCCTTAACCCCTCCAGAGTGGCCAGAATGGGGTAATCCCATTAAAGACGAACAAGCATATAAATACATTGCCAGTTACTCTCCTTATGATAACATAAAGAAACAAGACTATCCTGCAATATTAGCTATTGGTGGGTTAACTGATCCAAGGGTAACCTACTGGGAACCTGCAAAGTGGATTGCTAAATTAAGAGAGCATAATCTCTCTGATGCTCCATTACTCTTAAAAATTAATATGGATACTGGGCATGGAGGATCGGCGGGACGATACGATTCCCTTAAAGAGGCTGCTTTTATTCAAGCGTTTGCTCTTTTAACGATTCATTCTAAACAATCTAATCAAATTTAATTAAAGGTACACTATGCCTCTTAATAACAAAGATCCAGATCTGAATATTACACGACAATTGAGCCGTGCAGAACAGATCCATAATCAAACTATTGCCCAAACTTGCTTAACCATTATTTTATTCTTGTTTGGTTTATATACTATTCGTGCATTTGTGCCGTCTTTGATTTGGGGTATTATCTTTGCCATTGCGTGCTGGCCACTTTATGTCAAAGTCAAACAGATTTGGCCTTATAAAAGACCAGACTTTATATTGCCATTACTATTCGCTCTTGTAATTACATTACTTTTTATGTTTCCCTTTACGATTATTGCCGTTGAAGTTACCAAAGATATACAAGCATCATTTGAGTGGATTATTCATGCCAGTCATGAAGGGGTTTCTCCACCACAATGGCTACAAAACTTGCCTTTTGCACAAGATACAATAATTAGTTGGTGGAATCAGAATCTTGCAGATCCACAATCTGCTTCTAATTTGCTATCGAACTTACATCTAAGTCATGGTGTCTACGTCACTCAACAAATTGGGACGCAATTATTCCACAGAGGCTTGCAATTTCTATTTGCTATCATCACATTATTTTTTCTCTTTAAGGATGGAGAAAGCGTTGTAAAACAATGCTTGCTTGGATCACGACGTTTATTTGGGCAACAAGGAGAAAACATTGCCAAACAAATGATTGCCTCTGTTCATGGCACAGTTTCAGGTCTGGTTTTGGTGGGATTAGGTCAAGGGGTTATTCTAGGATTTACGTATTATTTTGTTGGCATTCCACATGCAGCCCTGTTTGGAATTATGACAGCCATAGCTGCCATGGTACCCTTTTGTCCATTAATTGCCATTGCAGTTGTCGCTATTACTGCACTGTTAAAAGTCTCCTCCTTCGCCGCAATCAGTGTTGTTGTGATAGGGTGTATCATTGTCTTTATCGCAGATCACTTTATTCGCCCTGCATTAATCGGAGGATCAACGAAACTACCTTTTATTTGGGTATTAATTGGTATTTTAGGAGGATTAGAATCATGGGGCATGATTGGTCTATTTATCGGGCCAGCAATCATGGCAGCATTAATGATGTTATGGTATAATTGGACGACAAGCAAAAAAACGCGTCTTTAATTTAATAAGTCATTAAACGATATCGGGCAGGCGGGATTCGAACCCACGACCCCCAGTCCCCCAGACTGATGCGCTACCAGGCTGCGCTACTGCCCGTTCAATGACAAGTTAAAAGCCATATAGCAACCTATATGGCGATAATCAACAAAAAACTAACATTCAGCAGCAATTATTTTTCTTAACTCTTGTAATTCACTTAAAATAGTTTTCAAAGAATAAATCAAAAGCTTATTTTCTTCTTTGAGGCGTGTGACTTCCAAAGTATTTGCTACTGATTTTGGAGATAATTTTTCATCATTCATATCAGCCTCTTCAGATTGCTCTGGTGGCATTTCTTGAGAAGCTATAGAGCTTGAGACATCAATATCATTTTCGTTTTGCAGCTCTAGATCTATATCAGTTTTTTTGGTGTTAAACTTAGAAAAATCTTCTTCTAAAAGACGTTGAACACCTTTTATTGTATACCCTTGAGTATATAAAAGCTCTGAAATATATTGTAGCAAAGAAATATCTTCGGTGCGATAATAACGCCGCCCACCACTACGTTTTACGGGTTGCACTTGTTTAAACCGCGTTTCCCAAAAACGCAATACATGTTGTGGGACGTGAATCTCTTCCGCTACTTCACTGATTGTACGAAAAGCACCTGGGTGTTTCTTAGTCACCCCTTCTGCCTCTATATCAGAATTATCTTCGATATTATCCAAGAATTCTTCTTCTACTTCGCTAGAAGAAACAGTAGAGGTGCTATTCGTCATCTTTTAACCCTTTCGAGCAGCTTTCTTCATCATACCTTCATTAACACTATTTTTTAGCATTTGGCTAGGACGAAATGCTAAAACCAATCGTGGTTCAATAACCACCTCTTCTCCAGTCTTTGGATTTCGTCCAACGCGACTACCTTTTCTTCTAACAGAAAAGGTTCCAAATCCGCTTACTTTAACCGAATCCCCACCTTCCAAAGTTGAAATGATTTTTTCAAGTACATCTTCCAGTAGTTTGGCTGATTCACTGCGTGAAAGGCCAACATGGCTATAAAGTTTTTCTATTAATCCAGCACGTGTCAAAGTTTGCATAATTTATCAAATAATCAATAATTAAAAGTTGTTAACAAAATCATAGTCAGCTTTAAAGGTTTTTTTCCTATAACCGAATTAAGGACGATCCCCAACTTAATCCTCCCCCCAAAGCTTCAATAACAATTAAATCGCCTTTTTGAATACGGCCATCACGCACAGCTTCATTTAAAGCAAGTGGTACTGAGGCCGCAGACGTATTTGCATGACGATCAACGGTTACAATCACACGGTCAGAAGAAAGATGTAATTTCTTTCCCATTCCTGCAATAATTCTTAAATTAGCCTGATGCGGAACAAGCCAATCTATATCTTCGTGTTGTAGGTTGTTTGCTTTCAAAGCTTCTTCTACAACTTCAGAAAGTTTAGTTACAGCATGACGAAACACTTCTTGACCATGCATTCTTACAAAACAAGAATCTTCTGTTCTCGAAGGTATTCCATCAACATACAAAAGATCTCCATAAGAACCATCCGTATGTAAATAAACCCCTAATATGCCTTTATCTTGTTTAGCCGTATTTTGAATTTCTTCGGCACTCAGTATGACAGCCCCTGCACCATCACCAAACAAAACACATGTTCTACGATCTGACCAATCTAATATACGTGAGTAAACCTCACTACCAATTAAAAGAACATTTTTAGCTTGACCATTACGAATAAAATTATCTGCAACAGATAGCCCAAAAACAAACCCTGCACATGCAGAGGAAATATCAAAAGCAAAGCCTTTTTTAATTCCTAAAATTTGCTGCACTCTTGCTGCTGTTGTTGGAAATACTTGATCTGGTGTACAAGTTGCAACGATAATCGCATCAATATCGTCAACAGTTAACCCTGCGTATTCCATTGCTTGTTTGGCGGCATTAACAGCAAGAGATGTACAGGTTTCATTTCCTGAAATAATATGGCGTTGATGGATACCAGTTCTTTCACGAATCCATTCATCAGATGTATCCACTGTTTCTGATAACTCTTGATTTGTTACAATTCTTTCTGGCAAACACCCACCAAATCCTATTAAGCGTGAACAATATGCCATCTAGTTATCCTAAAATCCGATTTGATTATCTATAATTTATGATTGTTGATTAGTATCTTTTGCAGCATTAACTTTAGACAATCCAGCCAAGATTTCTTCATGAAAACCATGACTAATCATATCCATCGCAACATCAACAGCACATGCAAAACCAACTTCATCTGCCCCACCATGGGATTTTACCACAACCCCATTAAGCCCCACAAATACAGCGCCATTATAACGGCGTGGATCAAGCCATTCTTTCATACGCTCTAAACCTGGCCGAACCATTAAGTAACCTAGTTTGCCACGTACGCCTGAAGTATAAACTTGCTTTAACAAGTGAAAGACGAGCTTTAAAGCCCCTTCACCTGTTTTCAACGCTATATTCCCTGTAAATCCATCTGTAACAACGACATCCGTGGTTCCGGCAGTAATGTCATGGCCTTCTATAAACCCATAAAATTGATCAGATAAAGGGCTATTGCGCAAAACATCAGCAGCTACGCGCAAACGCTCATCACCTTTCAACTCTTCTGAACCAACATTCAACAAACCAATTGTTGGATGCGGGAGCCCAAGAACTGCTTTGGCAAAAGCATGTCCCATAATAGCAAAATCAACAAGATTACGGCTATCACAAGCAACATTTGCGCCCAAATCCAACATGACTGCATCCCCTTTAGCTGTTGGGTTAATAGCAGCCATTGCTGGGCGAGCAATACCAGGCATCGTTTTGACAATAATCTGAGCTAAAGCTAACATAGCACCACTGTTACCAGCAGACACAACACCTTTAGATTCCTTTTTAGCAACACTTTCCATTGCCATACGCAAAGAAGAATCCCGTATTTTCAAAGCGGTTGTCGGTTTCATATCCATTGGAATAGATACAGATGTGTGCCTGACTGTACAAACAGCCGAAACATTAGGATATTGATGCAACAAAGGATCAATCTTTGTTGCATCACCTATCAATAATATTTTTATATTTGGATGACGGAGCGCTGTAAAATCCAATCCTTTGATAACAATATCAGGGGCTTGATCACCCCCCATTGCAT
This sequence comes from Commensalibacter papalotli (ex Botero et al. 2024), assembly GCF_947179115.1. Classification (NCBI taxonomy): domain Bacteria; kingdom Pseudomonadati; phylum Pseudomonadota; class Alphaproteobacteria; order Acetobacterales; family Acetobacteraceae; genus Commensalibacter; species Commensalibacter papalotli (ex Botero et al. 2024). Next base: position 557,038 of record NZ_CAMXCI010000001.1, read on the forward strand.
CAATAACGAGATCATATTGATCTTCTTTTGGAATTTCTGCTTCTGAGCTCATAATTTATAGCTTACTCCTGTAAAGCATTACTCTAATAAAATTATACAATTACAATTGTTAAAGTTAATCTCATCAAATTACATGTTTTACAGGGTTTCCTTATAAAACTACTGACGAACAGCAACTTTCAGTGCTTTACCAGCTGCAACGACTTCGCGTCCATCATAATGGCCACAGTGACTGCAAACATGGTGAGGGCGTTTCAACTCGCCACAACTTGCACATTCTGCATGTGCTTCTGTACGTAATGCATGATGACTACGACGCATACCACGACGTGAAGGTGATGTTTTTCTCTTAGGAACAGCCATTAGTCCCCCCTAACCTTTCCCAACTATCGAACAACTTTGAAATTGTTCGATATGTATTAAACTATTCAAATTAAAACGAGTTTCCTAACAGATAATAATCTTTTATGCAAGTTATAAAGAAATATCGTCTGTAATTTTACTTTTCATCAAGGTTAATATCCCTTATTGTTCAAAATGACAAGCAGATAAGTATAAAATCATCATTTCTTTTTATCAGAATTCAATTTTTTCAATTGCTCTAATACCTTAAATGGATTTTCTTTCACTCTTTCTGTAGAATTAATATCCTCATCATTATCGTTAATAATCAAAGGATTATCAGAAATTTCTTTATGCGGATATGGATCCAAAAATAGTGCTAATTGTTCAGCTGTGACTTCACCTAAGTCAATCACTTCACCTTCATAAGGAATGATATCTGGATCATCGATCTCCTCTAATTCTGATTTAAGATCATCGTTAGGAATAAAATGAAGCTCGAACGATTCATGAATTGTAACAAAGAAGTCCTCTAAAGAAATAACACAATTTTGTGTGATCAATGCTTTTATTTCCCCTTTCGCACGCACTTGCCTACCATGATAATATTTTAATTGATAAATACAACATAATGAATGTAATTTAGGGATTGAAAAACGTTCTGCCAGAGCCTTTTTTTCCTCTTCATCAGCCTCAATTTTAATCATTAATGGTTTTTTTTGAATCTGACTGATCTGTAATTTCCTTGAAAACTCGCAACATGCTTTCATTTTTATGCTTTCATATGTTTTTTTTTGTTGAAGTTTTATTCAAACTACAATACGCATTTTTATAACAGGTATTTTTTTTATATCCAAATCTCGAGGAATATTTATCAATCATGCGACCATGCTTCAATAAGAAACCTCTTGCTCCGTCGTTTAAATCAAGATTTCATTCTTTTCGTAAAGCAAGAAAAGGTGCCTGTTTGGCTTCTATTCTTTCAATTGGAATGACCTTGTCTGCTTGTTCTATTTTTTCCCCACCACCACTTCCTCGAGGAAACATTATTGGTAAGGAAGATTTAAAATCTTTGCAAGTCGGCAGCACAAGTAAAGCAGACGTTGTTGATATATTAGGATCTCCTACGGCTTATGCAACGTTTGATCCAAATAACTGGATTTATATTTCTATGATGACACGACTAGTTCCTTTGTCATATCCTGGAATTACCAAACAAGAAGTATTGTCATTATATTTTGATCAAAATGGTACTTTACAAAAAATACAACATCTCGGAAAAAAAGATGCTAAACCTGTAGGAATGGTTTCCGAAGTTACCCCAACACCTGGAACTAAAACAAACTTTTTCCAACAACTTTTAGGTAATATCGGACAATATTCTCCTCTAAGCGCTATGGGCTTAGGCAGCACCTTTGGGCCCAACAATAGTTCAGGACCATTTGCTAGCAATCCTAATACCGCTGGCGGTATTGGAAGTTCCGGCAATACAATCAGATAATATTTCTTTAATTAGGAATAAAAATAATTACGCGCAGCCCACCTTGTGGGCTGTTTTGCAATTCAATGTCACCACCATGACCTTGGATTATATTTCGCGCAATAGCCAAACCAAGTCCTGTTCCTTTCTGACTATTACCTGTTTCAAAAGGAATAAAAACACTTTCGCGTTTTTCTTCTGGAATTCCTGGTCCGTTATCATCAATTATAAAAAAGATTCCTCTATCTTTTTCTCTAACAGTAAAGCTGACTTGCCCTCCATGACGTCTTGCATTTTCTAGAATATTGGCAAGAACTCTTCGTATACTTCCTACTCTGACCATCATATCGGGTATATTTGCAGGAATATCAGCAGATAAAAATTGTGTTCCCAATCGATACGCCGCAGCTACCACATCTTCGGCTAGCTGCACCATATCTGTCATTTGAAGCTCTTCTGTTCCCTCTCCTCGTGCAAATGAAAGATAACCAGAAATCATCTGTTCCATCTCTTCGATATCTGTAACCATCTCTGCAATATCTAAAGTTTGATCCTCAGCATTAATCATCCCTTTTTGCGGCAACATAGCTAAACTTAACCGTAACCGTGTTAAAGGAGTACGTAAATCATGAGAAACACTGGCTAATATGACAGTTCTTTGTTTAACAAAACGAAGAATCCGCTCTCTCATAACATTGAACGATTCTGCAGCGTTACGCAGCTCTTTCGAACCCACAGGATGTAATGTTCCTGGATCTCTTCCTTTGCCAAATTTCTCAACTGATTTAGACAAACGACGAATAGCTCGAAACTGAACCCATGCAAATATTGCAGTAATAAGAAACAAAAGGATTGCACTACCGACAATCCAAATGACAAATAACCATACAGAACCAGCAGTCAGTTTTTTCTTTGGTACTAAAAACTCTAAAACCCCTTGTTTTAATTGTACAGAAACCACAACTTGATCATTATAACTGTGCCAATCGGTTTTAAAGGGGACACTAAGACGATCATCTAACCCTCGATCTAGTAACTCGTCAACAGGCCCTAAAATTATCGGATTAGAATTGGATTTACTTTGTATACTCTGATTTGCCAGCCATTTTATATTTAATTGTAAAGATTGCTGCGATTGATCCAAAAGTGCTGAGTGATATGCCACTGACTGTGTTGTAGAATATTGTTGAACAATGAAACTTATCTCTCCACTAACTGAATCTGTTAACCTACGAGAAACTGTACTTAAAAAAGTTCCGTAAAATAGTTCTAGAGAAATAGCTTGTGTAATAAATAAAGGTAATGAAATCATCAACAAAGAACGTGCCAATAAAGAACGTGGCAAAAACCTTCGCACTTTACGATCAACAGCTATTTTTTGTTCTTTGGAAACGCGCCGTCGATGACGAAAAAAATATTCAAACACTTAATAATCCTTAAGATAATGAATAACTTGGTTTTAATACATACCCTTTTCCTCTGACAGTATGTAAAAACCTGGGCTGTTTTGGGTCAACCTCTATTCTGCGCCGTAGACGAGTAATTTGAACATCTACCGCTCGTTCTCCAATTTCTTCCATCCCAATTTCTTTTACAATTTCTTCACGTGATAAAATCTCATTAGGACGATTAGCTAAAATACATAAAAGTGCAATCTCACCACCCGTTAAATGAATAATCTCATTATTATGCATCAGCAGATTACGTACTGGATCAAATTCCATATCCCCAAGCTTAACTACTCTTATATTATCCGTAACAATAGGCTGATGTAAGCGGCGTAGCTGTGCACGTAATCGAAGTAATAATTCTTTGGGTTCAAAGGGCTTGCCTAAATAATCATCTGCTCCAGCTTCAAGTCCTGCAATACGATCTTCTGGTTCCCCTCTGGCGGTTAAAAGAATAATTGGGGTATCCTTACCCTCCTCACGCAATGCATGGGTTAATTGCAAGCCATCCTCACCAGGCATTGTTACATCTAATACAATAGCATCAGGACGTAAAAACTCCAGCATTTCTCTGGCTTCCTTGGCAGATTCTGCACCACTGATACGAAAACCATTTTCACTAAGATATCGTTGTAACAATCGACGCAGGCGCGGATCATCATCAATGACTAAAACATGTAAAGATTCTGAGTCGTCGTTTTTATTTATGCTCTCATCCATCATGCTTTTTCCTTATCTATTTTCTGACTTGAATGTAATTCCAATAATTGTTTAGATTCTGTACTTAACATACCATAAAGAATACGCTGAAACCCCTCAATATATGTATTATTAGGTGATTCGCGAAAAGCTCGCAAAAATTGTTTTCGTTGTAATTGAAATAATTTCTCTTCTACTTTGACGCCTTCTTTGGTTAAAAAAAGCTCTTTCTTACGACGATCTTTGGGGTTAGAGCGATATTCAACATAGCCCAACTCTATGACTTCACGTAAAACACGATTTAGGCTTTGCTTGGTAATTCCTAACAGTTTGCAAATCTCGCTGACACTGGCACCAGAACAATGACATACAAACTGCATTAACCTATGATGAGCATGCCCTATTCCATATTCTTGTAAAACAGGTTTGGTTGAATTATGAAGTTCACAATCAATAAAAAACAAAACATCTTGCATGAATCGAATCTTTTCTTCACGCAAGAATAAAAGCTCTTCACCAGGCTTTGAAATCGGTGGATCATAGCGAAAAGGACGATACAAATAAAAATCTCTTTATAAAAAATTAGAAAACGTAATTAGATTACAATAATCTATTTCTTTTTTGAACAATATAGCGTATATAACTTTGTCTAGTTATAAATATTTATGATATATATAGTTAATGTTCACTTAACACACAGGGGATGAAAGCCAAGTGCAAGTTCTTGTTAGAGATAATAATGTTGATCAAGCTTTAAAAGCTTTAAAGAAAAAAATGCAACGCGAAGGTATTTTTCGCGAAATGAAATTACGCCGTCATTACGAAAAACCATCAGAGCGTCGCGCTCGTGAATCTGCAGAAGCTGTAAGACGTGCTCGTAAAATGGAACGTAAACGCGTAGAACGCGAAGGCTTTTAGTTTTTTCTTTATAAAACTTGATACGAAAATAAATAAATTTTCATATTTTCTAACTAAATTTTTTGTAAGTTGGTGATGTTTTGAACGCTTCGTTATTTATAATGAAGCGTTTTGCTTTATGAAAACTAAAATCTTATTTATACATTTTTGAAATGATAAATGATTACTTTATTGTTACTACTGATGTTAGTTTTAAAAATTTATTCTCTCAAATATCTACCAGTTAATGTAAGACTTAATTTATAAGATTCTTGATAGACATAAAAAAGCTTTTACGAAATAATTATACATCCAATAGTTACGGTATAAGACGCTTACAAACAGATTAAAAAAAATAATCAAAATAATTTGATACTATGTATCTATTCCAATTAAGTTATCATTAAACTCCAAAAAATGGTTAAGATATATTACTTTAACTATTAATTGAAAGACCTAATAATTTCTTATTAAATCCTTCATTATAATTTTTTTATTTATTTAACTCAGCTAAAACAGCCTTACCCATATCTGCTGTCCCAACCAATTTCATTCCTTGACTCATTATGTCCGGAGTGCGAAGACCTTGATTGAGAACCGCTTCACAAGCATTTACAACTTTTTCAGAGATTGTTTGTTGATCAAAAGAATAACGTAACATCATTGCTAACGATAAAATCTGAGCTAGTGGGTTTGCCTTACCTTGTCCTGCGATATCTGGAGCACTGCCATGAATAGGTTCATATAAGGCTGGAATAACACCATTAGCTTGCCGAGCACCTAATGTAGCAGAAGGAAGCATACCCAAGCTGCCTGTTAACATCGCAGCTAAATCAGAAAGAATATCTCCAAATAAGTTACCAGTTAAAATAATATCAAATTGTTTTGGATTTCGAACCAGTTGCATTGCACAATTATCTGCTAACATATGAGAAAGTTGAACATCCGAATATTCTTTTTTGTGAAGTTCGGTGACAACCTCTTTCCATAAAAGACCACTCTCCATCACATTACATTTTTCAACAGAACAAACACGATTTTGACGTTGACGTGCTAGTTCAAAAGCAACGCGTGCAATTCGTTCGATTTCAACAGATGTATAAACTTCGGTATTAACCCCTTTGCGTGTTCCATCTGGCAAAGTTTCAATACCACGAGGTTCACCGAAATAAACACCGCCCGTGCTTTCACGGACAATCATAAGGTCAAGCCCTTGGATAACTTCGGGCTTTACCGTGCTAGCACCGATTAACGAATCAAACACAATCGCAGAACGCAAATTGGCAAATAATCCTAATTCTTTCCGAAGACCAATTATCCCGACTTCGGGTCGTTTATCAAAACCAATTCCATCCCATTTTGGCCCACCAACTGAACCAAACAAAACAGCATCCGCTGCTTTTGCTTTGGCAATCACCTCTTTGGTTAAAGGCACGCCATTCGCATCGATAGAAGCACCACCAACAAGATCTTTCTCTACTGAAAAAGATAAATCAGAGTTTTCTTGCACCCAATTCAAAACATGAAGTGCTTGCTCCATCACTTCTGGACCAATCCCATCACCAGCCAACGTTAATATTTTTTTTTCTTGTGTCATTTTATTAATCCATTATGAAGTAAAATTTTTAAAACATACATTTTTGAAAAAATGGTAGAGCTTCCATTTTTGTAGAAAAAGTTTTTAACTTATTTGATACATTGTTTTTATAAAGATCAGGCAGTTTCTTTTCTATATATTTTATTGCAACAGCAATTGTAATATCTGCTTGCATCACACGTTCAGCAATTACATAACCAGCATCATTGACAATAACATGATGATCCAATAATTCCAAACCAGCCTGTAATTGTTCATCAATACGATCTGCCCATTCTTGATAGAATTTTTCAGGAGGGCGACGATTATATTCCATAAAAAGCTGTACTGCTTTATCACATAACGTCAATGCTATGCCAATTAGATACTGAGACCGTGTAAAATCCATAATGTTTTCTGGTGACAAAGAAAGCGATTGATCACATTTTCTGTCTAAATATTCCAAAATTAATGTTGAATCCACCAACAATATCTCTTCATCGGTAATTAAAGCTGGCGCTTTCATTAATGGATTAACTGCTTTCATTTTTTCAAGATCATTAAAAACAGAGAGTTGTTCATGTTCAAATGAAAGATCCATTGCTTTTAAGGAAATTACTACTCTTCGAACATAAGGGGAATCTAACATTCCTACTAATTTCATATTTTATACGCACCTTGTCCAATCTGATGATATGTCACTATACATAACATTATTGCATTATATTATTATAAAAATTCTATAAAAATATTTAAAATTGATTTAAAATATTACTAATCTTATTATTCTCAGGATTTAAAAAATGTATATGAGTAAACTATATAACAGCTTCACTCAAATAACTATACAGAGTAAACCTCAAATACATACAGAAGACAAATATCTTCGCTTTTTATCTGGCACAGGTTTTTTCATTTATTGCCCTCCATACGAGAATGATATTTTTTTTGTAACAGCCAATCATTGTTTGAGAGAATATGACAAAAATTCAGAAAAAAGTAATAAAATGGAATTCCAAGGCAATCCCGAAATCTATTATACACTATGTGGAAAACCAAGTGATCCTACAATAAATTTTATAGATTTTTTAGAATATTCTAGTGACAGTTCATCTGACATAGATGATATTCTTATTGGAATAATCGACAAAAGTGATTTTACAAACTATTCTCTCTTAAAACAAAGAGCTTTAAAATTAATAAATCAAGACAATATTAATAACATTTTAATGCAAAAAGAAGGTAATTTTATAGCTATAGGCTACCCAAAAACTGATAGCAAAATACTTCATGATGAAAATTGGATAATAGCTCAACCCAAAAGACTCTTGGGCAAATTTAGAAAAACAGATAAACAACATTATTATGAAATATATGATACAAACTGGGAGGGAAAAAGCCTTAATGGTTTTAGTGGCTCCCCAGTTATTTATGATACAGATAAAAAACAAGAACCTATTTTATTGGGTATAATAACCAATCAAAAACGCTTTCTCTCCACAAACCTCGTAACAGATACTATTACACAATATTTATATAATGGGATAAAATAAAGGCTCATTATTAAACATAATGAGCCTTTTGTAATCATCCATAGAATATCTTAATCACTTAAGAAGATAACTTTTCCGCAGACACTTTTGGATACCAAGGTTGATTTTGTTTACGCTTTTCTTCAAAATCATCAATAGACTTCACATGCTGCAAAGTCTGACCAATATCATCCAATCCATCCAGCAATAATTGACGACGCAAAGGATCAACTTCAAAAGAAATCTTTTCCCCATTTGGGCGAATAATTTCTTGTTTTTCTAAATTAATCGTTAATTTAGCATTTGCACCCATTTTGGTATCTTCAACCAACTGTTCACAAATCTCTCTGGGCAAACGGATCGGCAAAATACCATTTTTAAAAGAGTTATTAAAGAAAATATCAGCAAAAGAAGGGGCAATCACACAGCGGATACCAAAATCTAACAATGCCCAAGGCGCATGTTCTCTGGATGAGCCACAACCAAAATTCTCATAGGTTACTAATATTTCTGCTTGACGATAAGGTTCACGATTTAAAACGAACTCTTCTCGCTCTTTACCATTTTCATCGTAACGCCAAGAATAAAAAGCTGACTTCCCTAGCCCACTTCTCTTAGTGGTTTTTAAAAAACGAGCAGGAATAATTTTATCGGTATCAATATTTTCTTCTGGCAAGGGTGCAGCAATTGCTGTCAAAATATCAAATTTATCCATTTTAAATCATTTCCCTTACGTCTGTTAACTCACCTTTAATCGCAGCAGCAGCAGCCATTGCTGGAGATACAAGATGTGTTCTGCCTCCTGGCCCTTGACGATCTTCGAAATTTCGGTTTGACGTTGATGCACAACGCTGACCCGGTTTCAAACGATCCGGATTCATTGCTAAACACATTGAGCATCCTGCTTCGCGCCATTCACAACCAGCATCGATAAATATTTTATCCAGCCCTTCTGCCTCAGCTTGTTTTTTTATTAAGCCAGAACCTGGAACAACCAACGCCCATACATGGTTAGCAATCTTTTTACCTTTTAAAACATGAGCTGCAGCACGCAAATCCTCTATACGGCTGTTAGTACAAGAACCTATAAAAATTGCATCAATTTTAGTGCCTGCAATTGGTTCACCAACTTTTAAATTCATATAATCCAACATACGTTGTTTACGTAGACGTTGAGATTCATCTTTTAGTAAAGCTGGATCAGGAATATTTCCTGTGATTGGTAATACATCTTCTGGGCTCGTCCCCCATGTAACCATTGGCTCTAAATCATCCACATTAATGGTAACAACTTTATCATATTGCGCACCCTCATCAGAAACTAGGCTTTTCCAATATTTAACCGCAGCATCGAAATCAGCACCTTGTGGGGCATTTGGACGACCTTTGATATATTCGAAAGTTACCTCATCTGGTGCAATCAGACCTGATCTTGCGCCACCTTCAATCGCCATATTACAAACGGTCATCCGACCCGCCATATCTAAATTACGGATAGCAGAGCCAGTAAACTCGATTACATGACCTGTTCCGCCTGCTGTACCAATTTTTCCAATAACAGCCAATACAATATCTTTAGCACTCATCCCTGCTTTTAAAGTGCCATTGATTTCAATTTTAAAGTTTTTAGCAGGCTTTTGCAATAAGGTCTGAGTTGCCATGACATGTTCAACTTCTGAAGTACCAATACCAAAAGCCAAAGCTCCGAATGCTCCATGTGTTGATGTATGACTGTCACCACAAACAATTGTCATCCCAGGCAACGTAATGCCCTCTTCGGGTCCAACAACATGGATAATCCCTTGTTTATCAGATTGTAAAGGAATAAAAGGGACACCGAACTCTTTGACATTATGTTCCAAAGCTTCGATTTGTTGGCGACTATCATCTTCTTTAATCGGTTGATTACGATCTGTTGTAGGAACATTATGATCAATCACTGCCATCATTGCTGCTGGATTATGAATTTTACGCCCAGCCAGACGCAATCCCTCGAATGCCTGTGGGCTGGTAACCTCATGGATTAAATGACGATCAATATACAGAATTGCGGTACCATCTGGAAGTTGTTCAACCACATGACTATCCCACAACTTATCAAATAAAGTACGCGCCTTCATTTTTTTTCCTTATTATTTTGTTTCTTAAATAAAATATCTGGCAACCTTACTTAAAAAGCTGCCAGATACATATATAGTCTTTTATTTTAAACTAATAAATAAATTATTAGCTTTGAGCTGTATCAGCTGCTTTTTTAAAATCACGGCTACGTTCTTTAATACGTGCAGATTTACCGCTACGGCTGCGTAGATAGTATAATTTTGCACGACGAACATCACCATGACGTACTACAGTGATCTCTGCAATTGTTGGTGAGTAAAGAGGAAATACACGTTCCACACCTTCACCATTGGAAATTTTACGCACTGTAAAATTGCTGTTCAAGCCTTTATTTGAACGTGCAATTACTACACCTTCATAAGCCTGAATACGCTTACGTTCACCTTCAACAACGCGAACATCAACACGAACATTATCCCCTGGGAAGAACTCAGGAACTGGGCGTTCTGCTGTTAAACGAGCGATTTCCTCTGCCTCGTATTTTTGAATGGTATTCATTTAATCCTATTCCTTTTACAATAAGATAAGTTCTTATAATCTTATAAACAATCCAAGTAACAATATCGAACGTCAGTTATATGCCTGTTTGCTAGTCTGTTGATAAGCTTGCCACAGATCAGGTCTACGCTTTTTGGTTGCCTGTTCTGCCTGTTCTTTGCGCCAAGCAGCAATGGCACCATGGTTTCCAGAAAGCAATATTTCTGGCACAGAATAATCAGACCAAGTTGCAGGTTTGGTATAATGAGGGTATTCCAATAAGCCATTGGAAAAACTTTCCTCTATCCCACTTTGATCTGAACCCATCACACCTGGCAATAAACGCACGCACGCATCCATTAAAATTAATGCTGCGGGTTCACCACCTGACAAAACATAATCTCCAACAGAAACTTCTTCAATTGTGTGTTTTTGAAAGATCCGTTCATCGATCCCTTCATAACGACCACAAATAAAATAAGCTCCTTGACCTGATGCAAAACGCGCCACATCTGCTTGTTGTAACGATCTTCCTCTTGGAGACAAATAGATAATAGGACGATCATCCATAGGCTTAGTCGCCTGAAGTGCTGCATCTAAAATATCAGCACGGATAACCATTCCTGCTCCACCACCAAAAGGGGTATCATCAACAGCCTTATGTCGCCCTGAACCAAATTCACGAAGTGCATGTGTTTTCAATGACCAAATTTGATCTTCTAACGCTCTGCCTGCCAAGGAATAACCAAGAAACCCAGGAAACATTTCAGGAAATAACGTTAAGACATCAACTTGCCAAGTCATGATTGATCCTCTACATCAGATGGACGAACTTCCACCTCATTTGGAGGACAAACCTCTAACCAACCAGACTTGATATCAATGTGAGGAAAGCAAAGCTTGGTAAAAGGAATAATGGCATTTTCGCCTTCACCCCGTTTAATTTCCAAACTGACCCCAGCACCATAATCATGCACCAGATAAACCGTTCCAAAGAGTTCCTCAGTTTGATCGTCATGCTTTATTTTTGCTTGCAAACCGACCAAATCACTATAATAGAACTCATCTTCATCTGGCTCAGGCAATAAGCTTTTAGGAACAAACAATTTACGATTAGTCAATTTCTCTACGGCTGTTCGATTATCCATCCGTTTTTTTTGACTATCATAAAGAGCGGCAACCTTTTCGCTTTGCCAGCATATCGTCCAACGTTCTGAATGATCGTCAACCAGTTCACCATAAGTTTCTAAATCTTTTGGATTTTCAATACAAGAATGCAAGTGAACCAAACCACGAACACCGTGGGGTTTTCCTATTGTCCCTATATGAACCAGAGGCGTTTTCATAAAGATTGTTACTCTCTTGTGATAACTAATTAACGACTAAGCAGCAGCTTCTTCGCTCTTTTTAGCAGCCGCCGCAGCACGATCTTGTGCTTTTTTCTTTGGAGCTGATTTTTGTGGTTGTTCACGATATTCAAATTTAGGAGCAAGACCTGCATTTCCTAAAAAGCGAGCAACGCGGTCTGTTGCCTGTGCACCTTGTGATAACCAATGTTTAATACGTTCGTCAACCAAACGAATTCTTTCAGCATGATCTGCTGGTAACATTGGGTTATAAGACCCAACTTTTTCAATAAAACGACCATCGCGTGGTGAACGACTATCAGCAATAACAATGTGATAATAAGGGCGTTTCTTTGACCCTGCACGGGCTAAACGAATTTTAAGGCTCATTGACTGTTTCTCTCCAGATATCTAGCCACAATTGAAAAAGAATTAACGCATCATCCCACCACCTGGTGGTGGCGTCATTCCTTTTGGTAAAAGAGCGGATAATCCCTGGCGCATTAAACCTTTAACGCCCAGTTTATTAAACCGCTTCATCATAGAAGCCATCTGATCATATTGTTTTAATAGACGGTTAACTTCTTGAACTGTTGAACCCGAACCTGAGGCAATACGCTTTTTACGAGAGGCCTTGATAATAGCAGGCTGTTTGCGTTCTGCCTTAGTCATTGACGAAATGATCGCCTGATGACGTTTCAGGATAGAGGTATCTAACTCTTTATCTCCGAGTTTCTCTTTCATTTTGCCCATACCAGGCATCATATCCATGATATTTGAAATAGAACCCATTTTATTAATTTGACCAATTTGAGCTGCGTAATCATTCAGATCAAACTTGCCTTTAAGCATCTTTTTCGCAAGACGCTCACTTTCTTCTTGATCAATGGTTTCGCTGGCTTTTTCAACCAAACCTGCGATATCCCCAAGACCAAGGATACGACTGGCAACACGCTCAGGATAAAATTCCTGTAACGCATCGACTTTTTCACCCATACCAACCAGCTTAATCGGTGCACCTGTAATCGCACGCATTGATAAAGCCGCACCACCACGTGCATCACCGTCCATACGGGTCATGACAACGCCAGTAATACCGACTTTTTCATTAAAACTTTTGGCAGTATGAACCGCATCTTGCCCTGTCATTGCATCGACAACTAACAAGGTTTCAGCTGGTTTTGCTACGTCACGAATATTTTGGACTTCTTCCATCAATGCTTCATCGATAGATAGACGACCCGCAGTATCCAAAATAACTACATCATACCCTTCTAAACGCGCAACTTCCATCGCACGTTTAGCAATTTGAACAGGTATTTGCCCTTCAATCACAGGTAAAGATGTTACTTTAACTTGATTAGCCAATTGCTCTAACTGTAACTGAGCAGCAGGACGGTATGTATCCAAACTGGCTAATAAAACTTTTTTACGTTCACGACGATTTAAATAATACGCAATTTTTGCAGAGGTCGTGGTTTTACCAGACCCTTGTAACCCCACCATCAGGTAAGGAATAGGAGGAACGGCATTTAAATTTAACGGAACAGCCCCCGCCCCACCAAGGGCTTCGATCAAAGCGTCATTAACGATCTTTGCAATGGCTTGACCTGGGGAAATATTATGTAAGACTTCTTGTCCAACAGATTTTTCCTGAACTTTTTTAACAAAGTCTTTAACCACTGGTAAAGCAACGTCAGCATCCAACATCGCCAAACGGATCTCCCGCATGGCTTCATTGACATCTTCTACAGACAGAGCACCGCGTTTTGACAACCCATCAAATACGCCAGAAAGCTTTCCAGATAAACGATCAAACACGTTAAATCATCCTACAGTTTTAAGCAATAAATAACGCGTCACTGCACGAGTCTTCGCGAGGTGACGTTTCTTATCTTTAATAAAAGATAACTCAATTTATATGCAATGGTCAAGTATAAATTGATAAGCACTGCTCAAAAAAATTCAAATATGATGAATAAATTATATTTAAGCTCTAAATACCAAATAAACACTTTCCAACTAATTTACAAAATAAAACATATTGACTGAGAGTAAACTCTAAAGCTTATACCTAAATTTAATCTAAGATTATATCTTAATTTAGGTAGGTTTACATGAATTCTATTTCTATTAATTATCCAAAAATACCCCATTGGAATGCTGTTTTTTCTTTATTTATGGGTGTAACCAGCCTTATTTCGGCAGAGTTTATCCCGATTAGTTTACTTACCAATATTGCCAATGAACTTCATATTACCGAAGGGCAAGCAGGGCAATCTGTCACTGCTGTAGGGGTACTTGCAGTTATAACCAGTTTATTAATTGCACCTTTAACAACAAAAATAAATCCTCGCCATATTTTACTGACCTTTTCTGCTACACTTATTATATCGAACTTACTTGTCGCTCTTTCGCCAAATTTTACTATTTTGTTAATTGGACGTTCCCTCTTGGGTATATGTGTAGGTGGATTTTGGTCATTAATTTCAGCAGTAACATTACAACTTGTTCCTCAACAAAATGTTCCTCGTGCTTTAAGCGTCATCTATGCTGGCGTATCTGTTGCTACAATTATTGCTTTGCCTTTTGCAAGTTATCTTGGAGATCTGCTAGGCTGGAGAACCATCTTTTATTTGTCTGCCTTATTAGGTGTATTAACACTTGTCTGGCAGTATATTACCCTGCCCACTTTATCCACAAATAACAAAAGCAATTTTAAAGAAATGGTCAACTTATTGAATCAATCATGGGTCATTACTGGATTAATTGCTATTATTTGCAGTTATGCTGGATATCATATTTTCTTTACTTATATGAAACCGTTTTTACAATACAACTTAAACCTATCCCACGGAGGGTTAACAATAACTTTATTCTGTTTTGGAATAATAAATTGTTTTGGAACTTTGATCGCCAGCTTTTTTATCAATAGATCATTCCAAACAACCATGATTTCCATTCATATTATTCTGGGTATTGTAGCTGTTGCATTTTTATTTAATCAACATTCTTTTTTTGAAAATATTATAACTGTTTTACTGTGGGCCTTTATCTTTGGTATTATTCCCGTAGGATGGTCAACATGGATTGCCCGAACATTACCAAAACAAGCTGAAATGGCAGGTGGGTTCATGGTTGCTTCTATTCAATTATCCATCACTCTTGCAGCAGCCCTTGGCGGTATGATATTTGATCATTATGGAGTTCCAGCTCTCTTTTTGGCTGCAGCTTGTATTTTTATAATGGCTATTACTTTTACTTATTTAAGCTTTTCGCTACTCTATAAAATTACAAAAGAAAAAATATAATTTATTCATAGAGGCCATAATGTATACTATTCATAATGTTGCTAAGAAAATGAACATGAATCCTCATACTGTGCGTTATTATGCCAAAGAAGGATTATTTCCCTTTGTTCAACGAAATTCTAATGGTATCAGACAATTTCAAGAATGTGATCTAGAGTGGTTATCTCTGATCCATTGCTTAAAAAACTCGGGTATGACCCTTAAAGAGATAAAACAATTTATACAATGGATTAATGAAGGAGATAGCACTGTTGAACAAAGGTTAAATTTGTTTAAAAAACAACAGCAAAAAGTTGAACATCAATTGCAAGAGCTACAAAAAACCTTAGAAACAATTAAATATAAACGCAAATTTTATGAAGATATGAAGAAATCTCTGGATTTATAATATCCCATTGATAATTATATAACTCTCTCTTATTTTATTTTTCTGTTCAGGCATTAAAATTTTAATCAAAGAAGATAACAACTCTATTTGATAATAATCAAGTAAATAAGCTTTACTACTCAACTGATTAAAAATCTGTATATATTGATTTTCCTGCGCCTGATCTGATTTCATTGCAATTAACTTTAATAATTGTAATGTTAATTGATTCATCTCTTGACGTGCAATACAACTTTGCCTCTCCTGTAGTCTCGTGATATTACGGAAAAGTCCCTCTTGAGAATTTGTTAAAGATGACTTTGCAATTATTTGTTCTAATATTTTAATCTTAGGATTGTTTTTTATACAAAATGATGACGGCATCAAAGCAAGTGTTATAAATTCACTATTATAATTTCCACTAATTAAATCATCATAGGATTGCTGCAGACCCGTTTGTTGTCTAATAAACTTATTTTTACTCTCTATATAATCTGCGTTCTCAGAAATAAGTATACTCCATTCTTTATTTGATAAGATTTTATGAATAGATTCTACAGTTTTAATATTAATTTCTATACGATTTTGTATCAAAGACAGTAATTGATCGTAGAATGGCTTTAATTTTTGGCTAGTAACATTGTTATCTTGAAATAACACTGAGATTATTTGTTGTAATAAGCCATCATACTGCATTTTTACTATACAAGCTTGTGTATATGCCTCTCCTAGTATTTCTCGAATTTTCTTTCGTTGTTCTTGTGTCAATTCCTGCGTCAATAATGGTAGTTCAAAAGTCATTGATGCCAAATCAATATTTTGACATGCTTTTGGCATATCTGTGTAAGAACTAGGCTCATCTGCCAAGGTATTTTTGATACTAAACATCAAGAAAGAAGCTACTAAAAGACTAATTGAAAACTTAGAATAATACTTCATTTGGGATACACTTTTAACAATAAACATATTCAAATGATTATACTATCAAACAAAAAAGCCTGTCACTCCATAAAGAGTAACAGGCCTTATTAACATCTCGAATCAATCAAAGATTATGGTAATGGAGGAGGTGCTGGTGCATCTTCTGGAGCAGGTGCATCCATATCACGCAACTCTTTCATTTGTTCTTTAATCGATTTAATTTTACTATATCGTAATTTTGCTTTGGCAAGCTGTTCTGGAGTTAACACATCACGTAAAGCAAGGATTGTTTTAACATGTGCAGCCTTAACTGTTTTTTCCAAAGCTGCTTGTTTGTCTAAAATAGGTTGTAAGCTTTCAGCTGTTACCTTGCCAGAAGATAACAAAGCTGTTGCCATCTGATCATGAATTGTCTTCATACTATCGCGATTTTTGTCTTCTTCTTTACGAGCGTCAGCCATAATATCGCTCATTTTTTGCTTTTGTTCTTTGGTTAACTTAATACCTTGGAAAATCATCCCCATTGGACCTGCCCCTGGGCCAAACATTCTTGGATGATGTGGTGGAGGTGGAGGCATGTCTTCACCTGGAGGAGGAGGAGGAGCAGGATGTGCAAAAGCTGCCCCAGCAGCACCAAAGCTTAATCCACTTGCAACCACTAAAGAAGTCAGCATTTTTTTGTTAAACATTATTATAATCCCTATTTCCATTGAC
Organism: Commensalibacter papalotli (ex Botero et al. 2024); assembly: GCF_947179115.1. NCBI lineage: Bacteria > Pseudomonadati > Pseudomonadota > Alphaproteobacteria > Acetobacterales > Acetobacteraceae > Commensalibacter > Commensalibacter papalotli (ex Botero et al. 2024). Next base: position 574,269 of record NZ_CAMXCI010000001.1, read on the forward strand.
ACAATTTAAAATTATTTCAAAACTATCCTTGTGCTCTAATAATGAGTTTTGACAATCTTTTAGGCAAAAATATGACAAATTCTGTATTTTTTCATGATCGCAATAACAAATATTTTAATAGGAGAAGATAATTTATTTCTTTAAAGTCTAATCCTATATATAAACTACACCTTTTTAGGTTATTATCTAGCTTTATCTCAGGTTTTATAATTATTCTTTAAATAACAATCCAAAAAAACTTAGAGGACACAATCTTAACTAAAGGGAACAGTATTTGTAATTCAGACTTACCAACTCGCAATATCAATTAATCAAAAAATAATATATCTTTTTACATATAAGATTTTTTAATATTGAGAGCTTTATATAAGGTTGTTGTACAAACTTTAATACGTGCAGCAGCTTCTCTAACGTTTAACCCATTTTGTAAATGTTCTTTTGCTTTTTTAAGCTTATCATCTGTCATTGCAATTGGTCTTCCACCTATTCTACCTTGGTCTCTGGCAGCTTTTAATCCAGCTTTGGTTCGCTCTTTGATTAAATCTCGTTCGAATTGTGCCAACGCTCCAAACAAATGAAAGACAAGCTTCCCACCAGGTGTTGTTGTATCAATATTCTCCGTTAAGGATTTAAAACCAACCTTACGAGCTTCTAGATCATTTACAATTTCTATTAGATGTTTTATTGATCGCCCAAGACGATCTAATTTCCATACAACTAATACATCACCCTCTCTTAAATAGGAAAGGGCTTTTAATAATTCTGGTCTATCTGTCTTAGCTCCAGAGGCTTTATCTTCATAAATGCTATCACAACCAAATTGTTTTAACGCTTTTGTTTGTAAAGCTGTATCTTGTTCAGTTGTTGATACTCTAGCATATCCAATATTAACCATAATTGACCTATATATTCATAAACTCACCTATTGCCGATAATGTTTATAAACTTATTAAATGTCAATATTTACAAAAAATTATTATTATTTAATAAAATTCTTTAAATATATGAAAAAAACAACATTATATTATCAGATAACTTTTTATTATTGACTTTTTAGTAATAGATATTTGATTAAATTTTTTTAATATTTATTTATATAATTTATTGGCTTTTCAACCCTCGTCGACTATTACTTTTAATTGTAATGATCCTGAGTATTTATATACTTCCTCATGAAATGAAATAATATAAACAAATAAATTCAACATAACTGTTATTTATATACTATAAAAAAAGAGCTGAACTTTTAACAATTCAGCTCTTAATAACATCCCTAATCTTTTGAAGGGGTAGCATAAGGGTTTTTACTATCCCTGAACTGCAGTCGTATCGGTGTTCCTGGCATATCAAAAGTAGCCCTTAACCCATTAACCAAATATCTTTGATAATCCATAGGTATCTTTGACGTTCTTGTTCCAAATAAAACAAATGTTGGTGGACGAGCTTTAATCTGAGTAATATAACGTATTTTTAAACGACGGCCTTCAACCATAGGAGGACTGTGACGCGTAATCGCTTCTTCAAACCAACGATTCAAAGCACCCGTTGGAACACGTTTATTCCATATTGCATATGCTCTACGTACGGCAGGCAACAGTTTATGGATACCTCTACCTGTCAAAGCCGAGAAAGAAACGACAGCAATCCCGTTCATTTGAGTCAATGAAATTTCAATACGATCTTTAATTGCCTGACGAACTGCTTCTCTATCTTCTAAAATATCCCATTTGTTCAAAGCAAGAACACAACAGCGCCCTTCTCTCTCAATCAAACGTGCAATTTGTAGATCTTGTTCATGCACACCCAGCTCTGCATCGATAACCAAAACCACTACTTCAGCCATCTTTAATGCTTCCAAAGAAGCCGAGACGGACATTTTTTCTAGAGTTTCATCAATTCTAGCTTTACGGCGCAGCCCTGCTGTATCAACCAGCTCTACTTCACCCTCTTCATCTCTCAAAAAGACTGAAATAGAATCTCTCGTTAATCCTGCCTCTGGTCCAGTAATAACGCGCTGTTCACCTAACAACTGATTAACCAAAGTAGATTTTCCAGCATTTGGACGCCCAACAATGGCCAATTTTAGAGGACGATCAACGTTTTCATTCTCAAAATCTTCGAACTCGTCATTTTCTTCTTCATTTGGCAAACAATCTAAGACTGCTTCTATAAGATCACCGATCCCATTACCATGCTCTGCAGAAACAGGATAAGGCTCTCCCAAACCAAAGCTATACATCTCTAATGCAGCAATATTACCCGCATTACCCTCAGCTTTATTTACTGCCAGAATAATATGCTTGCCTTGTTTTCTTAACCATTGCGCGAAATGCTCATCAACAGGATTAATACCTGAACGCGCATCAACACAGAAAATAACAACATCAGCAGATGCAACTGCACTTTCAGAGGATTGGCGCATCCGACCAAATACAGTTTGTGGATCGTCTTCTTCCCACCCCGCAGTATCCACCAAAGTTACATTGCGATATCGCAATTCAATATCAACCGATTTACGATCACGCGTAACACCTGGTTGATCATTTACAATTGCGTATCGTCTGCCTGCCAAACGATTAAATAAAGTAGACTTTCCAACATTAGGACGTCCAGCAATTACAATCACAGGTAAAGATTTAGTGGATAATGCCACGTATTTTATTCCTATCCAAAAGCAGTCAATTTGCCATTTTGTCCAAGGACCAGCAAATTCTCATTAACAATTACCGGGGCAAGCGCTGGCGTAATATCTGTTTTCACAACCTTTGTTACCTTCCCCGTTGCGGGATCAATGGTCACCAAACCATTATCCCCAAAATCACTGATACAAATCAACTGACCACCACCCAATACGGGACCATACCAAGCAATAGGATCTTTTGATTTTTCTTCATTTTTAAAGCGTCGCAACTGAGTAACCCAACGTACTCTGCCTGTGACACGATCTAAACAAGCAAGTTGTTGATCCAATGATAACGCAAACAACCAATCTGATATAACAACCATTGCATTTTGACCAGCCGCTTCACGTTCCCATAATCTTCGACCTGAACGCACATCAATCGCAACTAATACAGAACCAACACTGATTGCATAAACCGTACCGTCAACAATGACTGGTAATGCACTAATCGCAGAAAAATCTGTGTCTGAATCACGACCGCTGCGCCCCAAAGTCTCAGTCCAAATTTGTTCACCTGTTTCAGCACGTAAGGCAACCAAATCCCCTGTGCCAAACCCTGCAACAATAATTCCATCAAAATAAGCAGGCGCTGGTTGTCCAAACAATTTAGTTTGTACGCTGCCTGTTTGATAAGACCAAATTTGATTTCCTGTCTTGGAATCCAAACAAAAAAGACTGCCATCAATCGTGCCAAAATATACACGCTCATCAACAATCGTTGGTGCAGAGCGCCCTGGAGTACCAACGTCTATTCGCCAGACAACATTACCTGTATTGCGATCCACACGTAACGTTTGTGCCACACCATCAACAACATATAGCGCATCATCAGTGAGGCCTATACCACCACCGAGATTACTAGATTTTGAACCTTTTTTATTAGGATTTAATTTCCATAAAACTTTTTTTGTTTTCCAATCAAAAGCTGTCACTTTTCCTACAGCATCAACTGTGAAAAAACGTTCGCCATCAACGACTGGGGTTGTACTCACAATTCCTCTGCCTTTTGATCCTAAGGCCATAAACGCCAAAGGGCTTGGCTCTGAATTTCCAGAACCAATGCTGCAATCCCATCTTTTTCTCACTCCACCGATAGCACTATGAATAGAAGTGTGGCTTGGAACCCGTCCTTCTTGCATCCATTTTGAATCGATAACAGGGGCGGGAATGGTAATAGGTGTATGATCGTCCTGATCCACCATTAATCCTGCACCAGAGCTGAATACATCTGCACGTTTACCAACCAAAATAGGTTTGCTATTTTTATGCCCACAAGCAACCAGCGCCATGCTGCCTCCAGTGGCCAGTAATATCGAACGACGAGAAAAACCTTTATGCGTTGCAGGCAAAGATTTTGTCATGGGTTACCCTTTTTATTAACGGTTTTATTATGAGCAATAATTTGTAACATTACACTGGCACGTTGACGTAATCCTGGTGAGGTATTCATATCTATTGATAATTGACCAAAAATTTGGCGTGCCTCAATCAACTTTCCTGTCCGTAAATTTAATAATGCTTCGGATTCTTTGAGCAATCCATACCAAGGCGTTTGCTGTCCAAGCAATTCATTTATACGAGTACGAAGATCCGCAGGAGACGCGTTATCAAGATGATGTTGTATCCACAACAAACCTGCCAAAGAACGAAAAGCTGAAGATGCCGTTTGATCAGCCCTCAAAGTTTCCCAAATAACAGAGGCCTCTTTAATTTTACCTTGATCAGCAAGCAAGCCTGCCCGCTCCAATTGAGACAATGCACGTATTGATTGAGGTGAATGATCCGATAATGTTTTTAATTGTTTAATTGCTGCATTTTTAGCATCAACTGGAACTGTTTGACCTTCCATCATTGGAATAACAGGCTGCATCGTATTAAAATAAGAAAAGGAAGCCGCTTGTATAGCTTTATGATGTTGCCAGCTTTTATATTGCCATATCCCCAACGCCACAAGAGCAACAACAATTAGTACAACTACAAAAACAACATAACGGCGTGCTGCATTTTTTATTGTCTCTGCGCGCATATCTGCGTCAATCTCTTTTAATAGGTCCTCAGACACCTACTCGTACTCCCTTTTCTCATCACAGAATGCCTGCCTTTATCTTTGCCTATAAAGCAGCTTAAACATCTACATAACCTATTTTTTAGGTTTTGCCCCTAATTTTTTTCCACCTGCTTTTAATTCAGTCTGTATTTTAGTTAAGTTCGCTGTAATACGATTACGTACATCTGTTGTTGTTTTTTTATAAGGTTCCATATCCGCAGCAGCTTTTTGACTTATAGCTGTTTGTTTTGCATGTGCAGCCTTTGCAACGCAAGCATAATATGCACGTGAAGCTTTATCATAAGCTGTATAATGTTCAACACTGCTGTTATAATTGGTTACATTGGATACATTGATGGTTGGTGCTTTGGGTTCGTGACCACAACTTGCTGCCCAATCCTGAGCAAACGCAGAACCACCCATAATCAACCCTAAACCAACAATTCCTGCTTGTAATACTATTTTCATCTCTATAATCCTAAAATCAATTTACGTATTTATAAATAACTCAAATTAAACAATTATTCTATGGTAAAAAATTAACCAGTTCGCCTTTTGGTCTACCCAACATTTCATCATTTTGCATAACAACACGCCCTTTGACAATTGTTACCATCGGCCATCCCTTAACTTCTACTTGATCATAAGGGGTCCATCCTGCTGGAGATACAATCCAGTCATTGGTAATAATGCGTTTCTTTTGCATATCTACTAGCGTAAAATCTGCATCGTAACCCACTTGGATACGCCCTTTAGAAGGCATCCCATAAATTCGTGCTGGATTAGCCGACATTACATCAACTAAACGACTTAAAGATAATCGCCCCTCATTTACATGATTTAACATCAACGGCACAATTGTTTGAACCCCTAACATTCCAGAAGGACAACATAACCAAGGTTGTGCTTTCAAACTAGGATCATGAGGCGCATGATCCGATGAAACCACATCAACAACTCCGTTACGCACAGCTTCCCAACAAGCATCATAATGACGTTTGTCACGAATAGGTGGATTCATTACCGCAAAGCCTTTTAACCGCTCATAACATTCTGGGGCAATTTGCGTTAAATGATTAGCCAATACTTCAACGGTGGCAATGTCTTTATGATCAACCAACCACTCCATTTCTTCTTGAGTAGTGGTATGGAGAATGTGTGCTGGACGACCTGTTTTACGTGCAAGAGCAATAATACGACGTGTTCCTAGAAACGCAGTTTCTTCATCGCGCCATTTACTATGATTTTCATAAGGCATTCCTTCACAAAAAAGTTTTTTTCTTTCTTGCAGGCGATACTCATCTTCGGCATGATAGCAAACACGACGATGCCCATGCAACATAACTTGTTCCAGGCTTGCATCATCCTCTACCATTAATGAACCTGTTGAAGAACCAGCATAAACTTTAATGCCGCATACACCCTTTTGAGATTCTAAACTCGCTAAATCTTTAGTGTTTTCACGGGTTGCACCAATATAAAACCCAAAGTTGATCCAGCTGGTTTCAGAAGCACGCTTTTGCTTCCATTGCACTGTTTCCAAATCAGCCGTAGCCGGATTGGTATTTGGCATATCAAAAACCGTAGTTAATCCACCCAAAGCCGCAGCCTTAGTTCCAGTTTCAATTGTTTCAACCAGAGCATTTCCCGGTTCTCGAAAATGGACATGACAATCCATTAATCCTGGCAATACATGCAATCCTTGGGCGTCAAGAATTTGTTCTGCCTCATCGCTTATCTCAACAGTCAAAGAAATAATACGGCCATTTTTAATACCAATATTCGTTTTTTCCTCACCCCAAGGAAAAACACAAACGCCATTTTTTAATATTAAATCGTAATGCATCGTTTCACTTTACTTTTCTTCTAAGCTGCCAAAATATCAGTTACGGAACCGTTTGGAGATTTCCCCACAATATGTATTTGATGCCACAAAGCATAAAACAATAAATTCCATGCCATATAGCGCTCTTTTCGACCAGAGGCTTTCTCAAATAATTTTGCTATTTTATCAGAAAAAGCAATTTCTTGTATCCCTATTTGTTTAGAAACTAATGGTGCCAAAATCAATGCTTGTTGTTCAATCCACAAACCAATGGGAACACTAAAACCTAATTTCGCTGTGAAAGGTCTGGATTCAGGAAAATTTTGTTCTAACCACTTGCGTAAAATCCACTTTCCCTGCCTATTTTGAACTTTTAACGAATCAGACAGATTAAATGCAAATGCAGTTATTTGTTTATCTAAGAAAGGAACACGACCTTCTATTCCATGTGCCATTAAACATCGATCAAGTTTGATTAACAAATCATTCGGCAACCAGGTCTCTATATCAATTTTTTGTGCTTTAGTTAGGCGTGACAGGCCAGAAAAATCATATTGATTTTCAAACGCTATGATTTCATCCCGCCATGAAGTAAGATCAACGTTCAAATAATCTGTCTGATCAAAAACACCCTTACGATACATCTTCCTGCCACCTTTCCACCAAGGCTGGCTGGCTTTACGGTAACGACCATACCCAGCAAAAAGCTCATCACCACCCTCACCTGATAAAATAACCGTCACATTCTTACTGGCTTCTTTGGCTAAAAACCAAGTAGGGATGATTGCATAATCCGCTACTGGATCATCCATACAGCCCACGATCTGAGGTAAATGTTGCCACACTTGTTGTTGGGTAATGGAATAAATATGATGCTCTGCCCCAACTTGTTTTGCTAAAAACGCTGCCTGGTCCGTTTCATCTGCAACATACCCTTGATGCGTATCCGTTTCAAAACGCGCCGTCCATGCTTTTACCCGTTTTTCTTGGCCTAAACGTTGCATCATTTTTAAAATAATTGAACTATCGATACCACTAGATAGAAACAGACCAAAAGGCACATCAGAGCGTTCATGAATGCGCACTGTATCTTCAAGAATTTGATCAAGTTGCTTCAAAGCAAGATTTACATCAAAAATTTCTTGAGTTTGGTTTTTAAAGACTTCTATACGATCCTTCCTGAGGATCGTGCCATCTTTAATGACCAGCGTTTCTCCGGGTAATAAGCGATGAATATTCTCAAAAATCGTCTCTTGCCCTGGCACAAACTGAAGTTGTAATAAAGCCGCCAATCCTTGTTGGCGAAGTAAAGGTTGAACAAAACCAGCTTTGATCAAAGCTTGTGCTTCAGAAGCAAAAACAATCCCTTGTTCAACACAAGCATAATATAAAGGTTTAACTCCAAATGGATCACGACTTAAAATAACTGTGTATTCATCCATATCAACCAATGCAATCCCGTACATGCCTCGCAATTTTTCTGGAAATTTTTCTTTGAATTGCTGCCATAATGGGATTATTCCCTCGCAATCACTGCCTGTTTGAAAAGGATAATCTGAAAAACTATGACGAAGCTCTAGATCATTATAAATTTCACCATTAGCAACCACAAACTGTTTATCTTGAAAGGATAAAGGTTGTTTCCCACCCTCAAGATCAATAATAGAAAGACGCGTATGAATTAAAACAGCATGTTGCCCCACCCATTCTCCATTTCCATTTGGACCACGGTGGACAAGAGCCTCTTTTAATAATTTTTTTTGTTCATCAGAAACTGAACATCCTGGTTTAAGGGCAATTCCTGCCAGACCACACATTACACTTTTTCAACTTTACTCAAGAAGTCATACCATTGTTGCAATACTGTTTCTTTACTAAATTCTGTTTCGAATTTTTTCCTACCTGCTTTTGCTATTTTACTTGAAAAGTCAGCACTATCCAACAGTTTTTGTATTGATTGAGCAAGTAATTTTTCATCCTCCAAAGGAGATAACAACCCATTCTCACCATCAGTAATTAACTCTAATGGACCTTGAGATGCCAAGGCAGCCACTGGTTTTGTTGCTGCAAATGCTTCTAGTACAATATTTCCCAACGGTTCATGACGTGAGGAACAAACAAACACGTCACAGGCCCCTAATAGCTGAGAAATATCTTCTACCCATCCTGGCATATGCACACGGTCTGAAACATTTAATGTTTCTGTTAATTGCTCAAGATGAGCACGCTCTTCCCCTTCACCAGCAATGAATAAGTGTGCATCTTTAAGAAAAGGCATAGCCTTAATTAAGGTATCAAATCCTTTATTGGTATGTAAACGCCCCAACGCAAGCAAGAAAGGCGCTGTTTGAGGAATAAAATTAGGACGTTTTGGAACGACATTAGGAAAATCTCTAGCAAAATTAGGTACATAATGTGCCCGATCCTTTGGCCAACCTTGTTCAATTAACCATTTAACAATCCCTTTGGTATTCCCGACCAAATGGTCACAATTTTTGTAATATTTCAAATCGTAAAACCCACCTAATCGCCCCACAGAAACCCAATCACCTACTGGCATGAAATAAGCTGCCCTGTTCATCCAAGCCACTGATACCCTCGGAGAAAATTCAGTTAAATATTGTTTTAATTTACGCTTAGTCCTAAAATCCATTTTGCTACCAAAAGAGAGCTCTCTTGGGCATAATCCAGCGTTTCTTAATAATTCGAACCGATTTTGATTTTGACGAATAATAGGTAAAACATTCAATCCTTGTTCATATTGAGCGGCACAAAGTCGTTCATAAAATAACTCTGCCCCCCCATTAACTGCACCCGCCATTACATGAGCAATACGTAATTTATCCATTTATTCAATCCAATTCAAAATCTATATATATTAATGAATAATTGTATTTTGTTGTTCTAACATTTTTTTCAATACTTCAAAAACCCTATCAACAGATAAATTATCCATTGATGCTTTACCTTCTTCACCCTCAGCCACAACAGCCTGTGAATTAAGCCCTGCTGGGGCATATTCTGAAACTTGGCTTGGACCAAACAATCCTAAGACAGGAATTTGACAAGCAGCTGCTAAATGCATCAATCCTGAATCATTACCAACAAATGCTTTACATCGCAAAAACATTGATGCAACCTGAGATAATGTAAAATCACCCCCCACGTTAATAATCGGCAAACCCTCATTTAATAACGGTTTAGCCATTTCATATTCTTGTAAACCTGGCCCGTAAAAAACTGCAAATTGGCTTTTTGGAAACTCTACTAATATTTTTTTTGCCAAGACTATAAAGCGGTCAATACTCCAAACTTTACCTGCCCAATTTGCTGTTGGTGCTAATGCTATATAATGATTATCAGACAAATACTGTTTGGCAAGATCAATATCTTGTTCTCCTGTCCACATCATGGGCAACGGTGCAGGCTGTAAATTAAAAGATTTTGCCAAATACTCTATTTTTCTTTCTTTGATACGCCCACCACGGATAATCTTACGGTTTTTAGCCCACAAAGCATAGCTGATACCCGATCCCCTAAGGTCTACAACCATGTCCCAGTGACATAAAAAACATTGTTTCCATAATTTAAACCAATGCATATCATAGCGTTGTTTTTCCATAATAATCGTTTTTTTGCGTCTAGGCATTCTCTCAAACACCCCCGCAGCGACTGGGCCACAAGCAATGGTAAAGTCAGCATTAGGATAAGTTTGTATTAAATAGTTTAATATCCCAGTAGAGATGACGGCATCTCCCAATCGGGTTGAAGTAATAAACAAAATATTTTTTATTGTAGATGATTGCATATCATACTTATACTGGGCAAAATAATATCTACAAAGAATATTATTTTATCTCGCTTTAAAGGTCTATACAGAATGACAGATTCATCCATTAATTCTTTTTTATCCATGATGAAATTTAATTCAGACGGGTTAATTGCTGCAATTGCTCAGCAACATGATACAGGCGAAGTATTAATGATGGCTTGGATGAATAAAGAATCGATTATAGAAACCCTTGAAAAACAACAAGTTTGTTATTATTCTCGCAGCCGCCAAAAATTATGGCGCAAAGGTGAAACTTCTGGACAAGTTCAAATGCTGGTTGAAATGCGCCTTGATTGTGATGGAGATACACTTTTATTATTGGTTGATCAAAAAGGAGTAGCTTGTCATACAGGAAGACGCAATTGTTTCTTTCATGCTTATCGTCATGGAGAAATTGTTGAGGTTAGCAAGCCATTAATGGATCCAAATCAACTTTACCATCAATAATTATCAATAAGAGCAACATTATGAGTGCAACGACACATAAAATTTGGCTATTAGCTGGTGAAACCAGTGGGGATGAATTGGGTGCCAAACTAATCAAAGCTTTGCGACATTTCAATCCTGACCTAAAATTTTATGGTGTTGGTGGAACAAAAATGCAGGAACAAGGCATGGAAATTTTATTTCCTATGCAAGACTTAGCCGTAATGGGCTTGGTTGAAGTGCTGCCGAAGATCCATATGTTATCCAATCGATTAAACCAAGCGGCACAAGATATTCAACTGAAACAGCCTGATGTCGTGGTCACAATTGACAGCCCTGGTTTTTCTTTGCGGCTGCTAAAAAAGATTGCAGATTTACATATCCCCAGAGTGCATTATGTTGCCCCTCAAGTATGGGCATGGCATGAAAGCCGAGTGAAGAAATTCCCTGGATTATGGGAAAAATTACTTTGTTTACTGCCTTTTGAAAAATCATTCTTTGCTAAACACGGGCTGGACAGTGCATTTGTAGGGCATCCTATTTTAGAAACCGATGTGCATCATGGCAATGGCCAGCAATTTCGAAAAGAACATCAAGTTCCTGAAACTGCTCCAGTTTTATTATTAATGCCTGGCAGTCGTCGTTCAGAACTCCCTAAATTAATGCCAGTCTTTAAACAGACTTTAGTTTTATTAAAACGTCAACTGCATGATGTAGTTGCTGTTATTCCAACCTCCCCCCTTGCCAAAGAACACGTTGAGCATACAGTACAGGACTGGCCTATTAAACCAATTATCATTCATGATCAACAAGATAAATATAATGCTTATGCCGCCGCCAATGCTGCCTTAACCAAATCTGGCACAACAACGCTGGAACTCGCTTTGGCCAAAGTGCCCATGATCGTTACTTATCGCGTAAATCCTATCACAGCGATGATTGCCAGACGTATGATCAAGGTTCCTTACGTTTGTATGTTAAATTTATTAGCAAACAAGGAAGTTGTGCCTGAGTTATTACAAGAAGACTGCAACCCCGCACATTTAACAGCAACATTACTGGGATTATTGACAGATCCACAAAAAGCCAAAGCTCAACAAGATGCTTTTACCGAAATTATGCACCAACTTTCTGGCCCGAATGATGAGCTGCCTTCCCGTGTCGCTGCCAAAGAAATTTTGGGAATGATTAATGGCTAAATTATATGACAACTTAACGGATTATTATAAGATTGTTTTTTTGCTATATGATTACTAATCCTTTGTTCACTATAAAACATAAACCATTCAGAATATTTTTCTCAGTTCAATAAGTTAGATTGATATATAAATAATGTCCGCAAAGCTACAAGGTATTATCTTAGTCCTCCTCGGCACGATCAGCTATGGGCTACCAGCTTCTTTGATTAAACTGTCTAAACAAGACGGCATCACTGAAGCTAATATTCTTTTTTTTCAATTCTTTTTTGGCTGCCTTGCTTTGGGCATACTCTATTTCTTTAGCAGCAAGAAAATTAACCCCAATGAAACACAATTAGACCCCAGCGCAAAAAGACACCTTATTCTGTCTGGTACAGCTTTGGCACTAACAAACTCTTTTTATTTTACTTCATTAGAATATGTGTCCGTTGCCATTGCCGCCGTGATGCTGATGCAATCGGTTTGGATTACTTCAGTTTTAGATTTTTTCTTTAAAAAAACTATCCCTTCACCTATTCAAATCCTCTGTATTATCGGTGTTTTATTAGGAACAATCTTAACAACCAATCTCATCGGCACAGAAATTGTTATTTCTCCATTAGGATTATTTTTAAGCTTCATGTCAGGTGTTTGTTATGCCATAACAATTATGGTTACCAATAATTTAGCCCCTCAAGCATCTGCCTTTGGAAGAGCATATTATATTTCATTGGGTGCTTTTATTATCATTTGTATTCTTTGGGGATGGTCAATTAATCTTTCAATCATTCCTTTATCCTTAAAATGGGGAATGATTATCGCTTGTTTTTCCATTATCTTACCATTGTTACTTTTTGCAAAAGGTATGCCAAAAATAACAGCAGGAATTGGCGGTGTTTTATCAGCACTGGAATTACCTGCTGCGATTATTTTTGCTTATTTCATTCTTAATGAACAGATTAGTATTTTACAATTTACTGGTGTTATTGTAATTTTTATTGCAATTAGCAGTGTTAATTTAACAAACAACAAATCTATCAAAGAGTAAGATTTATAAAATACTTAAATACCGTCATAAAACATACATAACGGTATTTAAGTATTATGTGATTCCATTAAAAATTCAGTGTTGTCCCTAACATCCCATTAACACCATGACTGTTTAACCCAGCACCATAGTAATCAGCACTGATATTAAATGACCACTGCCCTCTTTTAGCGGTTAAACGGGCACCTGCTTTATAGATATTAGGGCTGTTGAATGCTGAATATTGTCTAACGCCTACTCCATAAATAGTACCATATTGATTAACACTGGCATTATTTAAAATTCGTTCATACCCCAATGTAACCCCAGGCATAAAACTCCATTGTCCAGAGTGTAATGGATCAAAGTTAATATCCATATTGGCAACAAGACTTGGTTGTATTTTATCGTATTTAGACATATTTAATGCCAGCTCACTCCCTTTCTCTCGAACACGACCTAAATGTAAACTGGTCACTTGTATCCCAACTGAAGGATCAATCGTGAATGATTGTGCTTTGAATAACCATCCAGCCATAGTACGACCACTATAATAAGCACCGCTGGTATTACCATTTGTTGTACCAAAACCATTCCCTAATTGGCGTTCGCTTTGATAATTAACATAGCCGATATTTGCCTGTGCCCTTATCCATGCACCAGAATTATCAAGCCCTCTAAAGGCATAGTTTCCACCCAATGTCACAAAACCACTATTAGTAGTCACACGTCCACCATTGCTGTTAACATTACCATAATTATAACCCACCCCACCGTTAACCGATAGTTTTTGATTAAAACGATGAGTTAATCCAAAGACAGTGCCACCTGTATATTCATTACTGGAATTGAAACCTTTTCTTGCATCTGTGCTAAGGTAATTACTTAACCCCTGCATCCAAAATGCGGTTTCACCCTTTTTCATTTCTCTGCCTGTTGTCAAAGGCATCAGCATATCATTCATTTTAGAAGGCTGGCGCAATAAATAACTTGCTGCATCAGCGTAAACTTGTCCACCGACACGTATTTCCAAACCATTCAACGTGCCTTGATCGATTGCGGATTGAAGATAGTAATTATAATTTGTGTAAGCCCCCGACAGAGCAGTACCTTGTAATGCATTTAATAGATTGGCACCAGAAGCAGCATTGCCTTTAAAATTTTCTTGTCCAGGCAAAGTTAGGTAACGCACCATCTTTCCGCGCAAGACATAGATAGTGGCTTGATCCAACCCCAATCCCTGCTTAAGATAATTATCCATTGTACCATAAGTTTTAGTAACTTGATCTAACCCTGCTTCGAGCCAAGATTGATCTACAGACATAATGGTTCGGTAAGAATCCTGCATAGACACAGGTAATTTTGCCACCGTTGCATTAATACGTGAAGCTGTGTATGCATTTGTTGCTAGATAATTAGATATAATATCTTGTTTATCCACACCTGCGAGAGACTGTAGTACTGCTGCAGTCCAGCCCGTGCGATCTTTTCCAGCTGTACAATGAAATAAAGCCGCAGAATCAGCATTTGCCAGTATTTTTAACTCATTACCAAAACCAGATCTGGCATAAGGATCGGTTACAAAGTTGCGCTCTGTTTGCTGCATCATACTATTGATCTGATCTTTGTTTAAACTACCATAATTTAGGGTAACAACACTATTTTGATTGCCTATAATATCAACATGGTAATAAGAAGTATTTGGAGAAAGTGTATCTGGTGTTGTTGCTATTTCCGCATCTGTTCTCAGATCAATAACAGTGCCTATATTTAATTTTTCCATCACACTAAGGTCATTACCAACAGGTGTTATTGCATTAGAACGATAAAAAACTCCAGGTCTCATCACTCCATTATGAGATGTCGAATAGGCTGTATCAATTCCAGCAAGATCACGAAAATTATCCATCCCTTGTAATTGAGGGGTATTTAATTGCGTTGTTTGTGCCAACGCAATATCCGTAACGCATAATAACGGAATAATAAATAATAGGCTGGCAATACAAGAAGAGGATAGAAAAGAAAACTTTACGTTCATGATAAACCCATCGTTATAAATAAAAATTATACTAATAGGTTTAGAGAACAATGTTAATAAATAACAATGAAGATATCATTAAGAAATTATTAAGATTTTATGATATATCACCATCATATTGAAATAAAATTTGATTATATGGAATTAAATCTTATTCAACTTTTGATAATAACGCTTTATCACAACCAGAGCTGGAACATTCTGTTTCAATTGATTTTAACAATTCAATGCGTGCTGTCATTTTATCATTTACACAATTTACGGCTACAGTACCACCATTAGAACATTCATTATCACGAGCTCTGATCCATTGGATTTGTGCTTGTTTAACTTCTTTTTTTTGTTCAGGTTTTAAAACTTTAATAGTTTTCCCATATTGCTCATTAATTTCTTTATCCAATTGAGTCATTTTTAAAGATGCACAATAGGTTCTATCATAAGCATTAATAGGATTGTTGCAGCTCATGGAAAATGCTGCTGGAACCAAAACAAATTGAGCCATGAGACCAGTAATAACAAGTGTTTTTTTAATCATGATCATATCTCTTTTTGATATAAATAAAGGATTACTGCAATTTTAATTGCGCCCGTTCTTGCTTTACTTGTTTTGCGGTTACATGTCCATTCCTATTTCCGAAATGCGCGATCACATAATTTGCGATATCAGCAATATCTTGATCACTATATCCATCTTTAAAACCTGGCATAGGAAATGTTCCTAATTTGGAATCTTTTAGCTCTGAACCTTCTAAAATAACCCGAATTAAGTTAGTCCCTTTGGTCAACGTTACCGTTTTAGAACCCCACAGACTTTCATACTCACCTTGTCGCCCTTGACCATTTTGTTGGTGACAAGAAGCGCACAGGGCTGCGAATAAATGACTGCCATGACTGCGACTGGGCTCTGCATTTTCAAGATCAGTTGGAGAAATATTAGCCGCGCCTTCTCCTTTTTCTTTGGCTGGTAAGGAACGTAAATAAATCACAATCGCACGAATATCTTTTTGGCTCAGTTGAGATAAACTTGTATTAATAATTTCTGCCATCGGACCCACGGCTGCCCCATGCCCCTCAACATAACCTTTGGATAAATATTGTTGGAGATCTTTATCGCTCCAAGAACCAATTCCCGTATCCCCATCAGAGGAAATATTATACGCAATCCAACCATTATAAGTTGAGCCAGAATAATCATTGGTTGAAGCCCTGCCATTAGACCAATCTTTGGGAGAATGACAATATGCGCAATGCCCTGGGCCCTCTACTAAAAATTTACCTCGGTTCCATTGTGCAGATTTGTCAGGATTGCTCTGAAAATGCCCCTCTGTGTCATTCTTCCAGTTCCATGCACGAATTGCCCATCTCATATTATATGGAAAAACCATATCTTCCTGATGAACTTTATTCTTAATAGCAGGTTGTTGATCTAAATAAGCTTTGATTGCTAAGATTTCGTCTGTGCTCATTAAGCTATAAGCAGAATAAGGCATCACAGGGTATAAATGCTTATCTTTATGCCCAACACCATCTTGTAAAGCACGAATAAATTCTTCATCCGTATAATTACCAATACCTGTTTCTTTATCAGATGTAATATTGGAAGAATAAACGATGCCCTGGTTTTTGATCAGAAATGCCTTGCCCCCAGCTAAAAATTTATCCTCCTTAACTGTATGACAAATTTGACAGCCCGAAGCACGGAATAAATATTCTCCTTTAGCAATCTGAGCTTGTTTTGGATTAATTTGATCTTCTTGTGCCAAAACCTGTTCAAAAGGCAATAAAACAACAACAAGAATTATTCCTTTTACAAATGCTTTTTGAATTAAATAACAAGAAAAATTAATCATAAACCTATTCTAAACCTTATCAAACCATAATTATTAATATTTAAATCTGTTAATTATTATTCCATATACTGATGAAATAATACCTATTATTGCGCTTATAATTCCTACATCTAGGCCTAAAGACTGCCAGTTATCGACAATATTAGTCCCATCTTTTAAATATAGATGTCCTAACACGAAACCGTATAATGCTAATAGACTTCCAAGGCCTATTCCAATAAATCCACAACCAACACCGACCAGATAACCTATTGACTTATTATGATTTTTAAACATTTCAATCTCTGGTTTTAACTAAAATATTAAGATCAATTTATTATAAATTTAAAGCAAATATTTATTCAAGGGCAAACTATATAATTGTTTGTTCAAAATTGATCCTAAAGCATGTGCTAATGCAGGAGCAGCAACAATTGTACCCAGCTCTCCTACGCCCGAGGGTGCCTCATCACTTTTTATAATATGCACTTCTATTTGTGGTGCTTCATTCATATGTAATATACGATATTGATTAAAGTTACGCTGTACTATTTTCCCTTGTTCAAGTTGAACCTCATTATAAAGGGCTGAACCTAGCCCTATTATTGCACTACTTTCAATTTGAGCTGCAATTTGATCTGGATTAACTGCCAATCCACAATCAACAGCCACAATCACACGGTGTAAACGTACAACTGACATTGCAGTGACCTCAGCTTCGACCACCATTGCAATATAGCTATTAAAAACATGTGCTAGTGCAAAGCCTCTACCTATATCTTTTGAAAGTGGTTGATCCCATTGTGCATGTTGAGCAACCAGATCCATTACTGCTGTTGCTCTTGCATCTACTTTTAATTGCTTACGATATTCAATCACGTCTTTCTTGGCTTTAACCGCGCATTTGTTAATGATAGATTCTATCACAAAAACATTTCGCGTTGCACCATTACCTTGCCACCAACCAGGAATAATCGCATCAATATCACATCTAGTATAATTCAGCTGATAATGTGGTATTTCATAAGGAATTGTATTAATCCCCAAAAATAAATCGGGATCCATTCCCTCTTTGGTTAATTGTGATTTATCCCACCTTGCCATAATCGAAGGCCCAACAAGGTTATGTTTAACTGTCGTTAATAACCCATCAGCACCAACCCCAACTTCAATCTGATCTAAATATGGAGGACGCACATGATCTTGCAGAAAATCTTCCTCTCGAGACCAAACACATTTCAAAGGATATGAAATTTTTTGTGCAAATTTAACAGCTTGAAGAATATAATCCTCATCCAAGCGACGGCCAAAACTGCCCCCTACATAGACATTATGAAAAATAATATCTTTTTTATCTCTTTTTAGGAGCTCTGCAATTCGGTCCTGAGTTCTTAAAGGCGTTTGTGAACAAGACCATATTTCACAATGATTATCATTAATCTCTATAGTACAACTCAAAGCTTCTAATGCAGCATGTGCCAACATGGGTTGCCTATAAGTCATTTTGTAAACGTGACTGGTTGCAGCCAAAGCCGTTTCGATTTTTACAGAACTATTACTATATCCGACAATTCCTTTTTGATCACTTGCTTGAATAAGTTGTTTATAAATACTATCGGTTGAAGTCATTCCATTAGGGCCAAAATCCCATTCAATTTTTAACAACTTTGCAGCCTTAGAAGCAGCCCAAAAATGCTCTGCAATAATGCAAACCATATCTTCAAGGCTCAATATATCAACAACACCTTGAACCTGCCTTGCTTGTTGATCATGAATACGAACTAATTTGCCCCCAACAACCGGACAAGCAATCATATAACCTGTCTTTATTGCTGGTAAGCTAATATCCGCAGCAAATATCGCTTTACCATTAATTTTTGAAGGCGTATCTACCCTTGGTTGAGACTTACCTATTAGACTATAAGCTTCTTTTTTCTTTAAAATAATGTCTTTGGGTATAGATAATTTATCTGCTGGTACTAAAAATTGTGAATACGGTGATTGTCGATTGTCTGGCCCGTATATTTGCCCTTTTTGTGTATAACATTGATCTGGATTTATTCTCCAAAACTGTGCTGCCGATTCAATCAGCATTATTCGTAAAGTTGCCGCAGCCTGTTGAAGAGGGAACCAATCTTTTTGAGTTGACCCAGATCCCCAAGTAATTTCTGTCAATTCACCCTTTAAAATATATTCTGGACTAGGTAAGGCAGGCCGTACTTTTACAGCAGATAGCTCAACTTCCAGCTCTTCGGCCAATAACATTGCTGCTGCTGTATAAATCCCTTGCCCTAATTCAATATCAGGAATACGGAAGACAACTTCATTACTGGGTGTAATTTCAATATAAGCATTATGATATTCAAGAGAAGACTTACGGTTATCATCGTCAGTAGAATTTTTAAACTTTAATGATGATTGGCTATCCTGAGCTTTCCCTGAGAATAAAGGAAAAGAAAATCCAAGTGCCAAAGCTCCAGCCCTCGTTAAAAAAGCACGTCTTGATATGTCACTCATCTTCTGTGCTTCCAATCGCAACTTTAATAGCATTTCTTATCCGCTGATACATCCCACAACGACAAATATGTCCAGAAAGAGCAATATTGATTTCTTCTTTACTGGGTTTTTCATTCTCATGAAGTAAAGCGATAGCCGCCATAATTTGACCTGGTTGACAATATCCACATTGTGTAGGCTGTTTTTCAACCCAACCATCAAGTATTTTTTGTGCAATTGGGTCGTTCCCCAATCCTTCAATGGTAATAATTGATTTCTCACCAATATTACCTACGGGCAGGATACAAGACCGCACAGGCTTACCATCTAAATGCACCGTGCAGGCAGCACATTCTCCTGTTCCACAACCATATTTAGCTCCTGTCAGTCCTATAATATCGCGCAAAACCCAGAGCAGTGGCATATCTTCGGAAACATCCAAATTAACCATTTTATTATTAATATTTAATGTAATCATAATATACTATGTCTGTTTTAGAGTTCCAGTGACTACCTTAATCATAAAGGAAAATATTCTTTCCCTTATGATTAATTAACTTTTCATAACTTGATCTATTGAAAAGGATCTTCACCGTTTTTTTCTTCAGAGTTTCGTGGCTCGACAACATGAGATTGATCTTCTTTTGTTGCAGCAACCTTTTCATCTTCTGTTCCTGATGATAAGTTTTCTTCCTGTTCAACAGTATTTTCCTGATTATCATTTTCTCTTTGAGCTTTAAGAGAGGAAACTGACTTACCTTCAATTGCTGGAGGCATATATTCTAACAAAGGCATTGTGTCTTTTGAATCGTATTCAGCCTCTGGGCGATTACGTGCAAAGTCAATTTGCACTAAATTATGACGAACAACAGGATACTCAGATACTAAGCGCTTGAACACATCAATAGGCATAGTTAATAAATAACCAAATCGCAAGGAACGATAAATTGAGGCTGTTCTATGTTTTCTTGCTATTAATTCATTCGCACCTAAAACATCTCCTGCACCATACGTAAATGCTTTATCTTCTATATGTGTTTCGAACAAACCATTACTAATAAAGAAAACATTTTTAATTCGTTCTCCACGAGAGTAAATTTTTTGCCCAGGAAAAACGAAATAAATCGACATTGACAGACTTAAATCATACAACACCGCTTGTGGAATGCCACGTAAACAAGGCAACTCTTGCACTCGTTGCTCAATCCCGCTTTTTAAATTAAATTTTAAACGACGATTATATCTTGAGTAACGCTTTTCAATCCCTTTATCTAGCTCTTGATGCAACTCTTCACTAATCAAAGATTCAGTCAATAACCCATCATATTCCTCAGTTTCAAATCTAAGAGAAACCATCTTTAAAAAACGAGCCTCTAAAGCTTCTATGTAACCTTGATAATGCATACGCATTGTTTCTAGAGCATCATCTAACATGCGATTTTGACGATCTAAAACCTCAGAAATAA
Source organism: Commensalibacter papalotli (ex Botero et al. 2024) (assembly GCF_947179115.1). Taxonomy (NCBI): domain Bacteria; kingdom Pseudomonadati; phylum Pseudomonadota; class Alphaproteobacteria; order Acetobacterales; family Acetobacteraceae; genus Commensalibacter; species Commensalibacter papalotli (ex Botero et al. 2024). Next base: position 595,116 of record NZ_CAMXCI010000001.1, read on the forward strand.
TTTCAGCAACGCGCGTCCCAAGAGTGGGTTCTATCCGACGCTTAACAAAGCGTGTCAAAGAAATAGATACAAATCTTGAAACCAACAAAATCTCAAAACGTTCCATCATGCAATACATTAATGGACGATCTATGTGTAATGTGCGATGAATATTTTGTGCGATACGAAAGCGTAAAGGTGGATGCAAGCGTTTATGCATTGCCTTTACATACCCATAACGACCATCTTGCCAAGCACCATCAATGGCTGCTTCTGCTGAGCGTAACAAAGTCTCCATAACCCGTCTAGGCAATCCCTGCATGCGGAACAAGTCAAGCAAAATAGAACGTTCTTGCGCAGCAATCGTTATCAACGCTAGGGTAATTCGTTGACGATTTCCAATTGCCGTATCAAAAGTATTAGCCTCTTGCTCTTCCTCTATACGCCTGTCGAGCTCCTCAATAACATATCCCGTTGTTTGATTATTAAAACCAAACTCGTTCGCAGTACGCCTGGTTTTATCACGGACTCTGCCCAAACCAATACTAATAATTTGATGACGAACGGCTTGATCTATAGGCGTTAATTCGTTCAAACGAAAGTAAACAACAACAGCCCGTAAGGTCGTACCATTAACCAACAAAGTGATTAACACAAATCCCGTGGCAATAATTCCAACAAAATGAGAAATCGGTGTTGAAACCAACTCATTTTCAGTAACTGCCAACGCCAACGCCAAAGTAATAGCACCACGCAGCCCTCCCCAAACCATCGTTGCTTTAAACGGTGTTGGAACGGGAGGTGAAATCTTAGTAGCAGCCAAAATAGGCAGCATGCCAAAGATTACAATAGCGCGAGCAATTAACCCTGCAATCGTAGCAATTAAAATCAGCACACAATCCCACTTGGTCATTCCAATCAATAAACGAGGAACGAGCATTGAGGCTAAAACAAACAACAATGACCCGGCCCAAAAAACTATTTGTTGCCAAATTTCATTCAAAAATCGCCAAGTCTGAGGACGAAACGTTGATGGGCCATAGGCTGATAAAGTCAAACCTGCTGCAGCTGCAGCAACTACACCTGAAAATCCAATAATATCATCACAAACAATATAAGAGATATAAGGCAAAGCAACTGTTAATGTAATCTCACCCGCACGACCAGACGTAGAACCTAATGCCACAATCATCCACAAAGCAAGACGTGCAAAAACAAAACCAACGATGACTGCACCCACAAAAGAGATTAAAATACTAGCAGCAGAGCTCATAAAATGCACTTCTTTATGAGCAATAATTGCTGCAATTAACGTCGAAAAGATAGAGATTGCAGCAGCATCGTTTAACAAAGATTCCCCTTCAACAAGACGTGTTAAACGTGTCGCAGCACCAATTTCACGAAAAATGCCTGCCACTGCGGATGGATCTGTTGTTGCAACGATGGATCCTACCAATAAGCAAACAATCAAAGGCATACCCGAAAACGGATATAAAGCCAGCCCAATCATCGCAGTAGATAACACCACCGCCACAATCGCCAATAACAAAACCGTTCCCATTTCATGAGCAAGCCTGCGCACATCAATTGCAAGTCCTGCCTGAAAAACCAAGATCGGCAAAAATATTAAAAGGAACCCCTCACTATTTATCGGAAAATCCAACAGCACTTCGGCCGCGGTATCAAAAATAAAAATATGAGAGCTATGTAATACAAGATCAGCAGCCCCCCCAAGGATAATCCCCACAATCGCCAACAAAACTGTTTCGGATAATTCAATCCGTTTAGCCAAAGGCTGAACGGCACTGACGATAACTAAAAGAATGGCTGTTGCTAGTAAAACAGTAGCCAGGCCGGTAACTGGCATATTTATATCTCTCTCCGTTTAAAATAAATATGATATCTTTTTATAAACGCATATTAAACAGAGAAATCAATCGATGATCTATCAAATCACATCATTATGATCTTACATATATTCCGTTATGAAACTATCTGCCTCGTTTAAAATACTTACTTGACTATATTATGTATCATATTTTGATCACAATAAGAACGATAAATTTAATTACAAAACAACAACTGCTATTTTATGAAAATCTCCAGATTGATTTTATAACTCTTTTTGCAATTTCAAAAGAATAGGAGTGTATTAAATACACTCCTACAGCAGAGCTTGAATGCTAAGTTAAATTAGGCTGATTTTTGAATTGCAGTTTCTTTAAATTGAAAATTAATTGCTTTGGCATATTCAGTAGGCACAATATGCCAAAAATGCTGTAATGTATTTTGCCACTCATGTAACAAAGACGCTGCATATCGACTTTCTGTTTCTTTGACATGTTGCTCAATATGGTTACGCAAAACTTCTTCCCATTTCGAATCAATAACACGTTGCCACTGAACACTATCAGAGTTAACACGATCATTAAATTGTGCATGAGGATCATAAACAAAAGCCATTCCCCCTGTAAAACCAGCACCAAAGTTAACACCAATTTCCCCAAGAATAACAACCGTTCCACCCGTCATATATTCACACCCATTGGCACCACAACCTTCAACCACAGCAATAGCACCAGAATTGCGCACGGCAAAACGTTCACCAGCAATTCCAGCAGCATATAAACGCCCGGAGGTTGCACCATATAAAACTGTATTTCCAATAATCATATTATGATGTGAGATCAGTTTGGTTTCTGGCACAGGGCGGACAACGATGGTTGCTCCAGACAAACCTTTACCAACATAATCATTGGCATCACCGAAAACTTCCAGTTTCAACCCTTGAACTGCAAAAGCCCCCAATGATTGCCCAGCAGAACCACTCAGTCTGACTGTTAAATGATCAGCTGCCAACCCTGTCATACCAAAACGACGTGTAATTTTAGAAGAAATTTTAGTTCCAATTGCACGATATGTATTTTCAACATTATAACGCAATTGCATTTTTTCTCCGTGCTCAAACAAAGGCTGCGCATCGACTATCATTTGTGCATCCAAAGTTTCAGGAACCTCGTTACGCCCCTCACGTGTACAATATCTTGCATATGAGCCTGCATCAACACGAGCAAGCAAAGAGTTCAAATCTAAATCATCAAGATAAGAAGCCCCACGTAAAACTTGTTTTAATAAATCTGTTCGTCCAATAATTTCTTTTAATGAAGAAAAACCAAGAGAAGCAAGAATATTCCTTACATCTTCAGCAATAAAAGAGAATAAGTTAATAACCCGATCTGCACCATCTTGAACAAATTTCTTACGTAGATTTTCGTCTTGTGTGCAAACACCTACTGGACATGTATTAGAATGACATTGACGCACCATAATACAGCCCATCGCAATAAGGCTTAATGTTCCAATACCGAATTCCTCGGCACCTAACATCGCTGCAATCACGACATCTCGACCAGTTTTAATCCCACCGTCAACACGCAACGTAATCCGATGACGCAAGCGATTAAGCATCAAAACTTGATGTGCCTCAGCAAGCCCCATTTCCCAAGGGATACCACCATATTTAATTGAAGTTTGAGCAGAAGCACCAGTCCCACCATTATGCCCAGAAATTAGAATTGTATCCGCTTTGGCTTTTGCAACCCCAGCAGCAATCGTTCCAATCCCAGAAGATGCAACTAATTTAACCGCAACCGTTGCATCAGGGTTAATTTGTTTTAAATCGTAAATAAGCTGTGCCAAATCTTCAATGGAATAAATATCATGATGCGGCGGTGGAGAAATCAACGTAACCCCTGGCACAGCATGACGCAATTTACCAATTAATTCCGTCACTTTAAAACCAGGAAGCTGACCACCTTCGCCTGGTTTAGCGCCTTGAGCAACTTTAATTTCGATCTCACGACAATTATTTAAATATTCAGCCGTAACGCCAAAACGTCCTGAGGCAATTTGCTTGATCGCAGAAGATGCATTATCCCCATTAGCACGAGGTTTATAACGACTTGCATCCTCTCCGCCCTCACCAGAATCAGAACGCGCACCAATACGATTCATCGCAATAGCTAGGGTTTCATGTGCTTCTGGGCTTAACGCTCCCAATGAAATACCAGGAGATATTAATCGCCGTCTTAATTGCGTAATGTTTTCAACAGATTCAACAGGAATTGGTTTATTAGAAGATTGAAAATCAAATAAATCACGCAAAGCCATTGGAGGCTGCTCTTTAATTGCTTCTAAATATTTTTGATATAAAGGCCAGCTATCTTTTTCAACGGCTTGTTGGATCAGTTTAATTACATCTCCATTCAAAGCATGTTTTTCACCTTGTTTGCGCCACTTATATAATCCACCAATCGGTAAGATTTTTACATTGGGATCCCAAGCTTTTTCATGAAAAGTACTGACATTATGCGCAATCCCTGACAACCCAATACCTGAAATACGCGAAGACATCCCAGGGAAGAATTCAGCAACCAATGCACGAGACAATCCAATCGCTTCAAAATTATAGCCACCGCGATAAGAGGCTACAACCGAGATTCCCATCTTGGCCATAATTTTAAGCAGGCCCTTGTCCACAGCCTTACAATAACGTTTCATCGCTTCACGCAAAGACATATCACCAAAAAGGCCGCGTTTATGACGATCCGCAATACATTCTTGAGCTAAATAAGCATTGACGGTTGTAGCCCCTACCCCAATTAAGACCGCAATAGAATGCACATCCAAAGTATCAGCAGAACGCACATTCAAAGACGTAAACGTTCTTAAGGATTGACGTACCAAATGTGTATGTACCGCAGCAGTTGCCAAGATCATTGGAATTTGAGCAAGTTCTCTGGTTTGTTTTTCATCCGTTAAAAACACATGAGTACAACCCGCTCTGACGGCTTCTTCTGCTTCCAGACAAATACGTCCAATTGCTTGTCGCAGCCCTTTCTCTTCATCGGCAACTGTGAAATTACAATCTATTGTGACACCTGTTTTGCCACAGAAATCTTGTAACGCACTAAACTCACTGATGGTAAGAACGGGGCTAGATAATTTTAACATCTGACATTGATCAGAAGATTCATCCAAAATATTACCCAAATTACCCAAACGTGTATTTAAGGTCATCACTTGAGTTTCACGCAAGCTATCAATCGGTGGGTTTGTAACCTGACTGAAACGTTGACGGAAATAATGAGACAATCCACGATAACGATCACTAAGCACTGCTAATGGGGTATCATCTCCCATAGACCCAATTGCTTCAGCAGCAGATTCAACCATTGGCTGAAGCACCGTTTCCATATCCTCCAAGGTCATTCCAACAGCAAGTTGCCTTCTACGAAGCTCTTCTTGAGGAAATAAGCTCAGTTCATTTTCTTGATCTCTGACAATGGACGTAATCTGCTGTGTGTTTTTAACCCATTTACTATAATCATGACGCTTAACCAGCATCTCAGTTATTTCGTCAGGCTTATATAATTTACAGTTTTGCATATCAAAACCGATGGTTTGCCCTGGGCCAAGACGACCTTTTTCCAAAATCTCTGGTTCAGGAACGCGCACCATACCTGTTTCAGAGCCCAAAATCATCAGGTTATTAGAAGTAATCGTATAACGTAAAGGACGCAATCCATTTCGATCCAACCCAGCAATCACCCAATTACCATCAGTTCCACATAATGCTGCTGGTCCATCCCATGGCTCCATCACCGCATTCGCATAGCCATACATATCCTTGACTTCTTGGGTAAGACCATCTTGCATTCCCATTGCAGGCGGAATCATTAATGATTTCACTGTTGGTGCATTACGCCCAGCAAATGTTAATAATTCAAACACATTATCCAAAGCCGCTGTATCAGAGCCATTAAATTGAATAACAGGTTTTAGATCTGCCATATACGCATCAAGGTCAGGATGAGAAAGGCGGGTTTCATGGCTTTTCATCCAATTTATATTACCCGATAGCGTATTAATCTCGCCATTATGAGCAATTTTTCTGAAAGGTTGTGCCAATTTCCAAGTAGGGAAAGTATTGGTTGAATAGCGTTGATGATAAATTGTAAAACGACTGACAAAGCGCTCATCCAACAAGTCTGGATAAAAATCAGCAACATTTTCGGCTAAGAACATACCTTTGTAAATAACAGAACGACAAGATAAAGAGCAAATATATAAATCAACGTGACTTTCGATTGCTCTTTTTTCAATTTTACGGCGGATAATGTATAGATTACGTTCAAATTCAGCTTCAGAATGATCTTGCGTATTGCTAATTAAGATTTGCTCAATTTCTGGACGTGTTGCGTTCGCTTTTTCACCGATACAATCTGTATTAATAGGAACCTGGCGCCACCCATAAATTGCATATCCAAAAGCAATAATCTCTGTTTCTATAATCTGACGGCAACGTTCTTGACTGGACAAATCATTCTTTGGCAAGAATACCATTCCAACCGCCAAGCCATTTTCTTTGATATGATGATGACCACTGCGTATTGATTTTAAGAAGAACTCTTGGGAAATCTCGACATGAATTCCTGCACCATCGCCTGTTTTCCCATCGGCATCCACAGCCCCTCTGTGCCATAATGCCTTTAATGCCGTTAACCCAGCTTCCACTACATCACGACGTTTTTTACCATCCAAGGCAACTACAAAGCCCACACCACAAGCATCATGTTCTTGTTCCTGAGAATACACACCTGCACTGTTCAGGATTGCTTCATTTCTTTTTCTATCTTCAATAAAATCTGTATCGCTCATCTTTTTATCCGCCTATAGATGATTAAAACCTCGCCATTCTTTGGGCTGGCTTTTGTTAACTGAATATTTTGTTTCTATTTGTTGGTTTAAATTTAATTATTGTTCTTTTAACCATTTGGCAATTTGAGAAGCTGCATCTTGACCATCTTTGACCGCCCATACAACCAAACTCGCGCCTCGAACAATATCTCCGCCTGCGAATACACCTTCTATAGATGTCATAAAGTTATGTTTATCTACATTGACAGTACCGTACCGAGAAGCTTCTAAAGTATTGTCATTCCATAACTCAGATAAATTCTCTGGATCAAATCCTAATGCTTTGATCACCATATCTGCAGGTAATGTAAAGTGACTATCTTCAATGACCCTGACACTTTGACGTCCACCAGCATCAGGCAAACCTAACTCTGTTCTTAAAGCACGAATAGATTCAATTTTGTCGCTGCCAATAAAAGCTTCTGGAACAGCTTGCCAGATGAATTCTACACCTTCTTCTTCTGCATTTTTAACTTCTCGCATTGATCCTGGCATATTCACTTTGTCACGACGATATAGACATTTGACTGACTTAGCCCCCTGGCGTATGGCTGTACGCAAACAGTCCATGGCTGTATCACCACCACCAATGACAACGACATCTTTACCTCTAGCATCAATTTCAGGAGATATTGGTTGGCCTGTTCTTTGAGAAGCCATTAAATAGTCAAGTGCTTGAACAGCCCCTTTTAATTGACTGCCCAATAATTTTACTTCTTTTTTCTGATAAACGCCCGTCGCAACAAAAACGGCATCATGATTGGTTCGCAATTCTGCAAAGGAAAGTGTTCCTTGGTCTGTTTTATCGGAAATATTTATATTAAAATGAAATATTACCCCAGAATCTTCTAACCATTTTTGACGTCTTGCAACAATTTCTTTTTCAAGCTTGAAAGTCGGAATACCATAAGTCAGCAATCCCCCTGCTCTATCATAACGATCATAAATATGAACTTGATATCCTCGTTGACGCAGCACAACTGCCGCAGCCATTCCGCAAGGTCCTGCACCTACAATCCCGACAGATTGAGCTTGCTCTTTCACAGGTGCAATTGGTTGAACAAATCCACTTTTAAACGCTTGATCCGTTATATAAGCTTCGACTGCACCAATTGTAACGCTTTTAAATCCTGGCTCAATAACACAGCCACCTTCACATAAACGATCCTGAGGACAGATACGCCCACACAATTCAGGAAAACTATTCGTTTCAAAAGACAAAGCATATGCTTCTTCTAAACGGCCTTCAGCTGTAAGCTTTAACCAATCAGGAATATAATTTGATACAGGGCATTTTGTAGAACAAAAAGGAATACCGCATTGCGAACAACGGCTGGCTTGTGTTTTCGCTTGTTCATCGGAAAATCGACGATACGTTTCCAAAAAATCTGCCTTGCGAATTTCCGCAGGGCGTTTTTCGGGTTGCTGCTGATCAAGAGAAATAAATTTTAACATGACATTGGGCATAATATATCCATCGCTTTTACGATTAAAATTAATTGTTCCTAATGTCTATGCTATTCCCTAATCAAATAAAAGACAGTACTACTGACCTATTGTAAAAATAATTGAAATATCAGCTACTTTATAAGGTTTTATTGCTCTATACGACGTTGCAAACGCTTTAATTCGGTAAAATCATTAATAGAACGATAGCAATATAAATAAACAGGTGCAATTAATTCCAAGGGTTTTGGAACAATTCCCAATGCTAATAATCCATTTTCCTTTTGGCTTAAAACAGAATCATATTCCATCATATTCAACAATGCAGGCGTCATTATCGCACCAGGCATAAATTGTAATGTAAATGCCATCAAACGAATTAATACTAAACTTAATCCACTGACGTTATTATCGGTTCTAAGCCAAGATACAAGCCAGTTAATTAACTCACGATTAGTATAAGATTCTGGACCTGCAAGCTCGTAGATTTTACCAGCAGATTCAGATTGTTGAACGACTTTCATCACAGCGTCAGCAACATCCCCAACATAGACAGGTTGTAATTTCGTATTCACCTTATAAGCAGGCATAACTGGGAAATAGCTAGCCATATTACCTAGTTTATTTAAGAACTCATCTTCTGGTCCAAAGATAATGCTGGTACGTAAAATGACTGCTGATGAACAAGCTTGCAATACGACATCTTCACTCTTTTTCTTACTCGCTAAATAAGCAGAACGGCTATTTGATGATGCACCTAAAGCAGAGAAATGAATAAATTTCTTTACCCCTGCAGCAGCACAAATACGTGCAATATTTTGCGCTGCTTGAACATTATATAACTCAAGTTTTGATTTATTTTTTCCAAAAGCAAGCTCTGATAAATTAACAACGATATCTGCACCCTCAATGGCACGAATAACGGTATTTTCCTCGATAACAGAGCAATATAAAGGGGTGATATGCCCAACATTTCCAAAGGGTCTAATCGTGTTTACCAATGAAGGTTTGGGAACAGCAACACGAACAATATATCCTGCTTTGACTAGCCGCTCTACAACATAGCCTTCTACGAATTTATTATTACCAATAACCGTTGCTACTTTACGTTTATCACTCACCTAGACGCTCCTTGAACAAATATCAAACTAAATTCACTCTTTTATTCCTTTTATACTTCATGGATATATTGATCAAGGTTCAAATAACAAAACTCGGCTGAGATATTTATTATTATTTATTTAAAATCACTAATAAATATTGGCAAATATCGACTTCGAATGAGTAAATTTTATTCCAAGAGTTTTTGGATTTCAGAGTAAATATGCTTTGAGATAAAGACCCCATTTTCTTGGCTACGTTTTCGAGCAGCGAAACGACGCTGTGAAGGAAGCCGTGCACCTTGATCCGTTATAGATTTAAATAATCGCTCGGCACTAGCAGTTGTTTTGGCAATATTTCCCAGACCAAATTTACTAGGATCAAAAGCAAAAAGCAGTTCACCGTGGCAAGGAAAACTTTTTTTTCCTGCATCTAGATCAAGGGATTCTTGACTAGTTAAATCTTCGAGTAATGCACCAGACATCAGTTCAATCATTGTCGATAAAGCACTGCCTTTATATCCACCAAATGTTAACATAGAACCCCCATCAATAACGGCTTTAGCATTTTTGGTTATATTCCCATCACGGTCTATAGCAACATTATCAGGTAATTCTGTGTTGGTACGGTCATGAAGCTCAAGATCTCCACGTGCAATAGCACTGGTGGCAAAATCAAAAACATATGGATTAACTGCATGTTCTCTGGGCCAGCTAAAGGCCAAAGGATTAGTTCCCAACACAGGATAATTACCACCTGCTGGTGTTACCCAGGCATGACTTGGGGTCATTGCTATTCCAACCAGGCCATGTGCTGCAATTATCTCTACCTCAGGCCATAAAGCTGAAAAATGGTAGCAATGATTAATCTGTAAGGCAGCAATTCCAACTTGTTTAGTTTTTCGTGCTAGCTCTTCGACACCTTTTTCAAAAGCAAGCGGTGAAAACGCATATTGTGCGTCTACTTTCACAATCGATGTGTCGTCTATAGTCATTTTTGGCTCGGCTGTTTTGGAAACATGACCTTGATTTATAGTATGTACCAATACTCCCAAACGATAAACACCATGAGAAATACACTCATCCCTTTCCCCAGCCAAAATTACTTTGGCAATTGCACTGGCATGAGGTTCGGACACCCCATATTTAAACAATATTTTAAAAGATAAATCATAAATTTGATCCAAGGATAAATTTATTTTATTTGTCATGTAATACCGCCTTTGTTTAAAATTAGATTATTTTTAATGAACTATGCTAGCCAAGTCCTGATTCAAAAGGAAATATAAATCACTTCATCATCAAAAATAATTGACCTACACCCCTTCTTTATATAAAAGGCAGCATATAAGCCCCAATGGCGGAATGGTAGACGCGCAGGTTTCAGGTACCTGTGACCGCAAGGTCGTGGAAGTTCAACTCTTCTTTGGGGCACCAACTGTTAAATAAAATTAATATATTACAGTATATTTTGGTGTAATTAAACCTACAAATAATTTGTGGATCAAGTAAAAAATCTTTCAATAAGAGTATCGATACTAGCTGCCTATATTTTACCTATAAAGCTTCAATTACTTGTTAGAAGTGGTATCTATTAATTTCCACTTCTGCCTTACCCTCATTAGTATTAATTTTTGCGATAATTTTCATTTTTTAATAATAAATTGGAACAATTTTGTTCTTATTTGTTAGGAAGTATGAGCTGTCATGCAACAGCATATTCATGGTTTCCTTACAATAACCACGCAAAATTAAAACCAAAGCAAAGCAATGAATCTTAGATGTTGCAATTGCTTCAGCTTTATTAAAATGTTTTGAATTTTATCACCATCATTAATCGTCATTGCAATTTATGTTTGAACTCAGGGGATAAATTGTTAAATACTAATTTTCAATCAAAAGTTGATGCTATTTTTGGCGAACCAAAAAGCAAAGTTTTTTGATATCTATATCTAAAATATAGCCAATAATTTTTCCCTAAAGGTTCACTATCAAAATAACCAATGTCAGCAGTATCAAAAAAAAGAAAGCCTATAATGAACTCTTTTATTTCATTGGTAACAAACTTTGACCAACTTTAGAAAATTATCCTTCAAAACAATCATTCATTACAAACGAATAATGTTTTATCTCTCCTCAATTATTATATAATTTTTAAAAATCTCCCTCTAATTTTTTATAATATAGTCTGAGCTACTCTTAGTAATGCTATTTGTTAAACGAATACTAGATGAAGCATATACATGAAAATAGCGCCTCAAACCAAGGATATATCCATCATTTCCTCCATCACCACTAGCACGATCAACAGGGATAAAATCTTAAAAAAGATTGAAAGTTTATTCCATGCTCTTCAAATATTTTGAGTTTAAATATAATTTATCTGACATAAAGCTTCTCATATTAAATCATCAAAGAAGATATATCATTGTATTGTCATAATTTTTAAAATTTAACAAATATTACATCTATCTCTTCCGCCACGTCCTGATCAATGCACAAATTGTTCGGATAACGAATGATATTGGGATATTAATTACCACAACTAGTATTAGCCACGGATCATGCAACCTTGATCCACTGTACTATACTTTCCCACCACCAGCGCAAAAAGATTCCTAGTTTTCTCTAGCCTCTCAATATTTTTGAAAGCGCGTAGAGATTAATCGCAGCGAATACATCCCATGCAACTAAGCTGAAATGCCATTGACCATAAACTGAAATATTCAATGTTCCCCCAATAAGCAAAGAAGAGGCAAGAAATGTAGCCAATCTTCTGCTCATCAAGTTTTACAAAGCAAAGGGCAAGACATTAACAAACCTATGGATAAAATTAACTTAACTATTTTTACCATCTTTGTTCTCCTTAACAGGAACTGATGGTATTTTAAACGTGGACAGAGTGTGAATTTTTAAAGTTCGTATAATTTATTTGTCATTTCTGGCTATTTCCAAAAACTTACAATCATGTGCATAACATTACTATAACCGTCACCACAGCAACAATATCGCCCGCAATATCCACTGAAATTATACCAAGAAGATATTGGAATAACTGTATAAAAAATTCTGAATTACCCATATTAAATCTCATTTGAACCACCTCAAAATTTGAGGTGGTTCAAATATCATTTATTTCAAAGTATAAAAAGTGTGGCTGGTTGGATCACTATCTTTAATAGTTTTTTTAATGATGATTTCTTTATTGTTTCCGTAAATAACTTTGGCAACAGAAGGCAAGATAGTAGGTATAATTAAACTTTTGTATTGACCAATTTGTGGATGATGTCCTTGCAAAATATTTGAAAAATCTGCATCTACAAAATGCACTAAATCATCATCTTGATATTGTGATCGTAATCTTGAAAATTCAGCTAACCTTGTTCCTGTTTGGAAAGGACTTGTAAATATAATGTTTAAAGTAGGTTTTACTTCCCTTAATCTTTTAATAAAAAAAATATTTGCATTTATAAAATCATCAAATAACAAATTACCATCATTCGTGCCAATATTAATAAGTGCTATATCAATTCCAGACCAATCTCTTTTAATATCATTATCCATATATTCGAAATATGTGAAGATATTAGGAGCGTTTCCGTTACCAGTTTTGTAGAAACCTGTCCCCCCATAGCCTACAGTTGATATATTTAACCCTAATGATTTTCCTATTAACACCCCCCACGATAAAGTAGCATCAGTATTAATCCTATCACCATCAGTTTCACTTAATACCCCCCACCCCTCGCTTGAGGATGACCCAATCGCTAGCGCTGTTAAATTATAAGGTTTAGTATCCCATAAACTGCTTCCATCTGGTAGTTCTATAGATTTAACCGTTAACACATTATTGTTTTTAACATCACCAATAGTCCATCTTTGTTTATCAAAAGACGTAGACTTAACCCATATCTCAATATAATGAGAACTACAATTTTTCATAAATGGGTCAGTGGTAGCATTCTTAAATCCTACTGGCAGTTTCACCTCGATAGGAGCAATCGCTTTTGTGTAACCGTAATACGCATCATTAATTCGATATTCTACTATTGGTTCATATCCAGCAGCAACATTGGGTAACTCAAAATGAATTTTAATAATACCTGTGCCGATAGTTAAAGCATTCGTTGTAAAATTAAAATTAGCACCAGAAGAATAACATGTAGAATCTGTTCCTTGAAGTAACCAAGTTCCCTTTGAAAAATTTAGTTGTGTATTATTCGGATAAACCAACATGTTAAATCGTTTCCTTTAATACATCATTACTATAACTTGTAACCAACACACTGGCTCCCTTAGTATTGATAATAACAGGTGTATTATCTTGCGTATAACTGACTGTAGGTTGTGAAATATACGCTTTCGAGGTTTTCCCTGCTTTAACCGTCCTTAACGAAAAGCTTCCTGTAGTATTCGTGATTTTAACCAAGGGAGAAGTTTCATTTTCATTTTTAATTCTACTATCTTTTAACGGATAGAAAAAACCGTTCGTATTAAAATTAGTTGCGCTGATCGGTGTTAAAGAAGGATCATAATCTTTGTCTGCATATTTAGCTTTCCCTATCAGTAATGATATGTTCTTAATAATTAATGAATTTTCCTCTACAATATATGCGTTATAATCAAGACTACGAATATAAAAATATTCGAAGTTTGTGACAAAATATTTTGTATGCAGTAATTTTCCATCGATAAAAACTTGCATCAGATTATTATTGGATGAGATAGCCAGAGTGTGCCATATATCAAGCGTTAATGTGTCAACAAGTGTAACCTCAACATCAGGGTTCGCATTATGATATTTAATGGTTAGTTTGTTATCGCTTTTCGCAGTCAATCCTATGGAATAATTTCCTTGATAACGTCCACAAATAACTCGTCTAATACTAGTATCATTAATGGTAGAACTAAATTTAAACTGACATTCAAATGTAAAGGTGGGAACACTCATACTCACATTAAATGAAGCAACTCCACCAGTCATTCCCTCGGAGGTAAATATGCTTTTATTTTTATACGGTTCAACAGTAAAATAATATGGGTTTAACCATTGAAAACTATCGAAATTACTAGTCGCTTTAAGTAAAAATCCATCTGCGATTTTACCATTTGTATAGTTATTATTAAGACAAGGATAGTAAGCTTCATAATCATAGTTAGATATATCAACAGGCTGTTTATCTACTTTTGTTCTTTGAGTAGATGACAAAAATATATCTTTTACAGAACATTCATCAGTCGGAACAACTATATTTTCGTCACCTCTGAACCGTAATTCTGTCATTGCTCCATTATAAACTGAATAGCCTCTATTAAAATATTCTCCATCAATGGAGAAAGAGTTAAAACCTTCGTATCCACCATTCACGTTGATATGGAGTATATGATTGTTACCATCATTTAATTTAAGACCGTCTTTGGATGTCAAAGAGCTACATAATACTTCATATTGTTTATCGTTTCCATTATAAACAGAGACGGTATTTTTTGCCGGGTTCGCCCTAACATTCCATTTGTTAAGCCACCCTGCTATGTGGTAATCAACATCTTTATCTTTTATCCATAGAGTAAATGTTACTCTGATTTGCATTGTAGGCGGAACTGGTAATATTGCTTTTGTGTCGACATATAAATATCCGACCTTTACCCCATTGCCATCCGAGTTCCCACCAGTAGATATGTTTAAATGATCAGGTGCAAAATTTAGAGGCTGCACCCCATTATTTAATTTATACTGCTGTTCTAAGTTTAAATTAGTTACATTCAACGGAATCATTTCTCTACCCACTTTTACTAAAAATTGTTTTTTATTTGAATCAAAATTGATCGTTTCTTGTGGCAAATGGTCGAAAGAAGTTAAGCTATTAGTGTCTTTCAACTTGACCCCAGATAAAGATAAATTACAAAAACCATCAGATTTTATATTACCTTCGTCTGACGTATTCCTGTTTACATTAAGATATACATTTCCCTCATTAATGTAACTGATATCATCTTTACCAGTTTCTCCCCTATCCCCACGTAGGGTTATAAAATTTGAAACAACATCACTTAAATTCCCGACATTTTCAATCACAACACCTGTTCAAGTTCACCAATAAGAACAGAACCAATTTTAATAGAAGCTGGCTTTCCCTTTGGACCTGCAACAACCCCAACAGGATCATGATTAGAAGTCAGAAACTGTGTTCCAGCTTCGCCTTGAATATCTTGCGTGCAAATATCCCCTTGTGGATCTTGGTTGCTTTTATTCCCGACGACATAATGCGCCGCTACATTACCATCTTTAACAATACCCGCAGCCATAATTGATAATGAAACACCAAATTTACGCACAGAATTAGTATTAATTGTATAATAAATCGAATTCTTGCATAAGTGTTCAAGTTACCACCTAAAATTCGATATTTTAAAAACTGATTAGCAGTATTAATATTATCAACACCACCACCAGTCCTATCGGATGATTCTGAGACAACAGAAGTGATTGTTTCATTATGCTGCAAATGATTTTGTAAAAAAAATTATAATATATAGATTCAAAAAGTGCTTTGCACTGTAACTCAATTTGTATTTCATCAAGACAACCGACAGGCACTATTACTGTATTATCTGTTGATTGAGAAGCTGTGATTTGACTTGCGCATCTCATATACTTATTCCTAACAATTATTTTTAGAAAATATGTTTGCTTTAGAAACACTTGCTATAAAAATTAATCTATTATTATGCCAAAACGATACCCACCTTGAAGATCAGTTTTTGATATTATTTGCACAGCTTTCGATAAGACCAATACAGCTGGTTCTAACGAAAAATCACTCATGGACGCTCGATAAACATGTTTTTCTCTACAATTTTGGATTTATTCATGATACGCAATCCAGTTTTCATTTTCTACACTGCGACAAATACATTTTTTTTCTTTTAAATAATAAAACAAATTTTTAGGATTAATCTGTAAATTAATATCTACATCCGTAATACACATTAACCCATCGGATAATGAAATCCGATCGTAACCGTCTACTTTTGGTTTTTAATCACTTACTCTCATTTTCGAGTAAGATACAATTTTCAGTATAAGTCATTAATATACTTCGTAAAAATGATGGGTGGTTAAATATTTACCTTGATTTAAAGCATCGTGAGAACGAATGACCTGTAAGTTATAAGATGGGCTGATCCATATTACATAGGTATAAACAAGTTCTTCAACTACACAAATACCACGGTCACCATCCGTTCCAATTATTATTACATTTATAGGGCGCGCCGGAATCCCCACCGACCTCAATTCATCAACTAAATCTTTTTTTGCTCGTATCTTAACCATATACTTGGCTGTTTAGAATCATCCCTTCCAGATGCACGATGAAAATTGTAAATGCTATAATAATCTGCGTTAACTTGTCTGATTTTATTACCAGCAATAATCAATTCACTGGATTGATTATAAGCATGATTAAGATGATTATCCAATCAGTCACATCTTTTTTTCTAAGGTTTTTTTAAGAAAAGCAACGGGGTAGTTTGGCGACGTAACCGTTACTTTTCTTCTTTGTTTAATTAATAAAAAATAAAATTTAAACACTTAAACAACGCATATTTGCTCTGCTTCTTTCTTTATCCAATTTGGTAATTCGATAAATATTCTTGATTTGTACGTTTACTATTATTCATTTTAGTTCTTTATCTTGACATAGCCCAAATAGGGCTATTTTTGTCAATAAGAAAATGTGTAATTTATAAAAAAAATATTAAGATCTATTATGGACGATTTAGCATACTTTAGATTAAGAATACCTTTGGACTTAAAAGCAAAAATTGAAAATTATCTTGAGAAAAAGACAGTAATAAACTTAATAAACAAATGGTATTTTCATCTTTTCCACATGCCTTACAACAACTTATAAAAAATGCATCAATAAATCCATCAAACCAAAGTCCTAAACACAGTTATTATATCCTTTTAGAAAAAATTGATAAAATAGATGATGATTTAAAACATATAAAAGACAAACTAGACAAGAAATAGACCTTGCCAAACACTCCATGCAACAATATCATTTCGATAAAGAAAAATACGGAGAAATTATTACTCGCTTATGTGTTCGCTTTTGGATTACTTACCGTTTCTTATACTCAGAATATTGATAGCCAATCATCAATGACGACTCTAAAATATTTACCACTTTTTTATTTGTATCAAATGTTGTAGATAAACAAATGCCTTACATAAAGACATAACATCTCCACGATCCACTTCTCTTTTGAATACTTGGCTTGTTCATTTTTACGATTCGATTTGTAGCCTTAACTGATATAAACTATACCATAAAACATACAAATTATATAAAATAGTATTATAATATAAACGTCTATTTTTTTGAATTTGGCGCTTTTCTCTCTCTTTTAAAACTCTACTTTATGGTATAAAATATCGAATAAAATCAGTATTTTATAATATAGTTCAAAGTGAATATATAATTATTGTATATTCCTAATCATAAAATCATCTTTACTTTTAAAATACTTTTAGCCTAGATTACGTTCATATTGGCCCCAAAAGGTAAATGCTATTAAGTTTATTTGATAACTATTTATGAAATTTAAATTCTATTCTATTTTTTTGACTTTATCCGGTTTATGTTTTTTTATAGTACCTCGTTTTGCAACATCACAAATGATTGCGGATACATCTATCTGGCGATCCTCTGTCAATACCAAGCCACAACAAATAACCATTAGTGGTAAAGATAAGCTGTTTACAATTAATCTGTTTATTTCTCCAAAAAAACAGTCAATCTTACAAATTTCATATCAAGAAAATAATGATACTCTTCAAGATATTCGATCTTTAAATTTTACACTTGGTAAGCAAGTATTTATCCTTAAAAAACAAATTAAGGATATCCGTAATCAAGCAAAATTTGGCACGAGTTTAGAAACTTCCCAAGTGCAGATTTTAATTCAAAATCTTAGTACACAAAACAAAGCTTATATTACCCAAGACCGCGAATATATCGCGTTCTCTTTAAAAGGCTGTAATTCTATTATTTCTTCATTATTACAATATTTAGATAAAAACCCAATGCCTGAACTACAAGTTTTTTTTGATAAAGTGAATAGCCCCACCTTAACATCTTGGTTAAATCTTTCATTACAAGAAAATAAACTTTTATATGGAATGGGTTTAATCGTATTTTTATTACTATTCGGTCGTCATTTATTTAAGTGTATAGCCTATTTTTATAAAAAACGCAGAAATCGCTATCGCCTAAACAAAGCATATAAAATTGCTACTGATCAAATTGAACAAAATGCTAGTATTTTATATATTAAACGTGACCAGCTTTTATATAAAGATGCATATGGCAGCCTTATTGAAGACAAATGGATACAAGAGGTAAACCGCTTTATTCGCACTAAAATAAAACCTATATTAACCGAAAATCATCTATTGGAATATTATCCTCAAATTCACAAAAACACGATCAAAAAGATTTTATCTGTTGCCAAATATCCTCCTAGAACACAAAAAACTTTCTTTAAGAATTACAAAAAAACTAAGATTGAATATTCCCCCACAATGGATCCTTTTGATTATGAAGCCTATTGTGCTGAACTTCTAAGATTAAAAGGGTGGGATGCTGATGTGACCACTGCTAGTGGTGATCAAGGGGCCGATGTGATTGCTGTTAAAAACGGTATTACCTTTATTATTCAGTGTAAATTATATAGCAAACCCGTTGGAAACAAAGCTGTACAAGAAGTTAATGCTGCCAAAATTTTTTATCATGCTCATTATGCCGCTGTTGTTTCAAATGCTGCCTATACGATCTCTGCTCGACAACTAGCAGCATCTACAGAAGTAACCTTGTTACATCATGAAACTTTACAGAAATTTGCACAAACTTTGACTTAGCCTCTTATAATTTAACACCCACTTGAAAAGAAGCAATCCATCCTTCTGGTGACAGTCCTGATGTTGAAATCGCATGGGATACAGAGCTATCCCATATTAAAATACCATCTGATTTACGAAGACCAATCCCTGTCCCCGCTATATTGGCACTTTTTAATATTTTGGGCATATTATCATATGTATAAACCGCTCTGGTCATTCCTGCATCAGCAATAACGTATAACTCTATATCTTTTAAAAAAAATTCACAAAAACCATCATATCCAGCACATACAAGATGTTTTGTTGGTAATTGCCAAGATAAATCATTACGCATAAAAATACCTGCATTTCCTATTGCTGTTTTTTTAAGAAACCCTCGAACGGTATATGGACCACCAATAGAAAACCATTCATTTCCATATTGATTTTGGCTGCTATACTCACCGTGAATCACAGTATGCCAAGTTATTGTTTTTGTAATTGGTTTGAATCCATCGATATTTAAATATGGTTTAACATATTGTGTATGCGGCGCATATTTTCCTTGGTTAACCACCCAAGTTTTTGTACCCATACCACCCAGTCCAACCTTTGCCCCTATATTAATATACCAAGTTCGTCCCCATATTTTCAAAAATTCACCAACACCAATGTTCAAAGAAGCCAATTTTGCACTTTGCGAAGGTAGCCTTTCATAATTCGTATTATTTCGAAAATCTTTTAACTCATAGGAAACTGTTAATGTTGTCACATCCACCTTATGACGTGCAATTACTCTTGAAACACCAATACGATAATCTTTTTGTACTGTATCTAAACGCTTTTTTGTATCAGGCTGTGAAGGCATATAATAAAATTCATCTGAGCGCCACCAACCTCCAAATAACAACCAAGGCCCCAAAGGAATAGACCCTTCTGCATCTAAAAAAGAGTTGTGACCTTGACTTTGTCTGTTATTCAAAGAATGATCATATTCAAATGACCATAGATCTAATAAACCAAAAAGATCTGAGACATTCACAAAAGCTCGCCCCATTGTTCTACCAGAACTACTTTGACTGTTATTATCTGTTAATACTTTTCCATGAATCATACTGGTCTTGGGAACATCGATATGAACAACAGTATCTGTATCTTTTGTTTTAGGCAGGAATTTTAATGACGCTTCCCAACCTGATAAACGATTCATATTATCCAAGCCTTGTTCTAAATCATCTAGATTCAGAACGCCCCCACTCACCCAAGGAAAAGCCGTTATTTCATTTGAAGGTTGAGCACTGCCAGAAAATTCAAAAGACCCGACCTTATTTTCTAGCATTATAATTTTTAAATAACCTCCAGAAATATCTTGCTTAGGCAAATATGCACGAGATGTCACAAGCCTGTGCTTAACGTAAAGCTTATTGATATCCCCCAAAATAATATTAATATCTTGTAAACTTACACAACGACCTTTCCATTGATGAGTAATAGTGTTGATCGCCGCTTTAGAGATTTTTGTAACCCCTGTGACCTCAATATTATTCAATTCAACGCAAGATTTTATGGATAGCGTTGGAATTTTATCTGTGTCAGCCCCCAAATGATCTGGCACAACCATGGGTGTATCCATCATTTGTTGTCTTTGTCGGTAATGCGTATTTTGCAAATATCCAAAATATTGGTTATTACCATAATATGCCAAAGCAGGCCTTACCAATAATGGTAATCCCGTACCAATTAAAATACATAAAAACAGCATATAACGTAAATAAACAGTCATACGAAATTAATAGCAATAATCTTTGTAAAACCAAACAAATAAAAGCACTTATGGATCACTTTGATATATATATTTCTTTTAGTATGACCTAAAAAAAACAATAAAATGCTTCAGACGACTTAAATCCTCATTATTCTCAACTAATAATTAAAAAAATCAGAAAATAATTTTTTTTACTTGCCTCTTATGAAAAAATTGATATTGTTCTTTTTACTGAGGCAATCTTTAGGAGAGATGGCCGAGCGGCTTAAGGCGCACGCTTGGAAAGCGTGTGTGCGTTAATAGCGTACCATGGGTTCGAATCCCATTCTCTCCGCCATATAAGATTTATATATTGTTTCAAATAATACCAAATTCAAAATAAAACAGCCATTTATTTCATTAATAAAGATCCCATATGACATCAAACAGACCCATTGCATCCCATAAAAATAGGGGTATAATAAGGGGTATCAATGTTTTAATAGGGCTATTATGGCTAAAACGAAGAAGCCTTGATCAGATATAGCTATTAAAAATGTCAAACCTCACGAATTTTTTTCGTTTATCTGTGCTGCAAAAATTTTAAATATGATTATATGTCGTTGGTTCCATCTGCATAGTATCCATAGCAGAGTTTTTGCTAAGTTGTTTTAGATACGTGCAACTTTCAGCATATTTCTATGCCAAAATTGTAGCCCTAACTTGATTAGTGGTTCTAGCACCGCCAAAACCTAAACAATTCAAGGCTGGAGTTACAATTTCATTTTCAAATAAAATATCTAAATTTCCACAGTGACTTTAAACATTTTGTGTTCCTTTGATGATAAAAAATTGTTTAAAAAATCATAAAAGAGGAAATGTTTATTTTGAAAAAAAGTCATTGAATTTATTACTAAAAATAGATATTTTAAATAAATTTCTTTATTGATTGATTCTCGATTATGTATGGCTTAATTGACTGCAATAACTTCTACGCTTCTTGTGAGCGCGTTTTTAATCCCAAACTAGAAGGGAAACCTATAGGTATCCTTTCAAATAATGATGGTTGTGTTATTGCCAGATCCAATGAACTTAAACCTTTTGTACCAATGGCAATGCCCGCGTTTAAAATTCCACCTCATATCAAAAAGAAAATAACCTTACTCAGCTCTAATTATGAGCTTTATGGTGATATGAGCCAAAGGGTCTTCTCTATTGTTCAAGACTATATCTACGACACAGAGCTTTATTCAATTGACGAGGCCTTTTTGCGCCTGCAATATCAACAAAATCCAATTGAATATTGTCGCTCTCTGAGGATAATAATTCGTAAATGCACGGGCATTCCCGTTTCAATTGGAATAGCACCAACCCGAACGTTAGCTAAAATCGCTAATCATCTTGCCAAAAAGAACCCAGAGCACCACGGCGTTTATCGTTTACAACTTGATAATACTGTATTTGAAACCGCCTTAAAGCAACTTCCTGTTTCTGAAATCTGGGGCGTCGGTCGGAAAATATCAGCCAAATTAACTAACATGGGTATTCAAACAGCATGGCAACTTAAAAATTGTAATGCCAATCTTCTAGGCAAACAATTCTCTGTTGTCCTAGAACGCACTATTTTAGAATTGCGCGGCACTCCTTGTATTGAACTAGAAGGAATACATACACCCAAAAAGAATATCATGACTTCTCGTAGCTTTGGAAAAACTACAAATGATCTTAATGATCTGCAGGAAGCTATTCGGCTACATGCCAGTAAAGGTGCAGAAAAACTGCGCGCTCAACATTCATTGGCACAAGCAGTTCTTGTCTTTTTAAAAACCAATCGTTTTGGTGAACAACAATCTCAATACCATCCATCAATCGTCATTCCCCTTCTCTATCCAACAAATGATACTCGTGATATTATTAAGGCAGCCCAGAATGGTGTTTATCAAATATTTAAAGAAAATTACTTTTACCAAAAAGCAGGCGTAATGATGTTGGACGTTATTAATCAGGATAAACGACAACTCAATTTTTTTAGCCCTATCGAAGATGAGGAGGTAAAAAAACATAGTAATCGTTTGATGCAAACACTAGATACAATCAATAAAAAAATGGGAAGCAACACCATCAGCTTTGGTGGCACAAACGCAAATGCACCATGGAACTTAAAACGAGACTTATTAAGCCAGCGATATACAACAAAGTGGAATGAACTGCCTGTGGTTAAAGCTTAATAAAACAATGAAATTCCTCATTATTTTATCTGAAACAAGATACTCACATGTAAAACTCATCCTCTTTCAAAAATTTTTGTGAATATAATTAGGGTATATTTCAAAGCTAACCAACATCAATCTTACACAGAAGTATATGACACTAGGAAAATGTAGATACACAAAAATGATACTATATAATGACCTCATAAATTAAGAGCAGAACATAGAGTAAAAATCGACACTATGATCAACCTAGATCTGAATAAATTTAAGATTAAAATCTTTAATTGATTTTATGGGTTTTACTTATAAAATATTATAAAAATATTTATCAACTTCTGCAAAATCAGCTATGCATTGATATAAAAAACAAAGATGTTTTTTCAGAACAATAATATGGCAAATCATAGGATGATAATTTCCCATTCTCGCCCATATTTAAAGAGTTTAATTAACACTTCACTTCATTTTAAGTAAAGGCCACCACACTACCTCATAAATACCATCATCAAGATAATTCACACTCGCACGAAAACCTTTATTGGGGTTGAAATGATTAACATATAATTTAATAATATTTTATCAAACCTAATGGCTTGAATTTTCTATTCATAAAAGCAAACTAACGCATCTTATGAATAGAAAATAGGATTATCGGTCAATTTTCAATGCTGCAAGAAAAGCAGATTGTGGAATTTCAACTTTACCAAATTGGCGCATCCGCTTTTTGCCTTCTTTTTGTTTATCCAACAACTTACGTTTACGGGAAATATCACCACCATAACATTTGGCCGTTACGTCCTTGGACAAAGCCCCAATCGTCTCACGAGCAATAACACGTCCACCAATGGCTGCTTGAACCGCAATTTTAAATAGTTGGCGAGGAATCAAATCTTTTAACTTGGAGCAAATAGCACGCCCCCTACTCTCTGCTACAGAACGATGGGCCACAAATGCCAAAGCATCGACCGGCTCTTGGTTTACCAAAATACTGATCCGAACAAGATCACTTTCTTCATACCCGTCCATTTGATATTCAAAACTAGCGTAACCACGAGTTGCAGATTTTAAACGATCATAAAAGTCGAAGACAACTTCATTCAATGGTAAACGATAAATTGCCATTGCTCTTGATCCAACATAAGTTAAATCGATCTGCTCTCCACGTCGTTCTGTACATAATCCCAATACAGCACCCAAATATTCATCTGGCACCATAATAGAGGCTTTGATCCAAGGCTCTTCAATATGATCAATAGAAGTTGGATCAGGCATATCTGCAGGATTATGCAAATCCTCTATTGATCCATCATTTTTAAATAAATGATAAACAACAGATGGTGCTGTTGCGATCAAGTTTAGATCGAATTCACGACTTAATCGTTCTTGGATAATTTCTAAATGTAATAAACCAAGAAAACCACATCTAAACCCAAAACCTAAAGCTGCAGAAGTTTCAGGTTCATAGTGAAAAGACGCATCATTAAGTTGCAGTTTACCTAAGCTTTCACGTAATTTTTCAAAATCATCCGCATCCATTGGATATAAACCACACCAAACTACAGGTACAGACGGTTTAAATCCATCCAGTACTTTGGCTGCTGGTTTTTTATCATCAGTAATAGTATCCCCAACATGACAATCAGCAACTGTTTTAATCGCTGCATTAATAAAACCCATCTCTCCTGCGCCTAAAGATTCTACTTCGCGCATATGCGGGGTAAACACACCAACTTGTTCAACACTATAGGTGCTATTGTTAAACATCATTCGAATACGCATACCTTTTTTGATGCGTCCTGCTTTAACACGCACCAAAATAATAACACCTAAATAAGTATCATACCAACTATCAACCAACAGTGCTTGTAAAGGCGCATCGACATCTCCTGTTGGTGGTGGTAGACGTGTTACCAAAGCATCCAAGACAGCTTCGATATTTAACCCTGTTTTGGCGGATACTCCAATCGCATCATCTGCTGGAATACCAATAATTTCTTCTATTTGTGCTTTGGTTGCCTCTACATCAGCAGCTGGTAAATCAACTTTGTTTAATACAGGCACAATTTCATGGCGCGCATCAATAGCTTGATACACATTGGCAAGTGTTTGTGCTTCCACCCCTTGAGAAGCGTCAACAACCAACAAGGATCCTTCACACGCAGCCAAGGAACGACTAACCTCATATGCAAAATCAACATGGCCCGGCGTATCCATCAAATTTAATATATAGGTTTGACCATCTTTTGCCTTATATTGCAATCTTACTGTTTGCGCTTTAATGGTAATACCGCGTTCACGTTCAATATCCATACTATCTAAAACTTGCGCTTGCATCTCTCGCTGGGTTAACCCACCACAAGCTTGAATCAACCGATCAGCAAGGGTTGATTTCCCATGATCAATATGGGCGATAATTGAAAAATTACGGATTAATTCTAAAGGCGTATCTGTCATAGGGGCACCAACAAGGCAAAAATGATAACTTAAACAATAATAGTATATTAAAGCATATTTCTATACGCTTTTGCTAAAAAATACTACGATCCTTTTTCTTTTTTTAATGGATAGGCTGCAACAACAGCTCCCCCTACAATTAAAAGAACAGCAAATAGCAAGCTAAACGTTACAGAGGCCCTTCCTGCCAGCACTAACCAACAAGTTGAAAGTAACGGTGCTAAATAGGATAACGATCCGATTAAAGACAAATCTGCATTTTTAGTCGCATAATCCCAAGCCAAAAACGCAACCCCTATGGGACCACATCCTAGATACAAAATAATACAAATATCTTTTAGAGAATTTAGCATGATAGTGGTTTCAAACATAAAATGAATAGCCATAGAAACCAATGCAATACCGCCACACACCCCAATCATCATTGCTGTTGGAACAGCAGCATATTTACGATTAACAATCGAATAAATTGCCCAAACAACACCACTTAACAAGCCAAAAATATACCCAAGAACAACTGTAAAATTAATTACAGAACCTTTATCCGCAGGCATTAAACAAATCATACCTACCAAGCCCATGACTGCCCCTAATAAGTAAGCAATATGGAATTGTCTTTTACTTAAAATTGCAAGCGCAATAACCAACATAATCGGCCACAGATAAGATAACAAGGTTACTTTGGCAGGAGGCGCAAAGCTAAGTCCTAAATAATCAAATACATAAAAGAAAAATAGACCACAAAACGCCGTTAACCAAGGTGCTATAGGTTGCACCATTTCTTGTAAGCGCCCAGTGAAAGCTAAAATAATACTGCCAATAATAAATGCTTCACCAAAGCCAAACCACAAAAGCTGAAACCTTGGAATATGCGGTAAAGAAGTGATCGTAACGGAGGAGCTGGACCACAGTAAAATCGTTAATAACCCAGCCGATGTTCCTAAAAACATTCTAGATTTTATAATGGCTGACTTTTTAATAATGGACATCTTTAATAAACCAACAAAATATTAAATTAAAAAAGCCCACACAAATTGGCATGGACTTGTACAGTTTAATTAGATGTTATGCTAATATGATAATCCTAGATACAGTATTTATTAAATTTAATTATTATGTATATATCTCCTAAATATCAGATCATATAAATCTAGTATAATTTTATGATTCTTTTGTTTTTTTTAATGGATAGGTTGCAACCACAGCACCACCCACAATCAAAATAACAGCCACTAATAACCCAACTGTTGCAGGTGCTCTCCCTGCAATAACTAACCATAAAGTAGAAAGTAATGGAGCTAAATACGATAATGATCCCATTAAAGATAAATTAGCATTCTTGGTTGCATAATCCCATGCCAAAAACGCAATTCCCATAGGACCACACCCTAAGTATAAAATAATAGCCATCTCTTTAAAGGATTGCGGCATAATTGTAGGTTCAAACGCAAAATGAATAGCCATTGAAACCAAAGAAATTCCTCCACAAACACCAATTATCATTCCTGTTGGAACAAAAGTATATTTACGATTAAAAATTGAATAAATTGTCCAAACAATTGCACATAAACATCCCAAGAAATAACCAAAAAAGACCCCAGAAGTTAAGACAGAACCTTTATCAGCAGGCATAATGAAACTTGTTCCAATCAATCCCATCAGTGCCCCAAGTAAATAAGCAATATGAAAATGTTTTTTGCTTAAAAATGCAATACAAACAACCAACATTGTTGGCCACAAATAAGAAAGTAACGTCACTTTGGCTGGGGGGGCAAAATTTAATCCAACAAAGTAGAATAAATGAAAAAAGAAAATTCCACAAAAAGCCGTAAACCAAGGCGCAAAAGGCTGAGCCATTTCTCGTAAGCGCCCAGTCAAGGCTAGAATAATACTACCAATAATAAAAGCTTCGCCAAATCCAAACCATAAAAGCTGAAATCTGGGAATATTTGGCAAAGAAGTTGTCATTACAGCCAAACTTGACCAAAGTAAGATAGTAAGTAAACCTGAACCTGTTGCTACAAGAAGTTTAGATTTTCTGATAGAGTTTTTTTGTAAAGATGACATTATTATACGAACCAATTTAAATAAAGAATAGTAAAACAAAAAAAGCCCATGCAGAATACCTACATGGGCTTTTTTTCATATTCTTACTTTACCGTAAAGTTCCACCTGTTAGTCGCGAAACTTCTTTGATAATTTTTTGGGAAATTGCCTCAATTTCTTCGTCTTTTAAACTGTGATCCTGAGGCTGCAATGTAACTTGAATAGCAACAGATTTATTTCCTTCTGATACTTTTTCACCTACATAAACGTCAAAAAGCTCTACGTTAGATATAAATTGACGATCAGCTTGTTTGGCTGCACCAAGCACTTTACCCACTTGCACGCCTTTTTTCACTACAAAAGCAAAATCACGCTTTAAGGGTTGGAATGGTGGCAAGAAAGGTGGTTTTTTCTTTTGTGCTTTTTTAGAAATTATATTATCAACCATAATTTCAAAAATCATAGGTGCCTGGTCAAATCCAAATTCTTTGACCAAAGATGGATGTAATTCTCCAAAATAACCCAAAATATTTTTGGGGCCCAAGCTTAATCGACCAGAACGACCAGGATGATAATAGATCGGCGTATCAGTTGTTACTTGTAAAGAATCTACAGTAACCCCCAAACCTTCAAGCACCGTATAGACATCTGCTTTAACGTCCCATAATGTAACTTCTGGTGCTTTACCATTAATCTGGCGGGGCATTACCCCATAACGTATGCCTGCGGCAATTGTTTTTTCAAACTCTTGAACGAAAGCAGGGCCAACTTCAAAAAATCCTATATTAGCCCATCCTCGAGCAATATTACGTTGTGCTGTTGGTAACAATGAAGCCAAAGGTGTTGGACGCAACTGATCCATATCATTTGAAATTGGATTAAGCAAACGCAAATCCTCTGAAGCATCACCCAAACGCGCTGCAATCTCATGATCAACAAAAGAAAAACCAACCGTTTCTACCAAAGCACGCGCTGCTAATATACGAGCACAATAAGTAGAGCGTTCTTGCTCGGGGGTCAACGCTGCTTTTGGAATAGCTTGGCATCTTGGCAATGAAACCTCTGGTACATGATCCAAACCGATGATGCGTAAAACTTCTTCAATCAGATCAACTTCACCTTCCATTGCGTGTGCAATTTGTTGAAGGTCGACTGCTCTCACAGCTTCGATACTGGGATGTTGTGCCATATTCATGGGCATCACAATATCATTTCGCCATGAAGGTATTTCAACAGTTACCGAAAACTCATCTTGATTTTGCACTACAAAACCCAAGGATGTTAAAATCTCGACTACTTTGTGTGGAGCGACTTCCATCCCACCAAATTCTTTTAACTGTGCAAAACGTAAGGTCGCATTGCGTTGCCACGCAGGTTCAGCACCAACGCTTACCACTTCGCTGGCTTTCCCACCACAAAGATCCAAAATCATCTGTGTAGCAGCTTCCATTGCATCTGGTAATAATGCTTGATCTACACCCCGTTCGAAACGTTGTCGGGCATCTGTTGTGATAAAATGACGACGGCCACTTAATGCGATGGTTACTGGGTTAAATAAAGCACATTCGATAAAAACACTGGAAGTTTCTTCTGTTACACCTGTATGGTCTCCGCCCATCAATCCAGCCAGAGACTGAACACCAGATTGATCAGCAATCACACAATCTTTGTCTGTAACTTGATATTCTTTGCCATCTAAAGCAATGAATTTTTCACCTTGACCAGGACAAAGCGTTAATGTGTTTCCTGTAATTTTATCAACGTCAAATACATGTAATGGACGACCAAGATCAAACGTAAAGAAATTAGTAATATCAACAAGCAGTGATATTGGACGAACGCCAACAGCTCTTAATCGCGCTTGCAGCCATTCTGGACTGGGGCCATTTTTTACATTGGTAATTGTACGGCCCAATATCCACGGACAAGCTTGGGTGAATTGATTATCCCATGTAATCTCTGAAGGAAAAGAACCCTCAACTGCTTTTGGTTCCCAAGGTTTCAAAGTCCCCATACCGACCGCTGCCAAATCCCTGGCAATATTACGAATAGATAGCGCATCACCTCTATTCGGTGTAATCGAAATTTCAATTACTGGATCATTTAAATCCGCAAAATCAACATAAGATGTACCAACAGTGGCATCTTCTGGCAACTCCATAATGCCGTCTTGCTCTGCACCAAGCCCAAGCTCTTCGGTTGAGCACATCATACCATTACTTTGTTCACCACGGATTTTGCCCGCTTTAAGCGTAATATCACTGCCTGGAACATAAGTCCCAACAGGAGCAAATATGGTTACCAGTCCAGCTATGGCATTTGGAGCCCCACATACAACCTGAACATTCTCAAATCCCTCACCCGCGTCCACTTGGCAAACTTGCAAACGATCTGCATTTGGGTGTTGGGCGGCAGATAAAATACGCGCAATTCTGAATGCACCAAGTGTCTTACCTGGATCTTCCACCCCTTCAACTTCTAACCCAATAACATTTAAGGCTGCACAGATTTCATCAAGGGATTTATTAGTATCTAAATGGTCACGTAACCAGGATAAAGTAAATTTCATTGCTTATATCCCCTCATGCAAGGCAACAGATCTAAAGGATGAAAAACCATAATGGCGTAACCAACGAACGTCCCCTTCGTAAAAAGATCGTAAATCAGAAATACCATATTTTAACATAGTTAAGCGTTCGATACCCATACCAAAAGCAAAAGCTTGCCATTCACTGGGATCAACACCACAATTAGCCAGCACTCTGGAGTGCATCATTCCCGACCCCAAGATCTCTAACCAATCTGAACTGCCACCCAATTCACCTGTTTTACGATTCCAACCAATATCAATTTCCATAGAAGGTTCTGTAAAAGGAAAATAAGAAGAGCGAAAACGCACAGGTAAATGTGGAATACCAAAATAAGCACGTAAGAAATCCACTAAACACCCTTTTAAATGCCCAAGGGTAAGACCTTTCTCCACAACCATTCCTTCACATTGATGAAACATTGGAGAATGTGTAGCGTCATGATCTGCACGATAAGTACGACCAGGAGCAATGATACGAATAGGTGGTTCTTGATCCAGCAAAGTGCGGATTTGTACTGTTGATGTATGAGTACGCAAAACTTTTTGCTGACCATTAAGGGGATCAGAAGGTAAATAAAAAGTATCGTGATCAGCACGCGCTGGATGATTTTCATCAATATTTAATGCTGAGAAATTAAACCAATCTGTATCAACATTTGGACCTTCAGCAACTTTAAAACCCATCGTGCCAAAAATTGCAGTAATTTCTTCAATCGTTCTGCGTAATGGATGCAAAAAACCCGTCGTCACAGTTACAGGCATAGTAATATCGACTGCCTCTGCACTTAGCTTTTCATTTAATGCAATTTCTTCTAAAACTACTTTACGGGTTTCAATCGCTTGAGTTAACTCATCGCGTAATTTATTTAAAATCCCACCACGCTCTTTACGCAATTCAGGTGGGCATTTTCCCAATTCCTTGAGTTTTTGCGTTAATGAAGCTGATTTTCCCAATGTTGCAACACGCACAGCATCCCAAGCACGTAAATCTTGTGCTTTATCCAATGCCAAAAGCGTTTCTTGCTTGATACTTTCTAGATCGTTATCCATCTCAACCCTCAAATAAACAAAAAAGGCCGTCTTTGCAGACAGCCCTCTTTTCTACTCATTTTCATGAACAGACAAATCTTATTATTAAGACTTAAGCGAGAGCCGCTTGTGCCTTTTTAACAATTTCTGCAAAAGTTGCTGCATCATCATATGCAATCGCAGCTAATACTTTACGGTCTAACTCGATACCTGCTTTGTTCAAACCATTGATAAAGCGGCTGTAGGTTAAGCCATGTTCACGAACTGCTGCGTTGATACGTTGAATCCATAATGCACGGAAATCACGTTTTTTAACGCGACGATCACGATATGCATATTGTAAAGATTTTTCCAAGCGTTCCAAAGCAATACGATAGTTCGTAGAAGAACGACCACGGAATCCTTTAGATTGACTTAATACTTTTTTATGACGAGCGTGTGTTGTGACGCCGCGTTTTACTCTTGCCATGGTTCAATTATTCCTTAACGTGATAGGCCGTATGGGGCCCATTGTTTAACCGTACGACCATCTTGTGGTTCTAATGTTTGTGAACCGCGATTGGTACGTTTTGCTTTTTGAGTACGGTTAATCAAACCGTGGCGTTTATTACCAGGACCAGCCAGGACTTTACCAGTAGCCGTGATTTTAAAGCGTTTTTTGACCGATGATTTGGTCTTCATCTTGGGCATTTCTATCTCCTTTGAATACAAAGTTTCACATCCCATTATGGGAGCACGTCACAAAGTGGGCATGCCCTATATTTCAGCCCAACCCGTAAACGTAGTGTGTTTATATAACCACTATTCATTATAAGCTCAAGCAAAATCATTCAAAATAAATAAAAAACTTTTGTTTTTTTATTAGAAATTAAATACAGAAAGAATAACTTCTCTTTTAAATACAAATAAGCTTTGAACCTATGCCAATTTCTAGTATCCGACAAACCCTTGACTCAATTAAAACAATCAATCTGACCAGCGAACGCGCAGGAATGATTTATATTATTGTTGCTGGATGTATTTGGGGATTTGGTGGGGTCGTGGGGCAATATGTCTTACAATATAAACATATTGATGCTGCTTGGATTATTGGAATTCGATTGTGGCTTCCAGGATTATTGTTATTAACTTTATGTTACCGCAAACATAAAAAGGCAATTTTCAATCCTCTTAAAAACCCTCAAGAACTGATGTTACTGATCATCTTTTCTATTGTTGGAATGATGGCATCTCAGCTTTTTTATTTTTTAACCATCAAATATTCGAATGCTGCAACTGCTACGATATTACAATATTTATATCCAGTAGTCATCGCCATTATTCTGGCAATTTATCTAAGAAAACGTCCATCTATTTATGTGATGATTTCAATTATTCTAGCTATCATTGGCGCTTTTTGTCTTGTAACTGATGGATCGATTGATAATATCACCTTGCCTGCTAAAGCAATTGTTTACGGTTCTATATGTGTTATTGGTTCAGTTACTTATACACTTTTACCCATACCTTTGTTGAAAAAGTATAATACAAGCACCATTGCAGGATGGGGAATGTTAATTGGTGGCATTGTTTTAAATTTCTTTCATCCTTTTTGGCAATTTTCTGGTATTTTAGATTTTCAAGCTATTATCTGTATTCTCTTCATTATCTTTGCTACTGGGATGTTGGCATTTTTACTTTATCTTATCGGAGTAAAAATTATTGGCAGTTCTAAAGGCAGTATCCTTGCTACGATTGAACCCTTAGCTGCTGCCTTTTCCTCAGTCATTTTTTTAAATGTTAAATTTAGCATAGTTGATTGGATTGGCGCTGCCTGTATTATTGCGATGATTGTAATATTGGCTAAAAATAAAGTTTAAATGATCTTTCTTCATAATGTTATTATTTGATTATATATTCTTAGACTTAAACCATAAGCACAAAGAAGCAGTTCTTGAACTGCAACTGTAAATATACATGCATAAGTCAAAGCACAATATGCCCCCACAACAATAGAGGCTCTTAGTTGTATTTGATTATAAGACTACCCAGAACAATATAAGTTATGATATCAGACATATGGATTATATCCCAATATTATTAGTAAAATTGCAGTAAAAATACTGAGTAACCAAGCGACGAAATATGAACAAACCTCTCGGTTATTATTATCAAGATCATCTTTGAAAATAGACCTTCAACCATCCAAAATGGCGTTGCCCTCAGCACCCCAACAATAAAGCCTAAAATCATTTTCACTCTATTATAAATAGATACCACACTTAATTATTATTTATATTTCTAACCTCTCTGAAACTCAACTATAAATGATTGAATAACAAATATGATTAGATCACGTTGATGACTAATAAAAAAAATTAAACGCAATAAGACATAAACTGAAGATATTCTACAATATCATTAGTTTTTTATATTTTTTAATTTTTTTAAATGCCCAATCATAATGACTTGACGTGGCAGAAATTGAAACACTCGCTAAATGTGCGCTACCAGTCCAAGAAAAAAAATTTTTAGTATATAATTCTTCGTTTGAGAATTGAGTTATCCGTTTCATAACTTGATGATGACTTTGATCTAACAATTTTTTGGCAACATTAAAATCTGTGCTCTGATGTTTTTTCCAAAATTCAATATTCATCAACGGATATGTTTTCCAATTATAAGGCGCAGGTATAAAGGGAAATATCTCTTTGTTTGTTGTGTTTTGTTCTGTCCAATTTAAATAAAGCTGATGCCATTCATAAAGATGAATTAAAACATCTCTGATATTTCGATCCCTATCCTCAAAAGGAAAAGTTCCGAATTGCTTTTCTATGGGAATAGTGTCTACCGTAGAAATTAATTTTTCATAATTACTTTGCGATAATAAAAGCAAGTCATCTTTATTTGTAGGCCTTACCAAATGATTCCCCCAATAAAATCTATTTTCAAAATGATGCTTATTATTGCCTCATCAACAACGATATAATAATAATTAAAATTAAATTTCTTTCAATCTTTATATAACTGACAATAATATGCCCTCTTCCATTTCCCCTTTAAACTTAAAAAAGAATGAAAATATAGGAATTCTTTGCGTAATTGTCGCTGGGTGTTTATGGGGGTTGGGTGGTATTATTGGGCAATATGCGTTGCAGTACAAGCATATCAATACAGAATGGATGATCGTTATTCGTATGGGGTTACCTGGAGTATTGATTTTGCTCTTTTCTTTTCAACGTTACGGAAGAGAGGTATTTGCCCCATTCCAAAGTAAAAATGAAGCTTTTCGACTAATCGTGCTGGCAGTTGCAGGCATGTGGATTTCTCAGCTAACATTTTACAAAGCTATTCAATATTCAAATGCAGCGACTGCAACTATTTTACAATATTTATACCCTGCTATTATTGCCATATTCCTTACTATTCAGTTAAAAAAAAATCCTTCTTTTTATATGATAGTTTCAATTTTCCTATCTATTATTGGGGCTTTTTTACTAGTTACTAATGGCAATTTCAGTGAAATTATATTACCACCCAATGCTATCTTTTATGGTCTAGTTTCAGCATTAACCTCAGCAATCTATACTTTATATTCTATTCCCTTATTACAAAGGCATAACACCATTATTATAGCGGGATGGAGCATGTTTTTAGGAGCTATAATTGCTAATTTTTTTCATCCTTTTTGGCAACTTCAAGGAAACCTGGATTTTGAGGCTTGGGCAGCTATCTTATTTATTATTTTCATTGGAGGAATGGCTGGGTTTATTTTATTTCTGGTAGGAATAAAAAAAATTGGTGGTGCCAAAGGCAGCGTTCTTTCCACCGTAGAACCTCTTGCCACTGTTCTCTTTTCAGTTTTATTATTAAAAATTAATTTCACATTGGCTGATTGGATTGGGGCTGGCTGTATTATTATGATGATCATATTATTATCCATTAACAAACCATCATAATAATCAATAAATTTAAGCCTGATTTAAAGCTATTAAATCTTCATTTGTTAATTGAATAGTTAACGATTTTACAAGGCTTTGCAATTGATCGGTTGTTGTTGCGCTTGCGATTGGCGCTGTGACTTCTTTTTGTGCCATTAACCATGCTAAAGAAATCTCAGCTTGAGTAGCTTGATGTTTTTGAGCAATAACTTCTAAAAGATTCAGCATACGCATACCACGATCATTCATATAGGCTGCCACTTTTTCACCACGAGGGCCTTGTTTTAAATCTGCCTTATTACGATATTTTCCAGATAAAAATCCTGAAGCCAAACTGTAATAGGTAATGACCCCTATATCCTGTTCAACCACCAGTTCTCTTAATTCTTTATTGAATTGTTGACGATCATATAAATTATATTCTGGTTGTAACGTTTGATAAGCAGGCAAACCTTTTTCTTTCGCTACTTGTAAAGTACTTGATAATTGATCTGCATTCAAATTAGAAGCACCAATCGCTTTGATCTTACCTTCTTTCAAAAGTTGGTCATATGCAGATAAAGTTTCTTCATAAGCTGTATTTGCGTCAGGCCAATGAGATTGATACAAATCAATAACATCAATTTGCAAACGCTTTAAAGATGCCTCCACTGAATGCATAATCCATCTTTTAGAAAGGCCTTTATTATCGCCTCCCATATCTGCACCAACTTTTGTAAAAATCAATAATTTGTCACGTTTCTGTGGATTAGCCTTTAACCACTTCCCCATAATTGTCTCTGATTCACCTCCCACATTACCAGGAGCCCAACGAGAATATACGTCAGCTGTATCAATTGCATTTAGCCCTAAATCTACGATTGCATCAAGGATTTTAAAGCTTTCTTGTTCATTGAGCGTCCACCCAAAAACATTGCCTCCAAAAACCAAAGGAACAATTTGAAGACCTGTTTTACCTAAATTTCTTTTCTGCATAACCTTAATTCCTCATAATTATTTATATTTATCAAGATAATATCTTATAAAATTAATATATCTCCCATAATTAAAAAATTATACTCAAAAGAAATATTATTAACTTAAACAAACAATGTATATTTTCATTTATATAAAAAGAGAGAATACTCTTGATCATCCTAAAATATCCAATTAAAAGAATAAAATATAGAATTATTTCGTTAAAATTATATTAACAGGACTATATTATTATGGTTGATATTCGCCAGATTATTGAAGAAAGAGAATTGTTGTTATATCCTCATATTCCGATTGGGGTCTTTCGCAATTCTGGTGAGTGGCCAGAGCCTAAATATCAGCATTCTATATTTCTATATACCAATGACAATAGTAAAAGAGTTATAGAGTGGATTACCTATCACCAACTCATAGGTTTTTCACACTTTTATATTTACTCATATCATGATGATCCGGTACAGTTTTATCAACAAATATTACCTTTTTTAAATACAACGCCTCCCTCTGTAACTTATTATCATTATTCAGCTCCTGGAAATGCACATCAAGCTTTTTGCCATTTTTTTCGAAATTATGCTCACGAAACAAAATGGATTTTATGGTTAAATATTGATGAATTTTTATGTCTTAAAAATTCAGATACTATCCAAGATTTTATGCAACCAGAATACCAAGAAATTGACGCTATTTATTTCAATCTTTGTCATTATGGTCACAGTCATTTTGAATCTGCACCAGATGGCGATATTCTTTTAAACTATACATTTCGTGCAAATGAAATTTCCCCAATTACTCGTGTAATGATACAAAATTCCAGTGTTCCATATGGTAAACTTTTTCATCATTTTTCTACTAATTTCCAAACTAATTATGATTATCTAGAGCCAAAACTTAATACAACAAATGTTATAGGTGATGATCTATCTTCATATTTTAAAGATTATCCCTTACTTGCTGAAATTTACTTAAATCAAAAAAATTGTTCCGAACAAATTATAGAAACGGCTTATATCGCTCATTTTGGTCTCCCTTCTATTCAATTTATAGAAGACCAAAAAGAAAATGAACAATTCATCTATTACAGTGGTTTACCCCATTCTATTACTGAAAAAGATCTTATGGGTTATTTTGATCAATTCAATCTGGTTGAAGATAGTTTTTTGCACGATTTATGGATTAATCAAATTATTACTGCGTGGGATTACAGCGTTTTCCCAATTAATTTTTGGAACTTATTATCGATCAACAAACCTACATCTCAAAGTTCTACAGATCATGAATGCTCGCCCTCAGAGGATGCAGCGAAATTAA
This sequence comes from Commensalibacter papalotli (ex Botero et al. 2024), assembly GCF_947179115.1. NCBI lineage: Bacteria > Pseudomonadati > Pseudomonadota > Alphaproteobacteria > Acetobacterales > Acetobacteraceae > Commensalibacter > Commensalibacter papalotli (ex Botero et al. 2024). The sequence continues at coordinate 632,571 of NZ_CAMXCI010000001.1, forward strand.
TAAACGGTCAATTAATAGGAAGATCCCAAAATTTAACCAAAAAAGAAGATAATCCTTGGTGGCAAATTGATTTACAAGAAATATTTATTATTCACGAAATTCAAATATTTAATCACATAGATCAAGATATCAAAACCTCACATCAATTTGATATTTTAGCTTCTACTAACGGTCAAATTTGGCAATGTATCGAAAAGAAAACAAATAACGAGTTATATGGTGGTATAGATGGATCACCATATGTCTGGACATCTGAAAAAGGTATTTCTGGGCGTTTTATTAAATTTGCTGTCCCAGGAAATAACAAGCAAATTGGTCTAGATCAAATCCAAATTTTTGGCGAAACATTACATAAAGTAATATAGAAAAATCATCATGTCTAACATCTCCTATAAACATTTTATTTATGACCACGAACTGATGTTATATCCTTATGCACCTTTAGGATTACTACATAATCAAGGAGAGTGGCCTTTACCTAAATATAACTTGAGTATAGTCGTTTCTGCATCATCTAAAGATTTAAACATTATTGAATGGATCTCTTATCACCAAGCATTAGGGATTCAACATATCTATTTTTATTGCACTGACGAAGATCCAACTGATTTATATCGTCAAATTATGCCTTTTACTCTTGGAAAACAACCTTTTATTACATTCCATCATTATCGTTTCCCTAAATCTAATACCCAATTATATTTCCATTTTATTCGAAATTATCTGCACGAAACAGAATGGTATATCACTCTAGATATAGTTGATTATTTATATATTCATGAAAAACAAACTGTAACAGCTTTTTTAAACAGCTTTAGCAATATAAATGCAGTTTATTTGAATATGATTTTTTTTGAAAATAGGGAAAAAAAAGTAACTACGAATTTACAAGAATATTTCAAACAAAATCAACCTGTTAATTATCCTTGTATTTACACTAAATTAATGGTTCGAAGTCAATCTTGTCCCTATCAATATCTTTTTTATAATCTAGATAAAAAAATTGATCATCATATTCAAGAAGACAATCTTACCGAACATTCATGTAATGTTCTTCATCAAAACATGAAAAAATATTATGAAAACTTTCCATATAGCGCATTAGTTACAATCAACTCTAATACTCAATCACAAATTGTCGCAACTGCTTACATCGCTCATTTCTGCAACTCAAATGATTTACAAAAAGAAATTGATACTCTATCAGCATTATATACAGGCAACACAATTAAACTTAAATATCAAGACGATACTCAGACGATTAACTTACATCATTATACACCTAATAAATATTGGGAAAAAATAACAAAAAACGTTTGGAAACAGTCACTTCTTCCTGCTCCATTACCTTTACTGTCTATTTTATCAAATGATAAGCCTTGCCAACAAAGCTCTACACCAGGCAAAAGCACTACAGAAGAACTTGCCAAAAATTTAATCAGTGGTCAATTACATGGGACCACACAAACAATTACAAAAAAAGAAAAAAATCCTTGGTGGGAAATTGATCTTCAACAATCATTTATTATCAAAAATATTCGTTTGTTTAATAGTATAGATCTTAATATTAAAAACATGAATCATTTTATGATTGAAAGCTCTGAAGACCATGAAATATGGATTAAAAGACATCAAAAAATAATATCCAATTTATTTGGTGGGGTTGATGGCACTTATTATAATTGGATACACCCTTTGGGAATTAAAGCACGATGGATTCGTATTACAACGGTTGGTGATGATAAAGTATTCTCTTTGGATCAAATACAAATCTTGGGAATTGAGCATAAAAATTTTTATATTCCCTAAACAAAAAACTATATTTAAAATCAATATAGAAAAAAATAGAGAGAAAGGATATATTTATAGTTATGTATAAAAAAATCTCTATTTCTATCTTGTTATTTATGGTTGTCATTGGTGTCATTTTACATTATCGCCATCAAGCGCATATGGAACGTGGTGCTTATGCTGCTTTACAATCAGGATATTTAAACTTAAAAAATGGTAAAAAATTACAAGCTATCGGTGATTTTAGCTTTTTGATTGATTTTTATGGTAAAAAAAGCAACACAACAGTTCAGGAAACTGTTGCAGAGGCTTTACTCAAAAAAGCTGAAATTCTTGTGGAGGTAAAAAATACAGATGATGCAATACTAACCTTGGAGCAACTAAGCAATTTATATCTAAAAAGTAACAATAAAAAATTAAAATTTGATGTAGCTCAGGCACTCTTTACAGAAGGAAGTTTGTTACTAGAGCAAGAACAATACGAACCTGCGATGATTACCCTTTCTCACCTTGTTTCTGTCTACGGAAAAAGCGAGAATATAGAAATTAAACGTATGGTTGCACAAGCAATGTATAAAGAAACAGAAATCTTAAATCATTGGGGAAAAACTGATACTGCACTCAACATTCATTCCTCTATTATAGAGCAATTTATTAAAGAAAAAGACCCTACTATTCGTTTGATTGCAGCAAAATCCGTAATGGCACGTACAGCAAATCGCTTAAATAACAGAGAGTGGGGGCTTGCACTCTATAATAGTAATATATTCATTAAAATTTTTAATGATGATACATCACCTATTATCAAGGATTTTTTAGCTCATAACCTTTTATACCGTGCTGAAATCCTTCACAGAGTCAAAGTTATTCCTAATGAAGAGAAAGATCTCTTCGGTGATGATCCTCAATCTGCGGCTTTAAAAACTTATGACGAATTATTAACTTTAATTTCTAATCAAGATAATGGCGAATATCCACGATACAAAGCTGCAGCTTTGTTAGGGAAAGCACAAATTTTTTTACAACAAAAAAAATATACAGAAGCATTAAATTTATGTAACACAATTTATGAGAATTTTTCTAAAAGTGACGTTACAAAAATTAAAGATATAGTTGCTAGATCCTTATTGACCAAAGCACAAATCCTAAGTGCTACACAGCAATATAAACAGGCACTTGTTACTTACGATTTAATTATACAGTCCTATCATTATGATGATAATCATTACACGATTAATAGTGTCTTAATCTCTTCTTATATAGAAGCTAGTGCCTTATTAGAACAGTTAAACGACAATGATGAGGCGTTAAAACTTCTTAATCAAGCCATTAACATCTTCAAGGATACTCATAATGAACATATTTATTTCAAAGTAAGTGAAGCCTATATGGCGATGGCCGCTTTACAAGTTAAATTGAAACTTTATGACAATGCTGTGACAACATATACCAGCCTTATTGCCGTAGCTCATCACAAAACATTACCATCCATTCGTTATAACGGTGCTTTGGCTATTATTAAAAAAGCCGAGCTTTTAATCAAACAGCAAAAAGGTAAAGAGATAAAACAAACCTATGATCTTTTGACAAATTTCTATAAAAATGACCAAAATATAAAAGTTAGAGAAGTCGTCGCACAGGGAATGTATGATCGCGCAAAAAGTTTATTTGAACACAACCGAGGTTATACGGCTGTTGATATTATCCGACAAATATTCTTACTTTTTGATAAAGACAAAACTAATCCAACCATTCACTCTGTTTTGGAAAAAACAAAAGATTTACAAAAACAGCTTGGGTCAACAATTGTTTGGTAGCATTGGGTGAGTAATCAAAAATAATGAAAAAAACTTTAGTTATTCGACACATTCACTTCGAAGATCTTGGAATTCTAGAACCTGAACTCATTAAAGCAGGGCTTTACATTCAGTATGCTGAAGCTCCTCTTACAGATTTTACTAATTTAGACCCTACTCAATATGATTTAATTATCGTACTTGGTGCACCTATAGGAGCATTTGACAATGAGCTTTACCCTTTCCTTATACAAGAGCTCGAATTTATTAAAAAAATAATTGAACTAGAAAAACCGTTATTAGGGATATGCCTTGGTGGTCAACTCATTGCCCGTTTACTTGGTGCAAAGGTCTATCCAATGAAACATAAAGAAATTGGTTTTTCAGCTTTATCCATAAATAAAAATATACCTAATAATCCACTACTATCACTAGAGAATGTTCCAGTATTACATTGGCATGGCGATCAATTTGATATTCCAAGTGAATGTCACTCCCTCGCCTCAAGTGATTTATGTCCTAATCAGGCTTTTGCTTATAAGAAGCATGTATTAGCACTGCAATTTCATATGGAGGCTGATCCAAGTAAAATAGAGCAATGGTTGGTTGGACATAGTAATGAGCTTACGGGTGCTAAAATAGACTTGCATCAACTGAGGAAAGATTCTCAAAAATACAATCAAATTTTAACTCAAGCCGGAAAAAAGACGTTCTTAATCTGGTTAAAGAATATCAATTTGGCGTAAAGGGGTGAGTTTAGTTTTCTATAGATTCTAGATTTTGTTTAAGCTCTATCCATCCAGATATTGTAATATATTCATTTCTTAAATAATTAAGAAAAAGGTTATGGAAGAACTTTCTAAAAATTCCTAATTGACTTTTTTTAGTCCTGTATTCTTGAATGCGTTTCCATAACCACTCTTTATCAAATCCAATCCATATCGGAGGAACGGGAGTTTGAAGATTAGAATAACATATGGGTGCTACCCATTCAAAATAAACCGTTTCCACATGTTCAATGGGAAAATGCTTTTCAACATAAGCAATACTGTAATAATCTACTTCATTATCTACAAATATATCAGACAAAGCTTCACATAAATCAATATCATCATAGACATTACTCAATTTGAAATCTCCTTACGTCTCTGTTGATCTTCATCATCGTTAATACGTAATTATACATATTGGTAAAATATACATTACAAGCATAAAAAAGGCTCTATATTCAAGAATATAGAGCCTTTTTCTTTTGAGAAACCAATTAGAAATTAGTTTTTGTTTTTATCTACCAAACGATTTTTAGCAATCCAAGGCATCATTTCACGTAATTTTGAGCCTGTTTTTTCGATTTGATGTTCATTTAATAAGTTGCGACGTGCTTTAAGACTTACTTGACCGACTTTATTATCTGTCATGAATTTATTAACAAATGTACCATCTTGAATATCTTTCAAGATATCGCGCATTGCTTGACGAGATTCACTGGTAATAACACGTGGACCAGAAACATATTCACCATATTCAGCAGTGTTGGAAATTGAATAATTCATGTTTTCGAAACCACCTTCATAGATCAAATCTACGATTAATTTCATTTCATGCAAACATTCAAAATAAGCCATTTCTGGAGCATATCCAGCTTCAACCAATGTTTCAAACCCATTACGGATAAGATCAACAACACCACCACAGAGAACAGCTTGCTCACCAAAAAGATCAGTTTCACATTCTTCACGGAATGTCGTTTCAATCACACCTGCACGACCACCACCAATAGCAGAAGCATAAGATAATGCAATTTCCAAAGCATTACCAGATGGGTTTTGATGCACAGCAACCAAACAAGGAACACCACCACCACGTTGATATTCTGAACGCACTGTATGACCAGGGCCTTTTGGTGCAATCATGAAAACATCAAGATCAGCACGAGGTTCAATCAATTTAAAATGCACATTTAAACCATGAGCAAACGCAATCGCTGCACCTTGCTTCAAGTTAGGAACAACTTCGGTGTTATATGTTTCAGCTTGTGATTCATCTGGGGTCAAAATCATAACAACATCAGCCCAAGCAGACGCTTCTGCAACGCTCATCACTTTTAAACCAGCGGCTTCAGCTTTTTTTGCACTTGCAGAACCTGGACGTAGACCAATAGCAACGTCTTTGACGCCACTGTCTTTCATATTATTTGCATGAGCATGCCCTTGGCTGCCGTAACCTAGAACCGCAACTTTTTTGCCTTTAATCAAATTAACATCAGCGTCGCGATCATAATAAACACGCATTTTTATTTTCCTTGTATTAAATTAATAAAATTAAATTGTCTGACAGCCACGTCCGATGGCTGCAATCCCCGTTCGAGATAATTCAACCAGACCCAAAGGACGTAATAAATCCACAAAAGCATCAATCTTTTCTGTTTTACCAGTCAATTCAAACACTAAAGAATCCACACTTGCATCAACAACTTGTGCTCTAAAAGCATCAGCCAAGTTTAATGCTTCTGCTCGTTCAGAACCTTTAGAAACCACTTTAATCAAAGCCAACTCTCTGGCCACATAAGGGCCGTGCTGACATAAATTAACAACTTGATAAACAGGAACCTGCTTATTTAATTGTTCCTTTATTTGATTAATTACCATCGGCGTCCCAGAAGTTAAAATATTAATTCGGGATTTACGTCCATGGTCATCCACAGGAGCGACCGTTAGGCTTTCTATATTATAGCCACGCCCTGCAAATAATCCAATCACTCTTGATAAAACACCACTTTCATTTTCTACAATCAAAGAGAAAATAGCTTTTATAAATTCGTCTTTTTCTTCTTGCGCACTGCGTTGCAATGTTTTTTTATCAATATAATCCATTGTTTTTTTCCTGATGAATGAGTTTACACAACAACGCTTAGGATGCAGCTTTAGCTTTTTCTTTGACAGGGCCCAACAAAATCTGATTATGCGGTGCACCTGCTGGAATCATTGGGAAACAGTTTTCTTCTCTTTCCACTTGGATTTCCATAACCACAGGACCTGGTTCATCCAACATCGCGTTAATCATGCTATCCAACTCATCTATAGTTCTAGCACGCATTCCTTTAATACCAAAGCTTTCTGCTAATTTAACAAAATCAGGTAAGCTTTCACTGTAACTTTCCGAATAACGCCCTCCATGAATAAGCTCTTGCCATTGGCGAACCATCCCCATATAGCGATTATTCAAGATGAATACTTTTAAAGGTAAACGATATTGTTTGATTGTTGCAAGTTCTTGAATATTCATCATTGTTGATGCTTCACCAGCAATATCAATTACCAAAGCGTCAGGATGAGCAACCTGAATCCCCACCGCCGCAGGCAGCCCATACCCCATCGTACCAAGACCACCAGAGGTCATAAAATGATTAGGCGATTCAAAAGGAAAATATTGTGCTGCCCACATCTGATGCTGCCCTACTTCGGTAGAAATATAGGCTTCTTTTCCCTTAGCATTGGCCAATTCACTTAAACGGCGAATAGCATGTTGGGGTTTAATTGTCTCTCCAACTTGCATATCTTGTTGATATTTCAAACAATCAACTGCACGCCATTGTTCAATTTGCTCCCACCATTCTCTTAATGCTACTTGATCAACTGGATCTTCATTTCTTTCCCACTCTTCGATCATTAAATCAATCGTACGAGCTACATCTCCAATAATGGGAATATCAACCAAAACAATTTTATTGATTTGAGAAGGATCAATGTCCGCGTGAATTTTTAAAGCATTCGGTGAGAAATCTTTAACGCTACCTGTAACGCGATCATCAAACCTAGCTCCTAAAGCAACCAAGACGTCACATCCATGTGTAGCCAAGTTTGCTTCATAAGTTCCATGCATCCCAAGCATACCTAAAAATTGTTTGTCAGATGCGGGATATGCCCCCAACCCCATTAAGGTTGATGTACAAGGAAACCCTGATAATTTAACAAGCTTTCTCAATCCTTCTGAAGCCCTAGGCCCAGAATTGATAATACCACCACCTGTATAAAAAATTGGGCGCTTTGCACGTCGCATTGCTTTAACAGCATCTTTGATTGCCTGATGGTTAGGCTCGGTCACAGGCTTATAAGAAGGGTGGATTTCCACTTTTTCCTTTGAGTAAGGAACCTGCGCCATTTGAAGATCTTTAGGAATGTCTATTAACACAGGACCGGGTCTGCCAGAACCTGCAATATAAAAAGCTTCTCTGATTTTATCTGCTAGTTTTTCTTTATCTTTAACCAAATAATTAAATTTAGTAGCAGCACGCGTAATCCCAACAGTGTCGGCCTCTTGAAAAGCATCATTTCCTATTAAGCTTGAAAAAACTTGTCCAGATATACAAACAATAGGAATAGAATCCATTAACGCATCGACCAACCCAGTAACCGTATTGGTAGCCCCAGGGCCACTGGTAACCAAAGCCACCCCTATTTTACCTGTAGAACGGGCATAAGCTTCGGCTGCATGAACTGCTGCTTGTTCATGACGCGTTAAAATATGACGAATTTTATCTTGCTGAAAAATCGCGTCATAAATCGGTAACACAGCACCGCCAGGATACCCAAAAATAACATCAACACCAAGATCTACGAGCACTTGGAGAAGAACTTCAGCACCAGTCATTGTATGAACGGTTTGTCCTGATTGATCAGGGCCTGGTTTCTTATGCTCGGCATTTGTCATTTTCGGTAAATCCTTAGTTTTTCGAACTTCATTTCAAACTGATTATTTAAAAACAGCATAGTATTTTTAAACGTCTCAATAATCTAATCAATATTTTATCAAACGTCAATAAAAGAATTAATAAATGATATAGATTTTTCTATAAAACTTTCTGAAAATTTCAAATTTTTATCAATTCTTGAATTAAAAATACAAACCTGTACTGAAGGAGCCAGAACACGATTGGAAAACCATGTTTCTTGCCGTTTAATATAACGTTGTGTATTACGCACCGCGTTGTCAATCGCTTCAACAAGCGTTATTTCACCTGATAAATATGCTACAAACTCTGGAACCCCTAATGCTCTTCGTAAAGGGGCTTGCACAGGAGGATCCGCTTTTAAAAAATTAGCAACCTCTTCAACTGCCCCTTCGTCTACCATTGCAGTAAAACGTTCGGCAACAGCTTCTTTTAACAACGCACGCTCTGGAGCCAATCGGATAACTATAAAATTATATGCAGCCCCAGGTAAATGAGCTTCTTGTTGCCAAAATTTTAATCCTTTTCCTGTGGAAAGCCATACCTCCCATGCCCTGGCAACACGTTGAGAATCTGTTGGATTTAAGGTTTGTGCTGTTTGAGGATCAACCTGTGATAACAACTCATAAACAAAAGGAGAGCCTTTTGTTTCAATTGAACGTCTGGCCTCCGCCCTGGCGTCAGCACTAGGTTCAGGAATCAACGCAATACCGTGAATCAGCGAATGAAAATACATTCCTGTGCCACCACATAAAATAGGCAGTCGTTTTTGCGATGATACTTGCTCTAGCTCTGATAAAGCTTGCTCTCTCCACCAACCAGCATTCCCCGTTTGATCCCACTGTAATACCCCATATAAGCGATGGGGCGCACTTGCTTCGTCCTCTATAGATGGACGCGTAGTAATAATCCGTAAATCTTTGTAACACTGCATCGCATCAGCGTTAATAATCGTTCCATTTAAGGCTTGTGCTATTTTTAACGATAAATATGATTTTCCCGAGCATGTTGGACCTGCAACAAGCACAGCCCAAGGCAATTTTTTATTTTTCAAATTGGACTGATCCAAAGACCCACACATTTAAATACCACACTTTTCATAAATCAATATTTTATACACAATAAGATTTTTTACTTATTGCTTGATTAACCACTTACTTATAATAAATATGATGTGTAATAAAGAGGCTTGTTTATAGTCCCTTATAGTTATTTTTTACTTTTATTCAGTATTTTATGACATGAAATGGTTGATCCAATGAATTATATCTTAACCCTTGTAACCCTTCCTAATATTTTGGATCAATCTATTATCGACCTTATTGCGCAGATAATCCCTATTGATAATGCCATATGGCTATCTGAACAAGAAGCCATAGATATTTCATTACCCGATATCCTTGAACAAAGCCAAGCTCTATCAGTTTTCCAGCGCGTTAAAACTGTTTTATCAAAAAAACCTGTTGATGTTTTCCTCACCCACAATGAATATCGCAAGAAAAAGCTGCTTGTTGCAGATATGGACAGTACCATTGTACAAAGTGAAACTTTAGACGATTTGGCGGCTGAAGTCGGTATTGGAGAAAAAATTGCGGCTATTACCAGACGCGCTATGAATGGAGAACTTATTTTTGCTGATGCTTTGAATGAGCGTATTGCGTTGTTAAAAGGGGTTTCTGCTGATTTATTAGAGCAAACCTGGCAGCACACACATTTAAATCATGGTGCAAACACTTTAGTTGCCACTATGAAAAAACATAATGCCTATACAGCATTAATTTCTGGCGGTTTTACATTTTTTACTCAAAAAGTTGCTGATAAATGCGGGTTTGACGAAAATCATGCCAACCGTTTTAGCATTGCTAATAATATGCTTGATGGCACTGTTATACCTCCTATTTTAGGTAAAGAAGCTAAGTTATTTCATCTTGATCGTCTTACTAAAGAACTACATTTAAAACCACAAGAAAGCTTGACTATTGGTGATGGGGCTAATGACTTACCCATGCTGACCCATGCAGGTCTCGGAATTGGTTATTATCCTAAACCAATTGTCGCGGAACAAATTACCAATATTATTCGACATACAACTTTATATTCTGCTTTATTTATACAAGGTTATCATAAATCTGATTTTGTTTATTTATGATAACTTACCTATTGATATTTATAAAATAAATATCAATATCAAATATCTAACATATACGAATAAGCTTTGAAGTTTATTTTAATAAAACTGGCTTTATCTATTTTACCATACAGATAAATTAACAAATTATGTCCTTTTAATTTAAGGCCCAATAACAATAAAAGTATATTTTAATGAAATGGAATAAAACTAAACACGGGTCTTATCAAACCAAGGATTATCTATTTAATCAATTAATCCCTTATATTGGCAATAAGCGTAAATTACTAGATTTAATTCAACAAACGTTAATTGCCAGCCAAAAAGGGCTTAAAACACATCAAGGTCTTTTTATTGATTGTTTTGCAGGAACAGGAGTTGTCAGCCGTTTGGCTAAGACTATGGGGTTTCAAGTCTATTGTAATGATTGGGAATATTATAGCCAAGCTTTAAATATAGCTTCTATTCAAACTCAACAGCCTCCTACCTATTTTAATCAATTCACCTACACGGAAATCATACAACAACTCAATAATTTACCTCCTATTGAGGATTGGGTTAGCAAACATCTATGCCCACAAAATGACCTAAACTATGATACAGCCAAAGAACGTATGTTTTATATGCATAAAAATGGAATGCGTATTGATGCAATCCGTCAACAGATTGCGCAATGGGATGAAAAAGAATTATTAACTCCTATTCAAAAAGCATGTCTATTAGCTCCATTACTTTATTGTGCTTGCTATCATGCAAATACAAGTGGTGTTTTTAAAGGGTTTCATAAAGGTTGGGGAGGACAAACTAAAACTGCACTTTATCGTATTGCTGCAGATCTACAGTTATTCCCTATTCAGTTTTATGATAATTGTCAAAATAATCAAATATTCCGTATGGATGCTCAAGCCTTAGCAGAACAGTTACAACATATGGAATTACCAGACTATAGCATTGCCTATTTAGACCCTCCATACAATCAACATCCTTATGGAGCAAACTATCATGTGTTAAATAGTATTGCTTTATGGGACAAACCTGACCTTTCCCCACATATAATCCCACACGAAAAATCAGCCATCCGAAAAGATTGGAGAACTGAACGCAAAAGTGCTTATAATGTTCGGAAACAAGCCACCCAAGCCTATCAAAAACTATTGGAAACTTTACCTACCCAATGGATTGCCACCAGCTATAGTACTGATGGTTTTATCAACTTGGATGATATGATCAGACAGAATTGCGAAATTGGTGAATTACGCGTTTTTGCAAAATCTTATAAAAGATACCGTGTCAGCTCGCAAAGATACTCAACAAAAGCACGAAATATTGAGTTTGTATTATTAACAAAAGTAGGAAAACACAAACAACAATCAGCATGCGAATTAGTTGATAAAATACACGCTTTGGAAAATGACTCACTTACTTTTACAAAAGAGAATGATAAAAATACTATTTATTCATTTTAAAATCTAAATAAATAATATCTATAAAAAGATATATAGATCAATATGATATTGTTGTTTTAGAATGCTCTAATTTGAATAATATAAATAATAACTTTTGATTATCCTAAAATATTATATCCAAAAATAGCTTGCTAAAATTATATAAATTCTATAGCAAGCTATTTTAATTTAAGAGAAATACGGAAGATTTAAAAACCTTTCAATAGCTTTACGACTTCCTAGCAATGCTGATTTTTCATTGCTTGTTAATGCTTGCATAGCTTGCTCTTGACTGTCAGACTCTTTTAATTTGACCATTCCCACCAAATAATCTGCATTAATAGGATCACCTTTTGAGCGTTCAGCTGGTAATAAAGCTATATGTAACGCAATTAACTTGGGATTACTGAGTAATGTTGAAAATGCATCTTGCACCTCCATATCCATCACTCTTCTTTTCTCTATCCTATCACGTCGTAAAATATCAGGGCGAGCAGTTTCTTCTGGTATGATTAACAGCCCTATTTTCATACAAAAAACACCAAAACGTTGACTAGAAGTCACCCATACCAGTGGAATGGCAAGTAATAAACCTAGTAATACAGGTGTCATCCAAAAGAATAAAGATGTAGAAACCTCCCACGCTCCTAATCCCATAATGACCCCAAAAGCCATATGGCGCCAATAATCGCGCACCACATCTTTAAATGGAATATGTCCAACGTCTCTGCGCTGGGCATTCCATCCTGAATCATATCCTAGTAAAATAGAAGTAACAGCCGTTGTTTGAATTAACATTGCAATCGGCGCAATTAATCCACCAATAAATGTTTCAAGAAAAATTGAAGACAATGCTTTGGTTGCACCACCACACCCTTTACGCAAGTCTTCATTAAATAACAAAGCAATCCATGCCAAAATTTTGGGAGCTAATAAGACAAGCATGGTTAAAATAAACACATATTTCGCCAAAACAGGATCGACTTGAGGCCAATTTGGAAATAATACTCTATCTGTGCCTGTAAAATATTCTGGTTTCACAAACAAAGCTTGCAAAGAAACCATAATTCCTACTAACAAGAATAATAACCACAAAGGGGACATAGCATAAGCCCCAATTCCCGTAAGCATATGGATACGACTTATCCAACTAAGTTTTTTAGTTGGAATAATCATCGCATGTTGTAAATTTCCTTGACACCAACGTCGATCTCTCACTGCGATATCGGTTAAGGATGGAGGGCTTTCTTCATAAGAGCCGTGTAATGCAGGCACCATATGAATAGCCCAGCGTCCACGACGCATTAATGCTGCCTCGACAAAATCATGACTCATAATCATACCGCCAAAAGGCTTACGCACAGCTGGTAAATGAGGCATTCCTGCTTGTTCAGCAAAAGCTTTAACACGTATAACCGCATTATGTCCCCAATAATTACTTTCTGAACCATGCCACCATGCCAAACCATACGCAATCGTAGGACCATAAACACGGCCTGCAAATTGTTGTAATCTGGCAAACAAAGTCGTTCCATTTACAATCACAGGCAAAGTCTGAATTAAACCAACCCCATCATGCCTTTCCATGGCAGAGCATATACGAACAATAGTATCCCCTTCCATTAAGCTATCAGCATCAAGGGTTAACATATGATCATACCCACCACCAAACCTACGCACCCACTCGGCTAAATTTCCTGCCTTACGGTCTGTATTTTTATAACGTCTGCGATAAAAAATATGGTTATGACCTTTTGTTTGCTCGCGAAAACGTAAAAAAGCAGCCTCTTCCTCTACCCAAACATCTGGGTTCGTTGTATCGGACAAAATAAAGAAATCGAAATGCTCACCTTGACCTGTAGCCTGAATACTATCATAGATCGCTTTTAATCCAGCTAATACACGATGAGGATCCTCATTATAAGTCGGCATTAAAACTGCTGTTTTCTTGTGCAATGCAGGCAAGGGTTCCTTAGGATCAATACCTAAAGAAAGCCCACCTTTTTTGCTAAGCTGTTCTATAAACCCTCCCAAAGAAGAGGCAAAAGAAAATGCAATCCAGAAAAATAAAATGGTAAAAATAACAAGGATCATTAACCCTAAAGCCGTCATTCCAAAACTATTAAACACCAAATTCATTTCATAAGATGCATATACAGTTAAAGAAATAGAGACAATAAAAATAAAAAGCCGTCTCAGCAAAACATTTGGTGCTTGCGTTGCTATCTTTTTTGATCTGCCATAGAGGTTTGGATTTGCCTGTAAATTCTGTACTGGCATATCTATAGGAGTATCAGGAGGCAAAGCTATGAACATAGATTGGTCTGATCTTTTGTTTTCAGATAAATTATTCTTATTCACTTTCTCTTCCTGGCTATGACCCGAAACATTATTAAGTTCAGTCATAAGTAGTTTTTATCTCCTATATTAAATAAAACAGTAACTGTCTTTTATAAGCCAACGACAGCATAATATAAAGTAAATTTATTATTTTCTTAATTCACAATATTTTTTATTTGATATTAAGAATAATTATCTTTTTTTTTAAAAAAATTCTTGTTACCATTTTTACATGATTGAAGTCTCGTTTCTGCAGTTCTTCTTGAAAATAATCATCTATGACGCACTTATAACGAGGATTTTATATGCAAAATAAAAAAGCTATAATTAAAATTCCCCCTATTGCTACGGGAATAATTGAAACTTTTCGTAAAGGATATTCCTTTTCTGATTTTAAACATGATGCACTAGCTGGATTAACAATTGGAACGGTTGCTGTTCCTCTTTCCATGGCATTAGCGATCGCAACAGGTGTTCCACCAGAACATGGATTATATACAGCCATTGTTGCTGGTGCACTTATTGCATTAACTGGGGGATCTAAGTTTAATATTTCAGGTCCAACAGCTGCTTTTGTCGTTATTTTGTTTCCTATTGTTAAAGATTATGGAATTGGTGGATTGCTTTTAGCAACCATTATGGCGGGAATTATTCTGCTTTTAATGGGAATTAGCAAAATGGGACAATTAATACGTTTTGTCCCCTATCCTGTTGTTTTGGGTTTTACTGCTGGTATTGCAATTATTATTGCTATTTTACAAATTCCTGACTTTCTTGGACTACGTACAGAAAAACTTGGTGATGATTTCCTTAGTAATCTTGGTATAATTTTTTCTTCTTTAGGCACTATCAACCCTTATGAAATGGGTGTTGGTTTATTTACGCTCATCTTGCTTATTATGTGGCCTAAATTTAAAATTCCCCTTCCTGCACCTCTCGTTGGGCTTATTGTTGGTGGAATAGTGGCTTATTTTATCAATAATAGCGTTAATGGCGCCGATATCAAAACAATTGCTTCTAGCTTTACTTGGCACGCCAATGGAATAGACGGTAATGGTATTCCTCCTATTCCTCCTTCATTAGTCATGCCGTGGGCTTTACCTGGTCCTGACGGACAGCCTTTAGTCATTAGTTTTAAACTTATTCATGCGCTTATAGGGCCAGCATTTGCCATTGCTACCTTAGGAGCAATTGAATCTTTATTATGCGCAGTCATTGCAGATGAACTTACCGACACAAAACATAATCCAAATGCTGAGTTAATCGGACAAGGGTTGGGAAATATTATAGCACCTCTTTTTGGGGGGATTACTGCAACAGCTGCTATAGCAAGAACTGCAACTAGTATTCGTAGTGGTGCGAGGTCTCCTATTGCAGCTATTATTCACTCAATTTTTGTGTTATTAGCTGTTGTCCTTTTCGCCTCCTTACTCGGATATGTTCCCATGGCATCCCTTGGAGCTTTATTATTCATAGTGGCATGGAATATGAGCGAGGCAAAACATTGTATTAAAACAATAAAAACCTCGCCGCGCAGTGATGTTAGTATTTTGTTAATTTGTTTTGGATTAACTATTGTGTTTGACATGGTGATTGCAGTTGCAGTCGGTGTTGCTCTATCTGCTGTATTGTTTATTCGCAGTATGACCCATGCATCAAAAACTTCTATGATTGAAAACCATCCAGAGCTTGATGAAATAACAAATGAGGTTGTTGTTTTTGATATTAATGGACCATTATTTTTTGGCGTCGCAGAAAGAACTATTGCTTCTTTTAAATCCTATGACAATTTACATAAAAAAATATTAATTTTGGATATGAAAGATGTCATTAGCATTGACGGAACGACGATATCAGGTTTGCAATCCATAAAAAAACAAATTTTTAACAATAAACAATCTTTGATTTTTGTTGGTGCTTCCACAGAGATGATTTTAGCCTTAAAACGTGCTGGGTTATATAAAATAAAAGGCAGATTAACTTATTGCTCTGACTTTAAATATGCGCGAGATATCGCAAAAAAATGGTTGAACGACTTGTCTTAAAAATAAAAAGCCTGGATGTAATTTATCCAGGCTTTTTTTTCTAGTATATAGAAAAGATTAAGCGGTCCAACGATACAACCATTTTTCAGAAATCGGATTGTCACCATCCATTAACACACATTTTAATTCTGCTGTTTTCGCACTCTCTGGTGCAAATTCAAAAGTCGTTCTCCATCCATGTGACGCTGGATTAGCCTCGACAACTATATTACTTACTTTACCCGCAGAACTTGTAACGTTTAAAGTTAGTTGTTTATTTGTAGGATAACGATTTAAAGGTCCATCAAAGAAATCAACACAGAAAAAACGAACATCTGGCTTATCAACAACAGCCCCTACACGAGTTGCTGCCACTCTGGCTAAATCTGAGCTCCATGGATTATCCCATCCCCAATACAAGCGATAAGTAAATGAATATTCTCCACCTTCTTTAAAAGGTTGTTTAGGGCGCCAAAAAGCAACAATATTATCATTAACTTCACTTGGTGTTGGGATTTCAACTAGATTTACACTGCCCGATTGCCACTCACCGACTGGTTCCACCCATAAAGATGGACGCAACTCATAATGCAACGCCAAATCTTCATATTGAGAAAAATCACGCTTACGCTGCATTAAGCCGAAACCTTTTGGGGCTGTATCAGAAAAAACAGAATATTGTAAATCAACAGGATTATTTAATGGTCTCCATATCTGCTCTCCAGTTCCTGTCCAGATTAACAGCCCTTCACTATCATGCGCTGCTGGGCGCCAATCATCCACATGATTACGATTATTAGCATCAAAATAAAACATTCCTGTTAATGGCGCAATACCACCATTACCAATGGTTTTGCGTGGATAAAAATAACTTTCCACATCAAAAGTTGTTGTTTCACCAGGACGAATTGTGAACTTAAAAGCCCCAGCCAAAGAAGGACTATCCAACAATGCGTATATCACCAGAGATTCAATTCCAGATGTTGGCCTTACAATCCAAAAAGCTCTGAATAGTGGAAATTCCTCTCCTTGAGGGTCCGCTGTCCCCTTAGCAAAACCGCGTGCAGACAATCCATATTGTTGGCCTTTGGCAACTGCACGGAAATAAGAAGCCCCTAAAAAGACCGCAAATTCTTCCATAACATCGTTTTGATTAAGCTTGGTCATAAGCTTAAAGCCAGAAAATCCTAAATTGTCTTCAACACGAAATTTAGGATTTCTGTAATTGAACATATCTGGGCTGTAGGTAACAGGTGTAGAAACACCATCAACCACTTCATAGATATCTATTCGAGGCCTATACAAAAAACCTCGGGGAAAAAATTGTACTTCAAAATTTAAATTACTGCCACGCCATAAAGCACTTTCTGGCTTAAATTCAACACTGCGAAATCCATCAAAATCTAACTTATCAATCGCATCTGGTAACTTATCACTTGGGGCGCTATAAGATTTTTTTGCTATTTCACGGGCTAATTGCCGTACGGTTGTTTGATCAAAAGGTTTCCCTTTTTCCCCATCACTGGACTTGGCATCAGCAGCCATAGCCTGAGGAATGATTGAACCTTGCACAGCTTCACCTACCATACTGGCTAGAGAAATACCTGCAGCTGAACGTAAAAGATCTCGACGAAATACCACGTTTAAACCCTTAAATAATTAGTGTTGAATAGGTTGAGATAATAATCTGTATAAAATAATACGTTATTCATAGTCACCATTATATCAAAGAATAAAAAAATACCTATCATTCTTTGTTACCATTTTTCTTATAGCAAATAGGTAACTATACTCTCTTTTACCTACCATACACGAAAACGAGTGGAATGCAAACGTCCCTTTAAATATCATCAATTCTGATAATTATTCCAAATAAACTGCCTTATGAATTTGTAAATATTGAATAAGGGCAACAGTCTTTAAATCAATAATCTCTTCATTTTTTACTTTTTCAATGGCTTCCGACAAACTCATTTCAAGAACAAAAATATCTTCACCTTCAGAACGAAGACCACCACCTTGTTGTATTCTTTTGTCAACGCAAGCAATGTAATAGTATAATTTCTCGGTTGATATGCCTGGGCAACTATACAAAGCATATAAATAATCAAGCTTGGCAATATGCCACCCTGTTTCTTCTTGCACTTCTCTTATAACGGCAATATTGGCTGCGGCAAGAACATCTTGTGGATGAGAATCAAAATCCTCTTGATCAATATTACCCGCACAAGCTTCAATAACTGGGCGTTGATCTCCACAAAAGACAATCGGAGCACGCCATTGAGACGTAAAAACTAATTGCTTTGTATCTTGACGATAGAGTAAAACAACCACACTATCACGTGCTTTCAAAACTTCTCTTGATAATAATACTTCTTGACCATCATCATATTGTTGGAGCATTTGCGCCAATTCTAACTTAGAATGTCCTTTATATATTGTGCTCGTTTCTTTTAAAATCATTTTTGACATTATCAGCAACTTTCTCTTTATTCTTAACTACTAATATAACTTGATTAAACTTGTATTTTTAATAATCTCATATTTTTTATATCATTTTGAATAATATTTCGTATTATTAAAGTCGATCAATATTTATTTAGAATAATAATTATTCTCATCAACTTGACTATTTTTAGAATTTTTTTAAAAATGGGTTATTTCTTCGTTATAATACTGGTTATTATCATATGACTTCTAAGACATCTTTTTTCTCTACTCGCCTTTGGCTAGCAACTGGCGCTTTTTATGGGATGACTGCTGTTATTTTGTCTTCTCTTACCTCTCACCTTCCTGACAGTTATTTTGTCGGTGCTGGCAGGGATATGACACGTATCGCGGATACGATCTTATTTATTCATAGCCTAGCATTAATTGGAATTTCAATCTTACAAAAAATTTGGCAACCATCCATACATTTGAACATTGTTGGATTTACTTTTAATTTGGGGCTTTGGTTATTTTGTGGCGCTGTGTTCTATACAGCTATGACAGGTAATCATCCACCACTCCTACCCATTGCACCTATGGGTGGCAGCACCCTTATTTTTGCATGGTTCTATTTAACAGTAGCAGCTTTTGTAATCAAAGATCGCAGTAGTCATTCATAACGATTACCACGATATAATAAACCTATTCTGATGTTTTCTTTGTTTTTTTAGTTAAAACAAGCAAAGCATCAGAAGCCAATTGATAAGTTATCGGGTCAGCATGCAAACTGGTTGCACGATCCAAATATTTTTTAGCATCAGGATAATCTTTTAACAATAAAGCACTTTTTCCTGCTCTCACATAAAACTGAGCAGCCGCAACAAAATCCTTCATCGCCTCACTAATCTGCCCCTGTAATGCCAATGTTCTGACCATAGCTCGATATTCAACTTGTTCACGTCGTATATCTTGCGCTGTTTTGGCTGCAGTCATGGCCTGAGGGTATTGCCCTTGTTTATAAGATAACAAAGCGTGCAGTTCTTGTTGATCAGCCTTCCAGCTTTTTTCTTCTTCTTTTTTGGGTTTTCCATTAATCAAAAGCTGATCAAGTTTTTGTACATATTGGCCAAGGGCATTTATATCTCCTTGATCATTTACAATTAACGCTGATAAAAAATAAGAACGTTCTTGAATATCTTCATGCTTACTTTTCTCAGCCATTAGTGCTGCTTGAGCTGCCTCAGTTAAACGGTTCATACGATATAAAATTGCTGCTCTGACAAGATCAAGTTGAGAGCTATTTTCTTGCCCTCTTATACGCAACTCATTATTTGTTAGCACAACCGTTTGCAGTGCGTCCTGAGTATTATTTAAACCTAACTGTATAGTCGCTAGATTATACCCAGCGTCATCAATATTAGCAACGTCATCACTAGTCAAAGCATAATCAAACGATTTTTTATAATTTATCTCTGCTTGTTGCAATTGATCATAATAAACTGCTTCGTCCGCTACATCCATCGTACGATCAAAAGGGTCATCTCGTGTCGGTTCAGGAGGCTCTGTACCGCCACAACCTGCCATTCCAAGTAAAAGAGGGATTAATATGGTAAAGTTTTTATATAATATCCTCATGGTCTGACCTCTCGTGCAGGTAAACGTTTCGATTTACGTGGTTCTTTACCATTTCCACCTAACAACCATAGACCTTTGACTTGGACAATTAATTTTTGCAAATCTGCCACGGTTGACTGTAGCTGAATCATCATCGCTGGCAATTGTTCAGTTGTATTTTTAACATTCTTACTAATTGGAACTAGATTTTTCGTAATAGGTACCAAATTAGGAGAAGCTTTGGAAAGATCTTTAGAAACTTTACCGAAATTAACAACCATTTGGTCAGCATGTTTTACAACATGATTAAGATTTTCTTCGATCGGTTGTAATTGATCAATAATATTATTCAAAGTTTGAACCATATTTTCAGCACGACGTATAAGCTCATCATTATTCACTAGCTGACCAACAGTTCCCTTACCTTGTTGAATACCCTCTACAATCATCTCCAAAGATGCCATCATATTTTTAGCACTGTCCATTGTTGGCACAATACGTTCATGAATTTGCATAACCATTTGAGAAATTTGATCAGCAGGGTTTGGTTCTGTCTTGGCTACCAATACAGCATATTTCCAATTTAATTTTGTGCTATACCCACGAGTAATGGAAACATATGCAGCCCCAGCGACTGCAAATTGCCTTTTAATGGTTGCTTGACTATCTCTACGAATAAACGTGGTTAATTGGGGATCAATCGCCGCAACAGCGGACAACCCACCGTCAGAATTAACATTGATTTTTTTAATTGTTCCTGCATTAATCCCAAAAACCTCAACATTATCACCCACAGATAAATTATCCACCCCAGTCTGAGGCAATATAATATTCAGTTCTGATGCGGGCGTCATCCAATCTCTTAGAACGCCAGCCTCAATGACGGCCCCAACAAATGCCAATAAACAGAGTAATACCAGCCCACCCGTCCATTCATTGGCGTATCTTAACTGAAATAGCTGCCGTGTTTTTGTATATCGTTTACTATTAAACATTTCATCCCAGCCGTATTGAGGTTAAACCTTTTTCTTGTAAACGCATCCATTGCGTTACACGTTCTTTGTAATCATCCCACAAACTTAGTTGGCGAGTAAAACAAAGAATACCCACCCCTCTATTTTGTGCAGTATTTAACATCTCAAGTAAAGGAGACATTAATTCAGCAGAGGATCCTTCTGCTGGATATTCTAATATTAACAAGTCAGGTTTTCCTAACAAAGCACGTACACATGCTGCGCGTGCCAAATCAATCACTGTTGCCTCCCTTGGAGTATCCATAGGAAGCCCTGGCAATCCAAATCTATGACACAAAACCATTGCTTGATCTGCCAGTTTTTCTTCATCAATATTTGTATGGTGCAACGAAGGTAGTAATATATTAATCGCAATAGAATACATATCCATCCATCCACTCCTTTGGAAGACGCGACCAATATTCCCCCGCAGAGCCGATAAACGTGGTTCTTTTAAAGCAAACCAATCTAAACCTTTAAAATGTACGCTGCCTTCTCTTAATAGAACCATACCAGTGCATAAATCTGCCAACGCAGATGCAACTTCAAGATCACGAGCTTCTATAATAACACAATCGCCTGCTCTGACTTTTAGGTTAAACGCAACAGGCGGCAAGTAGTTTTCTTCAAAAGATGGTTTTGCTTCATGAACTTCTAATAATATCTTATTTGCCATTCTTTTAAAAATCCAACGTAAACAAAATATTAACAACCATAATCAACATTATTCCACGAGTAAAACCTTTAGGCAATAAAGTGGAAGGTTCGTCGTCAACTTTGACATTCATTCCAGTAATACAGGAACCAACTCCAACCATAAATCCCATGACGACAAACTTTAATGGAACCAAGACATAGTCAGCTACGGACATTGCAGATAAAATATTACTATAAAAAGTCCATATAGAATCTTGCATTGTTCCCAAAGCATACGTTACGACATATCCCATAAATAATGATGTTGTTCCAAAAATCATTCCCAGAGTAAAACTGCCGATTGTGAAAGCCCATGCTCTAGGTAAAACAATGGTTATAAAAGGATCAATTCCCATCGTAGTCAAAGATTTCAACTGACCTCCCATTGCCAACAAACTGCATTCTGTAACCGTCAATATACCATTACGACCAAGCAATATCATACCCACAAGAATAGGAGCAACCTCTCTAACTAGCACGGTAATTAAAATAGGCCCTGTCATCTTGGTTAATCCTGCGGCTCCCAACCAAAAAATTGCTTGAGACACCACAGCTAACCCAGCCAAAGTTGCCGTAAAAAAAGTGCTAAAAAAACCTCCACAAACAACTTGCCCCAAAGATCTTTTGAATTCATATTTTACTGTACGGCGCCATGTTATTGGCGAGGCGCTTTCCACCAATATCCCCCATGAAGCTGCCAGTACACCAAGTAAAAAGCGAAAATAACTGCGTGTTTTTTCACCAACAACATATAATATAGGAAGAAGATACCATAAGATAATAATCGCGATTTTTTGCAGCCATGCAAATCGCCCCTCTTCTACCATTTTTAACCGAAATGATAGACGTTGGGTTTCTTGAGATTCACGGTTACGAATATTTTTAACATATTGCTCTACGTCATCTATGCCATCTTTATTCAAATCCGCAAGCATAGTCTCTATTCGATTTTTATCATCTTGTTTTTCAAAGGATTTTTGTTCAAAACCGTTTAAATGCTTCATCGTCTACCAGCAAGAATAAATGTATGCGAAATACCAACCTTTGGAATATAAAAGGTCCCTCTGGGCCTAAATAAGAAATCATTTCTTAACGATGCATAAGCACTTTGTGTAACTTGTACAGCCCCACCATCTGTTGCCATGTTTGCCATTAACGCAGACATCCCAATAGTTGGTCCCCACAAATTGAAAGTTCTAGGTTCTTTACCAAACCATGTTCCAATTGCAGGCCCAACATCCATTCCTATTCCGAAATTAGATTCTGCCCCCATACCAGGAATCATTTCTAAACAAGCAGCACGCATATCTAATGCCGCATGTGCCAAACGAATAGGAGCAGTTACATCAGGTTCTTTTGTACACCCTGCAACAGCAACCAAATGACCCCCCATAATTTTCACGTAGAATAAACCATACTTCTTAGCAATATCTTGTAAAACAACGACTAGTT
Organism: Commensalibacter papalotli (ex Botero et al. 2024); assembly: GCF_947179115.1. Lineage (NCBI taxonomy): Bacteria > Pseudomonadati > Pseudomonadota > Alphaproteobacteria > Acetobacterales > Acetobacteraceae > Commensalibacter > Commensalibacter papalotli (ex Botero et al. 2024). The sequence goes on from NZ_CAMXCI010000001.1 coordinate 656,029, forward strand.
CTTTGACAGGAGCTATTAGCTTTGATGCCTCTTCTATATCAGAAGTTAAATAACCACTAAAGGCAATATTCATTACCGAAACTGCTGGATAGATCCCTTGTTGCTCGTCTTTATCTAGGGTTTCAAATTGAATATTGTTATATCGTGCAGAACCAGGGGCAAGCAAAAATTCTGTTTTATCCTCTGGCTTTAAAGTGGATAAATTATCTTGTATATCATCCGTTAGTTTGTCTATCGAAGTTGATACATGCTGTACATCTTTACCATGCACAGGGTCTTGTTCCTCAAATTGCACTTGTGCAGCAACAAAACGCATCGCGACTAATCCAGCAAAGATCTTAGCTATATGGCTAATACTATGTAAATGAGGCGTATCCTCAATAATAACAGCACCAATTGTTCCCTTTTTACCTAGAACAGGTGTGATTAACACAGATTTCGTTTCCGAAGAGCGCATAAACAATTTATAAAACTGAGCAATACGAGAATCATTCGCCGCATCATCGACTTGCAATGTTTCTGTTTCACTAATCGCTTCGAAGAAATCTGGAATTTCTTGAATAGAATACTGAACTCCCTCGGCATGATTTCCATCTTCTATAGTATAAAGATCATTACAAATTAACGTTTTTTGATCTTCAGCAATATGCCAAACACTCACCCTTTTCGCTGAAACAAGGTTACATACACCTTCTGTTAAAATCAAAGCCTCATTTCTAGGATCAAAAACCTCTGGAGTTGAAGCAATCATTTCAATAGCATTATTTTCTCGTTCAGAAATGTTTTTAACATATTTAAACCGTTGCCCTAATTTATCCATTCTGTGACCTTGATAAATCAAGACACCAGCCATCGCTGCCGCCAAAGCCACTACCAGTAACGAGAATAACAGATTTTGTTTACCCCCTGTGACAGCAAAATGAGAAAAGTCACTTTCTGGAATAACAATTAATACAACCCATCTTTGAACAGATTCTGGCAATTGTGAAGTAATACTAATATAATTACCCTCAATACTTTGAGGTGGTACTGCCGATGATAATGAGCTTTTCTCAGGAATAGCATCTTTTTCCATTTTAAAAGAACGAATACCAACACCATTTACTAAGAATTGATCATAAGCACGAGCAATCACAGGATTATACTTTGCATCAATCTTATTTTTATCAGGGCTCCATTCATTATCACCGAATTGTAATAATAACCCCGGTGAGGCAATAACATTTTTTTGACGATCAACAATAATCGCTTGCGCATGTTCACTTATACTCAAAGAACCTAGGAATGTTGTTAATTGCTGCAACGAAATACTCACAGCAAAAACACCTTTTTTACCATCACGATCTTTATAGGGAATGGAAGCCGTAATCACTAATCCTTTTTTGGAAGGCATTAATGTTGGTGGTGACCATACAAGCTTACCACTTTGCATAGCTTGTTTGTACCAAGAGCGATCTCTGGGGTCATATGCGTTTGCTGGAAGGGATTTTCTACTGATTTTTTTACCATCAACTGTTGCATATTCTTCTAAGAATTGTCCGCCTTGCTGATCAGCTTTTAATGTTATTACTCTTACTTCGTTAGGCTTGTCCACGACACGTTCAATCATCGTAAAATTACCATCTTCACTAGCCAAGTAAAAAGATTGTAATTGCTTTGTTTGACGCAGACTGCTCATCACATAAGTATAAAACATGCCAGATTCATATTCAGTTGGAATATGGCTCAGCATATCAACAACCAGTTTACTACTGACTGTTGCAGGGCTTAGATAGTTCATCACCTCCTGAGAAACACGAGATTGCTCTGTTTTTAAAATAACATGAGTTAGTTTTAAAATTCCTGATTTTGTGCTGTGATAAGAATGCAGTGTCACGCCAACCACAACCACCACAACCAAAATTACGCCTAAAATAGGAATACCAATCCGCAGAAACAAACGCCATAGACGATTAACTGAATCCTTGGTTGGATCGACAATTTCACCAGCAGGCACTTAAAATCCCCCAGAGTTCATAATAAGGTTTTATAATAATCGTTTGATAAAACATATTATTACGTAAAAGTAAGAGCTAACTTTTAATTAAATCTAAATTGAATATATTAGTTTGCTTATATCTATAATCATAATAAATTTCAATGTGCTAATGATTTAAGTTTGTAATAATAGTACATTATCAATTCATTTCTATTTAAAAATTAATAAAAAATTTGATTTTTAATTTACTTATCTGATCTAAAAAGCCTATATTTTAAGAAATATTTAAGATCAAATTGGGAACAAAAAATGCATTCTTCTTTTTCTGTGCTGTTTGTATGTCTGGGTAATATTTGTCGTTCCCCAATGGCAGAGGCCGCTTTTATTGCTGAAACTCATAAAAGAAAACTTAATATTTTGATTGATTCAGCAGGGCTAGGGGGATGGCATGTTAACGAACCCCCTGATACACGTACGATTAAAGAAGTTGCTCGACATAATATTGACATTCGCCATTATCTGGGTCGGCAAGTTCAGCCTGACGATTTTTTAAATTTCACTCATATTATTGGTATGGATCATAAAAATATCAGCCAATTAAAGAAACTATCACCTCCACTAAGTGAACATAAGATCTCTTTGTTAATGGATTATACACCTAATCATAAAGGACAAGCTGTTGCTGACCCCTATTATGGGGATCAATCCGATTTCGAGGTAACATGGAATCAGATTTATTTAGGAATAACTTGTCTAGCTGATTATTTCGAGAAAAAATTATGAGTAAAATTTTATTAGTTGAAATTGCTGAAAAAGAACTTAAAAAAAAAATCGAAAAAGCTCAACCTTTAACACAAGGTGATCTTTCAGAAACGATATTAATTAATACCAATGATGGAAAAAATTATGTCATTAAAAATGGTTTTTCCCCAGTCATTGAAGGAAATATGCTAAGATTTTTAGCAGAGCACCATATTGACGTACCAGAAGTCATTTTTGCAAATGCTAACATTTTGATTATGGAAGCTATTCAAGAAACAAATTGCCTCTCCAAAGATGCATGGCAAAACCTAGCCTTTACTTTAAATAAACTTCATCAGATAGATCATAGCGCATATGGATGGAAAGAAGATTACGCTTTTGGTAAGGTCAAAATAACCAATCAGTTTTGTAATAATTGGGTTTTGTTCTGGGGAAATAATCGCCTTGCTTGTTTTCTTGATCATTTACCCTCCAAAATTGCTTGCCAACTGGAAAAATTAATTCGTAATTTAGGTCATTATATTCCTAATAATCCTCCTATTTCTTTATTACATGGTGATTTATGGTCTGGTAACATTATTACTCATATTAACCGTCCATATTTAATTGATCCTGCCTGTTACTTTGGGCATAACGAAGTCGATATTGCTATGTTAAATATATTCGGAAGTCCACCAAATGCCTTTTATAATAGCTATTCTTTACTAGAACCCAACTGGCAAGAACGTTTACCTGTTTATCAACTTTTTCCTGCAATGGTGCATTATATTTTATTTGGAGATTACTATCTGCAAATGATTCAAACTTTACTAGATCGTTTAAAATTATAATTTTTAAAGTATGTTAATATTATGGCCAATACCCCCCAAGAATACGTTGCAAACACATATAACCCAAGAGCACACAGTTATGTCAGTAGCCAAGTTCATGCTTCTGGACCTGATTTAGAGCAAATCAAACATTTATTATCAAATCAACAGAATGCTTCTGTGCTAGATTTAGGGTGTGGAGGCGGTCATGTCAGCTATAATGTAGCATCATTAGTAAAAAGTGTTATTGCTTGTGACGTCAGCCAAAAGATGTTGGATGCTGTACAGCAAACAGCTAAAGAAAAATCTTTATTTAATATTACGACCCAAAACGCCCCTGCAGAATCCCTCCCTTTTGCTGATCAGCAATTTGATTGGGTTATTAGCCGTTTTAGCAGTCATCATTGGCATAATCTGGCCCAGGGGATCTATGAGATTCAACGTGTCTTGAAACCAACAGGAACGGTAGTTATTATTGATACTATTTCCTCTTTGGATAAAACGACTGATAGTTTTTTACAAACGATTGAATTATTAAGAGATCATTCACACGTCAGAAATTATAATTTATCAGAATATACAAATCTATTTTCTGTTTATGGGTTAAAATTAACGAATATCACCCAACGTGATCTGGATTTAGAATTTGATAGCTGGATTGCCAGAACAAAACCATCTGAAATTTGTATTCAAGCTATTATCGAACTTCAAACAAAAGCGCCTGCTCATGTTAAAGTAGATCTTAAATTTAAAGAAGATCATAGTTTTAGCCTACCTACGGCAACATTTATATTGCGTAAATAAGCTAAAACAAAGAAATATTTGATAAATTAATGCTTTAACAACATAATTGCACCTATGATGTTTCCTGGATCTACCTTACCGATCAAAGAAGCATCTGGCGCATAAACATTACCATCTTTTTGTAAATGGCCAATCACTTGACGTTTTGCGTCATAGATATTTCCATTAGTAGCGTCATATTGACCGACTTGAACATTGGTTTTGTCAAAAATCGTACCACGATTATCAACGCGCCCTACTAATTTATTATCAGATCCAAAAACAGAACCATCTTGCTCTACCCTGCCGTTAAAACCTGTAACGTTATCATAGATATTCCCACGATCATCGATATGAGCAACTTCTTTACCTGTATTATTATAAATCTGGCCTTTTGCCATGATTTTAGGCGCTGAAAGCATTAATACAGCCCCTGCAACAGCCATCACGAATGTTGTTTTATTTTTAGTTAAAAAATTTAACCGCATGATTTATATCCTTTTTCTATGAATAATAGGTAGGATAACAGAACAAAAAAAACAAACAAGAGTTAGATTACTCTACATGATCAAAATTAATCGTCTAAATAAGACAATGCATAACTGATAATAGAAATTTTTTTTCCAAAATCATCCATAATAATTCGCTCAATTCCTATTTGTGCTATTTGCTTAATATTACTTAAATGGACATTGCCATAGGCTTCTAATGTTATTTTCTCTTTAACAAGCTCTTGAGCTTGTGCAAGTTGTTCTAGGGTGAAAAAACATAACTTGATGTTTTTGATACCTAATTTTACTACCTCTGAAAGCTCTTGATAAGAAGAAACTTCAACCTTAATAAAATCAATAGAATAATGACAAAGTGCTTGTTTTAATGCAGCAGATATTCCATTTAATAAATGGATATGCCCTCTTTTGATCAAACATGTACCATCGTCAAGAACACTATATCCTTGCGCCCCCCCAATATGAACAGCATATTGTTGAGATAGTGTACATCCAGGAATATTCAAATAATCATAATATAAAAGTGATTTAGTTCCAGATACAAGCTCTGCATAATTACGGGCTTGTGTCGTTAAAGAAGAAAATAAACTTAGAAAATCTAGAATTATTTTTTCTTTTCCAATAATTTCTTTGGCTTTACCATAAATAGTGCAAATTTTATCACCACCTAAAACTGTTGCCCCCTCAATCGCATGCCATTGAATATTACCCGTAAAGTGAATTTTTTCAAGCAAACCATCAACCCAAGGGGCACCACATAAAACACAATCTTCTTCAGCGATAATCCTCAAGACGATTGACTGATCTATATCAGCAAAAATATTGTCTGGTTTTAATTCTGCCAGAGCTTGTGTTATTGTTTTATCTAACTCTCGATTTAACTGTTCATCCATAGGTTGAAAAGGGTTAACAAGATCAGATTTTAGAATAGAAAACATAATTTACTCTTTGTATTTTTTTAATAAGCCATTGTTAAAATAAAGATACTATTATATCTCTTACTCATTACAATATTGTGGTTTTAAACTATAAAATGTATAACTAGCGTATGAGTGAGTATTAAATTCAAATCTTTTATTCGAATAAGGCTTTGCGTTCTTTATAAAATTAAGGTAAACAAACAGTGAACAACTTGCGATTAATATCACAGTTATAACCGTCTGTTTATGTATTGTTTTATAAAACCTTATAAACCATTAGATTAATTTTATCTAAAATCCATAATATAACAGTCCATTATTGTAAAATTTTATCTTACTTTGCGGAAATTAAATCTTGAGCGATATCTCTACGACACCCCCTTCAACAATGAATAGTTTTAATGAAAAACTATCTATATGGGTCATTATTATACTTGGTTTGCTGACGGCTATTGGGCCTTTGGCAACAGATATGTATTTGCCTGCTTTTCCACAAATCAATGAAGATTTAGCTGGATATGGTGATGGTGCAGCTAAAATGACTCTGACGGTATGGTTTATTGGGTTGGCACTCGGCCAACTTTCAATTGGACCGATATCAGATCGTTTGGGACGTAGGGCTCCCCTCTTGATTGGAATTATTGTATTTACCATTGGCTCTATTGGATGCGCAATTTTCTCTGATTTTTATGTTTTTTGCTTTTTTCGCTTTTTGTCTTCACTGGGCGGTTCAGCAGGAATGGTTATACCAAGAGCAATGGTCAGAGACATTTCATCAGGCTCTAAAGGAATTAAGATTATGGCGCAACTGGCCCTCGTCAGTTGTATCGTCCCAATTGTTGCCCCAACGCTGGGGGGACTGATTGTTATCAAATTTCCTTGGCAAATCTTGTTTTGGATCATGGGTATATACGGAATTATTGGCAGTTTTATAGTATACTTTTATCTACCTGACACATTAATGCACAGATATCGCATCTATTCTTCTATAAGATCTATTTTTTGGCGTTATATTCGTATTGTTCGTGAACCTATTTTTTTTACCAACACAATGATTACTGGCTTTGCCCTTTTTATGATTTTTGCTTATCTAAGCGGTACACCAGATGTTCTGAGTAAATCAATGGGATTTACAAAGTTACAACTTGCAATATGGTTTGGAATTAACTCTTTTATTATCGCAGCATGTAACCAAGTAAATGGTTTATTACTAAATAAAATTCGCCCTTATATTATGTTAAATATCGCAACAAATATAGCTTTTGCGACCAGCATTTTGTTTATCATTATTTGCTTATTACCCATCCCTTTAAATACTTTAGGTATCGTTCTTCACTGCGCCCCAATTGTTATCATCATGGGATGTTTAGGATTTGTATTCCCTAATTGTACCATATTTGCTTTTATCCTTCATGGTCGACGTGTTGGCAGTGCATCTGCGTTATTAGGCACCATTCAATTTCTTCTTGGAGCTGTAAGCAGCTGGATGATGAGCAAACTCCCTTCTACCAATATGTTATCTGTGGCAATAGGGGTATTTATTGGTGTTTTAGGAATGTTTTTATTTAACTTATGGCGAAGAAATACAACAAGAACGATCATAAAAAAAATGAAAGTCGGTGTTCAGCAAGGGCAGCATAATTATTATGCTTTCTTAAAAGATTTAGACTGATCAATCAAAATAAAAACCCACTAATAAGTGGGTTTTTATTTACATAATCATACAAAATCCTAGTGTAATTGTAAGGTTTCATTAGCAAACGCATGCACTTTATTGTAAAGATCAGAATTTTTTTGTAACTCTGCTTCACGTGCGGGGAAAATTTTCTTAATTTTATCTGCCCAAGGCCCTTTGACTTGTTCTGGGAAACAATTCTCAATTAGGTTTAACATCACGGAGACTGATACTGATGCTCCTGGAGAAGCCCCCAATAAAGCCGCCAAAGACTTGTCCTGAGCCGTAATAACTTCTGTACCCATTTGTAAAATAGGGCGACCATTTTGATCTCTCTTGATAATTTGTACACGTTGACCTGCTATTTGTCGTTTCCAATCGCTTTCTCTAGCAAGAGGATAAAACCGATGTAAGGCGTTCATCCGTTTTTCCATTGTCTGCATACTTTGATCCACCAAATAGCGAATAAAATCAAGATTATGAATACCAACAGAAACCATAGATTCAATATTATCTAATCGCACAGAAGATATTGCGTCAAAATAAGAGCCTTTCTTCAAGAACTTAGTGGTAAATCCAGCATAAGGTCCAAATAGAATAGATGTTTTTCCATCAATAATTCGCGTGTCTAAATGCGGGGCAACAACTGTTGGCAATCCTTCTGTAGACAACCCATAAACTTTAGCATGATGCTGTTCAACAATTTCAGGGTTATCGCAACGTAACCACTGCCCGCTGACTGGGAAACCACCCACTCCACGTCCTTCAGGAATGCCAGATTTTTGCAACAATAATAAAGCTGCACCACCAGCACCGATAAATACAAACCGAGAACGAATGAGGGTTTCTTTTCCAGTGATAACATTTTTACTTTTTATTTCCCATAGCTCACCAACACGTTTGATATCTTCAACTTTTTCACAATATCCAACTTCAATATTTTGTTGTTCATCTAAATGATTAAGTAACTTGTGAGTCAACGCGCTAAAACTGACGTCTGTGCCCCCTTCAACACGAGTTAACGCCATTTTTTCTGTTGCAGGTCTGCCATTAGCAACCAACGGAGCCCAATCTTTAATTTGTTGATGATCATCAGAAAAAACCATCTTATCAAAACCAGGGTGCTGGCGGAGCTTTTCATAACGTTGCTTTAAAAAAGCAACATTTGCTTGTCCTTGAACGAAACTACAATGAGGAACTGGATTAATAAAATCTGAAGGCGTTTTAAAAGCACCATCTTTAACGAGATGGCTCCAAAAAGATCTGGAAACCTCAAACTGAGCATTTGTAAAAATGGCTTTTTTTAAGTTAATTTCTTGTCCAGGAATAAAGGGGGTGTAATTTAATTCACATAAACCCGCATGGCCAGTTCCTGCATTATTCCATGCGCTAGAGCTTTCTTCTGCTCCCGTACTACGCACTTCTAAAATGGCCATTTTAATGTCTGGATTAAACTCTTTTAATAATGCACCTAAAGTAGCACTGACAATACCAGCACCAACTAAAACTGCATCTTTAACTTCATTTGTAGATATATTTTTCATTTTACCGCACGTTTATGTTGCCAAGCAGAATCTCTTATCGTTTAAACAATATACTCCAGAATTAAAATTTGGCCTATATGAAGCCTGATAATATTTTCGAGAACAGAAAAGTTTAAATAAATAAAAAATATTAAAAGGTTAATACTGATATATAGGTAAAAATAAATTATATTTACTTTGATAATTATTGTAATTAATAAAATATACTTAGTTTATGCATAAATAAAAAAGTATAAAATAATTATAATTACATAAACACTTATCATCCCTTGCAATAAACTATAGAAAGATATTTAGTCCTTTCTCATTTGAAGATTTTACAGTAAAATTAAACTTATTATTGATATAGTTCTTTACCTTATATCCTCCAAGGACACGATGATGTCGGATCAAGATCCAACAATAGCCAAAGAGCCTGTTATTGACTTGCGCTCTGTCAGCCTAAATCAAAATATTAAACTTGCTTTACTTGACTTACTACAAGGAATAAAGCAATGGCGAATTGGTTGGAAATTAGGTTTACTTGATATTAAATTACGCTATCGTGGTTCCATACTTGGACCTTTATGGATTACAATCATTATGGGGACTAAGATCACAACCATTGGTATTCTATATGCTTTTTTACTTCATCTTGATTTAAAAAGCTATTTTACTTACGTATCAATATCAATTGTATTATGGACATATATCAGTAGCATGATTAACGACAGTTGTAATATCTTTACAAATGCCAGAACACTGATTTTATCACAACGTATCCCTTTTAGTATTTGTGTGTGGCGTACAATCTTTGCCAATATTCTTATTCTAGGACATAATTTACTAGTTATCATAGTTGTTTTTACTATTTTTAAAATTGTTCCACATTCATTATATTTGCTTTTACCTGCTGCCTTTTTATGGGTCATGGATAGCCTTGCCATAGGGATTTTATTTGGAATTCTTGGAACTCGTTTCAAAGATATTCCTCCTATTATCTCTGCTTTTACCCAAGCTTTTTTCTTTATCACTCCTATAATTTGGAAAGCAAGCTCTCTACATTTTAATAGTAATTATATTTTGCTTAATCCTTTTTACCCTTTATTTGAAATTGTAAGGTCGCCTATATTAGGAGAAAGTCTTTCTTATTCTATATGGCTGGCTGCCATTGGATATAGCCTTATTTTATGGATTTTGGCTTTATTCATTTTTAGCAAAACTCGTTTTCGTATTCCCTACTGGATGTAATCGTCATGCCCAGTATTTCTGTAAAAAATCTTTCTATTTCTTTTCCGCTGTACCATGAGAATACACGCAACTTACGTAAAATGACTCATTTATTTGTTTCAGGGCGTTTAAAGAAAGATGAACATAAAAAAATTCTTGTTCAAAGCCTTCGAGATATTAACTTTACCCTTAATCAAGGAGATAGAGTTGGATTGGTTGGTCAAAATGGTGCTGGAAAGACCACATTGTTACGAACAATGGCTGGAATTTATGAGCCTATCGTAGGACATATTCGTATTGAAGGAAATATTAGCACTTTGCTTGATCCTACTGTTGGTATGAATTTTGAGTTAACCGGAAGGGAAAACATTCGCCTCAAATGTTCTATTAATGGGTATTCAAAAAAACAAACTAAGGAGATTGAAGAAAGTGTTGCTGAATTTTCCGAGCTAGGTAATTACCTAGACCTTCCTGTCAGAACATACAGCTCTGGTATGCAATTAAGACTTGGTTTTGGTTTAACAACCGCAATTGATCCACAAATACTAATGATGGACGAATGGTTCTTAACAGGCGATGCTGGTTTTATCTTAAAAGCAACCAAACGTATTGAGCAAATTGCACAAAATTCGCAAATTCTAGTTATTTCTACTCACTCAGCAGAAATTATTGCTAAATGGTGTAATCGCGTTTTATGGCTTGACCAAGGCTATTTAAAAATGGACGGCACACCTCAAGAAGTCTTACCTATTTATTTAAATAAACCTTATAATGAAATCATAGAAAATTTAAAAGAGTAGCTGAACCTAATATAGCTTGTCCCCTACATCAACTAAAATATAAAACTCCCTTTATTATAATAATAAAGGGAATTTTTAATATCCTAAGTCTCTAAATACTTAATTTAGAACATATTAGAATGTTTGGAATTTACGAGGTGCTCTACCATTTGCTTTAGCAACCTTTTTGCCCCAAACAACAAGATCAGGAGAACAATCTTGAGCATCAATATCAACTTCAATCAATGTTGGGCCATCTTTATGAGCCAATGCTGTTTGCATTGCTTTTTCAAGCTCGGCACCATTTTTCGCCTTTAATCCAAGACCTTTACCGTCTTCTGCATTAAACACATTAATCAAACCTGCATAATCCCAGTTTTTAATGCGATTATACGGACCATCATGAATTTTAACTTCGATTGTATATCCACTATTATTAATAAGAATAATAATAATAGGAATATTACGACGAATCATCTGACATACTTCTTGTGCAGTCAATTGGAATGATCCATCACCAACCATGATAATATTACGACGATTTGGTTCTGAAACTGCATATCCGAACATAGAAGGTATAGACCAACCAATATGTCCCCACTGCATTTCAGACTCTACACGCGCACCATTAGGAAGTTTAAAATGCATACCATGGAACCATGAATCCCCAGTTTCCAAGTATATAGTTGTATCTTTGTTTATAGCACCTTGGATTTGACGGCAAAGTTCAACTGTTGTTAATGGTGCTTTACCATCTGCAACAGGAACTTGTTTTACTGGAATTTTTTTAGCTTTGAATTGATCTAAAGATGTCGTGTTCTTTTTAACGCAAGAAGTCAATACAGGAATAAAATCTTTCAAGTAAACGCCACTAAATTCTTTTTGACCAACCCGTGTATGATGTGAAGAAATAAGAATATCATTCTCACCAACTAATTTACATGTCCAACCGACTGTTGAGTAATCGTTGAATACAGCACCGATATAAATACGACAATCTGATTCACGAACTAACTCTTCAACACCAGGTGAGCTAATTTCACCCCAAAATGTACCTACATATTCAGCTTCTTCTTCAGGAGACAGACCTTTGGCTTGAGCCATAGTAGCCACCGCACAACCTAATTTTTTAGTTAATTCAGCAACCTTTTTGGAAACTGCACAACCTGCAGAGCGAATCTTACCACCGATAATAACAACTGGGCTTTTTGCTTTCTCTAGAGCATCTAAACAAGCCTTAGCTGCAGCTTTTAAGCTTTCATCATCACTAATAAGACTGTTGGTGATGCTACTGATTGGTCCAGGCTCTGTACAAGGTTGATTAGCCACATTACATGAAATTTCAATATAAGCGGGCTTACGATTACGAAGCGCAGAACGAATAGCATGATCAATCAAACATGGTGCTTCATCAGCATGTGCAACTGAAACAGCTTCACACGTAATTTGCTTTGCCATATCCATTTGATAGCGATAATCAGAATATCCCATGGTATGATGTAAAATATGACCACTTCCATAGTCATTATTATTAGGAGCACCAGAAATTAAAAGTAATGGAAGGTTTTCAGCGAAAGCACCACCCACAGCATTAAAAGCACTGAATGCGCCAACACTAAATGTTACAACTGATGCACCCATTACTCGAGAACGTGCATAACCCTCACCTGCAAAACCGCAGTTTAATTCATTACAACAATAAACTTGCTCTAAATCTTCTACTTTTGCCATTTCATCAAGCAACGTCAGATTATAATCGCCTGCAACAGCAAAGACGTGGTTCAAGCCCAACTGTGCTAAACGAGTAGCAAGATATTGACCTACAGTATATTTCACAAAAAATCTCCTATGAGTATATGTTTACACTCTAATTTTCTTATTTAAATACTAATGTTTTAAAATGATTTTCATCTAATCAAAATAATAGTTATTATATTAACGCATCATGAAAAACATTAATGAAAAAGCAGCGTAAATAACTTTCTTTAGCCTAACATATGCGTCTTCAAATCGCAACATTGTGATCCTAAAGAAGTCCTTTAAACGACATTTATGAGATCCGATTAAATTTAAGAAAACACAATAAATATTATCTCATTGTGTATAAGTATGAATAATAATATTTAATTGACCCTTTTTTGAATAATTAAATTACTTTACCAAGCTAATCTAGGTATATTCGCCAAATATATTTTAATTAGAAATAAAAAAATAAATTAAATTTCATTATAAAATTTTAACTAGAATCGAACAAGATGATAAGAAGAATTTATTAGGGATTACTTAAAAGTTTGATATTTAGTTACTGGTTTAGTAATAAATCTTTACTATATATTAATAATGGTATATTAATATTTTATCAAAACTTTTCAAGACTAGGTTGTCTTGGTGAGCCGGGAGGGATTCGAACCCTCGACCATTCGATTAAAAGTCGAATGCTCTACCAACTGAGCTACCGGCTCTTCTTTTTTGAGACCGCTTGTATCAAGCGATGAACATTGAAATAGTGGTTATTTCAAAGGAAGTCAACCACTATTTTCATTTTTTTAAAAATTATTCTGTCACAACAGACATTTTAATAATTTGGTCAGGATGGTTTACTATACCATTAGCTCCAGCACCGCGTTTAATTTGATCGACAAACTCCATACCTTCAATAACTTGACCGACAATTGTATATTGTCCATCCAAATGATGTGCATCGTCGAACATGATAAAGAACTGACTATTGGCACTATCTGGATCCATAGTGCGTGCCATTCCGATCATGCCTCTATGGAATGATTCGTCTTTTGTGAACTCTGCTTTTAAATCTGGCAGATCACTTCCTTGCATACCAGTACCACTGGGATCTCCACCCTGAGCCATAAAACCTTCGATTACACGATGAAAAGGGGTATTGTCATAAAAACCTTGCTCTGCCAACGTCAACAAGCGTTCAGCAGCTAATGGAGCTAAATCTGGACGTAATTTAATTTTTACAATTCCATGCTTTAATTCCATTTGAAGTAATTTACTTTCTGTACTCATTTTTTCTCTCTTTATAAAAATATTAAATCGACTGTCGTAATTTATTAAGCGTTGTTTTAGGTACAAAAGAGGAAATATCCCCTCCAAGACGTGCTACCTCTTTAACAACACTTGACGCAATACTACGGTTTTGTTCTGTTGCAACTAAAAAAATAGTCTCAATATCAGGAGCCAAACGTTGATTCATCAAACACATTTGAAATTCCATATCGAAATCTGTAGCTTGTCGTAATCCTCTAATAATTACACTTGCATTATGTTCTTTAACACAATCAACTAATAAATTACCAAAACCAACTACTTTTATTGCACACTCACCATTACCCAATATGCGATAGTCTTCTCCGAACTCCTCAACTAACGCAGCATGAATACATTCAACTCTTTCTTCTAATGACCATAAAGGGCTTTTATTTTCATTAAGTGCTACACCAATGATCAATTTATCAACCAAACCTACAGCTCGTTTAATAATATCTAAATGACCATTTGTAATAGGATCAAATGTACCTGGATAAAAACCTATACGCGTTGTTTCCTTGCTATTAATCATTCTATGATTTGTGCTCCATCATTTTCTTGACCTGCAACACTATCACTCTCTTCCTCATCCACAGAATCGTCAATCACAGGAAATACACTGCTAACAGTCTCACCATCATCAATACGGAACAAAGTAACCCCCATACTGGTACGAGATGTAATACGAACCTGATTAACAGGAACACGAATCAAACGCCCTTTATCTGTGACCAACATCACATCTGTATTATCAAGAACAGCAAAAGTAGCGACAATTTCCGTGCCATTTCTACCTGCCAAATTCATATTAGATAATCCCAAACCACCACGACCACTGACACGATAATCATAAGCCGTTGAACGCTTACCAAACCCAGCATTAGTTACTGTTAACAAAATCTCTTCAGCATGTTGTAACTCGCTCAAACGTTCTGTCGTAAGTTCAGTATCCGAACTGCCATCCTCTTCTTCTACTTCGAAAACCTCTTCTATATCTTCCGCCACATCTGCATTTTCTGCACGACGTTTAGCATTACTATAACGAATATAAGCAGTTCTCTCTGCAACAGAAGCATCAACATGATTTAAGACACACATAGACATCACTTCATCATCGTCTGCCAAGCGAATACCACGCACCCCAGTGCTGGCGCGCCCTGCAAATACTCTAACTGTATCGTCAGTGATTTGGAAACGAACTGCTCGCCCCTTTTTAGAAGCAAGGAATATATCTTGACCCTCGCGACAGGTTGCAACACCAATTAAACGCTCATTTTCATCTAGTTTCATTGCAATCAAGCCAGAAGAGCGAATATTACCAAAATCACTCAGACGGTTACGTCGTACCCCTCCTTTAGAGGTCGCAAAGACAAGATGAAGGTTTGGCCACATTTCCTCGTCTTGAGGCAATGGCAATACTGCTGTAATTTCATCCCCACCTAAATCAGGTAAAAGATTAACCAAAGCACGACCTTTAGATGTTGGGCTTGCTTCTGGTAAATGCCAAACTTTTACACGATAGGCCTTCCCTCCTGAAGAAAAGAAAATAACCCACTGATGTGTATGTGCATTAAAGGAACGTGTGATAATATCATCCCCTCTTCTGCCAGCACCTTTACGACCACGGCCGCCTCTATTTTGAGACCTAAATGTTTCCAATGATGTACGTTTAATGAAACCATCCCTGGTAATTGTAACCACCATTTGACCTGGTTCAATCAGGCTTTCATCGGTTTGATCGCCTTCATAATCCACAATCTCAGTCGCACGTGGACATCCAATTTCCCCACGAACACGTAACAGTTCGTCTCTCATAATTTCCATGCGGCGAATATGGCTAGCAATAATTGCCAATAACTCTTCAATCCGTTTAGAAACTTCAATCAATTCGCTTTGAATTTTTTCGCGTTCCAACCCAGTTAATCGTTGTAAACGCAACTCTAAAATACCACGAACCTGTGTTTCGCTAAGATAAACACGTCCATCGGCTAGGATATTACCGTCATCTTGAATTAAATCTAAATAAGATTGAATATCTGCTGCTGGCCATGAACGCTGCATCAGTTGTTCACGTGCTGTAGCTGAATCAGGCGCAGAACGAATTAATGCAATAACTTCGTCAATATTTGCAACAGCTAACATTAGCCCAAGCAATAAATGAGCGCGGTCTCTTGCTTTATTCAGTTCAAATCTTGCTCGACGTAAAATAACCTCTTCACGGAACGAAATAAACGCTGTTAACGCATCCTTTAACCCCAATAACTGAGGTTTACCATTATTCAACGCCAACATATTCACACCGAATGATGTTTGTAGCTGAGTAAAGCGATAAAGTTGATTTAATACAACATCAGGGGTTGCATCGCGTTTAATTTCGATAACAATCCGCATTCCTGAACGATCACTTTCGTCACGAATATCAGACACACCCTCAATTTGCTTGGCACGCACTAATTCTGCAATTTTTTCTTGCAATGTTGCTTTATTAACCTGATAAGGGATTTCAGTAATAATGATTGCTTGGCGATCTTTACGAATTTCTTCGATATTAGCACGTCCACGTATCAAAACAGATCCACGACCTGTAGCATACGCACTGCGAATACCTGAACGACCAAGAATAATACCACCAGTAGGAAAATCTGGCCCTGTTACAATTTGCATTAATTCTGGCAAATCCATTTCTGGATTTTCAATCAAGGCCAAAGTCGCATCAATAATTTCAGTTGGATTATGTGTAGGGATATTGGTTGCCATCCCGACCGCAATCCCAGATGCGCCATTAATCAGCAAGTTAGGATAAGTTGCTGGAAGAATAACAGGTTCTTCCTCTGTTTCATCATAGTTTGCCTGGAAATCGACCGTATCTTGATTGATGTCTTCTAGTAAAAAAGTAGCAGGTTTGCCTAAACGCGCTTCGGTATAACGCATCGCCGCAGGAGAATCCCCATCAACAGACCCGAAATTCCCTTGCCCATCCACTAAACGAACGCGCATTGACCAGTGTTGAGCCATTCTTACCATGGCATCATAAATCGATGAATCCCCATGAGGGTGATATTTACTCATCACATCCCCAACCGCACGAGCTGATTTACGATAGGGTTTATCAGCGGTTAAACCACTTTCAAACATGGAGTACAAAATACGACGATGAACAGGCTTTAACCCATCACGAACATCTGGCAAAGCACGACTAACAATAACTGACATGGCATAAGCCAAATAAGAGGTTTGCATTTCCTCTTCTACGGTTACAGGAACAATATCAGTCAACGAAGTAGGAAGGGTATTTTCTGGCAAGTCGGTCAAGGTAAGTCCAGTATAAATTATAATTATTATAAATTTTTAAAATCTAATCAAAAAAAATAAAGCACTTTAAAGCTTTGATAATCCTTTATTAACACAATATACATCAATATTAATAAATGGCTGTTTGGGCTTTATAAACGCTCTATCTCAAGACGATGATTAATTGTATTAACTATAATTTTTTTATATGAAAATTACAAGCAAGACTTGCTTAATATGAAATAAAGCACTCATAAATTTAGCTCTTTTGAAGAGTGTATTGCGCCTTATTTCAAAATTAAGGGAGGGATTACAGCTTAAATACTCGAAAAACTGTATAACTTAGCTAAACCCCTAAACGCTTAGGTATAATACAACCATAAAACACCTAATGTAATATGGATAAAACCTATAATTTATCAAAAATAAGTAAAACTAACTCATAAATATTACGTTCTTATAATATAAATTAAACTCATCTATAATTCGTCAACCGCAATTTTTACAATAATTTTACGAATAGACACCGGTTGTGTTACGCAACAGCAAGGCCTATGAATGTCATGTGGAAATAAAATGACATAGCTTCCCGGAAACAACTCAACAAAAGTTTCATGCTTCACTTCTTCGTAAAATTGAATATCTTTACCTAGTGCAAAAGGTTTATAGATGGGATTGTCTTGCGTATCGATAGCCGTGCCTATATATTCCACCCCAGAAATTAAATAATGAATATCAAGATATTTTTGGTGCTGCTCAGGCCTAGATTCTTCTTTTAGATGTGTAATTGTATCAACAACTTCTGCAAATATTTTTTCACCATCTATATCTATCTTTCCAGGAACTAATTGATGTAAATCAAGGTTTCGTAAAAACTCAAGCCCTCTATTTAAGATTGGTGGCAATGGGAAAGGTAAATTAGAATCAATATGCCAAAGTATCATTTAAAACTATCCATATAAATCATCATTTTCTTCTAAAGGTTTATCTATTTCGCGAATCTCTTTAGGTCTACTGAGTAAACAAAATAACATGCAAGGAATAGATAATGCCAATAAAATCATGCCAATTGAAAAAGCATAATCTTTATTTACTAAAGCATTAAAAACACCTTTATTCATATTTGTTGGGTAATCAGCCGCAAAATAAATCTCGTGATATCCCCAACATATTATCCCAGCCATCATCATAATAATAGTTATTGTAATTAGTTTTTTATGTCTGCTTCTGCCATATTGAGAAAGAAGCAAAAGAATAAAAGTAAAAATTAAAAAAAGAAGAACAAAAAACATATTATGAATACTTAACCGTTCAGTTTTTATAGTTTTAATATTAACATCACAAAATTAATAAAATTAATTCGTTATTTTTAGAATGGGATTTCATCATCTAAATCGTTATTTCCTGGCATAGAAGAATCCCAACCACCACCGCTTTCCTTATTTTTAGAAGAGGAAGATATAGCTGGACGTGACGTTGGCGCCATTGGAGGAGAAGAAGCATAATCATCACCATATTGTCCCATATCATCTCCACCACCACTGCGGTTACTATCAAGCAACACAAGCTCGCCACGGAAACGATCTACAACAATTTCAGTTGTATAACGTTCCATCCCTTGTTGATCAGTCCATTTACGGGTTTTTAATTGCCCTTCGATAAAAACTTTACGCCCTTTGCGCAGGTATTTTTCTGCCACATCAGCCAATCGTTCATTGAAAATAACAACGCGATGCCATTCCGTACTTTCACGACGTTCACCAGTTTGACGATCATTCCAGCTGTCACTGGTCGCCAAGGTCAAATTAACAACTTTTGTGCCCATCTGAGTATTACGAACGTCTGGATCTTTTCCTAAATTACCGACCAAGATTACTTTGTTAACACTGCCAGCCATTATTTCTTTACCTTATCAATTTTTTTTCAAATACACTTCTTTATACGTTTTTCTTTGCATAAGTTCAAAACTTTTAATTATTTTCGCAAAAGCTATTTATATAATGCTTTTAAATTATTATATTAATCTATCTATCTTAAAAAGACCAAAGAGTATTACGAGAAAAACTCTTTTAACTACTTTAATTTTTTAAAATATTTACCTATATGATAAAGGTTGAAGAGTCTTCAGATATGCAAGAACTTATTAAATACACTCATTGCCCCCTTTGCCATGATACAAAAATGACGTTAATTCGTAATGAAAACTGTCAAAATCATAAACGCTGGATCGCTCCACTGTCTACTCAAATGGTGTGGTTATCATGTAATTCTTGCAAACATATTTTCAGAGAAGGCTATTATACGCCAGAAGCTCTCGAAATTCTCTTTAAAGGTACCAATCCCGAACAACAAGTTGGATATCAAATTGAAAAGCAAAGACTTGTTTCTGCAAGAATGATTGATAAAGTTATCCCTTATCAAAATCATGGTGTGTGGCTAGATGTCGGTTTTGGTAATGGCTCTTTGTTATTTACAGCTTGTGAATACGGTTTTAAACCTATTGGTATTGATTTAAGAGAAGAAAATGTTACGAAATTACAATCATACGGTATCACAGCCTATAAAGTAAACTTACTTCACGTCGATAGTGATGATCCCATTTCAGTAATCAGCATGGCTGACGTTCTTGAACATATCCCTTATCCCAAAGAGGCCTTGCAAAAAACTTTTGAATTATTGGGAAATAAAGGCGTATTATTTCTTTCCTTACCTAACTCTGAATCAATCATTTGGAAAATTCGTGATGCTCAAAACATCAATTATTGTTGGAGTGAAATGGAGCATTACCACAATTTTTCAAGAACAAGACTATATAGCTTATTAAAAGAATGTGGTTTTATCCCAGTCAAATACGGTATCAGCGAAAGATATGGTATGGGTATGGAAATCGTTGCTATCAAAAAATAATCTAAATCATACTCTTTTTGTCAAGAATAGCATGATTTCTATTCAAAGTTATATTAGTATTCTTTAAAACCCTTAAACTTTATGTATAAAATCATGAATTCAAAAACAATATCTCCTCTTACTACAATTGTTGTAAGAGGTGCAAAAGTCCATAATTTAAAAAATATTGATGTTAATATCCCCAAGAATCAACTCACTGTCATTACCGGCCTATCTGGTTCAGGAAAATCATCACTAGCTTTTGATACAATTTATGCTGAGGGTCAAAGACGTTACGTCGAAAGCCTATCGGCTTATGCTCGCCAATTTTTGGAACTCATGGGCAAACCAGACGTTGAATCAATCGAGGGTTTATCTCCTGCTATTTCGATTGAACAAAAAACAACCTCTAAAAACCCACGTTCAACAGTTGGAACGATTACAGAAATTCATGATTATATGCGCTTGTTATGGGCACGGGCAGGAACTCCTTACTCCCCTGCTACAGGACTACCCATCGAAGCTCAAACTGTCAGCCAAATGGTTGATCGGATTATGGAGCTACCTGTACAAACTCGATTAATGCTATTGGCTCCTGTAGTTCGTGCACGAAAAGGCGAGTATAAAAAGGAGCTGGCAGAGCTGCAACGCAGAGGGTTTACGCGCGTCAAAGTTGACGGAAGTTTATATGATATTGATGATGTTCCAAACTTAAACCGCAAAATTAAACACACAATCGAAATAATTATCGATCGTGTTGTTATAAAACCAGAAATCGAAGGTCGCCTTGCGGATAGTTTTGAAATTGCACTTTCTTTATCTGATGGATTGGCCAGCGTAGAAGAAGTATTGCGTGATGATGAAAAAAGAAAACCTCTGACATTAAGCTTCTCGGCCAGATATTCATGCCCAGAAAGTGGGTTTACCCTTGAAGAGATAGAGCCTCGACTTTTCTCTTTTAATGCACCGCAAGGGGCATGCACTGCCTGTGATGGTATCGGCACAGAAAGCTTCTTTGATCCACAGCTTATCGTTCCAAATTCTACACTATCTTTGAAAGATGGTGCGATTTTAGCGTGGAAAAATACATCTATGCCTTATTATCAACAAGCATTGGAAAGTATTGCTAAACATTTTAAACTCAATAGCGATACACCATGGGAAAAAATTCCAAAAGAAGTTCAAGATACTATTTTATATGGTTCACAAGATGATATTCCCATTACGTATCATGACGAAAAACAATCTTATACATTAAATCAACCCTTTGAAGGCGTGATAAAAAATCTAGAAAAACGCTATCATGCAACTGACAGCCACTCTGTAAAAGAAGAGTTAAATAAATATCGAGCCGACTATCCTTGTAAAACGTGCCATGGGGCAAGATTAAAACCAGAAGCGTTATGCGTAAAGGTTGATCAAAAAAATATTGCTGAGATATCTGAACTTCCTATTCAACAAGCCCTAGATTGGTTTTCTAGTGTTGAAGGAACGCTTTCTCCACAAAAGGCTGAAATTGCACATCGTATCTTAAGAGAAATTATTGAGCGTTTACACTTCCTAAATGATGTAGGCCTTGATTATTTAACATTATCACGTGGTTCAGCCACCTTATCAGGTGGAGAAAGCCAACGTATTCGACTGGCTAGTCAAATAGGCTCTGGTTTGACAGGCGTTTTATACGTTCTTGACGAACCTTCAATTGGTCTACATCAAAGAGATAATGAGCGTTTATTGGGAACATTAGAACGCCTTAAAGGTCTTGGTAACACTTTGATCGTTGTTGAACATGACGAAGATACCATCAAAGCTTCTGACTATCTGATTGATATGGGGCCTGCTGCTGGGATTCTAGGTGGAGAAGTGGTTGCTGTTGGCACACCACAAGAAGTTGAAAATAATCCCAAAAGCCTGACAGGTGATTACTTAAGCGGCCGAAAATCTATCCCAGTCCCAGAAAAACGTCGAAAACTGAACAAAAAGCAATTATTAACACTTTCGGGAGCCACAGGGAACAACCTAAAAGATATCAGCGTTGATTTTCCTTTAGGAACCTTTATTGCTATTACAGGTGTATCTGGAGGTGGCAAATCTACTTTAATCATTGATACTTTATATAAAGCACTCTCAAGACAATTAATGGGGTCAAATGCAGTTCCATCCCCATATAAAATTATCAAAGGGTTGGAACATCTAGATAAAATTATTGATATTGACCAATCCCCTATTGGCCGTACACCTCGATCAAACCCAGCAACTTACACTGATCTATTTACTCCTATTCGAGAATGGTTTGCTGAACTTCCTGAAAGTCGTGCCAGAGGTTATAAACCAGGACGTTTTTCCTTTAACGTCAAAGGAGGACGCTGCGAGGCTTGTCAAGGCGATGGGGTCATCAAGATCGAAATGCATTTCTTACCCGACATGTTTGTGACTTGTGACGCTTGTAAAGGGGCAAGATATAACCGTGAAACCTTAGAGATTAAATTCAAAGGCCACTCAATCGCCGATATTTTAAACCTATCTGTTGATGAAGCTGTACCATTATTTGAAGCAGCCCCACGTATTTATGATCGTTTAAACATCTTAAAACAAGTTGGGCTTGGTTATATTCATCTAGGACAGCAAGCCACTACTCTTTCAGGAGGAGAAGCACAACGAATAAAACTTTCCAAAGAATTGGCAAGACGCGCCACAGGAAGAACACTTTACATTCTTGATGAACCAACAACAGGATTACATACAGAAGATGTGCGTAAATTGTTAGAAGTTCTACATACATTGGTTGAGCAAGGAAATACTATTATTGTGATTGAGCATAATCTGGAAGTCATTAAAACAGCTGACTGGGTTATTGACCTTGGGCCAGAAGGTGGAAGTGGTGGTGGGCAAATTGTTGCTACAGGCACCCCTGAAAATATCGCCAAAGTCAAACAAAGTTATACGGGGAAATTCCTAAAGCCAATTTTGAACAAAAAAAATAATGCTAATTGATAAATATTTGCCTTCTTATCACTTTAGTGAACAGCACTCTATTATCGTTAATTCAATACCGATTAAGGTATTATCCGCTGCTGTTCATTATGATACTCAAAGTGATTATTTATTTAAAATTGCAATAATATTACGAGAATTACCCAATAGAATTCTAAAGAAAGATAACACTCAAACAATAAAATCCTTTAGCATGAAGCAATTCACATGTCTTGAAAAAGTGAATGAACAAGAAATTGTTTTCGGTTTATTAGGGCGCTTTTGGGAAATAAACTATGGATTAAGTCCTTGTCAACATACTCAAGACTTCATATCATTTAACCAACCTAAGTCAGCAAAGCTTGTTTTAAACTTTCACGTCACGCCTTTGAAACATGGGAAAACATTACTATCAACTGAAACAAGAATATTTTGCATTGATAAATATTCTCTGCGAAGTTTTTCATATTATTGGTATTTAATTAGACCTGTCAGTGGATTTATAAGGCATAGAATGTTAAAGGCCATAGCCAAAAATTGTCAAATTCTCTAAATATCATTTTGTTTGGTTATATAATGAACCAATAACCCACTATGTTTAGTCTCAAAAATTAAAACTATTTATCGATAATCTTAACTCAACTAGCTCAATAAGAATATCAAATTTACTTTGATGTTCTTGAACATTTCTCAATACTTTCCAGTTTATTATTTTTGAGCAAAAACTGACAATCATGATATTCTTTGAACGTATCATTTTTAAAGTAACGTGCTATCAAAAGTCTACTATTCTTTTGATAAAATAACTGAATAAAAGTATTTTTACCTTCATCTGGATTAGATGTGAATTGATCCAGTAAGGCTGATAAATCTCGTTTATTTTCTAGATTGTTAAGCGTATAATAACGGCATCCTGCACCACAACTATGCAATCCAAGATAATATTGCCCTGCAAAATTAATCTTTACTGGATCAACACGTTTTCCCAACTCATCAACCCACATGTCTCCTTTGTAAGTATACCCTGATGGGATCTGAATAGGTTCCTTAGAAACATCTATTCTATACTGATCAAATAGCACCTGATTTTTGTTGAAAGAGTTAACATCAGTTGCCAATGCATTATTGATGCTGCTTCCAAAGAGTAAAATAGGAAATAAAAATAATTTATAAAATTTCATCAAATTCTCAAAATATAATAATAAGTTCATAATGTTAACGGTATGATTAATATATAATTATCATAATATTTTTATTGAAGCTCACCGTATGACTGACAACCTTGTTGGTTTTTATTTATGCATGCTTGTTTAAAATACTCCTTGGCTTTATTTATATCTTTAGGAACACTATTACCGTCGTTATACATTACACCAAGGGCATATTAAGCATCGGCATTATTTTGCGCTGCAGCTTTCTCAAACCAGTCTTTTGCTTGGAAAACATCTTCATCAACACCATTACCATTGTAGTACATGGCGCCTAAGTTAAACTGAGCAAGAGCATTTTTTTGTCGTGCAGCTTTCTCTAACCATCTTTTCCCTTCGACATAATTTACTGGGCCACCTTGACCATTAACATACATCAAACCAACGTTACACTGAGCCTCGGGGCCTCCTAATTCTGCAGCTTTTTCATACAATTCCTTTGCCTTGATATAACTTTGAGGGACACCTTTACCTTCATAATACATCAAACCGATATTGACTGTAGTAGCATCATATCCCATTGCGAGAGCTTTCAGAAAATACTCCATTGCCTTTTGATAATCTTGTGGCACCCCATGACCATCGTAATACATCAAACCCAGATTATTAAATGCACCTGTACTGCCATATTTAGCCGCTTCTTCGTATAGTTTTTTGGCTTTATCATAGTCTTTGGTAACGCCTTTCCCCTCATCATACATTAAGCCAAGCCCATTATTAGCACGACCATACCCTTGCTGAATTGCTTTTTGAAACAACTCCTTACTCTTTACATAGTTATGAGGCAAAATTTTACCTTCATAATACATTAATCCTAAATTCACTTGTCCCCGTGCATCTCCTAAAGAAACAGACTGTTCAAACAACTCTTTGGCTTTATCATAATCTTGAGGAACGCCATTACCTGTATAATACATCCACCCAAGGTCTGCTAATGCTCTTGAATCTCCTTGTGCAATGGATTTTTCAAAGAGTTCTTTTGCTTTGGTATAATCACGAATACCACCACCTCTATTTTCATAATACATATACCCCAGTTCATCTTGTGCTCTGGCATCCCCTTGATTTGCTTGCTGTTCTAAAACTGTTATATCTTTAGAAGTTATGGAGGTATTTTGCGCTTGAGCGAATGTGATTGGTAAAAAAGACAAAAAGCAAATTGCAAGTAATGTTTTTTTATTGGTATGCATCATGAATTATATTCCAAATTATTATTTTGTAATAATAATTGGATTTATATCAGTTTTATAGAAAATATTATATATTGTTTAGAGCTATTTTATATTTCACGACTCTATTCGAAAATTATTTATACTTTAAACACCGACTGGTAAAACCTGAATTCAATTTAAAAAAATTTAAAATTGATCCAAAACCTAAACTTCGTTTTTTTGGGAGCACTTAATACATTTGAACAACATTAGAATGAGCTTCGGTATTTTTTTCAAAGTATCTGACAATAATCAAGCGATCTTATTAAATTGTCAAAACATACCGAATATGCAAACACACACTCTTGGAAAATAAAATAGCCAACAATCGAATTCGAGCAAAAAAAGAACAACAACAGAGACTATTTAATACAATTTGCGATCACATTACGCTCATTTTTCAAGCGTATTAATTTTTTATCTATTAAAATATTTTCAATTATAAACTCTAAATTAATATTTCGAATGATATGAATTTAAGCACGTATTTTACTAATAAACCTCATTAATCTTACCTTTAAAATTATATTGCTTATAAAACAGACAGTCTGCTTAATTATTAGGCATATACAACGCTTATTTTCTAGTGTTTTCCTAATATTTCAATTTAATTTTTTACTGGACAACCCTGTATAAAATAGCTTTTAATATGCCCAGAAAAGACTAAATGACGCTATCTGAATAATTAAGCAAATCCTTTTGCTTAATTTTATTTAAGAGAAAATAGAATGATAAAAAAAATTGAAGCTATTATTAAACCTTTTAAATTAGATGAGGTTAAAGAAGCTTTACAAGAAATTGGTTTGCAAGGAATCACTGTTACCGAGGTAAAAGGTTTTGGCAGACAAAAAGGACATACCGAGCTTTATCGCGGTGCCGAATATGTTGTTGATTTCTTACCCAAAGTAAAGATTGAGCTGGTTTGTAGCGAAGATTTAGTAGAACGTGCAGTTGAAATTATTATGAATACAGCACGCACAGGTCGCATTGGTGATGGAAAAATATTTGTAATCCCTGTCGAAAATGCCATTCGTATCCGAACAGGAGAAAGTGGCACCGAAGCTTTATAATTACTATCATTCATATAGACTCTGAAATAATGACCGATTACGGTTTTCATATTCTTAAGTCAAAGAGACACAGGAAGAATTAATAATGTCTAACAATACAATGTCCGCCGATACCCCAAAAGAAGAAGCCATTGCAAAAGTAATGGATATAATCCAAGAAAACTCTGTTGAATTTGTGGATTTCCGCTTTACAGACCCTTGTGGTAAATGGCATCACACAACACAATATGTCACCACTATCAAAGCTGATATCTTTGAAGATGGAATTATGTTCGATGGCTCTTCTATCAAAGGATGGAAAGCTATTAACGAAAGTGACATGATCCTGATGCCAGATCCAACAACAGCAGTTATGGATCCATTCACAGCAAAACCTCAATTAATTTTAATTTGCGATATTATTGATCCAGCTACGGGCGTTGCTTATAATCGTGATCCACGTTCTACAGCAAAACTTGCTGAACAATATTTAAGATCAACAGGGATTGGCGATACAGCATTCTTTGGTCCAGAAGCCGAATTCTTCATTTTTGACAATGTTAAATTTGGGACAGGCCCTAACTTTGCTATTCACCAATTGGACAGTATCGAAGGTCCTGGCTCAAACTTGAAAGACTATCCAGAAGGCAATATGGGCCATCGTCCAGGTGTTAAAGGCGGATATTTCCCAGTTCCACCAGTAGATAGCGACAATGATCTTCGTGCTGAAATGTTAACCACTATGGGTGAAATGGGCCTTCCAATTGAAAAACAACATCACGAAGTTGCACAATCACAACATGAATTAGGGATTGAATTTTCAACATTAGTTCGCTCTGCTGATTACATGCAAATCTATAAATATTGTGTTCATAACGTTGCCCATTCCTATGGTAAAACAGCAACCTTTATGCCAAAACCAATTTATGGTGATAACGGCACGGGTATGCATGTGCATCAATCTATTTGGAAAGATGGCAAACCCAATTTTGCTGGTAATGGATATGCAGATCTTTCAGATCAAGCACTTTATTATATTGGTGGTATTATCAAACATGCCAAAGCATTAAATGCATTTACTAATCCATCAACCAATTCTTATAAAAGATTAATCCCAGGATTCGAAGCCCCTGTACTTTTGGCATACTCAGCACGTAATCGTTCTGCTTCTTGTCGTATTCCATATGTGACCAGTCCAAAAGCAAAACGGGTTGAAATCCGTTTCCCAGATCCAACGGCAAATCCATATCTAGCATTTGCAGCAATGTTAATGGCTGGGCTTGATGGTATTAAAAATAAAATCCATCCTGGCGATGCAATGGACAAAGATCTTTATGATCTTCCTCCAGAAGAATTAAAAGAAATCCCAACAGTTTGTGGTTCTTTACGTGAAGCACTTGATGCTCTTGCTGCTGATCATGATTTCTTATTAGCTGGTGACGTATTTACCAAAGATCAAATCGAAAGCTACGCAAAAATTAAATGGGAAGAAGTTTACCGATTCGAACATACACCTCACCCTGTTGAATTTGAAATGTATTATTCTGTTTAACCCTTGAATTAATGCCGTTTTGTTAAGCCTTCACAAAAAATTGATTTTTTTTATAATTATGGCTTAACAAAAATTATTTTTTGGATTACAATAATATCTATTGAAGCGATTAAAATATTCAATTCTTTATGCTCTTTTTAAATAAAATATTCTTAATAAAAAATATCAATATATGATGTTAAATTGCTGTTTTTATCTATTTAATTATTAATAAAATTACTATTTTTATTTATCTATTTAATATTTATTCTTTTATTAACCAATAATATAAAAAAAAATCATTTTGATTTCTTTTAATTCTAATAAAAGGCTTATGAGACTATGAAAATACTTTTAGATACCTCCGACGTTAAAGCAATCAAAAGAATCTCTGGTATGTTCCCAGTATGGGGTGTAACAACCAACCCTGCGATTGTAGCTGCAGGCGGTACTCCATTATTCGATCTTCTACCTGCAATCCGAGATGCTATGGGTGGAAAAGGAACGCTTTTTGCTCAGGTTATTTCTCCTACTGTTGAAGGAATGATTGATGATGCACAAAAACTACGCGAACGTGTAGAAAATTTAGTTGTAAAAGTGCCTGTAACTCCTTGTGGGTTAAAGGTTATTAAAGAATTAACTGCACAAGGTATCCCAACATTAGCAACATCTGTATATGGTGCAGCTCAAGGTTTACTAGGTTTACTAGCTGGTGCTCAATACGTTTCTCCTTATGTTAGCCGCATTGATGCTCAAGGTGGAAATGGTCCAGAAGTCGTATCTGAACTTCAGTCTTTAATATCAACACATTGCCCTGAAAAAGAACTAGTTGCTGCAAGCTTTAAAAGCCCAAGACAAGCTCTTGAATGTATGTTGATTGGTTGTAAAGGTATTACACTTCCTGTTGATATTTTTGATCTCTTTATTGCAGATCCTGCTGTTGGAATTGCAGTAAAACAATTCGAAGAAAAATGGCAAAATACTTTCCATCAAAATAATTTATAATACATCATTTTACTTTTTTTTTTAATTTAGATTATTTAAGCAAACGCGGAGCATTTTTTATGTTTCGCGTTTTATTTGTTATGAAATTGCTTTATTCATCATCGGAAATTAATAATGATACCCTCTATTCCTGTTTTTATACTTTGTGGCTTTCTAGGGGCAGGAAAAACAACGTTATTGAATTATATCCTGTATCACCAAACCACTCATAAAATTGCTATTATTGAAAATGAATTTGGAAATATAGCCATAGATACAAGTTTTTTATCTAATAGTAATACCGCAATACATATTACAACATTAAAAAATGGATGTATTTGTTGTAATAGCCATGCTGAGTTAGAGGTTTCTTTAAAAGAGCTTCTTGATCAATTAGACCGTAAAGAGGTTAACTTTACACAACTAATCATTGAATGCACAGGTATGGCTGATCCATCGCCAATCCTACGAACTTTTTTAACACATGAAATATTTTCTAAGCGATTTGATATCAAAGGCACAATCACAATAGTAGATGCTATTAATGCACTTTATCATTTTAAACATTTTAATGTTACTCAAGCTCAAATTGCTATGGCTGATTTAATCTTGCTCAGTAAAACTGATTTATCTACAGAACTTCTAGAACCATTGGTAAATCAAATACAACATATGAACAAAGTTGCTCCTATTTATAATCTTAAACACGGGCAACTTGATCTAAAGCTGTTGGATGAATTAAACTTTTTAAGTCCTAAACTATCACCAAAATCTTCTTTATTTTCATGCGTCCCCATTATTGACGATAAAATATCATATGACACAAAAGTAAATTCATTCGTTATTCATCGAAAGCAAGCATTTGATGCGGATAAACTATCTCGGTTGATAAATAAAATTCTTAAAGTTTTTGAAAAACAACTTATTCGCTATAAAGGAATTTTCAATATTCAACACAACCCTCATCGATTGATCTTCCAAGGCGTTCAACAAATCTATAACAGTGAATGGGGTGAGAAGTGGAATAATACTGAAGACCGTTACTCAGAAATCGTTTTTATTGGCGTAAAGCTACCTGAGGAAGAGTTTCATTATTTTTTTAATAAAATATAAAAATAAAATTATTTACAAAGTTTGATATTAATAACTAGAATGAACACATTCTAACCCTCTTTTTATCTTATAAAATCAACAGATATTAATTTTATAATCATATGTGATTGTACATGACCTTGAACCATTCTTTTTACAAATTCGCTTATTTATTTTTTATATGCAATTTACTTGTTGCATGCAGCCAATCACAAAAAAACATAGCTGTTATAGATAAAGTCCAAACAAACTATAATGATGCCTTTACTTTAAATGAACAATATATTAATGGGCAATATGGGCAACCTGACCCAGCATCATTCGAACGTCTTAAACGTTATCGATATGAAGCATATCAGGCTTTAATGGAGTTTAGAGGGCAATATAATAAACGAAACCCGATCCCTAAGGTATCAGAGGACAACGCCAAGATTAAGATTAACCAATATGTTTCTTATCTGAACGCATTGGGGGCAACATCTGCAACCAAAAATACCTTCACTGGTTTTTAGCAACGTCCAAAGCAGCCTGTAACATATAGCTTGCTGCCAATTTATCTACCACTTCATTACGTTTTTTTCGGCTTAAATCGGCCTCTTGTATAAGAAAACGATTAACTGCACTGCTGGATAAACGCTCATCCCACAAACATGCTGGCAATTGGCTGGCTATTGACACAGCGCTAATCCAGTCTTTCGCAGCTTGCGCTGCTGGGCCAAAATCACCATCCATTGAAAGAGGCAATCCGCAAACCAGCCCACCAACATGTTCTTTTTGTGCTAATTGCTGTATATATTGAGCAAAAATAGCGACTTTCCCTCGTTTAATGGTTTCAAAGGGTGAAGCCAACATTAAAGAAACATCGGACAAAGCCAGTCCAATTTGCTTGGAACCAGGATCTATTCCTAACAATCTATATCCTTTGGGAAGTTGTTGTATTAATTCATACGGGGTTGCGTACAGCATTTTACCTACCTGTAATAAAAAACTTTATTAACTTAATCTTGTAAAAAAGTTTTATACTTATTCATGTTACTATTATTTTTTAAGATACTCTTTTTCATAAGGCAACATGACATGAATGCACAACAGATGAAAGCTATTATTGTCCAAAATCCTGGTGGACCAGAAGAACTGATGATAAACATCCTCCCTATTCCACAATGCGCATCAGGAGAGGTTTTAATTCGTGTTCTTGCTGCTGGAATAAATCGTCCTGACCTCATGCAACGCAAAGGGTTATATCCTCCTCCTAAAGGAGCAAGTCCTTTATTAGGTTTAGAAATTGCTGGTGAAATTGTAACGGCGCCCTCCTCTTCTATCTTTCAATCAGGAGATCGCGTTTGCGCATTAACCAATGGCGGTGGATATGCTCAATATTGTGCTGTTCCTGAACAGCAATGCCTACCTTGGCCAAAAGATTTTAATGCTTATGAAGCGGCTGCATTACCCGAAACCTTTTTTACAGTGTGGACAAATTTATTTGAAATTGGCAAACTTCAGGCTGGAGAAAGCGTTTTGATTCATGGTGGCAGTGGGGGTATAGGCACAGCAGCTATTCAATTAGCCAAAAATTTTGGAGCAACCGTTTATGCAACCGTTGGCAGTCAAGAAAAAGGTGAAATTTGTAAAAAACTCGGCGCCGATGACGTCATTGACTATACGAAAGAAAATTTTGTTACACGTATTACTGAAATAACCGAGAAAAAAGGTGTTCAAATTATTTTAGATATTATGGGAGCAGCTTATTTAAACGCAAATATTGATTCATTGAGCGAAGATGGTCGCTTAGCCATTATTTCTTTTCAAGGCGGAATCAAAGCCAATGACGTTAATTTGGCAAAGATTGTTACTAAAAGATTAACAATATGTGGAAGCACTCTGCGACCCAGATCCTCCGATTTCAAAGGTCATATTGCCAAAGCCCTCTATGAACATGTATGGCCTTTACTGGCTATGCGAAAGATTTCTCCTTTGATCCATCAAATTTTTCCTTTTAATGAGGTTCGTAAAGCACATGAGATTATGGAATCTGGGCAACATAGTGGAAAAATGATTCTTGATTTATCTGATTTATAAAGTTAATGGATTTTGCTTTTCTTTTGGCTTTTTTTGATCGACAGCACGCCATAAATACCAAGCCCCTATGGAACGATAGGGGCTCCAAGATAGTGTCTTTTCTTTTAACTCTTTAGGTTTAGGTTGCTCGGTTAAATTCTTACAAATCTTCCAACCTTCACGTATACCAAAATCATGCACAGGCATGATATCCAAACGCCCCAATGTAAAGATTAGAAACATTTCCACTGTCCACTCACCAACTCCAGGAAGCTGTGTTAATAAATCGATCAGTTCTTGATCAGACATCGTTTGTGCTTGTATATAAGAAGGCACTTGCTCCTCTATAGTTGCCAAAGCGAGTTTTTGTAAGGTCGCAATTTTACGAAAAGAAAAACCACAATTACGTAACTCAGTATCATTAAAGGTTAAAAGTTGCTGGGCATCTGGTAAATTGCCATTATTTAACGCTTTCAACCGGTTTAATATTGCCGTTACAGCTTTGGCATGAAGTTGTTGCCCAGCTACAGCTTCTAGTAATGCAAAATAAGGTTCTTGTTTTTCCTTAACCTGTAATCTACACGTCTTTTCATACCACATTACTTTTGCAAGGTCTGGATCTGCCTCTTGCAAAAAGAGCATTGCTTTTTGTATATTTTCTTGCCAGCCAAGCATAATTTACTCTAAAAAAAATTATATTCTTGCATTTTTATCAAGAGTATAAAAATATTAAAAAAATACGATTTTGTTTCATTTCAATATCTTTGTTTTTACTCTATGAAATGATATTAGATACAATTCTTAGTAATTAAAAGTAGGCGAAGACAAAAAACAGAATGAAGCAGAACGACAAGCCTTTGCAACGTAAAGCCCCTACGCTATCTCCGCGTGACCGTTATGTCGGATCTATTGTTTCTTATCCTATTAGTGATTCTATTAATCCAGATCTTGTTTCCTCGCTACGTCCACAATATATAAAAAAATCATCAAAAAATAAGATTATATTTGCTGGCTTTCCATTACTTCGTAAAGAATCTTTTAGACCGGAAAGCTCTCTGAGTTTAACAAAATTAAAAGGGAAACAAACTCAAGAACAAACATCTGCGTTTACAACAACATCCCTTTCCTCTCTAAAACACAATAGTAAAAACTTACCAAAAGTTTGTGCTTCAGGCTCCCTTTTACAACCAACAAATAATGCCTATAATCATTATGATATTCTTTATCTAGCAGGTTCACTAACAGCACATATCTTGGTAGTTGCGGCAATTTATATATGGTATTTAGTTTATCCTCATCCTTCCACAAATGGAAATAGTCAGCAAGGACAACCTGTCGAGGTCGTTTTTTCCCCTGACAAAACAGGATCTAGCGGGTTAACAGGCGAAGGTCTTACTGGTGAAGAGGGTCAACCTCCACCACCTCCACTTGCCTCTATACCTGAGATATCATCGCCTCCACCCGAGGAGAAAAGTGTTGAGGCACCTGAACCTGAGACCGAACCTTTGCCAGATACCGGCAATGTGCCGTTAATGATTCCTAAACCACAAACTCAAACTCCTAAAAAACAACCTGCCAAAACGCATCAATATACCTATCGCTATACCCCACCGCGCCAACAACGAAGACAACAAACTGCTCCCAAAGCTTCTGACAATCCTTTCGCAAATATGCAAAGCTTTGATTTTAGTGAAAACCCCAACAAATCAAAACGTAAAGCTGCAACGCATAGGCTACCTCAAGGCTCTCGTTCAGGTATTGATATGTCTACAGGCCCATTGGTTAAAAACGGCAAAATCAATGTACCCTATGCAGCAAAAATTAGTATTCAAGGAGTTAGTGATGATTATGGAGCAGCTATTAACGCATGGATCAGACAACATTTATACTATCCACCCGATGCAGCCAATAATGGAGAAGACGGCAGTGCCTCAGTACATGTTGCTTTAAATAGAGATGGCTATGTTTTATCTGTTAGCCTAACAGGATCTTCAGGCTCAGATGCATTAGATACTGCAATTACAAGTATGTTTAGAGGTGCCAAGTTACCTAAAATCCCACCCGATTTACCTGATCACTTCGAGTTAGATTTAACCGTTAATTACATTTTATTAAGACGATAATATCATACTCTGTTTAACGTATTCATAATAACTAAACAGAGTATGATATTCGTCTTACTTATCCCATTTAGGTAAAATAGGATCAAGGTCGCCTTTTAATCGAACAGGTGCCACACGCAAAGCTGCCCCTGTTCTATCGTCTGTTTCAACGGCTAATCCACATAAGGTAGCAAGTCCTTCTGCTGGACTGAGACGCATACCAGACATTTTCGTGACAAACCGATAAATAGCGGCTTCTTTTTGCATTCCAATAACGCTATTATAATCCCCACACATTCCTGCATCCGTTTGAAACGCTGTACCAGAGGGTAAAATACGATAATCCGCAGTGGGAATATGGGTATGTGTTCCAACTACAACCGATACTTTGCCATCAAAATAATGTGCTAATGCTGCCTTTTCACTGGTAGCTTCGGCATGGATATCGATTAAAATAGCATGCACATCAATGCCAAAACGATATTTGGAAATTAGCTCCTCAATCATACGAAACGGATCATCCAACGGATCCATAAACAAACGACCCATCGCATTAATAACTAAAAGCTTTTTATTATTAGGCAACATATGAATATAATGCCCTGCCCCAGGAGTTTTAGGTGGATAATTCAAAGGGCGAATAATTTTGGGATTTTCGCGAATATAAGGAATGATATCTTTGCGATCCCAGCTGTGATTTCCAAGCGTAATAACATCTACACCTGCTTTGAATAAATCCTCTGCAATTGCAGGGGACAATCCAAAACCATGACTAGCATTTTCTGCATTTGCAACAACAACATCGATAGCAAGTTTATTTTTTAATGCCGGCAATTCTTGAAGAACAACTTCTCTGCCACTGCGACCAACAATATCTCCTAAAAAAACAATACGCACAGTAAACCCTTTATATATAAATAATTTCTTGCTCTGTAATAATAACAGGCAACCCAAAGTCGAATCTCTCTGTTGGAACCTGTGTCACTTCTTGATAAGAAAACCCAACCCCAGCGCAATTTACCCCAGAAAATTGTTGTAAGGTACGATCATAATACCCACCACCATACCCCAGACGATTACCACAACGATCAAAAGCCATCAATGGAACTAAAATGAAATTCGGCTCGATAATGTCTGTATTTGGATGCATTGTTTTGTAACGCCCCTCTTGCATCGTTACTGTTGGAGACCACAAATGAAAACTTAGAGGATTTCCTTTGATAGGGGTTTTAGGTAGAGCAACTTGATAATTACATTGGATAAGTTGATGCAGTAATGGGCGTAGATCAGCTTCATTATCCAATGGCCAAAAACAGGCAATAACGTCTTTTGTAGCACACGAGTTGCGAATAAACTTAACTATATTTTGGATGAGAAATGAAGTATATTGTTTATGATACTGATCCGACTGGCTTCTTAATAATTTAAGCCTATTTCGTAAATCACATTTTTCTTGTAAAATATCAATCATTAACATCAACTAATTTAAAATGAAGCCACCTTAGCCGTCGGTTTATCAACTCTTCCAGACCTGTCAATACAGGTGGGTACCAGTATAACGAGACCACGGTCACGACAGCGCCAGTTCCCTTGGAAGTGATTATCGGCCCGGGAGTATGTTTTACCTAACAAACCAGGCAGCCCCATAGCGGTATGTTATGATAGATTTAATTTTCCTGCAATAGATTCTGCGCGATCCGCAAGATCATTTAGGCTTTTTTTGAGTTCTTCGTTTTCTTGTTTAAGCTGTTTTAATTTTTGTTTATCTAACTGTTTTTCTAAATTGGTAATATAAATTTCCATATCATGTAATTTATCCGCTATTAACAAGCTGGCCAAAGCCAATATTCTACCTTCACCACTTTGCCCACCAATTTTACGAATCTGATCGATGTGTTGTTCTACGACTTTTGCCATTGCTTGCAAGTGAGGCTCTTGTCCATCCGTGCATCCAACTGTATATCCATACCCATTAATAGAAATCGTTACCTGCGCCATTTATTAATTCTCTAATGTTTTAAATTATTCTACGCTATCAAATTGTTGTAATATATCTTGCATACGTGAAATCAATATATCTAAATTCGCAAGAACAACATCTTTATTATTTAAATCAGGTTCTGTATTTAACTGATTTTTTTGCTCTTCTAAAAAATTTTCTATATAATTAAGTGCTTTTTCCAAACGTTGTTCAGAAGGATTCATCGTATGGGATGAAGGAGACAACTCTATATTATCATCTTGTACATTGATATTCATCGTGTCTGATTGCACCACGTCTTTTGTACCCCCTTGTTATTATAGCTAACAAATAACTTTACTATTTTCTAAAGGTTCTCTATCTAAATATTTATTACATTAAAAGCTAATCAAATACATAATTATTGTAACCAAAACTTTTTATAATAATGACAGAAAATCCTTATACTTTTCTACAAAAAAAAATATTCACAACATCATTAAATAATTATTTAATGCGAACACAAACACCTTGTTTTATTGTAAACCATTTTGCACATATTTACTTTATTGCAGAGATTGCCAAAAAAACAAGTTATATTATACAAAATACTCAAAAAATAGCCCCCTGCGTTTACCTCCTATCCCCTCCAAATGCTATAACATACATAGGTGTCCGCTGGTGGTTATCATTTATAAATAAAGCAGTGGATATATTGCATCAATATTCTGTTATTCATATTTTGGATTGCTTTGACCATGCTGGATTAGCCATGGCATCCCTTAGAATGGGGCAAAAACATATTTTTTTCGAATCGAAATCTAGCCAATTTAACACGATACAAAATCGTGCCCAAACACTAGGAGCTACTATTTGGCACACTAAACCGAATACGTTTAATTTATTAGATTTGAACTTTAAGTATAATCACCTCATTTAAAATATATCTACTTGATGCTCACTATAATATGAATGGCCTTTTTAAACAAACAGTAATAAGTTTCGTGTATATCTTAAATTCTAAACAGGTAATTAAGCATGAAACTAACCCCTCAAGTGAAGCGTATCCTTGAAAATTATGAAGCCGATAACGCAGCAACAAAAAACAATCTGACACGTCTTTTAATGCACGGTAAACTTGGTGGTACAGGAAAATTACTTATTCTGCCTGTGGATCAAGGCATGGAACATGGGCCTGCACGCTCATTTGCTGCCAATCCCGCGGCATATGACCCACATTATCATTATCAAATGGCGATTGATGCTGGCTTAAGTGCTTACGCAGCACCTTTAGGTGCTTTGGAATGTGGTGCTTTTACATATGGCAGTCAAATCCCTACTATTTTAAAACTTAACAATGCAAACAGTTTAAATGACGTCAAAAATCAAGCTATCACTGGTTCTGTTAAAGAAGCCTTGCGTTTAGGATGTATTGGTATTGGTTACACCATCTATCCCGGCAGTGATTATTGTTATGAACAAATGGATATCTTACAAAATTTAATCCAAGAAGCCAAAGACGCAGGATTACTTGCTGTTGTATGGAGTTATCCTAGAGGAGGCCCATTCCTTGATAAAGCAGGTGAAACTGCTGTTGATATTTGTGCTTATGCTGCACATATCGCTGCTCAAATGGGTGCGCATATCATTAAAGTTAAACCCCCTTCAGATCATTTATGTTTAGGGGCTGCTAAAAAAGTATATGAAGATCAAAAAATTGATATTTCAACACTTGCGAAACGCACTGAACATATTATGCAATCCGCATTTGCTGGTCGACGTTTAGTTCTGTTCTCAGGTGGTGAGCAAACCAGTGAAGAAACATTATTTAATACGTTCCAAGGACTTAATGATGGTGGTGCAAGTGGTGCCATCATCGGGCGTAATACATTCCAACGCAAACGTGAAGATGCCTTGGCAATGCTAGATAAAATTATTAATATTTTCAAAAGCTAATTTGAGCCATTTATATACTGTATTATAACAAGGAGGTTTAAACTTCCTTGTTATAAAATTTCATAATAAACAGAAGCTCTGTATATAAGATTTCCAATATAATTATCTTTACAGTCTTTATTTGATTATAAAATCATAATTCTTTCTGCTTTATGCCGAAATCTTATTTTTTTTTGATACTGTCATATCTTGTAAACACCAAACTGCATTTACTCAATTATTACCAAACTCAGCGTTTATTTCTTTTTACTTTCTACTAGAGTGTAAACTACAAAGTATATGATAAGTTAAATCTATTTTTTTCTGAAAAACCTTGGGGTAATTTAGTCATAAATTCTTGATTTAAAACGCCATCCCGTACTTGATATGCTTATATGAAATGTTGATTAATAGGCTCTTTAGTATATTAAAACTATACATTATATATACAGCAGTGAAAATAAATATCATACCAAGACAAGATCAATAAGTTGTTCATTTTCTTTGATAACCAAACTTGATGCTATACATAATGCTTTCAATAAATAGCAAAATTGATAATATTTAATAAAAAACATATATAAACCGACCTATATACATTCCAACTAAACCAATCAAATAAATTTATAAACAGTTTTTCTAGGGTATAATAATCATTAAAAAAGCAAAGTTTTGAACTTTAAGCAAAATATATTTAAATAATATAATTCAGCATAGATTATACTAACTTTTAAAATCGACTTTAGTAAAATAAACATTTCCCATTTTCTGATTTCATGTTGACCAGATACTTTAACTAAACCGACCAACAGAATATAATACTAAAATTTTCCTATGGTTTCATCAATAAAAAATTTAGGGCGCTGTTTTGTTTCTATATAAATTTTTCCAATATATTCACCAATTACACCTAAAGACAAAAGCTGTACACCGCTTAAGAAGAAAATTGAAATGATAAGTGAAGACCATCCCTGAACAGCAAATCCACCAATTTTACTAATGACTCCATAGAACATTGAAATTATTGCCAAAATACAGGTTCCAAACCCTAAAATAGCGATTAATCTTAAGGGAAAAACAGAAAATGAGGTGATAGCTTCAATTGCTAAACTTAATAACTTAAAAAACGAATATTTTGTTTGACCATCAATTCGTTCTTGACGCGCGTAAAAAACTTTATCGCTTTTAAAACCAATTAAAGGCAAGACACCACGTATATATAAATTTTGTTCTTTATATTCTAATAAACAATGAATGGCACGCTTACTTAATAAACGATATTCTGAGTGATTAGGAATATGATTAACACCCATCAAATTCATCAATTTATAAAACATATTAGCAGTATTACGTTTAAATATACTATCCTTTGAGCGATCATCACGAACACCATATACAATCTCATTACCCTGCATATATTTATCGATCATTTGCTCTATACAATTTAAATCATCTTGCAAGTCAACATCAACACTAATACTGACATCCGTATTTATAGAGGTCAACCCTGCTAACATTGCCACTCGTTGTCCTTGATTTCTTGAAAGTTTCAAACCTCGAACATGTAGCATTTCCTCGCCTGCTTGTTTAATTTGAAACCAAGTATTATCGGTACTGCCATCATCTATAAATAGAATATAACTATCATTTTTAATTTTTTTCTTTGC
This sequence comes from Commensalibacter papalotli (ex Botero et al. 2024), assembly GCF_947179115.1. NCBI lineage: Bacteria > Pseudomonadati > Pseudomonadota > Alphaproteobacteria > Acetobacterales > Acetobacteraceae > Commensalibacter > Commensalibacter papalotli (ex Botero et al. 2024). The sequence goes on from NZ_CAMXCI010000001.1 coordinate 695,995, forward strand.
AATCAAATCATTGATAACTTTAGATAACTCAGTTACTCCACGAGAAAATGCTTCTGCTTCATTATAACAAGGAACAACGATTGCTAAAGACGGAATCTCTGAACGAACTGTATTTTGATTAATAATATCGTTATTCATTTCATCACCCAAAATTTATTTAAAATAAAACCAGTTACCGTATAAAATCCCATACCACATAACTGTGCAAGATATACCTCGAGGTATGCTTTATACTGAGGTAGATATATTTTCTCAGGAAAAACCATTAAAAAACTTTTCATTGCAACTAAATTAACAAGATACGCTATGAAACAAGCCGTGAAAAATTTTACAAGGCTTCTAAAACTTAATTTTGCTGAAAATGTAAAAAGTGAATTTACAATAAAACTAAAAATAATACCAACAAGATATCCTGTTGCATTAGATACATAGAGGTTAACACCACTGTGCATCAAAGCAAAAATAACGATCATAGTTAGCAACGTATTAGCAACACCAACCACGATATATTTACTAAAGAGAACCCACATTTTATCAGCTTTACAAATGAAACAGATCATTTGTTATAAATCACATTTCAAACAAAGAAAAAATACCTAATCGTAAAATACATGATTTACAAAGCGATAAAACTATTCCTAGTGATAAAACAATAACAATTCAGTTATATTTGTATGATATAATTTTGATTCAAATTGGATTAATTGACATAATAGATATAACGATATTTTTATATCTATCTTATTTACATATCCCAAAACATTGAGAAGATTATGAACCCTTGTGAGCTTTATCTGATAACCCCTCCCTCTTTTACAGCTTTAGAATTTAAACCTCTGCTTATCCAAGCCTTAGAGGCTGGTCCTGTTGCTGCTGTTCAACTAAGATTAAAAGATGTTTCAGACGATGAAATACGTAAGGCAATTGATGTTTTACAACCTATTGTCCAAGACAGAAATATTGCGTTTATCCTTAATGATCGTCCAGATTTAGCAAAAGAATATCGTTGCGATGGCGCCCATATTGGAATGGATGACACCCCTATTGAGCTAGCAAGGTCACAACTAGGGGATGATCTACAGTTAGGTGTTTCATGTTATGATAGTCGTGATATGGCTATGAAGGCAGGAGAAGGCGGCGCTGATTATATTGCCTTTGGTGCATTTTTTCCAACAATATCCAAAGATACCGATGTTAGAGCCCCCATAGAGTTATTAAGCTGGTGGTCAGAAATGATGGAATTACCAGTCGTTGCAATTGGTGGAATAACTCCAGACAATTGCAAACCATTAGTTCAAGCTGGTGCTGATTTCCTATCTGTGATTGGAGCAGTTTGGAGACACCCAGAAGGGCCTGAAAAAGGAGTTCAAAGTATGTTAAAAGCTATCGAAGACGCTCAAAAAGAAAGGTAACTCTCTCTTTTTATGCTTTCTGTGAATAATTGAAAAACAATTCACAGAAAGCATAAATTTCTTATGGAACTAGGTTAAGCAGACCTTGACTGACATATAAAGTGCCATTTGATTGAGGAATACCATTCACCCAAATCTTGTTAACTTGCCCTACTTTATTTTTTGTTACAAACTCACCTGTTTGAGGATCAATAGTTACAGTTAACTTTTGATTGTAAAAAGTAGTAAGCTCAACAGAGCCTCCATTTTTCAAAGCTAACGCTCTTAATTTAGCAGGAGGATAATTACCCAGAACAATTGTATATGCCATTAACTGTTTCAACAGAAACTCATTTTGTACATCCATTAAAGAGCCTTCAACTGCGAAAGACGGATGTTCCATAGGGTGATTTGGTACAGCAAAAAGCGTATAAGGTCCTTGGCGCTCTACCAATGCTAACAACCCTGTTTTCTGCAATGCTTGCTTGTAATCCCCTAATACAACAGAAGCACGCAAAGTCTGATCCAAAGTTTCATCAACATAAACAGGCATGTCAGGTATAGGGAAATCTTTTGGCCCTGTATAGGCAGGGATAAAATAAGATTGTGTATTCCCCTTAACAAAATAAGTATCTTTTTTAGCAGTATGACGACAATACCATGAGGGGGTACCTTCCCACTGACATTCACGCTCATGTTCTGGAACGCCACCACATCCAGCCAAAGCAAGCAAGCCTGCCATCCCCAAAAGGCCACCCATAACGGATTTTCTTTTTTTATACATGACAACAAGACCCTTTGTTACTGATTGTGACATTTTTATTCCCTTAAAGAACCATTAAAATGAGCGTTACCATTCTTTGGTATCTAGCTTTATCTTTTATCAACCATTTCGACAAGGTCTCAATACTATTTTTCTGAATGTTTTTAAATATAAAACACACTTTATATCCATAAAATATCTCGGATATTTTTAGCCCCCGTTGCCAGCATAACTAATCGATCAACCCCCATCGCAATACCTGAACAAGGTGGCATCTTGGATAATCCTTGTAAAAAAGCCTCATCCATTTCCCATTGAGGTGCCTCAGGATATAAAACCGCTCTTTTACTTCGATCTGTAATAAAACGTTTTCTTTGTTCTATGGGATCGGTCAACTCTTCGAATGCATTTGCCAACTCCAACCCTCCAGCATACAGCTCAAAACGTAATGCAACACGATGATCATGAGGATCAATTTTAGCCAAAGCTGCTTGTTGAACAGGCCAATGTGTTAAAAATGTTGGGCGATCCCTTCCAATATTAGGCTCAATTTTATCCAGTAATAACCTAAAAAACAAATCTTCCCATGTTTCATGATCTCGCAAGTTATAGCCAACAGCATCAGCTAATCTGCGCTCATCATCAAGCAATGATAAAATATCAACACCGACAAACTTCTGAAAAGCTTCTTGAATAGTTAGCTTTTCAAATGGGATGTCAAAACGAATCTTTTGGTTTTGATAATTTATCTCACAAGGCAACAAATTCTTACAAAGTTGTTCTGTTTCATTCATTAACTCAGTTAAAGAACAATAAGGATGATACCATTCTAACATTGTAAATTCAGGAGAATGGTTTGGCCCGCCTTCTTTATTACGCCATACTCTGGCAAGCTGATAAACGGGTTGATGCAATTCAGCCATAATACGTTTCATGGCGAATTCAGGACTTGTATGTAAAAATAAAATCCGTTTTTCTCCGTATGGAGTCTCATAAATTGTATGGAAAGGATTCAAGTGCACTTCTTCGCCAGGTGCTTGGACCAAATAAGAAGTCTCAACTTCTAAATAATCTTTGGCATCAAAAAAACTTCTGATGGCCTTTATCATCAACTGCCTGCGTTTTAACAAAGGCAAGCGATCTACAAGAGAGGCACAATCTGATTGATTCACTATAAAAGAGTCCTTGTATTTCTCTTAATTTGCTTTACATCTTTTTAATCATTATGCGATTTTTTCATTTAGATAAAACGAATTTTTACAAATACACACAAAACAAAGTCCTGTTTACTAATGAATAATAAAACCCTGCACACAGTTCATGAACTTTTACAAAAAAATCTCATTGATCACAAAGATATTTCTTCTTTAAAAAAGCTCTCTCAAACCTATGCGACTGCTATTTCTGCCGAGATGGTAGAACTTATTCAAACACCTACAGACGAAATTGGGCTTCAATACATCCCTCATCCTGATGAGTTAGTTACACGACCCGATGAATCAAACGATCCTATTGCTGATGAAGCCTTATCGCCAATTCCTGGTATTGTTCATCGTTATGAAGATCGTGTTTTATTAAAACCTTTACTTATCTGTCCTGTGTATTGCCGTTTTTGCTTTCGCCGAGAGCAAGTAGGCCCTGAAAATGGGTTACTCAGTGATCAAGAACTGGAATCTGCCTTACAATGGATTAAAGAGCACCCTCAAATCCGTGAAGTTATTTTATCTGGTGGAGATCCTTTTATCCTCTCGCCTCGTCGGATGAATCATATTATACAAACCCTTGATCAAATCCCTCATATTACAACAATCCGTATTCATACCCGCGTTCCATTTTCTGCTCCAAGCAAGTTAACTTCTAAATTTATTAAGAGTTTAGAAAGCGATAAAGCTTTATGGGTAGTGGTTCATGCCAATCATCCAAAAGAATTTACCCCCCAAGCATATCAAGCTATAAAATCCTTGATTAAAAGTGGCATCCCTTTGCTAAGCCAATCTGTATTACTTAAAAATATAAATGATAATGTCACAACATTAGAGGCGTTACTTCGGGCTTTTGTTGAGTGGCGCATTAAACCTTATTATCTTCATCAACTTGATAAAGCCCCTGGAACATCACGATTTTACGTCCCAATTGAGCAAGGACATCGTTTGTTAAACGCACTACGCGGGAGGGTAACAGGCTTGGCATGGCCGATATATGTTCTGGATATTCCTGGGGGGCATGGCAAAGTCCCCTTAGGTCCTGAATATTTTAATCCTCAAACCCCTCATTCTGTGCTTGACCCCAATCATAAAATACGTCAAATTTAAAAGATTAAGGTAGTGAATAGCTTGCCTTTTTCTAATATGAAGACTATAAATCTTCCTTTTACTCGTTTATTTTTAGAGAGAACTAATGAAACAACAGGCAAACCAAATTCGTGCGGGCCAAGTTATTGAACATGACGGTCGTCGCTGGTCTGTCCTTAAACAACAAATTATCACGCCAGGCAAAGGTGGTGCATTTATCCAAGTGGAAATGCGCGATCTGAAAACAGGAAATAAAACCAACGAACGTTGGCGTACCGCTGATACCGTAGAGCGTCTGATGGCCGAAGACAAAGAATTTACCTATTCTTATGAGGACGGCGATAATATCGTGTTAATGGATCCAGAAACTTTTGATCAATTCATGCTTCATAAAGATATTTTTGGTGATTTATTACCTTTCTTACAAGATAATATGAAAATCATTGTCAGATTAATTGAAGGTGATCCAGTTTCTGTTGAACTGCCTGCACAAGTGACTTTGGAAGTTGTTGAAGCAGAACCTGTTGTTAAAGGTCAAACAGCAAGCTCTTCTTATAAACCAGCAATGTTATCTAATGGTGTAAAAACAATGGTTCCTCCGTTCGTAGAAGCTGGAGAAAAAATTGTTGTTAAAACCGAAGATGGTAGTTACGTTGAAAGATCTAAATCTTAAGTCGTACTTAAAATTTATATCTTACATGACATTGATTGAGATGCCTGTTTTATTAAAATATAAACAGACATCTTTACTGTTTTATTTATAATTAATCAAAATCAAGCCTTCTTATAATTTTCAGGAACTTTCTCATGGCTATTCGACTTTCCCCTCATATGATGGTAATGCAAAACGCTGCACAAAAAGCTGCTCGTGGGTTGTTACGAGATTTTAACGAAGTGGAAATGCTTCAAGTCAGTGTCAAAGGACCTGGAGATTTTGTATCTCAAGCTGATCTTAGAGCCGAATCGACTATTCGTGCAGAGCTTGAAAAAGCACGCCCTGGCTATGCTTTTTTAATGGAAGAAAGCGGTCATTCAGGAAGTGACAATTGGAGCTGGCGTTGGATTGTTGATCCTTTGGATGGAACCACTAATTTTTTACATGGTATTCCTCATTGGGCGATTTCTATAGCTTTACAAAAACGCCACGAAAATGGTGAAATTGAAATTGTATCTGGTCTTGTTTATAACCCTGTTGCCAATGAAATGTTCTGGGCAGAAAAAGGTATCGGTTCATTTTTAAATGAACGCCGCCTACGTGTTTCTGCAAGACGAGATATGTATCAAGCCGTTTTCGCAACTGGTATTCCCTTTGCTATTTCTACTGAACAGAAAAGGAAAGGGTTTGTACAAACTGTAAGTTCCTTGATGCCTCAAATTGCTGGTCTCAGACGTTTTGGAGCTGCTGCGTTGGATTTAGCATGGGTTGCTGCGGGACGATATGAAGGTTTTTGGGAACTGGGCTTAAAGCCTTGGGATGTTGCCGCTGGTTTAATTTTAGTCCGCGAAGCTGGTGGTCATGCGTCTGATTTACAAGGTAATCCGCTAAATGATATCGGAATGTCTGTAGATACCGTTGCTGCAAATGCAGCGTTATTCTCTAAGATCAGAGAAATTATATCAGAAAATACTCCCGATAAATAATTGACTAGCATGTTATCATTAAGCAAGTTTATTCTACTTTAAAGAAAGTTGATTGTTAGGCTGTATCATGAATTTTCCTTTATCTCCTTTTTCTATTGTTAAAAAAAGAAGTCAGCTTTTCTTAACAGCTGCTTGCTCGGCCTTCATAATGCTATCCTCTTCTGTTGCAATGGCACAGGTAAATGTTAATCAATCTGCTTTGAATAATTTAGGGGATGGACATAAAAAAAAGAGTAAAGAAGCCTCCAAAACTCATAAAAAAGAAAAACAGACTGCTAAAAAGAAGCAAAAAAAAGAAGACACTCACAAAAAAGTAACTGCTACACAAAATACAAAGCCTCAGGAAAGCACTAATAAGCCTCCTGCTGTATTACCAACGATCCCTCCTGCACCTCCCCCTGTTCCTGTATTTAAAGATGCAAACATTGTTGTACCCTTGCATCCACCAGCCCCCCCCCCTATGCCACAAATTATCAAAGAAGCAAAAGGCGAAGTTCGTGCTACTAACAAGCACACCTTAATTATTTTTGATGAAAATAGTATCAACCTTAACGAATCTATGCTCAAAGCTGTGATGGATTTCGCCAATACATTAAAACAGCACCCTAATGCTACGATCTTTCTAAATGCCTACAGTCACGGTAATGCTGATGATTTATCCACACCACGCCGTACTGCATTAAATCGTGGGTTAGCTATTCGCGCTGTATTAATTAATCAAGGAATTCCTTCTACACGTATTTATTTGCTAGCCAAAGGGATACCAGAAACTCAAGTGCACGATCTAAGCCCAGATCACGTAGAAATGATTAGATCTGACCTAGCAGACAAACCTAAAGCAACACCTAATAAATAATTAATAAGTCATAATGAGCTTGAAAAAGGATCATTATGACTGTGATCATTCCAAACATACTCCATCAAATTTGCAACTTTAATCGCTCGTTCTTTACCATACAGATCAGCAACAAAGCATAATGCCATATCAATACCAGCTGATACACCTGATGATGTATAAAGATGACCGTCAACGCACCAACGAGCCTTCTCTTGCCAATTAACTTGATTATTTAATGATGTTACCCATGACCATGCATTTTTATTTGAAGTTACATACTTGCCATTTAATCGCTTGGTCTTTGCTAGCAATGCGGATCCCGTGCAAACGGTTAAACAATATAAGGCTTGAGCTATCATTTTATCTAACCAACAAATAAATACCGTATCATCTACCAATAATCGCGTACCCATCCCTCCTGGAATAAACAGCACAGAATTATACGGTAATTTTAATGGTAAAGACTGGGTCATTATGGGCACTTGATGAGAATTATAAATTATACCCCCATTAATTGAACAATAATGAAGTGTAAATTCTTTTATTTCACCAAAAACATCCACTGGACCAAAGACATCTAATGTACGAAAATCATCAAATAAAATAATAAAAATATCCATGCATAAGATCTCTCAATAGATTATTAACTGGACCGAATAAGATTAATGACTTTAATAAAATTGATGTTTTATTCTCTCGTTTAAAAGATATTAGTTTAGTTTATGATATTTAAACATAATTTTTTATACAAAAAAGGCTTCTAATTTACATTAGAAGCCTTTTTTAGATTCATATTCATAAAAGATCATCATTTAAAAAATGACTAAATCAAATGTGAATTAATAAGATTAACCTTGACGTGCTTTCATACGTGGATTTTTCTTATTAATAACATATACTCTTCCATGACGACGAACGATACGGCAGTCTTTGTCACGCAATTTAGCCGAACGTAAGCTGTTTCTAATTTTCATAATTTCAATTCCACCCAAGGCAATAAATTCGAAAGTTAGCTCTTATATAAAGAAAAATAAGAAAAAGTCAAATCCTAAGACTACATTTTTAAATTTTGAAAAACTTTTTCAAGTTGTTTAAATTCACTTGCTCTCAAAGAATTGCGTCTCCAAGCCAAACCAATGGTACGACAAGTCGGATTCCCATCCAATACTCTGACGACAATATCAGTGCGATCTACAATTTCACTTTCTATTGCCATCTTTGGAATAAATGCAACGCCAAGACCTGCTCCGACCATATTAATAACAGTCTTTAGTGAAGATGCGGTAAAATCATTCTGCGCATCTGTCACTGCTTTAAAGCTTTGCCCTTGCCTACACATATCTAGTGTCTGATCACGCAGACAGTGCCCATCTTGCAAAGAAATAACTTCTTTAATATCTATTTTTTGTAAAGGCACTTTATCAAACTGTTCTAAAATATGATTTTTAGGTATAATTAAATAAAAATCATCCTTGAACAAAGCATAAGTTTCCACACCACTGCAATCACATGGCATAGCAATAATCAAGAGATCCAAAAATCCAATTGCTAATTTTTCCATCAGACTTTCAGTCAAATCTTCGTGAATATTAAGCGTTAATTTTGGATATATATTTTTAATATTATGAATAACAGGCGTTAAAATATAAGGTGCAATCGTTGGAATTATCCCCAGTTTCAACGATGAAGAAAATGGCTCTTGGGAAAAATTAATAATATCTCTAACCGATTCGAGGCCCTGTAAAGCAGCTTTTGCCTGTACAATGACTTCTTCACCAATTGGGGTAAAAACTACTCTTTTTCCAGCAGTTCTATCCAAAATTGAAACAGCAAACTGACGTTCTAAATTCAATATTCCTGCAGACAAAGTAGATTGAGTTACAGAGCATACATTAGCAGCTCTACCAAAGTGTCTTTGCTCAGATAGGGCAATCAAATAACGTAACTGTTGTGGTGAAGGAAGAATGTCCATCGATTTTTTCAATCATTCATTACTAAAGAATTCATTTGAATATTTAATCATAAATACCCATAAATATAAATAGAGTATAGAATATTATCTATTCCTTTTTAATAATTATATGGAGATAAATATGTTAACAGTTGGTGATCAATTCCCATCATTTAGTCTAGAAGCCGTTGCTGCAGGACAAGCAGGCTTAGATCAAGGTGCAGAAGGTAAATTCCAAACAATTTCTAACAAAGACGACAGCGGAAAATGGAAATTATTCTTTTTCTGGCCAATGGATTTTACTTTCATTTGCCCAACAGAAATCGTTGCATTCAGTGATATGGCAAAAGAATTTGCTAGTCGTGATGTTGCTGTTTATGGTCTTTCTATTGACTCTGCTTTTGTCCACTTAAATTGGCGTTTACATAACGCACAGTTGAAAAATCTTAACATCCCAATGCTAGCTGATAATAAACGTGAGCTTTCTTCTGCATTAGGTGTTTTACATTACGAAGCTGGTGTAAACCTTCGTGCAACATTTGTTGTTGATCCAAAAGGCATTATTCGTCACGTCAGTGCTAATGATTTATCAGTTGGCCGTAATCCTGATGAATTTTTGCGTATTGTTGATGCTTTACAAGATGGTGGTCTGTGCCCATGTAGCTGGCATAAAGGCGAAGCAACTCTCTAAGTTTAACTTTTTATAGAAAATATCTATAACTAACTTGATTAATGAAGCTCTCGTTATTATTTAATGAGGGCTTTATTTATATAATTTATTAGAAATAAATATTATAACCTTATAATTAGTATATATTAAAATATAGTTATACGTATTATAAAATAACTGCAATAGTTATACTTAAATATTTGAAATGGTCTAAAATGAGAGCTATTATTTTACAGCACACTATTTCCGATGGACCTGGATATATCCTGTCATGGCTGCATGAACAAGGCTTTGCGACAGATATCTGTTTTTTATATAAACAAGATTCTCCTCTACCAAATGTTGACTCTGCTAGCTTGCTCATTATCTTGAATGGACCGATGAGTGTTCATGATGAGGATCAATACCCTTGGTTGAAAAAAGAAAAAGAGCTTATTAAACAAGCTATTGAAAAGAATATTCCAACCTTAGGCGTCTGTTTTGGCGCACAGTTGATCGCTAATATTTATGGAGCAAAAGTCTCTCCTGCTCCTCATAAAGCGATTGGTTGGTTTCCTATTAAAGGCGAATCTACTACTAAAAAAGGTTGTTTTCATTTTCCAGATAATTTCACCAGTTTATTTTGGCATACAGATGAATTTGAAATCCCTGAAAATGCAACCTTATTAGCTTCAAGCCAAATTTGTAAAAATCAAGCTTTCCAAATAAAAAAGAATGCTATTGGTATACAATTTCATCCACAAACAACCCCATATCTTCTGCAAGGATTAATCAACAGTTCTTCTTTAGATTTAACAAATGATCTTTACATCCAACCTACCCAGCAATTACTCTCAGCACCAGCCAGTTTCTTTGTGCAAACCAACCAACTGGTAAATGATGTTATTTCTTACCTCTTAATAAGAAGCAAAAAAAAATGATCAACTCTCATTAACTTTTTTAATGATTGTGCATAATTGTGTAAGAATTTGGTCTACTGTACTGTAATCCTCTGCCTCGGCCATAACACGAATCAGAGGTTCTGTACCACTTTTTCTGAGGACAATACGTCCATCTTTTCCCAACTGTTCTTCGGCTTGTCGCAATGCTTTTTTAACACTTTCATGTGTCAAAGGATTATTTCCCTCAAAGCGAATATTTCTTAATTCTTGTGGAAAAGGCGCAAACATATTACAAACTTTGCTTGCTTTCTCTTGCTTTTCAACCAAAACTGCCAAAACTTGCAACGCTGCTATCAGCCCGTCCCCTGTTGTCGAGAAGTCTGATAAAATCATATGCCCAGATTGCTCACCACCAATAATACAACCTAACTCACGCATTTTCTCAACAACATACCGATCACCTACACGAGTTCTTAACAGCTCAATATCTTTGGAATTTAAGAAACGTTCCAATCCCATATTAGACATAATCGTTGCAACCACACATTTATTTGGTAAATCACCTTTGGCTGCCCAAGAAGAAGCAATCAATGCTAAAATTTGATCCCCATCAATAACTTTACCAGTCTCATCAACCAATAACATTCTATCTGCATCCCCATCAAGGGCAATACCAATATCTGCTTGATGCTCTATCACAGCCTTTCCTAGAGCCTCTGGATAGGTTGAACCGCATTTATCATTAATGTTAAATCCATTAGGATTGCATCCCAAAGAAATAACCTCTGCCCCTAGCTCCCATAAAGCTGTGGGGGCAACTTTATAAGCGGCACCATTGGCACAATCAATAACGATTTTCAATCCATTTAAACGATATTGTCTTGGGAAAGAAGCTTTAGCATGTTCAATATATCGACCCGCTGCATCATCCAAACGAACAGCTCGTCCAATATGTTTAGGGCTTGCTAACTGACTAGAAAAATCAGATTGTATCAAATTCTCAATTTCAATTTCTTGAGCATCAGAAAGCTTAAATCCATCACGATTAAAGATCTTAATCCCATTATCATAATAAGGATTATGTGAGGCGGAAATCATCACGCCTAAATCAGCTCTCAGTGAACGTGTTAACATCGCAATCGCTGGAGTAGGCACTGGCCCAACAACTACAACATCCATACCTGCAGAGAGAAAACCTGCTACCAAAGCACTCTCAATCATATAACCCGATAAACGTGTGTCTTTGCCAATTAAAACTTGATGTCGTCTTTTATCAGCTTTGTTCAAAAATAATAAACCTACTGCTTGCCCTAATTTTTGAGCAACCTCAACTGTCATAGGATTAGTATTAGCCGTTCCGCGAATTCCATCTGTTCCAAAAAAAACTCTTTGATTGCTCATTTATTTGCCCAAGGTTATTTGATTTAAACAGCTTTTTTGCTTTTAATGTAAAGCTTGCCATAGTTTCATTGACTGTACCATTGCTGGCACATTATGCACACGAATAATACCATTACCAACCATCATAAATGGTAAAGACGAAACTATTGTTCCCCAATCATAATGCTCACAATCAATATTACTCATAATCTCTTTAATAAAACGTTTTCTTGATACCGCCAACAATAAACGACACCCTAAGTTAGCAAAAATAGGAAAATGTTTTATTAACAATAAATTATGCTGTTTATTTTTTGCAAAACCTATTCCTGGATCAATAATAATTTGATCACGATGAATGCCTGCTTGCTCTGCAAACTCGATTTTCTGCTGAAGTTCGAATAATACATCATATAGGATATTATCATAATTTGTATAGTTTACCATCGTCTGTGGTGTTCCACGCATATGCATTAACATCACTGGACATTTTGCGTCAGCTATAATTTTGGCACTTAGTGGGTCTTCTAAAGCTGAAATATCATTGATAATATCTACACCTGCCTCAAGGGCATAACGCATTGTATATGCATGGCGCGTATCAACTGAAAGTAATGCACCACATCCTTGTAATGCTTTAATCACCGGTAAAATACGTTCGCATTCCTCTTGTGGTGTGATTGCAATAGATCCTGGTCGGGTACTTTCTCCACCAATATCAATAATAGCTGCACCATCTTGAACCATTTGATGTGCAGCTCGAACCGCATCATTAGGTCGAAAATGCTTGCCACCATCACTAAAACTATCAGGAGTAATATTTAAAATACCCATCACTAAGGAACCATTAGGCAAACCTGCCAAAGGTAATGGCAAGGAAAATTGTTCTAGCTTTTCTTGCCAATGCATAGGAATAGCATCCATAGATATCGGCAATCCATTTTGATCTGAGCTAATTGACCTTAACATAGAAAAGGCCAGTTTCTTTTGACCTAAAAAAGGATAAGCTTTTTTGGATTTGATCGCTTGTTGGGCAATATCATCATATAAAAATGACAGCGGTTCTATAAATAAATCTTTTTGCATCTTTTAATTAATATAAAGAGATCGCGCATTCGCCAAGTCTTGATATAAAAAAAGTGAAAGAATTTCTTCTTTCACTTTTAAAAAACAGATTATTAAGTAAATAAATCAAGCAGTAGGTTCTGTTTTATCTTCTTTTCCTTCTGCTTTTTCTTGAGAAATAATCGTTGATTCTTTATTTTCCATCTCTACTTCAGGTTTAATCTGAGTTGTAGATTCTGTTTTTTCTTCCGAACTGACTTCAGGAACAGATGAACGAAGGTTTTTAGTCGAATCATCAACTAAACTACGTTCAATTTTCTCTCCACGTAACACACGTTGAATTTCATCTGCATTCAAAGTTTCATACTCTAACAAACCCTTTGCTAATCTTTCCCACTGTTCTCTGTGTTCAATTAGCAAATTCATTGCTCGCTCATAGGCTTCATCAACTAATTGCTTAACTTCAATCTCAATTTCCCGAATAGTAGAACCAGAAACAGTATTACTTTGCCCCATATAACCTTGGTCTTTGTCATCATAATTAATCATACCAAGTTTTTCACTCATCCCCCACTCTGTAACCATGTTACGAGCAAGATTCGTTGCCATTTTGATATCTCCAGAGGCACCACTAGTGACATTTTCAGGACCAAAGGCTAATTCTTCACCACAACGTCCCCCCATAGCTAATACAAGGCGAGCTTTGCATCTTAACCTAGTCTCGGAATAACGATCTCCTTCTGGTAAGCTCATTACCATTCCCAGCGCACGACCACGAGGAATAATCGTTGCTTTATGAACAGGATCACATCCAGGAATTAAAAGAGCACAAAGAGCATGTCCCGCTTCATGATAAGCAGTATTTCTCTTTTCTTCGTCACTCATCACCAAAGATCTACGTTCAGCACCCATCATTACTTTGTCTTTGGCATTTTCAAATTCAATCATCGAAACTGTACGGCGATTTAATCGAGCTGCCAACAAAGCCGCCTCATTAACCAAATTTGCCAAGTCTGCACCTGAAAATCCAGGGGTTCCACGAGCGATAACTTTTGGATCAACATCAGAAGCCAAAGGCACATTGCGCATATGCACACGCAAAATCTTTTCACGTCCTACAACATCAGGATTAGGAACCATAACTTGACGATCAAAACGTCCTGGGCGCAAAAGGGCTGGATCCAAAACATCAGGACGGTTGGTTGCAGCAATCAAAATAACACTTTCATTACTGTCAAACCCATCCATTTCAACCAACATTTGGTTTAATGTTTGCTCACGTTCATCATTTCCACCGCCCATACCCATGCCACGATGACGACCTACTGCATCGATTTCATCGATAAAGATAATACAAGGCGCATTTTTTTTCCCTTGTTCAAACATATCGCGCACGCGGGATGCACCCACACCAACGAACATTTCAACAAAATCAGAACCTGAAATGGTAAAAAAAGGAACATTTGCTTCACCCGCAATTGCACGAGCAAGCAAAGTTTTACCTGTTCCTGGTGGGCCTACAAGCAAAACACCTTTAGGAATTTTACCACCCAAGCGTTGGAACTTTTGAGAATCTTTTAAAAATTCAACAATTTCCTCTAACTCTGCTTTTGCTTCATCAATACCTGCAACGTCTGCAAAAGTCACTCGACCTTGTTTTTCTGTCAACATCTTGGCTTTGGACTTGCCAAAACCCATGGCTTTACCACCAGCACCTTGCATATTGCGCATCAATAAAATAAACAACCCAATAATTAATAGAGTTGGAAGCAAATTAATAATCAAACGCCAAAATAAATTAGGCTGATTATCCAAAGGTTTTGACTCAATTGTTACATTTTTATTAGCTAGTTGGGTAAGTAAATCATTGGTAAAAGGAGGAAGATATGTCGTAAATGACTTACCATCTTTATACTTACCATTTAAATTACGGTCTTGGATAACTACAGATTTGATTTTATCTGCATTAATATTATCCATGAACTGAGTATAATTAATTTGTTCCCCAGCAGATTGCTCTGTTTCGGGGCGGAAAACCCCAACAACCAACATGACCAAAACGATCACGACAACCCACAAACTTAAATTACGGCCAAAATTTTTTTTGTTCATTCTACTTTATATTTCAATGTTCAATACAAACACGTCTTGTTTTACATACCCTTTAAACAAAATTAATATGATTTTGTTTGATGGCTTACTATTATCTAATTAACATAAGAACGAAAATAGATTTTTCATAGACTTAAAAGTTATTTTGTTCACTTATTTTCCATATTAAACAAAATTTGATTTCTTTCATACACTTGAAAAAAGATAACTTTGTGTCATTGGTTGCTTGGGTTGAAAAATAATTTGCCATTCTTTGATAACATCATCCAAAAATACATTTAAATGCGGGACAGCCAACAAATTATCGCCATCCCAAAACGCAGGCAAAACTCTCAAGAGAGCTGCAGGTAGAGTTTGACGATTTGCAAATTCTTTATAAGCATTCCCCAAAGCACCAATTTGAATTCCTGCTTTAAATTGATCTTTTGGAATAATGACCCTAAAACGCTGATCCCAAATACAGTCTTCATAGACATTTATACGATTCTGCATAGCTGCTTCTTCACGAAACAATAACCATCCCTTACCTAGTCGGCCTGCTGGTTGTATTTTAACCCCACCAATGGTCATAGCTCGCAAATGACGACTTAATCTTTCTATGGACTGATAAAGCGGTATATAAATAGAGCCTGAAATTGTACGAATTATTGCTCCTAAAGCCCTTGGCTCAACTGAGTTAGGAAATAAAATCGCAAATCCTTCAGGTCTCATTTCAACTTGTTGAGCTAATAAATCTGCTTGTTCTTGGTCCCGCTTCATCCTACAATACCCTTCTTCAGATGCTCGTTTTAATAAAACAGAAACCGTTCCAGACTTACTCCAGCTCAAAGAAAGCTCTTTTCTTATTCTATTCCTTTGAATTCGCATATCTTGATTAGAACTATCCTCTATCCAAGCAACATTTTTTTGCTTCAAAGTCTTACGTAATCGTTGAGGATATACAGATAATAACGGTCTAACCAATCGGATGTTAGGCAACTCCATAATAGAGGCCATCCCTGCCAAACCATCAGCAGCACTACCTGCACGAATGCGCATTAAAACTGTTTCTGCTTGATCCCCTGCATGATGACCTAATAATAAATCAACGCATCCTTTTTCTTCACATGCATCAAATAAAGCATTATATCTAGCTATTCTTGCCCGTTCTTCTAGGGCTGAACCTAATTTTAAATTATCTAGTGTTAAAATTTCAGATGGAATAGATAAGTCAGTCAAGCGTTTTTGTGTAATAAAAGCCTCTTGCGTAGAAGAATCTCTTAATTGATGATCAACAATAAACGCAATAATATTCTTTCGCCATCCATGGGCTAGTAAAGCAAGACATAAACTATCTGCACCACCAGAAACCGCTATTGCAATAGGAGAGATATTATCTCTATCTTCCCCCCATGGCCCTAAGGGTTCTATATATTGATTGAACTCCTCTTGAGTAAGAGGAGTAATTTCTTGATCATCCATTATTCAACATTAAGAACATTTTGCTTTTTTATGTAGGTTTGATGCTGCCCCTTTAATACGGCTGGACGCATTTGGATATTTATTATTCAATAATCCCAAAGCCTGGCATGCAGCGGCACTATCGCCATTTTTCAATAAAGTAATGCTGACCCCTAACAGTGCTTCTGGTGCACGTGTAGAATCTGGAAATTTTTTATAAATATCAAAATACCCAACAGATGCATCTTTGTATCGTTGCTGACCTGCTAAAGATTGTGCCAACAAGAAATGAGCAGGAACAGATTTTTTACCTTGAGGTGTTTTTATAATATTTTGTGCAATAGATTCTGCTTCAGAATAATTTTTATTCATTAATGCTTGCTGTCCATCTTTTAAAGAGCTTCCAGCACTTGGGGTAGCCTGAGGAGCAGGTTTTTCTGAAACAGACGCTGTTGGTGCTGCAGCTGAGGTGCTTGCCCCACCACCACTTCCACCAGCGGCGAAATTTGCATCATCGATTTTTTTATTTAATAAATCAATTTTTGTTTGTACTTGATTGGTTAAATCATCTAGTTGCCCGCGCATAATTCGCTGTTGATCTTCTAAATTATTCACTCTCGTTAATAATTCAGGTAACAAGCCGCTTGGATCGCCATTATTTTGGCTATTACCCTTAGAATTACGATCAGAGCTGCCAGATGATGATGGCATTTGTTGTAATTGACTAACTTGTGCTTTTAAGGCTTCAATTTGATTTTGTATTGAAATCATATCGCGATCTTGTGCATACGCGGCGCTAGTCATTCCTCCTGAAAGTAAAAATACTCCTAACAAAGCACCTTTAAATAATTTTTTATATGATAAATAATCTGATTGTTGAGAACTGGTTTTTAAAAATAGCATCTATATTATCCTTTAAAGATATTTAAATCGGATTCATCTATAAAATAAAGATTTCCATAATCACAAATCGAACAAAAGATTTACTTTATAAATAACAAAAAGCCGATGAAACGTATAGTACGTTTCATCGGCTTTTAACAATATTGAACAATCAATATTTATTAACGAACAGAAGTTGTTGCATTACGGTTTTGTGCATATGCTTCTTCGTTATCGCCTTCAGAGATTGGACGATCTTTACCATAAGAAATCGTAGTAATACGATCAGAAGAAACACCCAAAGAAACCAAATAATCACGAGCAGCGTTCGCACGGCGTGAACCCAAAGCAATATTATACTCTTCAGTTCCGCGATCATCGCAGTTTCCAGCAACCATAACTTGAACGTTAGGATAACGTTTTAACCATTCTGATTGACGGTTTAATGTTGAACGTGCGTCGCTGGTCAAGTTATTTGAATTAAATGGGAAGAAAACGCGATCACCAACATTAGCAACCAAATCAGCTTGGCTACCAGGAACTACACCACTAACAGTTTGTTGAGCAGCACCATTTCCTGTTGACGCCCCTTTATCATCACTATGTCCGCACGCAGCAAGCATCAATGCAGCACCAAAAGCACCAAGAAGCTTTAATTTCATCATCTGTATTCCTACAAAATAGCTTTCAAATTATCTAATGATAAATGATCGCATAAAACAAACATTAAATAAATCAAAAGAACAATGTTAATTACATGCTCTTTTGCCACCTAAACCTGCAAACCAGGCAAAGATTAAAACTATTTTATCAAAAAGTTTTTATTTTGCTTATGTTTTTTACACATATTTAACATTTATTTTTTAAGTGTTGCTAGAAGACCAAGATGGTCCGGAAGCCATCGTTGGTGTTCGAACTGAATGTTCGTTAAATCCGGTGACATCTATTGTTTTGATAGAGGACGAGAATCCTGAACCACCAGCACCTGCTGCAGATTGATTACAGAACGCTAGAACACGACCATTTGGACAGAAAGTTGGGCTTTCAACAGTGTAACCCTTCGTTAAAATACGTTCCCCCGTTCCATCTGGAGCCATAACACCTAATGAGAATCCACCTGAGATGCGAACGAAAGCAATCACATCCTTACGCGGTGACCATACTGGACCCGCATAACTGCCACTACCATAAGAAATACGATGGGCACCACCACCACTTGCACTCATAATATAAAGTTGTTGTTTTCCACCACGATCAGAAGAGAAAACAATCTGAGAACCGTCTGGACTATAACAAGGACTGGTATCAATTGCACCAGAACTGGTCAGTTGTCTTTTAGAACCAGATGCAAGATCCACAACATAAATATCTGATCCTGCACCACGTGTCACAGACATAACAACTGAACGCCCATCAGGAGAAAAACGAGGCGCAAAGGAAATACCAGAGAAATCCCCTAACAATCTTTGTTGCCCAGTTTGTAAATTAAACAAATACACACGAGGTCGATCATTTACATAAGACATAAATGCGACTTGATTGCTAACGGGGCTGAAACGTGGGGTTAAAACAAGCCATTTCCCATTTGTCAAAGTACGACTATTTGCACCATCATAATCCATAACAGCCAATTTTTTAGTTGGATTAGAGCGACGACCTGTTTGAGAAACATACGCAATACGTGTGTTAAAATATCCTTTTTCACCTAACATACGCTCATAAATGACATCGCCAATCATATGAGCCACACGGCGAACTTCGGCACTTCCTGAAAAAGAATATGCAGTTCCTTGGATTTGTTGTCCTGTTAGTGTATTCCACAGACGAAACTCTACACGTCCACCAGAAGTATTACCAGTTACAACTGCACGTGCGCCCATTGCCTTATATGATGCAAAATCAGGAGTCGCAGATGATGAAGTAGCACTAATAACACGAAATAACCCTGTATTATTTAAATCATCAGTAATAACTTGAGTAATCGTTGCCCCATTACCTGACCCAAAACTTGGGACAACAATAGGAATAGGTTCGTTACGAGCACGATCAACTGTAATTTCAGCAGCCCCTGGCGCATTGTCCCCAGACTGTGCAAAAGCAGAAGACAAAGGTGTTGCAAGAACACCACCTACAGCAGCACATCCATAGAGCATTGTACGGCGAGGCAATAACATATCACTGAGAATATCAGCTTCTTTATCAGAAATAATCGGGCGCATAAAATTAACTTCCTTATTTTACTCTATATTAAACAATAATTACCATAGAATTACGACATATTTAAGGGCGAAATACAAATCGAATCGTATTACTTTTCCCTAACATACTACTTGGAATAGGTAATTTAGATCAAGCTGGATTTAATGCCGCTTGTCTAGCACGTTCTGCAAATGCACGATAAGCCGGATCACTATTCATTTTTGCATGCGTTGCTGTATCGAATTTTACAATTTTTGCTATTCCTGATTTATCAATTATAACCACCATGGATGCCACATATAGTCGATAATTTTTAGCCAAAAGGTCTTGCGAATAACAACGACGGATAGAGGATACTATTGCAGATTGCTGACCTCTGGAAAGTCCCTTGTTGAGTTCCTTCTTCCTAACCTTATCAGTATTTGAGTTAAATCCTTGATAGGAACACTCAGCTAGAGGTGAAGAAATCAACTTCACATCCCAAGAATTCGAATTAAATATTTCAACCTTTGCTTTTTCAGACTTAGAGATCATTACAGGTGCCTACTGCTCTATTGGGAAGGCAAACGAAAATGACTAAAAACTAAATAACAAGCTATATCGAATAATGCATAGACATAAGATAATACAGCTATGCCTTATCATCAAACTTCCCTTTATCACAAAAAATTAAGGACGGAATACAAACTTAACCGTATTTCTTTTACCCAATAAATTAGTTGGAATCGGTAGCTTAGAGCAAGTTGGATTTAACACTGCATCTCTGGAACGCTCTGCAAATGCACGATAAGCTGGATCACTATTCATTTTCGCCTGGGTTGCTGCATCAAATTTAACAATACGCGCTTCACCTGTCTCATCCACAGTGACTTCCATATGAGCAATATTATTTGCATAATCCTTCGCCGCTGTATCTTGTGTATAACAACGTCTTACTGAGGATGCGATTTTACCCTGCTGTCCTTTAGAAAGCCCTTTGGTAATATCCCCATTACGTGCGCCACCACCATTTGGTGCACCTCCTTGTCGAGGGTTCGCAGCAGATTTAGGAGGATGTGTTTGCTTTTGATCTGCACGATTTGCGCTTATGGCTGCTTCCAATGTAGAAGTATCAGGCACTTCTTGCGTTGCTTTTTCGGGTTTTGTTATTTTAGAAAATGTTTGATGTTCTGTTGGTAATGCATCAGGCATCGGTGAAGGAGATGGTGGTGCCGGAGACTTAGACTGTGACGACGATGTCAAAGGTGCTACAACTGGAGGTAATGTGACCGCAGAATCAGCAGGCGAATCCATCGCTTGTTCTTGAACAGGCTGAACGTTTTCCATTTTTGCAACAGATTGCGGAGGTGGTGGTAATGGTTGTGGCGGCGGAGGTACTGGTGGTGGTTCCTCAGTTGGCGCATCTATTGGTTTCGTTGGTGCTGGTGGTGCATCTAATTTTTCAGGCGCAGGTGCATTTGGATTGGGAGAATCAGTCTCTGCCTTAGCAGGAACCTCTTGCCCACTATTATCGCTTTCAAATTCGACCTCAACAGGTTGCTCTTCAGGAGGTTTGGGTGGAGGAGCGGATTGAAAAAGAAAAGGCAGCAAAAGCATTAACACAACAACACTTAGGTGCGTTCCGATAGATGCGACAATAGAACAACCAAAAAGTTTACGTTCAGAACGATACATACCCAGCATCGATAAAGATCCCTTAGATTAAGGATTACGAGAAGGTGCAGCTGGTGGCAATGGTGCTGGTTGTTGCCCCCCAGCAGGCGCTGATCCAGAGCTAGGCATCTGAGCCAACAATGCAACATGGGTAAACCCACCTGCCGTAATACGGCCCATAATTTCCATCACACGTCCATAATTAATATGCTGGTCGCCCTTTACAAAGATGCGATGCTCTGGGTCATTTTGTGATACAGCGCGCAACTGATCAACCAACTGGTTCATATCCACCACATTATCGCCCAAATATACAGAGCCATCTTCTTTGACAGTTACAGTAATGGGTTTCGTATCTGCATTAACAGGCTTTGCATCTGTCTTTGGCAAATCCACGTTAATACCGCTGGTCATCATCGGTGCAGCGACCATAAAAATAATCAATAATACCAACATAACGTCAACCATTGGAGTCACGTTAATATCTGCCTGAGGGCGACGACGTCCTCGCCCACCCCTGCCAGATCCACCTTGAACAGAAAATCCCATTAATTTATTCCTGGTTTTCTACAGCGTCAGATTTACTTGAAGAAATTGATGCTTCGGATTGACGAGAAAGAATTGCAGAAAATTCAGTTGCAAACCCCTCTAAACGTTCAGCAAACAAATTTAACTTATGACTAAAAAAGTTGTAAGCCACAACGGCGGGGATAGCAGTCAGCAACCCTAGGGCTGTTGCAAACAATGCTTCTGAAATCCCAGGAGCAACCACCGCAAGGCTGGTGTTATTTGACTGAGCAATTGATGCGAACGCATGCATAATTCCCCAAACTGTACCAAACAGTCCAACGAATGGAGCCACTGGCCCAACGGTTGCAAGTAAGGTTAACCAACGTTCTAAACGTTCCATTTCCCTGGTAATGGTAATAGACATCGCACGATCGATACGTTGTTTTACTCCATCACTGCTCATATCAAGACCAGTAATACGTGCAGATCTGCGCCATTCCCCCATACCTGCACTGAATACTGCAGCCATTGGATGATTAGGTTTCACTCCATACTGATCATAAAGATCATCAAGACTACCACCTGACCAAAACAAATCTTCAAATTCATCAGCCTGACGTTTTGTTTTGCGAATAGTAATAATTTTATCGAAGATAACTGCCCATACCCAAATACTGGCAATAACCAAACCAATCATCACTAACTTAACAACAAGTGCCGCGTGAATAAACAATGCCCAAGGGGATAAGTCTGCTGCTGGTGCAGCCAAATTTGCTGCATTAATCGTTGGATCCAAAAATGCCTCCTGCACTATGAATCTCATTAGCATCTAAAATTGATACTAATGAGGCTAAGATTTTATTTCTCTATAAAACAAGTGTTAACTATTTTTGCAAACAAAAACAATCTCGTTTTCATTTGAATGAAATTTTCTTTTAAGAGTTAACTTCACTTAATGCATCAAAAATCTTTTGCCAATTACGTGGAAATGGAGATGGGGTATAATCACTCTTTTTAAGACACACAAGTTGTAACTTAATTTCAGTCACGATCTCATCCTCACGCGAGAACACTTGCGACAACCAACAACTTGCCCCTAGAGCTGTTATTAAGCTGGTTCTTACATTCGCCATATCATCAAGGAAAAGCGGTTTTTTATATTGAATCTCCATTTGGCGAACAACTAAAATTTGTCCATATTCATAATATAGCTCTGCAACAGTTCCACCTAAACGACGGATACATTCTGTTCTTGCACGTTCTGCAATTCCTAAATATTTTGCATGATAAACTACACCACCAGCATCTGTATCTTCATAACAAATTCTAAATTGATAGTTTTGGATCTCATCTTTGGACATTAATCGTGCTTTTGTTAACACTTCGTCGCCTTCTTGCGCCATAATTTCCATTTTACTCTCCTTCTTCTGTCGTATCATTTAATAGATCAAATTGTGTCGTAATAGAAGGCGGCGGAACTAAATTTAAATGTTTCCATCCTCTTTCTCCTAGTACACGTCCACGACTCGTTCGCAAAACCAAACCTTCTTGAATCAAATAAGGCTCTATTACATCTTCCAATGTATCTCTGGATTCTGCCAAGGCTGCTGCTAGCGTTTCTACACCAACAGGCCCCCCATGATGAAATTCAGCAATACGCATAAGATATCGCCGATCCATCGCATCAAGCCCCATTTGATCGACTTCTAAGCGTGATAAAGCCGCATCAGCAAGCTTGCTATTCACAGCTTGCCCCTCTTTATGGGTGATTAAAGCAAAATCTCGAACACGTCTTAACAAACGCCCCGCAATACGAGGCGTCCCCCGAGAACGTCGTGCAATTTCCACGGCACCATCATCCGTTAATTCAAAACCCAGTTTTCTAGCGCCACGAGCAACAATCAACTTTAGCTCTTCTGGTGTATAAAAGATTAAACGCAAAGGAATGCCAAAACGATCCCGCAATGGAGTCGCAAGCAACCCAGAACGGGTTGTTGCAGCAACTAGTGTAAAGGGGGGTAAATCAATCCTGACTGATCGAGCAGCAGGCCCCTCACCAATTATTAAATCAAGTTGAAAATCTTCCATCGCAGGATATAAAATTTCCTCAATAGAAGGATGCAAACGATGGATTTCATCAATAAATAAAACATCTCTTGGCTGTAAATTTGTTAAAATAGCAGCCAAATCCCCTGCCCTTTGTATCACAGGACCAGAAGTTGCCCTGAACCCAACCCCCAGCTCTTTAGATACAATTTGAGCCAAAGTTGTTTTACCCAAGCCTGGAGGGCCATGTAAAAGCACATGATCCAGCGCTTCCTCACGCTTACGAGCTGCTTGAATAAAAATAGACAAATTTTCTCTTGAAGTTTTTTGTCCAGTAAACTCAGACAAAGACTGCGGGCGTAAAGCAACCTCAAAATTATCTTCTGGTCGTTTCGTTGCATCAAATGGGCGGTTCTCCAAAGAGTTCATCTTGCTAACTCTTTTAAAGATTCACGAATCACTAAATCTAATTCTGAACCTTTACCTTCTTCGTTTAAACGCTTAATAACTTTAACAACAACAGGTTGAGATTCCACGCGACGAAATCCCAGACCTTCCAAAGCCAACAGACAATCTGATAATATCTGCGTTGTTTTAGGGATAGATTCCTTACCTTTTACCTCTGAAGCTATCACAGATACCACTTGATCTGATAATGAAGCAACCTTACTACTCAACTCCGTCAAAATACGAACAGCAAGCCTTGCACCTACCCCTGGCGCACGTGTTAATGTAGCTTTATCAGCAGTCATAATTGCTGTGCTGATCTCATCAGGGGAAAGTGTTGATAAAATAGAAAGAGCCATACGTACCCCAACCCCTTGAACCGTTGTTAAGAGGCGAAACCAGTCCCGTTCAAAGCTATCGGCGAATCCATAAAGCAAAATAGCATCTTCACGGACAATGGTTTCAATTAAAACTCGGGCAACTTCGGGTGCTCTGGGTAAACGAGATAAAGTACGATTAGATACAAAAACCACATACCCCACACCATTTACATCAATTAAACAGCGATCAGCCTCGACCTGTTCAACTAATAATCCTGTTAATTGCCCAATCATGCCATCACCTTCCCAAGTGCAATAGAATTCAAGCTAGTACGATGATGTGCATGACAAATCGCTATTGCCAAAGCATCTGCTGCATCTGCCTTTTGTATGACAGCAGTAGGTAAAATACGCTTAACCATCATAGTAACTTGATCCTTGGTTGCAGCACCCGTACCAACAACAGCTCTCTTAACTGTTTTTGCACCATATTCAATCACGCACAAACTACGCTTGGCTGGAATTAACAATGCAACTCCCCTAGCATACCCTAATTTCAATGTTGCTGTACCATTTTGGTTAACATAAGTTTCCTCAACCGCAGCTTCATCAGGAGTATATTGTTCAATTAGTTTTTCTAAACCATCTGATAAAACACAAAGACGCTCGGGAACCGCTGTTTTACTGTCCGTTGCCAATACCCCACCAGCAACATAAGAAAGACGATTTCCTTGAGCGTCTATAATACCCCAACCTGTAAAACGCAGACCAGGATCAATCCCTAGAATTCTAACCACAAAATTTAAACCGATAACCGTTCTGCAACATCATCAGGAAGATCAAAATTAGCAAAAACGTTCTGCACATCATCATGATCTTCTAGTGTATCAATTAATTTTAACAAAGTTTGAGCATTATCTTCAGTTAACGTCACGGTATTGCTTGGACGCCATTCAATTTTAGCGCTCTCTGGATCACTAAATTTACTCTCCAAAGCGTCACGAACCGCAAAGAAATTTCCCATTGGACAAGTAATTTCATAATAACCATCGACCAAATCAACATTTTCAGCCTCAGCTTCAATTGCGGCCTCAAACATAGCATCATATTCAGCAACTGATTCTGGGTAGGTAATCACACCTAAACGTTCAAACATAAAAGAAACTGAATTCATTTCCCCTAAAGAGCCGCCATATTTATTAAAAGCTGCACGAACATCAGATGCTGTACGGTTACGATTATCTGTTAATGCCTCTACGATAATTGCAACTCCAGCCGTGCCATAACCCTCATAGCGCACCTCTTGAAAGCTATCCCCTTCACCGCTACCTGCAGCTTTTTTGATTGCACGGTCAACGTTATCTTTGGGCATATTTACCGCCCTGGCTGCAGCAACAGCAGCCCTTAGACGTGGATTAAATGCAGGATCAGGTAATCCTGTTTTCGCAGCAACGGTAATTTCACGAATAATTTTGGCAAAGTCTCTTGCTCTACGTGCATCTTGGGCACCTTTACGATGCATGATATTTTTAAATTTAGAATGTCCAGCCATAAATTTTTCTCTTAATTCTCTCTAATCTTTAAATAAACTTAGTAACTAAGCCAAACTGCCATGACAATGTTTGTATTTCTTACCTGATCCACAAGGACAAAGCGCATTACGAGGAATATCGTCCCCTTGCTCAAGAATTTCTGTCCACTCTTTAGAAATATCTACCTCATCACCTTGTGAACTTTGCAAAGAGTGTCCCTCGGGAAAATCATCAGCAGGTGCTTCATCATCCGTTGTGACATTCACTTCTACTCTACATAACGTAGAAATAACGCGTTCATTCAACTCGTCCAACATATAATGAAATAAGTTGAAGGCCTCTTTTTTATATTCATTCAAAGGGTCTTTTTGCCCATAAGCACGAAGACCAATTCCTTGACGCATTTGATCAAGGCGCAAAAGATGCTCTTTCCAAACACCATCCAAAGTCGTCAGTAAAATTTGCTTTTCAACATAACGCATTATCGAAGCACCAAAATTCGCAGCTCTGATCGCGTGAGCATTTTCTGCGGCTTCTTTGATACGATTTTCAATATCATCAATACTGATTGTTGGTTCTTCTGACCATTCTTTAATAGGTAAATCTAAGTTAAGTAAGCGCTTAACTTCAAGAGTTAATTCTTCTGTCTGCCATTGTTCAGCGAATGATTTTTCTGGTAGATAATTTAAAATCATTGATGTAATCACATCATTACGCATGTTCGTAATAGTTTCAGATACATCTTCCAAAGTCATATATTCACGACGTTGAGAATACACTTCTTTACGTTGATCATTAATAACATCGTCATATTTCAACGTATTTTTACGCATATCAAAGTTGCGTTCTTCAACTTTTTTCTGTGCTTTTTCAAGGGCTTTGTTAATCCAAGGATGTACAATAGCCTCCCCTTCTTTTAAACCCATTTTTTGGAGCATTCCGCTCATTCGCTCAGAACCAAAAATACGCATCAAATCATCTTCTAAAGACAAGAAAAACCGTGAATTTCCTGGGTCTCCTTGACGACCAGCACGACCACGCAGCTGATTATCAATACGACGACTTTCATGACGTTCCGTTCCAATAACAAATAGGCCGCCATTACTTTTGACCTGTTCGTGATCTAATTTTGTATGTTCACGTAACTCTTGTTCTTTTTGTTTACGTTCTTCTTCGTCCTCAATATCTGAGAGGCGTTGTTGAATAAGCATTTCAACATTCCCCCCAAGTTTAATATCCGTACCACGACCTGCCATATTGGTTGCAATTGTAATTGCACCAGATCCACCGGCCTGCGCAACGATCTGTGCTTCTTTTTCATGGAAACGTGCATTTAACACATTATGAGGAATTTTCTTTTTTGTTAATAAGTTAGAAAGAATTTCGCTTTTTTCAATGGACGTCGTTCCTACCAAAATGGGTTGTTTTTTTGCATGAATTTCTTCGATTAATTTACTGACTGCTTCATATTTTTCATTCGCACTTAGATAAATTTCATCATGCTCATCTTGACGTTGAACTGTCAAATTTGTTGGAATGGAGACAACATCTAGCTTGTAAATTTCTGCAAACTCATCAACTTCAGTCATTGCTGTTCCCGTCATCCCAGATAATTTAGGATATAAACGGAAATAATTTTGGAATGTAATTGACGCTAATGTTTGATTTTCTTGCTGAATCGTTACATGCTCTTTGGCTTCCAAAGCTTGATGCAAACCATCAGAATAACGACGACCATCCATCATACGCCCAGTAAACTCATCAATCAGCACAATTTTATCGTTACGAACGATATAATCGACGTCTCTGGCAAATAAAGTATGGGCTCTCAACGCTTGTTGCATATGATGAACCAAGGCAACATTATGGATGTCATAAAGCCCCCCTTCACGTAAAACCTCTTTGTCACGTAAAGTTGCTTCGATACGTTCTGTTCCTATCTCAGTCGGAATAACAGTTTTGAATTTCTCATCTTTTTCGTAATTTTCAGGATCTTTGACAATCTCTTTGATAATTTCATCAACAGATCTGTATAAATCCGAACTGTCATCGGCAACGCCAGAAATAATTAACGGAGTCCGTGCTTCATCAATTAAAATAGAATCAACTTCATCGACGATCGCATAAAAAAAGTCACGTTGAACCATTTCATCAAAACTATATTTCATATTATCGCGCAAATAATCGAAACCAAATTCGTTATTTGTACCATAAGTAATATCTGCTTGATAAGAAGCCTTACGTTCGTTGTCATTAAGATCGGCAACAATTGTACCAACCGTCAACCCAAGAAAATTATATAAACGCCCCATTTCTTCTGCATCACGTGAAGCAAGATAGTCATTTACTGTAACTACATGCACACCCTTAGCTGGCAAAGCGTTCAAATAAACAGCAAGTGTTGCTACCAGTGTTTTTCCTTCACCCGTACGCATTTCTGCGACTTTACCATCATGAAGAACCATCCCACCAATAAGCTGCACATCAAAATGACGCATACCCAAAACGCGTTTTGATGCTTCTCTGACTACAGCAAAAGCTTCTGGTAACAACGCGTCTAACTCTTCACCATCAGCAAGACGCTTGCGAAATTCAATCGTCTTATTGGCAAGAGCCACATCATCCAAAGCTTGTATTTCAGGCTCCAGACTGTTAATTTTAGGCACTCGCCGTTGATAGGCTTTTAATGAACGCTCATTAGAGGTGCCCATAATGGCACGGGCAAATTTTGCAAACATCAATATTTTCCAAACAACGACCCCGTAACTCTGCCTGTCAGCACAAGGTCCGTCAGTAATCTCATTTAAACTTAACCAAATTCAGGCAGAACTAAGTCAACAATAATTATATTTAAAAAGCTTTTAATATCATATCATAGACATTCGTGAATATATATTTTTTTAATATTCTTTACTTTGTCTCACTTCACCAAATAATCAAATTTGACTAAAGACAATTTTTTTTTCATGTGATATAATTGCCCTCAAGTATAATTTGTTAAAACAAACACTAACTTTATCATTTTTAAGGTATTTTTATGTCTATTTCTAATAAAACTTTTCGTTTTGCGGCAAGTCTTTTAATTACATCAAGTCTTTTTAGCACTGCTTTAATGGCCGCTGAACCAGCTAAAGAACCTGCTAAGCCTGCTAAAGCTGAAGTTGCAGCAGCAACAAACGATGCTTCTTCTTTGGAAAATGCAGATAAAAGCACAGTCCTCGCAACGGTTAATGGTCAAAATATTACTGTTGGTGATGTTTTAGATGCTCGGAAACTATTACCTGCTCAATTAAGCCAAATCCCTACTGGTGTTTTATTGCCTATGATGGTTGATCAAATGGTTGACCAAAAAGCTGTTCAACAAGCTGCAGAAAAAGCAAACTTGGAAAATACGCCAGAAGTTCAAAAACAATTAAAACTTGCTAAAACAAGTATTATTCAAGATGCATTCTTGAAAAATAAAGTTGAACCAACAATTACGCCAGAAGCAATAAAAAAATTCTATGATGAAAATTATGCGAATAAACCACCTTTAAAAGAGGCTCATATTCGTCATATTCTTGTAAAAACACAAGCAGAAGCTGAAAAAATCATTAAGGAATTAAAAGCTGGTAAAAAATTCGCTGATCTTGCAAAAGCAAGTTCTATCGATAAAGCAACAGCTGGTCAAAATGGTGGCGATCTTGGTTGGGTAAAAGCTGATGAGCTTGTTCCTGATTTCTCCAAGGCTGCATTTGCAATGAAAGCAAACACAACCAGCACCACGCCAGTAAAAAGTCCATTTGGTTACCACGTTATTCAAGTTTTAGCGTATAAAGAGGTTCCTGTTCCTCCATTGGATAAAGTAACACCAATGATCCGCCAAAAGCTAATCCAACAAAATGTTAAAACTGTTATTGATGACACAGTAAAACAAAGTCAAATTACTAAGAATGATGCTGTGATTAAAAAATATACCATTCAACCACCCTCACCTCCTACTGCTCAATAAGGTTGAATTTAGATAAAAATGATTGTTTTATTTCGTAATAAGAAATTTATTTTTTATATTTTTACGATTACTCAAACAATCATTTTTTCTTATCCAGTAAAGGCCATATCCGCTCTTTCTTTACCTAATGATAACTTTTCTTCTTCTTTGTTAAGCACATCCGAACCAATCAAAGCACCACCAAGTTCATTAGAAATTACAAATTATCCAAAGCAAATATTAGCACGTGTAAATAATGAACCCATTACGGTAGAGGACGTAGAAGCTTTAGTTTCTAATCTACCCCAAGAATTAAAATCTCTACCAAAAGAATTGTTATATCCGCAACTTATTAAGCAACTTATTGTTGACCGTGCATTAATGGTTGCAATTCAAAAAGATGGAATTGATAAGCAGCTCTCCGTCCAGCAAGATATTCAAGTGGCGACTAAAAATCTGGTTCAACAAAAACTTTCACAAGCCTATTTTTTCGAAAAACTAAAACCTTTTTTAACAGAACAAGCAATTCAACATTATTATAACGCGCATTATTTACATCAACCGCATGTCAAGGAAGTGCATTTACGTCAAATTATTGTTCAAACTCCAGAAATAGCCCAAATTATTTTACAAAAACTCAAAGATGGACATACTTTTACCGATCTTGCCAGTATTTATTCTATTGATTTACAAAATGGAAAAATAAAACAAGGAGATATAGGTTGGTTTAAAGAAGACACTTTAACACCTTCTATTGCCCAAACCATCTCTGTTTTGCACAATGATGAATATACAAAAACACCTATTAAAACGGATTATGGGTGGGTGTTATTTCAAAAAATTAACGAGCGTTATAGCTCAACTCCACCCTTAAATTCTGTCAGGCAAAGCATTAAAGAACAAATAACCAAAGAAGCAATTATGAAATTATACGAAGAAAGCTTGAAAAAAGTTCATATTATAGAATATTAGTCTTTATAAGATTAGACGCTATTGATTATATTCTTAAAAATATCATTATTAAATGTTATTTCTGTTTTATTATTAATCCAATATTTTTTAATCTTTTGCACTTCATTGACAAAGGTCTTTTCATTATGAGTAAACTTCCAACCTCTCCGCTAGCGGTTGCTCTCCCTTCATTACCTCCTGTTCCTGGAGTGCGCTTGGCTTCTATTGAAGCAGGGTTGAGATATTCGGGGCGCTTGGATTTAACTTTGATGGAATTTGCACCTTCTACAACGGTTGCTGGTGTATTTACTAAAAACAAATGCCCTGGAGCCCCTATCGATTGGTGTCGTAGCGTTTTAAGCAATGGTACAGCCAGAGGATTATTGGTTAATGCAGGTATTGCCAACGTTTTTACAGGCAAAGCTGGCTTTGAAGCAGTTCAACATTCTGCTGAAGCTGCTGCAAAAGCTATTGGCTGTCATGCAGAAGAAATATTTGTAGCCTCTACAGGTGTTATTGGTGAACAATTACCTTATCAAAAAATTGTACATATTATACCAAAACTCTATCAACAACTTGATGATAATCAGTGGACAGAAACCGCACAAGCGATCTTAACCACAGACACCTTTGCCAAAGGCTATTCTTTGAAAACCAAAATTGGCACAGAAACGGTCATTATTCAAGGAATTGCAAAAGGCAGTGGCATGATCGCCCCTGATATGGCAACTATGCTTTCTTTTGTAACAACAGATGCCAAACTGCCCGCGTCTGTTTTACAAGCATTATTGTCGGAAAAAGTTAAAACAACCTTCAATGCAATTACCGTAGACTCTGATACCTCCACCTCTGATACGCTCCTCTTATTCGCGACAGGCATTGCCAACACTCCTGAGATTACCGATGCTTCTGATCCACGCCTGACTGATTTTGCAAATAGCCTTGAAAAAATACTGAAAGAGCTTGCTTTATTAGTTATCAAAGACGGTGAAGGGGTCAGTAAACTGATCGAAATTACCGTTGATGGAGCCGTCAGTCACGAATCTGCCCATAAAATTGCGATGGCTATAGGTAATTCACCACTTGTCAAAACTGCGATTACAGGTGAAGACGCCAATTGGGGGCGCGTTGTTATGGCTGTTGGAAAAGCTGGAGAGCCTGCTAATCGTGACACTTTATCCGTTTCTATTGGTGGGGTTTGGGTGGCTCATGAAGGTGGGGTTTTGTCTGATTATGACCGCACAATAGTTGATCGTCATATGTCAGAAGAAACCGTTAAAATTAAAGTTGATCTTCATTTGGGAAATGGTACAGCAACGATATGGAGTTGTAATCTTACCAAAGGATATATTGACATTAATGGCTCTTATCTTCGTTCTTAATTTTTCTCTTTTTCTCTTATTTTGGAATATCTTGTTTTATGAGCGCTGCTGAAACTCTTACCTCTCCTTCTTTGATGGATTTAACCCAAGAAGAAAAAGCCAGAATTTTGGCTAAATCTGCACAATTTTCTCCTCCTTCACCGGTTTTACCTGACGGTAGAACTGAGCTGGTGGGAATGTCCCGTGCTGAATTAGAACAGTTTTTGGTGGATATGGGAGAGCAACGCTTTCGTACTAAGCAACTGTGGCATTGGATCTATCACAAAGGGGCCACGGACTTTAACGAAATGACTTCTATTGGCAAACCTTTGCGTGCCAAATTATTAGATCGCTGTGTAGTCAGTAGACCAAAAGTTGTGACTGAGCAAACCTCTAAAGACGAAACGCGTAAGTTCCTTTTCCAATTCAGAGACGGTCAAGAGGCAGAAACGGTTTATATTCCAGACCGCAGGGCAGATCGTGGTGCTGTTTGTATTTCATCTCAAGTAGGCTGTACGCTTTCTTGTCGTTTTTGTCATACTGGCACGCAAAATCTGGTACGTAATCTTGGTGCTGCAGAAATTATTGGACAGTTTATGGCTACCAGAGACAGTTATGGTGAATGGCCAACGCCTACGGCAGATCGCCCCAGATTATTATCAACCATTGTTTTAATGGGTATGGGTGAGCCTTTATATAATTATGAAAACATTGCCAAAGCCATGCGTATTGCTATGGATGACGAGGGTATCGGTATCTCAAGGCGCAGAATTACACTCTCCACTTCTGGTGTTGTACCTATGATGGATCAATGCGGAAGTGACTTGGCAATTAATCTGGCAATTTCTTTACATGCTGTCAGAGACGATCTGCGAAATGAAATTGTCCCTTTAAACCGTAAATATCCAATTAAAGATGTCCTTGATGCTTGTCGTCGTTATCCTGCAGCCAGCAATTCGCGACGTATTACATTTGAATATATCATGTTACGCGGTATTAACGACAGCGAAGCTGAAGCTCATGAATTGGTTCGTTTATTAAAAGGTATTCATGCCAAGGTTAATCTTATTCCATTCAACCCTTGGCCAGGAAGCGATTATAAACCTTCTCATACCCAACAAGTGCAAAAATTTGCTGATATTATTATGCAAGCTGGATACTCATCCCCTATTCGAACCCCACGTGGCAGAGATATCTTGGCTGCATGTGGGCAATTACGCACCGAAAGTCAACGGGTAAGAGCAGCTGATAAGTGATTTCTGGCAATAATGGATTTTATATAAATCTTTTTTTCTTAAAAATGACATATTTTCTTGTAAGCATTAAATTTACTTATATATTAGCTATTTATTATTATAATAATGCAACCACAACAATAAGAGACATTAATTAATGGTCGTTAATGCCCGCCGTGGCCTTAGATTTATCATACAAGATAGTATCAAGGCGCTTTTTATTCTATTCATATGGGATATGATGGTTGTTATTTGTTATAAATTATTTCATATTGATATGTTCGATCAATCAGCTTTACCAACAGCTATGATCGGCTCTGTACTCGTATTATTTATGAATTTCAGAAATAATACTGCCTATAATCGATGGTGGGAGGCCAGATCTCATTGGGGCTTGATCACCAATAATTGTCGTTCTTTTTCCAGACAATGCTCTACTATTTTAAAAGGTCATCCAGATTTAACCCGTGCTATTGCTGGATACGCTTATGTTTTAGCATATCACTTACGTAATAAAGATGCTTTATTAAATAGCAATGTTAAACGTGTGTTACCTGTCCATATTCAAGAATACATTAAAGGGTTAAGAAATCAGCCCAACGGTGTTTTATTTCAAATCGGATTAATGGTTACACAGGAATGTGAAAAAAAGAAGATTGATGGTGCCATTCACTCTCAAATAGACCGTATTTTGTCTGATATTGCCAATGCTCAAGGCGCTTTGGAAAGAATTAAAAATACGCCCTTATCTATTCAATTTTCTACTTTACCGCGTTTTCTAACTGAAATTACTTGTGTTATCTTACCTTTCTCTATGGTACAAACTTTGGGTTGGTTAACACCGCTTGGCTCTGCTTTAGTAGGGTTCTTATTCATAGCCTTGGATAAAATCGGCAGTGATTTACAAAATCCCTTTGATGAAAGCCCACACTCTTTACCGATGCTAACCATGACACGCAGTTTAGAAATTGATTTGTTAGAGCAAATTGGCGATCCAACAGGTGCTCCGATTGCACCTGTGAATGGTATTCAATGGTAAATTTAATTGAACATATCTCAATTGTTTCTTCGAATCTGAATAAATAATTTTAGTGACAATATGTCAAAATTATGATAAGGTCGTTTAAATGAATATATTCCGTTCCTCCCCAAAAGGCGGTGTCACAGATGAAATGGCACGCGCTGCTATTGCGAAAACCGCGACCCAAGAAGTAACTAATAAAGATACTTTTCCTTTTCAAGAAGGCGATGCCATCGTGTATGCCGCACATGGAGTTGGGCGTGTTGATCGTATCGGTGTAGAAGATATCGCTGGTACGAAACTGGAAATGATTCAAATCTCTTTTCCAGATAATCAAATGACTTTACGTATCCCTTTGTCAAAAGCAAAAAAAGCGGGACTTCGTAAAATTGCATCCAGAGAAATCGTAAGCAAAGCCATGTCGACCATTAAGGGCAAGCCACAAAATAACAAAGGCATGTGGGCCAGACGAGCTGTTGTTTATCAAGAAAAAATTAACTCTGGTGACCTTATTCAGATTGCCGAAGTTTTACGCGACTTGCGCCGAAATGTTGACAGTCTTGATGGAAGCTTCAGCGAAAGAAAATTATTTGAAGCTGCACAAGAACGTTTCGTAGCTGAAGTTGCTGTTTTAGAATCTAAAGACACAACGACTGTTCTAAATGAATTAACAGAAGTTATGAAATCAGCTTAATTAATCAATTTCAGGTTATCAAAAAAGAGGGTTTAAATAACCCTCTTTTTTTTTGATAAATAGTTTTTTTAGGTTATTATACGATTTCTTTATTTTTATCATTAATAAAAAATATTTTATAATAAAGTTTATAACCATCATGTTTTTCAAAAATAAACGCCCCTCTTTACCTTTATCCCTTACTCAGCAGCAACTAGTATCTTCCTTAACGAACATTGTTGGAGCTCGAAATATTATAACCAGCCCTAACAAGATGGGATTATTTTGCAATGGTTTTCGATATGGGTCAGGTAGGGCAATCGCTGTTGTTCAACCAGATACATTACTGAAACAATGGTATATTTTACAAGCTTGCGTTAACGCAAATACTATTGTGATTATGCAAGCAGCGAATACAGGATTAACAGGGGGATCAACCCCTGATGGTAATGATTATGATCGTGATATTGTATTAATTAACACGATGAAAATGAAGAATATATATCTTATCAATAATGCAGAACAGGTTGTTTGCTTACCTGGTGCTACTTTGAATGAACTTGAAAAAAAACTTAAACCTTATGCACGTGAACCGCATTCTGTTATTGGTTCTTCTTGTATTGGAGCCTCTGTGCTAGGAGGCATTTGTAATAATTCAGGAGGGGCATTAGTACAACGAGGCCCAGCCTATACAGAAATGTCCTTATTTGCACAATATACTACAGAAGGAAAATTAGAGTTAGTTAATCATCTAGGTATTGATTTAGGAAATACTCCAGAAGAAATCTTAACACGTTTAGAAAACGGTCAATTTAACGCCTCACACATACAAAAAACAGATAAATATTGCTCTGATCATCATTATAAAGAAGTTGTCTGCCAAGTTAATGCCCCTACCCCTGCACGTTATAATGCAAACCCTACACATTTACATGAAGCATCAGGATGCGCGGGAAAACTTGCAATTTTTGCTGTAAGGCTGGATTCTTTCGCACAAGAAAAAGAAACAAAAGTGTTCTATATTGGGACTAATAATCCAGATGATTTAACACAAATACGCTATGATCTGTTATCACAACATATTATACCTGTTTCTGGAGAGTATATTCATAAAGATGCCTATGATATTGCCGCTGTTTACGGTAAAGATACTTTCTTGTTTATTAATTTTTTCGGAACGGATTATATTCCATTACTTTTTAAATTAAAAAATCGCTTTGATTATTTCTCTAAAAAATTTAAATTTTTACCTGAGCACCTCAGTGATAAAATACTCCAGTTTGCCAGCACTTTATTTCCACAACATTTACCTCAACGCATGAATCACTATGCAAATACATATCAGCATCACTTACTCTTAAAAGTTGGTAAAGCTGATATTGATCAAGTAAGCTCCTATCTAAAAAAATTCTTTCAAAAGCGATCTTCTGGCCAATATTTTGAATGTAATACCGATGAAGGTCGTAAAGCTTTTTTACAACGCTTTGCCGTTGCTGGGGCAGCTGTTCGATATCGTGCTATTCATCATAAAACTGTCGAAAATATACTCGCCCTAGATATTGCTTTACGTCGTAATGATAAAGAGTGGCTCGAAACGCTTCCCTCTGAAATTGAGAGCAAATGTATGCATAAGCTTTATTATGGTCATTTCTTCTGTCATGTTTTCCATCAAGACTATGTTATCCATAAAGGCAATGATATCTTTGCACTTGAAGAGGAAATGTTAAAGATCTTGAATGACAGAGGTGCAGAATATCCAGCAGAACATAATGTTGGTCATTTGTATCATGCCAAAGAAACATTAAGAAAATTCTATCAAACGCTAGACCCTTGCAATATATTTAATCCTGGGATTGGTAAAACCAGCAAATTAAAATACTGGGAAAATATGAATAAATTTGATAAATAATCGTATAGTTTCTGACCTTTTATTTTGTTGATCAATAATGCCAAATTTTTTAAAGTCTCCTGATGATACATTCATTAATCAAACGAACCTCCTTTTACACCAAGGAAAATTTGAGCAAGCACTTACTTTACTGCTTCCATATAAAAATCATAAACTGAGCCAAGCAATTATGACTTTACTTGGTATTGCTTATGCTGGCTGTAATCAACCAAAAGAAGCTGCATATCATTTATGCCTTGCACAACAACTCAAAGATTCACCACAACGCCACAGCTGTGCCGAATTGGAACCGTATCTAGGGAGTTACAATTTATACCCTTCGATTTTTGAGGTTTATCATGAAGCATTATTAAATCATCCGAAAGACGAATTGCTTTATGTTGGTTATGCCAGTGTTTTACAGCAGACAAAACAATCTGCCAAAGCCGTTCTATACATAAAAAAATGCTTAGCCTTCTCCAAAAATCAAGCAAGGCTACTCAATATTTTAGCGACAATCCTTTTTGAAGCGGGAAAATATCCGCAAACGTTAAAACTCTACAGTATTTTAGAAAAACATAATGAAAATAACGTAACAATCCTTGCAAATCTTGCTTCTTATCATAATGCAGTTAATGATACAGAACAGGCTTTATTATATTATCGCAAAGCTATTATGCTTCAACCAAATTGGCCAGCGTTACGCGTTAATTATTCTATCTGTTTGCTGAAAGCTGAATATTACTATCAAGGGTGGGTTGAACATGAATGGCGTCTTGACACTCCTAATCACAGCACTTTACCCAAAGAAACACTTCTCCCTACGCTTACCGATACCATGGATATTACGGGGAAAAAGATTTTAATTACTCAAGAAGAAGGCCTTGGGGATACCTTAATGTACCTCCGTTATGTACCAGAACTTATCAAACGGGGTGCTATTGTAGAATTATGGATTGCTGAAACCATGAAAGGACTATGTGAGCGCCTTAAAGGTAAACCCAAAGTGAAAGTTGGAGGTGAAGAACCCCCACCATTTGATTGGCATTGCCCTTTTATTTCCTTGCCCAGAGCCTTGAGTGCTGATCCAAGAAAAGACAAATTTAAACCATATCTAACAGCTGACCGTAAAAAAGTTATTTATTGGAAAAATAAACTGCCTCAAACCAAACAACTTAAAGTTGGTCTCGTTTGGGGAGGTTCCCCTCACCCTGGTGAGATTCATGCTATGATGACTGATAACAAACGCTCTATTGATTTATCGAAACTGATACCTTTATTACGCTCTGTAGAAAATACTACTTTTGTTAGCTTACAAATGGGACATTATGCAGATCAAATTCATAATCTTCCTAACGATATCTCTATATTTAATCCTATGGATGAAGTCCAGGATATGGATGATACTGCTGCGATATTGATGAATTTAGATATCATCATCTCTGTTGATACTTCGGTTATTCACCTTGCTGGAGGACTTGGATGTCCTGCAATTTTATTAGATAGATTTGACAATTGCTGGCGCTGGATTTCAGGAGAAGAATATAGCCCTTGGTATCCAAAAATCAGAATTGTTCGCCAGACTCGCCCAAGAGTGTGGAGTGATGTCGTAAAAAAGGCCACTTCTATTTTACAAGAAATGGCTCGCAAACACAAAGCCACATAAATTTTAGTAATCAAATTTATATAATAACCCAATGCTACTGCCAGGATCGTTATCTGGTGTTACAAACCCAGATTTATCTTCACCTGTACCAACAGTAGCTGTTGCTTTGAGACGTTTGGTAATATCGACTTGCATTTCTGCCTGTGTTCCTTGCGTTCCTGTGGATTGCTTTGCACCCAAATATACCCCTTTCATAAGGTATTTTCCTGCAGAAACGCTG
This sequence comes from Commensalibacter papalotli (ex Botero et al. 2024), assembly GCF_947179115.1. NCBI lineage: Bacteria > Pseudomonadati > Pseudomonadota > Alphaproteobacteria > Acetobacterales > Acetobacteraceae > Commensalibacter > Commensalibacter papalotli (ex Botero et al. 2024). The sequence continues at coordinate 734,992 of NZ_CAMXCI010000001.1, forward strand.
GTTCCTGAAGACGGGCCTTGGTTACTGCTGCTGCTTCCCCCACCAACAGACAAGCGATCCAGTCCTAGGGATTTGCGCACTGTCCCTATAGGATCAAACCCGCTACCTTCCCCGCCTAAGGTCGCCAAAGCCACACCAATTTCAGCCATTTGTGTTGTCGATAAACTTTGTGAATCAACACCAAACAATAACATGGCCAAGACACGATCTTGAGATAATGGTGGAGAAGAACTTAAAGAGATTTTAGGAGAACTGGCATAGCCTGTAATGCCTAAGCTTACTGTATTACCCTCTACTGATTTTTTAACTTCAAAATCCAAAGAAGGATCAATTTTATGATCTACGTTACTTCCTTTAAAGCCAATAATCCCTCTGGTAAATTCAAGAGAAATACCAGCCATATCAATATGACCATTTTGCATTTCAAAGCCACCACTGATTTTGGGTGCATTGGCTGTACCACCAATATGTAAAGAACCCGCCATATCGGTAAATAAGCCAAAGCCACGAACTAAAATTTGCCCTGCTGACTTTATCGTCAAATCCAAACCAATTTCAGGCCCTGTACCACTGCTCTGCGATGTTTCAACCTTATCCCCAGGGCGTATGACTTTCAAAGGGACAACCGAACGCGCCATAGAATGAGGAATATTAATATCAGCACGCTTAATTTTAACTGTTCCGCCTACATCTATTCGTGTTTTTGCCATTCCTTTAATATTAATGTCACCATCCAATATCGCTGTAAGTAAATCACTCACTAATGGTTTGGCTTTGTTCATACCGAAATGCAAATTAACAGGAATACCAGGTTGAAAAATACCAATTTGACCATCTGCGTTCATACTTCCCTCTCCTGCTTTTGCAGAAAAAGATTGCAACACAATACGATCTCTTTGCCCTAAAATAGAAGCTTGAACATCTCTTAAAGTAACCCCTTGAGCATAATCTCTAAAACTACCTTTAGTTAAATGAATAGCCCCTGTAATCGCTGGAGAGCTCATGCTTCCATTAACCAACATAGCTATATTAATAAGGCCTTTCACTTGCTGCCCAGAAGCACCAACAATTGCATTAGCCACGGCTAGATCAATATCACCATTCAGTCTTAATGCAATATTCCCTTTAGGTTGCAAAGGCACCGTTCCATTAACAATAGCATTTACTTTTTGCCCAACTTGAAGTCTGGTATCTAAATTAGCAGTAGTTCCATTCAAATTGGCCAATGCGGTTAATTGTGCTGGCGGTAATGAAGCCGCACTACCCGTGGTCAGTTGCATATTCTGGGCATTTAAGCGGATATTTCCCTGAGGTTTTTCAAGAGAGCCTTTTAATTGTGCCTGTATATTTATCACACCTTTGGCATGTAGATCAGGAGCAAAAGGTTTCGCCAATGCAGGGGTAATATTTTGAATAGACGCGGTTATAGCTAGTTTTGGTTTTATTGTGCCTGCAATATCAACAGTCGCTGGGGCGGCACCCACAGGGGCAACAGACAATCTTAAACGATTAACGCTCCATTTTTCACCAAATTCAGCCTGTAGAGGTGCCAATAAACGTATATTTTCCCCTTTGACCAAAGCTGTAAATTTTTGAATATCCACCTTTTTCTTAAGCAAATCCAAAACTAAAGCTGTATCTATATTGCCTTTTGCATCTAAAAGAGAAGGGAAATTACCATTTAATGTCAGTTTTAAAGCATCCATCCCACCACTGGCAGTCATCAAAGCATTTCCTTGAACAACCTTAGGAACTTGTAATTGATTGGCTTGCAGTTTTAAATTTACATTTGGTTTGCCAACAGGATTATCAACATAACCTGATAAAGCAATTTTTCCTATCTTAGCTTGAGGCATACTTATCTGACTGTTCAAATCAATCAATAATTTTGATGTTTTTTCTGCTAAGCTATGAATATCTAAATGAATATTACCATCAATCTTTTGGTTAATTAAACGACCAAAATCTGATAGACGTGCAACATCCAATTTTATAGTCCCAATAGGTAACATACTCTTTTCAGGTAAAACTATGTCAGCTACAGCTTTTAAACCACGCCATTCCATCTGCTCAAGCTTTAGGTAATATTGCTTTTCCTTTTCAGCAAGCCCTGCTTGAAGCTTTATATTAACAGGGGTTTGATCTAAATTGCCCATCAAGGCAACTACTGCAATGGGTCTAGACGTAACATGTTGCGCATTTGCAGTTAATTCCAACTGGCTGGGGCGTAACACATAACCACTATTAGCAGTTGTACTTAATGTTGTAGATAATTTTAATGTTGCTGCCAAATCCTGCAAAGAACCATCGATATTCATTTGAGCATTTGCTTTACCCTTCACCATAGGTGCCGCCGCAGACAAATCTTTGACTTCTAAATTAAGCAAAGCCTTTACTTGTTCGTCAATCAATGACCCTTGAGCATTTAAATTAACTTGCTTGCCATTAAATACCAAAGATTGAAGTATCACTTTTTGCTTTGGTTCTTGTGTAACTTGAGCATGCAAACCAATATGACCTTGCTGACCAATCATTTGCACTGCGATTGGCAATCCACCTGTAATCATCAATGGACCATCAAGATCGATATGAATAGGATTTTTAGGATCCTCAGGCAAATCGAACGCCATATTCAGAACAGTTGATCCTTTTAAATCAACATTCCCTGTTTCAGCCAAAGGTTTCAGCTCTGGAACATATAGCTCAAGGCTTCCATGCAAAGCAGGTTTTATAAAAATGCGACCAAAAACTTTAATTAAGTGATGGTTAATTTGCAAATCAACAGATTCATCCTTTTCTTTGGGATGGTAAACGACATCCAATGACAAAGGACTGCCCGCAAGTAACTTAGGTTTAGCCCCTGGAATACGAAGACCATCAGCCACCAAATTTAACCTTACCCAAGGACTGCTGATTTTATCTTGGTTACCCGCCAACGAAGTTAAATCTTCTCCCTTGAACTGTAACAGTAATTTATTAACCATCGCATCACCGGCAGCTAGGTCGGTCAACTCAAATTTACCTGCCCCTGCAGGAGATTGAAATGCACCATGAAGTTTGGCATCTATATTCCATCCTCCCCAACCAATCGTGGGGCTTAATGTCATAGCAGGTGAATGACCTGTTAATGCGATATCCATTGCAGAATGAATAAGATCTATATCCCCATTTACATTCAATTTTGTTTGAGCTGCAGAGAGATCAATTTTTGTTTGTAATTTATCAAAAGGACCTTTTAGAGAAAGACTCAAAGACAATGGTGTTAGCTGATCCATTTTTAATAAACGTTCAATCAACCCATCAGACTGCTGTTTTGCATTAATTATTAACGAAGATTTATCAATTTTTTGGTTACCAATTTCCGCTAGTAATTGAAGGTCTGTTGCTTGATTTAACTCCCAAAGATGCAAAGATAAATGAATATTCGATAAGTCATTAAATGATTGAAAGTCAGCAACCTTCAAAACATTTTGAATGAATATTTTACCCTTGAGACCTACTGCGATATCGATAGGAGCAACCTTATCCGCAACAAATAATTTATCAATTTGTATATCGTTAATATTTGCAGACACTACTATATCAGAAGTCGAACTTGAACTATCTTTTGCTGAAGCAGGTTCAGACGAAGAGGGCAAATTATAAACATTAACTTCTTTGGCATATAACCGATCTACATGTATTTCTTTACGCAATAATGCCAGCAAAGACCAATCAAGTTCTGTTTGTTTTAACGATAACCAAACCCCAATCTTAGGGTCTTTCAGCTCTATTGTATCCACACGCAAATGATTAGGAAAAGATCCGGACAGTCCACTAACCTCAACACTGTGCCCAGTTAATTCTCCAATCTGCTTGGCTAGATAATGTTGCCCTTTTTGTGTATTTGCAAAAATTATCAAGCAAGCTATGGCGACGACAACCAAACCGACCAAACTCCCAAACAACCATCCTAAAACCCATAAAAAACGATGGCGTTGACGCCATTTCTTCTTGGTTACTTTTTGTAATTCTGTTGTTTGCTGATCTATGGGCTGCATTAAATTTCTTCTCCTAAACCAAGATAAATTTTTAATTCATTATTACTGTTAGGCTTTGGATATTCAGGTAGCATGATAGAAAAATGCAAAGGGAGAAACGGTGCATTATACTCTTTTCCATCTTTATTTTCTACGCTGCCGCTAATCTTACCTCCAAATTGAAAATCCGCAGGTTGTTTTACAGCTAAAAGACGTAATTTAGGATGTGCCATGAAGGCTTCCTTTAATGTGTCAATGTTCATTATTTTGGAAAGATTACGAATTTTTACTTTTCCATCAACACTAATCGATATATTTCTTTTGGCAATTTGCTCTGAAATAAAAAAATGATCTATTTGAAGATGTTGAATATTAACTTGATAGGGTAAATCAGCAAATCTATGTTCTGTTTGAGTAATGTTATTATCTGTTTTTTCAGGCTTTGGTGGTAAATTGTAAAAATCAATTTCTTTGGCTACCAAAGAACGAATAGAAATTTCATTGGATAATAACGCCAGAGGTGACCATTTTAATTGCACCTCTTTTACCTCCGCCCATACCCCGACCGCATCATTGTTAAACTGTATTTGGGCGATGGTTAAATCACTAGGGGAAAACCCCGATAAACCTTGAATTCGAATATGACCATCAGTTGTCTGTTCGATCTTGTCTGCAATATAGTTTCTACCTATTTGTGTATTAACAAAAACAAACACAGCACATATAAGAACAATAATCGTGCTGCATAGAGCGATAAAGAAAATTATCAAACGCCATAAAATAGGATAGCGTACTTTATATGTTAGTTGTTTCGTTGCAGTCTGTGACTCTGTATCCATAATTAAAACGTCTCACCCAAACTAATATAAACCTCGAATTTATCCCCGCGCGGTGGGCGATTAACTGGCACAGCAATATCAAAACGAATAGGCCCTAATGGCGTATAATATTTTACACCCGCACCAACACCAACCCGAACATCCCCTTCAAAAGGCATGCTGGTTTTACTGACTTGACCCGCATCCATAAAAGCTTGTGTACCAAAGGATTCTGTTAACTTTTGACGAAACTCTACGGTTCCAGCATCCATTGCCTTACCACCAACAGCATATTTTGTTCCATGGAATTGAGGGCCCACGCCTTGAAAACGAAAACCTCTGACTGTTGAGGTTCCACCAGCATACATACGTTGATCAGGTGGAAGATTCATTCTTGATGCACCTTGAATACTGCCCACTGTTCCTCGGAATGCGAATACACTATCCCCTGGTTTTGTTAGTCCTGTTTTGGCTAAATCAAAATACGTCGAAGCACTGCCCTCTAAAATTGCAAAGAAAATAGTACCATCCCCAAACGACACCGTCGGCGTTGCCAAAACAGAAGCTTTCATACCATGTGTAGGAGACATCATAGGGCTCGCAAGATCGGTATTATCATAACGTGCACCCAAAGGAACATTTAATAAAGAATAATCATTTTTATATTGCCGTTGTATAATATGCTCTTGGATAGCACCCAAATAACCAGAAACTCTCCAATGTTTATTAATTTTACGATTAAGCCCAGCTTTGATTAAAAAAGCAGTTTGATCATAAGAATACAAATTTTGTTTTACAGCCTCTATACGTGCATTAAGTTCTTGATCTCTTCGTTTAAAGTCAGGTTTCGTAAAGTCTGCATAAATATCATATCCAATACCTTTTTGAGCAGTCCCCCCTAACCCCGTTGCCAAGGCAACTAAATTTAATTTTTCTGCATTACCAAATAAATTTTTATGTGACCAACGAACGCCTAAACGACCTCCTAAATCTGTTGAATAACCTGCTTCAAAACTAACGGATCTACGTTTTGCTTCTTTAAACGTCAATAAAAGAGGTAAGCGTCCATTTGCATCAAGCTTGGTTCCCGCTGTTGCATCAATACTAGAAAAAACACCAAGAGAGGAAAGATCTTGCCTTGCTGATTCAATTTTAGAAGGTTGGTATAATTGCCCATCACTTAGCAACAAACGCTTTCTTATAAAATCTTCATGAACTTTCTCCAACCCTTTAAACTCAATATCGCCTAAATCTACAATAGGGCCAGGTTGTACTTCATAGACAATATCTAGTGTCTTGGTATCAGGGCGCAGATATGCTACTGGATCATTAATTTTGGCCAAGGCATGGCCATCCTCTCGTAAAGAAGTCAACAAACGTCCTTTGGCAGCAACAACGTCAGAAGACGCCGCAGGTTGGCCTGATTTCAAAGCAAAAGCTTTTTGTTGGTCGTCTGTTAGCGTAATCGTTTTTGAAATCTCTTGAGGTTTTAAATTGGTCGATTTGTTATTAGGTTCAACTTGTTGTTGAGTTTTCTTTTCTACCAGTTCGATTTTGCCCAAGTGATATTGATTTCCTTTATCAATATGTATTACAACGACTGCGTCTTGATTATCTGGGATATGACCAATAAAATTAGGTAAATCTGGGTTGTTCCCATCTATAGTATTCGTTAAATTGGTAACTCGCTTCACATTAGAAAATGCTTCATCTTTCTTCTTCTTTTTTTTCTGTTCTTTGTTTTCTGACACAGCTTCAGCATTACCAATTTCAATTTTGATTTTGGCATCATAATATCCAAAACTATCCATAGCACTTTGTAAGCGCTCATAATCGCTTTTAATACGCCCAGACAAAGCAAAGGAACCAACTGCTTTGGTTTTTTTTAAAGTTACAAGGTTTGATACATCCGATAATGTTGCATCAATATCAGCGTTACCTGTAGGACGAATTTCAACTCGATAGGTTTGAGGGTCCGCAGCCAAAACTGTATAAATAGATGAACACACTCCAGCAGTTACCCCCCAACACACGCGGGATAGAATCTTTGAAACATTCATCTTATTCAACAAATTATAATATTTTAATTGTAATTCAATGAACAACAAACCCTGATTCCCTCTATAGATCATGATGTTAAGGCATAACCTTAAGTAAGTTTCTACTTTTTGCAAAAAGAATATAATTACCAAACCTGAATTATACACTATTAAAAATAGCCTTTATCCCAAACAGAATAGTTAAAACCACATAATTATTAAAAAAAAACGACAGAAAAACCAAAATATGTACACTATAAAAAAATAGTGATATATATACAACATTTTATCAAGGATTATTAAGACATCTTCTTGTAGTTCCATCAAACTTCTTATAGAATGCCGAACTACTGTTGGCAGAACGTTCATTAAATTTTCAAAACCTTTGACATAAGCTATAATACCTTGAAATATATTTCTCTTTTCAAAAAAAACTTGCAAAAAATTCTCTTTAAACCGTCTTCATCCAAAATGAACCACTCTCTTTTGCGCTCTTCTGACAAAAAAAAACAATACATAGCCTTTGATATTCAGAATCTTCCAATAACTTATCCACATTTTTTATCCAAATTTTCAACAATTTATCAAAAAATAAGAGCAACCAGAAAAATTATCATTATTTTGGGATGGACCGTAATTTGTATGCCATTTCAAAGCTTTTTTATAAAACTATCAGGAAAGACAAAAATCAATTTTGCTCGGTTTTATTGGAGAAATGTTTGTCGAATACTCGGGCTTGATCTCCGTATTTTTGGTAAACTTGAAAATCAAAATAATCAATCAGGCACGCCAAAACGACCAATAATTTATATTGTTAATCATACATCATGGTTAGACATTCCTGTTCTTGGAGGATTACTACCGGGGGCTTTTGTTGCTAAGGAAGAGATTGGATCTTGGCCTGTTATAAGCACCTTATGCCGCTTGGGACGTGTTTTATTTGTCAGCAGACAACGTCAATCAACCATCAAAGAACAACAAACTATGGAAAAACGACTAGAGGAAGGTGGTAACCTAATTCTTTTTCCAGAAGGCACCTCAACAGAAGGTTCTCACCTAGCACCATTTTTATCATCCTTTTTCGTTCTAGCAAAACCTATCAGCAAAAATGTCACTTATCCTATTCCTATTATTCAACCTATTTCTGTTGTTTATGATCGTTTAGGGATGTTACCTGTTAATCGTTTGCGCCGCCCGATCTACTCTTGGTATGGTGATATGGAACTGACACCACATTTATGGGATTTTTGTAAATGGTCTGATATGAGAGCTTCAATTATTTATCATGATCCCCTTTACCCCGAAGATTTTAAAAATAGAAAGCAACTCTCACAAAAAGCGTGGGATATCATTGCAAAAGGTACTGCGTGCTTACGACAAGGAAAGTCAGAGGAAGACATTAAAAAAACCATATAAATATTTTTAATATTACTTCTTTATCAAGGTGATATTCAATTTTCTGAATAATTTAATGACTATTGATATAAACTAGCGTTTTTGTGAATAGCCTTTTTAGAAATTTTCACTATTTAATATGATGAACCTATACTTTAAAAAATCAGGGTTCTGAAAATTATGACATATTCTTCTTCCTTACCACATAATGTTATAAAACCTTATGTGACAGGAGCATCACTTAGCCTTTCTTATACTCACGGTGATCATGAACAAGTAGACGATGCTATTGCCAGCTTTCTACAAGGAACTGGAATAGTAAAAGCACCTACTCTATACATAAATCTGTCTCGCGCTGAACTGATTGAACATGCAATTCGTAATAAAGAAGGCATTTTATCCAAAGATGGTGCCTTTGTCGTAAAAACAGGATATTACACTGGACGTGCAGCAGGCGACAAATTTGTTGTCGATGAGGCTGGGATCAGCGATCAAATTCAATGGGGCGATATTAATCACAAACTTTCCCCAGCTCATTTTACACAACTTTTATCGGAGGTTGGTGGTTACCTTCAAGGGCAAGCATTATATATACAAGATCTATATGCTGGCCGAGATATGAATCATTGCACACCAATCCGATTAATCACAACCAATGCTTGGCATGCGCTTTTTGCCAGAAATATGTTTGTCAGACCCGAAGATTTAACAGAAGAAGAAAAAGAAGAAGTTAAACAAAATAGCAGACAACCTTATACTATTTTACATGCGCCTCATCTGTTTTTAAATGCCGACCGCTGTGGCACACATGGACCGACGGCTATTACCACCTCCTTTAAAGAACGATTAATAGTTATTTGTGGTACGCAATATGCTGGTGAAATTAAAAAATCTATTTTCTCTACAATGAACTGGCAACTTCCAGCAGAAGATATTTTATCCATGCATTGTTCTGCTAATATCAGCAAAAGCGGTGACGTTGCCATATTTTTCGGCCTTTCTGGCACCGGAAAAACAACATTATCCTCTGACCCAGAGCGTATTTTGATTGGTGATGACGAGCATGGATGGTCTAAAACTGGTGTGTTTAACATTGAAGGTGGATGTTATGCCAAAGTCATCAATCTCAATAAGAAAACAGAACCTGAAATTTGGGATGCTTCTTTGCGTTTTGGCTCTGTGCTTGAAAATGTTATTTTGAATTCTGATGCCTCTCCCGATTTCGATAATAACTCTTTGACTGAAAATACGCGCTCTTGTTATCCTGTAAATTTCATTCCGAATGCCTCTGAAACAGGTAAAGGTGGCCAACCACTCAATATCGTTATGTTGACAGCGGATGCGTTTGGAGTATTACCCCCCATTTCGAAACTCACCAATGCACAAGCAATTTTCCATTTTTTAATGGGATATACGGCTCGTATTGCTGGCACTGAAAGCGGTCTTAGCAAGGAACCCAAAGCAACATTTAGCCCTTGTTTTGGCGCGCCATTCCTCCCTAGGCCAGCAGATGTTTATGGTGCATTACTGATGAAACGCCTTGAAGAAAATCCAAAGATTCAGTGTTGGTTACTGAATACTGGTTGGAGTGGTGGTGCTTATGGCATTGGTAAACGTTTCTCATTACCTCATACTCGCCAATTATTAAACATGGCATTAAATCACTCTTTGAGCAAAGTTCCATTTGAAACTGAAGAACATTTTGGATTGCAAATTCCAACCAAAGTAGATGGAATACCAACAGAGCTTTTAAATCCCGTGCATTGTTGGACGGATCCAAAAGCCTATCATAAACAAGCCGAAGATTTAGCTCTACGTTTCAGGAATCATTTTGAGACACTTTCCAAAAGCTTACAAGGTGCCATTCGCTTTGAAGGGGATATTTTTTCTGCGGAATTAAAGGTCAAACATATATAAAATACTTGTATCAACCCTCTAATTTTTATAAAAAGATAGCTTGGCTCATTTTTTCTTTAAAAAAAGCCTTATAGCTATCTTTTTTTTATATAATAGGCTGCTTAGCGAATGGTTGACACCAGTTTTTCAAATATGACACACTCTACACAAGCAACAGAACGGTTTTTGCATGTAATTACATGGGGATGCCAGATGAATGTGTATGACAGTAATCGCATGGTCGATTTACTGCGCCCACTGGGCTATAAAGTCACTGATAAATCTGAAAAAGCAGATATTTTAATTTTGAATACTTGCCATATTCGCGACAAAGCGACGGAAAAGGTTTTTTCAGAGTTAGGGCGTCTTAGACAAATCAAAGAATATCGCGAAGAGCAAGGCCAAGAAACTATTATCGCTGTGGCAGGCTGCGTTGCTCAAGCAGAAGGCGAGATTATTTTAAAACGTGCTCCTTATGTCGATATTGTTTTTGGGCCACAAACTTATCACCGCCTTCCTAAAATGATCTTGGACATAGCACGCAAATCTGGGAATGTCATTGAAACAGATTTTCCTGTTGAAAGTAAATTTGATTTCCTTCCTGCTCCAGAAGAAGCACAAGGACATACAGCTTTTTTAACTATTCAAGAGGGATGTGATAAATTCTGCTCTTTCTGTGTCGTTCCATATACAAGAGGTGCCGAAGAAAGCAGGCCAGTTCAAGCTATTATAGATGAGGCAACACGTCTATGCGAACTGGGTGTCAAAGAAATCTCTTTACTGGGACAAAATGTAAATGCTTATCATGGGCAAGGCCCTGATGGAAATATTTGGGATCTGGTTAAACTGGCAGAAAAATTATCAACCATCCCAGGGTTGAAACGTATTCGTTATACAACATCTCATCCTAACGATATGAGTGATTCGTTAATTGCTGCACATCGTGACCTGCCTGCTTTAATGCCGTTTTTACATTTGCCCGTTCAATCTGGATCTGATCGTGTATTAAAGGCCATGAATCGAGGACACACAGCAAAAGAATACTACGAACTTGTTGATAAGATCAAAAAAGCCAGACCCGATATTGCTTTATCTTCAGATTTCATTATCGGCCATCCTGGGGAAAGTATTGATGATTTTAAAGCAACTATGAAGCTGGTTAACGATATTACGTTTGCGATGGCTTACTCATTTAAATACTCCCCTCGCCCAGGCACCTCTGCAGCTGTTTCCACCAACCAAGTTCTCGAAAATGAAAAAGACGCCCGTTTGCAAGAATTACAAGCCGTTCTTAAAGATCAGCAAACGAAATTTAATCAAGATACTGTTGGGCGTACAATTCCTATATTATTCACCAATAAAGGACGTAAAGAGGGTCAAATAGCTGGAAAATCCCCGTATCTTCAAGCAGTACATGTTCAAGGCGATGAAAGTCTTATTGGTCAAGAACATTTAGTAGAAGTCAATGAATGTTTAACTTTCTCTTTATCTGGTAACCTTGTTAAAGAAAGCATCCCCCTTTGAGCGAACAAAAATATAATATCCCTCTTGTAATCTCAGAAGAGCAAATGAACGAATCAACGACCAAAGCAACGTTGCAATTTGATGATAATTTGCTACTGGCTCATTTAATTGGCGACCATGATCGTTATTTGGTGCAAATCGAAAAAGAATTACAAATTAAACTGGGATGCCGAGGGAATTATGTAGTTGTCGAAGGGGGCTTACAACAAGTTGAACTGGCCAAAGCTGTTTTAACCAATCTCTATCGTCATATATTTCATCAAAAAGACATTAACTCAAGCATTGTGAATACAATTATTCGAATGACCCAAGATGGACTTCTAGCCAATCACACTTATACTCCTGAACAAGTTACAGAACAAAATGATTCTGCAATCAGCAATGCCCCAAGCATTACCACGCGCCGAGGCACAATTTCTGCACGTACAGCTGGGCAGGCAGAGTATTTAAAGCTACTATTCAAACATGAGATGGTTTTCGGAATTGGTCCTGCTGGAACTGGAAAGACTTTCCTAGCCGTTGCTCAAGCAGTTTCCATGTTACTCTCTGGTCAAGTCGATCGTATTATACTTTCACGCCCTGCGGTTGAGGCTGGTGAACGTTTAGGTTTTTTACCTGGTGATATGAAAGAGAAAATAGATCCTTATCTTCGCCCTTTATATGATGCTCTACATGCCATGATGCCTGGTGATCAAGTTATAAAACGCCTCACTAATGGTGAAATTGAAGTTGCCCCATTGGCTTTTATGCGTGGACGTACACTTGAACATGCTTATGTTATTTTAGACGAAGCACAAAATACCACCACCGCACAAATGAAAATGTTTTTAACACGTTTAGGACCTGGGTCCAGAATGGTTATTACCGGGGATATAAGTCAAATCGATCTTCCTTCGAATGTAAAATCTGGATTAAAAGATGCTGTAGAAACCTTGGAAGGGATTTCTGGGATTGAAATTATGCGTTTTCAGGCGCAAGATGTCGTAAGGCATCCTTTAGTCAGTCGTATTGTCAGAGCTTATGACCAACGGGATGCACAACAACGACCTACTATTCATAAATCGTAATTCATGCAGCAAAATTATCGGACTAGGCAAACACTTAAAGACAAGCTTATTATACAAGAGCGACAATGGTGTCGATTTATGCCTCAGCTATTGCCGCTTTTATACCGTATTCATCAGATCTTACCTATTACTGAAGAAACCAATTTATGTTTTGATAATGATCATTCAGTAAAAAAATTAAACGAACAGTTCAGAGGTAAAAATAAACCAACCAATGTCTTAACCTTTGAACTTCCTGCGGGGGGTATGGTTGGGGGTGATATTGTTTTTGCGCTACAAACAATTCAAAATGAAGCTCGACAAAATAAAAGACCTTTTATGCATCATTTGGCACATTTGATTATTCACGGTTTATTACATTTACGGGGCTATGATCATATTTATGTTAACGAAGCCAAAGAAATGGAAATGCGAGAGGCTCTTTTATTACAAAAGCTAAACATTCCTAATCCCTGGAAACTTCATCCGCTACGGAGTATATAGCCATGAATCCTACTCCTACTACACAGAACAACCCCCTTTCAGATCAAGCACAATCCTTACAACCACAAAAACAAGCTCGATTCAAATCAGTTATTTCACGTTGGGTTCATAAAAATAAACAACAGAATCTACGCCAATCTATTGTAAATTTAGTTGATGAAGAAAATGCGCATGATCAATCTCCACAACATGCCAATGCAGAAGAACTGAGCCCTCAAGAAAAACTATTAATTTCTAATATCTTGCGCCTACGTGGACAAACTGCTGATGATGTAATGGTGCAAAGAGCCGATATCTTTGCCATCGATGATACAATTTCGTTTGAAAAAGCTTTGGAAGTAATGCGACATGAAAATCATTCGCGTGTGCCTGTATATCATACAGAGCTCGATAATATTATCGGTATGCTTCATGTCAAAGATTTAATCGCTTATACAGGTAAACAAGAAGAATTTAATATCGCTAATCACTTGAGGCAACCTCTTTTTATAGCACCCCAGATTCCTATCTTAGATTTACTATTGCAAATGCGCTTGCATCGTATTCATCTAGCATTAGTAATTGATGAATTTGGCAGTATTGATGGCCTGGTTACTATTGAAGATCTGGTTGAAACAATTGTTGGTGATATTGCGGATGAGCATGACGATCCCGATGTAGAAATGATGTTGGAGCGCGATCGCAATACCTTAGATCTTGATGCTAGAATGCCTCTTGAGGACCTTGAAAAGTATATTGGTGTTTTCTTAACCGAAGAAGAACATAATTCAGATATTGATACAATTGGTGGATTAGTTTTTCGATTGGCAGAGCACGTTCCTACGAAAGGCGAAGTCTTAACACACTCTTGTGGTTTGGTCTTTAGGGTATTAGACGCTGATCCAAGACATATCCGTCGCCTTAGAATGCATATCCCTAATGAGTGGGTATTTCCTGGGTCTACACAAACGACAGATCAAAATGCTAATAAGGAAAACGGTTAAAAAAGGTAAGGAAATGTTTATCCCTTACCTTTACTCTGAGAACCTTAATTTTTAAAAGCAATCCGCGCTTCAACCTCTTTTTCCCAAGGAGGATTAGCACCACGACGTTGACAAATCATTGCCGCAGCAACAGATGCATATTCCAAAGCTTTGGTAATTTTCTCTGGTGTAATTGTTTTAATAGTATCCAACGATAACAAATTCGCTTTTTGCAAATAAGTCAATGTTGCAGCCATAAATGTATCACCTGCGCCAATCGAGTCTACAACATCGTCGATATAATCTGGTTTAACATTAATTACTTTTTGACCTGGTAAATAACATAAAGTCCCTTGGCTGCCACGGGTAATAATCACAATAGATGTACCTTGTGAAATCCACATTTCAGCAGCTTCATCAAAAGAAGTATCTGGCATCAAAAATTGCAAATCTGATTTGGAAAGCTTAATGATATCTGCCATAGCGATTAAACGCGCCATTCGCGCACGATATACAGCTGGATGCAATGTATTACTAGGACGACAGTTAGGATCTATAGAAAGAATCCGTTTTCCTTTTTCTATTCTGAACATTTGTTCACATGCTTCAGAAATCGGAGGTTCAATTAAAGAGGTAGACCCAATATGAATCAAATTGACATCATCTGTAAATCCAGGAGATTGTGAACGTACCCAAAGGCGAGAAACCGTGTTTTCATCATAAAAGGCATATTGTGGCTCTTCTTGACCCAGTTCAACAAAAGCAAGCGTCGTTTGTTGAGGGCCACGTGCAACATATTTTGTATCAACATTTGATGTTTCCAAGAAATTCATCAGCTTTTCGCCTAAGAAATCATTAGAAACGCCTCCCATAAAACCAACTTGACCACCAAGACGACCAATTGCCACGGCAATATTCGCACATGATCCACCCGGGGCTGGGCAATAACAATCTGCTCCATCTGTAGTTTTATCAGGAATAAAATCGATTAAAACATCCCCACAAAGAATAATCATCTAAAATCTCCTATGACAGAATATGATCATGAAACAATATATCACGAATATTTTATTATTGGATCATATTAAAAAAAAATATAAAATAAGTAAGTGTCTTAAGTATTTTGAATAATTTTATTTTATACATCAAAAATAATTTATCAAATGTTAACTTATAATAAATTTGGTTAAATGACCTATAAAAAAATATCTTTTTAAAATTATTTACAAAGGAAATTCAAGTGCCTGTTTGGTTAACCACTGCCACAATGCTGGTGTTTTCTAATCTTTTCATGACGTATGCATGGTATGGACATTTAAAAACACTAGAAAATAAACCCTGGTATATTGCAGCACTGATCAGTTGGTGTATTGCTTTGGGGGAATATATGATCCAAGTTCCAGCAAATCGTATTGGCTATACAAAACTCTCTTTGGGAGAGTTAAAAATTATGCAAGAAGCCATCACTTTGATGGTTTTTATCCCGTTTAGTATATTTTTTATGCATCAATCTTTTAAACTTGATTATATTTGGGCTGGTTTATGTATTGTCGGAGCCGTTTTCTTTATTTTCCGTGGTGGCTAAAACAACGACGATAAATTTGATTTCATTCATGTTTTAATTTTTAAAAGTAAAAAAATTTTATCATGCTTTAAGGCTTTTATGATAAAATAGAGTTTAATCCCACTCACTTATACTTAATTTTATTGTTTTTTGGAATAATCAATGCTTATTACACGTCGTTTTTTTCTTAGCACTGCTATTCCTGCAGTCTCTTTATTAGCAACCAATTTACAAGCCAAAGCTGCAGAAGTCGCCCCTAATTTCATAGCCCCTCGCGCTTTGGGTAATCCTAATGCCAAAGTCCATGTCCAAGAGTGGTTTTCTTTGACCTGTGCGCATTGTGGTCGTTTTGCTCAAACTGTTTTTCCTGAAATTGAAAAACAATATATTAACACTGGAAAAGTCTATTATATTTTCAAAGATTTTCCTCTAGATAAAATCGCTCTTATGGCTGCTATTGTGGCACGCAGCTTACCTGTTGATCAATACAAGCCTTTTGTTTTTGCTTTATTAGATAATTTAGATCAATGGGCTTTCAAAGAGGGCGCAGATCCTGCCAAAGAACTTCAAAAATATGCAACTTTGGCTGGCATGAATCCAGCTCAATTTGATCAAGTCACTAATGATACTAATCTACGTGATGCAATTTTGGCAGAGGTTAAACAAGCCGAGGATAAATATAAAATTGACAGCACCCCGACCTTTATTTTTAACGGCCAAGCATCTGTTGGTGAATTAACTATTGAAGATTTTGGGAAAAACGTTACAAGTGCTTTAAGCCGTCAACCAACCCCTTAATCATAGTCTTTATATCCCTGTATGACCATCCGCTTTACACATCTAAAAATCGCTGGATTCAAAAGTTTTTCTGATCCAATCACTCTAGAGATTTTACCAGGTTTAACAGGGATTATCGGCCCTAATGGCTGCGGCAAATCAAATATTGTCGAGGCCATACGTTGGGTAATGGGAGAGAGCTCTGCCAAATCATTACGTGGTGGAGAAATGGATGATGTCATTTTTGCAGGCACTACACGCAGAGCCGCACGAAATATTGCCGAAGTCTCCCTTACTCTAGAAGGTGCGCAAAACATAGGCCCCGCCCCTTTTCAACAACAAGATCAACTGCAAATCTCACGACAACTCGAACGAGGCTCAGGCAGTCAATACAGAATTAATAGCAAAGTCCAACGTGCCAGGGATGTACAAACATTTTTTGCTGATCTAGGATCTGGTCCAAGATCTTCAGCCATTATCAGTCAAAACCGTATTGCCCAACTTATTTCCGCCTCACCTGAAGAACGTCGTCAAGTTCTAGAAGAGGCCGCGGGTATTGCAGGACTTTACAGCAGACGACGCGAAGCAGAGTTAAAGTTAAAAGCAACCGAAGAAAATCTCGCTCGTCTAGATGATTTACAACAACAACTGATTTTATTAATACAATCATTAAACGAACAATCTTCACAAGCCACTATTTATCGGCGACTATCTGCGGAACTGAGGGACACAGAAACCGCTTTACAGTCTCTCTATTTCCAACGTGCCATTCGCAGCTTACGTTTATTTGAACAAAAACATATTCAAGCTCAAACAATACATACGGATTCTGAATTAAGTTATAAAAAACAACAAGCTGAACTTAATATAATAGAAGAAAAACTGCCCCAAGTACGTCAACAAGAAACCCAGATACGCGCTAAATGGGATGGACAACGCCGCGAAACACGCCTCATTCAAGAACAAGAAAATAAAATTTCTGAACAGTTACGCCAGCTTCAAGAACGCATTACCGAAGCAACAGAACAACACTTGTCCACAGCAACGCGCGTTAAAAAAACGCAATTTGATCTAAATCAGATTCATGAAAATTTAAAAAACACTGAACAGACTCTATTGGATCACCCTGCTAAAATACAAGATTCTCAGAAAAAAATTACAGTCTTTGAAAATCAACTGGCCACTATTAATACCAACATTCAAGAACAAGAAAAAATCCTGGCCGAACAACAGCAACAATATCAAAATATTACACAACAATACCATCAGGCTAAACATGCTCATCAGCATGCCGAGCAAGAATATCAAAAATTAAGTCATGGATATGAGCTTTGCCTAGAACAACTGCCTCAAGAAGTTACAATTCAATCCCTTGCCAACATTGAGCAACAAGCCCAAAAGCAAGTTCAAGAGCTTCAAACGCAAAAACAACACATTAATACACAGCTCAATGAAGCCAAGTTACAAGCAAGCAATGCATTACATCATGCTCAACAGACTGAGCATACATATACTCAATTAGCACAAAAAATTCGACAAGAAACCCAAACGCTAGACCAGCTTATAAGCAATCAAAATAATTTAAAAAGCCAATTACTTAGTCTTGAAAAACAAACTTTAACCGAGGATATACGAACGCAATTTACAGGCGAGCTAAGCATTCTACAAAAAAAATTATTTGAAACAAAAGAAACTGCTCAATCGGCAACACAAGCCCATCAAGATGCCATCCAAAAACTTCTTGAAACACAAGCTCGCTTTCAACAAGCAACGCAAACGTTTGAAAACCGTCAGAATAACCTAGCATCTGCGCAACATGCTTTTGCACAAGCACAAAAAAACACCAACCGTCTTGCTGAACAAATTGAAAAGGCCAAATCGATACGGGTCGATCCTAAGCTTTTAGAGAATAAAAAAACTGAATTTACGCAGCAACAAAACGAAGTTAAAACGCTACAAAAAACAGTGGAAACTTTAAGCTTACAACATCAACAAGTTACAGAAACTGCCGAGGTTACACAAAAAGCACTTTATCAACATGAAGCCGAGCTACAAAAACTACATGCAAAACAAGATGGCTTAGCTCAGGCTTTATCTCATGATCAGGGCATTCAAAATAACGCATCCTTACCTGCTGTATTAGAATCTATCACTATTCCAACTGAATGGATTGTTGGGATTGCTGCTCTTTTTGATGAGCGGTTGGAAAGTCCCTCAAGCTCAGAAACACCAACAGGCTGGGTTGCTATGTCGCCCAGTAATTCGTCTTTTCCACAACATGTTCGTAAATTATCACAGATTATTAAGCCCTCTCCTGCTTTGCAGCGTGCATTTGATCATATAGGCGTAGTCGAAACAGTTGAAGAAGGCGAAACTTTTTTTCAAAACCTTACCTTTGGACAAAGCCTGATTACCCAACAAGGCGATGTTTGGCGTTGGGATGGTTATCATCAAAAAGCAGGGGTTCAAAATAAAGCAGCACAACGCTTGTTACAAAGAGAAACCCTCAAACAAACACAAGAATTACTTGCTGAACTAGAGCAACAATACCCCGCGCTACAAACACAATATCAAGAGGCTATAACTCAACAACAAACTCTTAAAAGGCAATTAACAGAAAAACAGGCGGACTATAAAACCTCAGAGCAATCCTTTCAAAAAATACAACAAGAATTTTTGAATCTTAAAAATCGCGATCAAGCAGCACAAACACAGTTTGAAGCATTAGAACCTGCTTATCTGCAAGCACAACAAGATTTTATAGATAAGCAAACTAACTTAGATGTCGCTCAACAAAAAGCATTACTTCCTAAACCAGATCCCATTATCGTAAAATCATGCCAAGATGATGTCCAACATGCCAAAGAGGCCTTAAACCAAGCTCAGCAAAACTCACAAAATTTAGAGATTCAACTCTCTGAACTTAAGGACCTCCAACAAAAGCGCCTCAATGAAGATCAACAAAATCATTTACGTATTGAGACGACCCAAGACAAATTGTCGCAATTAAAAATAGAGATTGAACAAAAACAAAAAAATCTATTACAGGATCAAACTCAACATAATCAGCAAGAAAAACCTGAACAGGCTTTGGCTGCCAAAGAAGCTGCGCAACAAAATGTACACGCTCTTGAACAACAACTTACTGAATTGCAAAAATCTCTAGAACGTGCTGAAGAGGCTTTTTCTGAAGCAAAAATTAAATATCAAAAAATCAAAGATACTTATATTCAGCAAAATAGCCGTATCGAAATCCTTAAACCTCGTTGTGATGAAGCAAAAAAACATCTTGATGCAACGAAAAAAGATATAAATGAAGCCGAAACATTGTATGCCACACGTCCAGCATTAGAGCATATTCAAAGCAAGTTGCGCAGTTTTCAAGAAATCTATAGAGCTAATAAAGAACAAGAAGAGCAAGAACGTCTTGCTTATCATTTATTACTGAGTGAAAAAGAAAATCTGATAAAGCAAAAAGCTTCTCTGGAAGAGCAATCCAAAGATTGGCAAGAACGTTTGCTTCAAGCCCAAGACGAAGAAAAGCGAACTCTGGCCAAAATCACACTGTTACAATCAGATTTTAATGATCTTAATGAGCAACTGCCGCAACTTATACAAAAAGAAACCATTTTAAAAGAACTTGAAGAACAAGCTAGTCAGCTTTATCAACAAGCACAACAACAATTATTACAGCTTGAACAAAATAGAATCCAAGCACAAAAGCAACTACAACAAACTGAGCAAAATGCTACTAAAGCTCGAGAAAATCTACTTAAAGCTCAAGCTAAACAAGAACAAGCAGAAGCCCTTTTTGAACAATTAAAAACGAATATTGAACCCGCTATTCAAGAATATGCAAGACAGCAATCTGATTTAGATATTAGTGATGCTTCTGAAAGAAAGCTTAAATCGACAATTAGCGAACACACTGCCGAACGCAATGCTTTGGGAGCTGTCAATTTACGGGCAGAAATTGAGCGTGAAGAAAAACAAGAACAACTTAGCGCGATCGAAAAAGAATATACTGAGCTGTCATTAGCCATACAACAACTAAGAGAATCTATTCAAAAACTGAACCAACAAGGCAAAGAAAAACTCAGCGCCATTTTTACCGAGGTCAATCAACATTTCCAAGATTTATTTACCCGCATGTTCAATGGTGGAAGTGCTTATTTAAAATTGCTGGCCCATGAAGATCCTTTACAATCAGGGCTTGAGATTTATGCCCAACCTCCTGGAAAAAAGCTTTCTACCCTTTCCCTTCTATCTGGTGGGGAACAAGCACTGACAGCTCTTTCTTTGGTTTTCGCCGTTAGTCAATGTAATCCTGTGCCTATATGTATTTTGGATGAAGTCGATGCCCCTTTGGACGATCCAAATGTAGAACGTTTTTGTGCATTGATAACTGATATGACTGAACAATCTGGCACCCGTTTTTTAGTGGTAACCCATCATCAATTAACGATGAGCCACATGAACCGTCTATACGGGGTTACTATGCAAGAACGCGGTGTAAGTCAAATTATATCTATTGATTTGGAACATGCTGTGCAAATGCAACAAGAAAAATATACCGAGCAATTGGATCTTATTTAAACTGATAAAAATTTAAACCAATATTTTGATCATAATATCTGGGAAGTGTTCCATTATACTTAGTAACGACAAATTCACCTGCTCCATTAATAACAGCTGTCAGTAAATGCCCTGCCAAAGCTGAATAATCTGCACGCCCAAGAGTTATATGTAAATGAAGATATAATTTGCCATCTTTTTGAGCAATATTTCCCGTTAAATTACTAATTTCCAGTTGTTCAGCAAAAACCTTATCTTTATAAACTTTGGTTACTGGGTTAAAAAACCGCAAAGTTGCTTCTTTGACTGCGCCAATACCAGTGATTGTACCGGCCCTGATATGTTGATCATTACAAAATTCAGTAAGAGCCTTAGATATTTCAACGTGATTTTTAAGGCTAACCACATATTGATCACCAAACTGCTTATAACTGTATAATTTATCTGTAGGTTGTGCATATACTGAAAACGGCACTAAGGTTAAAACTAACGTAAAAAGAATTTTTCTGATTAGAAGCTTCATTTTATGATCCCCTTTTAGATCATTATATCAAAATACTTTTTTAGCGTTTTTATCTCAAGTAATTGTTCGTAAAGTATTTTGACATTCTATAATAACACGCTTATTCCATCTTCGAATTATAACAATTAAAATATTTCTAACCGTTTTATATTTTGTAAAACTAACGATAGTCTTCATACGACACTATTTATCTGATAATTCTATTAAGATATTAGTTACTAAAATATAATAAAAACTAGACATAGAATCATTCTTACTAGAACGAAAACTGCAATCTGGACGTAATAAAATCACTTTTTCTACCATATAAATTATATCTATTTCCTTTTGACCCAGTAGCATGAACACGGTGATATTCTAGCATAATACGCATATGCTGTGATGGAGACCAATTAACCCCAGTGGTAATCATAGTTTGTTTTCCTCCTTGCACCCCTTGGAACTTACCAGAAGAGCTATAACTATGCACACGATCGTCAAGATCCATTTGGCTAAAACGCGCATTCCATTCTAAAGCTCCCCAATATCCTGCCGCTGGATTAAATAAAGGTCCCTTAGGTGGCTCAAAAATCGCTCTTGCCTGATTATATGTACGAGGCTGACCAAAAATTGTGTACGAAGATAAAATATACCAACCTTTAAAATTGTAATTGGGCCTATATTCTTCATAACTAGAGTTTCGGCTTAGATGAATATTATAAAATTCGGATTGTAAAACTGCACGTTTCCAACGAAACCCAACCTCAGGACCCATCGACCAAACATTATCAACTCCTTGCAGCGTTCCTGTGCGGATATATTGCTTACTGAGCCATAATTGCGCATCTTGTCTGGCACTTATCCCGTATTTTTTATTATCACCATGTAGTGCAAAAGAGCTGGACATTCCTAAATGCAAATCAATATCTCTGGTTGCAATAGGGTGAACTGCGGCTCTAAATACGCCACCAATCTGATTATTAGTAAAATTTTGCTGAAAAGCCTCGCCTAAACGTTGCCCTGTTATATAAGCACTAATCATATAACGCTTGCCATAATGTTGTGCGCCAAATGTTAACCTGGGCTCTCCGCCTGCAATATTACGCACGGCATCAACAATGGCTGGGCGTTCCATAAATTCATAACCCGTAGAGCTCTCTGCATCTTCCATAGAGGATCTGGGTTGGTATAATCCAATAACAATATTTGTATTTTTGAAACCTTTGTAAGCTAGGTTGGCTTCATACAGGTTATAGGTACCTCTGAAAAACTCACCATAATCAGGACTAACCGTTAAAACAAAATCATCATATTGAACACCCAAAGTAAAGCGTCCACGGCGTATATATCCACGAGATCCTGCAACATTTTCACCATATTTATTATCTGGACCAATAAACCCACCGACGTCATAATTAAAAACCATACCCAAAGAAATTTTAAGATGTTTATCTTGCGAAATCAATGTAGGCCTTCCTTTGGGGAAGGTCAGATCCAATCCACCAATACGATATTTTATGCCTTTATAGAGGTCAAGATTTACCACTTTAATCGCATTCCACATTGTGCATGTTTTTTCACTTTCTGCACATATGTAGTAACCTTGTCCAAAATCTGTTTTTTGCTCACCTAGCTCAGAAAGTTGTTGTGCCTCAGATAATTTTTTGGTCTTTTTTGTAGTTTGGGTTGTCGTAATATTTTGAGCTAGAGAAATATTTCCACAGGATATAAAAACACCAATACCAATTAAGTATGATATAACGAAACGATCATTCTTGCGCTTTTCTTCTTTATATATACACATATCTCACACCATAATGGGTTTAACTGCCTACTTTCTTAACAATTATTCATCAGTAAAACAATTTATGTATGATCTTATGTATGATTATATTTTATATAAAAGTAACATTTTGGTCATGTAATAATAAAAGATAATATAACCACCTTGTATCTTTAGCTTTATTTTAAAAATTATATTGCAAGCGAGATATGATCAAATTGCTGTTTCTCCCCCTGGGGTTATAATCATTTCTTAAAGAAGAAGAGGCTTGAATATGATTATAATCCAACATCACTTTCACTTGAGAAGAAGGATACCAATTAAACCCTGTAGACCAAACTGTTTGCTTGCCTCCATTTACACCTATTAGCTTATTATCACTATTATACCGATTTTTATGGCTGTTTAAATCCATAACACTCCACCGTGCAGACCACTCTAATGCACCCCAATATCCTGCTGCTGGATTAAATGTTGGCCCAATAGGGGTAATAAATACTCCTCTTTGTGCCTCATAAATCCGAGGTTGCCCAAAAAGTGTATAATTTGCACTTACATACCATCCTGGAAAATTTAAATTAGGTGCATTTTCTCCATTAACAGCAACTCTTTGCATATGAATAGAATAATATTCAGAGGTAAATAATAATCTCTTGTACCGCAAAGAGACTTGTGGCCCTACACTCCAAATGCTATCGACACCATTAATGGTTCTGGTCTTTAAAAAAGGACGTGTAAGCCATATCTGAGCTTCTTGTCCTGTATTCATTGAATATTTTCGATTTTCACCATGAAATGCAAAAGAACCAGAAACACCAACATGTAAATCAATATCTTTCGTAATCACAGGGCGGCCTGCTAATCTAAATACACCCCCCACCTGATTATCTTGAAAGTTTTTATAAGATCCATAACGTGGTCCTGTTACATAAGCTGCGACAATATATCTTTTCTCCCAATGCGTTCCACCAAGGGATAAACGCGCATTTGCTGCGGCAATATTACGAACAAGATCAACAACCATCGGACGCTCAACAAATTCAAAAAGATTAGAACCTTCAGCATCCTCCATAGTAACACGAGGTTGTAACAACCCAATATCAAGAGAAGTATGATGAAAACCCTGATAACGCAAAGAAGCCTCAAACAGAGAATCATTTTGCACACCTGATGTTCCAAGGTCAGGGGTTACGGTTACTACAAAATCTTTATATTTTGCACTTACGATAAAACGACCACGCCTCAAATGGTTACGCACACCTGACATAGAGGGGCCTCTATCCCTAGCATTCGTCCCAACAAACCCTCCAACATCATATTGAAACATTCCCCCAACAGATAAAACCACTTTATCATTATCAAAAGAAAGCGTTGGTCGGCCCTTGGGAAATTTAACGGAAAATTTTCCCATATCAAATTTTATATTTTGATAAGGATCGATATTTACAACTTTTACGGCATTCCATAAATTACAGCTTTGTACGGTCTCGGCACAAGCATACCATCCCTGTCCTGTATCTACTGTTTTCAACCCTGTTAAATTGCTGGGTACGCCATTGCTATTTGCATTGCTATGCACAATATTCGTTTGTGGTGTTGCAGCACCAGCAGAATCATATAATCCTGTGCCTCCTAATAAAATAAGGGCAACGATATTACTTGGTTTATAATTATGAAAAAAACTCTGCATTGATCATGATCCATTCGCTCATAAAAACTGTTGAAACCTTGCAATTCAAAAAGCAATGTATCGTTATCACTGCAATTAATACATAATATATAAGATAATAAATAAATTACAATAATTTTATGTAAAATTTTTCGATAATCTTATAAAATACTTTATTTTTAAGTTGTTTATTTTATTAAAATATATTTTGAATTTTTAAATAAATTAGTCCCTAATAAAAGCTGTTGTGTTATTATTTTGTTATAAAGATTCTATATGCCCTATACTCATCCTGATTTTATAGAATATCCTTTGGGTAAAAAGCACCAAAATCAATGGTGTTTTATTCTTTGTAAAATTTCTCAAAACCAAACATCCCTGCCTTATCTGATGTCCTTGTACCACGACGACAGCCAAGAGTGGGAGGAAACTCAATATTTACAATCAACTCCCTTTCTTTGCTCTTCTTACAAAATGGGTATTCTATATATTTCGCCAAATAGTCAAAAAATTGGCATTACCTCAATCGAACATACCAAATCTCTATCCAAATTAACCTCTATTAAAATCATTCCATTATCACGACTAATTGCAGCTGGTTTACTAGTATTGTTGAACCCTGTATCAATTTTAAAAGTATTTATTGGTTCCCCTCAACATTTAAAAAAACGTCTACGTACTGCGTTAAATCAAAATTATACTCAATCTGACACCAATTTATCTTATAATACATGGCTGAATTTATATGATGTTTGGAGAAAGAAAGAAAAAGAAATTCTTTACCAAAGCCAATATGTTACGGATTGGCCTAAGATTAATTTGAAAATTTATGGTTCTTCGGATTCCACTTATACTGACATAGATAATGGGGTCGATCAACAATGGGAAACACCTAAAAAAGCAAAGCACACATATGTTGCCATTTTGCAAAACGGAGAAATATTACCTGCTCATGCCTCAGCTATTTTTGCAGATCAAGCTGCACGACATCACTTTCCAGCTGCACTTTATGCAGATTCTGATCTGTTAGATCATAACAATCAAAGAGTCTCTCCTTGTTTTAAACCTAAAATAGGAACGTTGACCTTACTTTCTGGGTTTTTAACCCAAGATATATGGTTATTTCGTCAGGATATTATTGAAAAATACCATCAGCAAATTCATGTAAAATTTCAAACTGCTTATGCTTATCGTTTAGCTTTAGCGCTCTATGTGTGGGAACAACAACTGAGGATTCACCATATTCCTTTTATTCTTAGCCACCGCCGTATCGCCCCTAGTGCTCAAGCTCTTAAGGAAATGCAACAAACTATACATACACAGCTTTCTTGTAAAAACTGGCAATTCAATATTAATCAGGAAAACTTTCCTATAAAAATAAAGCTCTATTCTACCAATAATCCTGTCAGTATTATTATCCCAACCACAATTAGCTCTAAAACTATTCGTAACTGTATTCAAAGCATTTTAAAAAATACAAAATATCCTGATTTTGAAGTTATCTTGGTTATTTCTCAGAATAATTCTTTATCCAAACAGCAACGAAAGTATATACGTCCTTTACTCAAATATAAAAATTTACGTATCGTTTGGTTAAAGACGAATCAGTTTAATTTCTCTGCTAGCTGTAATTTCGGTATTCGCTATGCCAAACATGAATTTATTGGTGTTGTTAATGATGATATTTGGCCTAAAACACCTTATTGGCTGGATTTTATGATGGGACATATGCAAGATCAAAATGTAGGTGCTGTAGGAGGCAAACTATACTATCCCAATGGACAAATACAACATGCAGGAATTTTAATGGGAGCTGCCAATTTATGTGAACATATTGGACGGTTTGAACACTCTGAGCGTTTTACCTTAACCTATGATCATGATATTTCCGCAGTCACAGCCGCTTGTATGTTAATTAGGCGCAGCGCATATACACAAGTTCATGGGTTTGATGAAAACTATGAAATCGCTTATAATGATGTTGATTTCTGCCTAAAGTTACGTCAAGCAAATTTCAAAATCATACAATGCCAACAAGCCAAGCTGACCCATTTTGAATCTTTATCTTTAGGAAATCATTACACAGGAATACGTGCAGGCAAAGAACGACAAGAAATATTATCCATCCGCTCTAAATATAAAGCAATTTGTGATAATGACCCTTTTTATAATCCTAATCTTTCCCTGCAACGAGGCATGGATGAAAAACTAGCCTTCCCTACGCGTATTACTCGACCTTTTGCTATATCCTTCTCATTAAATAAGTGATTTTATTGTGTTATCTATTGCCCCAACTATTCATATTCAAGACTTAACACTAAATTATCAAAATAAACCTATTTTTTCTGAATTAAGCACTTGTTTTCCTGGTGGGAAATTCAGTATTTTATTGGGTGCCAGTGGTGTCGGCAAAAGCAGCTTGCTTAAAATGATCGCTGGATTACTGCCTATTACACAAGGTCAAATCATCTCTAATCACCCTGAAACCATGACCCATCAAATCAGCTATATGGCGCAACAAGATTTGCTTATGCCTTGGGCAACAGTTTTAAAGAATGTCATGTTAGGCAGCAAATTACGTAAAGAAAAAGCAGATAAAAACCGCGCACAAGATATTTTAAAACAAGTGGGATTAAGCCAAGTTTATAACCAATATCCTGCCCAGCTTTCTGGAGGAATGCGTCAACGCGCAGCTTTGGCACGAACCTTATATGAGGATCGTTCAATAATCTTAATGGATGAGCCTTTTTCTGCGTTGGATAGTGTAACACGCGCAAAAATGCAGGATTATACAGCTAAACTTTTAAAGGGAAAAACAGTTATATTAATCACGCATGATCCTTTTGAAGCATGCCGACTGGGCGAACATATTCAAGTGCTGGCTGGAAATCCTGTGCAAATTTATGATATCCCCTCTATTCAAGGCGCTATTCCTCGCCATCCAGAGGATTTACATGTGCAACAAGCGCAAGCCAATCTATTAACTTTGTTAATTGAAAAAAGCACCCTCTCATGAATGCTATCCCTATCTATTTTCGCATACCAGTATTGTTGGTTGGCTTGTTGTGTATATGGCAAGGAATATATCTGTTTTTAGGAATCCCATCCTATTTACTGCCCTCTCCTATATCTGTCTTTATCGCTTTTAAAGACAATCAACTCTTATTATGGAGTGCTGCATTAACCACATTCAATGAAACAATCATAGGGCTTATCCTAGGGTGCGGCTTGGGAATGATATTAGCACTTATGATGAGTTTAGTCCCTTTTATTCGGCAGTGGTTAATGCCAGTCATTTTAATCAGCCAATCTATTCCAACCTTTGCATTGGCACCTTTACTGGTTTTATGGTTTGGGTTTGGGATTAGCTCTAAAATCGTTATGGCTATGATTATGATTTTCTTTCCCGTGACCTCTGCCTTTTTTGACGGATTAAGCCGTACCCCACCAGAATGGATAGAACTTGGAAAAACCATGAATTCCTCCCCCTTAAGACAATTACTATTTATTCGCATCCCCGCAGCCTTACCCTCCTTTGCTTCTGGATTACGTATCGCCGCAGCCATTGCACCCATCGGTGCTGTTGTTGGGGAATGGGTTGGCGCGTCTTCTGGGTTGGGATTTTTAATGCAAAACGCTAATAGCCGATTTCAAACCGACCTTATGTTTGCTGCATTATTTATTTTATCTATGATGACAATATGCTTATGGGGAATAGTAGCCATAGGCACTAAAAAGCTTATTCCATGGGCAGAAAACACAAAAGATTTATAGTGAACAATGAGTGACCAATATAAACTAACTCTTTATCAAGCTCTGCCCAATCAATTTTTCTTTAGCTTTGCAAAAGAAATAAATAAAAACACCATATTTCATGATTTTGATGTGACAATTAATTCTGTTAATTGTGTTTATCAAACCCTTTTGGAGAACAAAGAGATTTTATCTTGGGGTGGTGACTTTAATCTTTATCAACAAAGCTCAGAAATATTTTTAACTATCAATGAGGGAAATATCACTGAAATAAAAGCAACAATTTTCAAATATTCCAGCAATTCAACGTTAATTTTGTATTGATAAAGCTGGAAGAGTGATATCTTCTATCAAAAAGGGAATCTATTTTGAAAAAAGATTCACTTTTTAAAAATTATAATCTACTTACTCTACTAAATAAGAGCCAGTTTCTAAAATCTGGATGGATAAAATTGTATTTTTAGCACTCTCTATTGAGTTTAATGGGATTAAAGCATTCCCTGATGTCCATCTGGCATGAGTTTGAGACTGGGGTAACCATCCAGACAGATCACCTCCAGATAGATGGGTATCAATAATATGTTTATGATAATCTTGATGTCTTGTGATATTACCTACTAAAACACCATGAACATAACGGTTATCTGAAAAAGGTCCGTAAACATCACATGGACGATAAGTTCTAGATACCAAACGAACATTTTTAACGGTTGATGGTAACTCAAACAAAGCCTCTTTATCCCCAATCTTTATAGGAGCAATCTTATTCCCATCATCCGTAATTAAATATAAATTAGGATTATTCGTTCTTTCTTTTTTTCCTTGAACAGGCTGAACAAAGTGCTTATCTGCACGAAGATTTAAGTAATCAAAAATAGCTTTTGCACCACCTCTTTTTGTAATTAAAGGTGCTGCTGCGTCTCTATCCCAATCTTTTGAATTAGATAAAGCATAATTACTAAGCGCTTTGCTGGTAAAATAATGACGGTTTCCTGTATCTAAATAACTTTCTGACAAAGCACCATTCGCTGAAATAATACTGTGTCGTTCTAACTCTATATGGTAATAGTCATACGTTTTAAATGAATGATCATAAAATATTGTTTTTCCATTCACCAACAAACGAACAGGAACAAAACAACCATCAAAAACCATACAATGCTCGGCGGTTACGTATAAGTCAGCAAAAGGCACGCCTTCTTCAAATGCATTTCGGCGAATGCAAACAGGATATCCAGCTAAATCATCATGTTTATATGCAACCACGGTTGTTGTTTGTTTCCCCACCCAAGTCACCTGACGTAACTGCCAAATATTATTATGCCCCAGGCTATATACTAAATCTCCAGGTACAATATCCTCAACACGCACCATTCCCTGTTGCGCACGAATGAAAGTTCCCGCTAGAAAGCAAGCATCTCCATCGTCTAATACCAAACTAATAAACTGTGTTTTATACTGGCTTGCATTAAAATTATTATCAGAAACTAAAATTAAAGACTGACGGCCATCTGGTAATTTAGGCCCTAGGGTCATTCCTTCTAAATTATCAATCTTTGTTTCATTCGTATTAAGTTTATTGATAATTGAAGGATCTTGTGAATCAAATATTTTAATTTTTTCCATTGTTTTAGTATTAGTAGAATTTATATTTTCTATATCTAAAACATTTTGTGCACCCACTAAACTAACCTTATAAATACGCACACGACTTCTAGCTGCTCCTTGAGAAGCACCCACTTGATTCGTATTATCCCCTCTTTCCATAACCAAAAGCGTATTATTATCCAAGGATAAAATTTCAGATATACCATTACTGGTTGCATCAATTGTGGATGGTCTATCTGTATAATATGCGTATTGTGCAACTATGTTACCATTAGCATCATATTTTGTAATTCGAGAATATCCTGTAGCATCTCCTGTTAAATTACGCTCCATAGAAACATAATAAGATCCATCAGGTGCAAAAGTTGACCCTTCCAAACTCAAATTATCTTGCGCACGAGTAGCAATATTATTTGGAACTGCAATTTTACTGACCGAACCATCTTTATGATAATGATATATTCCAGAGGGTTTTTCCTCTGTTGTATACCAAAAACCATCTCCATTAGGATCAAGGCGAATAGATTCAGCATCAGCAATCGATTGACCTTTTTCATTAAGTAAAGGTTGCGCACTTACGAATTCTACTTTTGGTATAGAATTTACATCTGTTAATCCGGTTAATTTAATACGATATATTACAGATTCTCCAACTGAAGCACCAGGGTAACGTCCAGATTGATGATCAGATTCAACAATGTAAGTATCTGTTTTAGGATCATAATCAATCCCTGATAATCCCCCTATTGTATAAGATAAATTACTAGTCGGGTCCGTAAAAATATAATCAACAGGCAGCCCAACCTGATTTAAATAATGAAGCTGTAATGAATCATATTGAGGCTGAATAGCAAAACTTGCAAATTGTGTTTTTTCTTGAGTTTCGCTGTTTTTATTACCAGACACTAATATTAAAGACGATCTGCCATCAGATAAGGTTGGCCCCAAGCTCATCCCTTCAATATTATTAAATTGAATTTCTTTGGTATTTGAACTTTGATTAATAGGTGGCTTTATTGAATTGAAAATTAATTTTTTTAATACAGGTATTGTATTTTCAGAAGTTAAATGAGAGATATTTAAAACATTTTGTGCATCATTAAGATTAATCTCATAAATCCTGACGTGGCTTATGGAACTGTCTGTCAAAGCGTTTTGACGTTCACCAAACCCTCTTTCCAAAACCAATAATTGCTTATCATTTAACGCAAGTATTTCTAAGATTCCATTAGGGGTAGCATCTATATCGGAAGGCCTGTCGGTATAATATGCATATTGTGCAACAACATTCCCTTCTTTATCAAACTTCGTTATGCGTGTATATCCTGTTGCATCCTTTATCAAATTCCTTTCCATTGACACAAAATATGACCCATCAGGAGAAAAGGTTGACCCTTTGAAACTTTTCTCTGCTGGAATTGTATCAAGCTTTGTTTGAGAACCATCTAAATGATAATGGTAAATACTAGGTGACGTTTCTTGAGTTGTTACCCAAAATCCATCCCCCTTGGGATCTCTTCGAATAGAGTCAATATTATTAATTTTTGAGAGATCAAGTGCATTTTTTTCAAATTCTATTTGTGGTGAACCATCTGAATTATATAGCCCTGTAAATTTAAAACTATACACAGCGGTTGGTTTACCATCATCCCCAAAGTCTGATTGAGCAAAATAAGTATCAGTGACAGGATCATAATCAATTTTTGATAATCCGCCGACTTTATAATCATCATAAGTGAAATCCGTAGGCAAATCAGCCTGATTTAAATATTGAAGACGCATCTTGTTCTCTACCTTGAAATTTTTTTATTATTTACAACTTAATATTAATTATTGATCACAACCCCAACATTTTACCTTCATAAGCCACCAGTTTGTAAGGACGAATAATAACACTCTCAAACAGCCCAGCTTTAGCGTAAGGATCACTTATTGCAAATCCTTCAGCAGCTGGACGATCTTCCATATCAATCACTATCAAAGATCCACAACTTTGCCCTTTTTGATTTAATAAAGGGCCGCAAAGCTTTAAATATTTTTCATAGGTTTTTAAATATGCTAAATGTTCTGGACGCACAGCCATTCTTAATTCTGTACAATCAGGTTTATCAGTGCACATAATAACAAATAACATTTTTATTTCCTTATTATAAATTCATTAATAATTACTTATTATGCATATAAAAAATCATCATTCTACTTGTAAAATTGAAAAAAAAATCTTTCACTAGTAATACTATGTTAATTTTTGTTCTATGATATATATCTTTAAATGACAGATACATCTTTGCCACCTCAACAACAATCTCGCTTTAATATCCACCGCCTAGCCAATCCTGGATTTTTTTTGCGCTTTGCAACAATCATTCAACCTTGGATTAATGTTAGTGCAGCACTATGCCTAGTTATTGGCCTAGTTTGGGGACTATTTTATTCGCCCGCTGACTGGCAACAAGGGGACAGCGTTCGAATTATGTATATTCATGTTCCTATGGCAATCCTAGCCAGCGGTGGTTATTTTGCTTTGGCGGTCTGTGCCTTATGCTCATTGATTTGGAAACACCCTTTGGCTGATTTAGCCGCAGAAGAAATCGGCCCTGTTGGTGCTGTCATTACAGCATTATGTTTAATTACAGGCTCTTTATGGGGGAAACCCATGTGGGGAACATGGTGGGTATGGGATGCCAGATTAACCTCTGTTTTAGTTTTATTCTTTTTATATTTGGGGCATATTACCTTGTTGCATGCCTTTGATGATCAACAAAAAGGATATAAAGCTGCAGCTATTTTAGCTTTGGTTGGCGTTTTTGATTTACCTATCATTAAATTTAGTGTTAATTGGTGGAACACTTTACACCAACCAAGTACATTCAGTTTGACCCATGCACCTTCAATGAGTTTTTCAATGATGTGGCCTTTATTTTTTTGCTTTGCAGGGCTTGCTTTAGGTTTTATTGCATTGGTATGTATTCGATTACGAACTGCTATTCTTGAACGTCAAATCCGTCACATTTTATTAAATGAATAGGCCATTCCTTTATGACCCATTTACCTTATTTGATTGCTGCTTATGGAATTACTATTATCGCTCTTGGAACAATTTCCTTGCATTCCTGGACCAGACTCAAACAAGTACAAAAAAAACTTTCCCAGCTGCAAAATAACAATAAGCCATCATGAAACGTAAAACAAAAAGATTATGGATTACTCTGTCTGCTATGGGTTCTTTTGCCATTGCCATTATTTTAATCCTTTCTGCTTTTTCCAGTAATCTTGTTTATTTCAAAGCGCCTTCACAGCTTATTAACCATCCTACTGAACAAGGAACAACAATCCGATTAGGAGGAATGGTTATGGCTAATTCTTTGCATTACTCACACAAAGATCAAACCCCTACAGCACAATTCAAAGTAACCGATGGTCAAGCTGCTATTGAAGTGCATTATACTGGTATTTTACCCGATTTATTTCGTGAGGGGCAAAGCGTTATTGCTATTGGCAGTTTGGATAAAAACAATGTTTTTACTGCTAATGAGGTTCTTGCTAAGCATGATGAAACCTATATGCCCAAAGAAGTTGCCGAAGCACTCCGTAAAAGTGGTAAGTGGGATCCTAAATATGGCCCTCCACCTGATGCCCAAACCTGGGATCATATGACAAAACCAAAATAATAATATGAGTTTTTTTATTACCTACTCCAATATAAAAACTCATCCTTATTTTTAATATAACGCTGTAAATATCAATAAAACCTCAACTTAGTTTCAATTTTCTTATTTTCTTTTAAAACAGCTTTCGTTAAGAATGATTTTTTGCCTTCACCCATAGACTTTGGATAAAGACTGTGATCTCAAAAATATTAAGCCCAGAATTTGGTCATTTTACTCTGGCATTGGCCTGTTGCCTTGCAGGAGCACAATGTTTAATCCCGCTGATGGGCGCCAAAGTCAAAAATAGTCGTTTAATGGCTTTGGCTTCTCCTTTGGCATGGGGACAGTTTTTAGCATTGACGTTGGCTTTTGCATGTTTGGTCACAGCTGCGGTTACAGATGATTTCTCTGTGCAAAATATCTTGCAAAACAGTGCTGTTGATAAGCCCTTACTTTATAAAATCACAGGGGTTTGGGGAAATCATGAAGGGTCTATTTTACTATGGGCTTTTATCTTGGCATTCTTTGGCGCCATTGTCTCTACCTATAGTCAGCATCTTCCGCTTTCTTTACGTGCCAAAGTCATCGCGATTATGGGTGGCAGTGCCGCTGGATTTGAGCTTTTCTGTTTAACCACGTCCAATCCTTTCCTTCGTGTATGGCCAGCACCTTTGGATGGGCAAGGTATGAATCCTTTATTACAAGATCCTGGGCTGGCCTTTCATCCCCCTATTCTTTATATGGGTTACGTTGGTTTTGCAGTCCCCTTCGCCTTTGCTGTTGCAGCTTTACTCGAAGGTAAAGTTGATGCGGCATGGGGACGTTGGGTACGTCCTTGGACAGTATTGGCTTGGGCATTATTAACGTGTGGCATTGCCTTGGGGTCTTGGTGGTCCTATTATGTTCTGGGTTGGGGAGGCTATTGGTTTTGGGATCCTGTAGAAAATGCATCTTTGCTTCCATGGTTGACAGGAACCGCTTTGTTACATTCTGCTTTAGTAGTGGAAAAAAGAGAATCGCTCAAAATCTGGACGATTTTGCTGGCAATAGGCACATTCTCCCTTTCTTTAAGTGGAACTTTCTTGGTTCGCTCTGGTATTTTAAACTCTGTACATGCTTTTGCTTCTGATCCTGCCAGAGGGGTATTTATTTTATTGTTATTAGCCGTCATTAGTGGTGGCGCTTTGTTACTTTTTGCTTGGCGTGCACCGACATTGACATCAACAGGAATATTTGCTTTCTTTTCACGTGAAGGTTCTATTGTCTTAAATAATATTTTACTCTGCACCATGTCAGCAGTGGTTTTAACGGGAACCCTTTATCCCCCTTTTATTCAGCTGATTAATGGTCAAACCCTTTCTGTTGGTAAACCCTTTTTCGATAATGCCCTTATTCCAATCGCGCTCTTTTTATTCTTGGTTATGGCAATAGGCCCTGTCATCGCGTTTAAAAAAGGAAATATCAAGCAAACAGCAAAGACACTGGGATTCGCAGCATGCTTATCCATTTTAAATGTTGTTATTGCTTTCCTTATTTTACACCAAATTATACCCGCGCTAGCTAGTGGCCTTTGTATATGGATTATACTGAGCGCTTGCTCGGACTTTATTAAGCATATTGCTTTGTTTAAAACTTCAATTAGCAATAGTTATAATCGTATAATCGGACTGCCACGCTCTTTTTATGCAACGTATATTGCACACATAGGCGTTGCCATTACAATCTTAGGCATTATTGGCATGGCCGCCAGCCAGCAAAAAATCGTTGAGGTGCCTATTGGAACTACTATTCATTTAGCTGGATATGATTGGACCTTAACTAATGTAGATGATCGCCAGGGCCCTAATTTTATTTCCACTGAAGCGGTAATCAAAGTTTCAAAAAATGGCAAACCAATCACTTGGATGCTCCCTTCGCGCCGTTTCTTTGATCGCCAAAAACAAGTGATAACAAATGTGGCTATTCATACAAATTTAATGTCTGATCTTTATGCAGTTTTAGGCGACAGCAAAAATAGTACCCAAACAACGCCCTTATTTGTCTTGCGTCTACATTATAATCCTTTGGCTCCTTGGATTTGGATTGGTGGATTTATTATGGCTATTGGTGGGTTTATTACTTTAACGGATCGTCGTTTCAGAGTTGGAACCCCTGCCAATAGAAAAAAAATAAAGGAAGTTTGAAATGCAAGACATTACCCGTCGACGTTTATTATGGTCTCTTCCCTTTGCCACCGCCGCTGTTGCAGGTGGTGGTTTTTTGGCCATGCTTTCTGGAATACGCAAAGGCAATTTTGATCCCAAAGAAATTAACACACCCATTTTAAATAAACCTATCCCTGCCTTTTCTTTGCCAGCTCAACCACCATCCACAGGGTTTAATCAACAAGAATTGCAACAACAAACTAAACCTATTTTAATTAATTTTTTTGCTTCTTGGTGCATTCCCTGCCTGACTGAAATGAGTGTGTTACAACAATTATCCAGCCATATTTCGATTTGGGGCATTGCTTACAAAGACAAACAAAACTCAGTCTCGGGTTTTTTAAAACGTAACGGAAACCCCTATCAACGTATCGGACAGGATAATAATGGTAATGTTGGGATTGAGTGGGGTGTTTCTGGTGTGCCAGAAAGCTTCTTGGTTATGCCAGGAGGCATTATTAAATGGCATTATCCAAAGCCATTGACCGTTAACTCCACCCAAACGCTTCTTTCTTTATTAAAGTAAGGAAAAAAATCATGCGTTTTATAACTTTTATTTTCCTTTTTTGTCTAGGCCTCTCTGCTCCAATAGTTGCTTTTGGAATAGACAGTCCAGATGAAATGCTGAAAAATCCTGTGCAAGAACAACGCGCTCAACATATTGGCGCACAGTTAAGATGCCTAGTTTGCCAAAATGAAAGCATTGAAGATAGCAGTGCAGATCTAGCAAAGGATTTACGTAAAGTGGTCAGACAGAGAATCAAAGGTGGCGATAATGATCAGCAAGTCATGCAATGGATGGTAGATCGCTATGGAAATTTTATTCGTTTAAGTCCACCTTTTACCCTAACCACAGCTCTTTTATGGTTCATGCCTGTATTGGGATTGGTCATAGGATGTGTGGTGGCATTTGTTACATTGCGCAAAAAAAATAAAATAGCCAGTACAGAACTAAGCAAAGAAGAGCGACAACGTCTCTCCGAGTTAATGAAAGAGTAAAACAAAATGTTATGGATCGTTATTATTCTTTTTAGCTTACTTTGTTTACTTCCTTGTTGGATAACATTATACAAAGCCCCGACAGTCACCAATGCACAACAATCCGCATTGCGTGTTTACCAATCACAGCTAAAAGAACTAAAAAATGATTTAGAACATGGATTAATTTTAAAAACGGAATATGATCAAGCTCAGCTTGAAATACAAAGAAGACTACTTAAAAGTGACCCCTCTTCTGCAACAACAGCTCCCTTACAATCTGTGTTATCCACAAGCGGATTTGTGGCCATTGCTTTGGGACTTTTATGTATTCCTATGGCGGCCATGGGATTGTACATAATGAACGGCGTTCCTGCTTTACCCGCAGCACCCTTGGCACCAAGAATGGCCGAGCAAGAAGAAATGAATCAAAAAATTGTTCCTTATATTGAACAATTAAAAGCCAAATTAACAACCTTATCAGTGATGAATCCAAAACGAGTAGAGGGATATCTACTCTTGGGTAAAATTGAGGCTTCTCGGGGTAATTTACCTGCTGCTGTAGTGGCATGGAAAGAAGCTTTAAATCAGCAATATGATCCCAACCTTGCAGCTCAAATCGCTGAATTACAAACTCAAATAGAAGGAAAAGTCTCAACTGACAGCGTTAATTTATTCCGAAAAGCTCTGGAAGCCGCACCTCAAGATGCTCCATGGAGAGCGCTTGCCGAGCAACGCATTACTCAATATGAAAAAACACATCCATAGTATAAAATTGTTCTGGCTTTTCAAACTACAGTAATCTGTTAAGAAAATGGATTTTCAGAGAATACAGCTTTACGATGTTCCTGTTTTTTAGGTGGGTTAACATTACATGACACTAGATAAAGTCCACAGACAGACAAAATATTACTGATACAATAAAATAAAGTAATGCGCCCCACCAAGGTACCTGCGGTCATCCATATATAAACACTATAAAGCGCGAAGGGAATCGAAATAATTCGAATACCAAACAAATGGTAACGTAAGGGATTTACAAAGCCCTCCCTAACTAATCCTTGGCTTTGATGTACATAAGCATAAAAACAGCTCATCATCACACAAGACATTAAATTATAAGTTGAATGAAACAGTCCTACACCATACAAAAACATGGGTAATAACAAAAACGCAAATGAGAAAATTACTGAACCCAATACTAAGTTTGTACCCACACGCAGATTCATCTTTTCACCTGGCAAACGATTCGCAAGAGGTTGAAAAAGCGTATCGAGTATCCAAAAGTCAATTTTGACCAATATATTATCAGTATTTTTTGACATTATTCCCTCTAGATGCCGTTTTTCAATTCATTCATTAGTAATAGATATAACCAACAAGGTAAATTAATTTTCAATTCTACATTAAAAAAAACAAAAAAAAGCCCGTTCATTACAAACGAGCTGAGATAAGTTCAAGAAACAAAATATATAAATCTATGCAGGAACAGCGTCTTTCTTGTGCTCTTTAAGCATATTAACAATCCTGTTAACACACCGACCACAATCAGGTTTGCACCCACAAGATTCATAGACCGCACTAGGGCGATCTGCACCGCCCTGAATTGCGTTACCAACATCCCTATCAGTTAAAGCCCTACATGAACAAATATACATTGCCAAAACGCTCCAAGACAACAAAGTTGTTAATAATGATATTAATAACCATTCTCAACTCTATTGTCTAGTCTTTTTTTTAAAAAAAATTGAAAAAATGAATTTTATTTCACTTTATGCTTTTTACTTATGTGAATAAAAGTGGTATGGTAACCAAGTAAGGTTAATAAATAGCCTACAAGAAACAAAATATAATTATAACTTTCCTAGAGAAACAAAAATGATCAAAGACAAAAAAGTTATTGAATTTTTAAATATTCAATTAACCAACGAATTAACTGCTATTAATCAATACTTCATTCATTCTCGTACTTTAAACCATTGGGGCATCACAAAACTCGGTAAAAAAGAATACCAAGAATCTATTGAAGAAATGAAGCATGCTGACACGATCATTGAACGTATCTTAATGCTTGATGGTCTTCCAAACATGCAACGATTAAACACCATTCAAATTGGTGAAAACGTTGAAGAAATGTTGCAATCTGATCTCGCATTAGAAATCAAAGCTTGTAAAGACCTTCGTGAAGCAATCGCATATTGCGAATCTGTTCATGATTTCGTTAGCCGTGATCTTTTCTTGGGTATCCTTGCATCGGAAGAAAGTCATATTGATTTTATTGAAACACAATTCGATTTGATCAAACGTATCACTATTGAACGTTATATCACTTTAAATTCTGACGATTCAGCAGAATAATCATTATCAGTAAAGACGGTTTACTCCGTCTTTACTGATATATCGAAATAATTCGATAATCGAATCAGAAGATAATATTTTTTTCTCTAGCATTTATCACAATAAGCTTAGATAACTCATACAGCATGTTTAACATACCACTATTAACTAAATAAGATGACCTAAGGCTATAAGATACTTTGTCTGAACGTAAAAAACAAAAAAATGCTAGCTCTTCAAGATAAGTAAACCGTTTAATAGTCGCGTATTTAACTGCGACAAATTCTAGATATTCCTTCCCAATCTTCACCAGTATCTATAGTTAATTCTTTAACTGTTTTAATTCAATCAGGTGTTAAAGTTAAAGCAGGATTAATACAATTAATACAAATGTTATCCTTGATAACTTCAGTTGTTTACGTTTTTAGAAAACATCATCAAAGCTACTTTGGTAACGTTACAAATTGGTTTATACCAAAAAAGTTGAACTGTGCAAAGCCCAATAGAACTGCCATTTACCTTCAAATGCTTCCACTATGGTTTCGTTTAAACATCTACCAGTATTGTTAACTCGTATATCCGCTCCGCCAAAGATTTTATTAACAAGAGATGCAATGTTATCAGCACCCTCAGCCTATAGCCACGTCAGAAGAAATAGGGTTACCCCTCACATCAAATTTATCTCTAAGAGACTTTTTCCGCCTCTTCTAAACATCTCTTTTGACGAGCAACCAAAGTAATATGTACATTAGCAAACCCTTTGGCAACTGCCCGCCCAATAACTGCGCGGGCTCCTGTAATAACTGTAACTTTGTCTTTTAGACCCATATCGATAATATTATTTCTTGTTTAACAATCTAAAATAGTTAGAAAGCTATTGAAACTATTGATTTTTTAAATTTAATTTCAAACCATATTTCATAATGATTACAAATCACTTATTTAATCAAAATTATTAAGATCCTGTCTATACTAAATACACCAATCACTGAGTAATCATAATCACCGATATTAATTTTACTAAATGCCTTTTTTCCATTAACCTACTCTTAATTATATCAATAAATACAGGACGACAGTAACGATGAAATTAACATTGGGTACAGCGACGCTTTCTCTTGCTTTACTGGCATCGACCCCTTTTATGGGGACTCTTTCTTTCCCTCAAAATGCCTATGCACAACAATCAATACCAGAATCCTCTGTCCTTGTTAAACAAGATGTACTCCGAAAAACACTTGGGAACGGTCTGCGTGTTATTGTCGTCAAGGATCCATTAGCCCCAGTCGTTACCGCACAAATCAGTTATCTTGTCGGTTCTAATCAAGCACCCAACGGATTTCCAGGTACTGCTCATGCTTTGGAACATATGATGTTTCGCGGTAGCACAGGTTTAGATAAAGATCAACTTGCTGTTCTTGGGGCACAATTAGGTGGCAGCTATAATGCTTTTACCACTGAAAACATCACCCAATATTATTATACTGCTCCTGCTGAAGATTTAAACATTATGTTAAAAATTGAGGCTTTACGGATGGGTGGCCTCAGTATCAATGCTGCTGATTGGGAAAAAGAACGTGGAGCAATTGAACAAGAAGTTTCCAGAGATTTATCAAACCCAATTTATAAATACGTCTCTGAACTACAAAAGATTATGTTTGATGGCACACCTTACGAGCATGATGCTTTAGGAACCCGTCCATCTTTTAATAAAACGACTGCCGCCATGTTGCGCAAATTTTATGAAACTTATTATGCTCCTAATAATGCTATTTTAGTTATTTCAGGAGATATAAATCCACAACAAGCCATTGAACAAGTTGAAAAAGATTTTAGTGCTATTCCTCGAAAAGACATTCCTCAAGCAAAACCCTTTACGTTGAAACCAATCAAAGCACAAACTTTAACCTATCCAACTGATTTTCCAACCAGCCTTGTTACCATTGCATGGCGTATGCCTGGTGAAAAATCGAAAAATTTTGCTGTTGCTGATATTTTAAGTGATGTTATTTCCAGCCAACGTGGAGCCTTATATGGCTTGGTTCCGCAAGGCAAGGCGCTTATGGCAGATTTCGAGTATGTTCCCAAAGGTGATGTTGGATTTGGTGTTGCTATTGCTGCTTTTCCAAAAGGGCAAGATTACAAACCAGTTTTGAATGAAGTTAAACAAATCTTACAAAATATTCACGATCACGGAGTTCCTTCTGAACTTGTAGAAGCCGCAAAGCGTAAAGAAATAGCAAGCCTTGCCTTCTCTGCCAACAGCATTACTGGACTGGCCAGTTCTTGGTCAACTGCTTTGGCTTTTCAAGGATTAAATGATCCCAATGAGATGGCTGCGGCTT
Source organism: Commensalibacter papalotli (ex Botero et al. 2024) (assembly GCF_947179115.1). Classification (NCBI taxonomy): domain Bacteria; kingdom Pseudomonadati; phylum Pseudomonadota; class Alphaproteobacteria; order Acetobacterales; family Acetobacteraceae; genus Commensalibacter; species Commensalibacter papalotli (ex Botero et al. 2024). The sequence goes on from NZ_CAMXCI010000001.1 coordinate 776,940, forward strand.
ATCAAGCAGTTACACCTGAACAAGTCAATGCGCTGGCTAAGCAAATCTTAAATCCTGAAGAAGCTATTACCGCTATTTTAACACCTGAAAATTCAGGAAAACCAATTTCTAACAAAGGCTATGGCGGAGCGGAATCTTTTGCTTCGGTTCCAGATAAACCTGTTAAACTTCCAGAATGGGCAGAAAATGCGCTTAAAAAGCTTAATATTCCCAAAGAAAGTGCTGCTCCAACCGATATGACACTCAGTAATGGTATACGTTTAATCGTTCAACCTTTACATGTCAGTAACACCATCAGTATTTTTGGAGAAATTAGACAAAATCCAAGCTTGCAAGAGGGTAAGGATAAAGAAGGCATTGCTGATATTACTGATGAGATGTTCAAATATGGAACCAAAAGTCTTGATCGCTTGGCATTTAGAAAAGCAGTCGATGATATTGCAGCAGATGTCAGTGCTGGCAGTAGTTTTTCCTTGTCTGTATTAACCCCAGAATTTGACCGAGGTGTGCAATTGCTTGCTGACAACGAGCTTAACCCTGCTTTCGATCAAAAATTCTTTGATATTGTCAAGCAACAAACCTCTCAATCATTGGTGGGATTATATCAATCTCCTGGCTATCATTTCAGCAGAGCAATTACAAAAGCCATTAATCCACCCAATGACCCAAGCTTGCGTCAACCTAATCCTCAACAAGTCATGAAACTAACATTGAATGATTTAAATGAGTTCTATAAAAAATCATATCGACCAGATTTAACCACCATTGTCGTTGCGGGGAATATTACTCCTGAACAAGCAAAATCCACTGTTGAAAAATATTTTGGTCAATGGAAAGCTGAAGGGCCAAAACCTGATCTTAATATGCCTAAGCGCCCAAACAGCAAAAGCTCTTATGTCCATGTCCCAGACAAAAGCGCTGTGCAAAATAGCGTTGCTTTGGTTGAAAGCATTGACCTAGATATTCACCATCCAGATCATTACCTTTTAAATCTTGGAAATGAAGTGTTAAGTGGCGGTTTTGCTGGGCGCTTCTACAAAGATTTACGGGTAAAGACGGGCTATGTATATAATGTAAATAGTGATTTTACTTGGTCTCAAACCAGAGGCGCTTATAGTATTACCTTTGGTGCAGACCCAGACAAGGTTTCCTTGGCACGCAAAGCAGCACTAAAAGATCTTAGCGCTATGCAAACATCGCCAATTACCGAAGATGAACTGCAACTGGCCAAAGCCTCTTTGCTACGCAGCATTCCATTACAGGAATCAAGTGTTAGTGGGATTGCAGGTCGTTATCTGACTTATACGAGTTTGGGACTGCCTTTAAATAGTTCACATCTTGCTGCTGAAAGCTATTACAAAGCCACCGCAGTTGATGTACAAAAAGCCTTTCAAACTTATATCCGCCCACAAGACCTTGCTCAAATTATCAAAGGTCCTGCAACTCCATAATCACTATATTCTAAGGGTCACATATTCTGGCCTTTAGAATACTATTTATTCAAGGTAATATTATGCAGCATGCACAAGAATGGTTTGATTATATTCTGAGTTCTCAATGGGTAGAGTTAGGAAATAATAACCTTATTCAACCCCAAAGAAATGCTGATGGTATATGGACACTTGGGAAAATTACTGTTTGTGATCAAGATATATTAAATGCTTGCCCTTCTTCTGATATCTCAAATCTTCAAGAATTCCATATTCTCCACGATTCTTGGAAAGCTGCCTCTTTTAAAATTTATAGACCTTTAATTTATTTTTGTGCTTTTGGTAAAAATGAGATCTTTGAATGTGTATATACAGCTATACAATCATTAATAGAATTTGGGCATTGGCAGCATGATATTGCAATTCTTACTTCAGAAGATAAAAAAGACGATTTCCAATTATTACTACTCCTCGCTTCTTTGAATCTAAAAAAAAGATTACACCTTATCATAGTCCCTGCTTCAGAAAAAATTGACTGGTATATATCAAGATATCGTATAGACCATCCTATATTTAAAAAAGCACAACCTATACTTTATCTTGATACAGATATAATGTGTGATGCTCCATTAGATGAACTTTTAATTAGCCTTATTAATAGCCCTCTTATTCATGCATGCAAAGAGGGGGTAATTGATGAAGGTGGTCCAGAAACCAGTGGATATTGGTATGGATGGCGGTTAATGCAAGAAGACCATGTTCCTTTTAATCCTAAAGGGTTTGGTTTTTCTTCTGGAGTATTACTTTTTAATAATACTAAAACAACACAACCATTTTTTGATATGATTAGAAGATCCACTAATGGATTTATCCAAAAGAATGGATATAACGGCGTATCTTATGACCAACGTTTTGCTAATTATATTTTATTAAAATTTAAGCAAGTAGAAATTAATATATTGGAAAAATGGGTGTATTTATACCGTATTCCGCAACAAACTACACTTACACCCAGTGGCAATAATAAGAGAGGATTGGTTCATTTTTTAAATTCTTCAACTGAAAATAAACTAATCACAATGAAAAAATATCTAAATGATCTACGTTTTCGCGCAAAATACAATAATTAGTATAATATAGAACTATCTTCTTTAATTATAAGATAGCTCTAAAATTATTATTTTCTGACTTTAAAGAGCTACCCCTTTTAATTCAGAAATATTTTGAATATTTTCTCGACTTAAAATCTCTATTATTTCTTGCTTCATATTTTGAACTAAACTTGGGCCCTTATAAATCAAAGCACTATAAACTTGTGTAAAGTCTGCTCCATACATGATTTTTTCAATCACATCAGCACCCGTTTCAATTCCTCCACACCCAATCAATGTTAATCGGCCTTTGGAAAGACGAGCCACTCTGGCCAACATTTCTGTGCTTTTTTTGCGAATTGGACGTCCTGATAATCCTCCAGGCTCATAACGAAAATCTCCCTGCAAATCATCAGGACGGGAAATCGTTGTGTTCGTTAAAATTAACCCAGTAATTCCCGCATCTATTGCCGTTTCGACAATAGCTTCGACTTCTTTTTCCTCTAAATCTGGTGCCAACTTCACTAGCAAAGGGGGATGCGCTGGATGTTGATCTTTAATAGCTGCCAAGATTTTTCGCAAACGTGAGGGATGCTGTAAGTCCCTTAACCCTGGAGTATTGGGGGATGAAAGGTTTAGGACAATATAATCTGCATAATGAGAAACTATACCCACAAGATAGGGATAATCTTTTTCAGGATTTGCCCCAATCTTGTTAATCCCGATGTTTACCCCGACAGGGATATGAACTTTTGTTTTAAATGGTCCATGAATATTACGTATACGTGCTAATCTTCCGATAACACGATTAATTCCATCATTGTTAAATCCCATACGGTTAATAATTGCGCCATCTTCAATCAAACGGAACAACCGAGGTTTAGGGTTACCCTCTTGTGGGCGAGGTGTCACTGTTCCAACTTCAACAGCACCAAAACCAAGCCTGGATAATGGGGAAATTACCATTGCATTTTTATCAAATCCTGCTGCCAGTCCTATAGGGTTGGGAAAAGATAACCCCATAGCGTTAATCTTTAACCTTGGATCATCCTGCCAAGGTTTACGCCCCCCACAAAATCCCAGTAACAAGCTAGAAATTGCTAAATTATGTCCTGTTTCAGGGCTAAAACATCTAAATCCTTTGAATATCCAGGGATAACAAAATGAAATTACCTCTTGTTCAAGTTTAGATACTCTATCTCCGATTTTTGACTTCATTATTTAATTCCCAATTATGCAATATCTCAAAATAAAAACAGATCCCATCACAGAATCTGTTTTTTCATCTTACCTTGAACTCTATCAATTGAAAGGCGCTTGACCTAAATTCTTAAAAGAATTTCAAAAATAACCAAAACAAACAACCTGATAATATAATAGACATCGGTAAAGTTAGTACCCAAGCCATCGCCATATTCCGAATGGTCTTCCACTGAATACCATTTCCTCGGCCTACAGAAGTCCCCGCAATAGCAGAAGTTACAACATGAGTTGTACTAATGGGCATATGAAACTCATTTCCCATTTGAATCATCGTCATGGCAACAGTTTCTGCAACTGCACCTTGACCATAACTCATTTCATGCTTACCAATTTTTTTACCAACCGTTACCACAATGCGTTTCCAACCCACCATAGTACCAAGACCTAATGCAATCGCAACGACCACTTTGACCCAAGGGGGAATAAATTGAATGGCAGTAACAATATCACTCTCAAAATTCTCTATAATTTTTTCTTGTTCTTTAGGTAGATCAGCTTGTAAGTGCGTAAAATGAATTAAATTTTGATCTAGTAAATATAAATTATTTCTTAGATTTGTTTGGTTTTCTACAGGAACTTCTCTAAAAGTTGTTTTATTACCAACATCTACTTGAATGAGTTTCAACATTGTTCTCATTGCAGGAATAGTATCGGGTAACAAATGATTTTTTTGAATTGTTTTTGTTAAAATAGCGCGACTGTCTTCTAATGATAATACAGTATCGGAACCATAATTCGCCAAAATCTTATCTACGACAATTGCCTGATGCGTAAATTCTTCAACCTGTTTTGAAGATACTGCATTATTTAAAGCATATGCTGTGGGAACAGTTCCGATCAAAATCAACATAATCAGCCCCATTCCCTTTTGACCATCATTAGAGCCATGGCTGAAACTGACACCCGTACAGGTTAAAATTAATAACAAACGCATAGGCCAAGGCGGGGCTTTCCCATCTTTAGGAGCTTGATATAAGGTTGGAATGGGTAATAAAACCCGCATTAAATTCATACATAATAATGCAATAACAAACCCTGCCAAGGGGCTGAAGATCAACGCTTTAAAAACTTGTAATGCTTGCCCCCAATCTACTCCACTAGCAACGCTATCCCCCATTAATAATTGATTCATTAATCCAACCCCTAGGATTGAACCAATCAATGTATGAGATGAAGAGTTAGGAATACCAAAAAACCACGTTAATAAATTCCAGATGACTGCTGCTAATAATAAAGCAAAAATCATTGAGAATCCTGCTTCGCTTCCTACTTTTAATACCAGTTCAATAGGAAGTAAGGAAATAATTGTATAAGCAACAGCACCACTAGATAATAAAACCCCAATGAAATTCCATATACCTGACCAAATCACGGCAAAAGTGGGAGGCAGTGAATTACTATAAATTACTGTTGCAACAGCATTAGCTGTATCATGAAAACCATTTACAAATTCAAAACCAAGTGCAATAATTAACGCCAAGCCTAACAATAAAAAAGCCAAAGACGATGAGTGTGTGGAACCAATGAGATCCTCACGCACATGTAGTATGGTATAAATAATTGCGCCCAATAAAACAGATAAAAAAGCAATCGTATTAAGCAGCGATCGATTACGAAGGGTCATATTTTAAACTTTTTTTGTATGAAAAGTAAAAATTGTTTCTAAGAAAATCATTTTATAAATGCTTTATAATTTTAAAAACAAAAGAAAATAAGGGTATGTAAATAGATAATCACTTTTAGTAAATAAACGACGAACCTGTATATAGGATCTCATCGGGAATATCCTGACCTTATTAAACAATAGCAATGAGTTTTATCATCTTGGTTTGACTTTACAAAAGAACCCCGCTCATCACAAGAGGGCAAGCATGAGAAAAAAAAAAAACTTATATAGCGTTATAAAAAAATAACAGTTTTTATATTAACGCTCTTAATACTCCTCTTCCATACTATAGTTTTCTGATTTCACAATTAAAAAAACAAGTTCTCTTTTAATCAAAATAAAATTAAGATATGAACATTAATTATATATTCTTACTATTTCCCTTAATGATAGGTTTTATATTCATATTATGAATTCCCCCTCTCCCTTTTCTTATTTTCCTATTACATTACGCATTGATAACTCCCGACTTGTTATTGTCGGAGGTGGGCAAATAGCAGCTAGAAAAATCCGATTGCTGTTGGATAAGAATGCCCACATAGAAATTTTTGCACAAGAATTATGTCCTGAGCTCCAGCAACTAGAGCAACAAGGGATCGTAAAATTTTATGGAAATATTAAAGATAAAGAACATTTTAAACACCATATTCGCAGTGCACGCTTAATTTTTGCTGCTACCGATGATCAAACATACAATTCTTATATCTCTGAGTGGGCACAAGAGTGTAATATTCCAGTATGTGCCGTTGATAACCCACAATATTCCAGTTTTATTACACCCGCAATCATTGATCGAAATCCTGTTCAAATTGCTATTTCAACAGGTGGGACTGCCCCCGTTTTAAGTAGACGTATTCGTGAAATCATAGAACCCATTATCAATCAAACCACAGGGCCTTTGGCACGTTTTATGGGAAAACATCGCCATTGGGTAAAAAAAAACCTTCCTGTCACTGAACAGCGCCAACGTTTATGGGAACGATTTTTAGATGGCCGTGGCACGTCTTTCATCGAACAACATCAAGAAGAGCAAGCTTTTGCGCATTTACAAGAATTAATAGAACATCATGACTTGACAAAAGGTGAAATATGGCTGGTTGGTGCTGGCCCTGGTGATCCTGATCTTTTGACCTTAAAAGCGCTTCATTGTTTACAAAATGCAGATGTGATTTTATATGATCATTTACTGTCCAATGAGGCCCTAAAGCGAATTCGTCGTGATGCTTTGTTGATATATGTTGGTAAGCAAAAAAAGAAACATACCCTACCACAACAAAGTATTAACGAGCTGCTAATTGAACATGCGTTAAAGGGAAAACGTGTTTTACGATTAAAGGGCGGAGACCCTTTTATCTTTGGCCGTGGTGGTGAAGAAGCAGAAGCCTTGGTCAAAGCTGGTATTCCTTTTAAAATTATCCCAGGAATTTCTGCTGCCAATGGGTGTGCATCCTATAGTGGCATTCCTCTTACTCATCGCGATTGTGCACAGGCTTGTTTAATTTTAACAGGGCATACTCAACATGAAGGTGAATTAAATCTGCCTTGGGAAAGTATGACTGATCAACAGCAAACACTTGTTATCTATATGGGGTTAAGCACTATTTCTCAATTATGCCAAGAGCTAATTGATAGGGGTATGCCACCCTCATGGCCCGCGGCTGCTATTCAAAACGGAACTTTACCTAATCAACAAACCCTTATTGGGACACTAGGAAATTTACCACAATTAGTGCAACAAGCTCATTTTAAAAGCCCTGTGTTGCTTATTATTGGGAAAGTTGTTGAGCATCAAGTTATTTCGCCTTAGTAAAATTTAAAAGTTTCTATTAAAAATACATTCATTCATATAAACTTTATATTATACTATATCACAAACATTATTTATTAATTTTATAGATTGGATCAACATATGAGTGAACAATGCATTTCCAAAGAAGATTTTCAGCAACTACAACAAGAAGTTAAAAATTTAAAATTAGAAAATCAACAACTTAGTGCTGCACTTTTATTAATGCAACAACTGATTTCTGCCTTTGCAGTCGATTTAAACCCTATCGATCGAGCAGGATTAATTCACAATATTGACAATAATTTTAAAGAACTTGGTGCAGCAGATACTATTCCTTTATCTCCTACGCCATCACGCCCTTCTACTGCATTAAATGTAGCTCTAAAATTGCATCAAATGAGTAAAATTTCTGAGATGTTCAACCAAACAAAAGACTATATCTAAGCATGATTTTGAGGCAATATATTTTATCAATATACTGTCTCTGCCTTTATACCTTAATTGGCAAATTCATCATTTAGTGGAATAAAACAAGTTTCAGAAGCCTTGTTCCGCCATCTGTCGACAGTAGGACCATAAACCAACCCTTTGATAATAGACAAAGAATGCAATTGTGCAAAAAGAGAGAAATCACTCATAGAGAGATCTCTTTCAAGATCAATCAAAGGATAATCAAATAAAATATCTTCTAAATCATCAATAGCTCGTTGAGCTCTTTGTAACAAAGCTGGATCAGCTAAATCTGACATAAAACCTCTGCCTGAAGGGTCCTTATTATTATGAAAATATTTTCTAGATTCTTCTGAGCCAAATTCAGGGAAAGGTGCTCGTATCCAACGAGGATAAGTTAAACGATAAATAAAACGCTCTACCCCTTTGACCCAATCTGTAATCTCATCCACTTCTGGTATAATCACTTTGGGTTGACCTAGATTCTGATCAATAAACTGAATAATGTCTTTGCTTTCTGACATAAAAACATTTGGTTTATATTCTAAAACAGGCAACAACTTACGCCCTACCATTTGCATAGGAGTTTGAACATCGTCATATAATAAATAAGCAACCTCAACAGGATAATTTTTTAAAACAAAAACCATTTTTGTCATGACACAAAAAGGACAATGTTCATAAATATAAAGTTTCATAACTTATCCAAATCAAGGTTATTCTTCAAAAAAAACAGAAGAGGTTTCTCAGCAGCTCTTGTAAGCATTATGCTAAAATATTTCTTTACACCATTATTTTCAAGGAAAATAAAATGCACTTTTTTAAAAAAACTTCACTTTCAAAATTTAGTTTGTTTTTACTATGCTGTTTTTCTATGATTTTTTATACAATGACAGGCAATGCAACAAACAAAAAAGACCCTATGTCAATTTGGCCAAAAGCAGAATTAGGGTATAAAAGAGTTGTCATTCAACTTCCGACTTTAAAAGACGAAGACGCATACCGTGTTGAATTAGTTCCACAAAAAACTATGAAAGCAGATTGTAATCACATCATGATCAACGGAAAGATTGAAATAAAACCTTTGACTGGATGGGGATATGAATATTATGTTTTAAGCCAAATATCTCAGCCAGCATCTACAAGAATGGCATGCTTTCCCGCAGTCACACAGTCAAAATCAATTACCATTCAAACGGATTTATCTTTTATAAGATATAATAGTAAACTCCCTATTGTTGTTTATATTCCAAAAGACGTTCAATTATCTTATCGTATATGGTCAGCTGCTCCTTTACAAAATGCTGAAAATAAATAACGCTCATTACCAATATTATTTTTTTTACTTTTTTTCTTTAAATCAGTTGCGAGGAGTTATATATAACTCCTATACCATCCTTATATATGTGATCTGATGAGGAACATATGTTACCAATCTATCTTATTAACTTGCAACGTCATACCGAACGTCTAGAGCAATTCAAAGCAAATAATCCTTTTTTAATTAAGCATTTAAATGTTTTTACTGCTTATGACGGATATCGTTTAGCACGTAGACAACTGATTATGGATGGTTTAATTACAGATCGAAATAACTATGACGCAAGATCCCTTGGTATTTTAAAATCTCATTCAGAACTTTGGAAAATTGCAGCAAAAAGTGAGCATGGTATTACTATCATGGAGGACGATGTTATTGTTCACCCTGATTTTATGAAAATGAATAATGAGCTAATCGAAAATAAACAAAAATATGATATTATTGCTTGGGGATATAATCTTGATTGGCCTATTCGCTTGCAAACAGCCAAAGGCCTGCCCTCTTCTTTAATCTCATATTTGGTTAAGGTTGGACAAACTGATCAATTTCACGGATTTAATCAAATTGGATCTTATGGTGATAAAATAGATAAAGAAACCTACCTATCACAAACGATAACACCAAGCTTTATTCCTACCAAAATGTTTGCGGGTCTTCCTTGCTATTCCATTACACCTCAATGCGCACAAGCATTGCTTGATCAATTCCCAATTGATATTTACAATATACACTTTTATGGTGCTGTTTGTGCGAAAAATAACGAGTCAGGAATAGACATCACCCTGGAATATTTATACCGCAATATGAATGTTGTAATAGCATCTCCATTTTTAGCTTATTCTAATAACGAAAAATTAACAAATACGCCAAAAGAATAAATTAAGACATAAATAATGTTATCACTGCCTTTTTAATAGATAAATCTTTTGGCTTACCATACGCTGAATTCTGAGGCATATAAGCAACCACAAATGTAATTTTATCCCCTTGTTCTACAGGATAAGTCATTGCAAAAGGAAGTTGTTGATGCGCACACACTTGATGAGTTACATCGTTCACATACGGTATTAATGGTAGTTCTAATTGTGTTAATGGATAAATATCATTTTTTTGTTGTTGATTGCAGGCAATATTTAATAAGAACATATCCCCAGCATGATAAGAGATAGGCTCAGATGGATTTAATTGTTCTTCTGGAAATAAAATCCATCCTTGAATATGCAACAAACCATCCGCAGGTGCTTTCCAATAATGATCATCTTCAGACCAGTATTGTTGCCCATCTCCATTTAAATGTTGTTTATTATCTTTAACCGTTAAATTCTTCCAAATTATTTTTTTATCTAAAGTTACAGGAATATTTTCCCTTTCAAACTGAAATCTTGTATATGTCTCTGTCCCAAGATGTTTATTATCAAAAGGAGCAACATTTTCTTCTTTATCGGAAGTTACAACAGGCCTAATTTCCACAATATTATCTGTAGTAGATTTGCTTGTTTGAATATTTGGATTAAATGAAACTGGATATAAGTGTGGCCTTGAGGTAGATGCGGGACGTGGTGGCAATCGAACCTTATCTTGAGAATCTTCAGTAGAAAATAAAGGCTTCCAATCACTGGGGGATTGAGGATTATCCTTAATCGCATACAGTAACACCAAATCTGAATAGCTTTTATAGTCATAGCATAAAATCAAAGTTCCTTTTGTCACATGAGTAGGTATCTCTTTGATCGACAAAGGAGCAATTTGCAAATAATCAGTAGAAACTAGTTTAGCTGATACAACTCCAGGCATTCCGATATAAATATTTTTAGGTTTAGCCTCAGTAGAACCAACATATAAACTATGACCAGCCATCATGCCTTGGGATGTAAACAACATTCCCTCTCCCAAAGGATGACCAGCTATGATGGCTTTGGTATAAATTGAATCAGTGCTGATTTCACCTTGAACAGACAAATTACCTTTGCCATTAGACTTTATCTTACCTTGATCAGAATGAATTTGATTTAAAATCATTCTCTCACCAGGGTTTTGTGCATCAGTGTAAACAGTCATGACTGGTTCAGTCACTCCGTTCATAACGAATAAAGGTATCCATGATTGTTGTTGGTTAACTTGTCTATATTCCCATAAATAACGATTATTCAAGTTTAATATCATATCCCCTTCAATCCAAGGCTCTTGGTCCTCTTGAAGATAGTTTGCTTCTGGATTACGATCTAAAGCCCATAAACGGCATGTTCTTTGCCCTTTATCAATATCGACTTTATTTTTAAAATCACTGATAATCGTTACTAAAACAGTAAATTGATAAGATTGTTTAGTATTTGTTTCAACTTTAAACAAAAGAGTTGATTTGCAATTGTCCCATCCCCCATCAATTATGACAGTGAATTGAGTTAAATTATAAATGAATTCTTTTAACCCAAGTGAGGAATCCCCACTTTCATAACTCACTTTTTCGATCGATTCATTTGGGTGTAATATCAAACTTAAATCAAATAAATATGAAGCGGATTGACGCTCTAATTTATAAATAAAATCAAGCTGATGACCATTTTGTAAGATAGGTGGAATTAATAATCGCTGCTGAGGGCTACTATTTCTTAATGTTGTTTTATTTTTATTTTTAAACCACTGAAACACCATAAAGCCACCTAAGAAATTGAACTGTAATTTTTATCTTAAAAATAACGAAGCTTTTAATTTATGCTATTTTAATCAAAAGCAAAACAGATTACAAAGAATCAAACATAATTATTTCTGATAACCTGCTTTATCATATAAAAACGACGGGTTTATGCTATGCAATATATAACAGACAAAATAACGCTTAAATATTTATTTGGATTAACTTGCTTGGGGCTTTCATGCTTTGTACAGCCTATATCCGCATCTCCTTCTCAAATACCTTTAGAGGCAAATGCTATGCACCATGCTATCCAAGAAAAAGCAACAATTCTTATTTTGACTACGGGTGGCACGATTGCTGGCCAAGCAACCAATGATAAAGAATTAGGGTATCAAGCTGCACAAACATCTGGCGAATCTTTGATAAAATCAGTCCCTGCACTTAAAAATGAAGCAAATATAGAGGTATGCGCTATTTCTCAAATCGGTTCTCAAGATATGTCAGATCATGTTTTGTTGGATTTAGCTCATCATATCCAAAAAGCTGAGGAAAACCCAAAGATATCTGGTATTGTTATTACACATGGTACTGACACCATGGAAGAAACTGCCTTTTTTTTAAATGAGGTCATTCCTCACCATAAACCTATCATCTTAGTCGGGGCAATGCGTCCAGCAGGTTATGCAAGCGCAGATGGAAGCGCAAACCTTATCGATGCGGTTAAGGTCGCATCAAATCCGTTGGCACAAAACCGTTCAGTTATGGTAGTCATGAATGATTCAATTTTTGCAGCACGTTCTGTGCAAAAAATGAATACACAAAATCTTGATGCTTTTCGGGCTCCTAATATTGGGCCTATTGGTGTTGTTAATACTGAGCATGTTCATTTTTTCCAACCTGCAATCTCGCAAAAATCAACTACCTTTATGCTTCCTAGCCAAGCTCCATTTCCTCGGGTAGACATTATCTATTCTCATATACAAATGGATGGAGGGCTTATTGAAGATGCTGTAAAAAGAGGTGCAAAAGGCATCATACTCGCTGGCGTTGGTGATGGAAATACATCAGCTGATGCCTTAAAAGCATTACAAGAAGCTCGAAAAAAAGGGGTAATTATCGTCAGATCGACCAGAGTTGGCAGTGGTTTTGTTAATCGTAATGTTGAAGTGAATGATGATCAAAATCAGTTTATTGTTTCAGAAGATCTTAATCCTCAAAAAGCACGACTATTATTACAAATTCTACTAGCCAATAAAATTAATAATCTTGATCAAATTCAAAAATCTTTTTCTATATTATATTAATTAAAGACTTCAAAGAGGAGGATCTAATCCTCTTTGAAGTTTTTAATTTCTTTGATATTTCAACCATAATGATCCAGAAATTATTCAAAAAATAGAAAAAGCTTGATATAATTGGTCATTTCTTCTTAGAATATGCACGTTTGTTTTATATCTATAACTCAGTAAGTTGGAGATAACGGTTGATTAAAAAAAATTTCTTTGGAGTATGCTTTTTATTCGCCATAAGCGGTATATCATCCGTTTTTGCAGATACTCATCACAAAACCATTACTTCAAAACATACTCAAGAATTATCAAAAAACATAACAAGAACTACTGAGAAATCTGTCTTAGCAGATCCCCAACTTAATTTTTACAGCGCGCACCAAGATAAAAATAACTATGTTATTGCTTTATATACTAACCGACCAGGTAAAGCATTAATCACATATGATTCCCCTACCTGCCAAGCAAATTCATATGGTGATACGATCATTGATTCGAAAAATAAATCTCAAATAGAATTTACTTCTACAGAAGATCCCCTTTGCAAAATTACTTTAAAAAAAGAAAATGATAACCAATTAAAAATTATAAAAGAAACTCCAGCATGCACAGCGTGGCATGGCGATTTTTGCAGCTTTTCATCCTTATCTCCCTTAACGCGCATTTACCCACATTAAATCAGAGTATAATCAGATGAAATTATATCCATTCCTTTTTTTATGTATTGCAGGCGCAATTACGTTACCTCCCTCTTTTGCAACAGCGCAACCGATCACAATGCAACAACCTATTAATATGATTGCTTATGAACATAAGGCACAACATCATTACGAATCTGTATCTTATATGCCCTATTATCCAGCCTACGGAATGATTTCTTTAAAATCTCCCGACTGTAATGCAGAAATCGCAGGATATATTGATCCTTTTGCATTGAAACATAAGAAGCTAATTATTACTTATAAAACATGTAAAGTTTCTTTTAACATTGCTCAAAATGATCAAGAGATAAGTAACTCCATAGAAACTACATCTTGTGAAGAGTATCATCCTAAAAACTGCAGCTTTTCTCAAATCCCTGCTTTACAAAGAATTCCCTTAGGAAAACATCCTTAAACTTAATATACTTACTGGTTATATGTAAATTTTTAAAAAGACATACAGAATGAAAAACTTACTTTTATCTTTTACGCTTGGTGCTGGTTGTCTGATAAGTCACCAAACTTATGCTCAAAATTTAGATGGTAACACGCTCTATGTCGATGCTGTCATCAATTTACAACAATCTATGCCCAGAAAAGCCACCATTGATGGAAAAAGAATTTACAGTGTCGATTCAGATCATATTTGTTCGATTACAGTAACGATGGGATCCTCCAGACAATATCAGTTCTCTTTAGTTACTTGGCCTGAAAAAGGCCATATTGATGACGCTGGATATTCAGAGTTTATTCTCAAAGATACAGACAATAAACCACATATCCTTAGAACTGATAAAATCAAAGGAAAGAGATTCTTAGCCAGCATGAAAAACCTCATCACAAATTGCCAAAAATCCACTCAAAAAAATAAATTTAACGACTCATAACTTCTGATTGAAAGCCAGTTTTTTTCTATCCCATAAATGAGATAATATACATCCCAATTGAATACCTGGTTTTTCAATTAAAATATGCACGAATATTGCAAGGAATAAAATCAAGCTAGTAATTAATGTCATAACACACCAAAACTCTATCGAGCCTTGCAATACATAATGACGTATAAATTGAACGGAATACACCCAATAAAATACGATCCCTTGTAAAAGATAAATACCATAACTGACCTCTCCCATTCGTTGAGAGGCAGGCAACGTAAGTAATCCAAAAATAGAGCATCCAGAAATAATAAAAAAGAAAATTATAGCGAATAAAATTGTAGAAAAATATACACCACCAGGAACAAACACAAAGATCGCAATCAATATACTCAAAACAATAAAAGATTGTATTATGGGGCTTAAAGGGATTTTTTTTAAATATTGTTGTAAAGTTGCACAAAGCATGCCCATTAAAAATATAAATAAAACGGCTAATATTTGACTGAATATTGGATAAGCATGTGTAAAAAAGGCTGTGATAGAAATAACTACTATAGCGTAAACAATAAAATACAATGCTCTTTTTTTACTTTGTGCAAACCAAGAAACAAAAGGCAATAACCCATAAAATAACCATTCATATTGTAACGTCCATACAACCCCTAATAAAATCATAGAACTCATCATATAATTATTAATATCAGGCAAAGGTAAAACTCCCAGTGCCAACCAAGCGCCTATTTGCTTACAAAATGCTATCCAAGAAACCTGTAATGTCCAGTGCGTTTCTATCATCACAATTATAAACACACAAAAGCAGGCAAACCAGTATACAGGTGCAATGCGGCAAAAGCGCTTGATATAAAATGATGGCCACTTCATTCGCTCTTGAGAAGACAACAATTTAGACCAGAACAAATAGGCTGTAACCATAAAAAATAATCGAACAGCAATAGTTCCAAACATATTATAAAAAGGATTAGGACTGCCCGCCCATTGACCTGTTTCTAGTAATGTATGAAAATTCTGGCCATGAGAAAAAACAACTCCATAAGCCAAGAAACCTCTTAGCCCATCAATAGTTTGCACATGATTCACACCAAAAGCGTTAGCCTTTATTTTGCTAAAATACGGAAAAGACAAAATACATAATAAAAAAGCCATTATCAAAAAAAAAGGCCATATTGAAAAATATGTCATGTTATGAAATGCTTTATATTTGTTTTCTGACTTAGTTTACTTGCTATTTGTTTACCACGATCCATACTTGGTTTTTCAATAAATATATATAAACAACAAGCTACAAGTAAAAGAACGATAGATTCACCTAATAACACACCCCAATAATGCCAAATAGAGCACATCATAAAATGTTTTGTCACAATCAATACATCGCTAAAAAAATATAAAACTAACCCTTGGCATAAATAAATGCTGTAACTAACCCTGCCCATTCGTTGTGAGGCTTTCAATTTGAATAAACCAAACAAAGAAGCTCCAGACACAACACAATAAAAAAATATTCCACCCAATACAAGCATTAAGGGTTCTGGATATTTATGACAAAAAGACAATAACAAACAAATACAGCCGACCATAATAACAGATCCACAAAAATCATTAAGTCTGGGTTGCCACTGCATTTGTTTCAACGTTGCAATCAAAATACCAATTGCATAAGAAGCAAAGGGCATCATATCATTTTCAGCAAGAAAATGTATTTTCCAGTAAAATTGTGCCAAAATGGTGAAAACACACAAAATAATTGCAAAACTTAACGACGACCAAATATTTTTACTGAACATTCCAATAATCGGCAATGTTAAATAAAGCATCCACTCATAAGGAATAGTCCATACAACCCCCATCACCAACAAAGATGTTAAACCAAATCCATTGATAGAAGGAAAAGAGAATAATCCAAATGTTAACCAAGCAAATATCTGTTTAATAAAACTCAGAACCGTTACGTCTAAATGCCAGTTCGTTTTGTTCATCACCGCAATAAATAAACATAAAATACATAAATAATAAACAGGGGCTATCCGAAAGAACCGTTTAATATAAAAGGGAATAACCTCTATTTTTCCTTGATGTTTTAACCATCTAGTCCAAAATAAAAATGCAGAAATCATAAAAAAAACGCATAAACCCGTAGTTGCCAGCAAGTCTATATAACTCCCTGCTGCTCCTTTAAATTCCTTACTATGAACTAAATTATACCAAACAGTGGCATGTAAAAAAACAATCAAATAAGCAAGATAACCACGCAAGCCATCAATCGTATATAAACGATCCTCCTGGGAATTTCTTACTACTTGAATTCTATAAAAAAGAGGAATGGGCAAGCTGAGGAAAACAATTAATATCACTAAGATTATACATAATGGCCAGACCGCATCATAGGTCATACTATCCTCAGTTTTTATATAATTATGAAATTTAAAAAGCAAAATATCATATAGTTAACATAATAAAAATGCACAAAAAGTAATCTTTCTGTGCATTTATAAAATCCTAAGATAAACTATAAAGCCTTCACTTATGCTTGCCAAGCTTTTCCCAAAGCATCTGCTGTTAATATCGCAGCATAGACTTGCTCTGGCGTAACTTTAAATGGCATATTATGAATACTTTCTCCCTCTGCACAACTCGCTTTGGCAACATCCATAATTTTCTTTTCTTTAAAACCATCCCCTTCTTTAACCCCAATTTGAGCCAAAGTAATCGGCAAACCAATTCGATCACAAAACTCTAAAACAGTTTCCAACTCTTCCTTTGGCGCATTTTCCAATACAAGTTGAGTTAGGGTTCCAAATGCCACTTTTTCTCCATGATACATATGATGGCACTCTTCCAAAATAGTAAAACCATTATGTATAGCATGTGCAGCCGCAAGGCCTGAACTTTCAAACCCAATTCCACTTAAATAAGTATTCGCCTCTACGATACGGTTCACAGCGATAGTTGCAACACCGTTTTCAACCGCTAACTTTGCCTTGTAACCTTCTTCTAAAAGCGTATCGTAACATAAACGTGCCAACCCCATAGCTGCCAATGTAGACTGACCTCCTGCCATAGTCTGAGCACGAGAAAGAGAACATGCTCTTCCTTCAAAATAAGTTGAAAGCGCATCCCCCATTCCAGCCACAAATAAACGAACAGGAGCCTTGGCAATAATCGTTGTATCCATAAAAACCATATCTGGATTTGTGGGGAACATTAGATATTCATCAAACTCACCAGTTTCTTTGTAAATCACAGACAAAGCACTGGTTGGTGCATCATTTGATGCAATTGTAGGTACAATTAATACGGGCACTTTGTGATAATAGGCAACAGCTTTTGCTGTATCCAATGTTTTACCACCACCAGCACCGATAACACCACGACAATTATTCGCTTTTAAAACATCCCCAAGCCGTTGGATTTCCTTTTTAGAGCATTCACCTCCAAAACGTTCAAATAATCCTTCTATAGAAACCTTTTTTAAACTCTCCTCAATAATCGGGGCTGCAATTTTCATCACAATATCATCAGCAATAACCAAATAATGATCTGACAATAATTTAGCATAATGACCAATTTCTTTTAATGCATTTGGCCCTTGGATATATTTAGATGGGGATTGAATAATTTGTAACATTTGACAAACTCTTTAAATATATAAAATTGCTTTCAATTGATCTTTCTATCCTGTAATAGATCAACAAAATTGAATATAAAAGTATGTTACAAATTCTGATCTATAGCAAGAACTCTACCAACATAAATACTGCAAATATGACAAATATCAACGCAGACGCAATATCTATTTTTTTTGCATATTGCTGATATTTTCTTTTAACGAAAGAATGAGAAAAAAGTAAACCCAATCCAACAAAACAAATAAAACTTTCAATTATAAGAGAAACAATAATTGGGAGAATGTTCGCAATCCCAGACCCCAAGGGTAGAACAGAAAAAATACTGGCAAAATAAATAATCGCTTTGGGATTAGATAAATTACACATCATCCCTTTTAAAAAATAATGCTTTTCCTGAACTGCTTGATTGCTCATTTTTTTATTAGAGCGCTTTACTATCCCATAGGCGAGATATAATAAATAACAAGCCCCACCCAGCATGACCAACTTAATCAGCACAGGGTAGGTCTGAAACAAAATATGCAACCCTAATATAGATAAAATCATCCAAATCAAGGCACCCGTACAAATCCCTGCAACCACTTTACAGACCGCAGTTTTATTTCCGGTTATTCCTGTTCTAGAGACCAAGAAAAAATCAGGGCCAGGAATAATCAATGCGAAAAATTGAAGAATTAAAATACCTATAAAAGACATAAATTAAATAAGCCCCTGTTACTAAAACAATGTTTTTACATTAGGTTCTCATGATTCCCAATGCGTTTAATATTCTTCATTATAATGATGTTTAAAATCAACTATTTGATCATTAATAAATTATAATCATTGCCTTCTATCATCGCCCATATTTTTTTGCTCAAACTTTATTGAGCTTGAACTAAATGAGGAAAAATCAAAATAAAAAACCAATAAAAAAAATAACCCCTCACCTATTATTGCCAATCTTTTCTTTGATAATGTTTTTTTTGTTGCTTTTTATATTCTCCCATCTTTGGCAATGGTAACTGAGCTGCTTTAATAGAAGCATCAAGTTTTGGAAAAGGATCTATTCCAGTTTTTTGCGTAAAAAATTCAACAGTTTGTATATAACAAATTGGTTTTTGCGTATTTCTGCAAAAATAAACCCCAGTTTGTTCTAATTTTGGCACATAAATTGCTTTCCACGTAGCATACGGCACCCACAAACGATCATCACCAATTTTTTTAGTATTACCTTGGAAATAAGGACCAGTAACAACGTAGACCGATCCATATTGAATGGCCATTTGACGGGTTTGATTTTCTATCCAATTCCATTTGCCACTATTAAGCTGTCGGGTTTGAGGTACCAGATTTTGAGGAATAAATGTTTTAACTTGAGATTCATAACTGCCCATATCTCCACTGGGAGCCATATGACCACGATCATATCCCGAGTTACGATAGTCTCGTATCAAAGGATCTCTGTTATCAAAAGTTCCATAACGCCTCATTTCTTTAGCCTTCTGAACTTGCTCTTTCGTAAGCAATTCAGCAGAATATACATTAACATTAGTTTTCTTGGAAAAACCCCATGCATATCCCTCATCACATACCCTGACGTCCGTTTGTATAGGCAAGGCTTTTTGCTCTGTTGTTGGCATAATAGAAGTCGGCGTTCCGTAAGCCTCATAAGGGCAAGTAATTTGCGCCTTTACCTGAGTGCTAATACATAATCCCAATAAAGCTGCAATATATAATTTTTTCAAAAATCACCTATAAGTCAAATAATAGCTTGTTTTCTTTATTATCAATTATATTAAAACTTTAAAATACCATTTACTGGTTATAATATGCGACTATTTTCTGATCAAATAAAGCACTGTAAACTATGAATACGCCTAAATTATTATTGTTACCTTTTATATCCGTAGGTTTATTTTTGTCTATATCACAGTGTTTGGCAGAGACTATTCATTGTCATTCTCCTAAAACAGCATTCGCAAATAACTCTAGAGAATAGTTTTATAATAATACGATTGACATCAACCAACACAGTCCAGAACAAACCAAGATTCAGGAAGATGCCTTAGTGTATGAATATCAAAAACAAATTGATTTTATAAAGCTTTAAATAGCCCTCATATTTCCTCGACAAAAATTACTGTTCCAACCACATATAAAAAATATCCAGAAAATTATAGCGATGACTGGAAAGTATACACCATAGTCACTATCCCTCGATATGCTGATAAACATCATCTGGGCGTCATTGATAATACCGTCCTAGCAGCCAATTTCATTCGACCTAATATATATGCAGTTATTTATGTTATTGAAAAAGCTGACCAAGCAACCATTAATAATAAACAAACATTACTATCCTGAACATATTCGAAATTATAACAATATTGAGGCTAAAGTTATCCGCATTCACATATCAGAGCTTCAAAGAAACTATGATAATACGTAATTAAAAATTTCATATAAGCCTCTATATTCATACAAAATCAAATTAAATATATGATATCTATCTCTCACCAGGCTATGAAGATAGTAACTGGTTAAATACTGCATAGAGTAAGATTTACCCTTATCTTTATATGAATATTTTTTATTCACACCCTAATTAATTTTGGTTTTATAATATTCTAAAATTAGATATAAAAATAAAACTATCGAACAAATCCTAACCCACGATGGCCCTGTAGCCTATCACCCTTACCCAATTTCTTTGGTCGAGAAGAAGCTATTTTATATATTGATCGGTCTGAATTAAAAAATGCCATCAACATGAATAGTATTCCTCACAAGCATACACAAGAAATCATAAATGACCCAAGAGACGAACTTTTGAAAGAGTAATGATGGAAAAACAACCACCGACATCTCAACAATATATAAACACTGCCTTTCAAAACCCAGAATTTGTACAACAATTATGGTGTGAAGAAGATAAAATCTCAACAATCTTATCCCATGCAGTTAAAGAATGCTCTGTAAACGAAAATAATAGCCCACTTAGCATTTGTTGCGACTATCTGATTGATTATGTTTGTGTTTATCTTGTAAAAAAACCATCTGATTTTTTATATATATTTGCCAGTTTTGATCAGGCCAAAGATAAAATTACCTTTATGAATTTATATTTTCAAAATTACTTAACTCATAATACGGTAACTTATGCGCTGCTTAAAAATATTACTCTAATTAACGAAATTGGAGAATATCAATATTGGATAGAATATCCCTTAAAATTCAGAGCAACTAAACTCATACAAAACGCATCACAAGGCTCCTTAACAATAACTGCTTTATTTCCAACAGAGCTTGATTTGCCAGAAGAAATGAAAGATTACTTATTAAGCTGGGCTTTTGTAGAAAACAAACTAGCAGAAACAGATATAGAATATTTCCGAACGCACTATGCGCGTTCTTATGAAATGCTTAAGCAAGCTAAGCAAAACAACAAATAATAATAGAGACAAATAAGTAAAAGAAAAGCCTCAATCATATTGAGGCTTTTTATGTTTTAATACACTATTCAAAATTCATTTCAGAAAGCTTTGTTAGTAAAGAATAACGTCGGGATACAACCTTATCGAGTTGTGCAATCAATGCATCTGCTCGTTCTGGATCGGTATTCCACAAACGATTAAAACGCTGTTCCTTGTGCAAAATATTTACAATAGGCTCTTTTGATAACTTAGAATCAAGAGTTAATAATGATTTACCACTGTCTTTTTTACTTGGGTCAAATCGATAAAGAGGCCAAAAGCCAGAGTTGGTAAGCTCTTTCATATGTTCATGACTGTAGGCCAGATTATATCCATGCTCTCCACATGGGCTATATGCAATAATTAAAGATGGGCCAGGATAAGCCTCTGCTTCTTGAAGAGCTTTAATGGTTTGATTCATCTGAGCCCCCAAAGAAATCTGGGCAACAAAAATATTACCATACATCATCATTGATAATCCCAAATCTTTTCTGGATTTTTCTTTCCCTAATTCACCAAATTTGGTAATTGCTCCCATTGGGGTTGCTTTTGATTGTTGTCCGCCTGTATTCGAATAACATTGGGTATCAAGAACCAAAACATTAACGTTTTCCCCTGTGCTGAGAACATGATCCAGACCACCAAAGCCAATATCATAAGCCCACCCATCACCACCAACAAGCCATATAGATTTTTGTAAAAGATAATGTGCGTCATGAATCAAGTCTTGTGCTTTTAGATCCTTGTTATCTTTCAGTAAATCCTGCATTTCTCTCATAGCATTTCGACGCTCAAGATCAGAATTTCGTTCATTTTTCAATGTATCAATCAGCGTAGCCGGCAAGATTGTTTGAAAACTATCTAATAATCTTAAAACACGCTGTTTATGTTGATCAATCGTTAACCTAAAGCCCAACCCGAATTCAGCATTATCTTCAAAAAGAGAATTCGCCCAAGTTGGTCCACGCCCCTCACAATTTGTGGTATAAGGCGTGGTAGGTAAATTTCCTCCATAAATAGAAGAACAACCCGTAGCATTAGCAATAAACAATTTCTCACCAAATAATTGCGTTAATAATTTAATATAAGGCGTTTCTCCACAACCAGAACAAGCTCCAGAATACTCAAATAAAGGGGTAACAAGTTGAGATGTGCGAAGATCTATGCGTTCAATAGAAGATATTGGCCGATCAGAAATAGTTTGAAAAAATTCAAAATTATTTTTTTCAATTTCCAAATGATCTTGTATAGGTAACATATTAATTGAACGAATGCTTGGATCTTCTTTATCCTTAGCAGGACAGACCTCGTAACATATATTACATCCCGTGCAGTCTTCGGGTGATACTTGTAATACATATTCTTGCCCTTTGAAATCTTTGGCTTTAACAGGAAGCCTTTGTAATGTTTCAGGCGCATTAACAAATTCAGAGCTATTGGCAACTTTCGCACGAATAGCCGCATGCGGACATGCTGCAACACAAATATTACATTGCACACACATTGAAGCCTTATTCCAAATCGGAATCATTTCAGCAATACGTCGTTTTTCCCATTGAGTTGTTCCTGTTGGCCATGTACCATCAGGGGGTAGCGCAGAAACAGGTAAAGAATCACCATATCCAATTAACATTTTTCCTGTGATTTCCTTGACAAATTCAGGAGCATTAACAGGAACGATTGGAGAAAGCGCTTTACTATCAAGAGAAATAGGTTGTAACAGAATTTGATGGGTTGCATTTTTTGCTTGGATAATCGCTTTAAGATTATTCTGAACGATCGCATCCCCTTTTTTCTGATAGCTTTTAATAATCGCCTGTTTTAAATAATTCTCGAAATCTTCCTCTGGTAAGATAGAAGTTAAATGGAAAAATGCAGTTTGCATAATCGTATTTATACGCGTGCCAAGCTTGCATTCACGGGCAATTTTGTACGCATTTATAACATAAAATCGTGCTTCTTTTTCTAATAAAGCAGATTGAACCTCATAAGGTAAATTTTCCCATATATCCTCAGGTTCATAAGGCGTATTTAATAAAAATACTCCCCCAGCTTTAAGCTTATCTAACACAGGATATTTATCAATAAATTGCCATTGATGACACCCAACAAAATCTGCACCTTGAATCAGGTATGTTGATTTAATTGGTTTTTTACTGATCCTTAAGTGTGATGTTGTTAATCCGCCTGCTTTTTTAGAATCATAAACAAAAAAACCTTGAGTATAATTATCTGTATGGTCGCCAATAATTTTAATTGTATTTTTAGTAGCTGAAACACTCCCATCACTTCCCAGACCATAAAATAACGCTGTTAGGCTATGTTGTGCTGATAAATTAGCAGGAATGGATTTAATAGAAAGATGAGTAACATCATCATTAATCCCAACAGTAAAACGCCTTTTAGGAGTTGATTGTTGTAATTCATTAAAGATAGCCATCACACAATCAGGGTCAAATTCTTTGGAAGACAGCCCATATCGACCATTAATAATTTTAGGCAATGATGACCGTTCGCCATGACTATATGCCTCAGAAAAAGCAGTCATTACGTCCAAATAAAGCGGTTCAGCTTGCGAACCAGCTTCTTTGGTACGATCCAAAACAGCAATCTTTTCAATCGTTTCAGGAATTTGTTCTAAAAAATGCATAGCTGAAAAAGGACGATATAAGCGAACTTTTAATAATCCAACTTTATCCCCTTGATCACAAAGCATATCAATCACTTCCTCACAAGGCCCAACACCCGATCCCATTAGCACAATAAGTTTTGTCGCATTGGGATGACCATAATATTCAAAAGGGTGATAATAGCGACCAGTCACCATATCGAAATGCTGCATTGTTTGTTCAACATGAGCATATACCGCATCATACCATAAATTGGTTGCTTCTCTAGCTTGGAAATAAGTATCAGGATTTGCTGCCGTCCCCCTCACAATAGGGTTTTCTGGGGATAATGCACGGTTGCGATGTTCGCGAATAGCATCTTCTGGAACCAGTTGTTTAAGCTCTTCAATCTCTAAACTATAAATTTTATTCATTTCATGAGACGTTCTGAAACCATCAAAAAAATGAATAAAAGGAACACGGCTCTTTAAACTTGCTATTTGTGCAATAGTAGCAAAATCTTGAGCTTCTTGGACATTACTGGCACATAATAATGCACAACCAGTTTGTCGAACCGCCATCACATCAGAATGATCACCAAAAATCGATAATGCACTGGTTGCAATAGTACGGGCCGCCACATGCAATACAAAAGGCATAAGCTGCCCTGCAATTTTATATAAAGAAGGAATCATCAACAATAAACCTTGGGATGAGGTAAATGTCGTTGCCAAGGCCCCTGTTTGTAAAGCTCCGTGAACAGTCGAAATAGCCCCACCTTCGGATTGCATTTCCATCATACGGGGAATATCTCCCCATAAATTTGGCAATTGTTGTACAGCACAATTATTAGCATACTCTGCCATAGTCGAGCTTGGGGTAATGGGATAAATAGCGATAACTTCGTTTAAGGTATATGCAATAGATGCTGCTGCTTGATTAGCATCAACGGTAATCATTTTATTTAATTTATTACTCACAACAATAACCTCTTTAATACTTTGAAATATTACAATTTATTAGAGTCGTAATGAAAATTTATAATTTATAATTAACTAATAATGAGTTGATAAAAACATAAGATATAAATAAAACCTATATATTTTGTTAAACGTTATCAAAATGGATCAAATAACGAATAGGTTAATATCTATATTGCTTGATTTATATTATTATGACAAATCTATTTTAAAAAATAAGTTCTTTTTATTTATACTGATGCTTCTTAGCCAAATATTTATAAATATTTAAATGTAGTATTAAAATTCATCAGTTAATTTCTAGAATAACAAATTGATTTTTATAACCTTTGAGTTCCTTAATACTTACTCTTATGAAGATTATTCATATATATTTCTGTAATGATTGATATTTTGTAAATAGGTATTTTATATGTAAATGATGAACATATCATTTTGAATCAGAGTTAAACAGCATTGTAAAATAATCTAACGATCTACCTTTATAAAAAGGAATAATCGAAATTATTTTTGATAAATCACAACAACTCTGGCTATACTTTAATTTGCGCAAAAACCACATGATCCAAACTATAAGGAACTTAACCATGAAGCAAAAGCCGCAATTTGAAACCCTATCTGTGCATGCGGGTGCCAGCCCTGATCCCACTACTGGTGCAAGGGCAACCCCAATTTACCAAACGACTGCGTATGTTTTTGATGATGTCGATCAAGCAGCCAACCGTTTTGCACTTGCTGATCCTGGTAATATTTATAGCCGCATTACAAACCCTACCCAAGCTGTATTAGAAGAGCGTATCACAGCTTTGGAAGGCGGAAGCGCTGCATTGGCAACTGCCTCAGGTCATGCAGCTGAATTTCTAACATTTCATACATTAATGGAGCCAGGCGATAATTTTATAGCGGCACGTCAGCTTTACGGCGGTTCAATTAATCAATTTGTTCACTCTTTTAAGTCTTTTGATTGGCATGTTCGTTTTGCTGATGCGGATGATGTATCTACTTTTGAAACCGTCATTGATGATCGTACGCGTGCTATTTTTATCGAAAGTTTTGCTAATCCAGGTGGGATTATTGTTGATATTGAAAAAATTGCCAAGATCGCACAAAAGCACAATATCCCCCTGATTGTCGATAATACAATGGCCACCCCATATTTAATTCGCCCATTTGAACATGGTGCCAATATCGTAGTGCACTCTTTAACAAAATTTTTAGGTGGGCATGGTAACTCTATGGGAGGCGTTATTGTTGATGGTGGGAATTTTGATTGGAAAAAATCAAGTAAATTCTCTAAAATCACCGAGCCTCGCCCTGATTATGCTGGCCTTGTCGCCAGTGAAGCTTTTGGAAATATGGCTTTTGCGCTTGCGGCTCGTATTTTAGGAATGCGCGATTTTGGACCAACCATCTCTCCATTTAATGCTTTTTTGCTATTAACTGGTATTGAAACCTTGCCTTTAAGGATGCAACGTCACTGTGACAATGCAATGGAAGTGGCAAGTTATCTAGAAAAACATCCCAAAGTTTCTTGGGTTTCCTATCCTGGATTAAAAAGAAATCCATACCACGCATTGCAACTGCAATACTCCCCCAAAGGTGCAGGCTCTGTGTTTACCTTTGGTATTAAAGGTGGATATGATGCTTGTGTTCAATTCGTCTCTAAATTAGAGCTATTTTCATTACTAGCTAATATTGGGGATACACGGTCTTTGGTAATTCATCCCGCCTCTACCACACATCGCCAATTAACTGATGCTCAGAAAATCGCTGCTGGTGCAGGACCTGACGTAGTTCGTTTATCAATAGGTATTGAAAATGCTGCGGACATTATTGCTGATCTAGATCAGGCTTTGGCTGGTTTATAAAGAATGTATATAGGTATGAAATTTACTTTTCATGCCTATAAAAATTAAGACATACCAATTTATAACTAGAGCTATAATCTAAGTAATATATTTTGTGGGGATTTTGAAAGACTGCTTTATTATAAAAGCATAAATAAATTGGAGCGGGCGATGGGATTCGAACCCACGACCCCAACCTTGGCAAGGTTGTGCTCTACCCCTGAGCTACGCCCGCTCTGAACGTAGAAACTATTTACGATATTTTTCTCATATGTGCAAGAGGGTAATATAATAAAACGATTTATTTTTACTCATTCTTGTTATGATCAATAAACCTATCAATTATGGTCATAAAAAGCCCAATAGTAACTGCATAATATATGCTTATCAATATTTACGAATGCTGTGCACATAAATACCAAGCAACTTCCAAATCATCGAAATGACACCAATCATCTATTGAATATGATGAGCTTAATAATTCAAACTTTTTTCCATTAAATAGAAGCTTATTATATACTGTTACAATACGAGAATCTTGATCAGCATAACCTACAACAACTGGATAGCTTGCAATTACAACACGACTATTCAAATGATATAATAAATCCGCAGAATCATTTAATTCACCATCTATAGGAAGTTGCCCAATCACCTTCTCTGCTTGATTGTCCGCAATATATGCAAAAAACATCCCGTGCCACATCCAATTGAGGAAATAGAATATTTGCCAGCAAAATTAGGCCCTTCTTCTATAGCAGATGTAATACGGGTCCTATAGTTTCTTTAAGCTTTGTCTCTTCCTTTATAATATGCTTTGGCCTTTAATAAATTATCTATTTTTATTTCTTGGCTATGGGAAATATCACGCTCATTCATGATCGCTGATTGTAATTGAGCTTTTGCATCCCCTTAATTTGTTTTTTTTTCTAACTTTTCCTTAGCCTCTTGCTTGATCACATCAGCAGAAAAAGATTTAGGAACAGAGAAAACAACGCAGATGCCTACTATAAAAGCTAGTAAAAATAACTTCATTTAAATTCCTAAAAGCAAATTTAGTAGATAATATTTTATATCTATTATTATTCAGGAACATATAATTAATTTTAAAAGGAAATAATATCGCTGCAGATTAAAAAAATCTGGAGCGGGCGATGGGATTCGAACCCACGACCCCAACCTTGGCAAGGTTGTGCTCTACCCCTGAGCTACGCCCGCTTTGTATTGCGTAAATTGCTTTTAAGAGATTTTTAAAAACCTTGCAAGAGAAAAATAATAAAATTAGAAAAAATATTTTTGTTTATAAGCATCCTTATTGATATAATAAACCTAATACTTTAAAATTAGATGTTTTTTAATCAACACTTTATTTTAAAGAAATTATAAAACTTGTATCATTTTCGATATGCTTCTTTTATACGGGATATGACAAATCTATGACGCCTTTTAACAGCTCTCCTACTTCCCCCGCACAGCTTTTAACAGAAGATGGCTCTGCTGTTGCTTCATCTTCATCCAATCAAAGCATCCTTATCGATGGTAATCAAAATAACTTTATGCAAGAAGTTTTGGATGGCAGTAACACTATTCCTGTTTTGGTTGATTTTTGGGCAGATTGGTGCAGTCCTTGCAAACAATTGACACCTGTTTTAGAAAAAGTCGTTACTGCTGCCAAAGGGCGAGTCAAATTAGTTAAACTGAATATTGATGAAAACCAGGCTCTGGCACAACAGCTTGCACAAATTGGCCTACCCATTCAGTCTATTCCTTTGGTCGCCGCTTTTTGGCAAGGACAAATTGTTGATTTGTTTCAAGGTGTACAACCCGAAAGTGCTATTCAAAAATTCCTCGATCAAATTTTACAAACGGCTGGATCTGCCATGCCCAGTGCAGATTTCATCGAACAAGGCAAAGAATTCCTCGAAAATAACCAATATGAAGAAGCAATGGGAGCATATTCTCAAGCTTTGGAACTGGAACCTGAAAAACCAGAAGCTTGGGGCGGCATGATTCGCTCTTTACTGGCTCATTCTGGCCCAGAAGCTGCCCAAGAGGTTATGGAGCAAGTTCCAGAAAACTTGCTAGAAAATCCCGAAATCACCCGAGCAAAAGCAGCGATTGATTTAGCTATCGAAGGTACAAAGGCACAAAGTGAACTCCAAACTTTTCTTGATAAAGTCGCCGTCAATCCCGATAATCATCAAGCGCGTTATGATTTGGCTACGGCTTATAATGCCGCCGGTAAACGCCAAGAGGCAGCTGATGAGCTGTTAGAGATTATCAAAAAAGACCGTACTTGGAATGATGAAGCTGCTAAAAAGCAGTTATTACGCTTGTTTGAAGCGTGGGGGCTAGATGATGAGGCCTCTTTAAATGCCAGAAGACGCTTATCAAGCATTCTTTTCTCTTAATTATCTCCTGAGCAGTTCTAAAGCTGCTCTTTAATTCTCATTTTTATCTATCGCAAGGTTTCCATGACAGATCAATCTTCTTCCCCACCTCTTGATCAACGCTTACTTTCAATTCTTGTATGCCCTTTAACCAAAGGGCCTTTAATTTATGACAGAGAAAAAAACGAACTGATCAGTTGCCAAGCCGCATTGGCATATCCTGTCAAAGAGGGTATTCCTGTTATGATTGTCGAGGAAGCCAGAGAATTAAATGAAGAAGAGTTACATTCTTATAAATAATGTTGACTAGGAAGAAGCTCGTAACTTTTTTGAATACATAAAAACATCGTGCCCACGAACAAGATCTTGACATAAAGCTTCCAAAGTAAATTGTATTGTTGGTGGGCATCCCTTCTTCATTTCTGTTAAAATTGGCTCAATCATTCCTTCGAAACTGTCCTTTTGTTTTGAACAAAAAAACGGTTCTGTGTGCCCTGCTTGTTCTTCACATAAAATAATAAAACGTTCAAAAATCTCGTTTAGTGCATTTTTAAGAATATCTCTGGTTTCATCAGGTAAACCTCGATGATATTCATCCATCGCTCTGGCAACAAAGATAGTATCACTTTGTAAACGTCTCAAAATTGGATAAACCCTTACCAAAGTTGGATCTGAATGTTCCAGAGTATAATTAGGATGCTCTTTACGTGCCTCGGCAATTTCACTGACAACATCTCTTAATTCTGCAGTGACCTCATCATTCATTGATTCAACTTCTTCCCAAACAATATGAGAGGTGAGTACGGAATGTAACAAGATATGTATTTTATCAAAAGCAACGCGCGCGTGAATAAAGGCACTACACCTTGCCTGAGGACGCAAAATCAAGTAGCTGGCAATCAAAGATGCAATAACACCAACAATAATAGAGAATATACGGTCAAAGGGACGCTCAAACATTCCTCCCGGAGATGGAAATAAAAACACTACTGCAAGTGTTACAACACCCAGACGCATAGAAGGCCGCCATGCAACCAAAGCCACCATCGGAATAATGACAATCGTAAAAACAATCAAAGAAGGCCATTGTGAATATTCTTGTAAAAGGATGGCTATTAACCCTGCCGCCCCACCAATCAAAGCACCAACAAGTTGATCTCGACTGGTCTGTAATGTCTGAACAATACGACTTTGTGTCACAATGACTGACGTTATTAACGCCCAATAAGGTTCATGTAGCTTACAGACATAAGCAATTAAGCTAGATAAAGCAATTGACAACAGCAAGCGTAAACTCTGCTGTAAAGCAGAGTAAATTTCATGCTTTTTTAGGCTTTGAAACACCATTTTTCACATTCATCGGATTAGTTTATACTTGATTCATTTCAAACAATTAGAATCATTTTTTCTTATCATTTACAGGAACAGCAATCCAACGCAAAGCATCCCCACTTTGGATAAGCAATAGCATTCTAGGATTTTTAAGTGCTTTCTTTTTGCTTTCTTGTTTAAATAAGATAATCTCTTTTTGTAATTCTGCAACCTGTGTAATATTACTTTTATTCGTGCCAACAATCACATCACCAACTTTGATATCTGCCGTATTTTTCCCTTTACGGCCATCTGTTGCAACAATGACTATCCCTTGCTGCTTTTCAGCAAGATTATATTTTTGCCTTAAAAGGTCAGTCATATTACTGACTGAAAATCCTAAATCTTTTAATAAAATAGTTTTATTTTTTTCAATTTGAGCTTCGTGATGTGTATCTGGTTGGGTTGTACCGTCTTCGACTAGACTTGCAACTGTAATCGGCAAATCAAGGACTTTACCTTGCCTTAATACGCCTAGGGTTACTTTGTTTCCTGCAGGCATTTGAGCAATTAAACGTGGCATAGAATGCGCAGTAACCTCATTACCATTTAAATTTTGGATAACATCTCCAGCTTTGATTCCCGCTTTGGCAGCAGGACCAGCAGGATCAACTTGAACGACCAAAGCCCCTTGGAACGGTTGGACATTTAAACTATCCCCAATAGTTTCACTGACCTCCTGAATACGAATACCAACCCACCCTCTGGCAACATGACCTTTTTCTTTTAATTGATCGATAATATTCTTAGCTTCATTAGAAGGTATGGCAAAAGCAATGCCAATTGACCCTCCAGAAGGCGAGAAAATAGCCGTATTAATTCCAATAACATCGCCCTTCATGTTAAACATAGGACCACCAGAATTTCCTTTGTTTATTGGTGCATCTGTTTGGATAAAATCATCATAAGGGCCTTGTTCTATATCTCTTCCTCGTGAAGATATAATCCCCGATGTCACAGTGCCAGATAATCCATAAGGATTACCAATAGCCAAGATCCAATCCCCTACTCTGGACTGATCGCTATTACCGAAATGGGTTGCTGTCAAAGGTGTTTTGGAATTGATCTTTAATAATGCCAAATCTGTCCGTTCATCAAACCCTTTCAACGTTGCTTTTAACATATGATTATTTTGTAAAGTGACCATAATTTGATCGGCATCTTTGATGACATGATAATTGGTTACTATCCACCCCGTTGGATCAACAATAAAACCAGACCCTAAGGCCTGTAAGTGATTGTTCCCATCATCTGGAATCCCTCGACGATTCATATAATTACGAAAAAATTTTTCAAAGGGCGAATTCGGATCTGGTGCTACGCTGTTATCATCGTCTTCATCATCATCGTCTTCATCATCATCGGTTGTCTGACCTGGCTTGATAACTTTACTAGTTGAGATATTAACAACAGTGGGTAATAATTTTTCTGCCAAATCGGCAAAACTGTCTGGTACATGCTGATATTGACGTTGTGTATGATCATTCTTGGTAAGAAAAGAAAGTGAAGAAAGAGAAAACTGTGCTTTCACTTGTGATACAGGAAATAAACAGGTTGTTCCTATTAACAACAAACAACATGATTGTATCAAGGAGCTTGTGCGTATTTTCATTCGCCTATTTTCCCGTTCAGAATGAGGATTTCAAAATTCATGAAAGCCTACAAAACTCTATAGGCTAATTATTCAGCTAAAAAATTATAGCTAAGATCCTTTAAAAGTAAACCATTAAGAAAGCAATTCAATAATCAAAATATACTGTTTTTCTTTTAAGAATTGTTAGCTTTTTGCATAGCCTTTGCTTTGGTTCTTTTTTTATCTAAATAAACAGCTAAAATATATAAAAGAGAAACACCAATACAATTTACGACAAATTGCAATGTCCAACTCTCTCCCCAACTAGCAAACATCAAACGCCCCCAAAGATCAAACACAGTGCTTAATGAAAAAACCTCTAAAGAATGCCGTCCATATAAAGCTAAAAACTGTCCAATTTTTCCTTCTGAGAAACGCTTTGCCCATCCAGAAGATTGTACTAAATAGAATATTGCTACAACATCCAGTAACCGTAATGGGGATAAGTATGCCTTTGCTGGTACAGACACATGCAGTAATCTTAGATCAGGCAATCCCCAATACTCCCAAGGAAAAGCCTCAAAGAATGAAAAAAGCAAATAAAGCCCTAAACCCCATTTTAACCACGGAATTGAAGGGAAATCCCCGTGGTGTTTTCCAGCGGTGATCGCACCATAAATGCCAATCGTAAATAGAAATTGCCAAGCAAGAGGATTAAAAAACCATCCATCAGGATCGAGCCAATTAGGGAAATTAAACCAAGGGTCGATATTCACCCCAAGCCAAAGTAGAAAGCTGAGCCCCAATGCCAACCACCATCGCCAACGTATCAATAAATATAATAAAGGGAATATTCCGAGTAAAATAATATAAAGTGGTAAGATATTAAGATTACTAGGCAAAGCATCCAACAACAGTAATCGCCATATTTCCCTAGCAATGCTGTAACCATGTGCCAGTTCTGGTTCTAAAAAATCTACTGGCAACACCCAAAAACGTCGCCATTGATAAATACTGAGCAAGCTAATTAAAACCAGACCCATTTGAAATAAATAGATTTTCCAACAGCGATGTAAAATCTTTTTACAGACACCCCATAATCCGTCTTTTGAAACTTTCCTACCATAAGCCAACCAAGACGCATATCCTGCAAGCAGAACAAAGATCTCTGCTGCATCAGCAAACCCAATATTACGCATGGTAAACCGATTTAAAAGATCCTCTGGAATATGATCCACATACATCATAATCAATGCCAAGCCTCGCAAAGCATCAATACGATGATCTCTGCCTGGTTTTGTTGGTTGAGTAGACAGGATTCCAGTCCTTTATAATAAAATAATGAGCGTAACTTCCTATTGCATCTTATAAAGGAAGATATAAAATAAACACAAAAAAATTATTTATTATTATATACTGTTCTATAAAATCTTTTTACAATCATTTTTTCACGCTTCTGCCTTTTGAAAGTATCATGATGACTAGCCCAGTTTCCATCAATCAGCAAACTATTCACCAAGCTCTATCAGACTTTACTTTACCATGGTCGCCTAATACATGTTTGCTTGATGCAAATATCATTGAAAATATGATAATTGAAGGGCAAAAAATACATCTAACTTTAAATATTGCCAAGGTTCCCGAAGATGCTGCAGAACCCTTGCGTGCCAAAGTTGAACATCGTTTACAACAAATCGAAGGTATCGTGCAAGCCCGCGTCTTTCTTAATACAGGTGAAGGAAACAATAAGCGTTTAGTATTTCCCCCTCGTCAAGCTGCAAGTGCCAATGCAGCTCAGCAAAAACCCGCCACACCGCATCAAGCCCATAAACATGCTCCGATTAAACCAACAGGCCCTATTGAAGCTTTACAAGATGTTAAATGTATTATTGCCGTTGCCTCTGGTAAAGGAGGCGTAGGAAAGTCGTCTACTGCCATTAACCTTGCTGTAAGTTTGGCTAATCAAGGACTTAAAGTAGGATTAATGGATGCCGATGTTTATGGTCCCTCTGTTCCCCATATGTTAGGTCTAGAAGGTCAAGTCGAAGTTATTAATCATAAATTGATCCCTATGACTGCTTGGGGAATTTCTGCAATGTCTATTGGGATGTTGGTTCCCCCCGAGCAAGCCTTGATTTGGCGTGGCCCAATGGTTATGGGCGCTATTAAACAACTTTTATCTGACGTCAAATGGGGAGAGTTGGATATATTACTTGTTGATACCCCTCCTGGGACTGGCGATGTGCAACTGACTTTAACCCAAAGCATTCAAATTGATGGTGCAATCATTGTTTCTACACCTCAAGACGTTGCTTTACTGGATGCAAGACGTGGTATTGCTATGTTCCAAAAAGCTAAGACTCCTATTTTAGGTATAGTTGAAAATATGGCTTATTTTTCTTGCCCATGTTGTAACGAAAAAACCTATATCTTCGGCGAAAATGGTGCAAAAAAAGAAGCTAATAATTTAGGCTTTCCTTTCTTAGGTGAAATTCCATTAATTACAGCTATTCGCAGTGGTGCAGATGTTGGCGTGCCAATTGTTGCACAAGATCCAGACAGCATTGCTGCAAAAGCGTATCAAGAAATCAGCGAATTAATGGTTCCAGTCATTAAACGTTTGACCGTTCAACGAGCCAATAAAAAACCCGAGGCAACACCAGAGTAATACCCTATTTTGTAGAAGATGTTACAGGTGCTGGTTTAGGCGCTGGCCCTGCCAAATAATAACAAACCTTGTTTTTGGGAAGGTACCGACATAAAGGTCCTTCTTTTCCATCTTTGCCTAAAATCCCAAATTCAAAAGTCAATCCGAGAACCAACATTACAATACATGCAATAAACCAATATTTAAAATATCCCAGACCTGAATACTCATTAGGGTCAATGTATTTTACATCAGAGGGAACTGCCGAAGGGTTAGAAAAAAATGATTTTCCTAGTGGTTCACCAGTAGGGTTCAATGGCTCCCCTGGCAGCTCATATTCATATTTTTCCTTGATGCCAAAATCATCTTTATTATCATTCATCACATTATCCCTTTAAAGCCTATTTCTTAACATATGGAAAAAAGAAAAAACTGCAAGCTTGAAAAAACCTTACCTTTCAACGCATAAAATATCTCTTACCCGAGTAACAATAATCCCTAACAAATTCTGGCCTCGCCATTGCGTTTTATCCATAGCTTTAGGGTCAGAAGCCTCAAGTCCAATCCCCCATATTTTATCATTAGGAGCAGCTTCTACTAATAATGTACCTTTGGATTTAGCAAGTTGCTTTAATAGCTTAGGGTTTTGCGAGAATTTCTCTATATTTCCACGAAATACAATATCAAAAGCAACAGATGACCAAATGGCTGCATTAAAATTTGAAACTTCACGCCCCAGTTTCTTTTGATCAAACGGAGACTTGGCTTTAAGGATTTTTTGAGCCATCTCTTGATCTCCAAAAATAATAGCCTTTTTCCAATGCATCCATTGTTCAGTGCAATTAAATTCAATCCCATCAATTGTAAAAGAACTTTTATAAAATTGACTACACTCTGGGTGAATAGCATCTTCTTTATGCTCCCAAAAGAATGTAAAGTTAGAGTATTGCATTATTTTTCCTCTACTGTTAGCAAATATAACTTTAATAAGGACCTTTCACCATATGAAGTTAAGAAAATATTTATTATAAAATTACAATAACAGCACAAAAATACCTTAAAGATAAAAAAATATGAATATTTTGTATCAAAATTAAGTTAAATAATATTTTTTTAAAATTATATAAATGACTGATTAAAACAAATATTTACTTTAAAATTATATTTATAATCACAACAAAAATTTGCAGAATTGTTCCAAAAAAATAAAAAAATAATCCAGATTTTAAGTTTTGTGAAGTTTCTAAAAGGCTTTTCACGAGTGGAAGCTCTAAATTTTCTTCAAACGAATCAGATGCATAACGAGGCACACCTATTTCAACAGCTTGTTCACGTTTTATTATCCCAGATCTGGCAGACCTAAAAAGCTCCAACAGCCGTTAATACTAACCCACATACATTAATACAATCTAAATATGTCCTAAAATCAAACTTTAAATTCCTCTAAATATAATGACACAATAATTAAGTTAATTAATCCATTATTACTCATCATAAGATACCAAGGATAACTCTAAAACAATAATGTTACAATTTGCTTATCTGTTAACATAATTTTAAATATCAATAAATTAATTCGATACCAACTAATTCTCTATTTTGAAATGATTTACTTTGTTTGAGTTCGCTCAGTAAAAAAAACAGCTTTTTTGTAAGCTTTATGCTAGGTTTTGTATGGAAATGTTTTGATAAATGGCGGAGGGGGTGGGATTCGAACCCACGGTACGCTATTAACGCACGGCGGTTTTCAAGACCGCTGCCTTCAACCACTCGGCCACCCCTCCGGATTTTGTAAAAACATTCATATACGATTTTATAGGGCTTTGGCAAGTGGTTTTTTTAATTTATCTTTGATTTATAGACGCGTCTTCTGTTTTTTCTTTTTTATCAACCAGTTTTGCACAATACCTAGCCAAAATTGCGATGATAAAAAGTTGGATTTGATGAAAAATCATTAACGGCAAGATAATAATCCCTACCATATTGGATGGAAATAATACATTTGCAATCGGAACTCCAGACGCCAGAGTCTTTTTAGAACCACAAAAAACAATACTAATACGGTCTTCCAAAGGGAATTTTAATAACTTACTGACAATTGCAATAATGATTAAAACCAAAAATAACAAAAACACATCAATACCAACGACATATAATAGTTGTTGAATATCAAGCTTTTGCCATAAGTGCATATTCATAGCTTCACTAAAGGCACTGTACACCACAATCAGAATTGATCCTCGATCAGAGAAAGAAAGAAGCTTTCTATTTCTAACGGCCCACTCCCCTATCCAAGGTTGTAATAATTGTCCTGCAACAAATGGCAGTAATAACTGATAAACAATATCAATCGTGCCGTCTAATTTCATATGCCCTTGGCTGCTAAAAATAAACCCTGCCAGTAAAGGTGTAATAAAGACCCCTATTAAATTAGAGGCAGTCGCCGAGCAAATTGCTGCCGGCACATTGCCTTTGGCAATCGAAGTAAATGCAATCGAAGACTGTACGGTCGAAGGTAAGCAACATAAAAAGACAACCCCCATCCACAATCCTGGCACCAACAGTTGGGGAAATAGATAATGTAATGTTACGCCTAAAACTGGGAATAAAGTAAAAGTGCAAAGGAAAATAAGTAAATGTAATCGCCAATGAAACAAACCTTCAAGCATTGCTTTGCGAGAAAGCCTCGCACCTTGCAGAAAGAACATTAATGCAATTGCTATGATTGCTAAATGATTAAAAAAATCGACACCACTGCCATAACATGGAAAAAAACTGGCAATTAACAAAGTTGATAGTAATGAAACCAAAAAAGGGTCAACAAATTTAAACATAATAAAGAGTAACCTTAAATAATATCAGGTAAAATATAAGAGAAAACTTAATTCTTTCTTTGATATCTCATTAAACCTCTATATATTTTATTAGATTGTATCAATAATTTATTATAAAATTTAGCATGATGAACAAAAAAATAACTTTTCTTACTCTTTTCGGACTGCTTACTACAGGCAGCTTATCTTCTTACACAGCACACGCTTCACAAACATGGCAATCTTTTTGTGCCAATATCAATGTTGATAGCAGCAGCACAACTACAAATACATTAAACGCCACAAATTATATTGTCCAAGCATCAGACAATCCTGCTGTTAAACTTACGGCTCAACAACTGAACGTTAGCAAAAGTAATAACATTTTATCTGCTGATCAATTACAAAGAATAACCAATATTACTTCTACAGGGCTATTAAATATTGTCCTTAATCATCAGATGAAAGATTGTAGCAAAACTTACTATACAGACAGTTTATCCCCTTTACTCAAAAGTCTTAAAAAAGGCAATAAAGTCAGCTTTACGTGGAATAATGTGCGTATTCAAAACAGTAAAGTTTCGTATAAAGCAAATACTCTTAATGCCCAATTAAGTGGTCAGGGCAATAATATTCAAATTGTTATTCGTTTCTCAGGGTTGTCCACCTTATCACAACATAAAGTTCCCGCTGCCATAATCCCAGAACAAGGAACTATTAACCTTACAACAACAGATCAAGTATATCCTTTGATCTTAGCATCAACCAGTGGCAATACAGATCGAGCC
Organism: Commensalibacter papalotli (ex Botero et al. 2024); assembly: GCF_947179115.1. Classification (NCBI taxonomy): domain Bacteria; kingdom Pseudomonadati; phylum Pseudomonadota; class Alphaproteobacteria; order Acetobacterales; family Acetobacteraceae; genus Commensalibacter; species Commensalibacter papalotli (ex Botero et al. 2024). The sequence goes on from NZ_CAMXCI010000001.1 coordinate 815,576, forward strand.
TCTTCGGGTGCTTCATTCCCTGTAAAAATCAACAGCTTGGATCTTCGCAACAATCAAACTGCTATTACCGCTAATGGTAATGTGACGTTAAATAATAAACCAACCTTAACCTCGGCAAAAGGAACCTTTCGGATTACGAATATGCAAGCATTAATTACTGCAAGTAACGAAGCCAATAATAGTAGGTTAAAAACAGCGTTAATTTTGGCAAAGTTCGCTGGGCGTAATGCTGGAAATAATATTCTAGAGTGGGATATTGACTGGCAAGGAAACCTGTTTAAAGTAAACAGCGTTCCCATTCCTGTTTGGTAAAATGACCACAAATGTCTACGGGCATTATCTGTCTGTAGATATTTATGTCGTAAACCATGCCTTTGGTTTATCACCAAATCTAGTGCTATCACTGCTAGGATAGCAAGAAACGAATAATAAAAACCACTGACAGACAAAATTGACATAGATATTAGGTAAAGAAATAAACAAAGCTACTAACCATATCCAAAACCAAAACCCTTTAAGATTTAAATCATGCAAACGTCTGATACATAAGCAAAAGGATGGTATAAGAGTCAATAAAGTATAGATAGTGAAAAACAAATAAGCATCTAGGTATCGAAAGAAAATCTGAATACGATAAACCAAGCCAAAATAATAACTAATAAAATATAATAATAATGCAATTATACTGTTCAAAATTGCAAAAGACCAAAACCCAGCTCTGCTCGTGCGCCCATGATAGTTAAAATAATGACGGAAAGCATCAAACCAACCCAAAGGAATATTCTTTAAAAATACAAGAATATCCTTAATTATCTCATTCATTCCATTGTGCCTTTAACTCAATATATTAAAACCATGACTTCCAATCACAGCGCCAATAATGGTAACACAACTAAAAATAAGCAATACCCAATGTAATCTTTGAACTAATTTATATGCTTTTTCAGGATTTTCATTAGATATTTTCTTGAATTTCTTCTCTAAGAAAAAAGGTTCTAAAACAAATAACATCAACATAAAGATTAACCATACGAATAACATAGCATGCATCCACCAAAAAGAAACATGCTCAAAACGACCCCACGCTGCCATTCGCCAAACCATATAAAAGCCTGAGAGACCTGCCAATAAAACAACCAGTCTTGCTTGCCATGCAAAGCGTTCTTCTACTTTGTGAAATATATCTAATCGATCTTTAATAGGAAAGTAACGTTGAAATGAAGGAAGCAAAATGGTGGTCACCATACATACCCCTCCTATCCAAATAACGATTGATAAAATATGTATTGCACGTGCAATGGCAATATCATACATTTTATGCTCCTCTAAATAGTCAAATTTACTATAAATTAAATCAAATCGTAGCGTATATAGTATTGATTTAAATTGTAATTTATTTTACTATTTTAGTTAAATGTTTTACAAGAATTCTGTTATAAATACTCTTGATTCACATTTTTCAAAGCATAAGGTAATAACTAATTACAGGATTGCTTATTATTAAGAAATATAAACTATTTTGTGTTTTGTTGTTGAAAGATTTTCAAGAATAATGAAAAAGCAAAACTGTGCTGACGTCGATTAGGATAATATAAATAATATCCTGGAATATTAGGGCAAAAATCTTCTAACACTCTAACTAAACGCCCTTGTTGTAAAGCAATATTGACTTCATCTTCTGGCACATAAGCAAAACCAAAACCATCAAAAGCAGCTTGCAGCATTTGAGTTAACGTATTGCAAATTAATTGTCCATCGACATGTACTTTAACTTCACGCTTATTAACCTCGAATTCCCACGCATATAAATTCCCTGCAGTAGGCAGACGTAAATTGATACATTGATGTTTGAGTAAGTCTTTTGGTTTTTTTGGAATATTAGTTTTTTCCAAATAGGCTGGAGATGCTACCACAGCCATACGAATTTCTGGGCTAATTGACAAAGCAATCATGTCCTTATGTACTAACTCACCTAAACGAACACCAGCATCATATTGTTCTGACACAATATCCTTTAAAGCGAAATCAACATCGATTTCTAGTTTAATGTCTGGGTAATCTCTAAGAAAGTTCCTTAGTCGCGGCCATAGCATAAAATTAGCAGCATGCTCATCTGCAGTAAGACGAATAGTTCCCGCAGGTTGTTGTTTAAAATCAATAACCCTACTCAGTTCCTGCTCCATCTCCTCAACTCTAGGAGCGATATTTTTCAATAACAACTCCCCTGCCTCTGTTGGTGCAACACTACGTGTTGTACGCATCAACAAACGAATCCCAAGGCGTCCTTCTAAATTGCGCATTGTATGACTTAACGCAGATTGAGACACACCGAGCTTAGCAGCAGCTTTTGTAAAACTGCGCTCTTTTGCAACACTTAAAAAAACTAAAAGGTCATTAATATTTTTTTGCAACATAATGGATGAACCCAACCGACCGCTATAGTAAAAAGATCTTGAAACATACTTATTCTAATAAAGAATATCTTATAAAAATAAAAATTGTAAAGAATAATTAACTGTTTATAAAATAAAAACAGTTAAGTAAAGCTTTTTATAACCATATTACTATAAAAAACAAAAAATATTCTTTAGAAATTATTCTTTAGTTAATAATTTATTAATAAAATAAATAAATCATTAATAAATCTTTTTTCAATTTAATAAACGTTTATTAATCGTTACAAATTTCCAGTAATTTATTTAATAAGAACTGTGTTCTTTGCACTCTCTTTGCAAACGGAGTTTCTCTCAAATAAACAAGCTTTCCATCTGGACGTAACTTCATATATCCTTCACCTATTCCTGCAACCCACCGGATTAATCCATCGGGATTCTTGAATTTATTATTTAAAAACTGAACTACAACCCCTTTTGGGCCGGCGTCTACACGTTGAATACCTATTTTTTTACATAATGCTTTTAATTTAACAATAGCCAATAAATTCGACACTTCATCTGGCAGATCACCAAATCGGTCGATTAACTCAACACGCATTGCTTCTATTTCATCATCTTGCACTAAATTACCAATACGACGATATAAACCCAACCTTACGGTCAAATCTGTTACATAACTCTCTGGAATTAACACAGCTAATCCAAGAACTATATTAGGGCTCCATTCTTGATTCTCGATAGGTTGATTATCGCGTTCTGCTCGCAATGCAGCAACTGTTTCCTCTAGCATCTTTTGATAAAGCTCAACCCCAACCTCACGAATGTGACCTGATTGTTCTTCTCCAAGTAAATTTCCAGCTCCACGCAAGTCCAAATCATGTGAGGCAAGCGTAAAGCCTGCACCTAAATTATCCAAAGATTGCATGATCTCAAGGCGTTTTTCAGAGTTCTTGGATAAGAAATGCTGCTGTGGCCATGTTAAATAAGCATATCCTCGTTGCTTTCCACGCCCAACACGCCCGCGGAGCTGATAAAGTTGTCCTAAACCAAAACGATCCGCTTTATAGATAATCAGTGTATTGACTGAAGGCATATCTAGGCCACTTTCAACAATATTTGTTGAAAGCAATACATCGTATTTTCCATCACTAAATTCTGTCATAACCCGTTCCAGCTCGGTCGGTGTTAAGCGACCATGCGCCTGCACCAAACGTAAATCTGGAATAATTTCTAAGAGTTGTTCTTGTAAAGGTTGTAAATCCTGCACTCTGGGCACAACACAAAAAGCCTGTCCACCTCGAAAGCGCTCTCTTTGTAAAGCTTCACGAATAACCACGCGATCAAAAGGCATAATAAAGGTTCTGACAGCTAATCGATCTACAGGAGGTGTCGCAATTAAACTAATCTCACGCATCCCTGTTAAAGATAACTGCAACGTTCTGGGAAGTGGTGTTGCTGATAAAGTTAAAACATGAATATCTTCACGTAAAGACTTGAGCTTTTCTTTATGCGCAACACCGAAATGCTGTTCTTCATCGATAATTAACATCCCAATATTAGCAAACTGCACGCCCTTAGCCAACAAAGCATGTGTGCCTATCACGATATTCACATTACCATCTGCAATATCTTTTTTCACTTGCGTTGCTTCTTTGGCAGTTACCATCCGCGATAATTGCGCAATTTTAATTGTAAACCCTTCAAATCGCTTGATAAAAGTACGGTAATGTTGACGAGCAAGCAACGTCGTCGGCACGACTACTGCTACTTGCGCCCCTCCCATCGCAACGATAAAAGCAGCACGTAAAGCAACTTCGGTTTTACCAAAGCCGACATCACCACAAATTAAACGATCCATTGGACGGCCAGAGGATAAATCTTGAATAATATCTGCCACTGCTCTGGATTGATCTTCGGTTTCAATAAAGGGAAACCCTGCACAAAACTCTTCCCATAATCCTTCGGGAGGGGTTTCAACAGAAGCCTCTTTCATTAACCTTGTAGCAGCCGTACGTAATAACGCATCCGCCATATCGCGAATTCGTGCCTTCATCGTAGCTTTACGTTTTTGCCAGGCAGGACTGCCTAGTCGATCAAGAGCTACACCAGATTGATCAGAACCAAAACGGCTTAATAACTCAATATTTTCGATGGGTAAAAAAAGCTTTTCCTCACCATAATACATTAAGGAAAGACAGTCATGTGGCGCATTACCAATATCAAGATTAACCAGCCCTTGATATTGGCCAATCCCATATTCTTGATGGACTACCAAGTCGCCTTCACTGATTTCAGATGCCTCTGATATAAATTGCTCTGCTTTTTTACGTCGACGGTGTGGGCGGGAAATCCGCTCACCAAGCAAATCCTGCTCTGACACCAAGACGAAATTATCAGCAATAAACCCATTATCTAATCCCATCGTTAATAAATTAACAATGCCCGCATTAGACTTCTCGACTTCACCCCAATTATTGAGCTGTTGTGTAGGGATTTTATGTTCTTTTAATAAAGTTGCAATACGCTCTCTTGAACCTTTACTCCATGCTGCGATTAAGATTTTACGACCAGCAGATCTCCATTCAGAGACCTTTTTTCCAAATAAAGAAAAGACATTTTCTCGCTCTGAAGGGGCAAGACTTTTAGCAAACATAATACCTGGGCGTCCACCGACATCGACACCAGTGGCACCTTCAGGTTTCGCGAAAGGTTGAAAAGAAATGATTTTATAAGACGCAATACACTGATCCCATATCTCTTGATTGAGATAATGATAATCAGAAGGTAAAGGACGATATGGAACCTCATTAGGCCTTACTGGCTGTTTTCTAGCTTCATAATGATCTGCAATCATTTCAAGCCGTGGTTGCAACGCCTCTTCTGCTTGATAAGCAAAAGACAAAGACATTTTGGGTACATAATCAAAAAATGTTTCCATTTTCTCGTGGAATAAAGGCAACCAATGCTCTATTCCTTGGTATCTTCTGCCACTGGAAACCGCATCATAAAGAGGATCATTCGTTGCCGTTAAACCAAATAAATCTCGCCATTTTACTCTGAACCGAGCAATGCTTTCCTCATCCAAAGAAAAATCCGCTGTTGGACGCATAACCAGTGCATCCATAGAACCTGTGGAGCGTTGGGTGATAGGGTCAAAAGAACGAATAGAATCAACCTCATCGCCAAACAAATCTAAACGAACAGGCTCTTCCTCACCCGCAAGGTAAATGTCAAACAAATTCCCTCTTACAGCAAATTCCCCTGCTTCCATTACTGTATCAGTGCGGTTGTACCCTTGAGAGACAAGTAAGTCGATCAGAAACTCCTGATCTAAACTATCACCTTTTTTTAAACTTAACGCACGCCCTGAAAAAACAGAGCGAGGGGCAACCTTTTGTAAAAGTGAGGAAATCGTAGTTAAAACTATTCTGGGAGAGGTCGCAGGTTCTAATAAGCTTGTTAAGGTTGCTACACGTTCAGAAACAACACGTTTATTGGGAGAAACTCGATCATATGGCAGACAGTCCCAACCTGGAAAATTTAAGACCTCAAGGCTAGGATCAATAAAATTCAATAAATCAGCAATACGAATCATATCCGCATCATTACGCGCAACATGAACTAATGTTTTTTTATCCTTGGTAAAACATTCCACAGCATGCCGCTTTAATAAAAACGCATCATATCCCTCTGGAACACCCCATATTGGCAAAAACAAATTGGACTGTGTTGACAAGGCGTCCCCCATTATAATTGGCTCCCCTTAGGCTTTTGAATGAATAGTTTTAGCAAAATCACACATTTTTTGTATCATTGGACTATTTAATGATGTGGGTATTTCCTTAAATCCAGTCAACCACAAAGTTAAATCCGCATCATCAAAACTCATAATATGCTCTAACACATCTAATTCTTGCTCGTCCATAGCAGGCACATATTCACTGGCAAAACGACCAATCATAAGGTCTGCTTCATATGTTCCACGATGATTAGCCTGATATAATACACGACGTTTGCGAATTTCCAGATCCATCATATTTTCTTTTTGATCCATGATGCGTTATCCTTTATAGTCCTAATAAATTATTTTTCTTATATATAGCCGAGCCCATTCATGGATGAAACCTCTATTTCATCAACCACACAACTTGCTCTTGTACCATTACTAGCACCTTTATCTAATTTAGAAGGTGTTGGCCCAAAAACAAGCCAACTTATCGCCAAAGCGGCAGGTGGTCATCGTGTCATAGATTTACTGCTTCACCTTCCTGAAAGCATTATTGACAGACGCTATCGCCCAACATTGCAAAATGCCATTCCAGGACGTATTGCCACGTTAAAGGTACAGGTCATTCACATTGAAAAACCATTACGAAGCAAGCAACCATGGCGCGTTCATGTTACTGACGGCACAAAAAATGCTGAACTCAGTTTCTTTTCTCAATGGCAGGCTAAAAAAGTAAAACCTAATACACAAATTATTGTTTCTGGCACGTTGGAAACTTATGGCAATCGATTACAAATAACCAATCCGCATTATCTAGAGCCTTTGCAAAATGAGTATATGATTCCTTTAATTGAACCTATTTGGCCACTAACGGCAGGGTTGTTTCCTAAAAATCTTTATAAAGTTTTACGCAGTGCACTAGCAAAATGCCCCACACTACCAGAATGGATAGACCCTCTTATTATTCAAAAAAATCAATGGCCCAGCTTTAAAGAGGCTTTACATCTTTTACATTTTCCAGGTGATTTCCCCGAGCTTTTTGATAAACAATCTTATGAAGCCGCAGAAAGCAGAGCACGGTCAAGATTAGCGTTTGATGAGCTTTTTGCCGAACAATTAGCAATTGGTCAGGCTAAGCGTGCTACTCAGAAAAATCCTGGCAGAGCACTGATTGGCAATCAAACGCTTTGCAATCAAGCCTTACAGAAATTTGGTTATCCCCTTACCCAATCCCAAGAAAAAACATTAAAGGAAATAAAAAAAGATTTAAAACGTCCTTTTCGTATGTTGCGCTTATTACAAGGGGATGTGGGATCAGGAAAAACAATTGTCGCTTTGTTAACCGCTTTACATGCGGTTGAGGCCGGATTTCAAGCGGTAATTATGGCGCCTACCGAAATCTTAGCTAGGCAACATTTTGAATTTTTTTCACAATTATGTTCCGCAGAAACAATTTTCCTCAGCGGTTCTGTCAAAGGCAATGCGCGTAAGGAAGTTTTAGAAAAACTTCATAATGGCACAGCAAAAATTGCCATTGGTACGCACGCCTTATTTCAAGAAGGCGTTGAATTTCATAATCTTGCTTTGGTCATTATTGATGAGCAGCATCGTTTTGGTGTCGAACAACGTATAAAACTCGGAGATAAAGGCGAAAATACCGACATTCTTGTAATGACCGCCACCCCTATTCCAAGAACTTTGTTATTAACACGGTGGGGAGAATTACAAGTAAGTCGTCTGACCGAAAAGCCCGCAGGACGTAAACCCATTCACACCACCTTGCATAATTTAAGCACCATGGGGCAAATCATGCAGGGTGTAGAGCGTATGATTTCTCAAGGATGTCAAATATTTTGGGTTTGCCCCTTGGTAGAAGAAAGCGAAGTCATGGATCTTGCCGCTGCCAAAGATCGCTTTATTGATTTAAAGCACCATTTTGGAGAAAATAAAGTAGGGCTGGCACATGGGCAACAAGACAGCCAAGAACGACAAGATGCTTTAGATGCTTTTGCAAACAATCAAACGAAAATTTTGGTGGCAACCACCGTCATTGAAGTCGGTGTTAATATTCCCAATGCCAATATCATGGTAATCGAACATGCTGAACGTTTTGGCTTGGCTCAGCTGCACCAGTTAAGAGGGCGCGTTGGGCGTGGAGAAAAGCAATCTTATTGCTTGTTACTTCATGATGACAAAATCAATTTTACCGCAAAAAAACGCCTTGCTCTATTACGCGATACAGAAGACGGTTTTTTAATTGCTGATGAGGATTTTAAAATCAGAGGTGGTGGTGAAGTGACAGGCCGCAGGCAATCAGGACTGCCTGATTTCAAAGTTGTTGATGAAATCAGGTTAGAACAATGGATTGACCGCGCATGGCAATCCGCCGAGCAATGGTTCCAATATGAACCCAAAGCGCCAATACAACAAAAAGAAGCGATTGAATCTTTATTACTTTTATTTGCCAAAAACAATGCAGGGCGGTTATTACGATCTGGTTAATGAAATAACATTTCACTGGGAACAATTAAGCCTGTACGATTGTATTACAGGCTTAATAATTACTATTTTTTGTTTTCGTTTTCATGTTTATCTAACTCGTTCGTAGCACCCAAGATAAAGCTAGAGTTAATTAAATTCCCCATGGATTGCGAAAGTTCAGGAGGCATAATTAACACTTTATTACTTTCACTTTTAAATAGAAGTGCCAAAGCCTCAATATATTGCTTGGAAAGTTGATAATTTAAAGCTGATTTCCCATCAATTGCGCTCATTCCTTCAGCTAATAACTCATTAGACTTTTTCGTTCCTTCTGCTAATGAAATTGCAGCAGCAGCTTGCTTTACCGCGGCCTCTTGCTCTGCCTCAGCTTTTAATATGGTTGATTGTTTTATCCCTTCAGCCTTCAAAATCATGGACTGCCTGATTCCTTCAGCCTCCAAAACCGCAGCCTGTTTATTTCCTGCTGCCTGGGTTTCGGCTGCTTTACGATGACGTTCTGCTGCTGCTTGTTGTTCCATTGCAACTTGCATTGATGCAGAAGGAGCAATATCTTGAATTTCTATAGAACGTAAAATCAATCCCCAATCTGTCATTTGATCTGCCATCCCCTTAACCAGCTCTGCTTTAATTACATCTCTTGAAGATAGACTCTCATCCAGATCCATTTTACCAACCGTTGCACGTAAAGAGGTCATTACAAGACTAATTGTTGCTTGTTCATAATTTTCAACGCCATATGCTGCTTTTTGAGTATCAATAATTTTAATAAAGCAAATTGCATTGACTTTTACCAACGCATTATCTTTGGTAATTACGTCTTGACTAGGCACATTTAAAATCTGATCTTTAGTCGATAAACGATACGCAACCCTATCTACAAATGGTGTTAAAATATTTAATCCAGCCCCAAGAGTTACTTTATATTTTCCTAAACGTTCGATAATTAATTGCTGCCCTTGGGGAACAATACGTATTGTCTTCATAAACACTATGATTACAATAATAAGCAATACAAAAACAACAACCACATCAATACCTATATTTAAACTTAATGCTTCTATATTCATGCTTAACACCTTACTCGACTAATTTATTTTTTCTCGTAATCCACACGAAGCAATCTTTGTCCAACTCTTTGAGTCACAATAACTCGTGTTTCTGCAGCAATAGGTTCTTCAGACAAACACTCCCATTGAGACAAGCCGTCAATTGGCTTTTGCAGTAATAATACCCCTTTATTTTGCGCGTCACATTTTTTAGCCAAGATACCAATTTGCCCAATGAGTTCCTTATCTATATTTTCCAAAGGAGTATCTCTTTTAGATAAACGCATCCATAAAAATGCGCATAAAAACATTGCCATAATCCAAATAATTATTTGAAATTCCAAGCTGACATTCGGATCAAAAAAAGAAATTGCTGCTGGGATAAGGGCTGCAACAGCCATCCACAAAGCAAAAAAAGTTGTTGTAAATAACTCTACGAGCAACAAAATGCCCCCAATTACAATCCACATCAACCATATTGTCTGTAAATCTATAAGCACCCTATTTTACTCCACTACAGTTGAAACTGAGCAAATATTAATTTACTAATACAGCTCATATATATCTTTATATATTTGAATGTAAGACAAAGCAGCATCTGAATTATTTGATATTATTCATTGCAATTGCTATTATCGCAATGAATGTTTAAATATTAGTCTGTATCTAGGAAAAATTAAGCGATGATTTATCTTTAGAATTTGCAGTCTTTGTATTAATTTCCGCTGTCATACCAAGAACTACCCCAGCATTAATCAAACTGCCAATTGATTGAGATAATTCTGCAGGCATTGCAATGACTTTTGCATTTTGACTTTGAGACAATGCAGCAAGAGCATCAACATAACGCGTAGCTAATTGGAAATTTAAAGCAGCTTGCCCACCTTCACCGCTTATGCTCTCTGCAAGAAGTTGATTCGCTCTTTTCGTACCTTCGGCCAAAGAAATCGCCGCAGCTGCTTGTCTAGTCGCTGATTCTTGCTCTGCCTCTGCTCGCAAAATTGTGGATTGCTTAACCCCTTCTGCTTCTAAAATTGCAGCTTGCTTATTTCCTGCTGCTCTGGTTTCTGTGGCTTTCCGTTGGCGTTCTGCTGCGGCTTGTTGTTCCATCGCCCCTTGCATTGATTGGGATGGCGCAATATCTTGGATCTCAATAGAGCGCAAAATCAATCCCCAATCCGTCATTTGATCAGACATAACACCTAACAACTCAGCTTTGATAACATCACGAGAAGACAAGCTCTCATCCAAATCCATTTTACCAATTGTCGCACGTAATGACGTCATCGCCAGAGCAGAAGTTGCTTCCTCATAATCCTCTACCCCATAAGCTGCTTTTTGTGGATCTGCAATTTTAACAAAACAAATCGCATTTACAGTGACGACCGCATTATCTTTGGTAATCACATCTTGGCTAGGAACTTCTAAAATCTGATCTTTATTAGAAAGACGATACGCAACACGGTCAATATAAGGGACGACAACATTCAATCCAGCCCCTAATGTTTGCTTATATTTTCCTAAACGCTCTACAATCCATTGCTGACCCTGAGGGACAATCCTAACACCTTTGACAAAGGTCATAACTACAGCAACTAGGATTACAATAATCGCTATAAAACTTGCACTCATCTTTATTTCCCCACCCTATTAAAAATACCTACGTAATTCATATATAGGTTTGGCCTTTTTTCCTATCACTTTAAAGATGTTGAATTTTTATGCCTTTAGCCTGTTGCGAATTTAACATTCAGATTGATATTAAAACTTAGTTTTTTAAAAAACTCTTTTCCATATAAAGCGGATAATCTCTCTAATTTAAAATCGTATTATCATCTGATATAGCGTCGGCTGGGTTCCTACACGCATTCTCATATATTTTCTTTATGAAAGATTTACAGCTTTAGTCACTATTTCTTTAAGCCATTCAGCAATAAACTTAATTTTTTTCATTATTATCAATTTGATTTAATATTTAAACTTTATTGCTGATTTTGATCATTTCTTGTTAGACTATATTTCATCAGTCATTTTACATAATTGTAGTATTAACATGAACATAACCACTGTAATTATTATCGCCATTGCTATCATCGCAATTATTATTTTAATTTCAATTTATAATCAGCTTGTCCGATTAAAAGCACAGTTTAAAAATGCTTTTTCGCAAATCGAAGTGCAATTAAAGCGTCGCTATGATTTAATTCCTAATTTAGTTGAAACAGCAAAGGCTTATTTAAAACACGAAAGTGAAACCTTAATCAAAGTCACCGAAGCTCGAAACCGAGCGGTGAACGCTTTGCAAAATGCTTCCACTGATCCAAGTAATGGTCAAAATATCCAAGCTCTTAACAAAGCTGAACAAAATCTAAATCGTAATATAAGTGGATTAAATCTTCAACTAGAAGCTTATCCTGATTTAAAAGCCAACACCAATATAATGCAACTGAGCGAGGAAATTACCTCTACTGAAAATCGTGTCAGTTACGCAAGGCAAGCCTATAATGATGCTGTTACGGCTTATAATATTGCATTGAAAACATTTCCTGCAGTTTTCATCGCTCCTTTGGTTGGTCATACTGCAGAAGGAAAACTTCTCGACTTCGAGGATACAATTCAAATACAATCTGCGCCAAAAGTTAATTTTAACTCGTAATTAAGTCCAATGAGTTTTTTTACCCATCAACAGAATGCTCGTAATAATACAACACGCTTTGTTATTTTATTTATTATTGGAACAATTATTCTTCCGATATTAACCGCACTAGCAATTGAGTATTTTGAAAAAGGTCACTTTCCTCAAAGCTGGGATGCTTATCCTTGGGATATCACATATATCTTATTAGGAGGAACCTTGGGAATTATTATTCCAGTAGCCTTATTTAAATTTCATCAGTTTAAGGTCGGTGGATATATTATCGCAGAGCAATTAGGAGGACGTTATATTGATCCCCAACAGCCTACCAATTTCCAAGAAAGACAGTTAATTAATATTGTCATTGAAATGGCGATTGCTGCCAATATTCCCCCGCCTCACGTTTATATTCTTGATCAAGAAGCCAGTATTAATGCCTTTGCAGCTGGATACACATTAAATGATGTTGCTATTGGGATTACCAAAGGGGCATTAGACGTTCTGACCCGTGAAGAGTTAATGGCGTTAGTTGGACATGAGTTAAGTCATATTCTTAATGAAGATATGCGTATCAATTTACGTTTTACTGCAATTATTTGTGGAATGTATGCTTTAATGACAATAGGTTACTATGTTTTAATAAGCTTTGGAGGAAATAGTCGACACAACTCTTCTAGTAAAAAAGATTCTAGTCCTGCGATTGCAATGATATTTGCTTTTATTTTTATGATAATTGGCTGGATCTTAGCCTTGTGGGGAAATATTATGCAAGCCAGCATCAGTCGTCAGCGCGAATTTTTAGCTGATGCATCTTCGGCACAATTCACCCGTATGCCACATGCTGTTGCCTCTTTATTAAAAAAAATCGGTGGCAGTGTTGAAGGATCAATCATTCATACCGCTAATAGCAAAGCCTATAGTCATATGTTCTTTTCCTCATCAGCCAGTCAAATATTTTCCACGCATCCCCCACTTAAAGATCGTATTTTACATATGGAACCAGAATGGGATGGCAATTATATTCAACCTGTTCCTCTATATGATGGTTATAATAACCAAAATTATTTTCCCACAAATCAATTTCAAACCCCATATTATGCTGATAATAACTCACTTAACAACACAACCAATGACCCATTTATATAAATAGTTACTAACTTAAACTCTATGTGTCATTTTAGTTTATCTTTTAAATTATATTTTTATTCTAGGAATTATTAATTCCTTTCATCCGATCTGAGGCTTTATACTCCTTTACACAAATGTAACATACGAACGAACACGGAGATTGCGATGTCTATCAATGACAATGAAACTCTTGAGCTTATTCTTAACCAAGTAAAAAAAAGAAATTATAACGAAACGGAATTTCATCAAGCTGTTCATGAAGTTCTGGGGTCTTTGGGGCGTGTTATCGCCAAAAATCCACATTATGCTGATAACGGTTTAATTCAACGTTTATGCGAACCCGAACGTCAGATCATATTTCGTGTGCCTTGGGTAGATGATGCTGGCAATGTTCAAATTAATCGTGGCTTTCGTGTTCAATTTAACTCTGCTCTTGGTCCTTATAAAGGAGGCTTACGCTTTCACCCATCAGTCAATGTCGGCATTATTAAATTTTTAGGTTTTGAACAAACTTTTAAAAATGCATTGACTGGAATGCCTATTGGCGGTGGTAAAGGAGGATCTGATTTTAACCCTCGTGGACGCAGCGATGGTGAAGTCATGCGGTTTTGCCAATCTTTTATGAGCGAACTACACCGTCATATTGGAGAATATACAGACGTTCCCGCAGGTGATATTGGTGTTGGTGGCCGTGAAATTGGATATATGTTTGGTCAGTATAAACGTTTGACCAATCGTTATGAAGCTGGTGTAATCACGGGTAAAGGCTTACTTTACGGCGGTTCACGCGCTCGCACAGAAGCCACAGGTTATGGTGCTGTTTATTTTGTTGAGCGTATGCTGGCAACCAAAAAACACTCACTAGAGGGTAAAAGAGTCATCGTTTCTGGATCTGGCAACGTTGCAATTTATACAATCCAAAAAATGCAAGCACTTGGAGCTAAAGTGATTGCATGTTCTGATTCTAACGGGTTTATCGTTGATGATGATGGAATTGATTTAGATATCGTCAAAGAGATCAAAGAAAAACGGCGTGAACGTATTTCACAATATGTAAAATTAAAAGGTGGTAATACATATTACAAAGAGGTCGAATCAATCTGGTCAGTGCCATGTGATATTGCGATGCCTTCCGCAACACAAAACGAGCTTACAGGCAAAGATGCCGAGATGTTGATTAAAAACGGTGTTATTGCTGTTGGTGAAGGTGCCAACATGCCTTCTACTCCAGAAGCTGTCGCCAATTTCCAAAAGGCAGGTGTTTTATTCGCACCTGGTAAAGCGGCAAACGCTGGTGGAGTTGCAACCTCTGCATTAGAAATGCAACAAAATGCATCACGTGATAGCTGGACCTTCGAAGAAACCGAAAAACGTCTTGCCGAAATTATGTGTACAATTCATGATCTTTGTGCTGAAACAGCAGACGAATATGGCATTCCTGGTGATTATGTTGCAGGTGCAAATATTGCTGGTTTTGTTCGAGTTGCTTCTGCAATGGATGCCCTAGGTATCATTTAACCTACAATTCTCAAGCAGCTTTTATATAAAAGAACTGGCTTTATTTACAAAAGCCAGTTCTTTTAATTAATTTAAGAAAACTCTATTACTCACCGCCTAAATACCGCATCAATAACGCATATTCCAGCTGCACATCGTCTGCAATCGGAATATATACCGTATGACTATTTCCTGGTGCAACTGTAGCGGCTTCACCTTTGGTATTTTCCATTTTTTCAAGGGTAAAGCTAATATTCCCTTTTGGCGTCATCATTTCCAAACGATCACCAACCTCAAAACGATTTTTTACGGTAACTTCCGCCAAACCATTTTGACGTTGTCCTGTGAATTCACCTACAAATTGTTGTTTAATGGAAACCGAAGACCCTGTTTCATAGTTTTGGTAATCATTATGTTTATGACGTTGCAAGAACCCTTCTGTATAACCACGATGTGCCAAAGATTCCAAGGTGCTTAACAAGCTGGTATCAAAAGGACGACCTGCAACCGCATCATCCATCGCTTTACGATAAACTTGAGCAGTACGAGCAACATAATAATGAGATTTTGTCCGCCCCTCAATTTTCAAAGAGTAAACCCCAATATTCACCAAACGCTCTACATGTTGAATAGCACGCAAATCTTTGGAGTTCATGATATACGTGCCATGCTCATCTTCAAACGCAGTCATTTCTTCTTCTGGTCGGGTACCTTCACGTAGAACAAACACTTTATCAGTCGATGGTCCCTCACCTAATGTAGGCTGCACCTCTTCCTTATCATTACAACATCCACCAGATTGCTCTTGTTTTTTACTAACAATCTCACCAACTTCATTTTCAGTGCCTTCTTCAACGCCATATTGCCAACGGCAAGCATTCGTGCATGTCCCTTGGTTCGCATCACGATGATTAATATACCCAGACAATAAGCAGCGTCCAGAATATGCCATACATAAAGCACCGTGAACAAACACTTCCAGCTCAATATCAGGCACATGTTGATGAATTTCCTCGATTTCTTTGATCGATAATTCACGAGACAAAATAACCCGTGTTAATCCCATTTGTCGCCAGAACTTAACCGTTGCCCAATTCACAGCATTCGCTTGCACAGATAAATGCACTGCCGTCTCTGGGAATGCTTCACGCACCATCATGATTAATCCTGGGTCGGACATAATCAATGCATCTGGTCCCATTGCTACAACGGGTTCTAAATCTTTGATAAAAGTTTTTAATTTTGCATTATGTGGGGCAATATTCACCACGACATAAAAGCATTTTCCCTGAGCATGAGCCTCATCAATACCGATTTTAAGGTTTTCATGATTAAACTCATTATTTCGAACTCTTAGACTATATCGAGGTTGCCCCGCATAAACCGCATCCGCCCCATAGGCAAACGCATAACGCATGGATTTTAATGTCCCCGCAGGGCTTAAAAGTTCAACTTTCAAAGGATTTGACATGTATTAACAACTGTTTTTAATATAAAGGAAAAGATCTTTTAACAAATTATATATGTATTTAAAATGTTTTTATAAAGAAGTTTATTGAAAATGATATGTTTTTATTAACTTTAATAAAGCCTGTAATGCCTTAGGCAATTGACGGCGATTAGAATAGTAAAGGTAAAAAGCCTCGCCCATCGATCCCCATTCAGGCAAAACCCTAACTAAACTCCCCTCTGCTAATTGATCTGCAATCCTGTTTTCAAGATTATAGCAAATACCCCCATGACGTTGTGCAATTTCAATAGACAAAATTGTTTCATTCACAATCATTGTCCAATCCGTTGACAACACATATTTTTCTTTTCCCTTTTCTAACTCCCAATGATAGATTTTTCCATTTCCCATTCTGGTTCCAATACATTTATGATAATGCAAATCATCTGGTTTTTCTAATTCAGGAGCGTGTTTTAAATAATCTGGAGATGCAGCCATAATCCAATTCAATGGCTTACATAAACGCAACGCAATCATATCCTCTGGTACAATATCACCATACCGAATACCTGCATCAAACCCATCCTTAACAATATCTATGACGGTATCTTGCACGGCGATCTCTAACCTTACCTCTGGATATTTTTCTGTATATTTTGCCAATATAGGTGCCAAAACAAGGCGTGCAGCATCACTTAAAACATTAATCTTTAATAATCCTGTGGGATGCTCTCTATATCGATTAAGTGCCTCTAATCCAGCTTCAATAGTATCAAATCCCATTATAACTGATTGTAATAACTCTTGTCCTGCTGAGGTTAGTTTAATGCTGCGATTAGTACGATGAAACAAACGAACGCCTTGACGTTCTTCTAAATTACGCATGGAACGACTTAAAGCTGAAGGGGAAATATCTAACTGATCCGCAGCTTTGCGAAAACCTCCAGCTTCTACAATCACGCGAAAGAAATTTAAATCTCCAAGATCACTCCGTGTTAATTGAGACATAACCGACACCATGCATTGAACGTTCACTTTAAGTGCACATTGTGTACAATTTTAGTTCATTGTAAAGAGTAATTTCATTCGTTATCTTATAAAGAACAGCGCGCTCTATTTAATTTTCATAAAATATTTTAATTAAAAAGAGTGAACAATATGGATATAACAGCGGTCATCAATAAAAATGATAAAGCCAAAATATGGACTGCACACTTTATTCTAGCATTAGGTGGATTATTTATTGGCACAGGTGAGTTTGCTGCAATGGGCTTGTTACCGAACATTGCACAAACATTTCATATAAATATACCTACGGCTGGATATTTAATCAGTATTTATGCATGTGGTGTTATTGTTGGCTCTCCGCTACTGGCAATTATTGGGGCCAATATGGAGCGCAAAAAATTGCTCTGTATTTTGATTATTCTTGTTATCATTGGAAATGGTACATCCGCGTTGGCATCAAATTTTACTATAGAAGCCATTGCACGATTTATATCAGGATTACCCCATGGTGCCTATTATGGAACTGCAGGACTGGTTGCTGCAAATTTAGTCCCGCCCCATCAACGTACACAAGCCATAGGACGTGTTATGCTAGGATTGGCGGCGGCTAATCTTGTGGGTGTTCCTTTGGTCACGTGGATGGGGCAATTATGGGGATGGCAATCTACATTTTATTTAATTAGTTTTGGTGGATTACTCTTACTATTTTTATTCCCATTCACAATACCAACCATCCAACCCAATCATAATATTTCCCCCTTACAAGAAATATCTGCTTTGAATTCAAAACAAGTATGGTTGACCTTAGCAACGGCTGCTATTGGTTTTGGTGGGATGTTTGCTGTTTATAGCTATATTACCCCCACATTATTATATGTTACCCATCAAACAGAATTACAGGTTCCAATTTTTCTAGCTCTATGGGGCATGGGAATGGTCATCGGCAATATTATTGGTGCATGGATGGCAGATAAATCTTTAATCAAAACAATCATTGGCTTGTTAATTTGGAATGCTGTTTTTCTCGCTTTATTCTCTTTTATTGCACATTCACCTTTGTTGGTTTTGATATGTTTACTTTTAATCGGCATGGGATTTGCATTAGTTCCCGCTTTGCAAGCAAGCTTAATGGATCTCGCACCTAAAGCACAAATATTAGCCTCGGCAATGAATCATTCCGCTTTTAATCTTGCCAATGCTATTGGTGCTTGGGCAGGAGGAGTTGTTATTTCAATCGGTTTGGGATGGTCTTCTATTGGAATTGTAGGATCAGCACTTGCTATATGTGGATTAGTCATTTTTATGTTTTCTATAATGATACTTAAGAAAAGTAATAACTAAAATAAATACTAACAATTTATACAACAAAAAAAGAGCTAGGTTACTCCCCTAGCTCTTTTTACTTTAACTTAATGAGCAATCACAATTAACGCGAAACTGCTTCTTGCAAGCGACGAACAACACGTTCGCGTCCCATGATCGGTAATAACCCTTTCATTTCTGGACCTTTTTCTTCGCGTGTTAATGCCATTCTTAATGGATGAAACAATGTTTTTCCTTTACGGCCACTAACTTCTTTTAACTTAGCCGTCCATTGTCCCCATGTTTCTTCTGTCCAAGGATCTTCTGGTAAAGAATCAAGTGCTTGTTGTAGATATTCTTTATCTTCCTCTGCGGCTTCAGGAATAATATCTTCATGTACCAAATCCCACCAATATCTTGCTTCACTTAACAACTCAAGATTAGGGCGAACAACATTCCAGAATTCTTCTGTAATAGAAGAAGGAAGACGATCTTTGACCTCAGCAAATTCCATATTATGCAAACATTTTTTATTTAAAATGAGCATTTGTTGAATATCAAAACGTGCTGGTGAACGTGAATAAGTTGATAAATCATAATCTTTTGCCAATTCATCAACAGATAAAAGTTGCGGATCACGTGATGTACCTAAACGTGCAAGATAAGAAACTATTGCTTTAGCCTCCAACCCATCTTCGCGTAACTCTTTAAGAGAAACACTTCCTAGACGTTTTGAAAGTTTCCCACCATCAGCATCCATTAACAAAGGTAAATGTGCAAAATTAATGGTGTTAGGTTTGCCTATTAATGCCTCAATCAAATCAATTTGGACACCAGTATTGGTAACATGATCTTCACCACGAATAATATGGGTAATATCCGTTTCCAAATCATCAACAACAGATGCCAATGTGTATAAAACAGTACCATCCGCTTTGATCATAATCGGATCAGAAATAGAAGTCAGCTTAACACGACATTGCCCCATAACCAAATCATCCCATCTGATTTCACGACCCGAAAGTTTAAAGCGCCAATGTGGCACTTTTCCATTAGCTTCAGCTGCTTCGCGCTGTTCAGGGGTTAATCTTAACATCGCACGATCATATAAAGGGGGTTTATTTTGGCGACGGCGTAACTCACGTTTAAAATCCAATTCCTCTTTGGTTTCAAAGCAAGGATATAAACGTCCAGATTCTTTTAACCGTTCAATCGCCATCGCATACCGATCCATACGATCGGATTGTTTCATATATTCATCCCAAGAAAAACCAAACCATTCCAATGCTTTGTGAATTTCACGAACATATTCCTCTTTGGAACGTTCAACATCCGTATCATCAATACGTAGCATAAACTTGCCGCCATGACGGCGAGCAAACAAAGCATTGGCAACAGCCAAACGAGCATTCCCTACATGCATTAAACCAGTAGGACTTGGGGCAAAACGTAATTTCATCTTCAAAACTTATCGCTATTTAAATTATCTTTAAAACTCAGGGGTTATTCTTTATCATCTTCGGGAAATTCATCCTCGTCAACTAAACGGCGAGGATCCAATGAACGCCAATCACATTCCATGGGTGTCGATTTATTTTCAACAAAAGACATAATCTCATCAGAGGAATTCCATATCTCGTCCTCTTTATTCATTACTTTAACATCTTCACCAAATGCAGACCAAGCATCAAAAATCTCTTGATTAGTGCCGCCAGGAATACGACAACGTTCAACGCTTGCGCGAACATAGGCGTGGGCAAAAACAACTGCGTGCTCTTCATTGTAAAAACCATCAATAATTTCTACAACTTTATCCTCATGGTCACTGGAAAGGTCAAAAACATGAATAGTATATTCACCTTTTACATCACTCTCTTCATTTTTTTGACTATCCAAAAACCAATCTCCTATCAAGCTTTTTATTCTTCAAACTATTCTATTCCAGAAACATATTGACGTGCAAAATTAACTAAGAATTCACGTCCTTTTTTTACCAAAGACTGTCCATTATACGCAATAATATCAGCAGTTGCATAGGTTTCATTCCAAAGATTAGGAATAAATGATCCCGTACCAATACAATCAACAGGAGCCTTCGCCTCTGCAATCATACGACACTTAGTCACATCGAACCCAGAAGAGGCAATCAACTTGACTTTACCAAATCCTGCCTCGTTTAATCGTTCACGCATCCACCAAATGGCTGCTGCTGAAACACCAGTCCCCGTTAAGTGCGTTAATTCTTTTTCTGAACAATAACGTTGAAGCGTTTCAGGGGCATGACGCATAATTAAAGAGTATGATGTTTGTCGATTTAACCCTTCTAAAAACCGACCACCATGCGTATCTAAACGCAACATAATTTTACCTTGTGCAGCCAACTCAGGGAAACGTTGGCAAACTGATATTCCGTCAGTTACTTCTTTACCAAAAAAATCAACCAAAACCCCTAATGTTTGGTCTGGAAATTGTTCGTGAAACATTTCAGCTGCACGAACTGTTGATCCTGCATACCCCACTAAAGCATGTGGCATCGTACCAAAACCACTCTCTAAACCAAACAATTTAGCTGTATTAGCACTGGCTGTACCTATAAACCCTTTTGACCCACTCTTTTTTTGTGCAGCTTGCGTACCAACCCAAGCCGCATATTCGACCATCTCTTGCATTTCATAGCCTGCACAATGACGTGCCCCCATAGCTATAAAATCAGTTTCTGGCAGCGTCTGCACCATTTGAAATGCATTACAAGCTGCAACACAACAAGAACCCAATTTTTGTAATAAAATAGTTTCCAAAACAGCAAGCTGTTCAAAAGACCCTTTTAAATACAAAATCGGCTGCCCAGCGCCTACCCATTCCCCTTCTGGAAAAGCCACATAATAAGTCGCATTGATATTTTCTTGTTCAAAGAGTCTATCTAACCACTGTAATGCTAAACGTGGTGCTGATAAAACTGGACGACGTAGGAATACAGCATAAACAACTTCTTTGTCCCCATAATGCTGGACGATATGTTGTGTCCTATTAAAATAAGCATCTGTGCGTGCAGCCACCATATCAAGATCACTTGGTTGCTGAACAGCAACCAAGCCTTTAAATACCGCGTCTCGTTCTTGGTTATTATCTTTAACAGTCATACAACGCTCTTTCTAAAGCCTACATTATTTACTTTTATTTGCCGCAAAGTGACGTTGAGCCAATTCTTCAGCAACTAAAAAGGCCATTTCCAAAGATTGTTCTGCATTTAAACGTGGATCACAAAATGTTTGGTAACGTTGTCCCAAATCAGCCTCTGTTAAATGATGAGCACCACCAATACATTCTGTTACATTGGCACCAGTCATTTCAACATGAATACCACCAGGAATAGCCCCCTCGGATGCCATCACATCGAAAAATCCCATAAGTTCTGATAAAATCTCATCAAACGGACGTGTTTTTGTACCATCACTGGTAGAGATCGTATTACCATGCATTGGATCACTTAACCAAGTTACAATTTTACCAGAAGCTTTTACAGCTTTAACAAAAGGAGGAAGCAGTTCTTTGATTTTACTTGCACCCATTCGAGCAATCAACGAAATTCGCCCAGGTTCATTCTCAGGATTTAAAATATCCAATAATTTCAACAAATCATCAATATTTGCACTTGGACCCACTTTGATCCCAATTGGGTTTTTAATCCCACGTAAAAACTCTACATGTGCCCCATTAGGTTGACGTGTTCTATCGCCAATCCACAGAAAATGTGCTGAACAATCATACCATTCACCCGACGTTGAATCTATTCTGGTTAAAGCTTGCTCATAAGGCAATAATAACGCTTCGTGTGAAGTGTAAAAATCTGTTTCTTTGATCTGAGGAGTATTATCCCCAGTCAAACCACATGCGCGCATAAATGCTAATGTTTCATCAATTTTTTCTGATAAAACACTGTAACGTTGTGCCAAAGGAGAGCGCTCAACGAAATCCAAATTCCAACGATGCACCTCATGTAAATTTGCATATCCGCCATTTGCAAAAGCACGAACTAAGTTTAGGGTGCCTGCTGATTGAAAATAAGCAAGCTCCATTCTTTTAGGATCTGGAATCCTGGATTCTGCGGTAAAGTCAATGCCATTAATAATGTCACCACGATAAGACATATGGCTGATATCACCTTTGGTTTCATTATCTGAAGAACGTGGTTTTGCAAACTGTCCCGCAATTCGTCCAATTTTAACCACTGGGACTTTGGCACCATAAGTTAAAACGATCGCCATTTGTAAAATTACACGAAATACATCACGAATAATATCTGCTGTAAATTCCTCAAATATTTCTGCGCATGGACCACCTTGTAAAACGAAAGCTTGGCCTTGTGATGCCAAGGCTAACTGTCTCTTTAATTGGCGTGTTTCACCAGCAAACACCAAAGGAGGATATCCTTTTAATTTTTCCTCTGTACTCATCAATGCAGATTGATCAGGATATTCAGGAACATGTTTAATTGGAAAAGAACGCCAACTATCTGGCTTCCAAGAAGAATGTTTTGCTCCAGAATTCGAAGAAGTATCGCTCATCGGATAGATCCTAATCAAAATAAAAAGTAATAAATTCAAAATAACGCTTTATTTAATAGATACAATTAAAATTGTAACTTGATATAGCCTTAAATAGTGTATCGTATTTTTAAATTTTTCCTATAGCAAAATATATATTTTCCTTAAAAATTTTAAAATATACCTTCAAGATCTTCCTTTGATTAACCAACAAAGTTAAAAATCTAATTTTATTATTATTTTTAATATAATTATACGAATTATTCGTAATTAAGTTTTTACACACAATGGAACAATTATACCTCTGACCAAATAAAAATTTTTTTTAACTCTCATGTAAAAAGCTATAATCTGTATAAGTTGTAGTTTAACTATTGTTTTTTTTAAATTTTACTATAGATATTAAAAATCAAATTTAAAATCAAACTGATCATTTTCACTTGCATCACAAGGGTTATTGCTTATGTTTTCCGCTTTGTCTCGTCGAGCTATACTCGCAGGTTCTGTTGCTTTTGCACTTTGCTCTTTTACAGCACTTCAGGTAAAAGCAGCTGATTCTCAGGAAAAAACCATTAAAGTTGGTGTTGTTTCTGGCCCCGAAGAAGACTTGGCCGTTGTTGCTAAGAATGTTGCCAAAACAAAAGGGCTTAACGTTCAGCTGGTAAATTTTGACGATTATAATTTACCGAATGAAGCTTTGGTTGGCAAAGATATTGAAGCAAATGCATTTCAACATATTCCCTTTATGGATGCTCAGGTCAAAGCTCGTGGATATAAATTGGCGGTTATTGGTAAAACATGGGTTGAACCTCTAGGGTTTTATTCTCATAAGATTAAAACGATTAAAGATCTAGCTGATGGTGCAAAAATCGGTATTCCAAATGACCCATCCAATCAAGGGCGTGCCTTAAACCTGTTGGTTAAACAAGGGTTGATTAAACTAAACAAGGATGCACCTGCTTTACCAAGCCTAGGTGATATTGCTGAGAATCGTCATCATTATAACTTTGTAGAACTTGATGCAGCCCAACTTGCAAGATCATTGGATGATGTTGACATGGCTGCTATTAATACAAACTATGTCATTTCTGCAAAAATTGATCCTAAGTCTGTTTTGTTACAAGAAGATCGTTTACATAACCCTTATGCCAACATTCTTGTTGTCAGAAAAGGTGATGAAAACAAGCCTGAAATGAAAGAATTGGTAGAAAGCTTTCAATCTGATGCCGTTAAAAAAGCAATGGAAGACAAATACCACGGAGCCATTTTACCGGCGTGGCAATAAAATTATTAGCATACTGACTTTTTAATAAAATGACCTTACCTTCTACGACCCCTCTTGATACTCCTGTTGTTGAATTCGAAGATGTTTGCCGCAACTTTGGCAATCATGTCGCATTATCCCACCTCTCCTTTTCTGTTAAAAAGGGAGAAATCATGGGAATTATTGGCCATTCAGGCGCAGGAAAGACAACCTTATTACGCTGTTTGGCTGGATTAGAGAGACCCGATACGGGTAAGGTCAAAATCGAAGGTAAGGATATTGCTAATCTTCCTCGTAAAGAGCTTTTGCCTTTACAACAAAGAATAGGTTTGGTTTTTCAACATTTTAATCTAATTAGCAATCAAACTGTTTTAAAAAACATTGCCCTTCCGCTGAAAATTGCAGGCATATCCAAAGAAAAACGTCTCAAAAAAGCTCAAGAGCTACTAAATCTTGTTGGACTGCCAGACAAAGCTGATAATTACCCCGCACAACTTTCAGGTGGACAAAAACAACGCGTTGGTATCGCTAGAGCTTTGGCAGCAGACCCTGCCCTTTTGCTTTGTGATGAAGCAACTTCTGCACTTGATCCAGAAACAACACGTTCTATCATTGATTTATTATTACAAATTAATAAACAACTAAATTTAACAATTGTATTAATTACACACGAGATGAGTGTTATCCGCCTGCTAGCAGACCAAGTGATTGTTTTACAAGGTGGAAAAATTATTGAAGAAGGTCCTGTAACCCACGTATTTTCCCATCCTAAAGCAGAAACTACCAAACAGTTGCTTACCGAAGAACAACCTTCATTACCTCAAAGTATTATCAGTCAATTACGCGATACTCCCCAAGCCAATGATTATGGCATTTTGCATGTCATTATGTTAGGTAACGTTGTTCGCAAACCTTTAATTGCTGACTTACAAAAAGAATATTCTATTTCTGCCTCTTTATTAGAGGGAAGTATTTCTCATATTCGAGAAACTCCGATTGGAACTTCATTCCTAGCCGTACGTGCAGAGGATTGTGATAAAACCATGAAAGCATTAACCTTAATGGGTGTCGAAAGCGTCGAAAGAGTTGGGTATGTCTCTTTTTAATATAGATCAAATTAACCAATATCTTAGCCATATTAGCAATATTTCCCCTTATCAGCTTGAACAGCTTTATAAAGCGATTTGGGAAACCATTGAGATGACTGTTGCCTGTGGGTTTTTAACCCTTGTTGGTGGTCTGCCTATTGCATTATTTTTAATTATCACTGCACCAGATGGTTTAAGGCCTTCCCCTATTCCCCACCGCATTGTTAGCGTAATTATCAATATCTTCAGGTCTATTCCCTTTATCATCTTACTCGTTGCTTTGATTCCTGTTACGCGTTTTCTCGTAGGAACTGCTATTGGTACCGAAGCTGCTATTGTCCCACTTGCTATCGCTACGATTCCATATTTTACACGCATCGCTGAGGTATCATTACGAGAAGTTAACCATGGGCTGATCGAAGCTGTCAAAGCTATGGGCGGCAGCCGTATCGCCATAATTAAAGAAGTTTTATTACCAGAAGCTCTGCCTGGATTAATTTCTGGTTTTACCGTTACCATTATTTTGATTGTTGGTATTTCTGCAATGGCAGGCACGATTGGTGCAGGTGGATTGGGACGATACGCAATTCAATATGGTTATCAACAATTTAGATCTGATATAATGGCTATTGTTATTGTTCTTTTGGTCATCATGATTTCTGCAATTCAGTGGGCTGGAGATTATTTAGCCAGTAAATTTAACCATCGATAAAATTCTAACTTATTGTTCCCAACATGAACATGCAAAATCAATCTAACCATAGTTTCCAGGTTATAAATTATAACGCTGACAAATAATCTCTTCAGTATTTAACTCTTTGAGCATACCTGTAAAAGTTGGTGCAACATAACCAATTCTCCACCATTCATTGATGATCAGTACCAAACGTATTAAAAGTTAACTCTAGATGATATAAAATATTTCCAAAACTGTTTGGTCGCAAATCAATCAACAAAGATACCTCTTGATCTCCCGATAAAGGGAGCAGCGATTTTGGTGATCTGGGGCCAGTCTCATGATTATATGGAGAGGTTTCATAATAAAATTTCGCAGCTACTATGATTGATTTTGCAGAATTTATTAATGCCCAAATCATACCAAGTTTTGTGCCTGTTACATACTCCACTTTAAAACATAAACATTTGTTTTTAGGTGTTGGCGCAACACATGGATATTCAAGCATAATTCAGTAAAAAATGTGGCCCACCATTTTCTCTACAACCAAGCATTATAAACGATCGAATTGATTTCTTTCAGATCCATAATAATTTACCTACAAATAAATGTCCAGCTCGTTCAGACTATTCTTCCACGCTAACTTTTATTTTTTTTCTCAAAGTAAAATTAATATAAATCTTCGAATAAGATCATGCCATAAATAAATCATTTTGAATCTATATTTTCTTTCAAATTATATATAAAATAGATTGTAACCATCATAGAATATACAGTTCTTACTGCTAAGAAATAAAAGGATACAAACATGCACTGGCTGAAACACAGCTTATATGGGCTATTCCTAATCACCCCTTTATTTATAACTAATAGTTATGGACAAGAGATGAATGTGAACTCTAACAGTGCCACATTACCAGGTCTTTCAGGGCAATCTGCCAATATACATACACAGACCCCTGCGTATAAAGGATCTGGTGGAGGTGAACATATTACCGTTCGTGGACGTAGGGCACCACCTCCTGGATATACATATGCACCATCTATGGATATGACCAAAGGCCCAGATCCAGAGCATCAACGAGCTCTTTCTGAAAATAAAGACGCAGTTAGTGGGGCTAACCTATCTCGCTATGGAACTGCATACAGAGAAAGCGGTCCTATGGGCAGTGGAAAACTTGGGGATTCAACAGGTAATGGTTGGTTAACCCCAAGATAAGTGATTATTGTTTTTGGCTAGTTCTTGTTACTTGTCTTAAAGTAACAAGTTCTTCAGCTGAGGATGGATGAATACCAATTGTCTGATCAAAATCGGCTTTTGTCAGCCCTGCAGCAATTGCCACGGCAAAACCTTGCATAATTTCTGGGGCATCGTCGCCCAACATATGCAGACCAACAACTAATTGAGTTTTTTTATCAACGATCATCTTGATAAAGGTTTTGATTTTACGCTCTGTAAATACATACTTCATCGCAGTAAACTGAGAAACATATATTTCTACTTCACCCTTTTTTACAGCTTCCTCTTCGGACAAACCTACACTAGCCAAAGGTGGATAAAAGAAAACGGCTTTTGGGGTAGAATCATAGGCTGCTTTTCTGCTGTAACCAGCGAATAAGCGATCTGCCAAAGCATGACCTTGTGCAATCGCAACTGGCGTCAAATTGATTTTATCAATAACATCCCCAATTGCATAAATATTAGGGGAAGAAGTAACAAAATTATCATCTACAATAACTTGCTCTTTATCAGTAATTTCTACACCTGCATGGTCCAAAGCTAATCCACTAATGTTCGGATGACGTCCTGTCGCAAAAAATACACAATTGGTCTCAATGACATCACCGTCATCTAAATGAAGCTTATACGTATCACCATTTTTTTCAACTTTTACAGGATTTTTGCCTGTATGCTGCATGATATTTGGGCGCACAGCAATAGCATCATACAAGGCCTGGCGCATATCTTGATCAAATCCACGCAAAGGCACAGGTTGACGATAAATCAAATCAACTTGAGATCCCAAACCTGCAAAAATACCAGCAAATTCTATCCCTATATAACCTGAACCAATAATAGAAATTCTTTGAGGACGTTCTTTGAGATAAAATGCTTGATCAGAAACAATCCCATGTTCTTTACCTTCTATATCCAAAAGGCTTGGGGATGAACCCGTAGCAATCACAATATGTTTTGCCGTGATGTCTAACGCCCCTTGAGTTACATCCTCGGAAAGAACGCTTTGGGCAATATTAATTGTATGCGCATCCTTAAAAGAAGCAGCACCTTTAAAAATAGTAACTCCAGCCTTTTGTAACATAGACACATATATTCCATTTAAACGATGGATTTCTTTGTCTTTTGCCTCAATAAGTTGTTGCCAATGATGCTGCCCTTTTTTCGTATCCCATCCATATCCATGACTATCTTCAACCAAATCGCCATAAGTGCTGGCATACATCATCAGTTTTTTGGGAACACAGCCAATATTTACACAAGTTCCGCCCCAATGTTGTTTTTCAATGATGGCAACTTTTGCTCCATGTCCAGCAGCAATTCGTGCACAACGAACGCCACCAGAACCCGCACCGATTACGATAAGGTCAAAGTCATATGTCATAGATTATTGCTCCGCAAATGCTTTTTCGATTACGAAAGATCCAGGTGAGTTTCCATTCCCCTCGGTAAAACCGCGATTTTCAAGGATCGTTTTAATTTCTGCCAACATTTCTGGTGAACCACAGATCATTGCACGATCCAACTCTGGATCCATCACTGGTAAATTTGTATCCGAAAATAATTTTTTATTATTAATCAAGGTTGTAATACGATCACGAACAGGGAAATCTTCACGTGTAACCGTTGGGTAATAAATTAACTTTTTAGAAATATCTTCACCAAGGAATTCATGGTTTGGTAATTCTTTTGTAATATAATCACGATAAGCCAACTCACCCACAGTACGTACACCATGAGTTAAAATCACATTCTCAAAATTTTCATAAACCTCTGGGTCACGAATGAGGCTCATAAATGGAGCAAGCCCAGTGCCTGTAGAGAAAAAGTATAAATTACGACCAGGTTTTAAATTAGATAGAACCAATGTTCCTGTCGGTTTACGTCCAATTAGAACCGTGTCTCCAACTTGCATGTGACATAAACGAGAGGTTAATGGGCCATCTGGAACCTTAATAGACAAAAACTCTAATTCTTCTTCATAATTTGCACTGGCAACACTGTAAGCACGCAACAAAGGCTTGCCGTTAACTTCGATCCCAATCATACAAAATTGTCCATTTTCAAAGCGCAAGCTGGATGTACGAGTGCATTTAAAAGAAAATAAACGGTCTGTCCAATGATGAACACTCAGCACTTTTTCAGCATTTAAATGGCTATATTCTTTGGTTGGGTCTGTTAGACGAAAAGAATCATCAATAACGATTGGTTCAGACATTATAAAGGGATCTCCTGATTAATTAACCTAAATTATTGCGTAAATAAAAATCATTCACATTTAAAAAGTATTTTTAACCCATTCCCAAGAAAAATTGAACAAATTTCAAAACCTAATTTAAAAAATTTTTATATTTACAAATTTATCACTACTCTTTTTTTAAATAATAGATCATATTATCCTTTAATATATTAGAAGTAACAAACCAAAAATCAATGTGTTATAAATATTCATTATAAACAATAAAAATTTTTTGAACTTGCAATATGTTATTTAATTAAACCTATATTGTATAGTTTATTTACTAATCCTTTATCTTTGGAAATCCATGAATTTATCTCCTGCTAAAATTGCTATAGACCAAGCATTACAAGAAACCTCACTTAGCCTGACACCGCAAGAAGAGCCCCGCTTATTAAAACTGGTTGCCAGGAACCTTCAGCCTGACACCAACCATATTACTGCGGCTACTTTTATAAAACTGCTTTGCATTATTCGCAGAAAAGAATGGGCTAAACGGTTAAACAGGCAGATTCAACAGGAAAATAAACCTTGGATACAATCAGAAGATATTGCTTGGGCTGTGTCATTTGTTCACGAACCTGAACCCAGTGAAGACGCATTACAATCTGCTTTACAACAAGCGTTGCACACCCGTTTGCGACAAAACGGTAAAAGTCCAATTGATTGTTTTCAAACATTATATACTGACTTAATAGACAGCGGTAAGCCTATTATCGGCACCAAAGCTCTGCGCTTAATGGCTCAAGATGTGGCAATAGCCTTTGGACTAGAATCCAATGATACAGAACAGTTCATTGAGGAAATTGTCTATCAAGAGCAAAAGCAACAACAAAAAGATCAAGAAATCCAACAAACGGCTCGTGATCGTAAAAGAGATGAGATCAAGAAACAAAAAGAATGGGAATCCAGCCTTGTTTCTTTTAAAGAGATCCCACCTTTGCTGCATTGCTCTCATAAAGAGGTTCTGCGTTGGATTGCAGAAAATAAGATCCCTGTTGCGCAAAAAATTAAAAAACACGGAAAAGAAATTTGGCGTTTTGATCCAAAAGAAATCAAAGCATTACGTTCACAAATTTCAAATTGGCGTGATGGCACCCCAGCAAAAGATAAAAAAAACGCCTATATTAATTTGGGCGATTTAAATATTAAAAACAAAGTCATCGCCAGTGTTGCCGCTATGGATCGTTATGCAGGCCACTTTGTAACAGCACGCAGTTTAAAACGTCGTATCACCATTGTCACCGGCCCTACCAATAGTGGAAAATCCTATACTGCCTTAAAAACAATGGCTGAAAGCGAAAGTGGAATTGCACTGGCACCTTTGCGTTTATTAGCTCATGAATTTAAAGAGGCTTTATCAGAAAGAAATATTGCAGCGTCTTTAAAGACTGGTGAAGAAAGACAACTAATTCCTAATAGTCGTTTCCTTGCGGCCACCGTTGAAATGTGCCCAATGGATAATCCTGTTGACGTAGCCCTAATTGACGAAGCACAAATGCTTACAGATCCAGACAGAGGAGCCGCGTGGACAGCAGCCATCATGGGTGTGCCTGCTAGGCACGTTTATGTATTGGGCTCACCTGAATGTATTCCTATTGTTAAAAATATTGCTAGGCTTTGTGATGATCCATGGGAAGAAATCTCTTTACAACGCAAAAGTGCTTTACAAACTGCCAGCTCTCCTATTGGGATAAATCGGTTACAGGCAGGAGATGCTTTAATCGCATTTTCCAGACGTGAAGTTTTAGATTTGCGTGCTATCCTAATGCAAAAAGGCCATAGTGTTGCTGTTATTTACGGTGCCTTAAGCCCAGAGGTTCGCAGGGCAGAAGCCAAACGCTTTAATGATGGTCAGGCAGATATATTAATTGCCACAGATGCAATTGGCATGGGATTAAACCTTTCAATTAAACGCATTATTTTCAGCACAATTTATAAATTTGATGGAACCAGCAGACGAATGTTAACGTCTCAAGAAGTCAAGCAAATTGGCGGGCGAGCTGGGCGTTATGGTAAGCATGAAACTGGCACTGTTGGATTATTAGCAGGCGCTGGTGATCCCGACTTTATTCGTCGCCAGTTAGAAGCTCCACCAGAAGAGCAAAAAGACCTACGCCCTTTGGTGCAACCAGACAGTGCGATTGTGCAGCTTATTGCTAATGAAATTAACTCTGATAGTTTATTTGGTGTTTTAACCAGGTTAAAACGTGCGGTATTGCGCTCTGATGATCCTAATTATCGACTTGCTCCGATGGAGGAAACATTTGCTATTGCCTCTGCTTTGGAAGGTGTGCAAGGATTGGAGTTAAGAGATCGTTGGACATATTCAGTCTGTCCCGTTGATGATCGCGATAATGGTATTCAACGTTTAATCCGATGGGCTGCTGATCATGCTTCTGGAAAAACCATTGCGGCCCCCAGCACTGGAAAACTGCCCAGCCCCAGCAATGCGTCTCGGCAAGAGTTAGAACGTGCAGAAAAACGTCATAAACGTTTAGTTGCTTGGCGTTGGTTATCTTTGCGTTTTCCTGATATATATCCAGATTTAGAAGCTGCTGAAAAAACTACCAGAGAGCTTAATGATTGGATTGAATCTGTATTACGTCAACAACGGCGTAAGAATGAATTATAAAAGTAAAATAATGACAAACTATTGATACTGTAATTTCTGATCGTTCCAGTGATAAATTTTGCCATTATTATTACGAGATCCTTTTTGTGTATGTTTTATATCATAAAACCCTGTTGTTTGGTGCGGCAGAATGGATAAAACATACTCCTCTTCGCTGATATCATGATCTCGGGTTCCATCTTTATGCCAATCACCTGCAATGTTTTCAAAATGATACATATCTGCCTTCAGAACAGGGCGAAGGGTTCCTTGTAAAATAGCAAATAACGTCATTGCTTGAGTAGAATCATTTCCACCTGCATACCCTACCTCTGCCCCAAAACGTATACCAAAGGCAAGTATTTGTGAATTTAACTGATAATGAGCAAAATCTAAGCGCTGCAAATTGCATACGACAACTTCACCGTTCCCATTTTTAAGGTTAAATGCACTCTTTTCCAGCGCATCTCCATTATCATCATCCACATAACCATTCTCATCCCCAACAACGGTCTCTATATAAGGTTGAGCTATTAATTTTAGCATTCCTGAACCATCATAATCAACAACAGCTATAACAATTTTACTTTTAGGATTTATATCATAAGAACAACTGTTTTTTTGATCTTTATCTAGTTCCTTTTGTGTTATTTTTGTTGAGCAAGCCACTACAATATAGCGGTCTTTCTGTCCAGGCCATGGCTTCATCCCTATAAGACTCCACCTTTCATCTTTACCCTGCGGATATATAATTTTGATAATATCTTGAGGCTTCAAAGCACTTTGCATAGACAAAAAATGACTACCAAACCCATCTGGAAATTTATCACCATTCATTTCTTGTGCAAAAACTGCTTTGCCCTCTTCGCTGTGAATCTGGGATGGTATTTGATCAATCGAATGAACAACTTTTGCTGAAACAGATAAGTTTATAGACAGTAAAAAAATAAAAGAGCCATATTTCAAAATATGCTTCATAACCCGATTGAACCATTCAACAATTGATCATTAGTAATTCAAAAATATATTAATATTAATATATTTTCAGCATTATTTCATAAAAGGCAATCGACCACCTTTTTCAATCAATTGATCAACAACTTTATTTTTAATAGGGTTTAACAGATTTGCAGCTTTCATTCCTGCCTGTCTTAACAACCACAACCCTTTCTCTTCGCGAGTATACAAAGTCGCAATTGTATTCGTAACCGTAAACATAGGTAAGGTTTTGGCTCTTAGACGGCGTTCATAGTTCCGCAATTGTCGAGCTGCTCCAATTTCTTCACCACGTTCGATCCCTGAAAAGACCTCTTCAGCCAACAGCTCTTGCGCCGTCATCGCAAAATTAAATCCATGTGCCGTAATTGGATGCATTCCAATAGCCGTATCCCCAACAAGGGCTGTATGACGGGTTTCAAAGCGATTAGCAAAAACCGTTTTTAAAGGATATACATGACGTGTTGAAACTGATTTTACTTTACCCAGGCGATTTTTTAATCTGGCATTAATATCTGCATTAAAAGCATCTTCATCCAAAGCACGAACACGATTCATTTCATCTGGTGGCAAAGATAAAACAACCGAAGAAATATTCCCATTTAATGGGAGTAAAGCAATCGTCTGTCCTTTGTCAAACCACTGCAATGCGACACCTTGATGAGGCTGTTCATGTTCAAATCGGGACACCATCATATGACGATGAAAATCATGTAAATGATAACCAATACCAAGGCTTTCTCTGGTTTTAGAAAAACGTCCATCTGCAACCACGGCTAATCTTGCTGTTAGTTGCTGACCTTTTAACTTTACCGTTACAAAATCTACGAAACAACTTAGTTTTTCACAGGTTTCTTGAGATAAAACTGTAATATTTTCTCGTTTTTGTACTACTTCGAATAATGCTTTGCGAATAGCAAAGTTAGGAACCAGATAACCCAAGGCATCTTCATCTTTACCTTTGGTATCAAAGATCAATGGATGATTTTCTTCACCATTTTCAACGCGAGCTTCTTGTATGAAAGAAATATCATTAGGCTCAATATGATCCCAAGCCCCCATCGCCTGCATAGCAGTAACAGTATGATGTGTGAGGGCTATTTCTCGTCCATCAAAAGATGGATTCTGCAATGCATGCAATGGCGCAGGATCAATTACAATCACTTTTAAGCCCAGAGCTTCTAGTGATAAGGCTGATGCTAAACCAGCAGGGCCACCGCCAATGACGATAACATCCTTCATATCTACTGATAACGGCATTTTATATTCTCCATTACTATGAATTCTATTTTAGGTAAATTTAAACGGGTTATTGATCAACTTTAAACTGTGCTGGCTTTCCATCCCATACCACTACATAGTCATCAACATTCAAACGAGGAGGTGTTTGTTCGGCGTCACAAAGTGTTCCTACAAATAAAAAACCAAGCATTCTATATGGTTCTGAAAATCCTATATGTTTAACCACGCCTTTATTATCAATAGGCCCTGTAATCCACTTTGCTGCAAAACCTAACGCATGCACTGCATTTAAAACATTCATCACCGCAGCAGAACTTGCCATCAATTGTTCATCTATTGAAACACTGGTCTTTTCGGTAATTTTACGCATACCCAAGGCAATGACCATAGGTGCGCAAGAAAAATTATGTTGGACTTTTTTAATATAAGATTCTGGATAATCATAACCTTGTTCTGTCATAGATTGTTCGACAGATTTCAACCATTCCGCACGTTTATTTTTGGGAATAACTACAAAACGCCAAGGACGCAAACGACCATGATCAGGGGCACACATCGCAGCAGATAATATTTGATGCAATTGCTGATCATCTGGTACTGGGTCTCTTAACGCAACGCTTGAAAAACGAGAAAGTAAGAAATCAATATTTGTCATTTGCTAATCCACTAGGCTGAATATAGAATATATAGAATAATTTTATAAGTTAACCATCCATATTGTTGGATAAAAATTTAAAATAGCTATAAAACTGGTAAAAAACGGTTTTTCTTATATTATTATATTTCTATAAGATTGTCTTTTCTTTTTCTGTGGCTTATATTTCGAACCGATACACCACCTCAATGATCATCTATGGATTACGATTTCATGACCCAACCTAGACAGAGCTCTATACACAGACGAACTTCGGAAACTGATATTCAATTAATCCTGAATATCGATGGTTCGGGTCGCTCTGAAATCAATACAGGAATTGGGTTTTTTGATCATATGTTGACTGCTTTAACCAAACACAGCTTGTTTGATTTAAATTTAATTGTCAAAGGTGATCTTCATATTGATGACCATCATAGTGTCGAAGATACTGGCATCGCATTGGGTCAAGCATTTCGCCAAGCAATAGGCGATAAAAAGGGTATTAGCCGCTTTGGACAAGCCTCTGTTCCCCTTGATGAAGCGTTAAGCGAAGTAATTATCGATATTTCTGGGCGCCCATATCTGGCATGGAACATTCCATTTCCTACACAAAAAATTGGGCGAATGGATACAGAGCTTTTTGAAGAGTTCTTTCGTGGCTTTGTCATGAGCTCACATATTAATTTACATGCAATTTTACATGCTGGTCGTAACTCTCATCATATTGCCGAAGCAACCTTTAAGGCCACAGCACGCGCTTTACGAAGTGCCAGTGAATTCGACATGCGTGCATTGAATAATATTCCATCAACCAAAGGTGTATTATGAAATTTTTTACCGTTTATACCAATCCACAACATCCCAAAACTGTTAAATTAGTACCAAATGGCTTTTCTTGGTTAGTGTTTGTTTTGGGGGCGATTGGCCTGTTTATTCAAAAAAGCTGGATCCATGGATTAATTATTTTCAGTCTATGTATTTCTATTCGTTTTTGGTTAAGCCCATCAATTGCCATTTTGGTATTAATTCATTTCCTGCTTGCTTGTTTTGCGTATCAATTCCAAAGAGCCGAGCTAACCTTATCGGGATGGAAAATTAAAACCATCGTTGCTGGACGAAACAAAGAAGCAGCTCTATTAAGATTATGTGATCAATATCCAGATTTAAGCCAAAAGATATAATTATTATGATCACATCTCCTTTAAAAATTATTGTTATTGATTATAACGGAGGTAACCTTGCCTCTGCACAACGTGCAGCTTTGTATGCTGCACAACAAATCAATCTTGCAGTCAAAGTAGAAATCAGCAATGATCCTGCAATAATCCTTGGGGCAGATCGTATTATTCTTCCTGGTCAAGGCGCTTTTGCTGATTGTATGAATGGGTTACAAACTATTCCTCATCTGTTAAATGCTATTGAACAAAGCACACAACAAGGAATCCCGTTTTTAGGAATTTGCGTTGGTATGCAGTTAATGGCACAAAGGGGACTGGAGCATCAAATTACTCAAGGTTTAGGATGGATAGAGGGTGAAATTGCCCCGATGACACCTTGTAATCTACCATTACCGCAAATGGGATGGAATGAATTACAATTCAAAGTTGGAAGCCATCCAATTTTAGAAGGAATTAAACCTGGAGACCATGCATATTTCGTACATTCTTATGCTTTGACCAAAGCAGAACAAAATACCATTATCGCTACAACAGATTATGAAGGCCCCGTTCCTGCTATTATTGCTAAAGGCAATAAAATAGGAACACAATTCCACGTTGAAAAAAGCCAACAAGCTGGCTTGCGAATCTTAGCTAATTTTTTAACTTGGGAATTATAAATCACCCTACCCTTTCATCAACATTAAGTGTTACAATGGATCACCATAATTCAACTTTACTTCCCAAGATACAAATCGAACAGATTATATCTCTTGATAATGAAGAAGAGCTTCACTCTTTATGTGAAACACTAGAGGCTTCTATTATTGAAGGGTATCATTGTAAATGGACAAAACCACCTCCACGACATTTAATCGAAAATCATTTTAAAGGGGTTTTACTTGTTCCTGAAAAGACCCTCTTGGTTGCACGGCTTGATGGTAATATTGTAGGTATTTGCGAAGTAAATACCCCACCTAAACAAATAAATTCATGTGATATCTCTGTAAAAATAGATATTTTCACAGTTGCTCCTTATGCGTTAAATATGGGTATTGAACAACGATTGCTTGCTAAAATGGAACAAATCGTATCTCAACTTGGCTTTCCTATCATCAATGTTATTATTGATGAAACACAGAAAAAGTTACTACAGTTTTATTTGCAAAATGAATATTTACATTGGGCAACCCATCCTTATTATCAAAGAATAGACGGCCAAATTGTTAAAGGCCTTTTTCTCTATAAGTCTTTTTTAAATACTTCCTCTTCTTAATCAAGAAAGTACTATTAATGTCATCTCTTCCTGCTCCTCGTCCATTAACCCTCTACCCCGCTATTGATTTAAAAGGTGGACAATGTGTACGCCTGCGCCAAGGGGAAATGGATCAAGCAACGATCTATTCTGATGATCCAGGCAGCCAAGCTAGAGAATGGCACAAACAAGGATGCAAATGGTTACATGTTGTTGATTTAGATGGTGCTTTTGCAAAAAAACCTGTGAATATTAAAGCTGTGCAAGCAATCCTTGCGAATTCAGAGGTTCCTGTTGAGCTAGGTGGGGGGATCAGAGACTTACAATCTGTTGAGTTTTGGCTATCTCAAGGGGTCACCCGCGTAATCTTAGGTAGCGTTGCTGTTAAAAACCCTCAACTTGTCTATGATGCTTGTAAAGCGTTCCCAAATCAGATCGTGATTGGAATTGATGCCAAATCTGGATTTGTATCTACTGAGGGTTGGGCTGAAACTTCTGAAATGAAAGCTTTGGATTTAGCATTAAAACTGCAAGATAGCGGTGCTGGGGCAATTATCTTTACCGAAATTCAACGTGATGGGATGTTATCTGGATTAGACCTTGAGCAAACAGCTGAATTAGCACATCATTTATCCATTCCTGTGATTGCCAGTGGTGGTGTGGGTAATCTTGAACATTTGCGTGCTTTACGCGAAATCGCTAATACTGAGCCTGGCATAGAAGGCGTCATTGTAGGACGTGCTTTATATGATGGGCGTATCAATATTGCCGAAGCATTAAAGGTTTTGGAAACATGTTAAAAACTCGTGTAATCCCTTGTCTTGATGTCAAAGATGGTCGTGTCGTCAAAGGGGTTAATTTTGTCTCTTTGCGTGATGCGGGGGACCCTGTTGAACAAGCTTTGGTTTATGACCAAGCAGGCGCGGATGAGCTAACCTTCCTCGACATTACCGCCAGCCACGAAAACAGAGATACCATCCTTGATGTTGTTACACGTACCGCCGAAAAAATCTTTTTACCTTTGACCGTTGGTGGCGGTGTGCGCCGCGTTGAGGATATGCGTGCTTTGTTATTAGCCGGTGCAGATAAATGTGCAATAAACTCTGCGGCCATCAAAACGCCAGAACTAATCAATGAAGCAGCCACTAAATTTGGCAGCCAATGCGTTGTGGTTGCTGTCGATGCACGTTCTGATGGTAAAGGTTCGTGGGAGATTTATACCCACGGAGGACGCAATCCAACAGGAATTAATGCTATTGAATGGTGTAAACAAATGGCTGAACGTGGTGCAGGTGAGTTATTATTAACCAGCATGGATCGCGATGGTACAGGCAAAGGTTTTGATCTAGAACTGCTTAAAACAGTATGTTCAACTGTTAAAATTCCTGTCATTGCCAGTGGTGGGGTTGGAGAATTACATCATTTTACCGAAGGCGCAAAAACAGGAGCAACAGGATTATTGGCCGCCAGTGTATTTCATTTTGGGCAGTTCACAATTGCTCAAGTTAAGGAAGATTTGGCAAAAAATAATATCCCCGTTCGTTTATCAAAATAATCATTAAGAACCAAGAATAAATCCATGAATACACCAATCAACGCAGATATTCTTAATCAACTATACCAAGTTATTCTATCCAGAAAAGATGCTGATCCAAACACAAGTTATTCAGCCAAACTACTGGCTAAAGGATCTAAAAAAACTGCTGAAAAATTTGGCGAGGAAGCCATTGAGTGCCTAATTGAATGTGCAACTGGTAATCAAAAAGAATTGATCACTGAAAGTGCCGATGTATTATATCATCTATTAGTCATGTGGGTCAGTGCTGGGGTTTCCCCTGATGATGTATGGACTGAATTACATCGAAGAGAAGGCATCAGCGGCATTACAGAAAAAGCTGCTCGCCCTCATAATTCTTTGACATAAATATATAGGAGAAAACAATGCCCACAAGTCATACCAAATACGATCCGCAAAATGTTTTTGCTAAAATTTTACGTAAAGAAATTCCTTGTAAAGCCATTTATGAAAATGATTTTGTTTTAGCTTTTCACGACATTGCACCCCAAGCCCCTGTTCATGCTTTAGTCATACCTAAAAATCCGTATATTTCTTATGCAGAATTTGCCGAACGTGCGGCACCCGAAGAAATAGTCGCCTTTACCAAAGCCGTAGCTTTTGTCGCCAAGGAGCTTGGCCTTTCAGAAGGAGGCTATCGTGTCATCAGTAATACAGGCAAGGATTCAGGACAAGAAGTTCCTCATTTTCATATGCATATCATGGGTGGTCGCCCCATGGGCTTTATGGGCTAAGCTTACGTATTTATGGCATCTAAAAGCGTCGCTTCAGGTAAAAAAGTCACTGCAATGTCTTTGGCAGAGGTTCGTGAATTTATCGAACTTCTAGCCAAAGAGAATCCTAATGCACAAAGTGAATTAATTTATACCACCCCATATACTTTGTTGGTTGCCGTTGTTCTGTCTGCTCAAGCAACAGATGCTTCGGTAAATAAAGCAACTGAGAAACTTTTTAAAATTGCCTCTACACCACAAGCAATGGTGGCTTTGGGCGAAGACGGTGTGGCACAATATATTAACTCTATTGGTTTATGGCGTGCTAAATCCCGCAATGTTGTTGCCTTATCTGCACAATTAATTGAGCTTTATAAAGGGGAGGTCCCTGGCAAACGAGAAGCCTTGGAGGCTTTGCCTGGTGTAGGTCGAAAAACAGCTAATGTTGTATTAAATATTGCTTTTAATCAAAGCACTATGGCCGTCGATACGCATATTTTCAGACTTGGGAACCGCACCGGCCTTGCCATTGGCAAAGATGTCTTGGCGGTTGAAAAGGCCCTCGTCCGACGCATTCCCAAAGATCTGTTAAGAGATTCTCATCACTGGTTAATTTTACATGGGCGTTATATTTGCAAAGCAAGAAAACCAGAATGTTGGCGCTGCCCTGCCCCGAAAATATGTCATTATCCTGATAAAATTCTTACTCCTTAATTATTCAGTTTGTGCCATCGGTAATTTAGGAATACCTCTTTGAATAGGTTGCATAACCCATGGACGCTTTCCTCTATTTTGAAGATCAGTGCGAACCTTAAAGGGTGTTAACCAAATACTATGGGCACCATTTATCCAGTTTGATTTTTTATTAATTGCGAAACCGTACTGACATACTGATCCATTCCATAGAAAAGAAAATTCCAAAAGGCCAGGCTGACAGGCATTTTGTTCCTTTTGTACAGCATTGAACATCACTATTATTTTTTGCACATAAAAAAAACAATAATCCTGATTACAATTATAATTGTAATCATGGTCATCTAGAGCAATATTCTTGACAGAGTTAACATGTAATACTTTACGCCACTCTTCAAGCGTAGAATTATCACAGTTTCCTTGACATATCGTTAGCAATTGCTGTTTATTTTTAATGCCTATCATGCGCCCATTGGCAGCGGTAACAATATCTGGAGGGTTCACCAAAAAAATAGAAGAAATACCTACAACCATCATAATACCTCCGCTCCAACGCAAAGGCGTTATACATAAACATAAAACACATAATCCAAAGAAATAAACACAATATCCCCAACCAGGAAATACCGGAATTGCAATGCTGGCATAAGGCAAGCATGCCACCCATTCAGCCAAAAACATTACTCCGTCTATTCCAAAACACATCAATTTAATAAAAATAGCATCTAAACCGAAAGGCATCGTACATAAAGCCAATAACCCCATAGGTAAAATCCAAAAAGCCATCAAAGGAACAGCAATCAAATTAGCAAAAACAAAATAAAGATTTAATTCATGAAAATAAAACATTATTACTGGAACAACCGCGGTTCCTGCTAAAACACTGACCCAAGCCGCTTCTAAAAGATATATTTTTATAAAACGATAAAAGTAAGAATCTTGAACATGCCCTTTACCAATCCATTGATAAATCAATTGAAAACCAGAAACCAAAGCCATTACGGCTGCCATTGACATTTGAAAAGAAACATTCAACACCGAGGCTGGGGATAATAACAGCAGAAATAAAGCTGCTAGCATTAAATTATGTTTAGAAAAAGCAGGGCGATTACAAAGCAAAGCCAACATCACGATGCTGGCCATCAGCAAGCTGCGGATCGCGGGTAAATGTAATCCTGTTAAAACCAAATAAAAGCATCCGATACTCCAACCAATAATAATAGCTATGCGTTTCACTGGCCAATATAAAGCAATATATTCACTACGCAAAAGCAACCACCTCACAGTGAACGTTACAATCGACATAACAATACCTAGATGCAATCCTGCAATCGCCAGCAAATGCGCCAGTCCCGAAGCTGCAAATGCATGACGTTCTTGTTGAGTTAATTCACCCCCTATGCCTGTCAGCAAAATTTGCGAAATTACACCAGCTGACCCAGGCTCTAATTTTCGAATATGCGCAGCGATCTTCTCTCTGAGATACTGGATTGAATATGCTGGCTGAAAAGAGATTATTTTTACTGGTTCAAGCGCGTAACCATAAGCCCCGATATTTTTAAACCATGAATAAAATTGTAAATCATACCCTCCTACAAGCTGCGGGGAAGATGGACGGTGCAACATGACTCTGGCTTGAATGAGATCACCATTTTCTAAAATTTGCGTATCATTTTTTGAAAGTGTAAAAAGAACTAATCTCTGCCATTCTTGCTGATCAGATTCAGGCGGTGTTAAAAAGCGAACATATTGTATAGAAACCCTCTTTTTTCCAGAGTTTAAATACTCAACAGCTTTAATTTTTCCTTGAATTGTCGTTGCATGAAAAGGCACATGATAAAAAGGTTCTTGACGATGCGTTTGCCACCACGATAAACAAAAACCCGATGACACTAAAAACAATGCACAGCACATTTGATACCATCCAAGATAAGCTGTAAAACGGCAACGAATAATCGCACATCCAGTTAATCCGATGACTAAACCAGCCACTCCCCAATAAAGGCTAGGTTCTGTAGGCAGTAAAAAATAAATCAAACAACCAAATGCCAAAACAACAGGAATCCATAGGATTAAGAATTCTGTTTCTTGGATAATAATTTTTAAAAAAGTTTGAATAATCCTATCTATAACTTATCAACTTCATCTTAATATATTATATAAAAAACCAATATATAAAGTTAGCTTCACTTGGTTATCACTATAAAATATTCATAAATTATTACAACTATATTAATTTTCTCTTTAAAGCTATTCATATCATATGCCATAAATTATTTTGGGTAGAGAATAAAATTAACGTTAATTTTAAAAATAATCATATCAATAAAAAGGATATTCTTTTTTATTATGATGAAACTTTATTTGGTCATGGTGATCATGATGTAATTTTGACTAATAAGTATGTATGTTGTTCGTTAGAAAAGTTATATGTAAGTTTTATTATCAATTATGATTGAATACAACAAATAAGTATCAAACGATTTTTTAATAAAAAATTAAAATTATTAGTAAGAAAAATGAAATTCATAATAAGGATATGAAACCATCCTATCGCTACTTATGAACATAAAAATTATAATTTACCTGTATTTGCGGATCAATCTAGTTGTAAGTAAATTTTTAGATTAATCCATCATCAAGCAATTTCAATTTTGCTGCTGTCGCAAACTTAGAACGTAAAACATCGTCCGTTCCTAAACATAAATATTCCATTCATACTTATAACAGATTATCCTACACACTCTAAGTTTGCGACAGCACCAAAATTAAAGGCGTTGGTGTTAAAATTAATTAAAGTTAACTTTATAATTATTTATAGATATAGGAATTTATTTGATGAAAAAAATACTTGCAGTATTCTTGTTAACAACTTTTGGCTTATCTACACACGCCTATGCACAAGATGAAGTTACTATTAATAAACTAGCAACTAATCAGAACACAAAGAAAGCGTTGGAGAAGATTGTTGCAGATCAACATTTACCAAAATGGATAACCCAAGCAGGAACAGTTTCTCCAACTCAAAAAGTTAAAATCAAAGGTAATCAATATTTAGTAATGACTTCATGTAAACCCCATGATTGTAATTCACAAAAAGTTGCATTTATTTATGAACCTACAACAAAAAAAATAGCTGGGGTTTTCTCATCAATGAATGAGAAAGATGGAAGTGAAAAATTGAAATGGTTGAGTGTTCCAGATAACCTATCTATTGATGGGAAAACCATTCTATTCGCAGCATTGACTGGCAGTCTTGATAACCATCCTAATGACTTCAATTTTAAATAATAACAGTTTTGAATTTAGCACGTCATTAAACATTCATATTATTTAAACAACAAATAAATATATTAACAAATATGAAACTAGACTTCACATATATCGTATAAATAATTATAGTATGACCGTTTATAGAAAATATATTTTAACTTTGCGCACTATGAAAGACGCTTATGACAGTTCGTACACGTTTTGCCCCAAGTCCAACAGGATTACTCCATATCGGGAATGCAAGAGCTGCACTTTTTAATTATCTTTATGCCAAACATCATAATGGTCAATTTTTACTTCGTATCGAAGATACAGACAAAGAGCGCTCTACTCAAAAAGCCGTTGATGTCATTTTTGATGGTCTGTCATGGATGGGATTAACTCCTGATAATGAACCTGTTTATCAATCAACCCGTATTGAACGTCATCAAGAGGTGGCGCTGCATTTACTAAAAACAGGTAAGGCATATAAATGTTTCTGTACCCAAGAAGAACTTGCCGATATGCGTGCCAAAGCACAAGCCGAGGGGAAACCGCCACGTTATAATGGCTATTGGCGTGATCGTGATCCTTCAGAAGCACCCACAGATGCGCCTTACACTGTACGAATCAAAGCCCCTCGCGAAGGAAAAACAGTTATTAATGATTTGGTTCAAGGCGAGGTTACCGTTGCTAATATCGAACTTGACGACATGATTATCTTGCGCGCTGATGGCACACCGACCTATCAACACGCAGTTGTTTGTGATGACCATGATATGGAAATTACCCATGTTATTCGTGGAGATGACCATCTAACCAATAGCTTCAGACAACTAATGATTTATCGCGCCATGGAATGGGATATCCCCCAATTTGCGCATCTTCCTTTAATCCATGGTCCCGATGGGGCTAAATTATCCAAACGTCATGGTGCCAGCTCG
Organism: Commensalibacter papalotli (ex Botero et al. 2024); assembly: GCF_947179115.1. Lineage (NCBI taxonomy): Bacteria > Pseudomonadati > Pseudomonadota > Alphaproteobacteria > Acetobacterales > Acetobacteraceae > Commensalibacter > Commensalibacter papalotli (ex Botero et al. 2024). The sequence continues at coordinate 860,394 of NZ_CAMXCI010000001.1, forward strand.
GTTGTAGAGTTTCGCGAAGAAGGTTATTTACCAGAAGCTTTATGTAATTATTTATTACGCTTAGGATGGGGACATGGGGATGATGAAATCCTAAGTCGCGAAGAACAAATCAATCTTTTTGATCTAGATGGAGTCGGACGTTCCCCTTCACGTATGGATTATGCTAAACTATCCCATGTAAATGGCTATTGGTTGCGCCAAGCCGATGATTCTCGTCTTACTCAAGATGTCATCGAACGATTGTCTAAACATGAAGGATATGTGCTTGATCAGGAACATCAAGAGCGTATTTTATTCTTGATGCATGGGCTTAAAGAACGGGCAAAAAACTTGATAGAGCTTGCTGAAAATGCAGCGTTCCTTTGCACGCAAGTCCCTTTAAATTTTACAGACAAAGCACAAAAGCTACTCAACGAAGAAAATTGTGGTATGTTAAGCAAACTTGCATCGCAACTTGCCACATTAACCCCTTTTACCAAAGAAGGCATTAACCATACTCTTCATCAATTTGCAGAGGCAGAAGGACTAAAACTGGGAAAAGTTGCCCAGCCTTTGCGCGCAGCTGTTACAGGCAGCACGATGTCCCCTGGAATTGATGATACGTTATTAGCTTTGGGTAAAGAGGAAGTTCTGGCTAGATTAGGAGCCGTTACCAATGGATAATCCCTTTGGACAGCATTTCCTGGGAATAGAAGGCTTATCCCCTCATCATATAGAATCTTTATTAGACCGTGCAGATAATTATGCGTTATTAAACCGATCTCGTAAAACCCCAAGAACTTTACTTAGAGAACGTACTTTAATTACGCTCTTTTTTGAAAACAGTACCAGAACCAGAACGTCCTTTGAATTGGCAGGTAAACGATTAGGAGCAGATGTTATCAATATGTCTGTTTCAACCTCTTCTGTCAGCAAGGGGGAAACGCTTTTAGACACGGCTTATACCCTGAATGCTATGAGAGCAGACTTGCTCGTCATTCGACATGCACATTCTGGTGCGCCTGCATTACTTGCTCAAAAAGTCGATGCCAGTGTTATTAATGCGGGTGATGGCATGCATGAACATCCAACACAAGCTTTGCTAGATGCACTGACCATTCGTCGTCATTACGGTAAATTATCAGGATTAACCATCGCTATCTGTGGCGATATCTTACATAGCCGTGTTGCGCGCTCTAATATTTTACTTTTAAAGACAATGGGCTGTCATGTACGTGTCATTGGACCGCCTACTCTATTACCATTAACGATCGCCAAAATGGGGGCAACACCTTATTATTCTATGGATGAAGGTATCAAAGACGTTGATGTTATTATGATGCTGCGTATGCAAAAAGAGCGTATGCAAGCAGGTCTTGTCCCCAGCAGCCGAGAATATTTCCGTTTCTTTGGTTTAGATCGTCGCCGCTTGAATCTTGCAAAACCTGGAGCATTAGTGATGCATCCAGGCCCTTTAAATCGTGGCGTAGAAATCGATAGTAATGTCGCCGACGATCCTGTTCAAAGCGTCATTCAAGAACAAGTTGAAATGGGTGTTGCTGTACGTATGGCCGTTCTTGAAAAATTCTCTCAGATAAAGGCACAACCATGAAACCTTTGCTCTTTACCAATGTGCGTTTAATTGATCCAAAATCTGGCTTGGATAAACTTGGGCGATTACTTGTCAAAGGCGGGAAAATTGCTGCTATTGACTTACCTGAAGCAGAAAAAACACCTGAAGACTGTGAAACCATCGACGGTCAAGGTGCAGTTTTATGCCCAGGTTTAGTGGACATGCGGGTTACGGTTGGTGAACCTGGTTATGAATACCGCGAAACCATTGCCACCGCAGCAGAGGCCAGTGCGGCTGGTGGGATTACTACTATGGCGATCTTGCCTAATAGTAAACCCGCCATTGATAACCCAGCTTTGGTTTCATTACTCAAGGCAAAAGGTGAAGAAACACGATCTGTAACGATTTTGCCTTATGGTGCTCTCAGTGTTGGCTGTGAAGGCAAAGAAATGGCTGAAATAGGCCTTTTGCACGAAGCTGGAGCGATTGCTTTTACTGACGGCAACAAGGCCTTGGAAAATACACGCTTAATGATGCTTACCATGTCTTATGCACGTGGATATAACTGTTTAATTGTGCAACATCCAGAAGACCCTTCACTTGCCAAAAGTGGTAGTGCTACCAGAGGTGAATTGGCCACTAAACTTGGCCTTCCTTCTATTCCAGCAGCTGCCGAAGCGATTATGATTGCAAGAGATTTACGACTTGCTGAATTAACAGGTTGTCGATTACATTTCGGGCATATTTCTACTGCTGAAGGGTTAGCTCTCATTCGACAAGCCAAAACTAAAGGATTACCTGTCAGCTGTGATACAGCCCCAGTTTATTTTGACCTTAATGAAGAGGCCATTGGTGATTTCCGCACATACGCAAAACTATCCCCACCGTTAAGATCAGAAGAGGATCGCCAAGCCGTTTGTCAAGCTCTGGGTGATGGTACTATTGATGCTATTGCTTCAGATCATTTACCTCGAGATGTAGATGACAAACGATTACCTTTTGCTGAAGCCGCCGCTGGGGGCACGGGATTAGTAACCTTATTAAGTGTAACCCTGTTACGTATGAAGGAAAGTAATCTGTCTTTACTCAGTGCGCTTTCATTATTAACCCATCGTCCTGCAGAATTATTAGGGCAACCTTTTGGCACATTGAGCCTAGGTGCTGAAGCAGATCTCTGCCTTTTTGATCCAGACCAAACATGGTTGGTCGAAGCAGGTAAATTACCAGGGCGCGCGCAAAATACACCTTTTGATAATCGTGAGTTACCTGGTGTTGTTTTAGGTACATGGAAATCTGGTCGCCGTGTTTATACAAGGCAAAATGCATCATGATGTGGCATATTCCCTTCTCTGCCATGCCATTAATGGCTGGCATTGCACTGATTGCCTATATGATTGGCAGTATTCCTTTTGGAATGTTAATTAGTCAGCTCGGGGGTGAAGGTGATATCCGTAAAATCGGCTCTGGCAATATTGGTGCAACCAATGTCCTGCGAACTGGCAACAGAAAACTTGCTGCACTGACATTACTTTGTGACATGGGCAAAGGATCTTTTGCTGTTGCTTGTGGTTATATTTTCGGTCTAGTAAACTTGACCCCAGCCATTTCTTTAGCGGCTATTTTTGTAGTTCTGGGACATTGTTTTCCTGTATGGCTGGGTTTCAAGGGTGGGAAAGGTGTTGCTACCGGATTAGGCGTTGCCCTTGCTTTAACCCCTATTTCAGGCGTGTTATGTTGTATTATTTGGCTTCTAGGAGCAAAATTTTCCAAGATCTCTTCTGTTGGGGCTTTATCTGCATTTATTGCATGGCCTTTGGTGGTGATTATCGAATATCATTTTAATCTAAAAGAACCTTTATTATTCCCAGCTTTGGTTGTCAGTTTGCTTGTTATTTGGAGACATAAAGCAAATATTTATCGTTTAGCAGAAGGAACAGAACCACGTATTGGGGATAAAAAAGAGCAATCTACATTATCCGACCCTACCTAATGGATAAAACCTCCAACAATTTGTCAATTCATAAGCTAGCAGCATATTTAAGACTAGCCAGAACAGACGGTGTTGGAGCAGTCAGATTCCATCAACTTTTAAATAAATATAATTCTCCAGAAGCAGCCATAGAAGCTCTGCCCTCTATAATTAAAAATAAAAAAATAAAAGCTTATTTTTCTCCTCCTCCTCTTGCTTCAATTATAGAGGAGATTGAAAAAACCTTTGAACTGCAAGGGCAATTTCTAATCTATGGCTTCAAAGATTATCCAGAATTATTAACACAACTTGATGATGCCCCTCCTGTCCTTACAGTTTTAGGCAATCGTGATTTTCTACATCAACGAAATATTGCTATTGTTGGAGCAAGAAATGCATCCATGCATGGTATAAAAATTGCTGAATGCTTAGCTGCTGATTTATCGTCACACTCAATTGGAATCACCTCTGGTTTAGCCCGAGGGATTGATCAGGCAGCTCACAAAGGAGCTTTATATACTGGTTTTACGATTGCTGCCATTGCTTGTGGGGTAGATATTGTTTACCCAACAGAGCATCAAAAACTACAACAAGCAATTGCTGAAAAAGGAGTTCTTGTTTCTGAGTTCCCCCTAGGCACAATGCCTCAGGCAGCACATTTCCCTCGACGAAATAAACTAATTGCTGGATTATGTTATGGATGTGTCGTTATAGAAGCCGCACTTAACTCTGGCAGTCTTATTACCAGCAAGCTTGCTTTAAATTATAATAAGCCAATATTTGCAGTCCCTGGCTCTCCACTGGATCCTCGTTGTAAGGGCAGTAATAATCTTTTACGTATGGGGGCAGTACTAACGGAAAATGCCCTAGATATCTTACCAGAACTATCCCCTATATGCACAAAATCTAAATTTAATTTAACAAAAGATTTATTCACTGATAACGCCCCAAAAGACTGTCCTGATATAGTTACACCTACGAATAAGCAAGATACAGTTAACAACTCTATAGAGGCAGAAATTATTGCTCTATTATCAACAACGCCTACCCCTATAGATTTAATTATTCGCAATATTTCTTATTCTGCTACTGAAACACTCAGCGTTATTGCTTTACTTGAAATCAACAATAAAATTATTTTTCAGCACAACGGATATATCCTAGCCCCTTAGGATTATTAAATAATTTATAAATTTTTCCTCTGACCTTTACAAATATATAAGCGCAGACTATGAACAAGCAACAAAATAATATTTGCTTCTTTGTAAAGAAACGATACTATCTTGTTCTTTGTATTTTTTGACTTTACTTTACACTTAATCCTCGTCTGGAGAACCAATGACAGACGTCATCATAGTAGAATCACCTGCCAAGGCTAAAACAATTAACAAATATCTTGGCAATCAATATACTGTTCTTGCTTCCTTTGGTCATGTGCGCGACCTGCCACCAAAGGATGGAAGTGTACGACCTGACGAAGATTTTGCTATGGATTGGGCTGCGGATGAACGTGGTGCCAAACAAATCAAAGCAATTTCACAAGCCCTTAAAGGGGCAAAAAACCTTTATCTAGCAACTGACCCTGACCGCGAGGGAGAGGCAATTTCTTGGCATGTTCGTGCCATGTTAGAAGATAAAAAGCTATTAAAGAATATTAATGTTGAACGCGTAACTTTTAACGAAATTACCAAACAAGCCGTTCAATACGCAATGCAACATCCACGTGAACTGGATCAACCTCTTATCGAGGCTTATCTTGCTCGACGTGCATTGGATTATCTAGTTGGCTTTACCCTTTCCCCTATTTTATGGAGAAAGCTTCCTGGTTCTCGTAGTGCTGGACGCGTACAATCCGTTGCATTACGTTTAATCTGTGAACGTGAAGCCGAAATTGAAATCTTTAAGCCAAAAGAATATTGGACTATAAGTGGTACATTCTTAACCCCAGCTAATGCACCATTCACAGCAAAGCTCACACAGTTTCAAGGAAAAAAACTTGAACAATTTGATCTAAATAATGAAAACCTAGCTCAACAAGCTGTTCAAATATTACAACAAGAACAGTTTGCTGTTAATGCTGTTGAAAGAAAAAAAACCAAACGGAATCCAGCTCCTCCATTTACCACCTCAACTTTACAACAAGATGCTTCTCGTAAACTTCATATGAGTGCGCAAAATACCATGCGTACAGCGCAACAACTTTATGAAGGCATTGACCTAGGTGGAGAAACAGTCGGTTTAATTACCTATATGAGAACAGATGGCGTGCAAATGGCAGGTGAAGCCATTCAAGCTATTCGCCAGCATATAGAATCTGAATTCGGAGATAAATATCTTCCTTCCAAACCTCGTCATTACACCAGCAAAGCTAAAAATGCCCAAGAAGCACATGAGGCTATTCGCCCAACCAATATAAGCTATACACCCAATCAAGTAGCTTCTTATTTAACACCTGATCAAAAAAAGCTTTACGAGCTTATATGGAAACGCGCGGTTGCCAGTCAAATGCAATCAGCTGAATTGGATCAAGTGGCTGTAACACTTGCCAATTCAAATAAAGAACATTTGTTCAGAGCCAATGGGTCAATGATTGCCTTTGACGGTTTCTTAAAGCTTTATAAAGATATTACCGAGGATCAAGAAAAAGATCCTTCTAAACAAGGTAGCTCTACTATGCTGCCTGCTATGAAAGAAGCAGAAGGTGTTACGACGAAAACAATTACTCCAGAACAACATTTTACCCAACCCCCACCACGTTATGGTGAGGCTTCTTTGGTTAAAAAGATGGAAGAGTTGGGGATTGGTCGCCCCTCTACTTATGCATCCATATTAGGTGTATTACGTGATAGAGAGTATGTAACCCTAGAAAATCGTTACTTTACTCCTCAAGATAGAGGGCGTTTGGTAACCGCCTTTTTGACCTCTTTCTTTAAACGCTATGTCGATATAGATTTTACGGCTAATCTTGAGGAAAAACTGGACGATATTTCAGATAGCAAAGTCAATTGGAAAAAAGTTCTTAGAGATTTTTGGGATGATTTTTCCAAAGCTATTGAGCAAACTAAGGACCTTAAAATCTCTGATGTTATTGACGCACTTGATCATGATTTAGGCAGCCACTTTTTTGCCGAATCTACAGATGGCAGTGATCCGCGCAAGTGCCCAGCCTGTGAAGATGGTAGGCTTAATTTAAAACTTGGACGTTATGGTGCTTTTATTGGTTGCACAAACTATCCTGAATGTCAGTACACACGTAGATTAGGCGTCGAAGGAGCTAATCCTGAAGAGGAAGAGGACCTTAAAGAAGGCTCACGCGTTCTTGGGAAGCATCCTGAAACTAATGAAGAAATTATTATAAAGCGCGGGCCTTGGGGCCTTTATATTCAATGTGGTGAAGCTGACCTTGAAAATAAAAAGAAAAAGCCTAAACGTGCTACTATTCCAAAAGGTATGGATGGTAATGCCATTACTTTTGACGAAGCAATGGGATTATTGTCTTTACCAAGAAATTTAGGGGAATATCCAACAACTGGCGAAGCAATTCAAGCTGGCCTTGGGCCGTTTGGACCATACGTTAAAGTAGGAAGTATTTTTGCCTCTCTCGATAAAACAGATAATGTTTTAACCGTTCAGTTACCACGTGCTTTAGAAGTCATTGAAAAGAAAATGGCTTCAATTCATAATCTTGGGCCTCATCCCAAAGATAAAGAACCGATCCTATTACGCAAAGGTCGCTTTGGCTTTTACTTGCAACATAAAAAAACAGTTGCGCCTTTACCCAAGGGCGATAATGGAGAGAATTTGACCATTGAAACAGCAGTATCTATTCTGGAGGAAAAGGGAAAAGCTACAAAAGGTAAAGCAACGAAAAAGAAAACAACAACCACGACTAAAAAAGCAACAACAAAAACTGCAGTAGCAAAAAAATCAACTGCAACAAAGAAAAAGGCTGTAAAAAAAGAAAAGTAAACTTAAATACGCAACAGTATTGTGTAATTTTTATGTAACAATATGTGTATTTTGTAACATAAAAGCTATCTTTATTATGCATATGCTCTATTGTTATATACAAAATTTGTCCTATTATTCTTTGAGATTTTAATTGTTGATTTTACTCTAAGCGGAGAAAGACGATTCCAGTCCTGTTAAGGCAAGCAACTCATCCAACTTTTGAAACTGCCATGCAGTTCATTGTGTCAATTATGCTTGCTTATAAGTGGCTATCAAAGAGGTTACTCATCATCATCTTTGTAATGGTGATGAGCTTTTCCGTTGCTTTGGCTCAGCAAACACAACCGAATGCTTCTTCTGCACCTCCTAAAAAAGATTTTGATCAAAGCAACTATGTTAATATTATCGCCACAGCGCTAACATTTTTACAGCCCAGAACCCTAGATGAGCACTCTATTGAACAATTATGCCTATGGGGCTTAAATGGATTGAATGCAATTGATCCAACATTTTCTGTAAAAGAGGAAAATGGTAAGTTAAATTTATATAAAGTACAAAAATTAATTTATAGTGCCACAATCCCTGTCGCAACTGACAAAGATAATATAAAAATCTGGTCACAAAATGTAATTAATATTTGGTATAACGCTTGGCAGAACTCAACAGCTATTCAGTCTGTTGGTAAGCAAGGGGTTATCCAAGCTTTTTTTGATGAATTATTTGATCATATGGATCCATATTCTCGTTACGTTGCTCCCAGTTCAGCTTCGACAGACCGAGATGCTCGTGATGGTGGAGATGCAAGTGCTGGTATTTCCCTCATAAAGCAAGGAAATTTTTTTATTATTTCTTCTATCAATCCAAACGGTCCATCTTGGGACAGTGGATTAATGTTGGGTCAGCGTTTATATGCTGTTGATGGTAAAAAAACAGCTAAGGAATCCTTAGATACAATTGTAAAATGGTTAAAAGGAAAGGAAGGCTCTTCATTATCCTTAACCGTTGGCTCTGCACGCAGTAAACGAGTTAAAACTGTTCATATTAAAAGAGAAGCCGTCCCACCAGCAACAGTTTTTGCTTTTACTAGCGACAATATTGTCATGCTCAAAGTAACTTCCTTCTCTACTGATACGGCTGAAGAGATTAGTCAATATCTTGATCAGGCAACTCAAGACATGAAGATTAAAGGTCTAATCATAGACCTAAGAGGTAATCGTGGAGGGGTTTTACAACAAGCCATCACCAGCGTAGCATTAGTCTTAGATAACGGTATTGCCGCAACTACCCAAGGGAGATTTGAAGAAGCCAATCATATTTGGGCGGTACAAGGTGGTGATCTTACTCAAGGAATACCCATTGTTATATTGGTTGATGGGCATACCGCCAGTGCAGCTGAAATTATGGCAGCAGCCCTCGCTGATCATAAACGTGCCGTCGTTGTCGGAAGTACAACATTAGGAAAAGGATTGGTACAAACCATAGCCCAACTTCCTGATGAAGGTGAGTTATTCGTTACGTGGAGTCGTGTCTTAGCTCCTTTGGGATGGCCGTTACAAGGATTAGGGGTCATGCCACAAATATGCACTAGTCGTGGAGAACAATTTGTTAAAAAACAAATGGATGCTTTAAAAACTCCCACTTCTTTTTACAAAAATAACGTTACCGCCTCTCGTAAAGCTCGTCCACCTTTAGATGCAAAAACCATTCAAACTATTCGTAGCGCTTGCCCCGCTGCCCTGGGAACGGATGCTGATCTTGCTATTGCTAATACATTAATCCTTAAACCAGCACTTTATAAACAAGCCTTAAATTTAATTACTAGTGAATAATCGTAAATTTAAAAATCATATCCAGCAATTTGTATAAATATGTGATGTTTGTATGACAAAAAGAAAACTTTTTATTAAAAAATCGATTTTTTACTTCTTTCTTATGAAAAAACACGCTATTTCCAATCAGTATATTGATCATAACGCAACAGCCGTTACACTAAACAGGAGTTTAAAGGTTAAGATGAACTTTCGCTTTCGTCTATTAATGACATCACTATTCAGCCTTTCAGCATCTTTTTGTGTAACATCGTTCTTAGCATCCACAGCTAAAGCGCAACCTGTTCAAGGAATATATGTTACTGGTGCAGGTGGCGTGAGTTTTAATCAGGATCAAGTTGTTCGATTAAACAAGTTTATGCCTGGAGGTAGAGATAAATATACTCCTGGTGCTACTGCTGTTACCAGTCTTGGTTACGGGTTAGGAAATGGCTTTAGAGTTGAAGTCGAAGGAAACTATCGAAATAATCCATTAAAATATCAAAATCTAGGATCATATAAAGCTTGGGGGCAAGGTCGCCAACAAACTTACGGTTTTATGGCAAATGCACTTTTTGATATGGATGTTGGAAGCCCCTATATTTTCCCTTATTTCGGTGCTGGTATTGGTTATGGCTGGTCATCAATGAATGGCGTTAGATTACGCACATCTGATAATCGTCTAACAGAGCATCTAGGTGGAACTTTTGGGAATTTCTCATATCAAGCAATTGGTGGTCTGTCTTTTCCAACCCCTTGGGTTGTTGGATTGTCGTTTACAACAGAATATCGCTTTTGGACGATGTTAGGCCCACAAAGTCATACAGCTGATGTTTGGGGAACACAAGGTGGGTATAATACAACCCATGCCTATAGCCAAGCTCGAGGAAACAGAGACACAACTACTTACTTCAACCACTCAATTTTATTGGGGTTAAGATACGAATTCAACCCTGCTCCTCCTCCAACGACACCTGTAGAGGCAGCACCGACAGTTCCTCAATCAAGAAAATCTCGTACATATTTAGTCTTTTTTGCTTGGGATAGTTACGCTCTAAACGATCGTTCAATTTCTATCGTCAAAGAAGCTGCGCAGGCATATAACAGCGTGCACAGCACACGTATTGAAGCAGATGGATATACTGACTCTTCTGCTGCACCTAACGCACAAGGAAAACGCTACAATGTAGCACTTTCTTTAAAAAGAGCTCGCACCATCAAAGCTGAATTGATTAAAAATGGTGTCCCAGCAAGTAATATTGATATCCACGGCTATGGATCTGAAAATCCATTAGTTCCTACAGGACCAAATGTTCGTGAAGCGCAAAATCGTCGTGTAGAAATTATATTACGTTAATATATAAATAATTCAAAAAAAGCGGGATTATTTCCCGCTTTTTTTATTTTCCTATAATAAAGTTGTAACTTATCCTAAACCATTAAATAGTGGTGTTGATAAATAACGCTCTGCAAAAGATGGTGCAATAGCAACAATCATTTTTCCTTTATTTTCAGGGCGTGATGCTAACAATAAACTTGCATGCAAAGCCGCACCTGATGAGATTCCTACAGGAATTCCATCTAGACTTGCAAGCCTGCGTGAAGCTGACAATGCATCATTTTCAGATACCATTAAAATTTGCTTAATTAAGTCTGTTTCTAAAACTTTTGGTCTGAATCCAGCACCGATCCCTTGAATACCATGAGGACCAGGTTCTTCACCATTCAACACAGCACTTTCAGCTGGCTCTATTCCATAAATCTCTATATTTGAATTATGCTTTTTTAATCCTTTAGCAATCCCTGTTACTGTCCCGCCAGTTCCAATACCAGCAACAACAATATCAACCTTACCCGCAGTATCTTGCCAGATTTCCTCGGCTGTTGTTAACTCGTGAACAACAGCGTTTACTGGATTTTCAAACTGTTTTGGCATCCACGCATTTTCGGTGGTTTTTACAATCTCTTCTGCACGAGCAATCGCACCAGCCATTCCTAAGTGCCCAGGTGTAAGTTCAAGTTGTGCGTCTAAAAAACGCATCATTTTTCTACGTTCTATAGAAGCTTTTTCAGGCATCGTTACAATTAAACGATACCCTCTTGCTGCTGCTACAAAAGCCAAACCAATCCCAGTATTTCCAGATGTAGGCTCAACTAAAATACTTTTCTGAGGACTAATTAATCCATCTGCCTCTGCCTGTAAAACCATGGCTGTTGCCAAACGATCCTTTACAGATGCCAAAGGGTTAAAACACTCTAATTTTAGCAAAATATCTGCGGAAACCTGCTCTTTTCTCAAAAGATTAGAAGGTCTTACCAAAGGAGTTCCTCCGATGGTTTCGATCAATGAGTTATAAATTTTACCTCTTGGTTCAGAGAAACCAAAATTATTATTTTGGGCATCAACCATTTGACTTTGTTCCTTTTTTTAATTTATTAAAAATATTTTACTATAATTTGTTGTAAATAAATTATTTCCTATAGAATAACCCTATTTTTTATCTTACTATAGATTATATATATTTTTATAACACAAATAAATTTATTATTTACACAAAGAACCTGAGGGTGGACAATTTTTATGATTTTAAGACAAGATCGTGCAATTATTGCTATTTTAATCGTAACAGATATTGCATTTTATTCCAGTCGTAATAACACGGTCAGTGCTGCAGATATTTCTACACGAACCAATTTACCTAAAAGAAGTATTGAACCCCTATTACAACTGCTCTCAAAAGCATCGATTTTAGAAAGCACCAGAGGCCCTCATGGGGGATATCATTTAGGTAAGCCCAAACGGCTGATTACAATTGCGAATATCATTCAAGCAATTTCAGTACAAGAAAAAGAAAAATATACAGAAATTCTGTCTCCATTATACCAACAAGTGGTTAAACCTTTTTGGGAAGAAACAGATCATAAAATATTAAAAGATACGTCGAAAATTACGCTGCAAGACTTAATAAAAAATGCAGAGGAAAAAGGAATGAAGCGGCCTCGCCCTAATCCGATTTATTTCACAATATAAAAATAAATATGAAGTTCTTTAACTTCATATTTATTTAAGTTTGATTAATTAAAAAAACTAATTTTTCTTAACAGTAGAATGACGAGCCGTTTTTTTGCGACTTTTGGTTGCTTTCGTTTTGCTTGTTGTTCTACTTACAGGTGCTGCTACAGCAGGTTTAGGCACTTGTACACCCGTGTTATCAACAGTAACATCAACAGATAATGGTGTTTTTAATGTTCCATCTTTATGAATCAGATTAACAGTAAATTTATCTGAACCTGCATATGCCATTGTTGGTGTATAACGCACATAAGTGCGATTATCATAATTATACAAGAATGTTTTACCATTTGTTGGTGTAGCGGTCATCCCAAAAGAGGGAAATGCACCTTTTGAATCTGGATCATTTACCACAAATTGGCATTGACCATCATCACTACGCACAGCCATGGTTGTTTTCCAACTACCATCTTTTTCTTTGACAATTGGTGTTACTGTACATACTGCAGAACGTTTGTCATATTTAAAAGGGTTATTTACCTCACTATCAACAGAAGTAAGACTATTATGTTGACATGCAGTTAGAGCAAAACCCAAACCAACCAAAACTAAAGATAATTGAAGACGCACTTATTAGCCCCCATTGCATTCAACGAAAAACCATTTTTCGTTTTATGATTATTAAGCAAACCATTCACTTATAACATAAATTATATAAAATGTTTGATCTACATCCAAACAGCCCAAAGCATACTCAATATTTCATTTACACAATACATATTACTTAAACAAAATATATTTATATAATTTTAGAAAATTAAAATTATCTTTATCACTTATAGAAGATAAAACAATGATTTTTTATCCCACATGATAAGTTAATAAAGGACAATAAACTATTGCATTATACCAAATACCTGCTATATCGAAAAGGCAAATCATATGAACTGATACAAATTTGAGTTGCTAAGAAAATAAAAATAGCTGAAAAAAATTATCGAATCGGTTATTTTATATTCATTTGATATATTCTTATAATCATTTACCCTTTCCTGATTTGGAGAATTGAATGTCTTTTTCAATTAAACGTCTTGCTCTTTCTGGGTTTATTCTTAGCGGCCTTACTTTGGGTCAGGTTAATGTTGCAAATGCAGCTTGCCGAACGTCTGTTGCTCGCGATGCTTTTAATATCGAAGGCTTAAAAAGTGAACTTATGGTCACAGCCCTTTCTTGTAAAGCACAAGACCAATATAACGGATTTATTAAACAATTTGGTTCTATTGTTAATGAAGAAGAATCTAAATTAAAACGTCATTTCCGTACTACTTACGGCAAAGGTGCTCAAAAGGCACAAGACGATTATATTACGCAATTGGCAAATGTTCAATCTTCTCAAGGGTTAAAAGCAGGAACAATTTTCTGTTTACAAAGAATGAGCATGTTCGACGAGATTAAACCTTTAAAAACAGCAACAGATTTATCTCAATATGCTGATGCCAAAGATATTATGCAACCAACTTCAATTGAAGTCTGTGATGCGCCTTCTTCAAAAAGCAAAGCAAGAACGAGCAAAAAAAGCACAGTACGCCATACAAAAAAAACTAGCAAAAAATAATATAGATTGAGAGATATGAAGAAAATAATTTATGAAATTGTACCTTTCGTGGGAACAGTCCTAATATGAGTGATTTATTTTCTTCTGATAACTCCAAACCATCCATAGAACAGCCCTCTATTTCGACCTCTAGTGATTATAATGCAAAAGATATTGAGGTTTTAGAAGGGCTTGAGCCGGTTCGCAGACGACCTGGTATGTATATTGGTGGTACTGATGAGGCAGCATATCATCATATGGCCTCAGAAATCCTTGACAACTCCATGGACGAAGCTGTTGGTGGATTTGCAAGTATTATTCAAATCAGTTTAGATATTGGTAATAAATTAACTATTCGAGATAACGGTCGTGGGATTCCCGTTGATCCTCATCCAAAATATAAAGATAAATCTGCATTAGAAGTTATCCTTACAACTTTACATGCAGGTGGAAAATTTTCTAATAAAATTTATAACACAGCTGGCGGATTACATGGCGTTGGTTCCTCAGTTGTTAATGCTCTATCTTCGTGGATGGAGGTCGAGATTGCCAGAGATAAAATCCTTTGGCAACAAACCTATAGCCGTGGTAATCCAACTTCTGTTTTAACAAAAATAGGTGTTGTACAAAATCGCCGTGGGACTCAAATCAGCTTTATCCCTGATACAGAAATATTTGGCGATATTAACTTTTCACCTAAACAACTTTTTAAGCTTTGCCGTGCTAAGGCATTCTTATTCAAAGGGGTTACCATTCGTTGGTCATGTGACGAATCCCTTCTTAAAGGCAGTGACGTTCCTGCACAGGCAACACTGCATTTTCCTAATGGTTTAGAGGACAGCTTAAGGGAAGAAATAGACCTAAATAATTTAATCTGCCCTATTTGGTCGGGCGATGTTGCTTTACCAACGGATGCACAAGGCAAAGATACAGGCCGTATTGAATGGTCTATTGCTTGGCTTACAAAAGGTGATTCTTCGCTAAGCTCTTTTTGTAACACTATCCCTACGCCTCTTGGGGGAACTCATGAGCAAGGTTTTAAAAATGCTTTACTTAAAGGCATCAAAACATGGGGGGATCAACGCTCTAATAAACGTACATCAATTATTACAGGAGATGATGTCCTAGGTTCATTAGCAGCTAAACTATCTGTTTTTATTCGCGACCCAGAATTCCAAGGACAAACTAAAGAAAAACTCAGCTCCAAAGAAACAATCAAACTTGTCGAAACCGCTTTACGAGACCGTCTAGACCATTGGTTAGCTGCAGACCCAAGCCAAGCAGATACATTATTCCTTGCAATTTTAGAAAAAGCGGAAGAACGTTTACGTCGCAAAGAAGCTAGAGACACTCCTCGAAAGAGCGCTACAAGACGGTTACGCCTTCCTGGTAAATTAACTGACTGTACCAAAGAGAATGCAGCTGTTACAGAAATATTTATTGTAGAAGGTGATTCTGCTGGTGGCTCTGCAAAGCAAGCGCGTAACCGTGAGACACAAGCAATTTTACCTTTACGTGGAAAAATTCTGAACGTAGCCAGCGCATCCAATCAAAAACTGAATAATAACCAAGAGTTAAAAGATCTAATTGAGGCGCTAGGATGTGGAATTGGATCGTATTTTAATATCGAAAAATTACGCTATGGTCGCATCATTATTATGACTGACGCTGATGTTGATGGTGCACATATTGCATCTCTTCTAATGACTTTTTTCTACCAAGAATTACCTGAACTCATAAACCAAGGAAAACTTTATCTGGCTCAACCACCTCTTTATCGATTGACCCAGGGTGAAAAAAGTATTTATGCTATGGATGATAAAGATAAAGATAAAAAGCAAAATAAGCTCAGTCAAGGTCGTGGTAAAGTAGAGGTTTCACGCTTTAAAGGTCTAGGTGAAATGCCTCCAAAAGACCTTAAAGAAACAACCATGGACCCTAAGCATAGAACTTTATTAAAGGTCACTATTCCTTATGAAGATAAGGATTTTACCGAAGAACGTGTTTCTAATCTCATGGGGAAAAAATCCGAAATGCGTTTTCAATTTATACAAGAACATGCTGGCACAGTGGACTCTTTAGATATTTGAAAAATAGTATTTCCCCATCATCTCATGATAAAATATTTGTATCTTCTACTTTTACTGATGCAATTTTGCTCTAGTAAAATCGACAGTTTTTTTGTTCCTATGAAGTAAACACACGATCAGAAATAATAATATATTGTTTTTGTCGTCACTAACCAACATATTAAATATTAATAATACTTATAATATGTTCCCAAGCAAAATTTGCACCTCCTTTTTTTAAATAGACTAATGAAATCAATTCATTTTCTAATAAAATTGTTGTTGGCGCTTTAAGAAAGGGACTAATATTTAAAAACTATCAATTATAAAAAAAATTACTAATTATTTTAGTAGAATAAAAAAATAAAGTAGTTAATCAAATACATTAACTACTTTATAATAAAAGAAAATATTTAAAAAAGAAGGTATTAAGCCCCTTCTACACCATCACCAGCCATAAGGCGTGGTTTGATATGTTCATCAAATTGTTTTTCATCCAAAAGACCTGTTTTTAAAGCGGCCTCTTTCAAGCTTAACCCTTCAACATCTCCCAAATGAGCAATTTTTGCAGCTCCATCATAACCTACAACTGGTGCCAATGCAGTTACCAACATTAATGAGTTATCAATATAATGTTGAATGCGCTTTTCATTAAGAGTTGTTCCTTCAACAGAGAACTCACGGAAAGCTTTGGCTGCATCGGTTAACAAACGAGAAGCATGTAGAGCATTCATGATTACTAATGGGCGTGTCACGTTTAATTGTAAGTTTCCTTGAGATCCAGCAATTGCAACAGCAGCATCAAGACCCATAATTTGTGTACAAACCATAATCATAGCTTCGCATTGTGTAGGATTGACCTTTCCTGGCATAATAGAAGAACCCGGTTCATTTTCAGGAAGATGAAGCTCACCCAATCCACAGCGAGGGCCTGAGGCTAACCAACGCGTATCATTAGCTATTTTCATCAAAATCGTTGCAATTCCACGTAATGCTGCCATCACTGCAACCATACCATCAAGCCCACCCAAAGCTGCAAATTTATTTGGTGCTGTAATAAAAGGTTGGCCTGTAATTTCAGAAATCTTTGCCGCAATGGCTTTAGAAAATCCTTTTGGAGCATTCATTCCTGTTCCAACGGCAGTGCCACCAGCGGCCAATTCAAAAACACTTCTTTCGGCTTCTTTAACACGTTGTAAACCATCTTTTAATTGAGAAGCCCAGCCAGACCATTCTTGCCCAACAGTCAAAGGAACTGCATCTTGTAAATGTGTACGGCCAATTTTCACAACTTCAAACCATTGTTCTGCTTTAGCTTCAATTGCTTTGACCAATTGATTTAATTCTGGGAAAAATTTCTTTTCTAATTCCAAAACCATTGCCACGTGCATTGCCGTTGGGAAACTATCATTAGAAGATTGTCCCATATTCACATGATCATTTGGATGGACTGGCTTTTTAGATCCTATTTGCCCACCTAATAATTGAATCGCACGATTAGCAATAACCTCGTTTGCATTCATGTTAGTCTGTGTGCCCGATCCAGTTTGCCATACGCACAAAGGAAAATGGTCGTCTAACTCACCTTTTGTAGCCTCTTTTGAGGCTTGTACAATTGCTTGAGCAAGCGTTTTATCCAAACGTCCTGCGGCTGCATTTACTTCGGCTGCTGCCCCTTTAACGATTCCATAAGCATGGTAAACCTCACGAGGCATAACGTCACCACCAATATTAAAATGGTGCAAAGAACGTTGTGTTTGTGCGCCCCAATAACGATCTGCTGGAACTTCAACCGCTCCCATAGAATCACTTTCTTGACGATTTCCAGTTGCCTGAATACCAATCCCTATATATTGATAAGACGCTTTATCCTGAGCCATTAAGATAATCCTTTGTTATAAATTATAAACCATCATAAAAAAAACCCACTGCAAAGCCAAGGGCTGCAATGGGCTTTAAAGCATTTAAAGGAAGAAAATCCTTCACATTTTAGCGAACAGCTATTTGATGAACATCAATATTGTTTACAGCAACTGTAGAAGCATGAGACGTTAGCTCGGCCACTCTACCAGAAGACGTAAAAGACATTACTGCAGGATCAAATACTGACAGAAAGCTGTTGGGATAAATTCCCATCCACAGTGTGATCAAAGCAAGTGGAACCAAAATTGTTAACTCTCTGACACTAAGATCACGCATATGATCTACAGCAGGTTTAACAACCCCTCCAAAGATAACTTTACGATATAAAACTAGGGTGTAAATTGCACCTAAAATCATGGTGGATCCGCCCAATAATGCAATCCAGAAAGAAACTTGTAACGCCCCAACCATAACAAGTAATTCACCAACAAAGGCACCTGTTCCTGGTAGGCCAACATTCGCCATAATAAAGATCATTGCCAATAAAGCTAATTTTGGCATTTTACTAGCAACACCACCAAATTCTGTAATGGAACGTGAGCCAACACGGTAAGTTACTGCTGCGATACATAAAAATAATGCTGCAATTGTTACCCCATGAGAAATTACTTGCATCAGGGCCCCGTTAATACCTTCGGGAGTTAACGAGAATAAACCAATAGCAATCAAGCCCATATGTGAAAAAGAAGAGTAAGCAATCATGCGTTTAATATCAGTTTGAGACAACGCAATAATTGCACCATAAATTACGGCACAAACCCCTAATATCATAATCAACATCCCATAACGATGAGATGCTTCTGGTAACATCAATACGCCAAACCGCAGCAATCCATAAGCGCCAGCCTTTGACATAACACCAGAAACCAACAAAGTCGTTGGTGCTGGACCTTCAGTATAAGCAGAAGGTAACCAAGCATGGAGTGGAAATAGTGGGAGTTTGACACCGAAAGCCAATACAAATCCAAGCAATAACCACCCCTGAACTGTTCCAGAGAAGGATTGATGCATTAATACAGGAATATCAGTTGTACCTGTATGAACCCACATCCACAAGATACCGATCATCATAAAGAGTGAGCCAGTAAATGTGTATAAGAAGAATTGTAAAGATGCAAAAATACGTTTTGGTCCACCCCAAATCCCAATAAGCATGCTGCTTGGGATTAAGGTAGCTTCATAAAAACAATAGAATACGACCATGTCTAATGAAGAAAATAACCCAACAAGAGTAGTTTCCAACAATAAAACAGCAACCATATAATCACGAATACGATCCGTAATCATTTGCCATGCAGATAAAATTGCTACCAAGGTTAACAAAGTAGATAAAATAATAAAGAATAGACTGATTCCATCGACACCGACGTGATAAGACACGCCAAAACCTGCAAGCCATTCACTTTGATAAGCAAATTGATACCCAGGTAGTGTTGGATCAAAAAGGCTCCACATGACGATAGACAAACCAAAGACAACAACACTTGTCCATAAGGCTATCCATCTGGCGGTACGTGCCACTTCTTCAGAAGATCCACGCATCAGGAAGATTGTTAAAGCCCCGAGTAAGGGCAAATAAGTTACGAGTGTAAGCAATACTGTGTGCACGGTATTCTCATTAATTAATTGATTCAAATACGATAATAGGAAGTTTATACATCTTTATAACAAAATTGCCCAGAAATGATTTCATTTTTTCTATCATACCCTTTGCTTTCAGAGTTTTTTTAAGAACGATGGAATAGTTTTTCTATGTCTTTTTTAGACCATTTTAGCCAAGTTGGACGCCCATGAGAGCAAGTCCCTGCTCGCGGTGTTTCCTCCATTTGACGAAGTAACGCATTCATTTCATCCGTATTTAACATGCGCCCCGCCCGAACACTATGATGACAGGCCATCCTTGATATAATAGCATCCAGGCGAAGATGCAAAGAATCTGCCTCATTTGGATTGGCTTGCTCATCTGCTTCCAGCTCTTCAACGAGATCGGTTAACAACTCTTTTGCTGAAATAGGTCCTAATAACTGAGGTAATGCTCTTACCAAAATTGATTTACCTCCAAAAGATTCAAGCTCTATACCCAACCCCTCTAAATTTTCCTTGAATTCTAGTAAACATTGTATCTGAGAATCCGTTAGGTCAACGACTTCTGGTAACAATAAGGGTTGAGAACGAATCCCCTGCTCCAAATATTGTTTTCTTAAGGCTTCATGAGTTAATCGTTCATGCGCTGCATGTTGATCAACCATCACAAACTCATCTTCAGTAGTCACAGCCAAGATATAAGTTTTAAATATCTGGGCAATGGCAGTTCCCAGTGGCAAATTAATTTCTGAGTGGTTAGACACACCATTAGACTTTGAAAACTGCACCAAAGCACTATCTACATCTCGAACAGACAAAGCACCTTCATTTAAAAAAGTATAATTTTCCTGACTTTTTATAGTTTGGATAACAGACAAATCATTCGGTTCAGAAAAAAGACGTTGTGTCACAGAAGGATATTGAATATTAGACGCTTTTTGTTGATATTGCCTAGGAACTACTTGTAACGATTCAGGATGAACGCCACTATTCCCTGCCCCCATCGCTAAACTTTTTTGTATACTGCCAATTAATAGGGCACGAACAGCGGCATCATCAGAAAATCTTAACTCAGTTTTGGCAGGATGAACATTTACATCTAATTGATCCATAGGCACCGTTAAAAATAAAGCAACAACTGGATGTCGTCCCTTTTCCAACACATCTCTATATCCAACACGGATAGCAGTTTGCATGACGGGATCTACAACAGGGCGATCATTAACAACCATAATCTGACCATTCGTTGTAGATCGATTAACAGAGGACGCACCAATAAACCCCGTTAAGTGCAACTCTTCGCGTTGGAAATCAATAAAGATTAATTCCTCTTCACGAATATCGGTTAAGATAGATAAAATTCGCTCTTTACGCGTTTGAATAGGAAGGTCAAAAATCGTTTTATCATCTCTAATCAAGCAAAAAGCCACCTCAGGTCGAGCCACTGCCAACCGTTGAATCATTGCTTCACAACGAGAAAATTCTACCCTAGGTGTTTTTAAAAATTTACGCCTAGCAGGCGTAGCAAAAAACAAATCCTCTACAATAACCTGAGTGCCACATTGGCCCGCCGCAGGCGATACGGCTTTTGTTTTTCCACCCTCAACGTGAATTTGCCAGGCCTGTGAGGCATCCATCGTACGTGAAATAATTTTTAACCGTGCTGCCGCACCAATAGAAGGTAATGCCTCACCACGAAACCCAAGCGTTTTAATCTGAACCAAGTCTTCTTCTATAATTTTAGAAGTACAATGACGCTCTATGGCTAGAGATAAATCATCAGAAGACATACCACATCCATTATCCATCACTTGGATACGGTCTATGCCTCCATTAATGAGATGAATGACAATACGATTCGCCCCAGAATCCAAAGCATTTTCAACAAGTTCTTTAACAACTGCTGCGGGACGTTCAATAACTTCACCCGCAGCAATTAAATTAATTGTATGCTCGGATAATTGGCGAATTTTATTCTGTTTTGGAGAAGACGAATTCTCTTTGATTGTATCTTCTCTAAACATTATTCACCTTATTTTTTTGTTGTCGTCGGCGTTGCCCCATGATCTGGGCTGAGCCCTAAGCTTAAATTATTATGTAAACGTTTATTTTCAGCAGCCCCATCAACTGCTAAATCAGCAGGTTTACCACTGTCCCAGAACATAATTTGATCAACAAATCCCTGATCGGTAACCAACTCATGCTGACGAGATGTGTCAGCAGATTGTGTTGCTTGAGTAACCAACTCAGATTGCCCTGCACTTGGAACATCTTTATCTCTATCCAACGCCACATCAGGAGATAAAATTTCCAACGTTTGTTGACGAATAGATTGCCCTGCAGGACGTCCAGCATTGCTGTCAGGTAATAATAAACTCTCTGACGGAGGCATAGATAACGGTGAACGCGTCGTCACCGTATATTCATCAGGCATTGATCGTTTCAGCCCAAAAGCACGAGAAACATCCTCTCCTGAGCATGCAGAAAGAAGAAACACCGTCATAAGACAGCCAACTGGCATCAAATAATTCAGGCTTAACTTATGCACCATAATTTGCCTCACCCTTTACTAACAATAAAAATCAACAAACATTCAATAGACACATTGACTAATACTTTGACCCTTGACGGAAAAAAGCATCAATTAACAACATACCTACGCCACAAACAATTGCACTGTCGGCAATATTAAATACATACCACGACCAACCGTTAACATGAAGATGTATAAAATCCACAACGGCCCCAAAACGTACACGATCAATAATATTTCCGACAGCACCACCTATAATTGCCCCTAAACTAAGAATAACACATAGCTTAGATGCTCTTATCATCCATACAAACAAACCAACTGCAATAGAAAATGCTAAAACTGCAAAAATGATTGGGGCATATTGACCTAATACATCACCCAACATTCCAAACGTAATGGCTTTATTCCATACCATGGTGAAATTCAAACAAGGAAGTATCTCGACAGATCTTTTTTCTGGCAAGTCAAAAATATTCAAAATCCAATATTTACTGAGCTGGTCACAAACCAGCACAACAAATAATATCATCAATCCGAATAGCCATTTTCGTGATTTTTTAGAAAATTTTAAGACATTATTCATTCGATCTACAATCGTCTAACTAACCACATCAACACATCGTAAGCATAATTCTGGATGATCAGCACTTTCACCAACCTCATCCAAAACCTTCCAACAACGTGCACATTTTTGTCCAGAAGCAATCGTTATAACAGGAGGAGCATGAGGTTCACCCAATTGTTCTTCTTCCTCAGTATAAAGAGAAGCAGAACCAGGCACGACATTGATGTCCACTTGTGATACAATTACCAATTCAGCCCAATCATATTGTCCAAACAAAGCGGCTTCTTTATCAGAGAAACTTAGCTCAATAGCTGCCTGTAAGGAAGATTTAATCACGCCTTCTCTTCTTGCATTTTCGATTTCTGTGGTAATAATACGACGGATTGCACGAACTTGAACCCAACGTGCAGCCAACTCTTTATCATGCCACTGTGCAGGAAGTGTTGGAAAATCTTCTAAATGAATACTTTGCTCTTCACCAAAGCGTGCCGCCCATGCTTCTTCTGCAGTAAAACACAATACAGGGGCAAGCCACGCACATAAACAACGATGTAAGATATCTAAAACAGTTCTAGCTGCCCTTCTGCGAAGATTACTTCGACCATCACAATATAAAGCATCTTTACGAATATCGAAATAAAAGGCAGATAAATCAACATTACAAAAATTATGTAACATTGGATAAACACCAACCCACTCATGGGTTTTTATTGCTTGTTGAATGACTTGATTGACTTCGGTTAAACGATGTAAAACCCATTTTTCAAGCTCTGGTAATTCTGAATAAGGCACTTTCTCTGCATCAGTAAACCCGTCCAAACCGCCAAGTAACCAGCGTAAGGTATTACGTAGTCTGCGATATAAATCGCCTTGTTGCTTTAGGATTTCTTTGCCAATACGCAAATCATCATTTGTGTCCGAATTCATGACCCAAAGACGTAAAATATCTGCGCCCATTGTATCATTAACTTCCTGTGGGGCAACAACATTTCCCAAAGATTTAGACATTTTACGTCCCTGTTCATCCATCACAAAACCATTACTGACAATCGTTTTGTAAGGAGCAACACCGCGCGTACCAACACATTCTAATAAAGAAGATTGGAACCAACCACGATGTTGATCTGAACCTTCGAGATATAAGTCAGCAGGGAAATTTAACTTATCTTGACCAAGCACAAACGCATGGGTTGAACCACTTTCAAACCAAACATCAACAATGTCAAATACTTGATTAAAATCATCTGCATTATACCCATCCCCCAAAAAGCGAGAAGCTGGTGAGGTATACCAAGCATCAGCACCTTCGACTTTAAAGGCCTCAACAATACGTTGCATCACATCTGCATCACGTAATACTTCACGGGTTTCTTTATTGACAAACACAGCAATAGGAACGCCCCAAGCGCGTTGACGGCTGATACACCAATCTGGACGAGAAGCCACCATACTGGTCAAACGATTACGGATTTGAGCAGGAACAAAGGTAACGTCCTCTAATGCAGACAGCGCATTTTGACGAATTTTCCTATCATCATCCATCGCAATAAACCATTGTGGTGTGGCACGATAAATGACTGGTGCTCTGGAACGCCATGAATGTGGGTAAGAGTGAACAATAGAAGATCTTGCAACTAACCCCGTAAAAGCTTCTCCATTTGCTCGTGCTTTTTGAGAAGATTCTATAAGTTGGTCACAAACGGGCTCTGCTGCTTTAAAAACGTGAATACCAGCAAATAATGGAACAGTATCAGCATATACACCATCATCTTGAACCAATTCATCAACACCAATTTGATGGTCGCGACAAAGATAAAAGTCATCCTCACCATGCGCAGGCGCACAATGAACCAACCCTGTTCCAGCCTCTGTTGTTACGAATTCACCTGCTAATAAAGGCACATCATAATCAAATCCGTTGCCATGATAGGGATGCTTTGCAACAGAGCCTTTTAATTCATGCCCCGAAAATGTATGTAAAATAGCGTGATCTGTAATACCAACTTGTTGACAAAATGAATCAGCAAGATCCTGTGCTATTAAAAACTTAGCATTTACAGTTACGTGGGATTCCTCACTAGCAGCATTAACAATGATCACTTGATAATTAATGTCATTATTGTATGCTATCGCTCTGTTTGCTGGAATAGTCCAAGGGGTCGTCGTCCAAATAACCGCAGAAGCACCCTCTAATACATGATTAGAGGTTAAATCTTTAGCAATTGGAAAAGCAACAAAGATCGTCACAGATGTATGATCGTGATATTCAATTTCTGCTTCTGCCAAAGCTGTTTTTTCAACGGGGCTCCACATAACAGGACGCAAGCCACGATATAAACTGCCATTTAATAAGAAGCGACCAATTTCCTCGACAATCGTTGCTTCAGAAGAGAAATCCATAGTTGCATAACGATTTTCCCATTCGCCTTGAACACCTAATCGTTGAAATTCAGAAGATTGGGTTGTCAACCATTCCTTGGCATAATTACGGCATTCTGCACGAAATTGTAAAACAGGAACATCATCTTTATTTTTACCCGCTTTACGGTATTGTTCCTCTATACGCCATTCAATAGGAAGGCCATGACAATCCCAACCAGGAATATACCGAACAACTTCACCATTCATTCGGTGTGAACGATTAATGACATCTTTGATAATTTTATTAAGTGCATGACCAATATGTAAATGACCATTTGCATATGGAGGGCCATCATGCAACGTAAAAACTTTATGACCCGCAGCCAAGCGTTCATACGATTTTTTCTGTATGGCTGCATCCAACCCTATCTTCTTCCAATGAGCCAAAATCTCAGGCTCTTTTTTAGGTAAGCCACCACGCATAGGAAAGGAAGTAGACGGTAAAAATACTGTATCACGATACAGATCGGTCGATTTGGATTCAGTCATAATGTCATTCTAACTGTAACAATAATAAATAAAAAAACTATTAATTTTTAAAATTAAAGATCAATAGCAACTAAAAGCCAGAAATACCCTATTTAACAGATTATTTTCAATTCATAATCAACAAATTATTAAATTAGTTCAAGAGCATTAAAAAATTCTTTTGCATCCAACGCATCTTTTGTAATTTGCTGCTTTAATGCATCAAGACCATCAAAACGTTTTTCAGCACGAATAAATTGATGCAACCATACTTTTATTTCCTGACCATAAATATCCTGATCAAAATTAAACAAGTGTACTTCGAGGCGGCATTCATTATGATGACCAAAAGTAGGACGATATCCAACATTGGCAACCCCTGTATGTATTTCCCCACTTGGTAAAGCTATTTTAACCGCATAAACCCCACACATTGGTTCTACATGTTCGCCCATCAATAAATTCGCGGTGGGAAATCCAATCGTTCTGCCACGTTTATCGCCATGTTGAACAATCGCTTGGACACTCCAAACACGTCCCAATAGTTCCGCTGCATGTTTAGGATGTCCATTGCGCAATAAATGACGAATACGACTAGAGGAAATAATCCCTTTTTCATCCTCCAAAGGCCGCACAACCGTTAACCCTATTCCCAAAGATTTTGTCTCGGATGCAAGGTAATCTATATTTCCACTACGCCCCTTACCAAATGCGAAACATTCACCGCAAGCAACATGAGTCACACCCAGTTGCTCTTGAAGGATTTTATGAACAAAGTCATGCGCACTAAGTGAAGAAAAATCAGTATTAAAATTAATTTGAAAAATCGTATCGACACCGACCGCAGCCAAAGCAGCATTTCGTTCTTCAGCATTGGTTAATCGAAAGGGAGCATCTTCTTTGAAAAATAATTGGCGTGGATGAGGCTCAAAAGTTACAACAGACAAAGAACGATCTGGACACTGCTTATGTAAGCTTTGTAATAAATATGCATGGCCACGATGCACACCATCAAAATTCCCTAGTGCAGTCACACTTCCTCTTGCTTTAGGAGAAATTGGCTGACCATTTTGAAAAATCACAGTCATAAACGGCTCTATATTCCTTATCGTTGCCCTTCAAAAGAACTTTATCTTTTGGCAGTATTATTTTTTATCAGAATCAGAAGATACAGTCGTTGTTTCTTTTTCATTAAAGGATACAGATTCATCTTTGTGATCTGATGCAGATAATGTCTTAGTGGGTTGTGTGTCAGACCCTTTAGACGATGTTTCTTCTTCGGCTATGTTCTTTTTAAAATCTTTAATACCTTTGGCAAAGTCGCCCATTAATGTGGATACTTTTTTACCGCCAAATAATAATAAAACGACAATTAATACAATCAGCCAATGCCAAATACTTAAGCTACCCATAGTATCCTCATATTTATGTTTGGGTTAAAATGATATTCAAATCATTTAAACATCACAACCAAATATTATATAAAATCATTAAGAAACATACCATAATCTGATTGGTTGGGTAATACTATAATTTTTTGTTCTATGCAAAATTAAAAATATTACATTAATTACAAAGAATATTCCTTGGAAGCATCTCATAGACCAAAAAGATTATCATCTTACCTTTTATTCTGATATCGGGTTGATAAAAATTTTTTAACAACGAAGAACCGAGAGTCATGTTTACTCATTATAATTTTTTACAAACAAAAGGCTCTATTCAAAACAAAGTATTATCTTTACCTAAAAGAGATAACCTCACTGCTTATAGAATTAAGTTTTTCCTGGAATAATAAACCCATAGGTTGGATATTTCCTGGTTCCTAATTTATTGATTGGTGGCCACCATACACGAACCAACGACCAATCATTACGAGAGGAAACATCTACCACAGAAGCATTATGATTAATTCTTTGTGCATCCCAGTTTGCATGATCAACAATAATTGTACGTGAATCCTTGATTTTCTTTACAACAGATACGTGTCCATCTGGCAATTTAGAGGTTTTACGAAATACTAAGATAGCCCCTTTTTGAGGTTGTTTTGTATGAGAATACTTCCCTTGAGACTGTGACCACCAAGAATATGCAGATCCTCTAAGATCAACCCCTGTAAGCTTTCTCGCATAAGGAGCGCATTGTAGCTTTCCGCTATAACTGCGGCCACCACAAGCCGCAAGTAAGGGTAATAAAAACACAAATACAATCAATGATCTGAGTATAGCCATTCCATAATACCCTAATTATCTTTATAAAGACCGAAGCTTTTGTATCATTTCCTCTGCCTCGACAAGCTCCATAGACAAAACATTATCCGTCATCGCAAAAGAAAACCCTCCTCTAGCAAAAGAGGATTGCTCTTTTTGTTTGGTCTCTATATTAAACTCGCGATCAACGCGACGAAACGGACCTATACGCTTTTTTTTTGCATAAACCAAAGCGGCAAGTAATTCTATATCCTTATCTTGATACTGATCTAATACCGATTGAACAACATCAAAAGCAACACCTTTTTGTAATAATTTATTTTGTATGACCTTTTGAGAACGCCCTGATCTGATCAAAGAACTCACTTTGTGCTCGGTAAAAACCTGATCATTAACAATCCCCAGCTGCTTCACTTTAGCAATAATATCAGGTATTTCTTGATACCCTTGCCTTAATTTGCTGTTAATTTGTGAAGATTCTATTCCTTCTTTTTCAGCCTTAATCGCCCAACGTTGCAACCTGGCCTTTAAAACACGCAATAATCCTTTTTCGGTATTGTTATACCGAGATAAATACATCATCGTATATTCTTGCAGATCAGGAAATTTCACAGGCAGTTACTCTATCAAAAGATCTATACATATTTATTTTATATTGTAAAATATAAGAATAAATAAATAAAAACATCAAGAAGAAATTGACATTATTAATACAATAACAGAATATGATTCTTTTATTTAATCAAAAAATTAACAAAGAAGAGTTACTATGATTTCCGTTCTTATGCCTACCTATAATCGTGCAGACCTTGCTTTTACGCAAGGTCAAGGTGCTTGGCTTATTACGGAAGACGGCCGACGATTTTTGGATTTCGGTGCTGGGATTGCGACCTCCTCAATTGGACATAATCACCCTCACCTAACCAAA
Organism: Commensalibacter papalotli (ex Botero et al. 2024); assembly: GCF_947179115.1. NCBI lineage: Bacteria > Pseudomonadati > Pseudomonadota > Alphaproteobacteria > Acetobacterales > Acetobacteraceae > Commensalibacter > Commensalibacter papalotli (ex Botero et al. 2024). The sequence goes on from NZ_CAMXCI010000001.1 coordinate 888,985, forward strand.
ACCATAGCTGAGCAAGCCAAGCTTGTCTTACATACTTCTAATTTATATCGCATTCCACAAGCAGAAAGACTGGCAGAAAGACTGGTAGAGATCAGCTTTGCCGATAGTGTTTTCTTTTGCAACTCTGGTGCTGAAGCCAATGAAGGCTTAATCAAAGGCATACGTCGGGCACAATTTAAAAATGGACATCCAGAACGTACGGATATTATTTGTTTTGAAAATGCTTTTCACGGTCGCACTTTGGCAACATTAACTGCTACGGGAAACCCTAAATATTTAGAAGGGTTCGAACCAAGACTTCCTGGGATCAAACATATACCTGTAGGTGATTTAGAAGCCTTACATAATGCTGTTGATGAACATACGGCTGGTTTCTTGATTGAACCTATTCAAGGTGAAAGTGGAATTAATGTCATTCCAACAGATTTTTTACGTGAACTTAGAAAAATTTGTGATGATAAAAATCTATACCTTGGTTTCGATGAAATTCAATGTGGTATGGGTCGTACTGGAAAAATGTTCGCATATCAATGGACGGATATTGAACCTGACATCATGTCTTTGGCAAAAGGAATTGCAGGAGGCGTTCCTATGGGAGCATTCTTAGCCAAAGAATCTATCGCCAAACATTTAACCGCTGGAACACATGGATCAACATTTGGAGGTAATCCTTTGGCATGTGCAGCAGGAAACGCAGTGCTAGACATTTTACTTGCGCCTGGTTTCTTGGATCATATTGCGAAGACAGGAAATTATTTAAAAAACGCGCTGCAAAAACTCATTGAGCAATACCCATCTATTTATGAAGAAGTCAAAGGTAAAGGCTTAATGTTAGGGATAAAAGGCAAGTTAGCACCTGTTGAAGTTCAAAATGCAGCCTTGCATCAAAATTTATTAACCGTTGCCGCAGGTAATAATGTAGTGCGAATTGTTCCTCCTTTGATTGTATCAGAAGAAGAATGCCAAGAAGGAGCAAATCGTTTGGCCAAAGCTGCGCAACAATTACAAAATAGTATGGAACAAAGCCCATGAGCAGTTTATCAAATTCTCAAAAAAACAGCGCTCAAGATAAAAAATATAAACATTTTCTTGATATTCGTGATCTGTCTAAACAAGACCTTCAAGACATGATAATATTGGGCAAGCAAATGAAAGATATGCAAGAGAATAGAAAATACCCTTTGCATCCCGCAGCCCCATTACAAGGTAAAAATGTTGCTTTAATCTTCTCTAAACCCTCAACTCGGACACGCGTTTCATTTGAAGTGGGTATTCATCAACTAGGTGGGCATTCTGTTGTTTTATCAACGGATAGCATGCAAATTGGTCGTGGGGAAACTATTGCTGATACTGCACGCGTCCTCTCTCGTTTTGTAGATGCTATGGTATTAAGAACGGGATGTACTGACGATTTGTTAGGCCTTGCAGAGCTTAGCTCTGTCCCTGTCATTAATGGATTAACTCCCACCTCTCACCCATCACAAATTATTGCTGATATTATGACTTTTGAAGATCATAAAGGCTCTATCAAAGGGCGTACCTTGGCCTGGCTTGGAGATGGAAACAATGTCGCAAGTTCTTTGATAGAAGCTGCTACACAGTTCGAATTCACATTAAACCTTGCAACTCCAACAAATTATGCTCCATCTAAGGAAGTCTTGGAATGGGCCAGCAAAAATGGTGGAAAAATCAATGTCACGAATGATCCCAAAGAAGCCGTTCGTAACGCAGATGCTGTTGTAACCGATACTTGGGTCAGCATGTCAGATAGTGATAATGAGAAACAAGCACGCCTCAAAGCATTAGGCCCTTACCAAGTTAATCGTGAGTTAATGAACTTAGCTGCTAAGGATGCAATATTCTTACATTGTTTACCGGCTCACATTGGTGAAGAGGTAACTGAAGAAGTCTTCGAAAGCAGTCAATCAGTCGTATTCGATGAAGCTGAAAACCGTCTTCATGCTCACAAAGCCATTTTAATCTGGTCTATGATGGGCAATGATTGGCGAAGCTATGGCTCTAAGTAAAATCCTTAAGAAGTTTTACGCTTAAATGAAAAGGATCTATAATATTTATAGATCCTTTTTTATTCCTTCTGAATGAGCTCAATCCATGCAAGACGATATTATAAACACAAATGAGATCTGTATCAGGCCTACTTTCAAACCCAATGATGGCTACACCGGGCAAAGCAGAGTTTATATCAATGGTTATCAGACAGAATGCATTATAAAAGGAACCTTTTTAGATCAGGCTTTTAAGACAATAGATTATTATATTCTTTTTTCCTCATATGACAGAGATGAAACATACTCTTTAATTATTTCATTAGTCACACAAAAAGGTCTATTATTAGAAACAGTTACAATTTTTCCTTACCCTCCAAACCTCATTATAGATTGTTGGGGTGATCCTTCAAATTACGTATCACATTTCACTCTTGTACAACCTAACATTATTATTTTTCGTTTTTTAACGGACGACTTATGGAAAATGGAAGTGTTTCAAAAACCTAAATCTTTATTAAAAACCCTTTTATTTGGTAATTTTGATGGTGCAAACTGCAATGAGTTAGGTCGCACAGCTTGGTCTTATAAAACATATTTAAGATTTAACAAAATCAGTGACCTAGCATATAATAAAAAACACTGTTTAAAAGCCATAAAAACGAGTATATCTAATTTATTAAACTAATTTTTAAATTAGTTATAACCATATCAAAATAATAATATCAAAAAAAATTATGTGACAAATACAGTCTATTTACGGGAGTAATAATGTCTATTTCAACAAAAGCGATATTCTTTGTCGCTGGAAGCATTGTCTTAAGTTTCACATCAAATACCTTTGCTGCAAAAAGCAACTCTATTTTACAAACCAAACCCAGCGAGCCCTATAAATCTTATTTAAACCGTGATGACGTTGCTAATAGTCTAGCCCTTTTACCTCCCCCTCCCCAACAAGACAGCCCTGCTTTTTTAGCAGACCAAGCCGCATATAAACAAGGTCATACCTTGATAAACACCCCAAGATGGGCTTTGGCTCAATCGGATGCTAACCTTGCCGATAGTAATATTGGAAAACCGTTTGCTCAGGCTTTGGGGATTGTAATATCCAAAGAAAAAACCCCAAACACTTATTATCTATTACGTCACATAATGGTTGATAGTGGGTTCTTAGGTACCGATATTGCTAAAAATCATTATCAACGCATCAGACCTTTTGTATATTATAAAACACAAACCTGTTGGCCCCAAGATGATAAACTGCTCAGGAAAGACGGCTCTTATCCTTCTGGGCACTCTGCTTTAGGGTGGTCAACTGCTTTGATTCTTTCTGAAATGTTTCCTCAAAAACAAAATCAAATTTTACAAAGAGGATATGATTTTGGTCAAAGTCGCGTCATTTGTGGTGCACACTGGCAAAGCGATGTGGATGCTGGGCGTATCATAGGTGCTGAAATTGTTGCAAGGCTACATGCAAATAAAGAATTTATGCAAGATTTCCAAAAATCCAAAGAAGAACTGTTAAAACAAACAACAAGTAACTAAAAAAACTTTAGCGATACAAAGAAGCATAATTTATGAATGAACATACACATATTTCTGATCGTCCTGATGTTCCTGATTTAACCATCCCGACAGGGATTACGCCTTTTTTCTTCCCTTCTGCTAGGGGGCGGCTTGTTCGCCTCGATAGATTGGCAAATACTTTATTATCACGTCACAACTATCCTTATGCGATTTCAAAATTAGGAGGTGAAGCATTGGTTCTGGTCTCAGGACTAGCAGCAGCTCTTAAGTTCGAAGGCTCTTTTTCGCTTCAGGTAAAAGGGGAAGGTGCTGTTTCTTTATTAGTCGTAGATTGCACGCATAATGGTGAGCTACGCTTTTACGCTCGCTATGATAAAGAAAAACTCGACTTGCTTCCTAAACAAGCAACAGCGTTAGAATTATTTGAAAAAGGCTTGTTTGTTTTAACTGTTGATCAACGTAATGACAAAGATAGCTATCAAGGAATGGTTGAAATCACAGGTAACAGCCTATCAGAAATGGCCAGCCATTATTTTGAAACGAGTGAGCAATTAAACAGCTGGATACGGTTATTTTGCGAAGAAACTTCTGAAGGTTGGCAAGCATCTGGGTTAATTATAGAAAAAATTGCCAGTGACCCTTCTATTGTTTTCAAGGATAAGGCAGAAATTACCAATGACGAAGAAGAATGGAATACATTAACCATTCTAGCTGAAACAGTCACAGCAAAAGAAGTATTAGACACCAACTTAAGTAATAATGATTTACTTTATCGTTTATTTAATAGCACCCCCATTACAATAGGTAATCCTAAACCTGTTTCTTATGGTTGTCGTTGCTCACGTTCGCGTCTGCAAAATATCTTAAAAACATTTAACCAGAACGATTTAGAGAGTATGAATGAAGAAGGGAATATCACTATGACTTGTGAATTTTGTCGATATAATTTTGTATTTAACCAAAATGAAATTCAATCAACAAAATAAAATCTGTATCTTGTCAAAATTATCTCTATAATTGCGTTTAATATTGTTAAGTCGTTATTTTCTTTTTTCTGCACATAAGGAATATCAAATGTCATCAAACCAAAAAAACACAACTTCATTAAAATTGAAATTATGTGCTTCTGCATTATTATTGGTTACACCCATAATTGGGCTTACCGCTTGCTCTCATGACGATCCTAAAACATTTGCGCCTTTGACTTATGATTATCTGACCCCCATTTTCTTAAATGTAAGTCAAATGGATGTGCAGAATTTATCACAAAATCAACAATATAATCGTGATGTTACCAATCTTAGCCCTATTTTACCTGCTACTGCTTTGCAAAATATGGCTAATACACGCTTTCAAGCACGTGGTTCTTCTGGAAAAGGTGTCTTTACAATTAACCGTGCTTCCCTTCAAGAACAAGGGCATAACGGTATTTATGGACAAATGGATGCTACCTTATCCATTTATAATAACAACAACCAAAAAGTTGCCTCTGTTCAAGCAAGTGTTAATCATACATATGATATAGATTCATCCAAAGGTGCTGCCAGCAGTAAAGGTAATTTATATGACGCAACGCAAAAGCTGATGCAAGATATGAATGTAGAGCTTGAATTCCAAATCCGTAAGCATTTGGGAAATTGGATTGTGGATGCAACGGGCACTCCTGTTTCTGGAGGTATCCAAACTCAAGATCTAGGTAAACCTGGAGCTGTAACAGCACCTACAAAAGCAACACCCAATTCAACAAACAAGAATAATTCAACCACTCCATCTAGTTCTAATGACGATGAAGATCTTAGTGCAGTATTCCCAGGTGGAAAACCTGATAGCGTCAAAGCATCAGAAAAATTACAATATTCTCCTGAAAAAGCAAAAGTAAATCAACTGCCAACGGGCAGTCTAGGCACTTTACCAGCTTCAGCTGTTCCCGATAAATATTAATTTTTTTCAATAATCGTAAAGGTTTATTCAGTCTTTACGATTATTAAATATAAATAGTTACAATATTTAAATGTAAATTATTGATACCTGGAATTACAACAAGGATAACTAAAAACAATCCTAAAAAATTATGCAATCAATAATACAGATAAAGAACGCACTCCTTGTGCCCCTCTAATTAATACACCTTCAATATCGGCGGTAGCAGAAGGTCCACTATGCAACGCCCCATAGTGAATTTGTTTCCATTCTGGACGCGCATATGCATCATGTAAATTCTCTACGATCTGTTTTGGATCAAGCAACACAATCAAGTGTTGAGGCAAATACCCCAACGTATTAATCAATAAATCCTGATCCGTTAAACAAATCGAACCTGTTTCGGCAACACCAAAACTCGCACGTAAAACACCGTAATCTATATCCTGCAACTCTTTGGGATGCATATTATCTGTTAATTTTTTATTTCCTTCGATATCTGGTACTAGTGAACAAATAACTTTAACATCCTCCAATTTCGCTTTTACAAATTCGAAAGGGTCATTTTGACCTTTTTCAATAATCTTTCCACCCATAATCAGTAAAGATTGTTTAAACTGCTCGACAATATCAAATGAATCTTTATGAAATAAAGGAACGTTCGGCCCAACAGGAGGCTCTGCATTACAAGATTCACGGATCTGGTTTAAAATGAACTCACGACTACTCATCCGTTTTTCCTTTATTTTTATAATTTTTTGCATACCAACTGTGAAAAGTTTCTTTGGGTGCTGGCGGCAAATCTCTTTGCCTTCCCCAAGCATTAAGTTTGTTATAAACAACAAAATGTGGCAAATACGATAAAACCTTATCCCCTGTTTGCACTGCAGTTCGATAAGCCTTGGGGTGGGCTAATAACTTACCCATCGCAGTCATTAAAATTCGCTTTGATAAAGAGAGTTCTTTTTCATCTGCCAATGTTTCTCGCCAAGCAAAAACCTGTTCATGTAAGTTGATTTTTACAGGACAAACGTTCGTACAACTGCCATTCAAAGTCGATGCAAAAGGTAAATTCCGATATTTATGCGTATTAAAAGTAGGACTTAAAATTAATCCAATAGGCCCTGCATAAACACTGCCATAACTTAAACCACCACTGCGACGAAAAACAGGGCATGTATTCATACAAGCACCACAACGGATACATTTTAATCCTGCTTTGAATTTCTTACTGGCAAGACGGGTTGATCGACCATTATCCACCAAAACCACATGCATTTCTCCCCCTTTACGAGGGCCACGAAAATAAGAAGTATATTGCGTGATCGGAGACCCCAAAGCACTGCGTGATAACAGTCGAATAAAAACTGCCAGATGCTCCATCTTGGGAATAATTTTTTCAATCCCCACCGTCACAATATGCAAAGGCGGCGTATTAGCAGAAAGATCAGCATTCCCCTCGTTTGTGCAAACCACCACAGCACCCGTTTCAGCAACCAGAAAATTCCCTCCAGTCATTCCTGCATCAGCATTGAGGATATAAGGACGTGTATTTTCCCTTTGTGTCTCCGCCAAATAGTGAACGTCATTATTCCCCTGCTCAGCATTAAGTGTTTTGACAAACACTTTGGAAACATCGGTTCTGGTTTTATGAACTGCTGGCACCACGACATGACTGGGATCTTCATGGTCTAATTGCTGAATTCGTTCTCCTAAGTCTGTCTCAATGACATGAATATCGTTTTCTTCTAGATGCTGGCGTAATCTGCATTCTTCACCCAACATTGATTTACTTTTGACCAGTGTCTTGGCATTATGTTCTTTTAAAATATCAGTAATTATCTGATTACTTTGTTGAGCATCTTTGGCCCAATGCACATGTACGCCGTTGGCCTTGGCATTACGTTCAAACTCTTCTAAATAATCTGCCAAATGATCCAAAGTATGCGATTTAATATCTGAGGCTAGCTCTCTTAACTCTTCCCATTCAGGAACGAGATGCATTTGCGCATCACGTTTTTTTCGCAAATCCCATAAGCGTTCATCATGCATTTTTTGATGTGCAGAAGCTGCAATAAAACGGTTGGCGGCTTCTAATTGATCAACAGGCTTGTTACCTTTGATTTTTGCACCTCTTGGTTGAGCTTCGTCTTGTAATGCACTCATGACAAATCTCCGTTTAAGATCTGAGCAATATGCGCATATTTCAAATTAACCCCCATACGCATCGCACAGCCCTTTTGATGCATTAGACAAGAGCTGTCTGCAGAAATCACATATTCCGCACCACTGCGATGTTGATCCATGACTTTGTCTTGCCCCATCTTGGCTGAAACCCCTTCTTCAAACACAGAAAAAGTCCCCCCAAATCCACAACATTCATCTGGACGTTCCAGCTCTACGAATTCTATACCTTTGACTTTTGATAATAAATCTTTGGGTTTTGAGAAAAATGGTTCTCGCCTTTCAGACATGCTGGCGTGGCGCAATCCTCTTAACGCATTACAATTATAGTGAATAGCTATTTTATGAGAGAAGGTCGCCCACGGAAAAGCATCTGCTTTTAAAATATCATGTAGAAATTCGACTAAATCATAGGTGTTTTTACGAACATGTTGCACCTCTTTGGTTTGATCAATTGCATCAAAATGATGCCTTACTTGGTTAGTACAACTGCCAGAAGGCATCACGATATAATCAAACTCGGCAAAATTCTTGACGAATAATTTTTCTGTTTCCGCAGCTTCTTTATGACACCCTGTATTGGTCATTGGTTGCCCACAACAGGTCTGATCAAAAGGATAAGTCACATCGACATTAAAACGCTCTAGTAATTTTAAGGTTGATATCCCAACCTCTGGTTCCAACGCATCCATATAACAAGGGATAAACAACCCAACTTTCATTATCTTGAACCTTTATTTTTATATATTATTGTGGTCGTTTTATCATCATTCTGAAAATTATTCTAATTCAAATAATTGTGCTTTAATAAAAGAAAAAATCGATCATTATTGATTATACAGCTTTTTTAAAATCTATTTTTTTAAGTCAGACAAATAACTAAGCACAATATTAGACGTTAAAATCTGTGGTAAAATCTTTGGTTTTCCATAAGCTGGATAGTAAATATATAACGGCACCCCTTCTCTTCCATGCGCCTTGAGAAAATCACCAATAGATTTATCATACTGCGTCCAGTCCCCAACCATATAGGTAATATGCTGATGTTTAAACGCCTCTTGTACTTTTGTAGAAGACAAAGCAACTTTATCATTTACCATACAAGTTAAGCACCAAGAAGCCGTCATATTTATAAAAACTGGTTTATGATCCTTCCGTAACAATTCAAGTTTTTGCGCAGAGTAAGTCATTACATTTTCTTTTAATTGTGTTTCTATTTTACCATTTTGATCATGAACAAAAAAATAAAATCCACCACCGAGTAAACACAAAATAAGCACAATTAAAATACCAAAGAAAATCCGAAAGACTCTATAAATCCCTTGCATATAAAGCTGTTGTATTAATCCTATTGCCCAACAAACAAATCCTAGGCCTGTAAATCCACTGAGTAATACAAAAAAACTCATTGGTTGCTGATGTTGATAAACAACCCAAGCCAACCATAAACAACTAAGCAATAATGGGAACGCTAATAATTGTTTTAAAATATCCATCCACAGACCTGGACGTGGTAAGATACGTGCAAAAGAAGGAACGCATGCAAATAAAACATAAGGTAATGCCAACCCTAATCCCATACCAACAAAAATCAAAATACTTATCCACAAAGGTGCATTCAATGCCCCTGCGATCGCTATCCCCATAAAAGGAGCCGTACAAGGCGTTGCAACCAAGACCGCTAGTAAGCCAGTAAAAAAGTCAGAGGAATACTCTGATGATCTACCTGCTGGACCTGTATTGTTTAATGAAAATTGAACGTTAAATACGCCAAGAAAATTCAAAGAAATGACAAAAAGTAACCAGCATAACAAAATAACAAATCCCGCAGATTGAAATTGAAACCCCCACCCTAATTGCGATCCCATCCACCGCAGTCCTACAAATGCAAATGCCATTATAATAAAACAGCATAAAATGCCTGCTGTATAAGCAATACTGCTCTTATATCGCACGTTTATGTGTTCTTGCCCAATACGACTAAGTGATAAGAGTTTCATCGCAATAACAGGAAATACACAAGGCATAAGGTTTAATAAAATTCCACCTAAAAAAGCACTGCCGATCAAAAGAAGTAAACTCGTTTGAACAGGCGTTGATAAAGGTGCAACTTTGGCTTGAACCGAAAAATGCTGTATTTGATTTTGGCCATCTTGAATGGCTAAAACACCATGAACAGGTTGCTGTAATTCTTTTTTAACTGCCAAAGGAATATCTAAGGTTAGCAAACCTGGCTTTACGTAAAGTGTTTGAGATGCAACTTGGTCGATTATACCGCTTTTTTCTGGCATAAACCATGCTTTGGTTATATGTGCAGGATCAACGCCCTCCTGTTTTACCCATAACTTTCCTGATGAGGTAATATAAACATCCCATGGACTTTTTTTTGGTTTTTTCGATAAAGCCTGTTGAATAAGAGAAGCGTCTGGTGAAATAGATGCCTGTCCCTTTGGTAAATCGAAAACAAACTCCCCTTCCTCTGGGATACAAACATCTGCGCAAACTAACCATCTGGCTTTAACTTTAAAATTTAAATCTTTACCAATCTGATCATCAGGTACCAAAACTTTAAATGGTAAGATAACGTCTCCTTTATAAATATAAGACATTAAACCATTTTCGGTTAATTGCTCTGGTGACGGCCACATAATTTTGCCTTCTTGAGCACCAGAATTATTTATTTGGGCAGAGACCGAGGCAGGTTCCCCCGCATCGCCAGGATTAATCCAATAGGTATGCCACCCAGGTGCCAGTTTAATACGCAACCCCAAAAGCAGTTCCTTACGGCCATCATAGTGATCACTGTCTGACAAAATAGTCGTTTGATCCTGTTTACTGATAACCGCATCAGTTTCTTTAGCTAAAACAGAATAAGAGCCCGAGGTAATAAAGCCTATCATCCCAAGAAAAAACAAAAACCAAACACGCAATGAAACTATCCTTTGATAAAACTAGGTTTGTCTTTTATATATGAAGATAATAATAAATAAGCCATCTGATTCATTATCCTCATACTCATGAATTCTTATGTATAGTATACCAAATATTTCTCTACCTATCCAATCGACACTGCCCAAACTTTATGATTATTTAAATCAACATCCAAATGTGATCTTGGTTGCCCCACCTGGAACGGGGAAAACAAGCCTGGTACCTTTGTCTTTACAAGACGCTCAATGGGTACAAAGTAAAAAGCTGATTATGTTGGAACCACGTCGTATTGCTACCCGAGCAGCAGCAAGACAAATGGCACATTTATCAAATGAAGAAGTCGGAAAAACCATTGGTTACCGAACACGTATGGACAAGGCAATCAGTGCCCAGACAAAAATCGAAGTCGTTACCCAAGGCTTATTCCTTAGGCGATTACTCAATAACCCACTGCTAGAAGATGTTGCTGGAATTATTTTTGACGAAATTCACGAACGCTCTTTGGATGCTGATTTATGCCTAGGGCTATGTCGTAATCTACAAGCTAACCTTCGCCCAGATCTGCGTTTAATTGCTATGTCGGCAACTCCGTCTTTAACAAATCTACAAAAAATTCTGCATTGCGATATTATCGAAAGTAAAACGGATTACTATCCAATTACGACACACCACCGTAAAAGAGACCTAACCCATATCAGAGACCTTTCTTCAGTGATGGCAGCTCAAATTACCGAAGCTTATCACTCTGAGAAAGGCAATATTCTGGCTTTCTTACCAGGTGCTGGCGAAATCCATAAAACGATCAATCTGCTTTCTTTGCCAAATGCAGAAATTTTACCACTTTACGGAGATTTACCCGCCACCGAGCAAGATAAAGCCTTGCGACCAGCCTCTGATCAAACACCACGTCGGATTGTTTTAGCCACTTCTATTGCAGAAACTTCTTTAACCGTTCCTGGCGTTCGCATCGTTATTGATGGTGGGTATCGCAGAATGCCTCAGCTAAACGCTGATACAGGGTTAACCCGTCTACAAACGCAGCGTATTTCCAAAGCTGCTGCGACACAACGCGCAGGACGTGCTGGACGTGAAGGCGAAGGGGTTGTTTACAAATTATGGACACAAGCCACCGAACGCAGCCTGCCTTTACATGATCGCCCTGAAATATTAGAGGCCGAGCTCAGTGAGTTTTTACTTGTTTGTCAAACATGGTCGGATATTATGGGGATCGAAATCTCGGATATTCCTTTTCCTGACAAGCCTTCTCTCGGTGTTATGGAAGCAGCCAAAGAGCTTTTAATCCTGTTGGGATGCCTTGATCATAAAGGTCATATAACCAAATTTGGACATAAGGTCGCACAATTTGGAGCACATCCACGCCTTGCTTGCATGATGCTAAGTGCCAGATCTAACGAAGAAAAAGCATTAGCAGCAGATATTGCATCTTTATTAGAAGAACGAGATCCATTACGTCATGAAGAGCCAGCTTCGGTGGATATCAAACTTCGCTTTGCTTGGTTGCACCAACCTCCAATCTCAAGAAATGATCAAGGGCTATGGCATCGCATCCGTAAAATTAATCAAGATTATCGTAAAAGATTACAAATCTCTGCAATGCAACCCCCAGCAATAGATCCTGCTTTATTAATTTGTGCTGCTTTTCCTGATCGTTTGGCGCAAAGGCGCAGTGAAATTGGCTCTTTTAGACTTGCTGGAGGAGGTGCTGCCCATTTATCACCTCAAGATCCTTTTGCCAAAGAAGGTCTGTTGGCGGTTGCCAGTGTGCATGTACATAAACGCACAAATATTTGTTTGGCTTTCCCTGTTAAAATACAAGCCCTTTCCAGCTTTATTGAACAAAGATCTGAAATTGAACAAGAAACAACCTTAGATACCAACAGTGGTAAAGTCATTATCAGAGAACGCCTTAAATTTGGCAGGCTTACATTACAAGACCGCAATATCATTGCCTCCACCAAAGAGGCCATTCCTGTTTTATTCAGTTATATCAAAAATAATCTATCCAAAACCTTAAACTGGGATGAACAAAGCAAACAATTGCTAGCTCGATATCAAATTGCACAATCACAATTTTCTTTTGAATCCTTACCTGATTTATCAGAAAAAGCGCTTATTGAGAATTGTGAAGCGTGGTTGTTACCTTGGATGAATGGACTAACTTGTCTTAACGAAGTAAAACAACTTAATGTTGCTGATATGCTTGAAGCCTATCTGGGATATACAGTTTGCAAAGATTTAAATCAGCTCTTACCTAAAGCGATATCATTAAATAATCATAAAATTTATATTGATTACACTCAGGCTGTACCTGTGGTCTCTGCACCAGCAAAATATTTTTTTGGATTAAATATCACCCCTACCATTGCAAAAGGAAAAATTGCATTGCAATGTTGTTTATTATCGCCTGCTAATCGCCCCCAAGCGATTACAAGTGATCTACAACGTTTTTGGCATGAAGGATGGAAAGATATGAGAAAAGATATGAAAGGAAGATATCCAAAACATCACTGGCCGGAAAACCCTGCTATTGCCTCAGAGCATAAATCTTGATGAATATGCCTAAATTACCCATAGTTTTCCATTTGCGTTCAACTTTTAAAACAGCACTATTTTTTAGTGTCTCATCTTTTTTTGTGTCCATGGTTCTGCAATCGGTTGTCGCCCAAGAGGTCACAAAAAAGACCGAAACCATCACTAAGCAAGACAATGGCTCTGCTCCTGCTCCTGCTCCTGCTCCTGCTCCTGCTCCTGCTCCTGCTCCTGCTCCTGAAAAAGTTATTCCTTCTGCTGAACTGGCCAAGACCTCACCTCTACTCGTAGAATATGGTCCCTTAACTTTTTCCCCATTAGTTAAAAAAGTTGTACCAGCTGTTGTGAATATCGCGGTGTCTCAAGATATTCCGATTAAAAGTCGCAAGAAAATTATTATTCCACCTTCTGTCAAAGGAACACCTCTAGAAAAAGAATTTAGGCAAAGGCAACATCAACAACAACAAAAAATTACCGAAGCTGGCTCGGGTTTTATTATTGATCCCAGTGGAATTATTGTAACCAATACACACGTTATTGGAGATTCAGACGATATCACTGTTTCCCTGCAAGATGGCTCACAGTTTCCAGCCACTGTGATTGGTAGTGATTCTTTGACAGACATTGCTGTCATTAAAATCGATGCAAAGCACCCCTTACCTTATGTTATATGGGGCGATAGTAAAAGAGTAGAAGTTGGAGATTGGATCCTAGCCACAGGGAATCCTTTTGGTTTAGGGTCGTCCGTTACTGCAGGAATTGTTTCTGCTCGGGGTCGTGACATTGGTTCTGGACCTTTTGATGATTTTTTACAACTTGATGCCCCAATGAATCCAGGAAATTCAGGTGGCCCTTCCTTTAATCTTGCTGGACAAGTTGTAGCATTAAACACCGCCATTGTTTCCCCAACGGGAAGCTCTGTAGGTATCGGATTTGGAATTCCTTCTGAAATTGTTGCCCCTATCGTTACTCAACTTTGCAAAACAGGATTCATTGATCGTGGATGGTTAGGTGTTACACTTGGTGATGATGATAGACATAACGGGGTTAAAATTGTTGATATTGACAAAAAGGGCCCTGCTTATAATGCCAAAATCAAAGTAGGTGACAGAATAGAAATGATTGACTCACAACATGTTGATACTGTACGTACATTCATGAAAACAATTGCTGTATCCCATCCAGGAGCAACTGTAGAATTACAAATTAGGCGCAATAAACACCTTTTGAAAATATCTGCCATTGTTGGACATCGCCCCAAAGACGCTGATAATTAATTATTTTCACCTCCCCCTCATCTTAATTTAACAAAAAAGTGTATATACAACATCTTTGATCCAGATGATGTTAAATATTGTGTCGTCTATGCACACAAGCAAAAGTAAATGAAGTACGTATGTTTTTTCCATATAGTATTTTCATCTTATATTTATTAGCTTGGTATCTTAATTCACTAACCAACGATTAACTATCGTTTCAACCTTAATTTTTCCCCCATTTTTGGAGACAGGCTGATGCGTTTTTTATTTAAAGACCCTTCCTTTGTAGTATTATCAAAACAGACTCAAAAATTTAAAATCTCTTTTCTATCTATGGGTTTTTTTTGCGCATTAGCACCTCATAGCTATGCTAAAATAACACAAGATTACTCTGCAATTACACCTGTTCCGTCAACAAATGCAGCAACTGACAGCACTGTACTAAACAAGCCGTCTAATGTAAGTATTCTTGATATTCAAAGATACACAGGATCCTTACTTTCACCATCAGGCGCTGTGACCCAGGCAGGATCTTTGATGATAGAACCATATTTCCAATCAACCATTAGCCGTGGTGGTTATTTAAATGATGGTCGCGTCAGAAGCAATAAACATAGAACCGATTCTGCTGATAGTTTTATTTTGGTGAAATATGGTATCACCAATAACCTGAGCGTTCAGGTCACCCCACAAGTCAACTATTACTGGAACGGCAGAACTACAGCAAGTACGGTGCATTTTTCTGATTTGCCTGTTGAATTACAATATCGTTGGATTGACCAAAATAACAAAAAATACATTCCCAGTTTTACTACCTATTTAGGTATGAATTTTCCAACAGGAGATTATACTAACCTAGGTAGAGCTCTTGATGCAGCAGGAAGTGGCTCTTATGCTCTGAGATTCGGAATACAGTCACAAGCGGCATATGATATCAATAATCATGCCTTACGCGTTAGATTATGGGGGGTTGCTAGAAAACCTCTCACTTCAGCAAATATACGTGATATCAGCAGCTATGGAACAGACGATGGCTATAAGGGAAATGCTAAATCTGGCCTCTTTGGAAACTGGGGATTCTCTTTGGAATATGGAATTACCAAAGAATGGGTTTTGGCTTTTGACTTTCAATATGATTGGGCAAAAGGTACTCGGATGAGAGGTGCTTATACAAATGGTCCATTCGAACGTTACGTAAGTGCAGCTTCTCATGATATTCAGATTGCGCCTGCTATTGAATATAACTGGACACCAACAATGGGTGTAATTGTGGGCGCAGCACTAACTGTGGATGGTCATAATACAAATGATTTTGTGCAACCTCAATTCGCAGTAAACTTTGCTTTTTAGTGATGAAAACAACTCAAAAGATCAATGTTTTTCTCTAGAGTTGTTTTTATAATATCCCATCCATTATTAATTTTGTCTTAACCTATAATAAAATACTTTTTTAACAGGATTATTAGACGAAAAAACAATATCAATATCAAGTCAACTTACAGATTAACGTTGACTAAGGATCCTTATATGAAACATGCATATTTTACAAAATACTATTACCTTTTAAACATTTGTATTTTTGCATGGATCTTTTACCAATCATTATCACATGCTAATGCTCAAGTTATCCCGCCATCTCAACAAACAACAAATATTTTAGATGAGCAACGCTATACTGGATCTTTACTATCACCATCTGGTGCTATGGCCAAAGCTGGTCTTTGGGCAATTGAGCCTTATGCTCAAATGACTATCAGTCGTGGTGCCTATCAAGCCAATGGAAATGTTAAAAATAATCAACACAGAACTGATAATTTTATTAATTTCACCTTGGTTAAATACGCTGTTACCAATCATTTCTCTGTACAAAGTACCCCTCAAATTCGCTATGCGTGGAATGGACATACAACATCAAGCAGCCTTCATTTCGCAGACTTACCTATAGAGTTTCAATATCGCATTCTTGATCAAATTCGCGGAACTTTGCAACCCAATGTAACCGCGATATTGGGCATGACGTTCCCAACAGGAAACTATTCTAATTTAGGACGAGCTCTGGACGGCGCTGGTAATGGAACCTACGCATTACGTTTTGGCTTACAATCCCAAGCAGCTTATAAAGTTTTTAACCGTGCTTTTCGCGTTCGTGTTTGGGGGGTTGGAAGGCAGCCATTGAATTCTGTTAATATTAAAAACATCAGTAACTATGGGACTTCCTTAGGATATAGAGGAAATGCAAGACCTGGATTATTTGGAAATACGGGCTTTTCTCTTGAATATGGCCTAAATAAAAAATGGCTTCTTTCTTTTGATTTTGTCTATGATTGGGCCAAAGGAACCAGAATAAGGGGCACAGATAAACACGCTATTTATAACCGCCATATTACAGGGGCTTCTCATGATGTTCAAATTGCACCTGCCATTGAGTATAACTGGTCACCCACAATCGGCGTTATTGTTGGCTCTGCTTTAACTGTAAATGGTCATAATACAAATGATTTTATACAACCTCAATTTGCGATTATGATGTTGTTTTAGTCATCTTTTCTATTTCAACTATATTAATATTATGATTATAAAATTTAATGGTTACTTTTAGTCTGTATTATTTAGCATCTTACTCTTTTACTATTGATATAAACCAAACAGAAAATGTAAAACTTGGACTATAGCTAATAGTGGTTATAAATATAATTTAGGTCTAATTTGAACAAATTTGTAAAATCCTATGATTATTTTTAAAGATTAAAATATCCCAATAATGATTTCTAAGCCAAAAAAACGAGTGCTGAACGCCTTTGAGAACGAATAACTACAATTGCATTTTGCCGAAATTTCCTAGCGAGTAATATTGCTTTTGATACAGGAATATTCACCATAAAAAGAGGCTCTGAAATCTCTTTTAACGAACCTGTTCCTGTAAAATATTCGTAGTGATATAAATATTGCTCTAACTTTTGCATCATACGCATATTCCATCCCAAGGGTTTTAATCTTCCCCCTGGATTATATGTACTCAACATGACCAATATCGATTTATTTAGATGTCTAGGAATGCCTTTAGGGTAATGACCAATTTGACTTACAACAGATCCAGCCTGGTAAATACTCTGCCTATATGCAACATTTATTTTTGCTGTGGGAGGCAAAATACCCGCCATATTCTTTAATCCTCGGTTTTTTTTTCCATACCAAAAGTAGAATCTTTATGCACTTGCACCGATAATAACAACCCAAACCCAAACATAACGGTTAACATTGCCGATCCACCATAAGACACCATCGGTAGAGGCACCCCCCCAACAGGAATAGCCCCCATTACCATCGACAAATTAACTGCACAGTAGAAAAAGAAATTCATTGTTAGCCCCAAAGCCAACAAGCGACCGAATTGATTTTTAGAACGGATGGCAAAAATCATTCCTCCGATAATGATCAACAGTAACAACCCAATAATACAAGCTCCACCGACAAAACCCCACTCCTCTGATAGCATGGTAAAAATAAAGTCAGTTTGTTTTTCAGGTAAAAAATTTAATTGTGCTTGGGTTCCATGTAAAAAACCTTGTCCCCACATCCCTCCTGAACCCAAAGCAATTTTTGACTGAATAATATTATATCCTGCACCTAAGGGATCGCTCTCTGGATGTAAAAATGTAGTAATCCTTGCTTTTTGATAATCATGAAGATGACTATAAATAAATTCAAATGCAAACGGTATTGGACATACCAATAAAAGAATTAACCATAAACGCATTCCTGCAACAAAAAAAATTGAGGCACCAATGCAGCCAACAATGACCGCTGTTCCCAGATTAGGCTCTTTCAATATTAAAACAACAGGAACTAATACTAAAAAAGCTGGAACAACGAGGCGCAACGGATTACCCATTTGCTTCCAACTGATTTTATGAAACCAAGTCGCCAGTAACAAAACCAACCCTATTTTCATAAGCTCGGAGGGCTGCAAAGCAATACCTCCAATAACAATCCACCGCTCTGCTCCTTTACCTACATGACCCATATGCAAAACAGCCAACAACAACACAATACCCAGCCCATATAAGGGCCAAGCGAGTTTTGCAAGAAATCTCAATGGCGTTAACGCCACAGAAATCATCACAACAAACCCTATTGCAAAACGCATCATCTGAGGACGTGCATAAGGATAATCAGCCCCACCAGCCGCAGAATATAAAGCAATATAACCAACTGCTGCCAGCAAACAAATTAAGCCAACATACAACCAATTAATACGCCATAATTTACTGAGAATCTTTAGGTTGGGCTCTGCTCTTAGTAAACGTTTTTCAAAAACCATTGTTTTTACTCTTCATTAAGAACCTATACGGCATATAGCTTATTATTCATCTTGTGAATCTTTGGGAGGCTGAGGCTGTTGTTGCTCTTGATCTTCAGGTTTCTTTTGCTCTGTTACATCGCGTTGTTGCTTATTCGCAGGGTCACGACGCAATGTTTTTAACATAATATCTCTTGCCAAAGGAGCAGCCACCGAAGCCGCAGCATTTCCGTGTTCTACAATAACAGAAATCGCATATTGTGGATTATCGTAAGGTGCAAAACAAATAAATAAGGCATGTGGGCGATATTTCCACGGTAAATTCGCAGAATTAAAACGGCCACTCTCACGCATAGCTCTTGATACTCTTTTAACTTGAGCAGTTCCTGTTTTTCCAGCCAATAACATACCATTATAGTTAATCTTAGCTTTTTTCCCAGACCCAGTAGCATCATTAACAACAGCATACATTCCAAAACGAGCCATCTTTAAAAATTCAGGCTTTATATCAAGTTGCGGCCAAAAATCAGGGTTAGCCTCTGGAGTAATAACATTATCCCTTGCTCTAACGAGATGTGGATTAATATTTTTTCCTGTCGCCATACGTGCTGTATAAGTGGCCAACTGTAGCGGAGAGACTTGCACGAACCCTTGTCCAATCCCACTGACAATCGTATCACCCACATTCCAATGATGTCCACGTTTCTCACGCCACGATGGTGTAGGAATAAGTCCAGCTTTGACATGGGTCAACTCAATTGGCAAAGAAACCCCTAACCCCAGCTTTTGGCAAGTTCTATGAATAGCATCCATACCAGTACGACGTGCCACTTCATAAAAATAAACATCGCATGAGAATTTTATGGCTTCATGTAAATTCAACGAGCCATGTCCGTACTTGTTCCAACAGTGAAAACGTGTTCCACCATAATCATAATATCCTGGACAGTTAACTCGATCATTCTCTGTAATTATTTTAGCTTCCAAAGCAGACAAAGCAACAGCAGGTTTAAACGTCGATCCTGGAGGATATAATCCTGCAACCGTTCTACTCATTAAAGGGTTACGCTCATCACTCATCCACGCTTTCCACTGTGAGTGACTAACCCCACTATCAAACAAAGACGGGTCAAATGAAGGCGTGCTCACCATCGCCATCACTTCACCATTTTGACAGTTTAGTACAACAGCACTTGCAGCTTCTTCACCAATTAAATCGTTCACTTCCTGCTGTAACTGCAAGTCTAGTGTTAATTGAATATCTTGGCCTTGGATGCTTTCCTTACGCCCCAATGTCGTAATGATACGCCCAACAGAATCAACTTCTACTTCAACATCTCCGGCTGTACCTCGTAAAACGTCATCTTGTGTTTTTTCAATACCCGCACGCCCCACACGTATTCCAGGCAAAGCAAGAATTGGATTAGCAGCAACATCTTTTTCATTAGGAGGTGCAACATACCCTACCAAATGTGCCAACAAAGGACCCGTTTGATAAACACGCTTCGTTCCGGTATCAATAATAACCCCTGGTAAGGTCGGTGAATTGACCTCTATCAACGCCATTTCATCCCAAGATAAAAAATCCTTTAACATAATAGGAATAAAACGTCTTTGGTGATCAATAGCCCATTGAATACGAGCATAATCATGCTCATCCAAAGTAATTAATTGACTAAATCGTTCAATAACATCTGAGAAATCACTCGCTTCCTCAGGGATTAATAAAGCTCTCCAGTTAATCTTGTTATTTGCAACCACATCCCCATAACGATCATGAATGCTACCTCTGGGAGGCGCTAATAAACGTTTACTAATCAAATTACTTTTGGCCATTTTAATATATTTATCGCCATCGGTAATTTGTAATTTGTAAAGACGACTTGCTAATAAAGAAAGAATCCCTGTTTGCGTAGCAATCAACAATAACGCCCGACGGGTAAAAACACGCCTAGAAGATTGAGCTTCTTGTTGTAATTGTTTACTTGCGTTAAAGGACTTCTTTTTTTTCATCTTGACAGTAACACCTATACTTTTGCAGGATTAGCAATAGTACGATGTGCCCAAGTAAATAAAACAGATAATAAAGGGTAACACCCAATTGCAAATATAATTTCAAACAAAAAAGAGGTATACGGCATTAGTTTTAAACTAAATAAAGATGTTAATACCCATTGTAACATGAACATTCCTATTGCAATAAAAGCAAAAATTAACCAAATTAATAAAAAATTATACTTGGCTAACCTAAAACGTTGCGTAACTCCAATCCCATAAGTAATCAACAATATAAAAATCACCACTCCTGGTGGAGAAAAATTTAATAAATCTATCAAAAATCCTATACAAAAAACACCAACTGCTGGCATAGATTTAGGGCGATAAATAGACCAAAAATAAACCGAAGCTACAACAACTGCTGGTAATAACTCATTTTTGCCCGGAATATCAAAAGGGATCGATAAGAATAATACCACAAAGATAGTAAAACCCATGGGAACAAAAGAACGTATAGCCATATCTATACATTGAAATTTACTCAATGATGGCCTTATTCCTGGGCTTTTCTGATCGTTAAAATTGTAAGTATTATCTTTTTTATTCATTATTATCACGCCCAAGCATGCTTGGGCTTGCTACTGGCCCTTGTCTATTTTTTTTAACAGAAGGCATTACTCTTCCTGGTGCATCAGGTGCGACCACCTCTTTATTTCCATAATTAAAAATTCGAACCATTCTCAAATGATCCAATGGTAAATACGGTACTACAGCGGGTTGCCCTTTTTTAAAATAATGCACATAACCAATAGGAATACCCGCAGGAAGCACATCCCCTTGCCCACGCGTTACAACCTTCTCTCCCTCTATTGGGTGTTTATCTTCTGGAAAAAAAATTAATCGAGGGTTTAAAGTATTATCTCCTGCCATAATAGCAGGTGCATGAGAGCTTTCTAAACTTACAGGAATACGACTAGAATCATCGTTAATCAGCAATATCCGCGCAGACCGATTGCCAACCTCTGTTACTCTACCCACCAATCCAAAACCATCTAAAGCTACTTGTCCAGGATGAACCGAATGATCTTCACCCAACACAACTAAAATAGCTTTGTGATAAACACCGCTAACATCGGCAACAACACGCGCTGTTACAAACGATAGCACTGGATCAGGTATCCAATGAAGCTGATTCTTAAGCTGGGCGTTTTCATCCGCTAAGCCAATCGCTACGTGATACCAACGATGAAGTTGTAAATTTTCTTCCTTTAAAGCTTTATTCTCTGCAGAGATATTTTGAATATCCTTTATACTACGGACAAAACTATATAATAAATTAAAAGGTTCTTCTATCAATGCATATCCAGGTGCCAAAAAATCAGTCACCTTTAAACGTACATTTTCAATTATCTTTGGTTGTGCTTGACCAATCAACATAATTAAACATGCCATTATAAATAAAAATGGCAATACTAATTTTGCTAGCCCTTGTTTAATATGAATAGATAGAGGAATCATTATTAGAACAAACAGTTACAATTGTTTATAGTTCATACAGCAATAGTGTGCATTGGATAAACACACACTATTTGATTGATATCAATATTATTAATGAACAAATGATATTAATACATTGTTGTTAAAATATTTCTTAGACGTTTCATCTCTTCCAAAGCTCGACCCGTGCCCAAAGCCACACAATCCAAAGGATTCTCTGCTACAATAACAGGTAACCCTGTTGCTTGACGTAAAACGTCATCTAAACGTGACAGTAAACTACCACCACCTGTTAACATAATACCTTTGTCAACAATATCAGCAGCCAGTTCTGGAGGTGTATTTTCAAGAGCTATAGAAACACCTTCAACAATTTGCGCAATAGGCTCTGCCAAACTATCGGCTATTTGTTCCTGAGAAACCAAAACCTCTCTTGGCACCCCATTCATCAAATCACGCCCCTTCACTTCACGCCAAGGTCCACCATCTTCAGTTGGTGTAGCAATAGCTGCACCAAGTTCCATCTTAATCTTTTCAGCAGAAGTTTCACCAATTAGCAAATTATGGTGACGACGGATATAAGCGATAATGGCTTCATCCATTCGATCTCCACCCACGCGAACAGAACGAGCATAAACAATCCCACCCAAAGAAATTACCGCAACTTCTGTTGTACCGCCACCAATATCAACAATCATACTGCCAGAAGGCTCTGTTACAGGTAATCCCGCACCAATAGCTGCAGCCATCGGCTCTTCAATTAATTGTACTCTACGCGCACCAGCACCCTCGGCGCTTTCTTGAATGGCACGTCGTTCTACTGCTGTTGAACCAGAAGGTACACAAATAACAATCTGAGGACTAGCAAACATCCGACGATTATGCACTTTATGGATAAAATGCTTAATCATTTCTTCCGCCACTTCAAAATCAGCAATCACCCCGTCACGCATAGGGCGAATAGCAGTAATATTGCCAGGAGTACGTCCTACCATATTTTTGGCTTCTTCACCAACTGCCAAAACGTGTTTTTTTCCACGAACTTCAGCAATTGCAACCACTGAAGGCTCATTTAAAACTATTCCCTGACCCTTGACATACACCAATGTATTGGCAGTTCCAAGATCGATCGCCATGTCTGCAGACATAAAACCGAACAGACGAGAAAACATGCATAACTCCCGACAGCAAAACTTTAAATGCTTTAAATCAAACTTATCAATAATTTCTATATCCATCATTTTGGAATAGAAAACACATAGCCCCTAAATCACGAAGCTCTCTTTTGGGATTACCCATTTGCAGCGCTAGGAGCAACCCCTATCTCATAAAAAACAAAGATTTATTTTATTTTTTTCAGTTTTTAATAATAAACATAACTCAACATCAACATAGTTGCATAAAAACAACATAAAAAAGAGATATTATAGTTTTCTTTCTATTGAAATTTTAAATAATTTTAAACTATGTCAAAATTTTGTAATTTTTTATCAATTTTACATTAATTAATCAATTTATACGAATCGAAAAATATAATCTATCACAACTTCAATATAATAATAATTATCAGAATACATTTTCGCAAAGGATTATATCAATCCCCTAACTTGATTATAAATAAGAAAAAAGGCTGCCAAAAAGAAAACATTTTGTTATAGTATGAATACAAATAAGCAGTTGTTTAAACGCCAAACTTTAAGAAAGAACTAAAAGATGAAAAAAATATTAAAATCCACTTATACTGGTTTAGCCATTGTTATTCTATCAACCTCTTTTTTAACTGCATGCGATAATGGATATAGTATGGGTGGACGTGCAGGTACAGGTGCATTAATTGGTGGCGGAACAGGTGCTGCCATTGGTGCCCTTGCTGGCGGTGGCGGTGGCGCTGCTATCGGTGCTCTTGCTGGGGGAGCCTTAGGCGCAGGTGTTGGAGCCGCAACTACACCAAACAGACCTAAACAAGGAAATTATAATCGAGGTTACTAAACTGAATGAAGATTACAGGCGATTATGATTGCCTGTAAATTTTTCAAAAAAAATCTCTATTATCATGCATAATAATAATAGAGATATAAGTCAAAAGATCCAACAAAACTATAGATATTTACTCTAATACATAGATATTAAATACCATAAATTGCATGCCTTCTATCCTATCATTTCTTAAATGAAAAATCAAATATTTATTTTAACCAGCTAAATGTGTAACACTACCACCAATAGCAAAATAACGATCAATTGCTTGACACATAGAAGAAGCAACTAAAGAACGATATCCTGCTCTTCTTAATGCTGCCTCATCATTTCGATTAGACATAAAACCCATCTCAACCAAAACTGATGGAATATTTACAGATTTTAATACTACAAATGCAGCATATCGTCTAGGGTTAGGTAACAATCCCAGACGTGGTTTAAAAGAATTTACAACATTTTGTGCAATAGCAACTGATTCTCTTTTTGTCTCTAGCTTTACTAGACTTGCTAGTATTTTTTGTACAGCTGGAGAAGCAACGTGCACATCAGGACCACCATATTTGTCAGCATTATTTTCAACAGAGGCAAGCGCTGCAGATTGAGCATCAGAAGCATGATTAGACAATGTATAAACGCTGGCCCCTTTGATTGAATGATTATTAAGGGCATCGGCATGTATCGAAACAAATAAATTTGCTTTATTTACTTGAGCAAAATCAACACGACCATCCAAAGGGACAAATTTGTCTGAATTACGTGTCAGTTTAACATTATATTTACCCGTTCGCATTAGCTGTCTTGATAATTCGACCGCTGTTGCGTAAGCTACATGTTTTTCATAAGTGCCAGAATATCCAACTGCACCAGGATCTTTACCACCATGTCCAGGATCAAGTATGACAACTGGTAAAGCACGCTTTGCCTTACCAAGAATTGCAGGAGATTTGGTTACAGATTTAGCAGAGTTTTTATGAACTGTTTTGGATACAGATTTATTCCTTGTGCTCTTTTCAACCGCCAAAGCAATTGACGGGATAATAAAAGCCACAGAAGCTGATAGCATAACTCTTCTTGATATTTTAGGAATTATTCTATTTATAATTTTATTATAGCTCTTTTCTTTGCTATCACTCATTTTCCTGCTTACACTTTTGATTAAACAAAACCAACTCACAACCATGCAAACTCATATTGCCTGATTCTCGACGAGAATTCAAAAAGTTCTTTTATTTAAAGTTACTAATTAACCTAAAAAACACTAAAAAAAGACTTTGCGTTACCTTATAATTCTGAGATAATGAATTTTATGAAAACCACTCAACTTATAGTGGTAAAAATTACATGTTAAAATCATATTTATTATATTTTATATAAAGAGTCTTTCTAATGATATTTTTAGCCATAAACTTTGATAAAACCCTATTAAAAATTATTTCAAATTATTTTTAATTATGCTGTTTTAATAAAGATAAGCACAAAGAAGTGCAAATATAAAATTTAAAAATAATTTTAATACTGTAATTATTTTCTAAATCTGATAAACAAGATCACCAGTTTTACCAGTTTCTAACAAGTTTCATGGTTGCGTCGTAAAAAACAATATAAAATGCACGCTCCCATCGTAAACATTATTAGAAACATTTATTTGATTGTATAGATCAATCACCGGAGCAATATATAACATGAATAAAAAAATGCTGATTGATGCCAGCTATAAAGAAGAAACACGCATCGTTATCCTTGATGGTAATTGTATAGAAAACTATGACGTTGAAAATGCCACAAAAAAACAATTAAAAGGAAATATCTATCTCGCCAAAGTTATCCGTATTGAACCAAGCTTGCAAGCTGCATTTGTAGAGTATGGTGGAAATCGTCACGGCTTTTTGGCATTCAGTGAAATTCATCCTGATTATTATCAAATTCCTGTTGCGGATCGTAATAAACTGCTTGAGCTAAATAAAAACGAAAAAAATGATCTTGATGATAATCAAATAGATGATGATATTTCTGATGATCAGCAAACGACAACATTTAATGATGATGATGAAATCAGCCAACCTGTCGCCAACATATTAAAAAACTATAAAATTCAAGAAGTTATTCATAGACGGCAGATATTATTAATCCAAGTGGTTAAAGAAGAAAGAGGAAATAAAGGTGCTGCCTTAACAACATATCTATCTTTGGCAGGAAGATATTGTGTTTTAATGCCCAACTCTCTCCGAGGCGGTGGAATCTCAAGAAAAATTACCTCTATTGCAGAACGTCGTCGCTTAAAAGATATTATTGCCGAATTGAATATTCCTTCTCACATGGGGATGATTATTCGTACTGCTGGTGCACAATGTCCAAAACCTGATGCGCTAAAAGATGGCGAATATCTTTTACATTTATGGGACGAAATCCGTGACCGTACGATGAAAGCTGTTGCTCCATCCTTAATTTATGAAGATTCAAGCCTTTTAAAACGTGCTATCAGAGATACCTATACACCTGACATCGGTGAAATTTTGATTGATGGTGAAGATGGTTGGAATGTTGCCAGAGATTATATGCGTGCTTTGATGCCTCAAAACATGCGTAAACTGCACCTTTGGCGTGATCAAAAACAAACCCTCTTCTCTCATTACAAAGTTGAAAATTTAATCGATCAAATGCTTTCACCAACAGTACAATTAAAATCTGGTGGGTATTTAGTCATTAATCAAACAGAGGCCTTGGTTGCTATTGATGTCAATTCAGGGCGCTCTATTAAAGAAAAAGACATAGAAGAAACAGCGTTACGCACCAACCTAGAAGCAGCTGATGAGCTGGGACGTCAATTACGCCTGCGTGATTTGGCGGGGTTAATTGTGGTCGATTTTATCGACATGGAAAATAGAAAACACAATTACATGGTTGAAAAGCGTTTAAAAAATGCTATTCACAAAGATCGTGCACGCATCCAAGTTGGTTCCATTTCGTCATTTGGTTTATTAGAAATGACCCGTCAACGCTTACGACCTTCTATTTCTGAGTTTTCTTTCGTCCCTTGCTCTCATTGTAATGGAACAGGAATTATTCGCAGCACTCCAAGTGCCTGCTTGCATATTTTACGCCAAATTGACGAGGAAGCACGCAGGTCAAAACCTGGTATTTTAACTGTATATACCAATTCTAATGATATCGCTTTTTATATCTTAAACCAGAAAAGAAGCTGGTTATTAGACATTGAGAGTAAATACAAAATACAAATCATTTTAGAAATTGATACTACATTACCAAACTCACAGATTTCATTTTCTCATGAAATTAATGAAGCCCTTGAACAAGAGCTAGAGGCTGAGCAAGAAAAAGCTGATATTTTATTACAACAAGATAGCCCCTTTATAAGAGAAATTCCAATTCAATCCGAATCTTCTGAAGCTGTAGAAGCGACAGAAGAAAAAGACTCTTATCAACAACGTAAACGTCGTAATAACAATAATAATAGACGCTCACGTTATAATAATTATCGACAACACAAAGATGAACAATCAGAACTTATCGAACCGATAGAAACGGTTCCTGAGCAGGATGTTGCTGCGATTATTGTAAATGATCAAGATGAACAACCTGATATCAGTTTTCATCCTGTTGTTAATCAAGATGAATATTTTGCATCTAAAAAAGAAGATCGCCCTAAACGCTCTAATCGCTATCCACGCCAACCACGTTGGAAACGTAATAAATATCAACAGAACAACGATGAGAATGTTACACAAGAGGCATCTGAGAACATAACTCATACAACGACAATTGACATTACTCCCATTACAACAATTGAACAACAACCTGTTGTAAATACTCTTGAAATCAATAGTAACAAACCAGAATCACCTGCTTTTATTGCTATTGAAATTACGGATAAAAAAGAGAATGATCAAATAAAGGAAAAAATCTCTACTTCAAAAGCTTTAACGACTATCACAGAGCCTGTTAAAGATGATGCTGTTATAGAAGAAAAACCTGCTAAAAGAACGCGTAAAAGCACAAAAACAACTGGTGTTACAAAAAGCAGAAAAACAACCGCTTCACCTAAGAAAAAAACAGTAGAAGCAAGTGAGGATAAACCCACTGAAATTCCTGCTGCTTCTGATCAATTGAATGTAGAGCCTGTTCAAAAGACAACTCGTGGCAGAAAAGTGAGTGCTACAAAAAAAATAGCTACAAAAACTACAGAGGAAAAGAAAGCCAAACCAACGGCACGAAAAACAACGACCAAACAAACAAAGTCAACAAAGTCTAAGGCTGAAGAGGCATCTAAAGATAACAGCCAAACTCCAGCAATTAAACCAATTGTCATAGATGATGATGCTCCTACACCAACACCTCGTGCGGGGTGGTGGAAACGCTAAGACTTAATGATTATATAGACTTATACATAAAGGCCTGGACTGATAGTATATATCTCCAGGCCTGTTAATATATTGTAATTCTACTTTATATTTTTTAAGTGAATGAGGTGTTGTATGCAAATTTCTTTATATACAGACTATGCGCTAAGAGTTTTAGTTTATCTGAGTATCCACCAAAATCGTCTCAGCTCTATTAACGAAATAGCAACTTGCTATGATATTTCGCAAAACCATTTGATGAAAGTTGTTCATCACCTTGGAAAGGCTGACTTGATTTCAACTGTTCGAGGGAGAAAAGGAGGATTACAATTAAGCAGACCCCCTTCGGAAATTACCCTTGGCAGTATCGTCAGGCATACAGAGGATACCGAGCAACCTATAAAATGTGGAAAATGTATCATTAAAGAGGCTTGTGCGATCAAAACAATAATACATAAAGCTTTTGATGCTTTCTATAACGTATTAGACCAATATACTTTGGATTGCATTTTACAGGATTATGATAAGTTAGAGGTTTTATTAACCACAATACGACCTCAACATATAGATTGTAAAACTACATTTTCTTAACTTACTACCTATGCATAAACTTAGAGTAAATCATATTAACCTCTATATAAATTATATAAATTTTTATATGTAATTTATATAGAGATTTAAAATTCTTTTTAAAAATACTTTGCTTTAATTAACTTACTATCATGTAGACCAGACTTTCTCTTAATACGAACAGGCTGGCACCAGAAGAAACGATGACGCATTGCACGCTTTGTGCCGTATTTATTCTGAACATAGACAAGGTGAGAAGTTAAGGGAATATTTTAATAAGGCGTGCGATGCTAGGGCTAAGAATCGCAGACGTTTTATGACTTTGTTGATTTATTTATTATATTTTTTTGTACAAATGCGTTAATAGTCGATGCAACCAGTTCCATTTCTAAACACCCTAATGCACCAAGATCGTTGATGTAAATAATTTCTGAAGGATTAACAGAATTTGCATTAATAAAATTTCCTTGATCTCCATCCCGGCCAATTATTAAATAATTAGGTTCATGGGCTTGTATTTAATAGATCTCATTACGTTCCAGCAAGTCTAAATAAGAATATAAAGACACAATATTGCCTTGAATATTGGTCACTTAATATTTGTCATTATTGTTAATTTCTTTAAGTAGAAAATTTTACGAAGCTCTGGAAATTGAATATTTAACTTTTTTTTAATGGTGTTAATGTATTCTACAGCTGCTTGCAACATAACTTATTTTCAAATTGTTTATTAGCTATTTTCATTTATAACAGATATATAATGATTTGAAACTAAAGAGAAATACAAAATATTACTGAATTAATTCTATCACTCCTTGTTCTTTAATTAATATTATAAAATTAATGGTAGATTATAATTCCGAATAACAAGGAATGAATTTGAAAGAATACATTATCTCCTTTATAATCACGACTTTAAACAAGTGATACAGCATTTTTGTTGTAATCATTCCTTTCATATCATAAAAACTATAATTAAAATTTAATAACAGGATATAGGATAAATCAATGCATCGCTATCGTACCCATAATTGTGCTGCTCTACGAGCAAATGACGTTGGATCAATTGTTAAACTTTCTGGCTGGGTACATAGTAAAAGAGACCATGGCGGATTATTGTTTATTGATCTTCGTGACCATTTTGGCATTACTCAAATTGTTATTCCTGCTGATTCCTCTTTACTGGAAACCATTGAAAAAATCAGAGTAGAAAGCGTTTTATGCGTTACTGGCAAAGTTGTTTCACGTGAAGGCGAAACTATTAACCCAAAACTACCAACGGGTGAAATTGAAATTCAAGCTGATAATATCGAAATTTTGTCTTCTGCTGCGGTATTACCTTTCCAAGTTAATGGAAATGAAAATTATCCTGAAGATTTACGTTTAACCTATCGTTATATTGACTTACGTCGTGAACGACTGCATCGTAATATTTTATTAAGATCAAACGTCATCTCTAGCCTACGCAATCGTATGATCGAACAAGGCTTTACTGAATTCCAAACACCAATCCTGACTGCATCATCACCTGAAGGTGCAAGAGACTTTTTGGTGCCTGCACGTTTACATCCTGGCAAGTTTTATGCACTTCCTCAAGCCCCTCAACAATTTAAACAATTGGCAATGGTTGCTGGTTTTGATCGTTATTTCCAAATTGCCCCTTGTTTCCGTGATGAAGCTGCACGTGCAGATCGCTCTCCTGGTGAATTCTATCAATTAGATTTTGAAATGTCTTTTGTTACTCAAGAAGATGTTTTTGAAACACTTGAGCCTGTTATGGAAGGCATTTTCAAAGAATTTGCACCAAACCACAAAATCAGCCCTGCCCCTTTCGAACGTATCCCTTATAAAACGGCGATGAAAGAGTATGGTAGCGACAAACCTGATTTACGTAATCCTTTAAAAATTACCGATGTAACCAGTGCTTTTGATGGTTCTGATTTTGGATTATTTGCAAAAATTACTGCTGAAGGCGGTGAAGTTCGTGCTATTCCTGCTCCTGGTGCTGGTGGCAAACCTCGTTCTTTCTTTGATAAACTCAATGGTTGGGCGAGAGAAGAAAAAATGGGTGGTCTTGGGTATATTACGTTTGATGAAACTGGTGCAGCCAAAGGCCCAATTGCTAAGAACCTTGACGAAGCACGTTGTGAAGCGATCAAGCAAGCTTGTAACTTACAAAATGGCGATGCTGTTTTCTTTGTGGCTGGCAAAGGGCTGGAAATGGTTAAGTTCTCTGGAACTGTCCGCACAAAGATTGCAACAGAACTTGGTTTAATTGAACAGAACGCATTCCGTTTCTGTTGGATTGTTGATTTCCCAATGTATGAACTTAATGAAGAAACAGGATTAATTGATTTCTCTCATAATCCTTTCTCTATGCCTCAAGGTGGGTTAGAAGCCTTAAACAGTCAAGATCCTTTGAACATTAACGCTTATCAATATGATATTGTTTGTAATGGTATTGAGCTTTCTTCTGGTGCTATTCGTAACCACCGCCCAGACATTATGATCCGCGCATTTGAAATTGCTGGCTATCCAGAAGAAGAAGTCGAAAAACGCTTTGGTGGTATGTTAAACGCATTCCGTTATGGTGCCCCTCCTCATGGTGGTGCAGCCCCTGGTGTTGATCGTATTGTCATGTTGCTTACGGATGAACCTAATATTCGCGAAGTGATTTTGTTCCCATTGAATCAACAAGGTGAAGATTTAATGATGTGCGCCCCTGCTCCTACGACACCAGAACGTTTAAAAGAGCTTTCTTTGGCTTTAAATTTACCTAAAGTTACTGTAAAAAAACCCGAAAATGCTTCCGAAGCAAATAAAAACTAAAAAACATAATTTGTCTTAAACAAGTAATTTATCTTAAAGACAATAAAGCTGTATTGATTTATATAAAACCAACTTCAATGTTCATTAAAGTTGGTTTTATTTTTTGGAATGAATATGATATTCTTTCATGAATTATCAGTGAATTTGCACATTAGGTAAAAATCTTTTATGTTTTTATTTCCTATTAATCAAAAAATGAAACCCCAATATGTAATTATATTTTCTAAAATGAGTAAAAAATAAATAAATATTTCCAAAATGGTAACAAATTTTTTTTATAAATTATTTTAATGTAACATAATCTCTATTTGCAAAATTAAATAAAATAAGCAAAAATATATTAAAAGTAACAAAAATTATTTTATTATAGCAAAAGCATCTATCCTCTAACCTAAGATGGGTGATTGCGTAGAATATTTTATTTTCAAAGTTATTTCACGATAATTTTTGAACTTTGCAATAAATGAAAAGATTACGCCTCATCTTTTAGATTACATTAACAATATGATTACTTACGATAATAAAGGACCTTCCATTGACAAGTAAAAAAAACAAAGAAAAAATTATCTCTCCTCCATTAAAAGATGGTGAGCTGGCCCATACCCTTGAACGTCGTCATGTTGTAATGATTTCTATGGGGGGTATCATTGGTGCTGGTCTTTTTGTTGGTGCATCAGCTTCTATTCATGCTGCAGGACCTGCCGTTTTATTATCTTATATTATCACTGGGCTTATGATTTTCTTTGTGATGAGAATGTTGGGTGAATTGGTTATCCAAAGGCCAGAAATTGGTTCCTTTCTAAACCATATTCGTAGGGGACTGGGGCATAATGTTACCTTTGTTTTAGGATGGGGATATTGGTTATTCTGGATTTCTGCGATTGCCGCTGAATCAATTGCAGGTGGCGAAATGTTACAACATTATATGCATATCCCCAAAGAATACAGCTTTACTGCGACAATGCTGTTGGGACCAATCCTGGTAGTTGCAATGATGTTGACCAATCTGTTTTCTGTACGTGGTTATGGCGAGTTTGAATTTTGGTTTGCACTGATTAAAATTGTTGCAATTGCTGCTTTTATTGTTGTTGGTGGTATTGCAATCACCCATTTATTTGGTTTTACAGAGGGTCATATAGAAAATATTTGGACACATAGTGGTTTTTTCCCCAATGGTTTAATTGCGATCTTGACCATTATTCCAACGGTTTTATTTACTGTAACAGGATCCGAAGTCGCAACTATTGCTGCAGCTGAATCTGATAAACCTGCTGAAAATGTTGCTTATGCTACAAGAACTATTGTCTTTAGAATTATCGCTTTTTATGTATTATCAATTGGTGTTATCTTAGCCATTGTACCTTGGGATAAAGTTGTTCCAGGGGTTTCTCCGTTCTTAATGGCATTACAAGCCATTCATATTCCATATGCGGCAGATATTATGGAATTTACGATTTTAATTGCTATTCTTTCATGTTTAAATTCTTCAATTTATGCAACATCCAGAACATTATTTGAACTGGCTGAATATAATGATGCTCCAAGATGGCTTATTCATACCACCAGCAATGGTGTGCCTAAACGTGCTATTATCACAGCTTCTTTTATTGGTATTGCTATTTCAATTGCTTCTTATATTTCCCCAAGCCATACTTTTTCATATCTATTAAGTTGTGCTGGTTCTATCATTTTATTTGTTTATATTGCTATTGGTCTTTCCCAGATTAATGTACGCAAAAAAATGGAAAAAGCAAACCAACTTCCTATTTTTCAAATGTGGCTTTTCCCATATCTATCATGGTTTACTGTTTTATCTTTGATTGCAGTAGTCATCGCAATGCTCTTTAATAGTGTTTCTAGAACACAAATCATCATCACCTGTGCAATTCTTGGAGTTATTGGCATTTGTCGTGTTTTTACTTATAAACACAGCCATACTGGTGAAATGAAACATTCAGAACTGGAATAACACAAATATTCTATACAAATAATTAAAATTAGTGTATTGAAGACCTTGGAAACAAGGTCTTTTTTAGGAATATTTTCATGATTGAGACGGTTTTGGATGCCAAAGGATTATCCTGTCCTTTGCCTGTTTTAAAAGCCAACCGTGCATTACAAAAACTACAAAAAGGTGATTGTTTACGTGTTCTGGCAACAGACCGCAGTGCTATCAAAGATTTTCAAGAATTTTGTCGCCAAACAGGACATGCACTTATTGCTTTTTCAGATCAAGGAGCATCTTTATCCTTTTTAATAAAACGAAAATAACCA
Organism: Commensalibacter papalotli (ex Botero et al. 2024); assembly: GCF_947179115.1. NCBI lineage: Bacteria > Pseudomonadati > Pseudomonadota > Alphaproteobacteria > Acetobacterales > Acetobacteraceae > Commensalibacter > Commensalibacter papalotli (ex Botero et al. 2024). The sequence goes on from NZ_CAMXCI010000001.1 coordinate 923,168, forward strand.
TAATATTTTCTATACAATCAAGACAAGTCGTCTTATAAACAGGTACACCATATTTCTACACTCAATAGCTATTGGAAGATATCATGACCGATGATTTATCCTCTCTTTCATTTGAGGATGCTTTAAACGAACTAGAAAAAATTGTTCATAACCTTGAAACTGGTCAACAAAAGCTAGAAGAAGCAATTGTTTCTTATGAACGTGGTGCGCAATTACGCCGTTATTGCGAAAAAAAACTGAATGAAGCAGAGGCTCGTGTTCAAATTATTGTAAAAAAAGATGACGCCAGCCTTGTTACTGAAACTCTTGAATAATCTTTGAAGGTCACCCCCCTTATGACTTCCCCCTCTTCTACAAAATATAACGCTGAAACCCTTCGTAATTCTTTGATCCAACGTGCCAAAGAACTTGAAACAACATTAGATAAAATGCTTCCACGCATGAAAAGTGGCGAAGCTAATTTAATGGAAGCCATGCGTTATGCAGTACTTGGTGGTGGAAAACGCCTCAGAGGGTATCTGGTAACCGAAGTTGCATCTTTATTTGATTATCCTTTATCAAAAGCACTTTACGTTGGTGCTTCTGTAGAGATGTTACATGCTTATTCATTAATCCATGACGACTTACCTGCCATGGATGACGACGACTTGCGTCGTGGGAAACCCTCTACTCATATTAAATATGGTGAAGCCATTGCGATTTTGGCGGGTGATGCTTTGCAAACCAAAGCTTTTGAATTAATTGCTATGGAAGAAGCACATGAAGATGCAATGGTGCGTATTCAACTTGTTCAAGCATTAGCAGAGGCCAGTGGGTCAAGAGGGATGGTCGGTGGGCAAGTAATCGACATGGAGGGTGAAAATTCGCATTTAACCCTTCCAGAAGTTCTTAATTTACATGCTATGAAAACTGGACGTTTAATTTGTTACTCTGCTGAAGCAGGTGCAATCCTTGGCAATGCGACGCCTGATCTTCATAATCATATTATCAGCTATGGCAGAGATCTTGGAACGGCCTTCCAAATTGCTGATGATGTTTTAGATGCCACAGCTAGTGCAGAAGAATTAGGTAAAACGGCAGGTAAAGATGGTGCTGCTGGTAAATCCACCTTTGTTTCTTTGCTAGGAATTGAAGATGCTAGAAAAGAAGCTGATCGTTTAGTGGCAAAAGCTATTCGCCATCTTGAACCCTTTGGAGATACAGCAGACAACCTTCGTGCATTAGCGGAATATGTTGTTTATCGTAAAAACTAACTCTCCCTTGTATTTTAATTGTAAAGAGCTTCGTACATATGGCGGCTAAAAAACGTATTGATATTTTACTAGTCGAAAGAGGGCTAGTAGAAAGCCGTACCAAAGCCCAAGCTCTTATTATGGCTGGCCTTGTTTTCAGCAAAGAACAGCGCGTCAATAAAGCTGGGGATATGATTAGAGAAGATGTTGAGCTGAATGTTAAACAACAACCTCACCCTTGGGTTTCTCGTGGTGGGGTCAAGCTCAATCATGCATTATCTTCTTTTAATTTATCTCCTAAGGGTCTCAACTGTTTAGATATTGGTGCTTCGACAGGAGGGTTCACCGATGTGCTATTAACTAATGAGGCCAACAAAGTTTATGCTATTGATGTAGGACACGGTCAACTCGCTTGGAAGATCCGAAATGATGCACGGGTCGTCGTACATGAAAAATGCAACGCACGTTATTTAACAACAGATATTGTACCAGACCCTATTCAAGTGGTGGTCTGTGACGCTAGTTTTATTAGCCTAAAAACTGTGTTACCTGCACCCCTATCTTTATGCCAGTCTGGTGGATGGGCAGTTGCGCTTATCAAACCACAATTTGAAGCTGGGCGTGAACATGTTGGATCGAAAGGGGTTGTTCGCGATCCTGTCATTCATGAAAAAGTCTGCCAAGAAATTAAAATATGGTGGGAATCTCTTGAAGATTGGGAAATACTTGGAATTGAGACCAGTCCAATTACAGGACCGGAAGGGAATGTAGAATTCCTAATTGCAGCTAAAAAATTATAAACGATTAACGAGGTTAATATGACGAACCATAGTGTTTCTATACTTCCATTAAAAATCGATCATTATACCTTGCGCCTTATTCAAACTGAGGATATAAACGCGCTGCATCCATTGATTAATGACTGGAATGTCGTCAGGATGTTAAGCCAAGTTCCTTTTCCATATCCAAAGCCTTTACTTGAGAAATGGATTGATTCTATCATTCAAGAGATTCACACTGGCGCTTCTTATCATTTCTCTATCATTGATGATACTAATGATCAAATTGTTGGTTGTATTGGCCTGCGTGTGGATAGCAAAGACCAACTTGGTAAAATCGGTTATTGGATCGCTCATAAATACTGGGGGAATAAAATTGCTAGCCGAGCCCTTCAGCGTATCAGCACTTGGGCTTTGGCAAATCTTAACATAAATTACATTCGAGCTACGGCTGCTGATGATAACTTAGCCTCTATTTCTGTTTTGAAAAAATGTGGATATCAGTCTTTTGGCAAAGGAAAAGAAAAGTTTTTAGCTCGCGCTGCAGAACAACCCGTATCCTATTTTTTGCTGAAACGTGAAGATATCTGCCCTGGAAAATCTCCAGTTTCCTTAAACCCATCATCCTCAATACCCAAAAAAATCTTATTAGTCGTTGCAGGAGCACTCATTGATATTGATGGCCGTTTATTACTGGCTCGTAGGCCAGAAGGAAAATCTATGGCAGGAATGTGGGAATTCCCAGGGGGGAAAATTGAGCCTGGTGAAACACCAGAGGCTGCTTTAGTTAGAGAATTAAAAGAAGAAATTAATGTTGATGTTTCCCAAAGCTGCCTAGCCCCATTTACCTTTGCTTCTTATGAATATACAGATTTCCATTTACTCATGCCTTTATATGTCTGTCATAAATGGAAAAACCTGCCAGAACCCAGAGAGAATCAGCAGCTGGCATGGGTCCCCGCTGATGAGTTAGATAATTACCTAGTTATGGAGGCAGATAAACCTTTTATTCCATTACTCAAAGACCTATTATTTTAAAATCGACATTTCTGGAATTTGAAATAAATTTTGAGGTTTACCTGGTGTAGAAACCTTAAAAGAAAATAATCCTCCTGCTAATGGATAAAGCTGTTTGTCGGCTTCAGTCATTCCTTTGGTCGCTGTTGTTACATAGGCAGTTTTGTAATCATCTCCTCCAAAAGCAATTTTAGTAATATTTAAACTGGGAATTGGAATTGTTTGCACCAATTCTGCGTCAACAGAATAAACACTAATTTGGTGTCCACCAAACAAGCAAATCCAGAGATGATTTGCCATATCAACGGCCATTCCATCTGGATATCCTTTATCCATTTTTAAAAATTTTTCTTTGTTTGTAATTTTTCCAGAATCTTGCCAATCAAAACGATAAACGATCTGCTCATTTGAGTGATTATGGTATAATTTATGCTGTTCTTCTATGATCAAAGGACCGTTTGTAACTGTATAATGACTATCCTGAGGAACCGCGCAGATCTTGCCATCTTTTTGAAAATCTAATAAATAAAGCGAACCAAAAGGATGTTGCTCTTGTTTATCCATTGTACCAAACCACAAGCGTCCCAAAGAATCTATATAGCCATCATTCAATCGGTTACCTTCTTGGGACTCTTGCATGACAAACCACTGAGTAAATTTTCCTTGAGCTGGATCAAACCAATATAATCCATCCTCCATTCCGCAAAGTAAAAGATGCCCTGTTGTTGGAAAGATAAAAGTTGGTTGTTTTGGAGCATTCCAGATCGTTTTCGTCTGAGTTTGAAGATGATATTTATAAATTTTCTTTTCTAAGATATTTACAAAATAAACACTTTGTTCTCGTTCTACCCAAACTACCCCTTCCCCAAGTAACGTTTTGGCATCCCACAAACAAACTGGCTCGAAAAATTTTGTATGTATCATTCTTAATCCTTCGCTTATACTATAAAGCAACTGCTATTTGATCTTAGATCATTTTATATTTTTATGTCACAGGAAAGTTTCAATGAATCCTACAGCCGCAATTATTATTATTGGTAATGAGATTTTATCGGGGCGCACGCAAGATATTAATATTAATTATATTGCAAAAAGTCTGGCAATTTCAGGAATTAAACTCAAGGAAGCCAGAGTTATTCCCGATGATCCAAAAGTCATTATTAACACTGTTAATGAAATCAAAGCAGCTGTTGATTATGTCTTTACCACAGGAGGAATTGGCCCAACACATGACGATATTACCTCTGATTGTATCGCAGAAGCTTTTGGTGTTCCCAATCAAATTCACCCAGAATCTTTTAAATTGTTAGAAGACTATATCGGCAAAGAAAACTTTAACGAAGCTCGTCAACGTATGGCTCATTTACCTTTAGGTGCTAAACCAATCCCTAATACCATTTCTGTTGCACCTGGATATGTAATTGGTAATGTATATGTGATGGCTGGGGTTCCACAAATCATGCAGTCCATGCTGGATAGCATTATTCCTACTTTACGTCATGGACCACCTATCATTTCGAAAACATGGTACGCATATCATGCTTCTGAAGGTAAAGTTGCTGCTGATTTAAATGAAATTCAAAATAAATTTCCACAAACAGATATTGGATCTTATCCATTCTATCTAAATGAAAAACAAAATGGTGTTGCCTTAGTGACCAAAGGTCAAGATCAACAAGCAGTTGAGCAAGCCGCCAGTGAGGTTTATAATCTGTTGGTCAAGATGGGGTATCAACCTATAGAAGGTGAACCCCATTAAATAATTTACTCTGCTTCTTGGCGACCCATCGCCAAGAACTTGTCTCTTCTCTGAGCTTGTAAAACTTGTTTAGGGATATCTTTTAATTGATCCAAAGCTTCTTGAATTGCTTTCTTTACTGATTCGATCGCAATTTGAGGGTCGCGTTGTGCTCCACCCATAGGTTCAGGAATAATTTGATCAATTAACTTTAATCTCAACAAATCTTGAGCTGTCAAACATAATGCCCCAGCAGCTTGTGCAGCCTGAGATGCATCACGCCATAAAATAGAAGAGCACGCTTCTGGTGAAATTACAGAATAAATTGAATGTTCTAACATTAAAATTTTATCTGCCGTTGCCAGTGCAATTGCACCACCAGAGCCACCCTCGCCAATAATCACAGCGATAATTGATACAGAAGTGCGCAAACAAGTCTGAATAGACTTCGCAATAGCTTCTGCTTGCCCTCTTTCCTCTGCATCGATCCCTGGCCAAGCACCTGGAGTATCCACTAAGGTAATTACAGGAACATCAAAATGACTAGCCAAACGCATCAAGCGTTGTGCTTTGCGATATCCTTCAGGACGAGCCATTCCAAAATTATGTTGTAAACGTGTATCCAGATCTGAACCACGTTCAATCCCAATGACCACAACGGTTTGCCCATTAAAGCGTCCAATTCCACCAATTATGGCGTGATCTTCTGCAAATAATCGATCCCCAGCCAGAGGTGTAAAATCCTCGATAAAAGCTTGGATATAATTCAAAGCATGAGGACGCTGTGCATGACGAGCAACTTGAACTTTTTGCCAAGGGGTAAGCTTGGCATATAAAGCAATAAGTTGCTTATCTGCTTTTTCGATAAGTTGCTTTAATTCTTCTGAGATATTTACATCATCAGAGGAGTCTTCAACACGCTGTAACTCGAAAATCTTTGTTTCAAGTTCAGCAACTGATTTTTCAAAATCTAAAAATTGACGCATAATCATCCGCAAATATCACAAATAAATAAAATTCTATAGCTTCTTTACCAGAAAATCTATCATTTTATCTTTAGTGATGATTTCTAATCGCACTTCTTTTTAATTTCACATGATAAAGGATGATGATTTAGAACAGTTTTTTGCAAATGTTCGGTTTGAACATGTGTGTAAATTTGTGTTGTAGAAATATCTTCATGTCCCAACATCATTTGTAAAGAGCGTAAATCTGCCCCGTGCGCTAAAAGATGAGTTGCAAAAGAATGACGTAATACATGAGGAGAAACTCGTTGTGGATCTATATCTGCCTGCAAAGCGACTTGATATAAAATTTTATCAAAACCTTGCCGAGTAAGATTTTTTAACGGGTTTCGGCCAGGAAACAAAAAGATACTTTGTAAATAATGGTCATTTTTCTTTAAATCAATCGCGGCATTGATTGCCGAATCGGAAACAGGAATCAATCGTTCTTTGCCGCCTTTACCATAGATTCGTAAAATTTTTATATCTGATTGGATTTGATCTTTACGTAATTTAAGCAATTCAGAGATTCGTAATCCTGAACTATACAAAATTTCTAGTGCGGCTTTGGCAACCAATCCTCTTCGGTAATCTTCCAAAAGATCACAAGCATCCAACAAAAGACCAACTTCAAGCTCTGTTAAATATTTAGGCAATGTCTGTGGCAAATAAGGATTTTGTAATAAATAGGATGGATCATCTTGCCTATTTCCTTCTTTGACTAAAAAACGATAGAATTGACGTAAGCAAGATAACCGCCGAGCTGCGGTACGTGCAGATTTTCCCTCTTTACCCATCCACTCAAAATAAGCTTGAATATTTTCCTTAGAGGCGGATTCTAGTTCTTCTTTATGATTTTGAAATAAATAGGATCCAAAATCATATAAATCCGCCTGATAAGCTTGTAACGTATTTTTACTAGCCCCACGTTCTGCGGTTAGCATTTCAAGAAAAGACTCAAGATACGCACTATTCATTATAAATTAAACAAACTTAACGTTGTGCTGGGGTTCCAGCAGCATTTCCAGGAACAGCGCCAGGTTGTGGCATTGCCGGAATAGGTTGTGGAGGATTAGCCGTTGGTTGTGCAGTGGTATTCCCTAAAACATTATTCGATTGAGGAATAATCAAAGGAACCGTTGATTGAGTATTAGGTTGAGGTTTCCCAGTTGCATTTCCTGTCACGTTACTTGGGGTATTAACAGGTTGTGATGGAGCCGTTGGTGCTTGTACGCCTTGGATTACAGGATTCCCAGTTGGTTGTCCGACATTGCCTGTTGTTGCATTTACAGGGGTAGCACCAGGTTGAGGCATTGCAGGAATAGGTTGTTGAACATTATTTGCAGTCGTGGGAAGCGCTGGAATTGCTTGAGTTGGTGTTTGTTGTTGGAATTTAGACATTGGAATAACTTTATGCACTTCTTGAATTGGCATTTCAGGTCCCTTTAATCCAAAAAGTACAATTACAACAACAAATACAAGCACAATAAAGCCAAGAAGAATAACAATAGGACGACGCATCATCTTTCCTTAAAAATTTTAAATCTATGATTTCTATAATTTAGCCGTTACAATACACTGTTTCCATACCATAACACATCAAGCTTTACGATAGGTTGTTTTAGGAAAACAAATCTAAGTTATACTGTTTCAATATTTTCTTTCAGTTCGTATATTTAAAACAAATCACAGTTTTTGGTAAATTTTATGATAAACAAAGATATAAAAAAAAATGGCCCTATTATATTAATTGGTTTGATGGGCGCTGGTAAAACAACCATTGGAAAAAAACTGGCTCAATATCTTTCTATTCCTTTTATTGATTCCGATCATGAAATTGAAAAGACTGCTGGTTGTACCATCACAGATATCTTTGAACAATATGGAGAAGCAGAATTTAGACGCGTTGAGCATGAAGTGATTCGCCGTTTAATCAAACAATCCTCTGTTGTCATTGCTACGGGTGGTGGGGCTTTTATGCATGCTAAAACTCGTCAACTGCTAAAAGAACAAGCAACAACTATTTGGCTTCATTGTAACGTTGATACGTTATTAGAACGCATCTCTCATCATACCCATCGACCTTTATTAAATTCAAGTAATAAACGTGAAATATTATCAGATCTTATAACCACACGTTATCCTGTATATGCTGAAGCCGACTATATAATCCCTTGTCATGACAATAAAATTGAAACGACCCTTACTCAGATTCTTTCGATTTTGGAACAAGCAAAAAAAATGCGCACATTACCTGTTACACTATCTAATACTCAATATAATGTTCTAATTGGTCCCAATTTGCTTCAACAAGCAGGGACCTTACTAACGCCTCTCCTATCTCAGAAAAAAGTTTTTATTGTCGTAGATGAAAACGTTGCATCATTTCATTTGCAAACTTTAACCAACAGTTTAACTTTATCTCAAATAGAATATGAAACAATATTGATTCCTCCTGGGGAAAACACAAAATCTTTCAAATATTACGAACAAGTTGTCAACACCCTTTTAGAAAAGAATGTTGAAAGACAAACTCCAGTTATTGCGTTGGGTGGTGGTGTTACAGGGGATCTAAGCGGGTTCGCTGCGGCAACTGTTTTAAGAGGCTTACCATTCATTCAAATTCCAACGACTTTATTATCACAAGTTGATTCTTCTGTAGGTGGTAAAACAGGTATTAATACCCCTACTGGTAAAAACCTACTTGGTGCTTTTTATCAGCCGCAAATTGTCATTGCTGATACTCATACTTTAAACACGCTTCCACAAAGAGAATTGTTGGCAGGTTATGCTGAAATCGTAAAAGCTGGCCTTATTGATGATATAGAACTGTTTGAATGGTGTGAAAATAACGGAGAAAAAATTCTTTCGAAAGAATCTCACTATCTTGATGAGGCCGTTGAGCGAGCATGCGCTTTCAAAGCACGAATCATTAAAAATGATGAGTTTGAACAACATTCAAAGGGTAGAAATCTTTTAAATCTAGGGCATAGTTTAGGACATACATTAGAAGCAGAATTAGGTTATGATGGTCGTATTCTTCACGGCGAAGCTGTTGCTTTGGGATGTTGTTTGATTTTTAAACTATGTACAAGCATGGGAATATGCCCACAAGAGGATACAGATCGCGTTTTACATCACTTCAAAAGCGTAGGACTACCAACATCCATTAGAGACCTCTCATTCCCTTTACAAGCATCAAGCCTGCTGAGACATCTGCAACATGATAAAAAAGTAAAAAATACAAAAGTACTTTTCATACTTGTCAATGGAATAGGAAAAACTTTTACTTCTCAAGATGTTAGAGAAGAAGATTTGCTAAAATTACTAATGAATGATGGCTGTATTTGAAACCTTTTTTGTTGTATGGAAAGCACATCATTTAATTTCTCTATCAAGAATAACATTTCCACGATTGTCATTCAATTTAAACTTTATTATTATTACAACTAATCTTTAACGGTTAAAAAAAACTGAGATATTTTATTGTGTTATTTTTATTACATGTGCTATAGAACTGCATGTAAAACAAAAAAAAACTCTTGGTTTTACAATAAAATTGATTAGATTAATACCTAGTTATAGAGTTTCATTTATTTAAGAGCTTCCATCTTAATCGGTGGTCTATCGCTCAAAACTTAATTAAAAGGATAAGTCAAGATGCGTCTTCGTACAGCATTACTTGCAACGACTTTTGCAGTAGCCACACCCGCTGCAGCGATGGCTAGCACAATTACTGGCCCTTATGTTAGCTTGGGTGGTGGTTATAACTTAGTTCAAAATCAACATGCTACATTCTCACCAAGCACACGTGCAAATGGCACAAACAGTGCTGCAGGTAGCAAATCACAGTATCGTCATGGTACCGGGTTTACAACTTTTGGTTCTGCTGGTTGGGGTTTTGGTAACGGTCTTCGCGTTGAAGTAGAAGGCGTTTACAACTATTCTAACATTAATGGCCGTAAAGGTACAGAATCACCTGCATACAAAACCAAAGGACATGACCAAGGTTACGGTGGATTAGTAAACGTTCTTTATGACATTGACCTACGTCAATTCGGAATTGATGTTCCTATTACACCATTTGTTGGTGTTGGTGCTGGTTACTTATGGCAAGATATGGGTCCATTACAAACCAATTACCGTAATGGCAGCGTAAACCGTCTTGGTGGAACCAATGGTGGATTTGCATACCAAGGTATCGTTGGTGCTGCATACGACATCCCAGGTGTACCTGGTCTTGCTGTTACAACAGAATATCGTATGATGGGTCAATTAGACCAATCTACATATAAATCAACTTCTTGGGTTGGTAATGGTGTTTACAAAGGTAATGGTAAAGTTGATCATCGTTTCAACCACCAATTTATCTTAGGTCTGCGTTATGCATTTGATACAGCTCCACCAGCACCTCCTCCAGTTCAAACTGTAGCACCTCCTCCAGTTGAAGCTGCTCGTACATACTTAGTATTCTTTGACTTCGATAAATATGCTTTAACACCTCGCGCTCGTGAAATCGTTCGTGAAGCAGCTCAAGCATCTACACGCGTTCAAACAACACGTATCGAAGTTAACGGTTATACCGATACTTCATCTGCTCGTGGTGGCGCAGCTGGTGCAAAATACAACATGGGTCTATCACAACGCCGTGCAAAAAGCGTTAAAGCTGAGTTGATCCGTGATGGCGTTCCCGCAAGTGCTATCTATACACAAGGCTTTGGTGAATCTCATCCATTAGTTCCAACGGGACCAAATGTACGTGAACCACAAAACCGTCGCGTAGAAATTATTCTTAAATAATTTATTATTTAGATAATAATTCAAAAAAGGAGGTATCTTTTGATATCTCCTTTTTTTTATGAAATAAGATACGTATAATTACTTAACATTATAGGTCTTTACTGAGTGGTCAAAACTTCTATTGATATATTATTTCAAAAGCTCTTCAATTATATAGCTCCTGATAAACATCATAAAAAACTGATACAATTCACCAAATTCGCACTCGTTGGGTTTACAGGTTTAATAATTGATGCAAGCACGGTATATTTATTATGCCCTTTAATAGGACTAACCATCTCGACCCTAATTGCTTATTTTATTGCTGCAACATCAAATTGGTTTATTAACCGGTTTTGGACATTTAATGGATTGGGAAAACAGCAATATATTTTATATCAATGGATAAAATTTATTATTGCTAATAGTATGGGTTTTTTTTTAAACCGCGGTACTGTTTTTATTTTATTTAGTCTAAGCACAACTTGCCTAAATCACCCTATTATCGCATTAATCGCTGGTGCCGCTGCTGGAATGCTTGCAAATTTTAACCTCTCTCGCAAACTTGTTTATACTAATAAATTTTCAAAAAAAACTAGGAAATAGCCCCAAGTAGATTGGCGCGTCCAACATTCCAAAAAGCACTTTCCAATCGTACAGACATTGTAAATTTTTCTAACAGCGTTTGATACCGTTGTTCAGCACCATATTTTTTTCCTAGTTCGTCAATAAAATAAAAACTTTTTTTTATCAAATCTATGTACAGAGAATCAGTATATGTATTCAACCATGATTGATAAGGATTATTTTTGATATTTGTGCACTTATCAATTGACATCCTCAAACCTATCTCACCATATCCCACCAAACAAGGGGACAGTAACACAATCAGATCTAACAAATCTCCTTGCATAGATTTACTTAATAAATACTGACTATAGGCAACAAGTTCTAATGTTTTCGAACTTTTCTCAATCTGTCCTTGCGTAATTCCCCTCTCTTGACAATATTTAATATGAAAAGGCAACTCAGCATTTAACAATCCTTGCATCAAAGAGGCAAAATATTGCATTTCTGTGAAATCATTACTTTTATAGATCGCCAAAGAAACAACACGACAATAATCATGTAAATATAAATAATCTTGAATCAAAAACTGCTGAAATTCTTTTTGTTCCAATGTGCCTGCTGCTAGTTCTTTAACAAATCTATGTTGGGTAAATTGTAACCAATCATTTTGACAATCACGACGGAAACGTCCAATTAAACCTTGATCAAATAAAGATAGTGTATCTTTAATAACATCTGACATAAAATATTAACTTTCACAGCAAAAGTTTAAACAGCTATACTTGCAAAGTATCAGAAAAATAGTGAAATAGTTCATAAAGTTTTATTACTCTATTTTTTTATCCAAAAATGTTTTAAACAGATCATGTTTATATTCTGATTAGGATTATTTATTTTACCATGCGCAGTACAAACGAAATACGTTCTACTTTTCTTGATTATTTTAAGAAAAATAATCATCAACATGTTCCCTCTTCTTCACTTGTTCCACAAAATGACCCAACCTTGCTTTTTACCAATGCAGGAATGGTTCAATTTAAAAACGTATTTACTGGACAAGAGCATCGTCCTTACTCACGTGCAACAACTGCTCAAAAAGTAGTCAGAGCAGGTGGTAAACATAATGATCTTGATAATGTTGGATATACAGCACGCCATCATACCTTTTTTGAAATGATGGGTAACTTTTCCTTTGGTGATTATTTTAAAGAAGGTGCAATTGAGTTTGCATGGACTTTAATCACGCGGGAATTTGGTTTATCGAAAGACAAGCTGCTTGCCACTGTGTACGCTGAGGACGAAGAAGCCGCGACTTTATGGAAAAAGATCGCAGGTTTTTCTGATGATCGAATTATTCGTATCAACAGCTCTGATAATTTTTGGCGCATGGGGGATACGGGGCCTTGTGGGCCTTGCTCTGAAATCTTTTACGATCATGGTGAAGATGTTTTTGGTGGCCCTCCAGGTTCGCCTGATGAAGATGGAGACCGGTTTGTGGAAATCTGGAATCTGGTCTTTATGCAATATTTTGAAGACCCTCCTGGAACACGTACCCCTCTTCCTCGTCCATCAATTGACACAGGTATGGGACTTGAGCGCTTTGCAGCGATCATGCAAGGGAAAAGAGACAATTTCGATATTGACACATTCCAAGCTTTGATTCGTGCATCTGCTGAGGCTACTCATACGGATCCTTTTGGACCACACAAAGTTAGTCATCGTGTCGTTTCAGATCATTTGCGCTCTGCTGCTTTTTTAATTGCTGATGGTGTACTGCCTTCTAAAGATGGTCGTGGATATGTACTACGTCGTATCATGCGCCGTGCAATGCGTCATCTACATATGATTGGCACACAAGAACCAACCTTCTATAAATTATTACCTGCTTTAATTACAGAGATGGGGGCTGCATATCCAGAACTCATTCAAGCTGAAGCATTAATCTCAGAAACCTTAAAAGGTGAAGAAGAACGTTTTAAAACAATGCTTGATCGAGGAATTTCTTTACTTGATGACGAAACTAACAAACTACCAAGTAAAGGAAAGCTTCCTGGTGATGTCGCATTTAAACTATATGACACTTATGGTTTTCCTCTTGATTTGACCGCAGATGCTTTACGTGAAAAAGGCTTTACCGTTGATCAAGAAGGTTTTGATACTGCTATGAATGAACAACGTAGCAGAGCCAGAGCTGCATGGGTTGGATCGGGTGACAATGCCACAGAAACGGTTTGGTTTGAATTAAAAGACAAACATGGGTCTACAGAATTCTTAGGCTATAAAAACGAAACCGCCGATGCAGAAATTCAAGCTATAATTGTTAACAATCAATCCGTGCAAGAAGCCAAAGAGAATGATGAAGTTGCAATCCTTCTTAACCAAACCCCATTTTACGGCGAAAGTGGCGGCCAAGCAGGCGATACAGGTTATATTACCACTAAGAATGCCATTATTAGCATCACCAATACACAAAAAAAATTAGGTGAACTGACCGTTCATTATGGTAAAGTCATCAAAGGCTCTGTGAAAGTCGGGGAGCCTGTTGCAGCTGATTTAGATCATACAGAGCGTCAGGCAATCAAAGCCCACCATTCTGCCACGCATTTGCTACATCAGGCATTAAGAAACCAACTGGGTGATCATGTTACTCAAAAAGGCAGTTTGAATTCTATTGATCGTTTACGTTTTGACTTTAGCCATTCAAAGCCATTAACTTCCGAAGAGCTCAAGTTAATTGAAGACGCCATTAATGCTGAAATTCGTAAGAATGAGCCCGTAGTAACGCGTATTATGACCCCAGATGAGGCTGTTAAAATGGGTGCTATGGCGTTATTTGGTGAAAAATATGGCGATGAAGTTCGTGTCGTTGCTATGGGTAACGACATAGAAAAACAAAAAGCTTGGTCTATTGAGCTTTGTGGTGGTACTCACGTTACCAGTACAGCTGAAGTCGGTTTATTCCATATTATTTCTGAAAGCGGTGTTGCAGCTGGTATTCGTCGTATTGAAGCTGTGGCTGGCGCAGCTGCTGAAAGTTATTTCAAACAAAATGAAGCTTCTTTACATGAAGCCGCTTCTTTATTGAATACACCAGCCATTCAATTGGTAGAACGCTTACAGCAATTACTTGATGAACGTAAATCACTAAAACAACAAGTTTCAAAACTTCAACACCAAATCGCTGTTGGAGGGGATAAACAGGGTAGTGCAGATAAAGTTGGTGATATTGAATATATCATGCGTAATCTTGGGGATGTTGCTCCCAAAGAGCTAAAATCATTAGCAGAAAGCTTAGTCAAAAAAATGAATAACGGTATTGCCGTTGTTTTCTCTTCTTTTGGGGAGAAAGCCTCTTTTGTGGTAGCTGTTAATAAATTACTTTCTCAAACCATCAGTGCTGTTGATCTGGTAAAAATTGCCAGTGCTGCGGTTGGTGGTACAGGCGGAGGTGGAAGACCTGATATGGCCCAAGCAGGAGGTCCCGATGCAAGTCAATACCAAAAAGCATTTGATGCTATTTTAAAAGAGATTAAAAAAATCGCTTCATAAATTCAAAAAAAGCAGGTTTTTAAGCCTGCTTTTTTTTATTGTAACAAAAATTTATACAAAATTAAATTGCAATATCCTCTTATCTCTTTAAGATATTTTTATCTTCTTGCTGAATAACAGCTTCTTGGTTTTACAAAAATGAAAGAAATTATATGCCAGACTCAAATCCTAAACAAACTTTATTAAATCTTTTACACGGTGTTAAACGCTTTAAAACAGAGAAATTTCCTGAGCGCAAAGAACTTTTTAGTAAACTAGCCAACGGTCAAGAACCTAAAACACTCTTTATTACTTGTGCAGATAGCCGTATTCACCCAGAACTTCTGACTGATCAAGATCCTGGCAGTTTATTTGTTTTAAGAAATATTGGAAATATCATTCCAGCATACGGAAATGCTATGGGAGGTGTTACCTCCGCCATTGAGTACGCCGTATGCGCATTAAAAGTATCAACCATTATTGTATGTGGGCATTCTAATTGTGGTGCAATGAGTGCATTAATTCATCCAGAAAAAACAGATTCGATGCCTGCAGTAAAAAGCTGGTTACGATTTGCAGCCACAGCACATGCTGTTACAGATGCTCTAACGGCAACTGATGTTGGCCCTGAAAATATTCAAACATTAACCGAGCATAATGTTTTACTACAATTACAACATCTTCGTACCCACCCCTCTATTGCAGCGGCTCTAGCAAGAAATGAAATTGCACTACAAGGATGGTATTACGATATTCCCAATGGCCAGGTTTATGTTCTTAACGAAGAAACTCGTCATGATATGACCGTCAGCCAAGCAATTGACCTGTTACAAGGCCAAGTTGACGAACGAAAATTACAAGAATAATTTATTAAACATTAATGTATAAAAAGTTTCTATTATATGTTTTTTATACATTACTTTTACTGACCACTAGGCCTGGACGGGCAACAATACTAAAACTGGCCACTTGGAATGTAGAGTGGCTAGTTTCACAGAAAGACACTCAAAACTTTCCTATTCCTCAAGATGTCAATCTTAGGCAATCCGCTGATTTTAAAATGTTGCTTCACTATGGGGGAAAATTACAGGCTGATATTATTGCTTTACAAGAAGTCGGTTCTATTGAAACTTTAAATTTAATTTTTCCAAAAGATCAATATCTCTTTTATATTTCAAAAGACCCTATTGCTCAACATACAGCCCTTGCCGTTCGTAAAAACATATTCAAAGATATAAAACAAAACTCGGATTTAACAGAGCTGAGTCGTATTGATAGATTTCGCCCTCTACGCAGTGGCTTGGATATTACTCTTTATACAAAACAAAGCAGCATGCGAATACTCGTTATTCATTTGAAATCTGGATGTCAAGATTATCCCTTGGACCGCCCGAAACTGAAGCCATCTTGCATTTTATTAAAAGATCAACAGCCAATTATACAAAAATGGATTCAAAATCGCGTCAAAGAAAAACAAGCTTTTATCATCATAGGAGACTTTAATCGGGTTGTTTCTCCACAGGATTTATTTTTTAAATCATTATCCAATATAGACCTATATTTCCCCACCGCTTACAAAGCTAATCCTTGTTGGGAAGGTAATTATTTCATTGATGGATTTATCATAGACCCAAATGCTAATAAATGGTTTTTACCTGACTCTCTAAGGGTTATGAAATACAAAGAACAAAGCAATGACGCGCAAAATAAATTATCAGATCATTGCCCTGTCTCTGTAAAATTATTAGTTCCTTAACAGAGTTGGAAACTGATTATTAAAAACTATCGTCGCCCCAGTTACTATCATCGGAACCACCACCCCAGCCGCTATCATCAGTAGAAGTATCATCACCCCAACCAGCATCAGTGCCTGCACCTGCATCAAAATTAGGATCAACCCCAGCTCCAGTCCCAGCAAATGGATCTGCGCCACCACCAAAAGGATCAGCAGCACCTGCCGCTGCTGGATCAACGGCGCCTCCTGCTGCTGCACCCCCACCAGCATGGCTACCACCAAACATGCCACTAAGCGCATTATAAGCAAACATTCCCCCAGCAACCCCAGCTGCTGTTGTCAAAGCACTACCAAGAAAACCGCCACCGCCACGATTGAACATTCCTTGTTGATATCCAGGAGGATAATTTTGAGGAGGTGGGGCGCCATAAGTCCCTTGTTGTCCAGGATAAGGACGTCCAGGTTGTCCCTGTGGCCCGCGTTGCTGTCCTTGAAATTGTTGTTGGTTATTCGGAGCTCCCCACCCAGGAGGGGGAACTTGATTTTGTGATGCTGCCTGACTTTGTTGACGATTTCCGCCAAACAACCCGCCCAAAAAGCCACCAGATGCAGGTGGTTGGTTTTGACTTTGTTGTTGCATCTGTTGCATTTGTTGAGATGTTTGTTGCACCTGCCATTCTAATTGACGAATACGATTTTGTGCCTCAACCAACGCAGCTTCTTGCACAACCGCCATTTGTGTCATGCGATACCCAGCCTCTGGGTATTTTTGTAAATTATCTTTAATCAAACGGTCTGCATCAGGATCAACAGGCGGCATCTGATTCGCTACAGGAACGGAACCAGGTTGGGATGAGGCACTACCACCGACCCTATCAAAAAATTTATTAATAAGCTCACGTTCTTCATTATTCATTTATTCATAACCTTTTTGTAAGATTTAATCTTTGTAATAGTATGTGGCTTTTACAGCAAATTTAACAAGTTTTTTTTCGCTTTGATTGTGTTATATCCTATATACTATATAGTTAATTGTTTTATTTACACCTAAAGAAATAACAATAATATTTGTTCAAAATATGTTGTTGTTCTGTTCGTTTTCTTGGAATTATAACCTTCATGCCTTCGAATACGATTTCAAAACCTTCTTTAAACCGTCCATTGTCTTTTCAAGGACTTATTTTAAAACTTCATGATTTTTGGGATTCCAAAGGATGTGCTATTTTACAACCTTATGATCTTGAAATTGGTGCAGGAACACTATCCCCGCATACAACATTGCGCGCATTGGGAAACACCCCTTGGAAGGCGGCTTATGTACAGCCTTGCCGCAGACCAGCAGATGGCCGTTATGGCGAGAATCCCAACCGTTTGCAACATTATTATCAATATCAAGTTTTATTAAAACCCTCACCTAAAGACAGCCAAGAACTTTTACTTGAAAGTTATAAAGCAATTGGGATTGATCCTCGCAAACACGATATTCGTTTTGTTGAAGATGACTGGGAAAACCCAACAATTGGTGCGTGGGGATTAGGTTGGGAAGTTTGGTGCGATGGGATGGAAGTCACCCAATTTACATATTTCCAACAAGTTGGAGGAATTACAACCTCGGTTCCATCCACAGAGCTTACTTATGGTTTGGAACGCTTGGCAATGTATATCCAAGGTATCGAAAATGTGTATGATCTGGCGTTTAATGATCATGGTCTAACT
Organism: Commensalibacter papalotli (ex Botero et al. 2024); assembly: GCF_947179115.1. NCBI lineage: Bacteria > Pseudomonadati > Pseudomonadota > Alphaproteobacteria > Acetobacterales > Acetobacteraceae > Commensalibacter > Commensalibacter papalotli (ex Botero et al. 2024). The sequence continues at coordinate 941,266 of NZ_CAMXCI010000001.1, forward strand.
TATGGTGAAGTATTCCTTAGAGCAGAGCAAGATTATTCTCGTTTTAATTTTGAGTGTGCAGACACGGAAATTCTATTTAGCCACTTTAAAGACGCAGAAAAAGAATCCGAAGCATTAGCTAATCAAAAATTGGCGCAACCTGCTTATGATTATTGTTTAAAAGCCAGCCATTTATTTAACTTGCTTGATGCCCGTGGGGTGATCAGTGTGAATGAAAGAGCCTCTTATATTGGTCGTATTCGCAACTTGGCTAAACATTGTTGTGAAACTTGGCTAGCAGAGGAAAAGTAAGATGTCAGAACTTTTTATTGAATTATTTTCCGAAGAAATTCCCGCGCGTATGCAACGCCAAGCTACTGAGAATCTTCAGCGCTTGTTATGTGATGCTCTGGGTAATCTGTCACCTCAACAGATTAAAACATTCAGCACACCACGCCGCATTGCTATTCAACTAGCAATCAAAAACTCTATCCCAGCTCAAGAAGTGCAAGAGCGCGGACCACGCACAACGGCACCAGAAAAAGCGCTTGAAGGGTTCTTGCGTAAGCATCAAGCACAAAAATCTGATCTTATTGAAGAAAATGGGTTTTGGGTATTACAAAAGAAGGTCGCTGCAGTATCAGCAACAGATTTCATAGCTCAAGCTTTACCACAGATTTTCTGGAAATTCCCTTGGCCTAAATCTCAACGTTGGGGTAATGGCAGTCAATTTACTTGGGTTAGACCTCTTCACTATATTACCTGTCTTTTAGATGGACTAATTATTCCATTAAATTTGGCTACTTCTGAAGATGACGCACATGGGTTGGTTTGTAGTAATAAGACAAAAGGCCACCGTTATCTTGCACCTGAAATATTCGAAATACAAAATGCACAACAATGGGAAGATACATTAGAATTTCGTTTCGTCATTGCAGATCCAGATAAACGTCGTGAAAAAATTCTTAATGACATTACAGCGTTAACGCAAAAAGCAAATCTGGAATTAGTTCCTGATGAAGGACTATTAAACGAAGTTACAGGATTGGTTGAATGGCCCGTTCCTTTGTTGGGTAAAATTGATGAAATCTTCATGGACCTCCCCCCTGAAGTTATGCAAGTATCTATGCGAGTCAATCAGCGCTATTTTGCCTTAAAAAATAAAGATGGTTCACCTGCTAGTGCCTTTGCATTTGTTGCCAATATTATTCCTGATGATGAAGGCAAGCTGATTATCGCAGGAAATGAGCGTGTTTTACGTGCACGTTTTGCTGATGCTCGTTATTTCTGGGATCAAGATCGTAAAACTTCTTTAGAACGACGTAACAAACAACTGCAAAATGTGATTTTTCATGCCAAACTTGGCAGTCAATATGAGCGTATTCAACGTTTAGAACGATTAGCAGGCTATCTTGCTAAACAATTAAAAGCCGATGAAAAAATTGCAAAACGTGCTGCTTTACTTTGTAAAGCCGATCTTACCACAGGCATGGTCGGTGAGTTCCCAGAGGTTCAAGGGATTATGGGAGGGTATTATGCCAAACATGACCAAGAATCCCCTGAAGTTGCCCTTGCAATTTCTGAACATTATAAACCTGTTGGCCCAAGTGATAGTGTTCCAACACAAATAGTTTCTATCATTACAGCTCTGGCCGATAAAATTGATCTTTTAACCACGTTCTTTGCTATTGGTGAAAAACCTAGTGGTTCTGGTGATCCATATGCTTTGCGCCGTGCTGCTTTGGGTGTTATTCGTATTATTCGTGAAAATCAACTTCGCCTTGATATTAAAGCGCTCTTTGACTTTGCTGTCCTTGGCTTGCCACAAGCGTTACAATCTTCTGGAGATCTTGGACTTTTATCAGAATTTATTTACGAACGTCTTTATGTGCAATTACGCAGTGAAGGTTCTCGATACGATATCTTATCTGCTGTTGCCCCAACCAAGCAGTTTACCGATTTAGTTGAACTTTTGAAAAAAGTAGAAGCTATTACAACTTTTGTTGCAACAAACGATGGTAAAGATTTACTGGCAGCTGTTAAACGCGCCAGCAATATTTTACGTATCGAAAACAAAAAAGACGGACCTCATCAAGGGGAAACTGATATTGCTTTATTTACACAAGATGAAGAAAAAAATCTTTCTTCTGCATTGAATAAAGCCATGGAACAAATCAGTGCATCCGTTAAACAAGAACAATTCGATAAGGCCATGAACAGCATTACAACCCTAAAAGGTCCTTTGGATCTTTTCTTTGAAAAGGTAACCATCAATGACGAAAATTCTGCTATTCGCAGCAATCGTCTTAAATTACTTTCTCAAATCGACCAAACTGCTTGCCTGATAGCTGATTTTAACCAGATCGAGAAATAATTTATATAATCCCTATTTTCATTAATATTAACACTTATGAAAATAGGGATTTAATCATATTTCTATTTATCAGGATCGACTAAGTTATGAAAAAATGGAGGTTCAGGCAAAAAATAAGGTGAATAAGCAGGATCATTTTGATACATTTTCGTATCTTTCCATGTATCATTCATATATTTAATTTCTGCTTCAAACCTGGCTTTATGTTTTGGCTGATCATCACTCCCCCGAGAGAGACTTTCATGATGCACAGCAACACAATCTGCACAAAAAACAACTTTATACCCTGCTTCTTTAACTCTTAAGCATAAATCAACATCATTAAACGCAATCTTAAGATGAATTTCATTAAAACCATTGACCTCATGAAAGACAGAGGCTTTAACTAACATCATTGCCGCTGTAACTGCTGTCAATTCTTGAGATAATATAGAGCGCTTTATGTATCCTTCGTCATCTTTTTTCTCCCCTTTACCCAAATGATCAGCAACGTGAGTAAGTGATACAATAACACCCGCATGTTGTACACGGCCATTAGGATATAATAACTTGCTCCCGACAATACCAACATCATCAAATAAAGCAGCTTCATTCACCAGTTTCGTTAACCAATTTGGATCATCTACAAAAACATCATTATTTAAAAAGAGATAAAACTCAGCTTTGATATGGTTTGCGGCTAAGTTATTTAATCGAGCAAAATTAAATTCTTCATGAATTGGCAGAATTTCTATTCGATCATGCTTTTTATATTCCTCTAAAAATCGTAAAGTCTTCTCTTCACACGAACCATTATCAACCAGTAAAATAGTATAATTTATGTAATTTGTGTTCTTTAATAGTCGATCTACACATTCTTGTGTTATTTCTGCTTGATCTTTAAAAGGTATAATAATGGCAACATGGGGAGATGTTTGGCTTTTCCACTCAATCTGATAAGCCGTAGACCCATCCAAAGAAGACACTATAGCTGGTTTTTTCATCCTTTTTAAATGATCACTAACACATGCGACACCAGCATCAATTGCATAATGTTTATGATCTATTGTCTCAGCTGTAGAGTTACGGGTCATTCGCCAATGATATAAAATTTCAGGTAAATGATAAATTGTATCGTGAGGCGTGATTTCAGTTAAACGTAATAAGAAATCATGATCTTGAGCACCATCATATTTTGATCGAAGCTGCCCTACTTTCTTAACAAGATCGGCACTAACCATTAAAAAATGACAAATGTAATTGATACCTAACAAATAACGATAATTAAAATCTGGTTTAAAATGAGGTTGAATATATATACCACTATTCTCAAGCTTATCCTCATCAGAATATACAATTTTAGCCTTTTGCAAATAAGCAGAATAAAGCATTATTTCCAATGCTTGAGGAACCAGCAAATCATCATGATCAAAAAAAGTTATCCACTCACCTGTAGCTTTTTTAATTCCAGCATTGGTTGCTGCTGAGATACCTTTGTTTTCTTTTAATGTAATTACTTTAATTCTAGGGTCTTCTTTAGCTAAAGACTTTAATTCTTTTTTAATTTCTGTTGATTTACCACCATCATCAATTAATAATAATTCCCAGTTTTGATATGTCTGTCTAAATACAGATTCAACAGCCTCACTGAAATATTGTAATTCCGGGTCATAAACAGGACAAATAATTGTAACCAGAGGATTCTGAAAAGGAATATTTTTTTTTCTTATTTGTTGTTGCAGTGATTTAGTTTTAGGCTCAAGAAAAGGAAAATATTTTCTTGCCCACACATCATATTCCTCTATGACATATTCAGGTGAAGCAACAAGTTTTTGTATTTCTTTGCGTAATTGTGTGATTTCTTTATAAAGAGAGTCAACATGATTGTTCATTACAATCAGCTGTTGTTCTAAAACATCATCAATAAGCGTTGCCTCATAAGGGCTGCCTTCGACATCTATTTCCTCAGGCAAAATTAATAACCTGAACGTTGCACGATAACGTCTTCTTAACGTTGTCGGTACAACTACGGAAAAACCACAATATGGATCCCCTCCTGAAGCACTGGCAACATCAGGTCGATAACGATTGGCAGAAATTGTTTTTAATTCAGTACCATTAACGAAAACCTTAACTACACAATTTCCCGTATACTGACCTGTATATAAATCTTTTTTTAAAATCCAACCATTAATTGCGCCATTTTTCCATCCATCAATATAAGAAACATATTGATTTACCTTATTATTTTCAGATAGCGAAAATGATATAAAAGGCAACCTTCCCCCTTGTTTTTGAGGATCTAAAAACAATAATACATTGTTATCTGAAAAACGAAAACAGAGTTCATGTTTTTTTTCATCTCGAAATTTATCAGGAATAATAAATTGGAAACCAATATCTCCGCGTAAGAAATTAATTTGTTTTTGAATATCTTCTCTATTTTGATCACATTTAATTTCAGCTATTTTTTGATCATCAATATAAACAAATAGAATAACATGCTCTTGAGGGGCGACAATATTAATTGCCCAGCCGACAACAATCCCATCCTTAACCTCTTGGCAAAAACCAGTAAAACGGGACTGTATTGTCATTAAAAAATTCCTTGATGCTTTTCATATAGTACAATATTTTCATAAAATCTCAGAGTAAAATTAATCTATCATTATATGAAAAGCGAGGATTTTTTATAAATTTAATTATAATAAAAAAGGTATGTAATCTCTTACATACCTTATCTTTTTAACGTGGCGCTAAAACCATAATCATTTGGCGATTTTCAAGTTTTGGCAATTGTTCTACCTTAGTTTCGGCTTCCAAATCCAAACGAAAACGTTCTAAAAGTTGAACACCTAACTCTTGGTGAGCCATTTCTCGACCACGGAAACGAAGCGTTAACTTAACTTTATCACCACCGGCAAGAAAACGCTTTGCAGCATTTAATTTAACCATGTAGTCATTTTGATCAATATTTGGACGAACTTTTAATTCTTTGATCTCGATAACTTTTTGTTTTTTACGCGCTTCATTTTTCTTTTTTTGTTGTTCATATTTGAACTTACCGTAATCAAGAATCTTTGCTACGGGAGGCTCTGCATTCGGGCTAACCTCTAAAAGGCTTAACCCAACTGCATGAGCCATTTTCAAAGCTTCACGTGTCGCAACAATGCCTAACATTTCGCCTTCAGCACCAACAAGACGAACCTGAGGTGCACGAATTTCCTCATCAACAAGCGGACCTTCGCGGTTTGTCGTGGGAGGTGTCGATGTCTTTACTACTATGGTTACTTTTCCTTCTAATAATTTACCTTAGAAAGACATAACTTTATTTTGCAATAAATGCACATATATTCTGTATGATACTCTTTCTAAAGGTATATAAACTGTTTGATTCTTAGTATAATCTATTTTTATTAAACGATCTAGCCTTCACAATGAAGATTTAATTTTTGTTTTGCAACAGGAACACGATTATGATCTGGAGGAGTTGCTTCTTTGGTTAAAATCTCTACCGCTTCATCTAGATCAAGCACCTCTTGTGCTGCGCCACCCAGCCTGCGAATAGCAACTTTTCGTTCTTCAACTTCTTTACGCCCAACGACCAAAATAGCAGGAACATGTTGCAAACTATGTTCACGAATTTTTGCGTTTATTTTTTCATTTCTGGCATCAAGCTCTACGTTTATGCCTGTTGCTCGCAATAAATCCACGACCTCTTGCGCATATTCTTCAGCATCATTAACGATAGTTGCAACCACGACTTGAACTGGTGCTAACCATAATGGAAAAGAACCCGCATACTGCTCAATTAAAATCCCCAAGAATCGTTCAAATGAGCCAACAATAGCACGGTGTAACATCACAGGACGGTGTCTGGCACTATCTTCACCAATATAAGATGCTTTTAAACGCTCTGGTAATACATAATCAACTTGCAATGTACCACATTGCCAATCACGACCAATGGCATCTCTAAGTACAAATTCGAGTTTAGGACCATAAAAAGCCCCTTCACCTTGATTAAGCTCGAATTCAACACCAACTTGTTTACAAGCATCCTTTAAGCTGTTTTCAGCCTTATCCCAAGTTGCATCATCTCCTGCACGAACATCAGGACGATCAGAAAATTTTACACGGAAACTCTCAAATCCAAGGTCTTTATATACTTCAGAAAGCATATGAACAAATAAAGCTGTTTCAGAAGTAATCTGATCTTCACTACAAAAAATATGCGCATCATCTTGAACAAAAGAACGCACCCGCATAATACCATGTAAAGCACCCGAAGGTTCATAACGATGACACGCGCCAAATTCAGCCATACGTAAAGGTAGTTCACGATAAGAACGTAACGTATGATTAAAAATCTGAATATGACAAGGACAATTCATAGGTTTTAACGCATAAGTACGATCTTCATCTTCAACAGAGGCAATAAACATATTTTCTCTGAATTTTTCCCAATGCCCAGAGGCTTCCCACAAGGAACGATCAACCAGCTGAGGCGTACGAACTTCAACATATCCATATCGACGTTGCGTGCGTTGGATATAATTTTGTAAAGTAGTATAAAGTTGCCATCCTTTAGGATGCCAAAAAATTGAACCCGCGGCCTCGTCTTGCAAGTGAAACAAGTCCATTTCTTTACCAATACGACGATGATCGCGACGTGCTGCCTCTTCTAGTTGCGTTAAATGCGCATCCAGCTCTTTTTTATCCCGCCAAGCTGTTCCATAAATACGAGATAACATCGCATTTTTAGAATCCCCACGCCAATAAGCACCTGCAACTTTGGTCAACTTGAACGCATTCCCAACATCAGCTGTTGTACGCATATGTGGGCCACGACATAAATCTAACCAAGGGCCTTGTTGATACACGGAAATTGTTTCAGTTTCTGGCAAATCACGAATAAGTTCTGCTTTATAATGTTCACCAATTTTTTCAAAATATTGAATCGCTTCATCGCGAGGCATGACTTTGCGGATAAAAGCTTCGTTGCGTGTCACGATTTCATGCATACGACGCTCTATTTTTTCTAAATCCTCTGGCTTAAAAGGCTCATCTCGTGCAAAATCATAATAAAATCCATTCTCAATTGCAGGGCCAATCGTGACTTGTGTTCCAGGATAAATTTCTTGAACTGCCTGAGCCAAAATATGAGCAGTATCATGACGAATCAGTTCTAGTGCTTCTTCGTCTTTTCTAGTAATAAATTTAACGGTTGAATCCTCGGTAATGGCCACAGATAAATCAACCAACTTACCATTCACTTCCATCGCCAAAGCTGCTTTGGCCAGCCCCGCCCCAATAGATTGTGCGATCGTCAAGCCTGTTACTGGTCCATCATATTCTCGGATAGAACCATCAGGCAAAGTAATAGAAAGCATAATCAAATCTCCAGAACAAAAAAATTCAAATCTTTATCTCAAAACAACAAGAAATTAATGAACCCACTTCAGCGCTTGCGCAACCTTTTTTACAGAAAGATCCTTTAAATTTTCTTTATATATTATTTTTACATCACGTCCACGCGGGGCAGTTAATAGAGGATCACTGCCAGATGAAAACAAAACCACACTGGGACACCCCACCATAGCCCCTAAATGCATCGGACCTGTATCATTTCCCAGTGCAAATTTTGCCTTTTTCATAATAGCACTCAACTCTAACAAAGTTGTTTGTCCAATTAAACTAATTATTTGTGGACACTGCTTTTGGATGCTCTCAACAAGCGCTTGCTCAGCATGACTGCCTACAACAACAGGTTGAATACTCTTATCAACACAAAGTTTGGCAATTTCTCCATAATATTCAACAGGCCATCGCTTTTCAGGTCGTTTAATAGAACATCCAGGAACCAAAATCGCATAAGGTTTATGAATAGAACCAGTCTCTGCCGCTAACCATGATAAATCAGGTTCAGGAAAATCAGTAATTCCTGCCCTTTGTAACTGATCTTTTTGACGGTCAATTGTATGCATCTCGTTACGATTAGGGTTATCATGTGGATGAGATGAACCCTTAGCAATGCCGGACCATCGTGGTTTTCCTGCTAATTTAAAGTATTGACTGGAACGTCCAGAGGTTTGCAAATCGTAAACAAAATCAAACCCTTGCAATTTTTTTTGCAATTTTAATCGACCCACAATATTAAATTTATGTGGCTTATCATCAACAATTACAGAGTTAAACCAAGGACTATGCTGTGCTAGCTCGACAAAAGGCGCTGTGGTTAATAATGTAATCTCATCTTGTGCATGATATTGACGAATAGCGGCAAAAGGATAAAAACTTTGTATAAAATCTCCCAAAGCACCTAATCTGATCACCAAAATTTTCGATGTTCTATTCATAGTAGCATTAATTGTTTTGTTTCAGGCAGGATCTCATTATAAACTTTTAATGTTGCTTGTTGCATTTGCTCAAGCGTATAATGCTCTTGCACATCCTCTCTGGCAAGCCTTCCTACCCATTTTAAATCAGCTTCTGATTGTTCCATCAATTGCTGTAATAAATCAGCCAAAGCATCTGAATTTCCAGGTTCAAAAACATATCCTGTTTTACCATCTATGACCGTTTCAGCAGCCCCACCATGATTAGCCACGACTACAGGTTTTTCCATCGCCTGAGCTTCGATCACAACGCGACCAAAAGGTTCAGGCTTTAAAGAAGGCACAACGACAATATTAGCCAATGTCAAAGCTGCGGGCATATCTTGACAATTGCCGACAAAATATAAACGATCTCTAACTTTTAATTGTTCTGCTAATAACATAAGCTTTTGAGTAAACTGATCTTTGACCTTCGACGGCCCAACAAAAACACAAATCCAATCTTGATGCTCTGAACCAATCTTAGCCATCGCACGCACCAGCAATTCATGTCCCTTCCAAGCTGTTAGACGCCCTGGCAATAAAATAATTTTTTTACTTTCAGGAATTCTCCATCTCTGAGCAATATCAGCGACTCTGTCCCCTAAAAGATGCTCTGGATCAAAAGATTTTAAATCAACACCACGAGGAATAACACGCAATATCTGTTCTTTTACTTCATAGTTATTTTTCAATCGTTCAGCAATATAATGACTAATCGCAATCACACGCTCACCCTTGGTCATAACTTGATTATACCAGCGTTTCCCTCTCCAAGTTTCACTGAATACACCATGCCAAGTTGTGATGAAATGAACTATTGATTTTCTTGCTGCCAACCAAGCAGACCATGCTGGCGCTCTGGAACGTACATGCACGATATCAACATGATAATCCTTAATTACTTTTTCCAAAGCAAATTGATTTTTCCAAATCACCCAAGGTTTTTTTGAGTTTAAAGGCAGATTAATATAAACCGCACCCATGCGTTCTAATGCATTTTTCCAAATACCGTCGGCACTTGCGACAACAGCCACTCCACCTGCATTAATAATTGCCTGCGCCATTTCAACAGTGCCACGCTCTACACCCCCAGTCCCCAAGGCCGGCAACACTTGCAAAATAACAGGTTTTTCAGACTTCATACCCTCATCCAAATGATTAGAAATCTAGATCAGCATAATATTTCGGAGGAATAACACCACTTACTCGATCATTTAACAAAGAACGGAAACTAGGGCGGGATTTAATACGTGCGTACCAATCTTTGACCAAAGGATTCTTGTCCCAATTTACATCCCCAATATAATCCAATGCAGATAGATGCGCAGCAGCTGCAAAGTCGGCCATAGATAAATTATTTCCTGCCAACCACACTCTATTTTCAGTTAGTTCAGCAATATAATTAAGGTGTGTTTTGATATTCTCATAACCTTCTCTTAACGCTTGTGCATTCGGGTTATTATTACCAAAAAAACGTTTAAAGGTTTTTTCATATAAAAGATTGTGCGTAACTTCGCGCGAAAATTTATCATCAAACCAAGCTGTTAAACGCCGCACCTCAACTCGCTCGGCAAGCGTTCGTCCCATCAATGAGGTGTCAGGGTAAGCTTCTTCTAAATATTCACAGATTGCATAAGAATCAGGAATAGTTAATCCTGTTTCCTCTACCAGAACGGGCACCATTCCAGCAGGATTAATCGCAAGAAATTCTGGTCTTCTTTTCCACACCGTCTCTGTCATTAATTCAAAAGACAACCGTTTTTCTGCCATAATTAGGCGAATTTTTCGACTAAACGGACAAAGAGGCAGATGATACAACATACGCATATAAATTAGCCATTTTTTCTATAAAATCATAAACGAATGAAAATATAACATTGAACTTTTAAATTTAACAGCTTTATCACCATTACATTCAATATCCTATGAAATATTGCTAAAAAACAATTTATAATATCAAACTTTTCCAAAAAACACTATTTTTTAAAATTTGGAAAATAATAGATATTTAAGTGACAAAAAAAGATAAAATGGATATTAAAATCAATTTTTAATTTTCATCCTAAATAAAACATTATAAGTTAATCTGATCTTTCTTTCTGCTTGTCTAATAGGAAATATTATTCGTGCCGGACACCTCTCCCTCTCTTCCCAAAATACGTATTAGAGGCCGCTCTTTCTTGGCCTTAGTTCTCTCTCCAGAAGGCTCTTTGCCTGACTGGTTATCAAGCTTGGACCAACAACTCAAAAGCTCTTCTTTCTTTTTCTTGGGTAAGCCTGTTATTGTTAATCTTGAACTTCTCTCTGGAAATGAAGAAGGGTTGGATGGACTTCATACTGCTTTAACTCAAAGGAATATTCAAGTAATTTGCGTCGAAGGCGGATCATCCACATGGGACGCTCTTCAAAATTGGCCAAAAACTTTTATTTTCGGTAATGGAAAACATATCGATAATTTAGATATGCCTGCTAATCCTCTGCCTTCAAACGCACCGACCCCATGTCTTATTGTTGATGAGCCTGTCAGATCTGGTCAAAGTATCCTTTTCCCCGAAGGAGACGTCATTATCACTAATTCTGTTGCCTCTGGTGCTGAGATCGTCGCCGGGGGATCTATTCACGTATATGGGGCATTAAGAGGCCGAGCCATTGCAGGGATTAGTGGTCAACCCAAAGCCAGAATTTTTGCTTATCAACTTGAGGCAGAACTAATGGCAATTGATGGATTTTACATGACCGCAGAAGAAGTCGACGATCATTTAAGCATGAAAGCAGCACAAGTCTACTTAGATCATGATGTTATGACTGTAACTCCTTTAATAAAAATAAAATAATAATGGGTAAATCCCTTTCTAAATCTCTAGCATTGCTACATAATATCAAGTAATAATTTTCTAACTGGTAAGAATTAAAGGAAATAATATGGCAAAGGTAATCGTTGTTACCTCTGGAAAAGGCGGGGTTGGTAAAACAACATCAACAGCTGCGATTGGGGCAGCCTTGGCGCAAACAGGACAAAGTGTTGTTGTGATTGATTTTGATGTTGGACTTCGAAATCTGGACCTCGTTATGGGGGCTGAACGGCGTGTAGTTTTTGACTTTGTAAACGTCATTCAAGGTGAAGCAGCATTATCCCAAGCATTGATCAAAGATAAACGTGTTGAAAACCTTTATATTCTTGCCGCTTCACAAACCAGAGACAAAGATGCCTTAACCGAAGATGGTGTCGAAAAAGTTATTACCGAACTTAAAGAAAAATTCGATTGGATTATCTGTGATAGCCCTGCTGGAATCGAACGCGGCGCAAAGATGGCTATGCATTTCGCCGATGAAGCTATTATTATTACGAATCCAGAAGTATCATCTGTACGCGATAGTGATCGTATAATTGGTATCTTAGACAGTACCACTGACAAAGCACAAAAAGGTGAAAAAATACCAAAACATCTTTTAATAACCCGTTATGCAGCTAGCCGTGCATCTCGTGGCGATATGCTAAATACAGATGATATTCTTGAAATTCTCTCAATTCCCTTGATTGGCATCATCCCAGAAAGTGAGGATGTTTTAAAAGCCTCAAATCTTGGCTCTCCTATTACATTATCTTCCCCTAATTCTGCCGCAGCTCGCGCATATACTGAGGCCGTAAAACGTTTGCAAGGGGACAAAATTGAAGTAACCGTTCCTACCGATAAAAAAGGATTCTTTAACTGGTTACTTGGAAGGAATGGATCATGAGTTTTTTTTCAAATTTGTTTACAAAGAAAAATTCTGCCCCTGTTGCCAAAGATCGCTTACAAATCCTACTTGCACATGAGCGGTCTTCCAGAAATTCAAATTCAGATTTGTTACAAAAATTACAAAAAGAAATTATGGAAGTCATTCAAAAACATATTTCTATTGATCAAGAAAAAATTCAGATCAAAGTCGATAGAGGTAATGATTTCTCTACATTAGAAATCGATATCGAAGTTCCTCAACAAGAAAATATTACTTAAAATAAATATTTTTGTTAAATTAGCGTATAAAAAAACCAGTAAACAATTTATTTACTGGTTTTTTAATTTATATTTTATATAAATAGCTTAATCATCTATCTTTTTATCAAGCTCTCTTAGACCCCTTGGGCCATAATTAAAAGCCGCCACCATATTAGCAGAAGATTGAACCGCTTTGGGAATATCCAAAGGATCAAACATAATTTCAATCAAACGCAATTGATCTGGCACTTTTTCAGCTTCATTTAATGCCTTTTCCAAATCATCTTCAGTGTTAACTTGGCGGGCAAAATATTCTTTTCCATCACTAAATGCATCAAATAACTGACGATAGTTCCAGTTCGGAATATCATTATATTTAGCATGAAAGCCCATAATGGCGCGCTCAATCGTATAACCTCTATTATTAATCAAGAAAATAATTGGCTTAAGATCGTGTTCAAAAAATGAAGATACTTCTTGAGCAGTTAATTGAAATGAACCATCCCCAATGAAAATCACTTGTCTACGGTCTGGCTGTGCCAATGAAGATCCAAAGAGTGCTGGCAAAGAATATCCAATAGAAAGCCATAAAGGTTGACTGATAATCGTAATACCAGAAGGCATATCTAAAATCTTAACCCCACGCATAGAAGTTCCAGCTTCAGTTACGACAACATCATGAGGCTTAATGAATTTTTCCACACGTTCCCAAAAGCGATTTTGAATAAGTTTTTCATCTTTTTTAGCTACCCAAGAATTACCCGTTTTAGCTGTCTTTGGTTTCCAGTTTTGATATTTTCTAGGAGGTTTTATCTCAGATAAACGATTTAGTAACTCAATCGCAGAAACACCTTCAAAAACTTGATGGCCTATGATCGTTCTAAATGGACGAATATCAATCATATTCTCTGGGATTTTTTGGGTAAAATAACTGGAATTACTATCTGTAAATTTGACATTTAATCCAAATAAACAATCTGATTCCTCAATCGCAGCTTTAACTAAATCAGAAGATGAATGTCCACTATATCCACCAATCCACTGAGGATGGTCACCGTCTAATACACATTGTGCTGCAGATGTTGTTGCAAAAGGTATCTGCAAATTTTCAATCATAGATTGAGTAGCATCATGCAACCCAAATCGATCTAACGCCATTCCAAGTAACGCAGAAGGATTTTGTGCTTTGGCAAGCTTTTCTTCTATACACGCAACAACAGCATTTAGTTGCTGAGCATCACTCGTTTGCTGGCGCAATGAAAGCTTTTCATTATAAACATCAATTTCAAAAAACGTAATATCAGAAGGAATTTGCAGATAAACAGGGCGTTTTTTACGAACACAAGCACGTAACACACGATCAATTTCTTCCACTGCATTTTGAGGTGCAATCCTTGCTTGTGCCACCGTAAAAGAGCGATAACAGCTCATAACATCTTCAAAGTTACCTTCTGCGGTTGTATGATGCAAAAAACGACGTCGATACATACTATTTAATGGAGGTGCACCTGTTATACAAACAATAGGAACATATTCAGCATAAGCACCTGCTATCGCATTAATTGCACTAAGATCTCCAACCCCATAGGTCGTTAGTAATGCTGAAATTCCATTTAATCTAGAATATCCATCCGCAGCATAACCACCATTAAGCTCATTACGAGTACCTACGAAATTAATATCTTTTCTTTTTTCTGCTTGAATTAAAAGTTGAAGATTATAATCTCCTGGAACACCAAGGATATCTTTAACACCAATTTGAGACAATCTGTCGAGTAGAAAATCTCCTATAGTCCGTTTCATATGTAGCCTCTCTATATTTTTTCTTTATAATCAAAGAAAAAGTTGATTTTGTTTATTTTTACTCTGCTCTTAAAATAAAACAAAATCACAATTCCGCGCTTATACGGATAAAAAAACATCTATAAATAAAATTATAAGTAACTTTGTGCAATTCCTTGAATTGCTTTGACCATTGACGCAACCCCATTACTGCGATTAGCAGATAACGCCCCAGCCAAGCCCAAATCTTTGATAAAAATGGGGTCAATCTTTAAAATCTCATGATAAGATCGCCCAGAATAAATTCTGAGCAACAACGCTACCAATCCTTTTACAATCGCAGCATCAGAGCTGCCTGCAAAAAAAAGATTTCCTTCTTTTTCACAAAAATTAAGCCAAACCTGACTTTGGCATCCAACGACACGAAACTCATCATTCTGCCATTCTTGAGGGAACACTGGCAGCTTTTCCCCTAAATCTATCAAGTAACGATAACGCTGCATCCAGTCATCGAATAATTCCAATTCATCTCGAATAACTTCAATAGCTTCGGATGCACTCTGCTCTAGAGGAACAATAAAAGGGTCAGACATTCATAAATCTCGTGTGGTCAAGGTCAAAATTACAGGATTACAGAATAAAGCGACTAAGGTCACTTTTATTTGCTAATGAGGCTACACGCTCTTGAACATCATCACGCGTAATTTCAATTGCTTCCCCAGGTCTTTCAGAAGCTGTAAAAGAAACTTCTTCTAACAATCTTTCCATTACCGTTGCCAAACGACGTGCACCAATATTTTCAACCCGCTCATTAATATCCGTAGCCAGTTGGGCAATTGCATCAACCGCATCTTCGGTAAAGGTTAATTTTACCCCTTCGGTTTCCATCAAAGCTATATATTGCTTTAACAAAGAATGTTCGGGTTCAGTTAAGATACGACGCATATCTTCACATGTTAAAGCTGCAAGCTCAACACGAATAGGCAAACGCCCTTGTAATTCAGGTAATAAGTCAGAAGGTTTTGCTAAATGAAAAGCACCAGACGCAATGAATAAAATATGATCTGTTTTCACCAATCCATATTTCGTAGAAACGGTAGTCCCTTCAATCAAAGGAAGCAAATCACGTTGCACCCCTTCACGAGATACATCCGCTCCCCCTCGTCCGCCACCACCTTCATAAGAACGTGCACAAACTTTATCGATTTCATCCAAAAAGACGATACCATGATTTTGAGTACGATTAATAGCTTCTTGTACCAATGCATCATTATCTAAAAGCTTATCTGATTCTTCACGGATTAATGCTTCTCTAGCTTTGGAAACCGTTAACTTACGAGATTTTTCAGATTTATTCATCAACCCTTTCATCATATCGGAAAAGTTAATGACTTGAGCTGAAGGCATACCTGGAATATCAAATTGATTTACAGATGAAGAAACATCAGTAAGACTGATTTCAATTTCCTTGCCCTCTAACTCACCATTTAATAGCATCTGCATAAATTTATTTTTAGTTTCCGCAGATGCACTTTCTCCAACTAATGCAATCACTAAGCGCTCATTCGCTGCATCTTTGGCTTTTTCTTTGACATCACGACGTTTAATATCGCGTAACATAATCAATGAAGCCTCAACCAAGTCACGTACGATGCTTTCTACGTCACGACCAACATAGCCAACTTCTGTAAACTTTGTTGCTTCAACTTTTAAGAATGGTGCCTGAGATAAACGCGCCAAACGACGTGCAACTTCAGTTTTACCACATCCCGTTGGGCCAATCATCAAGATATTCTTGGGAACGACTTCCTCACGAATACTATCAGACAATTTTGCACGCCTCCAGCGATTACGAAGGGCAATCGATACGGCGCGTTTAGCATCATTCTGACCGACAATATAACGGTCTAGTTCTGCAACAATCTCTTTAGGAGAATAGGTAGGAATAGTATCACTCATAATTATTAACCTTTGGCTGACAATGTCTCTACGGTAAGGGAGGAATTTGTATATATACAAATTTCACCTGCAATTGCCATCGCACGTCGTGCTGTTTCTTCAGATGTTAATCCATCAACACCTAATAAAGCACGTGCTGCAGCCAGCGCATAATTTCCACCTGAACCAATGGCGACAACACCATCCTCTGGTTCCAATACATCCCCATTACCTGTTAAAGTATAAGAGTGCAAATGATCAGCAACCAATAACATAGCTTCTAATCGACGCAAATAACGATCCGTACGCCAATCTTGTGCCAATTCCACACAAGCACGTTCCAGCTGATTAGGATAACGTTCTAATTTTTTCTCAAGTCTCTCTAATAAAGTAAATGCATCTGCTGTAGCCCCTGCAAATCCTGCAAGGATATTACCACCAGCTCCTATTCTTCTAACTTTTTTTGCATTTCCTTTGACGACGGTATGTCCCAAGGTTACTTGGCCGTCACCTGCCATCGTGACATGACCATCACGACGAACACATAAAATCGTTGTCCCATGCCACTGTATCGGATCATGTGAAGATGAATTATGATTTTGCATTTATATCAAATAGCCTTTTTATTAAATAAATATAATACCTTTTTATTATCTTGTAACGAGCTCTTCAACCCTACTTGTCAAAGCACCCAAAGAAAAAGGTTTCGTAATAAGTTTTATATTATCATCCGTTGGTAATTGACCAACACCATGAGCATATCCTGTAATAAATAATATAGATAAATTAGGCCACATTTTCCGTGCCGTTTTGGCCAAATCATTTCCATTAATACCAGGAAGACCAATATCTGTAAGTAATAAATCTATATTATTTTGCTGGCCATTTATCTCTTGCAACAAAGTTAATGCTGCTTGACCGTCCTCTGCAACCAGCACATTAAACTGCATTTCGCTCAGTAATTCAACTAATAATGGACGTAAAACAGAATCGTCCTCTACCACTAAAATTAATTTTTTGATTTTATCTTCTTCTTCATTCATGATGTTATTCCTTATACCCCTGAAGAAAAAGAAGAAATTATAACAGACATCATCTTAATCTTGAATTAAATTCATACGACAAACAGATACATTGTTAATGACAACACATATAAAATCAATAGAATACTATAAAAGTTCAAGTCACTTTATCAGTAGCTTTATTAATATATCGACCTAATTTTCTTGGTTCAAAATCGGTAAATAGATACTAATAGCACTGCCAGCCCCAAGTTTACTTTTAACCATAATATCACCACCAGATTGTTGTGCAAATCCATAAACCATTGCCAACCCCAAACCTGTTCCCCAACCTACCTCTTTGGTCGTAAAAAATGGTTCGAAAATATGAGCAATCGTTTCTACGGACATACCTTCGCCTTCATCCTTGACGGTAATAACGATATACTCTCCACAAGGCAGTTGATTATTATGTAATGATGTGTCAGCAATACTCTCTTGATGTAAAATGACCATAATTCTTCCACCATGAGGCATTGCATCAGCAGAATTAATACAAAGATTCATCACTGCTAACTCCAGTTGTGAAGGGTCAGTTTTGACTAAGACACCAATAGGAACCTGATAGCGAATGTCTAAATAAATACTTTCTTTTAACACTGTATTATTAGTCTCTTTCCAGCGAGACGCGTGCCGCATTGATAAAGTCTGCGATAATAATTCATAGTTTTCTTGCAATTGCTTACGAACATCCACTTCTTGTAAAGAAAGTTTTTTCCTGCGACTAAAGCTAAGCAATCTTTCTGTCAGAGTTGATCCTTTTTGTGCTGCTGCTAGAGCATTGACCAGTAAGCGTTTTACAGAGGAGATTTGTTTTTCATGCAACTGATCTTGCGCTAACAATTGCTCTGAAAGCTCCAAAGAGCCCATCATAGTTGTTAAAAGATTGTTAAAATCATGAGCAATACCACCAGCCATTGTCCCCAAAGCTTGTAACTTTTCTGACTGTTGAAGCTTGGCCTCCAGCCCCTTCTGCTCGGTAATATCAAGCTCCATAATAACCGAAGAACGTGCGATTTCCCCTTTTGCCCTTCCCAGTAATAACCGAGTAATCACAAACCATTGTGAAGGCTCATGTAAATGTGGAGATGGTACTTCCAAAGTTGCAACAAAGCGCTCTTCTTTTTGTAAACGTTGTTTAAACGCAGACAATTCTTCTGGTTTAAAAGAGGGTTCTATTTCCTCTTCAGTTTTTCCCAAGCATTCTTGAACCGTCAAGCCCCTACGTGCTGCAGCCAGCTCATTCATTTTGGTAAATTTGCCCTGCTCATCTTTAAAAGCCAGCCCATAAGGCAAATGATCAAGAAGTCCTTTTAACAAGATCTGCTCGTGCCTAAGTTGTCTGCGATATTCAGAACGAGCAACTGCGCGTTGCACGATTTCTTTTACCGTAAATGGTTCTAAAGGTTTAGGAATAAAAAAAGAAATCCCCCCCTGATTCAAGGCCGTAATTAAAAAATCGGTTCGATCTTTGGAGGCCAAAAGAATACGCGTTGCCACGGTAATATTTCTTACACGGGCAAAGAAAACATTTCCAAACATTGCTGGCATACAATAATTGTATAAAATCGCCGAGAAATGCACACCTCTTTTGATCATATCTAATGCACAATGAGGAGATTGCGTGGCATAGACACAAAATTGATCCCCCAAGATTTCCTTGAGCTCTTGCAAAATCTTAGGATCGTCATCTATAACCAAAACAGCTGGAAGCATATCCATGCTTGTTCTCCTTTACGCTAAAGAACTATCGTTCATATCCCCATGCTTGTAACTGATTTAGACACGCTATCAAATAGTTATTTATTATAAATCAAAGATTTTAATCCTTAATATACATCTATAAAATACAGTTTACCCTGTTATAATCGATGAATTATGGTATATCGATGCTATTCCTATACAAAAAAGTTGCTTTTTATAGGCTTGCATATTACTTCGAACCGAAAGATAATCAGTTCTAATTCAATGTCTATTTGAGGATTATTTCGTGAATATACCCACAGATACTACACACACCAATGAACGTTTGGCCACCTC
Source organism: Commensalibacter papalotli (ex Botero et al. 2024) (assembly GCF_947179115.1). Taxonomy (NCBI): domain Bacteria; kingdom Pseudomonadati; phylum Pseudomonadota; class Alphaproteobacteria; order Acetobacterales; family Acetobacteraceae; genus Commensalibacter; species Commensalibacter papalotli (ex Botero et al. 2024). The sequence continues at coordinate 960,779 of NZ_CAMXCI010000001.1, forward strand.
TGCACCTGAACAACGCCGCATCAAAAGAAATTCAATGCCAGATAACGCTTTATTTCATATGATTTTGACTATTATATGGGCTATTTGTCATTTTATATTTTTCTTTATTCAGCAGATTGCTGAAATATTTGCGCCTCTTTTATTAATTATCGGCATTGTGTGGAAAATTTTACCGAGCTTGGTCCATTCGGCTGTTGGTATGGTCGATGCCGCGGATCCACAAATACGCGATATGGTCGGACGTGGCACAGAATTAATTCCAACCTCTATTAATGTTGCTGGTCATATCATTACTGCATCCTCTCTTATTTTTGATGGAATTTTACTAATAGCGCTTACAGCACTTTGTGCAACCATTACCGCCTTTTTAGGAAGACGTTTATAAAAAAGGTTTTCATCAACCTAACATAAGAAAGAGTTAAAGCATTACGCATGATTCAACTTGATGGTGTCAGTTTAAACTATAAAGACGATATTCCTCTTTTGGAAAATGTAAACTTACATATTCCTCAAGGTGGGTTTTGTTGGTTAACAGGACCATCAGGGGTTGGAAAATCCACTTTGTTACGCATGTTGCATCTTGAAAAAAAATCAAGCACAGGCTTGGTAACAATTTTAGACACCCCTACCAATCATGCACGCAGATCAATACTTTGCAAATTAAAGCAACGCATTGGAATGGTATATCAAGATTTCAGGCTAATCCCTAATTTAACAGTATTCGATAATGTTGCATTACCATTAAGGTTGCAACATTCAGACGAAGAAACCGTGCAACGCTGGACAATGCGTATTCTGGGATGGATGGGGCTTGAGCATAAAAAATATGTCTATCCTAAATTCTTGTCAGGAGGAGAACAGCAACGAATTTCCATTGCACGGGCTGTAATTCATCGCCCCAATTTATTACTGGCAGATGAACCCACTAATGCTCTGGATGACTATCAAGTAAAACGCTTAATGGATTTATTTTATGACTTGAACGACTTAGGATGCACCATTATTATTGCAACTCATAATGATGCGCTAATTCGTCAATTTCCTGCCCCGCGTTTAAAGTTGGAAAACGGACAATTATGGACAAGTGATGCTGTTTAAATACAAAACAACAGATGGTTTAAAGCTGCAACGAGCATTACCTGGGCAATATTTAATTCCTCTTGTCGCAGCAATGGCATTTTTGGCTGCTCTTTCAATCGCTGGAGCATATGCAAGCCAACAACTGGCAAATCGATGGAGTGCAGGTGCGGCTTCAACGGTTATTTTACAGATTCCAACGACAAGTGACATTCCTTTTTCTGATAATAAAACAACGGTCTCACCAACAGCTAAAACAAAAACACAACTTATTCTTGCTTTATTAGCCAAATCAAAAGAACTTACCTCTTTTCATCAATTAACCGACAAAGAGATTGATGAGTTATTAGCGCCTTGGCTTCACGAGAGTATTCAATCTTTTGCACTTCCTATTCCTGTAATTATTGAACTTCATTTAAAAAATGATCCTCCTCTTTCAGATACTTTACAAAAGTCTTTGAAAGAAATTATTCCTGATGTTGTCATCGAACAAAGTAATTTTTGGAATCAACGACTAAATGCACTCGCCAACAGCTTACAAACCAGTGCTTTTCTGGCACTTCTTATTGTAATATCGGTTGCTGCCACCGTCATTGCTTTATCCACAAGAAATGGGTTAATACAGTGTCGACAAACTATTGAAATTATACATAATTTAGGGGCATCAGATACATATATTGCTCTACGTTTTGCAAATAGAAGCGCATACCTTGCTAGCATCGGTGGAGCAATAGGGAGTGTGTTTTCAATTCCCTTGCTTTTATTCCTAACCTATTTATGCTTGCCCTTCAGCAGCGATCCAAATTGGCAAGCATTATCCAACGCTAGCTGGTTTTATTTTTTGATTACAACCCCTTTTCAGCTTTTCGCGTTGTTTATTCTTTTACCAATATGTAACTATTTAATAGGATGGATAACCACAACCATTATCGTATATTTCTGGCTAAGGCATTTAACATAAAACATGGGAAAAATACGTTCTAAACCAAGATGGCTTATTCTGTGGGGAATATTGGGAACCATTCTTTTATGGGGGGGTGGTTTTGTTTTGTTTATTATTGATACCATAACCTATTATCCCCCTGCCCCTACAGCTCAAGGAATTGTGGTTTTAACAGGGGGTGCTAAACGCATTGAGACTGCTGTTAAGTTATTACAATCCAATCATGGGAAATATTTATTAATATCTGGGGTTCAATCAACGACGACGTTACAAGATTTAGAAAGAATCTTACCTTTTACCCTAAGCCAAAGTGATCGCGATCGGATTACCATAGGACACAGTGCAACCTCGACCATGGGAAACGCTGTTGAAACTGCTGCTTGGGCACATTATCACAATCTAAACTCGTTGATTATTGTAACCTCAAGTTATCATATTCGTCGTGCCCTTGTAGAAATGCAGACTTTATTAGATAATGTTACACTTTATCCTTATGTTGCTCGTAATGATAAAAAAGAAACTTTTTCACATATACACTCAATAAGGCTACTCTTTCTTGAATATAATAAATTCCTTGCAGCTTATACAGGGTTAATCCATACTACCCGCCCAAAAGAAGATTTTTTAAAAAACATTCCATAAAAAGCTGATCTCTGATGGTTTTCATTCGTTCTATTTTATTTACACTCTATTTTGTTACCCTAACTATTTTTATGGGTATTTTTGCTTTTATTATTCGTTTTTTTGCTAAGAAACATGCTTTGTCTTACGCACAATTATGGACACGCCTTACTTTGCAAGGGCTTGAAAAATTATGTATGATTTCTACACAGATTATTGGTCAAGAAAATTTACCCACAGAACATTCTTTTTTAATTGCCTCTCAGCATCAATCTGCATTTGACACTTTTGTTTGGATGAATTTGTTGGAACGCCCTGCCTATATTATGAAGCGTGAGCTAATTCGTATTCCTTTAGTCGGACCAATGTTAAAACTATCTGGTATGATTCCTTTGGATCGGCAAGGTGGTATCAAGGCTCTTAAAAATCTGATCCAAGATTGTCAGAAAGCTGTTGATGATTTCAGACAAATTATTATTTTTCCAGAAGGTACACGCACAGCTGTAGGAGAAAAAGTTAAATTACATGCTGGAACAGTAGCTATTGCCAATCAACTCAACTTAAAAATAGTACCTGTGAGCATTGACTCTGGTTATTGCTGGCCCAGAAATTCTTTTAAGAAATATCCTGGAACTATCCACATCACTATTCACCCAGCCATCACTGATACCAGCAATCGCAAAGAAACTTTAGCGGCTATAGAGCGCAGTTGGTCCAGTATAGAATCGTAGTTAATAACCCTGTGGATAACTTAGTGGATGTTTTAATATAGCTTTTAAAGACCAGAGTCGTTGGCAGTTTTTATAGATTCGCTAGAAAGCTTGAGTTTCTGGCGCTTTACAACAGTCAAACAAAAAAATAATTTATTTTTTTTTTTGATTTCAAGCGAATCTGTCTTGTGGATGTTTTAATACAACGACTCTGTTTTATATGAAAATATTTGAATATTATATGTTTAATCGCCGAAAACATTTGTTTATCCAAAAGAAAACAACTTATAAAAAACTTTTTTTTATAAGTATCGTTTTTTTAGTTTTATTGGGTAATTACTTATTTGCTCATACTTATTTAATTAATAATATAAACTACCTCTTAACAAGCCAACAGCATTTTTTAAAAAAACAAAACTTAACGTTTCAATATAAATTAATATCAACTTCATCATGGAGACTTTGGCCACAAGTTACCCTTGCCTATCCTACCATACAAAGAAACATAATTTCTGAATCTCAAACACTTTGGCAAGCAAAACAAGCAACACTTTCTTATTCGTTATGGCACCCCTTTAGTCTTGCTATACAATTGGATGGAGAGCAAATCTTTTGTCCTCATGATTGTGTTCAGCTTCATGGGGCTCCATGGAATCTTTACATACCTTTTTTGGGAGGTTATCATAAAGAAACAATTTCGCTACAGTCTAAAGAAATTTTCTATACCAATATTTCTCAATCAACTTGGGGCATTCAATCTTTACAATTAAAGAATATACAAACTAAATTACATTGGGATAGCAACCAAGATCAAAGCAATAGCTTGGGTTATTCTCAGATTAGTATCCAGCAAGCTCTTGTCAACTTTGATTCTTTTCCAGTTCAAAAATTAAACAATATACAACTACAAGCAGCTTTAATCAAAGATAACAACGCTCAGAACTTTGCAAGTAATTTATATAAACTATTAATCCAAAAAATAAATTTTTCATGGAACACTTTATCTATTCATTCGACAGGAAAATTGTATTTTCCCCATCCACAACTTTTACCTACAGGCGAAATGTCACTTCATTTCAGTGGTATTGATCAAACCATTTATCAACAATTAATGTCTCTTAATTGTTGTATACAATTAAAACAAGAACTCTCCCAAACATTACTTCCTTCACAATTAAATTTGACATTATTCATCCGTGAAGGGGTTATATATCTGGGAGCAATTCCTTTACAAACTCTTTGGTATGATCGTTTTAAAGCACTTGTAAAGACTTATACAAAATGATCTTTCCCTCTGCGAAAATCTGTGAATTCAGTTATATTTTTTGCTAGTAAAAATGGATTTGTTCTTTTCTCTTCTGATAATAAAACAGGTAAAGTTGGTAAACGTTGTTCCCTTAACTGTTTTACATTTTCTAACCTATTCCTAAGAGGCTGATAATTTGGAAAAACAGAAAGCGCAAAACGGCCATTATCGACAGTATATTCGTGTCCACAATACACGTTGATATCCTCTGGCAATGCCGCGATTTTATTTAAACTGTTGAACATTTGAGCGGGTGTGCCCTCGAACAAACGACCACATCCTAAACTAAATAATGTATCTCCTGTAAAAATCAGTTTTAAATCAGAAATATAGTAGCAAATAGAGCCCAATGTATGACCTGGTGTTTCAATTACTTGTACATCCCCTATCCCCTCTAAAGAGATAATATCTCCTTCATGAACAGTTTGATCAATATCAGGAATTTTGTCTGCTTCCTTTAATGGCGCATATACTTTACATTCAAAAATGTTTTTTAATTCGGTAATGCCATTGATATGATCACTGTGAAAATGTGTAATTAATATCGCTTTTAAAGAAATTTGCCTTTCTTTTAAAAATTGTAAGATCGGTTTTGCATCACCTGGATCAACAATAACTGCATTTTTACTCTTTTCATCAATCATTAACCATGCATAATTTGATTCAAAGAAAGGAATAGGTTCTATAGTTACAGTCATAGTTTCTCCTTATTTCGACCACTATACTTTTATAAACTAAACAAAATATCTATAAAAAGAGTTGCAATGGCCTACGATTTTAATTCTATTCTAGTTAATCAATGTCAAAAAAAGCAAGGAATAACAACCTATCTTCAATATAAATTAACCCAATTATGGCCCAATTTATGTGGTTTGTCTCTTTTTACCCTTGGACAAACATTTTCTTTGTTTCCACAAAAGACCTGGTATCCTCATTACCACCTCCATGGCGTGTTAGATTCTATCCCTAATTGTAATTTAAAACATTTATACCATTACAACCAAAAAACTTGCTGCTTTTCAACAGATTCTTTTCCTTTGCAAGATTGCAGCATTGACCGCATTTTGTATGTACACGATGCAAAAGTAACGCAACAACAGTTTTACTCACTTCTACGTTCTTGCTGGAACACTTTAAATGATGATGGAAAAATTATTTTACTCTTGCCTAATAAACTAGGCTGGTGGTCCATAATTGACAATCTTTCTTTACGATACAGAAACTCCTTTTTTATTCAAAAGCTGAATATTATTTTGAAACAACATATGTTTCATATCAGCCATTATGAACGTGTAATATATTTTCCACCTAAAGTAATGAATTCACTTTCTTTACGAAATAATAAAATTCTAGAATTTATAGGGGTATTCTTTGTACCTTTTCTTGGTGGATATCACCTCATTGAAATTGAAAAAAATCTTTATGCACCAATTACAGTGACGCCTTTGAGAAAAAACTATATACTACAAGAAAAATTATCCAAAACCAGTCTGAACCTTACAAATTCAGACCAATAAGTATATTACGTCCAAAGGTTACGACAACATGTCTATTTTACAATCAATTAAATCTGGTATTTGCAAACCCCATCGCGCAAGCCACCCCTTTCTTATTATTGCAGCAACAGTTTCAATTTTGGGACGGATGACACCTTGGCGTTTAACCCGTTTTATTGGCAAGCTTGGTTTGATTTTATTTGGTTTTGTCTGGTATTTCTTCCGAAATCCCAAACGCATCATACCTGTAGAAGAAAACATAATTGTATCTCCCGCTGATGGCACTGTTTCTGCGATTGATTGTATAATGCCACCCGCTAACCTTGGTATGCCTGAAAAACCCGTATGGCGCGTTTCGATTTTCCTGTCTGTTTTTAATGTTCATTTACAACGTATTCCAGCCAAAGGTACCGTTACCAGTCGTGTTTATATCAAAGGCAAATTTTTAAATGCTTCTTTAGATAAAGCGTCTGAACATAATGAACGTAATGCTATTTGTATGACTTTACCTAATGACAAAAAATTAATTATTGTGCAAATTGCTGGATTAATTGCTCGTCGTATTGTTTGTGAAGCTATTGTTGAAAATCAATATGAAACTGGTGATATCTATGGATTAATTCGCTTTGGATCTCGCGTTGATTTATACTTACCCGAAGGCTGTCTTCCTAATGTACAAGTTGGACAAACTATGATTGGTGGGGAAACCATTGTCTCAAAACTCTAAAACATCGAACTCATCCTTGCGTGCACGACGTAAATTATTATTGCGGCAAAAAATACGTCCTAGGGTAAAAGGTATCTCTTTTAATCGCATGATCCCTAATCTCTTAACTTTGTTAGGACTATGTGCAGGATTAATTGGTATTCGCAGTGCCATTCATGGTGAATTTGCGACAGCTGTTATTGCTATTTTAATTGCTGGTTGTTTTGATGGTCTAGATGGCCGTATTGCACGTCTTTTACGAGGCACCAGTAGATTTGGAGCCGAACTTGATAGCTTGGCAGATTTTCTCTCTTTTGGGATCGCACCGTGCTTCATTTTATATATGTGGGCGTTAAAAGATGAAGGAAGTTATGCTTTTGTTCCGTGTGCTTTGTTTGCGGTTTGTATGTCGTTAAGACTAGCTCGTTTTAATGCTGCATTAGAAGATGAAGACAAACCAAAATACGCCAGTAATTTTTTTACAGGAGTGCCAGCCCCAGCAGGAGCCGGTATTGTTTTGTTCCCAATTTTCCTTGGATTAGAAGCAAAAAAGCTTCAATGGAATTTTCTAATTGATATTGCACAGTCTCCATTACTAACAATTATTATGCTTGTAATGACCTCTTTCTTACTCATTTCAACGATTCCTATTTGGTCATTTAAAAATTTCAAAGTCCCAACAACGTATGTTTTGCCCCTACTTTTAGGCACAACACTCTATGCGACGACCCTTGTTGCAGACCCTTGGGGAACACTAGCTTTTAGTGGCTTGTTATATTTAGGAACTATTCCTTTAAGCTATCGGAGTTTTCGTTTATTAAAAGCAGATGCTGAGGCTCTTCACAAGGAGACAGATGATGATGAGGGCGAGAGTTTAGATCAACTTGAACAGAAAGACCTAACAACCCCAACAACCCCTCCATAATTTGCTGGGGTGCTGGGGGACAGCCTTCTATTTCTAAAATGCAATCCTCTCCTCCAGTGCTCTCTTTTAAGACCGCGTAATTTTCTTCAAAAACACCTTGATTAATCGCACAAGATCCGATCGAAACAATGGCTTTGGGTTCAGGCATCAGCTCCCAGTTTTTTTCTAGATAAGGAATCATTGATCGCGTCAATACTCCACTAATCAGTAAAATATTGGCAATAGCAGGATGATCAACGAAGACCAAACCACTTGCAGATATATCAAATGCTGCCCCTCTTAATGCCATCACTTCTAAAACACAACCATTACAATCCCCACAAGGCACCGAAAAAAGATGCAAAATTTGATCGGTATGTCCTGTTTTTTTATCCAAAGGCTTTACTTTACCAAAAACAGAATCAAATAATGCACGAATAACAGCCATTTTTTATCCTTTTATAGGTCCACACCTGTTGATAAAATACCAAATGAACTTCTGATAATCGATTGATTTTCCCAAAGCTCACCTTCTAAAAGCCCTTGCAAAACATAGGCTTGATTAGAGGCAGGATCACGAATAAAAATATCTTTGATAATACCAGCCTCTACTTTGACGTAATACCATAAATCCCCCTGCACACCTTCACAAACGCCTATACCCTCGCCGTAAAGCGTTTCAATGATTATTTTTTTTTCTTCTACTGGAGAGGCCTCTTCAACATCTTGCAATATTGTTTCGATAATATGTAAAGCACTTTGTATTTCTTGAAAGCGTAACTGCATTCGTGCATAAACGTCTCCACTGGTATAATTACGTGGAGAAAGCCATTCAAGACGATATTCAGGCATATAACGACGAATATCAATATCCCTGCCAGAAGAGCGCCCAATAATACCACCAATATTATAAGCAATTGCTTGCTCTGTGCTTAAAACACCAATACCTTGTAAACTATCCATTAACCCTGGAAAACCATGCATAAGTTTGAATGCTTCTGCACATAAATATTTCACTTTTTCAGGAAGTTTTTCAGCACTTCCCTCTCCTATTTCTTCAAGTGAACGTACAGCTCCTGGAAAAACACAATCCATTAACCATCGATGCCCATAATAATGCGCACTCCACCGCATTAATAACTCACGCGCTAACTCACATCGAGATGCAATAATTCCAATATTTAAATCTCTGAAAATCTTAGATAAATATAATAAATGTGCATTAACCTTCGATAATTCAGATAATATTACTCTTTTTCGTAATACGTCGACCGTTGGCATGAACTCTGCAATATCTTCTATCGCATGAGAAAAAGCAATTTGATGAGCAACACTATCTACAGCATTGATGCGACTAATTTTCGGCAAAACATCAAGAATATTTTTGTCAGACAAGTTTGATAAAATGCTTCGATGTGTATAGCCATATAAAGATTCTGCTTTGATAATCCTTTCTCCCATCATAGCAAAGCGCCACAGTGAAGGTGAAAAACCATCACATGAAGAAGGATCAATAACTGCAAATTCTCCACCCTTTTGAATAAGATCAAAAGGCATTTCATAATCATATGGTTCAGGTGGCCAACAAACAGGCCCTTGTTTAATAGATAAGGGCCATGTGTGCTTCCACATCCCACGATCAAGCCAAGGACGCAAATCCTTGGCATTCATCGCCTCTTTTCCCCACAACTCCCAAATCATACGTTCGTAAATAATGGCCGCAGGACGAATCTGGGAAATGGCTAAATAACGATCAACCGAAAAGGCTACCTTAACCCCCAAAGGGCGAAAACCATTCTCTAAAAATAAAACATTAATATCCTCACCGCTGCACCACATTGCCAAAAAGATAAGGCGATCCATGGGTAGTTTAGAAACAATTTCTCTCCACTCCTCTTCTTCCACCCTAAAGAAGAATTTAGTTTCTCGTTTGTGCTTTTTAATTAGATCTACAGCTTTAGAATGGGTTACAAAAGATGTTTCAGACTGTGTCATGATCCTGACCCACCATGATATTTTACAAATTCAACAGCAATTTGCTGTAACCAAGATGACGTCAATAACGGCAATAAAACGGTTTGCACAGCGATAATTCCCAGAATAAGTTGTATTTCCTTGGAAAACATCCCTTGTAAGAAAAATATATTTCTCCCTTTTTGAAATAAAATATACCCTCTGATTAAAAATAATCCCAAAATAGTAACCACAATCATAGGCATAGTTTGCATTAAATAAGCAAATAATACTGCACATGCCCAAAAAATTCCGATTGGCGGCAATCCAGAGAGTGCAAACATAACCCAACCCTCACAAGCTTCCTGATGATCACGTTGCTTTTGGCTCATCATATATCCTAATGGAGCAAAAACCACTAATGCAATTATAAACAGACATGCACTATAAATACCTTCTATATGATTGGCAAAAATCCCCCCTAGGATAGACAACGCCACCAGAAATAAGGAACTCAGACACAAAGAGGAACGCTGACGATTTTGTTCATTTAAAATGACAAAGCATAAACTTACTATTACTAAAATAATTAATAAATTTTCAGGAGGTTCATATGCAGGAATTTGGTATAATCGCAGGAAGGTTGCAATCACAGGAACCGATAGAATAAAAGACCCAATCCCTCCTAGGGTTAATGGCAACTCCATTGTCATACCTAAAAAAGGCAGAGACATTGGAAAAAGGCCTGCAATTAACACAAGACTAAAACTTAATAAAACACTGCTAAATTTTGCAAGATAAGGTGCATTATCTATAGGGACAGAAGCTAATAAAAAGGCTGCAATAACGGCCATCACCGCAAATAACAAAACCAAACGAAAATATGCCCATCCTGCCTTGATGCTGCTGCTCCCTTGATTAAAAATACAACCCGACATTAGTAGAGCTGCCAAAATAACTATAAATAACAAGGATAAAAATAAGTTATTCACCCCAACGGCTAATAAAGATACCGCTGTAAGCAAATGAAAAAGCATTAAATTCCATAAAAGCCGTTTATCTTCTTTAGAAAAAAACAAGCTTCTAGGAGCCCAAAACCGCAATAAAATGGTCGATATTCCTGCACCAACCGCAATAGCAAAGCGTAAAAACCTTGTTAAACCGTCACTGCTCCAAATCGCTGATAAAAAGAAATCATCTGCCAAATATGCAGAACACGCAGTAATAATAATTAATATAATAGAAACGATAAAATGACAGCGTGCTCTGGCAGCTTGTCCTTCACAGGCGAAAATACCAATCATTCCTACTAGAGGCCAGATTACACAACCCCAATAAAATAATTTAGCCAGATCATTAATAGTTTCCACGATCAATAATGCCTTAATCTAGAAACAACAATAAATGACATGATTAAAAAAACACTATAAAATATTGCCAATGCAATGAAAGCCATTCCTCGGCCATTTAATCCAACAACTACAGACAGTGCATTTAACGCACAAGCTATACCCATAATCTGCCCTCCTACTGTCTTACCCAAGACACTATACACCATACCAATCAATATAATGGATAAAACAATACCATATTCTAAGCGTGGCAAAGACGGAGGTAAAATAGAAACCGTTAATGATACTATCAAAATGACGAAAAACAAACCCGAGAATAGCTCTCTAAACGAACGTGAAAATGATTGCTTTCTTAATAAAATACTTAAAATTATTCCTGATAAAAATGACAAAACCATACAACTCAACGCAATTATTGGATCAAGAGCATTGGCTTGCCCCGCAAGTAAGCAAAAAACCGTCAGTAAAGCATGAGAAAAACTTTGCGCTGAAGGGTGCGATACTCCGCCAATTGTAGCAAGCAATAAAATACTAATAAAAAGGGAAAGCCACATTTTTATGCTCCACTTAAACCAGCAAAATACAGAATAATGGCCAAGAAACTTAAAATAACAGCAATCCCTACACGATAAATTCCACTTGAAAATAGCAATAAACTACGCATGATAGCCAAAATTATGCACTCTACAAAAATCTTCGTAACCCAAGCCAATAATCCAAAAGGAACCGCACGTAACCAAATCGTAAAATCTTGATCTCCAGATTGCAGAACCGCCAAACTTTGTGGCCATAAAAATAAAGCGATCAAAGATAACCAAACTAGAAATCTCACATCATTAATATATAATAACAGCCCTTTATCAGACCCTCCAAATCCATCGATGCCTTCCTTTTGTGAAAATGTTGGCATATCCCAAACCACAAAAAATAATGAACAAGCCGCCACTAATAAGGGGCTATAAGCCATTAGAGGTAGCTCTCCAAACTGATGAAAGAAAACCACCACAGCGTCAAGAAATGTACTACCAGTTATAAAATGAATAATGGCTGCAATAAAAAATAAAACAGGAAGAAATAAAAGACTATCTACAAGCGTTGTTTGTAATAATTTCAAACTCTTTAACGAAGTATACCGAAGGGCAGTTAAGAAAAAGACCACAGGCACAACCATTAATAGAGCGATAATCAATAACAAATCGGCTAAAGATCCAGTTACCATACCAACACTAAAAGTGGGAACCAACAAAGCTGCAATAATAACTGCACCCAAAGCTGTGTAAGGCAATAATGGACTATAAAAAGATGTGGTCGTTGAAAAACTAGAAAGGCGTTTAATATTAGCCGAGTATAACTCTCTACGATAAAACCAAAAGGGAACCGCTGGTAAACCTTGAATCTTTGCTTCCAACCATTTTTGAAATCCCATGACCCAAGGTGCTAATAACAAGATCATTCCTAAATGCAACAAAGCAATCACAAAACTTAAAAACCAAAACAGCATGCGATCACCGTGCGACAAAACTGATCGAAATAAGCACAATTGCCAGCACAAATAACATCAGAAAATTCTGGTATTGCCATGTTAAAAGATTAAGTCGATGTGTATAACTAAGGCAATTTTTCTTAAACTTGAGCAAATTTTTAAAAATCACATAATTTACCGTAGAAAAAGAAGTGATCCATGAAAACCGTCTTTTCAACATTGATTCAAAGCAAGCTTGACCAAAAGAAAAACTTGTTTCTTCTACGATAACAGAACGATGAATATTTGGTTGAGCAATTGAGTCTCTTAATAAAAAATCATAGGTTTTCTTTTTTTCTTTACGTGCAACCCAAGTAATAATCAACATAATCACAGTTAATAAAACTGCAATTAACCAAGGCATAAAAACTGTCTGTTGTGGGTCTACACTAAACGTAAAAAAGTTGTGAGACGATACAGATAGCCCCATCACATTCACAGCAACAGAACGAGCTATAATAAAAATTAATCCTGGTAATAAAGTAATTATAAATAAAAAATATATTCCTATTTTTACTTCAGCAAAGAATTTCAAAGAGAGATATTCTGACAATTCAGAAAATGCTTTTTGCAATGACCCCGTTCCACCTGTCAAAATCAACCTGATCCATCCCAGTACACCAAGGATTAAAATTGCCGCATTCAAACCGATAATAAGAATTCCTAACAAACTGTTACTAAGGTAATGCCCTGATGGCATGAAGAGTAATAATTGTAAATTTTCACAAAACACTGAAAACCCTGCAAAAGGGGGTAATCCTGAGAGTAAAAAGCTTAATAAGAATAAAGAAATTAATATAGATGAAGGTATTAAAGTTTCTTTAGGTTTCGCGTTATAATAATCTTTTAAAAATCCCGATAATAAAAAAACGAACGTGAAGCCCACAAACTGAACAAATAAACCAAAATAAAGCGCATCATTCGCAAATGCGATCGATTGTTGATGATCAGAGCCCATAAAAGAAGTTACAATACCAATTGTTTGTACAATAACCGCATTTCCTAAAATATATAGACAGCTCACTCGTTCATGGAATTGCTTTACAACTAAACTTTGCCATCCTGCATAACAGGCCGCGATAACACCTAATATTTTTACCAGAAATGACAACCAATAAGTTTCACTATGCTTACCTAAGTCGATGTAAAACCGCAAAAGTAAGTAGATACCCGCCATCGACAATAAAAGATGCATAAAACTATAGACAACGTCCCCTTTACCTTGTCTTGCTATATTCATTCGCCATTGAGAAAAAGGCACAAAGCCCATTAACGCACCACTGGTTATTAAAACACAAAATAATACCCAAGGTGAAAAGCTAATCTGTCTTATCGTTTCAAAAGATAAATAAGCAAAATTACCCTGCTCTCCCATTTGAGCAGGAAGTAATATAATTCCCAAAAACAAACTAGCTAAACCAACAAACGGTGCTAGGCTTTTCCCAATAGATAATCCATAATTCATCATAATCAAGAAGGCCAGCAACCCAATAACAAAGAATAAATTACCTGCCAATAATAGTAAAGTTACATTGACATAGGGTAATAAAAAATAATGCGAAACACCAAGCTCTTTTTTAAAAAAAATAAATAAAGCGCCGCAAAAAAAGAGACAAAACAAACAAAAGGAATTTAATGAATCAAGATAAAAACTGATTCCAAATATTTTTCCTAAAATCGGTATTATTAACGATATAGATGACAGGTAAAATACAGAATAGATAAAGGTTAAAAAGCATCCTATTACTGATAAAATCAAAGGGGCATTCTCTAATCCCGTTAAAGCTCGTCCCTGATAATATCTTTTTGCTGCTATTCCCCCTTGAAGCCCTATGAAGACTACTATCAACAATAACAAACTTAGAATAAAAATAGACAGAGCCTTATTCCTTTATCATTGAGGAAATATTATTTAGAATGGAGTTTATTCACTAACGCAAAATCTACAAAAAATATAGTAATTTCATCAAAGAAATAAGCAAAAGTCCTTCTTTATTCAGCCTTTTCCCCCTTGCTCCCATCCTTTTTCAGTTTGCTTCCAATAAGTCAACTCATGTCCATCTTGTTTTAATAAACGCCATCGTTCACGTGCCTCAAGCACTGCCTGCTCGTCATTCCCATCAAATAAGTCAAAGACGCGTTTAAATGAGTTTAAAGCACTTAAAGACTGCCCTCTCACTAAAAAAAGAAAGGCAGCCTTATTAAGATTTTCCTCGAATATTGTAAGCCATATAGGCTGCCACTCAGGGGAAATATCTTGATGTTTAGAGGTGTGACAGCCATGAGGTAACCATACAGGATGCGTTATCCGCCATAAGGCCTCAGTTAAAATTTTTACCTGCGCATCATCCTTGCACAACACCAAACCATGCTCTTTAACCTGCATCGTGCGAGTTAACAAAGCAGGCAAAGCTTGTTCCAAAGAAGTCTTGGTTAAATGGTAAAAACCAATAGAGGCCATATCAATTAAATCCTCAGGCTTCGTAATGCTCTTTGACCAATTGGTTTAATAAACATACACCAAATGATGTAGCACCTTTGGGGCCATTATTCGTGCCTTTACCAGTATAAGCAGTACCCGCAATATCCAAATGCACCCAAGGGGTTTTATTAACAAAACGTTGTAAGAATTGAGCCGCTGTTATCGAGCCACCATCACGACCACCAATATTCTGCATATCAGCAAATTGTGCATCCAGCGCTTTGTCATAAGCAGGCCCCATTGGCATACGCCATACTTTTTCACCAATGTCATTCCCGATCGTTGAGAGACGTTCGGATAATTCATCATTATTAGAGAATAACCCAGCATATTCATAACCCAACGCCACAACAATCGCACCTGTTAAGGTTGCTAGATTAATCATGAAACGGGGTTTAAAACGATCTTGAGTATACCAAAGAATATCTGCCAATACCAAACGCCCCTCAGCATCGGTATTTAATACTTCAATGGTCTGACCTGATGCACTGGTAACAATATCGCCTGGACGTTGTGCGTTACCTGATAACATATTTTCAACCAACCCAACAACCCCAATGACATTGGTTTTGGCTTTGCGTGTAGCCAAGGTTTTCATTAACCCTACTACTGTAGCGGCCCCTGCCATATCCATTTTCATATCTTCCATACCACCAGCTGGCTTAATGGAAATTCCACCAGAGTCAAAAGTAACCCCTTTACCCAAGAAAGCAATTGGTGCTTCTTTATCTTCTGGGTTACCTTTCCACTGCATAATTACAGTTTTAGGTTCTGCATCACTTCCTTGTGCGACACCAAGTAAAGCACCAAAGCCCAATTTTTCCATTTCAGCTTTGCCCAACACTTCGATAGAAATTCCCAAAGATTCTAACTCTTGAATGCGTTTTGCAAATTCTGGAGGTGTAAGATGATTAGCTGGCTCATTAACGAGATTTCTGGTTAAGTAAGATCCTTCGGCTACTGCGGCAATATTAGACCAACCTTTTTGGGCAGCTTCGTAATCAGACGTTAAGACCTGGATTTCTTGCAAATATTTAGTATCTGTTTTCTTATTTTTTTCTGTGCAATATTTGTTAAATTCATACACACTCAACAAAGCACCTAATGCAATATAAGTTGAATATTCTGTAAAATCCCAATCTGTCATCAACGTAATTGATGTTGTTTTATGGTTTAATACTTTTGCCGCGGCACCGCCTACTTGACGAGCTTTATCATTCGAAAACTCTTCTTTTACACCTAAACCAACAATCACAACATGAGTATATTCAGCGCTGGGAGAGACAAGTTTACACACCTGTCCCAATTTGCCTGTAAAATCTTCTGCAACCATTGCACGTGTTAAAGCGTCACCTAAGGTTTTGTTAATCACACGAAAAGAATCTCCGTGCTCTCCACCTTCGAAAACAAAAAGAACAATATCACCTTTTTCTGGTTTCTTTAAACTTGTAAAACTAACTGTTGGTATCATGAGAATATTCCTTTGTTATTTTAAAATATGCTTAATTAAATTGACATCTATTATGCTTACTATAACAAAAATATCCAGCATAGAAACCAAAGAGCAAAGAAATTTATTTTTCTTTATGATAGTTCAGTATTTAAACCAAACAAATCAAAAAATTATCTACCATATTTAGTCGTAAAATCCGCATCAGACATACAAATATAAATAATACCTTCGATAAATCCAACAATAAAAGGAATACCTGTCCAACAGAACAATAAATATAAAATTCCCATTCCCACTTGTCCCAGATAAAATTTATGAATACCAAACCCACCCAAGAAAAATGCAAACAACGCTGCTGCCAGTCTTTTTTGCGACATTCCGCCGACATTGGGGTTCATATTTACATTGTCACCAGAATAAACGTTCGGATTAACATTTGTATTCATAACCTTTTGTGCAGTACCACAGTGAGGACAAAAAGAATCACTTTCATCAATTTGTTTTCCACAGCCTCTGCAATAAACCATATTACTCATCATACTTCTCTAATAATTAAATTTTATATACATTAATAATTGTTTATGATTTTATCATTAAATTAAAAGTTATGATAAAAATCTAGCAATAGAATGCTCAATTACGTTATCTACAAGAATACCAATTGAACTTATACCAATAATCTAAGAATCGTTGCCCCATAAACTAAAATTAGAATTTATAGAGCCCGTGATAATCCGTTATGTGCCTAGTGTTTGAGAAAATTCAATTAATCTGAATAGTAAATTCTCCCAACTATCAGCCTCTAAAATAGAGATATATTTATTATTTTCAATATTTTCAATCGATAAAGAACCATATTGATCAATAATCAATTTTAACAAATCATTCATTAAGTCCTAATTACCATTATGAACGGTAAAATGATCGACTTTAACAGCGATTGCTTTAAGACTTTCCAATTCTTATAAACGCAGCATAATGGGATTATCCACCATCACTTTGGCTGTATTTAATAAGAATTGGGTTGCATTTTTTTATAATAATTGCCAAATTAAATGCAGTTTCTTTATATAAAAATAATTCATACCCAGCAATAATTTCTATATAGAAAAGTTATTTAACTTTACTACATTTTATAAATATCTACTTACCGTGATATTTTTGGTATATTCTCTAAACGATAATTGAATTATAAAATAAAATTCACTTTAATGTGAGAGTATTATTACCTTAAAATTACCTGACATATTATTTGGGTTCGGATTTTATAATGCATCCTGTCTCTGACCAACAATTAATGGAACTGGCAATTGATTTAGCACAACAAGCTGCAATCATTATCAATAAAATCCGTGAAGAAGGGGTAATTGTCTCTACAAAAACAGACCAAAGCCCCGTAACCCAAGCGGATCAAGCGTCGGAAAACCTTATTCTCCAAGGTTTACGAACGGCCGTTCCTTCTATTCCCATCATCGCTGAAGAAGAGGCCTCCAAAGGGATACACACTCAAATAGGATCAGAATTTTGGCTTGTAGACCCTTTGGACGGAACAAAAGGCTTTATTCGAGGCAGCAAAAATTTTACTATTAATATTGGTCTTGTTCGTAATGGCAAACCTGTAATAGGCGTGGTTGCATTACCTGCTCATCAAGAAATTTTTTGCGGAATTATAGGTAAAGGTGCTTGGCGTATTGATGAAAATGGTAAAACCCCTATTCATGTAAGTCCTCTCCCCCAAAATGGTTTTCGCATTATTACCTCTCATCACCATGTTAACGATCCTCAACTTAGTAAAGCGTTGGAAGGTTTTCCCACTTGTTCAGTCAACGCAATGGGATCTGCGGCAAAAATAATTCGTATTGCCGAAGGTAAGGCAGATTTGCATTTTCGCTTTAATTCTATTATGGAGTGGGATACGGCTGCTCCTCAGGCCATCTTAGAAGCTGCTGGAGGATATTTGCGCGGTTTAGATAATCAACCTTTACAATATGGTAAGGAAGGTTCTCGCATCCCTCCTTTCTTTTGTTCTGGAACCTTAATTGATCGTTTTTTAAGTAACTTGTGTGATTAATTTATGATGACGTCTTTATTTTCTGATTCCATTTCTGAAATTAAACAAGCTGCAACTATTATTAAACAAGGCGGTGTCGTTGCTTTTGGCACAGAAACTGTCTATGGACTGGGTGCGGATGCGACGAATAGTCAAGCTGTGCAAAGAATATATCAAGCCAAGGGTCGTCCCAGTTTTAATCCTCTTATTATTCATTTTTCTGATCTTGATCATGTTTTTCAATTTGTAATTAAAACTGAACTAGCCCACGAGCTTGCCCTTAAATTTTGGCCTGGTGCTTTAACATTGGTCTTACAACAAAAAAAGAATACCAACACTCAAATCAGTCCTATTGCCACGGCAAATTTATCAACCATGGCCGTGCGTATTCCTAGTACAAAAGTGGCACGTCAACTTATTAAATTCAGCCAAAAACCCATTGCTGCCCCTTCGGCCAACAGTTCTGGTAAGATCAGCCCTTCTACGGCGCAACACGTCTTTCAAGAGCTTAATCATAAAATTGATGCTATTATTGATTCTGGCCCCTGCCAAGTTGGCGTCGAAAGCACCATTCTTGATCTAAGTAATAATGTCCCAACCCTGTTGCGCCCAGGTGGCGTGACTTTGGAAGATCTTATTCCCATTTGCGGCCCAATTATCTCGAACCAGCCCATAGAAACAAAAATTATAGCCCCAGGGCAACTGAGCTCACATTACGCACCCCATTTACCCGTGAGACTTAATTGCCATGAAATTTTTCCTGATGAGGCACTACTTGCATTTGGCCCACCAATCGAACATACTGGTCTCTCTAAAAATCTAAGTAACACAGCTAATTTAGAAGAGGCTGCTCAAAATTTGTTTGCATATTTACGCTTTTTAGATGTTCAAGGAAGAGAACTTGGGTTAAAAGGAATTGCAGTTATGCCCATTCCCAAAACGGGTCTTGGACTTGCAATTTGTGACAGGCTTACCCGTGCTGCAGCACCAAGATTAGCATAAATAACAATGAATCAAAAAATAGACCCAAAAGAACTCAAAGTCCTATCTGATATTCTGGCCTTAGTTTTAGAGGATCAGCCAGGGCAGTCCGCCAATGCATTGGAAGCTATCAAAAAAAGAGCAAAAAAAAATGCGACTACAGGTGGTGCATTAAAAAATCTTTTTACTAACATTGTCAATAATCCTCCACCCAGAAAAACAAGCAATTCTCAATCCAAAAAAAGCAATGATTCTGCTGATCTTATCAAAGCTCGCTCTCAAATCTCTGATCTTACACACAGTATCAACCAACTCGATTCAGCGATCCGAAATCTAAGAAGGCAAAATGAAGCTTTAAGATCAGAATTATTACTAACACAACGTTCCAGAGCTGAAATGCAATCTGCCCTCTCTGTCGTTCAAGAAAAGTCCCCTTTTAAAACTGTGTTAGTCATTGTATCTTTACTTTGTGGTTTATTTTTCGGTATTGCAGGTACTGCAGTCGTGAATACCGCCTTTAATCAACCTCATCAACCCGACAATACAATTTACCTTCATTAATGGATTTATTTATGGATACGAACAGCTTTATTCATGATCTGACAGCGATTGTCGGTACACAAGGAATTCTGATTAACCCAAAAGATACAAAAAGCTATAACACTGATTGGCGAGAAATCTTTCGGGGAAATAGTATTGCCGTTATTAGACCACAAAATACCCAAGAAGTAGCAAATATTGTCAAGTTATGTGCACAACGTAACGTCGCAATTATTCCTCAAGGTGGGAATACAAGCCTTGTAGGTGGTGCAACACCTCCAAAGCAAGGTAATCAAATTGTATTAAGCCTTAGTCGTATGAATAAAATTCGCAACATTGATAAAATTGATTCTACGATTACTTTGGAAGCTGGTGTTATCTTAGAAGAAGCACAAAATGCAGCCAAAAATGCTGGGTTATATCTACCCATCGTTATTTCCTCTCAAGGTTCAGCTCAAATTGGCGGTATTATTGCTACAAATGCTGGGGGTAATAATACTCTACGCTATGGAAATACCAGAGAATTTGTATTGGGGTTAGAAGTCGTTACAGCTGATGGACAGATCTTGCATAATTTGCGCAGGCTCAGGAAAGATAATACTGGCTATGCATTAAAACAGATTTTTATTGGTTCTGAAGGAACCTTAGGGATTATTACTGCTGCTGTATTGCATCTTCACCCTTATCCCCGTTCTACTGAAGTAGCTCTATGTGCTGTACCAGATTTAGATCATGCCTTAAAATTATTACATCTGTTTAACAACCATAATCCAGCCGCCTTACAAGCTTTTGAATATATCTCTCAAAAAGGCATGGATTTAGTTTTAAAGCAATTTCCAGAACTAAAATGTCCATTAGAAACAAAAGCACCTGTTTACATCGTAGTAGAATTAGCGCTTCCCGCGCAAGGTAATGGTTTAAGAGAACTCTTTGAAACAGTATTAGAACATGCTTTTGAGGAAGAAATTGTTTTAGATGCTGTGCTAGCAGAAAGTGAAACTCAACGCCAAAGCCTCTGGCGTTTTCGAGAAGAACAAGCAGAATCACAAAAACGCGCTGGCGCAAATATTAAAAATGATGTTTCTGTTCCAATATCTTCTGTTCATGAATTTATTACCCGTGCAACCAAAGCATGCGAAGATCTATGCCCTGGAATACAAGTCGTACCATTTGGGCATCTTGGAGATGGAAACATTCATTTCAATCTTGTTCAACCATCTAATGATAATGGAAATGATTTTATGAGTAAAAGTCATGACCTCATGGACGCGGTATGTGCAGTTGTTTATGATCTTGAAGGATCTTTTTCAGCAGAACATGGCATAGGACAGTTAAAGAACTATATGATGCCCTCTTGGCGCGGTGGTGCTGAACTTGAGCTTATGCAAAAAATCAAACAGAGCCTGGATCCTAGGAACCTTTTGAACCCTGGGAAAATATTTCCAGATACAAGCACATAAACCATAATATTGTCTTAATCTGAACTATATTAATATCGTTCAACTTTAACAATTGATTAGATTATATAAAAAATTACAAAGGCCTTCACTGTTGACTTAATGAAACGCAACAGTGAAATGTCTTTATTTAAGTATGTAATTTACAGTTTTTGTTTTCTTTTTCGACTTAATAATAGTAAAGAAGAAAGATCTAGGGAACAAGGTGGGATAATTTTCATATGCGTTTATTTACTTCCTTGCGTCTCCCTATGTTTGACCGCTACATTTTACATCAATTATTGATCGCGTTAGTGGCCACAACAGGAGGGTTGGCAGCATTAATTTGGCTTACACAATCTTTGCGTTTTGTATCATTGGTTGTGGACCGTGGTTTATCTTTAGGCGTTTTCCTAGAGCTGACAGGGTTACTAGTCCCTTCTTTTGTTGCTGTTATCTTACCCATTACCACTTTTGTCGTTGTTCAATTCATATATAATCGTCTAGCTGGGGACAGAGAAATTATTGTTATGCGGGCTGCTGGCATGTCTTCATTTGCTTTGGCAAAGCCTGGTATAATATGTGCAATAGCTGCAACGATTATATGTTATTTATTAAATATATGGATTGTACCTGCTGCTTATCACTCTTTTCGTAAAAACGAATTTAAAATTCGCAATAAGATGGCTGCTTTTATGTTGCAAGAAGGTGTTTTTACAAGTGTCTCTAATAACTTGACTGTTTATATTCGCTCCAAAGATCATAACGGCGTTCTTAAAGGCATTTTAGTAGAAGATGCTAGGCAACCAGATAATAAGGCTACAATCTTGGCCGAAAGTGGTAATATCGTTATTATTAACGATAAACCTCAAGTTGTCCTCCTTAACGGATCTCGTGAAGTTATTGATAAAAAAACAGGGCGCTTAAATGTATTAAATTTCGAACGTAATACGATTGATCTTTCCTCGAATAAAGAACAAACTGCGCGCCTCAAAGATGCTACCGAAATGTCTTTATATGAATTACTACATCCTGATCAACAAGCAGTATTCGATCGGGATTTTGGCAAGCTGGCAGTCGAAGCTCATCGGCGTTTAACTTCACCATTAACGATTTTATCGTTTACAATGATTGCCTTGGTAAGCGTATTAAAAGGCAATTTTGCTCGATATGGTAATATTTTAAGACCCTTGGGAGCAATTTTTACAATTGTTGGATTAATGTCATTGATTTTAATCGTACAAAATATTGCAACCAGAAATATGGCTGCTATTCCTTTGATATGGGTTATAGCAATTCTACCTGGTATTATCGCTTCATTTATTCTTTTTTTACCCGAGCTTAAAAGCAAAAACAATAATCCTGTCCTTTTATCTTCTACAAAAAAAGGCAGATAAAACATGTTAATTGCTCGTACAATTTCGATTTACATTGCAAAACAATTCAGTTTTGCCTCAGTATCTATGATACTTGCGTTAACCGCACTTGTATCTTTATTTGATTTTATTGATTTATTGCGTCGTGTTGCGACCAAACCACATGTTTCAACCAGTATTGCAACCTCTATTGCTTTATACCATATTCCCAATTTCTGTATGCAAATTCTCCCTTTTGGTATTCTATTGGGTGGGATTATTTGCTTTTGGCGATTAACACGTTCATCAGAATTAATCGTAACTCGCGCAGCTGGGATTTCTGCATGGCAATTTCTAACTGCTCCTGTAGTTTGCGCGTTTATGTTGGGACTATTTTCAATTATGGTAATATCACCAATATCTTCCAACCTATTTCGCAAAGCTGAAATTCTTGATCAAACCTATTTAAATACAAACGGAGGAAAATTAACAACCTTATCCGGTGGGTCTTTATGGGTTCGCCAATCTGATCAAGGGCTGGGCCTGAAAGGTGTTGCAATTTTACATGCTCAAAAGGTGAAAGTGCAGAATAATGTCCTTCATATGGAAGGAATCAGTATTTTCAGACTTGACGATAATGACCATTTACTGGTTCGTATTGAATCGCCTTCGGGATATTTAGAACATCAACATTATTGGGTATTAAATAATGCACGCTCTATTAAACCAGATAAACTGCCTGTCAATTTAGGAACCATTAAATTGCCAACAAATCTGTCATTATCAAATATAGAAGAAAGCTTCTCCTCACCTGATACCTTGTCATTTTGGTCTTTACCAGGGTTCATTCGTTTGCTAAACGAATCTGGATTTTCTTCTATCAGTCATCGCTTGCGTTTCCAAGCACTACTGGCACAACCATTACTGGCCTGTACAATGGCTTTGGTTGCTGCTGGATTTGCAACACGATCAACACGTAGAGGTGGTGTCGCAAGAATGATTGGCTCTGGAGTTGCTGCTGGATTTGCCTTGTTTACAATTTCGAAAATTGCAGAGCAATTTGGTGAATCTGGTGCTTTACCAGCTTTTATGGCAGCTTGGGCACCTACCGCTGCTGGACTTTGTTTAGCAATATCTCTTCTTATTCACTTGGAAGATGGCTGATGCGTAATTACTCTTCACCCGCACTCTTTAAAAAGTTAGCCAGAAAGTTGGCTCGTAAAAACAAACGTAAAACTTTGCTGTTAATCAGTATAGTCAGCGGATCTATTGGCAGCATTGGTTTGCTTGTTGATCAAGATGGTTTTGCTCAACAACAAATTCAAATTGCGACTTCTAATATTGGTAAAAATAGTGGAACACCCTTTTCTGGAAAGGATCCGATTACCTTTCAAGCAGATAACGTATCTTATGACTCCAAAACTGGAGAAGTTACTTGGCAAGGTGATGTACATATTTGGCAAAATGACCATATTTTGCGTGCAGACAAAGTTGTCTATAACCGTACCACGAATATTGCAACAGCCAACGGAAATGTTTCTATGGTTGAACCTGATGGGGAAATCTTATTTACCCAACATGTTCAATTAGGTGAAAATATGCGTGAAGGGGTCATGGATCAAGTTTATGCATTACTCGCGGATAATGGGAAACTAGCTGCTAATGGTGCTCGTCGTACTGGGGGAAAAGTTCACGATTTCAGCAGATCTGTTTATACAGCATGTCCAATTTGTGAAAAAGATCCTAAAAAGGCACCATTTTGGCAATTACGTTCCTATCAAGCCATTCGAGATATGGAAAATCAACGTATTGATTTTTCTGATACTTTTATTGATTTTTTTGGCATTCCTGTTTTTTATATGCCTTTCTTTTCAATCGTCGATCCTTCTGTTAAACGCCAAAGTGGTTTTTTAATCCCCAGTATTAACTTTAGTGGTAAATATATGGGGGCCTATACAACCATCCCTTATTACTGGGCCATGAACAAATGGTCAGACTTAACCTTTAATCCACTTTTTGCTACAAAAACAGGCCCTCAATTAAGCGCTATATATAGAGCCAGGTTTAATCAAGGCATGCTACGTGTTGAAGGTGGTATAGCTGACGATACAATTAACCATCGAAGAAGACAAAGAGAACTAGGCGATTATTCTACCCATAGTAAAGATAATGGTGCACAAGGATATTTATTCTTAAAGACAGAATGGGCGTTAAATCAGAATTGGCGCTATGGCGCTAATCTTAACCTTGCTACATCTTCTTTCTATATGCAAGATTACCGTATTAATGGATACGGGCAAGATACATTAAATTCCGATCTTTATTTAGAAGGTTTTGGTGAGGGCGCTTACTCCAAGGTCACTCTACAAGGCTATCAGGGTATCAATCATTATACTGTTAATAGCTCAGATCTTCCCTTCGTCCTTCCTCGATACACTTACAACTATTTTGGGCAACCTGATGCTTTAGGTGGTCGTTTTTCATTTAATACAACTAATTTTGTTCTCTATCGCTCTAATGGTGTCAGCGATCAAAGAGGTCAAGCATCTCTGAATTGGGATAGACCTTTTGATACTGATATAGGACAAAAGTGGCTTGTGACGCTGCATGTAGATTCAAACATTTACAATGCATCCCATTTATACGAACAACCACTTTATTTAAATGATAAACGTGGCAGGCAATTCTCAGGACAAGCCTTACCAACGTTAGCTGTTAAGATGAACTGGCCATTCCTGAGAGAATTTAAACTTGGTGATACAACAGGTACTCAAGTTATAGAACCTATTGTGCAATTAATTGCAGCACCTCACTCCAAAGGTGGACGCAACTGGAATATGCCTAACGAAGACAGCTTGGCCTATGAATTTTCCGATACAACCCTTTTTGCGCTTAATCGCTTTCAAGGAACTGACCGTTTAGATGGCGGTGCCAGAGCTAATGTTGGCGTTCATGGAAACTGGGCATGGGATGGCCGTCAAGTTGATTTCTTGGTAGGACAAAGCTATCTGGAACATGTAACAAAGAACTTGCCTGAAAATTCTGGTGTTAATCGTCATATGTCTGACGTCGTGGGTCGTTTACGTCTTAGCCCATCACAATACTTCAGCACAACTGGAAGAATGCGTGTAAGTCCATATGATGGAAAAGTTACATATGGTGAAGGCATATTTAACGTAGGTTTCAATCATTTCGGAATTAATGGTGGGTATATTTATGAGCCCATCACACCCTATTACTACTATTGGGGTAATCCTTTTAGCGCTCAAGGTCCATCTAATTTGTTTGATCAAAAAACAAGTGAACTTACATTGGGTGCATCTACGGATTGGAAGAACTGGCATGCATCAGCCTTCGGAAGACGAAGCCTATCCAGAAAAGAAAATGTTGCGATTGGTGGAACTGCTGGTTACAGAAATGACTGCTTTAGCATGGACGTAATCTATCTTAAACAATATACAATGATTAATGGTGAGCAAAATACAGATACAGTTTTATTTATGCTAACCTTTAAAACGCTTGGAACTTTTGGAATCAATGGATGATGTATAAAACACATAGTATCTCCTCTTTTCGCTCTCAATGTAAGTTAAGCCTTTGTCTAGCCATGATTGGAACCTTCCTAAGTTCAACAACCTCTATTGCCATAGCCGCCGAACATAAAAATCACCCATCTTCTTCAGGTGTCAATTCCAAAGCAATGGGTAAGAGTTATTCTATCCCTGATGCACAAGGAGATGCCGAGAGTAAAATTATTGCAATTATTAATGGCCAGCTTTTAACACAAAGAGACGTTAATAACAGAGAGCAATTATTCCAACTCACCGCTGGCATTCGCTTAACGCCTGATGTAATGCAACGCATGCGTCCTCAATTAATCAAGCAATTAATTACCGAGCGTTTACATACACAAGAAATGCTTAGAAGAAATATCAACATAGCTCCTGAACAAATTGCTGAAGCCATTGCTGATATTGAAAAGCGTAATGGCATGCCACCCAATGCGCTTAGGAATCAGCTCTCTTCTGACGGCGTTTCTATGAGCACATTAATTGATCAAATTCGCCTGCAGCTCGGTTGGGGACAAGTTATTCAACAAGAATTAGGCAGCCAAAATCGTATTACTGCTCAAGATGTAGAACAACGTCAAAAGGCATTAAAACAAGAGGTTGGGCAACCTGAATATTTACTTAATGAAATTTTTGTTCCTGTTGAAAATGCTCGTCATCCAGAACAAGAATTACAATTCACTCAAACTATTATTCAACAGTTAAGAAATGGTGCTCCCTTCCCTATTGTTGCAGCACAGTTTTCACAAGCTCAAAGTGCTCTACAAGGTGGTTCATTAGGATGGGTTCAAAAAGATAGTCTTGACCCAGAAGTTGCTACTTTGGCAAATAAAATGCCCGTTGGTGCTATTTCCAACCCCATTAAAGTGGCTGGTGGTTATATTATTGCAATGTTAAGTGGCAAACGAACAATCGGTAATGAAATGGGCACTCTGATGACTATCAGACAAGTTTTCTTGCCGTTCTCTTCTAAGTTGAATCCTAAAAATCCGACACCACAACAAATCAGCGTATTAAAGCAAGTTAATCAAATGCAACAATCTTTACATACGTGTCAACAAGTGGAAGAAGCAAACCAAAAAGCGGGCGGAACACGGCCTTCTGATCCAGGTCCGATGCAACTTGAACGTATGAATCCTGAAATGGGTAATGTTTTACAAGGCTTACAACCAGGGCAAGTCAGTAAACCTTTGGTTTCGATTGATGGTATTGCTCTGATCATGGTTTGCTCGAAAGAGAAGAAGAATATTGCTGATATTTCTGCAAGTGAAATTGCTAATCAACTGTTAAGCCAACGTGTAGAACAAGTTTCCCAACAATTAGATCGCGATTTACACCGTCAAGCAATTATTGAAATGCACACAAATACCAATGAATCTGCACCAAAACCAGCTACCCAGCCTAAAAGAAAGCATAAATAAGTATAATCTTCACGCCAAAAAATCACTGGGACAACATTTTTTACTAGATCCTATGATTAATCAGCAAATTATTGCTTTGGCTGGAGATTTAACCGATAAAAACGTTATAGAAGTTGGCCCTGGCCCTGGTGGACTAACCAGGGCTTTACTGGGAAGTCATGCTCAGAAAATTATCGGTGTTGAAGTTGATCAGCGCGCTTTACAATTACTTCACGAGCTACAAACTTATTACCCCAAACGGTTCACTATCGTTGAGCATGATGCTTTAAAGCTAGATTTAACCACTCTATGTGAAGCACCTCGACAAATTGTAGCCAATCTTCCTTATAATATTGGAACACCGTTATTACTTGGGTGGTTAAGGCAAGGACAGCAATGGAGCCGTTTGACGCTCATGTTCCAACAGGAAGTCGCTGAACGGGTATGTGCGGCTCCTAACACCGAATTTTATGGACGTTTATCCGTCATAGCGCAATGGGTTGCCCAATGTGTAATTGTCAAGCACATTCCCCCTGGCGCCTTTACACCACCTCCTAAAGTGTATTCTGCGGTCATTAATATCATTCCCAAAGCCGAGCAACCTTCAGCAGATCTTTTCAAAGCAATGGAAAAAGTGACAGCAGCAGCTTTTGGTCAACGCCGTAAAATGCTTAAAGGTGCTTTAAAAAACATTGGTGGAGAAGTGTTGCTTTCTGGTGCAAACATTGATGGCACAAGAAGAGCTGAAACGCTAACAATCTTAGAATTTGATCAACTTGCTCGTTTGTACCAACAAATGAATGGCTATGAGTCTAATTTACCTTCAACTTCAAACATATAATCACGTGTCATTGGTAAGGCATCAATACTCGGACTGATTTGCAACTGAAAATTCATGTGATTATGATAATAAAAAGATAACTCGCTTGCTGATAGATAAAAATCAAACATTCTGTAAAACCGTTCATCATACATTTGAATGATTTTTTCTTTTTCTTCTTTTACACGATCATGCCATAATCTTAGCGTTTTTGCGTAGTGAAGTCTTAATATTTCACAATCTGTAACCCATAAACCGCTTTTTTCAACTGAAGCAAAGACCTCGCTGAGCGATGGGGAATATCCACCAGGGAAAATATATTTATTGATCCAAGGATTGGTAGAGCCTGGACCATCAGAACGTCCGATAGAGTGTAAAAGCATTACACCATCAGGTTTTAAAATTTTATTAATATCTTTAAAAAACTCAACATAATAATTTACACCTACATGCTCAAACATACCGACTGAGACAATGCGATCAAACTTTTTTTCAACAAGTCGGTAATCACGTAACTCAAAGCAAACTTTATGCTCTAACCCTGCTTTTTTTGCGCGTTCTTTAGCTGCCTGCAATTGTTCTTGAGAAAGCGTAATTCCTGTTACATGAACATCAAACTCTTTGGCTAGAAATAAAGCCATCCCTCCCCAACCACAGCCAATATCCAGAACTTCTAGACCTGGCTGGTCTAGTTTTAATTTTGCCGCAATGTGCCTCTTTTTCGCTAGTTGTGCTTCATCCAAAGTTTCGTTTCCTGTACGAAAATATGCACAAGAATATTGTCGATCCTCATCTAAAAATAAACTATATAAAGCCCCATTAAGATCATAATGATGGGCAACATTTTTTTGAGAAGTTTTTAAACTATTTAATTGCGACCAAAATCGTTTACCAAATCTTAAAACAGAAGCTATTTTTTCTACATAATGTCCTTCAGCAAGATCATTTTGTAAAATCACATTCAACACATCATAAATAGAACAATTTATCGGTTTAATCGTTTCATCCATATATCCCTCGCCAAAAGCTAGCCCAGGATTTACTAATAAACGTAAACAGGTTTCTTGCGTTAAAATTTCGACTGCTGCGGAATCTTTTGCATTTTGATCACCATATATCTCGCGCCTTTTATCTGGATAAACGACCTCTAAACGACCTTTTTTTATAAGTTTTTTGAATACAGCTTTCAATAAACCAGACATGTTCAAGCTCCTAGGCATTAAGATATTTATAATTGATATCGTAATTGTCCTATTTTTTTTATAAAAAGACAAATAGGTAATGACTTATATGCCAAAAATTTTACATTTGATTATATAAAGCAAAAAAAGGCGAGAGTATAGCTCTCGCCTTTATTCACATTAAGAAAATGTATCGTGCATTTATTCAGCTGATTCAGCTGTTTCTTCTGCTACAGGTGCATTTTCTAACATTTCAGCATTAACATGTTCCACTGATGATGCATCAACGTGTGTTTCTGCAGCATCAACGTGTTGAACCTCGCCTTTTGCTTGACGTTCAGCTTCTTCAACAGAACGAGCAACATTAACTTTTGCATCCAAGTGAACTTCTGGATGAAGTTGTACTTTAACTTGATACAAGCCTAATGCTTTAATCGGATGTGAAATTTCCACTTGTTGACGAGAGAAGGTCACGCCTTCTTTCACAGCAGCCTCGGAAATATCACGAGCAGTTACAGAACCATATAGGTTTCCGCTTTCGCCAGCTTGACGAATAATAACTACTGACAATCCATGTAAACGTTCCAAGAGACGTTCTGCCTCTTCACGACGTTTAACATTGTGTGCTTCTAACTGACTACGTTCTCTTTCGAAACGATCACGATTAGCAGCCGTTGCACGGATTGCTTTACCTTGAGGAAGCAAATAGTTACGAGCAAATCCAGGTTTTACCTTAACGACATCACCCATTTGCCCTAGTTTTTCTACTCTTTGAAGCAGAATAACTTCAGTTGCAGCCATAATCTCTTCTCCCTCAGTCTTGAACGTAAGGCAATAGTGCTAAAAAGCGAGCACGTTTGATTGCCTGTGCCAATTCACGTTGTTTCTTTGCAGAAACTGCAGTGATACGACTTGGAACAATCTTGCCTCTTTCTGAAAGGAAACGAGACAATAAACGGATATCCTTGTAATCAATCTTTGATGCATTTGCAGATGAAAAAGGACATGTTTTACGTCTGCGATGAAAAGGACGACGTCCCCCCACAGCAATACGGCGTGCAGCTGGATTTACTTGAGCTGTTTCTGACATTGATTATGCCTCCACTTCTTCAGCTTGATCAACAGAGATATTACTGTTATCAGAGCTTAAATCGTCTTCTTCTGCATTTTTACGGCCACTATCATAGCGTCCAGATGGTTTAGAAGAGCGACTACTTGAAGAACGGTCAGAACGATCTGAACGGTCTCTGCTATCATCCCCTTTACGAGAAAGAATGGCAGATGGTGCTTCATCAATTTCTTCAATACGCAATGTCATAAATCGAAGAACATCTTCATTTAAATTAAATTGGCGTTCAATTTCTTTGATTGTTGTTGCTTTTGCATCAACACCCAATAGCATATAATGGCCTTTACGATTTTTCTTAACACGGTATGCTAAGTTGCGTAATCCCCAATATTCGCGCTTTTGTACAGAGCCTTCTTCACTTTCGATCAAAGAAGCAACTCCATTAGCGATCTCCTCAACTTGTTGTTGAGTGACATCATTACGTGCAATAAACACGCATTCGTATAATGGCATATTATCTCCCTTCGGCTGACTTCAACCCAATAAAACCAGTAAAATACCGATTATTCTTCCATTTTTTGGGTATAGCCAAGGCATAGCCGTACAACCTTGGCAGGGAAGAACTCTTTTAAAACCACAAATACATAAAGAATGCAAGAGTTTATCTTATTTTCTTCAAAAATTTTTTTGGAATAGGCAGGTTTAAAATATCAGGAATATTCCAAAGTTCTTGCTCTACTTTGAATGGTTCAAAACCAGCCTTTTTATATATCTCTAAAGCCCTAGGATGATCTAAATTACATGTATTAATTCTTACACAACTAGGATCTTTCTGCCAGGCTTTTCGCAATGCCTGATGAAAAAAACTGGTTCCTAACCCTTGCCCAACCAAATGAGGCATTAATCCAAAATAAGCAATATTAACGTTAGATTCTAATGTACAATCCAGCTCAAAAAAACCACAAACAACATTTTCATCATCTTTTAATAAATAAACTTCGATTAAAGGATTAGAAAATAATTGTTCTAGATATTGATCAGAAAGCACTCTGCGCATCCACCAACAACACTCCCTACCAACAGTCCCATAAACATACCTATATAAAGGAATAGGAACAACGGAAAGTTTCTCAACAGAATATCTCACTGGCAGCTCCAATAATGGCTGGATTGGAGGATGGTCCATTCGTAAAAAAGTAATTGAAACCGTTACAGGCGTAGCTGGGCGAATATTATTAAGGGGTGACATAAACTTACCACAAAAAACAGAAAGAGGGCAAAATGCCCTCCCTCCTTATAGTCAAAAAAAAATCGAAAAATCAATTATCATCCAAAAAAGAACGTAATTTGCGACTGCGACTTGGATGTTTTAATTTTCGTAAAGCCTTGGCTTCAATCTGACGAATACGTTCACGAGTCACATTAAATTGTTGCCCAACTTCTTCCAAAGTATGATCCGTATTCATTCCAATCCCAAAGCGCATCCGAAGAACACGTTCCTCTCTTGGGGTAAGGGATGCCAACACACGCGTTGTTGCCTCACGAAGATTGGTTTGAATGGCTGCATCCAGAGGAATAACAGCACTTTTATCTTCAATAAAGTCACCCAGATGGCTATCTTCTTCATCCCCAACAGGTATTTCCAAAGAAATTGGCTCTTTAGCGATTTTTAAAACTTTTCTGACTTTTTCCAAAGGCATACCAAGTTTTTCAGCTAATTCTTCTGGAGTAGGCTCTCTGCCAATTTCATGAAGCATCTGACGAGACGTACGAACTAATTTATTAATCGTTTCAATCATATGCACTGGAATACGAATCGTTCTCGCCTGATCAGCGATAGATCGTGTAATTGCCTGACGTATCCACCATGTTGCATAAGTAGAGAATTTATAACCTCGGCGATATTCAAACTTATCAACCGCCTTCATTAAGCCAATATTGCCTTCTTGAATTAAATCTAAGAATTGTAAGCCACAATTCGTATATTTTTTGGCAATAGAAATAACCAAACGCAAATTCGCTTCAATCATTTCTTTTTTAGCACGTGAAGCATCGCGTTCACCATAAGAAACGGTTGAGAACACGCGACGAAATTCACTAATTGGCAAGCCAACTCTTTGAGAAAGTTCGGCAATTTCATCACGACACTTATTGATATCGTCCTCATAGCGCTCAACAAAAAGTTTCCAATATTTTCCTGGTAAAGCACGAACGGCATCAATCCAATCTGGATTAAGTTCATAACCATGATATTTGGAGAGGAAATCATCACGAGATATTTTACATTTCTCTGCCATACGCAAGAGACCACCCTCTAACGTTGCTAATTTCTTAGAAACTGTTTTTAATTGCTCAACCAAGAATTCAATTTTATTACTTTGCAAATGAACTTGCTGAACTTCGATAATCAGCTTGTTTCTTAACTCTTCATATTCATTTTCAAATTTAGGGGTAAGCTTTTCACCTGCTTGCAATACATCTAAACGTTGAACCTGAAGCTGATAAACTTTTACATAAATTTTTTCAATTTCTTCGAAATGGCTAAAAACTTCATCTTTATATTTTTCTTCTAAGGCTGATAAGGAAAGATTATTTTCTTCGTTGGAATCCTCTCCATTTTCGTCTCCCTCTTCTTCACCTTCATTTTCAACAGTGTCATCAGTAACTACCAAAGACTCTTCCATTTCTGGCAAACCAGTCTGATCATATTCAATCTGTGTAGCTTCTAAATCAACAATGTCTCTAAGTAAAATATCGCCAGCTTGTAATTGCTCATGCCAGCCAATGATTGCCTTAAAAGTAAGTGGACTTTCACAAAGTCCACCAATCATCTGGTTGCGTCCAGCCTCAATTCTTTTAGCAATGGCAATTTCGCCTTCACGTGACAAAAGCTCAACAGCACCCATTTCACGCAAATACATACGAACGGGATCATCAGTTCTTCCTGCCGTGGATTCAACAGAAGCAACAGGACTTTCACTTTCCTCGTCAGATTCAGAAGAATCAGCCTCAGTCTCTGTGGCATCTCCTTCTTCTTCAGCGCTCTCCTCTTCATTTTCTTCGTGTTCAATAATTTGAATACTCATCTCTGAAAAAGCAGCCATAACATCTTCAATTTGCTCTGAAGACATCTTGTCCTGAGGAAGAATAGCATTTAACTCATCAAAAGTAACATATCCTCTTTCTTTACCTTTGCTGATCAATTTTTTTACATCTGCAGACCTGACATCTAGCAAACTCGTGTCATTATCACGATCATTCGCATTTCCATCATTTTTACCTGCTGCTTTTACAACCATGTTTCCGCCTCAAAGAAAAAATAGTTTACTACCTAATAGTTCTATTTTTTTATATTTATAATAACTTGACCAATAATATAGAACATACATTTGTTTGATTCTTTTTCTCGGCTCTTTTAACGCCCATACCATTAAAACCTACAACGGGCTAGCGGAACAACTATGTAGTCGAAAAAATGGAATCATTATTATAGATGATATTTTATTAAAATAAATCAAGACCTAAACCAAAATTATTATGAAACTTTCATCAAAACACTTCATTATACATCAAATTCTCCATGCTTTACCGCATCTAAAGCATTTAATCTGGCAATTAATGTGCGTTGATGAGCTTCATCTGGACATTTAATCCATGCTTGTTGTGCTTGTGTAACTTGCTCCTCTAATTCTTGGAGATTTAACCACCCGTAAAAATGCCACCATTGTTTTTCAAATAATTGAAAGTCAGTAACTTTATCGTAATTATTCTGATTTAACAAGTTTAAATTAGAATTGCTTGTAATTTTTTCTATTAGTTCTATCTTACCAATTTGCTTTAAATACAAATAAATATCTCCATAATCAAGGGGGAAATCCAACAATATTTCTCTGGCCATTGCCAGATCCTCTGGCAAATCTAAACGACATAGTGCTTCTTCAACACTTGGAATAATGCTGGGACAATGAAATAATAGAGCAATTAAAATACACATGCGCTCATATTCGACCTGCGTCTTCTGCAAGACCGGACGAACAATAGACACATTGGCAATTTTTTTTTGTTTTTTCTCAAATGTAGTTTTATTATCAAATCTATCATTCCGAGGATAAAACTGCGCATAAAACTGATCCAAAAGAACTTTGCGATATTCTTTTGCGAGATTTTGGTCTTTAATTTGTTCTGAAATTGAAATCAGACGTGCCCTCAATGCGGCCCTTTGCTCTGGAGAGCGATCTGTCATTGCCTCAACAGATAAATCATATAAAACATTACTTAAATTTTGTTTATGTCGGATAATTTCTAAAAAGGCTTCTGCGCCATTTTTTTGAATATAACTATCTGGATCCTCGCCATCTGGAAGTGAAATAAAATTCAAAGTCTGCTCTGGGGTTAAAATTGGCAGAGCTTCTTCGGCCGCATGCAGCATTGCCCTGCGTCCCGCCCCATCGCCATCAAAGGACAAAACAGGTTGAGCGCTTGCACGCCATAATAAAGCCAATTGGTCTTGCGTTAAAGCCGTTCCTAATGGCGCAACAGCACCATGAAAGCCAGCTTGATAAAGGGCAATAACATCCATATAGCCTTCAACGACTAATATTGTATTATAAAGTGGATCTATCTCTTTACGTGCATAAACCGAAGATAAATTATTTAATCCAAACAATACTCTACGTTTTGAAAATAAAGGTGTTTCTGGGCTGTTCAAGTATTTAGGCTGCCCATCACCAATAATTCGTCCACCAAAAGCAATAACGCGCCCTCTTCGATCACAAATAGGATATATTACCCGATTGAAAAAGAGCTCTCCTCCCCATTGCCCATCAGCTTGCTTTCTCAATAATCCAGCTTCTCCGATCATCTCCAAACTATATTCTTTAGATTTTAAATATTGTATCAGTCCTCCTCGACCATCGCCTGACCAGCAAAGACCAAAATGACGGATCGTTTGCGGTGTAATACCGCGATTTAATAAATAATCTCTAGCAATTTTGGCTTTATTCGTTTGAAATTCAGATAGATAATACTCATGAGTCGACGCCATTAACTCATATAAATTATGCTGCTGTTCTTGGCGTTGTTTTTGTTGTGGGGTTTGCTCTGGAACTTCTAAACCAGCCAAAGAGGCAAGTTCTGTAACAGCTTCATTAAACGTCCGACCTTCGTTTTGCATAACAAAGGAAATGACATCTCCATGAACACCGCAACCATAACAATGAAAATGATCGTCATAAATATAAAATGAAGGCGTCTTTTCCCCATGAAAAGGACAACACGCCTTCCAATGGCGACCTGATCGGGTAACTTTTACTTTTCTTGAAATTATACTATGTAAAGGAATGCGTTGCCGTAATTCCTCAAGAAAACGCTGATCAAACGCCACACATCACCTTAATATATTAAGAAAATTTAGCTTTAATTAATGGACCGACTTTAGAGAAATCTAACACAGCGCCATAATGTTCTTTTAAATAAGCCATGACTTTTCCCATTTCTTTCACAGAAGAAGCTCCTGTTTTTTCAATGGCTTCGTCCACAACTTTTGCAATGGCAGCATCATCTAACTGAGCAGGCAAGAATGTTTCAATGACTTGAATTTCACTTTCCTCTTTTTCTGCCAATTCAGGACGGTCGGCTTGCTTATACATTTCCACTGATTCGCGACGAGATTTAATCATACCTTTTAACATAGAAATGATTTCGTCTTCCCCAACAGCGTCGATCCCTTTTGGACGCGCATTAATATCCAAATCTTTCAATTTAGCACTAATCATTCGCAATGTTGACAGTTTTTCAGCTTCTTTGGCTTTCATCGCCACTTTAAGCTCTTCTTTAAAACGCTCGCGTAAATCCACAATATTTCTCCAATAATAATTAAAAGATTTTATAGCATGACTTTAGTCAGGAATAAAATTCCCACAATAAAAATTTTATAAATGCTCTGGGAATTTTTTTCCCAATGCTTTATATATACTATACGACATTCGTCCAGCAAAGGACATAAGGACATGATGGATATTGATACAATTATTTCTCGCCTTGGGGGGATTGAAAACGCCGCCCGCATTACAAAAGTCAGCACAGAGGCTATTCGCAAATGGAAACAAGCCCGTGCCATTCCATCCAAACATTGGACAACAATTATTCAAGAAACGGGTTTAACATTGTCTGATTTACAACCAAATGAACTTTCCGATTCTACCCCTCATACCTGCCCAACAGGTGCCAATGCCGTTCTCTTACTAGAAGACGGTACTTTTTTATGGGGGATCGGATTTGGGGCATTTTCCTCCAAAGATAATCTTTCTATTGGTGAAATTTGCTTTTCCACCAGCATGACTGGATATCAAGAAACATTGACAGATCCGTCTTTTGCTGGGCAACTCATTACCTTCACCTTTCCTCACATTGGAAATGTTGGCACAAATATTGATGATAACGAAGCCAATAAAATCGTTGCCAAAGGGTTAATTGTTAAACAACCCATTACAGAACCAGCCAATTGGCGGTCAACCAGTTCTTTACAAGAATGGTTGAAACAACATCACGTTTCTGGGATTTGTGGCATTGATACGCGTACTTTAACTTTACGCATTCGTGACCAAGGGCCACAAAATGCGTTATTATATTTCCCAGAAGATGGCATCTTTGATATTCCATTCTTACAAGAACAAGTAAAAGCTTGGCCTGGATTACAAGGTATGGATTTAGCCAAAGAAGTCACTTGTGCAACATCGCATCAATGGAAAAATGGGGTTTGGCATTGGGGTGACGAGACATCACCAAAACCAAGCAAAACATACAACGTGGTTGCGATTGATTATGGAGCCAAACATAATATTTTCCGTAATCTTGTCGAAGTTGGCTGTAACCTTACCGTTGTGCCTGCCACCGCTTCTGCTGAAGAAATCCTTAGCCATAATCCTGATGGCGTTTTCTTATCCAACGGCCCTGCCGATCCTGCAGCAACTGCACATTATACTGTGCCTGTCTTAAAAACATTGCTTGAAAAACGCATTCCTATTTTTGGGATTTGTCTGGGACATCAGCTTTTAGCTCATGCTTTGGGTGGCAAAACCTATAAACTGGATCAAGGACATCGTGGTGCTAATCAACCTGTCAAAGATTTAAAAACAGGTCGCGTAGAAATTACCAGCCAAAATCATGGCTTTGCCGTTGATCCAAAAAGCCTGCCATCGGATGCGCATCCGACTCATATTAATTTATTTGATGGATCAAATGAAGGCATTGCTTCGGACAAATATCCTGCATTTTCTGTGCAATATCATCCAGAAGCCAGCCCTGGCCCTACCGATAGCCATTATTTATTCCAACGCTTTGCGGAATTAATGGACCAACACTCTCCTAACAAAAAACAATAAGGTGTTCCTATGCCTAAACGGACAGACATATCCTCTATTATGATTATTGGTGCTGGACCGATTGTGATCGGTCAGGCATGTGAATTCGATTATTCTGGTGCTCAAGCTTGTAAAGCCTTGAGAGAAGAAGGCTATCGCGTTATTTTGGTTAACTCTAACCCTGCCACGATCATGACTGATCCTGATATGGCTGATGCAACCTATATTGAGCCTATTACGCCAGAAACCGTTGAGAAAATTATTCTTAAAGAAAAACCAGATGCAATCCTTCCAACAATGGGTGGGCAAACCGCTTTAAATACAGCAATGGCACTGGATAAATCAGGGTTCTTACAAAAGCATAATGTTGAGCTCATCGGTGCCAAAGCAGACGTGATTGATCGTGCTGAAGATCGTTTAAAATTCCGTGAAACGATGGAAAAAATCGGCATCGAAAGCCCTCGCAGCACCATTGCCCATACCATTGAAGAAGCCAGAGAAGCATTGAAATTCACAGGGCTTCCCGCTGTTATTCGTCCCTCCTTTACCCTTGGCGGTTCTGGTGGCGGTATTGCTTATAATAAAGATGAGTTTGAACAAATTGTTACCTCTGGTTTGGATGCATCGCCTACAACAGAAGTTCTGATCGAAGAAAGTATTCTTGGTTGGAAAGAATTTGAAATGGAAGTTGTTCGCGACAGTGCGGATAATTGTATCATTATTTGTTCCATTGAAAATATCGACCCTATGGGGATTCACACAGGCGATTCAATCACGGTTGCCCCAGCCCTGACATTAACCGACAAAGAATATCAACGCATGCGCGATGCATCAATTGCATGTTTGCGCGCTATTGGGGTCGATACGGGTGGATCAAACGTTCAGTTCGGGTTAAATCCTGTTGATGGGCGTATGGTTGTTATTGAGATGAATCCTCGTGTGTCTCGCTCTTCTGCACTGGCTTCGAAAGCTACAGGGTTTCCAATTGCAAAAATTGCTGCGAAATTGGCAATCGGCTATACACTAGACGAATTAAAAAACGATATTACCAAAACAACACCGGCCTCTTTTGAGCCTACAATTGATTATGTCGTTGTTAAAATTCCTCGTTTCACCTTTGAAAAATTCCCTGGAACGCCGGCATTACTGAGCACCAGCATGAAGTCTGTTGGTGAGGCTATGGCAATTGGTCGTTCTTTCCCAGAGGCCTTACAAAAAGGTCTACGTTCAATGGAAATTGGGCTTTCTGGGCTTGATCCTGTTGAAGTTCCTGGTGATGGAGATATTGATTCGTTCCGCGGTGCGCTTTCTCAGCCCCGCCCTAATCGTATTTTAATGGCAGCACAAGCTATTCGTGCAGGTATTTCTTTGGAAAGCATTCACGAAGCGTGTCGTTTAGACCCTTGGTTCTTACGTGAGCTTGAAAAAATCATTCATGTTGAAAAAGAGCTTCAAGCCAATGGGCTACCAAATGACACCTATCAACTAAGATCAATCAAAGCGCTTGGCTTCTCTGATAAGCAACTTGCACAATTAACAAATAAAACAGAAGCAGAAATCGCACAGCATCGTGCAAATTTAAAAGTTTTGCCTGTATATAAACGTATTGATACTTGTGCAGGAGAATTTGCCTCTTCTACTTCGTATATGTATTCAACTTATGAAGGCAGCTTTAATACACCTGTTTGTGAAAGCAATCCAACAGACCGTGAAAAAATCATTATTTTAGGTGGTGGGCCCAACCGTATTGGGCAAGGGATTGAATTCGATTATTGCTGTGTTCATGCTTCTTATGCGCTTAGAGAAGCGGGTTACGAAACCATCATGGTTAATTGTAACCCTGAAACAGTATCAACAGATTATGATACTTCTGATCGGTTATATTTTGAGCCTTTGACCAACGAAGATGTTATTTCTTTGATACGTCGTGAGCAAGAAAGCGGGACTGTCAAAGGTTGTATTGTGCAATATGGTGGTCAAACCCCCTTAAAACTTTCAAAAGCCCTTGAAGATGCTGGTATTCCATTACTTGGCACCCCTGCTGATGCAATTGATTTGGCTGAAGACCGTGAACGTTTCCAAGTTTTATTAAAAAAGCTCGGCTTACGCCAACCTTCAAACGGAATTGCACGCAATGGCGAAGAAGCGGAACAGATCGCTGAAGAAATCGGCTATCCTGTAGTTGTACGCCCTTCATACGTCTTGGGTGGACGGGCGATGGAAATCGTTTATGATAAAAACAGTCTGCATCGTTATTTACGTGAAGTCTTACAATCTGCTGGTATTGATGTCAGTTCTGGCCCATTATTAATTGACCAATATCTAAGCGATGCAATAGAAACAGATGTTGATTGTTTATCTGATGGTGAGGATGTTTACGTTGCTGGCGTTATGGAACATATTGAACAAGCAGGTATCCATTCTGGAGACAGTGCATGTTCTATTCCCCCATATACCCTAGCCCCTTCAATCGTAACTGAACTTAAAGCACAGACATCTACCCTAGCCAAGGCTTTAGGCATTGTTGGCTTAATGAATGTCCAATATGCCATTAAGAATAACGAGGTCTTTATTCTTGAGGTAAATCCTCGTGCATCCAGAACGGTTCCTTTTGTTGCCAAAGCAACGGGTGTTCCCGTAGCAAAAATCGGTGCTCGCGTTATGGCTGGCGAGAAATTGAGCTCTTTTGGTCTAACTGAACGTTCTATTTCTGGTCATGTTGCGGTCAAAGAAGCTGTATTCCCCTTCGCTCGTTTTCCCAATGTGGATATTATCTTGGGGCCAGAAATGCGTTCAACAGGTGAGGTTATGGGAATTGATACGTCCTTTGAACGTGCTTTTGCAAAATCTCAATTAGGCGCTGGGGTGACCTTACCTTTATCTGGCAATGTTTTTCTCTCTGTACGTCACAATGATCGTGTTTCTTTACCCTCTATAGGGCGTAAATTAACCGAAATGGGCTTTACAATTCTTGCAACGCGGGGAACTGCTGAGACCTTAAAGCAAGCTGGCATTGAAGCAAAAATTGTCAATAAAGTTCTAGAGGGTCGTCCTCATTGTATTGACGCAATTCTCTCTGGGGAAGTCCAACTGATTATCAATACGGTTCAAGGTGCGCAAGCTACTGCAGACAGTTTTGATATTCGTCATTCTGCATTAACTCATGCTATACCCTATTATACAACCATGGCTGGTGCCATGGCGGCGGTTCATGCAATCTCTGCATTACGTGCAGGACAATTAGATGTAGCACCTTTACAATCTTATTTTAAGCATTAAACTATACTTAGGGAAAAGATATAATATCTTTTCCCTAGATCAAACATCTTATTTATTTCAAGTAATTACA
The DNA here is from genome assembly GCF_947179115.1 of Commensalibacter papalotli (ex Botero et al. 2024). Taxonomy (NCBI): domain Bacteria; kingdom Pseudomonadati; phylum Pseudomonadota; class Alphaproteobacteria; order Acetobacterales; family Acetobacteraceae; genus Commensalibacter; species Commensalibacter papalotli (ex Botero et al. 2024). The sequence goes on from NZ_CAMXCI010000001.1 coordinate 1,002,415, forward strand.
ACTTATTTCCTATAATAAAATAAATCATTTCTTATTTGTAATAAATAAAGTATAGAATATATGTATGTTCTATGAGTATTAAAGGAAATTTCTATGTCAACTTTTGATAGAAAAGATCTCTCATATTTTCTAGGTAAACAACTTATGTTTACTTATGATAATGGTTGGAATTATGAACTTTATATAAAAAACGAACAGCTCGTTGATTATCGAATTCATTACGGTATTGTTGGTCAAAAATGGGTTAAAAATCAACCCGTTAGTATCGCTCGCATTGGAGAAGAAATCTGCAAAATTTCATGGACAGAACCAACAGGCATTAATGTAGGGATCGTTATTAATCTACAAGATAACTTCTATCAAGGCACCATCTTTTTCCCTCGTTGGGTTATTAACCACCCAGAAAGATGCAAAGGCTTTCAAAATGATCAAATTGCTCTAATGGAATTTTACCGCGAGGCTGGACCAACCTACCCAATTGAAATTATTGATGAATTTGCCAATATTACTTTCATCAAGGATCGTGGGATAAATAATGAAAGCGTCATTGCATGTGCAGCAAGTGAATTACCTGCAGACTTTCCTCACAATTTAAACTTATAAATATGTTATATCAGGTTACAAAGTAAATTTATGAAGATAGTAAAGAAATAATACTATGTTTATAAATTTGCCTTCCAAAATTCTGGCAAGAATATTTCTTGTACAAGGATTGTCTGTGTATTGCTTTTAAAGCAGGATCGCCTTGCCCACAAATAGGTATGGATATATTCTAAAGAGATAATTTCTTTGGGATAACGGGTTACCTCTATAATAGACCTATTGAAACTTCCTCTATTAAACAACATGGACCCAAGAGGTTGTTTTCCTATATTTTTCAAAGTCTCTGGATCATTTTCTTTTATAGAATCTGATAAAATAATACTGCGTGCATAAACCCATGGGGTATCATTTCCTTTTAAAATAACCTCTCTCACCCATGCTTGTTGTAAAGAGGAAATATTTAAAATTGTATATTCATCCTCTCTTAGAAATTGTTTTTTTTCTGATAATATTTCTAGCGAAAATGCATTCTGGCTTAATTCTATTAATCTTTTTGTTAAAGAACCCTTATCAAACAGCCAATCCTTTTCAACAATAGAAAGTTGATCCTTAATCTCATTATAATTTTGCCAGCATAGTTTGATCATTTTATGCACTCAAAACCTATTTAACAGTGGTAACATAAGTTGGTAAATTCCAAGCTCCACCGGCTTCAATATTACGACAAATTCCACTATTACCATCATATGCTTTAACAAAATTCTTACCATTCCATATCCAAGATTTATGAGACCAACAGTCCCCTATTCCTCTATCTTTACTGCTTGATGAAATTTCATCACCTTCTATAATATCATCAATAGCACCATCCGCCATAGTTGTGATTAGTTTAGGTTGGTAAGGTTCTTGTTGATTAATTATCCAATAACCATAAACTTCATTGTAGGCTCCTCTCGCACATAAACCACTAATTAATAATTGGTTATTTGGTAATATAGCGACCACTTTTGGATCAAATTTATTATATTCACTGTCACCCTTTATCAATAGATCACAAGAATTATAATCTCCTCTTTCCTTATCTGGACCAAGATCCTTACCGTTTGACAGTTTTTGTTTTAGAACATACCAATTAACTTTAGATTGCCATGATTTTGGATCCCCTTTTATTAAAGGCTTCTGAAATATTACAGGCTTTGGTAATGCAGGTAAAACTTTACTCTCAGGTTGGTTTCCTTTTTTAATCAAAGCTGAGCTCGTACCAACACGCCCTTGTACTTCATCCATTTTTAACAAAACTGCAACGGCACCATCTCCAGGCAATACCCATTCTTCATTTTTATCAACAAAAGCAATCTTGGAAGTGCCTTTAAGTGCTAATATTAATATTTGTGTTTGTTCTTTTGTTAAAGAATTTGTGGTTTGCTTATCATTAATATCTTGGATAGATTCTGATCCCAGTTTACCATAGGATTTATCTGCAATTTTTAACGTTACTTTATTGGTAGTTTTAACAGTTTGATCATCTATATCTGCAAACTTAACCAAAGCAGAAACATCCTGCCCTATTCCTGCTTTTCGAACTAACAAAACAGTAACTCGATTTTTTGCATCTTCAACAGAGTATCCAGCTGCACGGCATGTAAGCGTATTATCACAAACGATTTGCCAATCTTTATGCTCAAAAGATATCCCATCCGCATAAGCTGTTGATCCAAGATACAACCAAAAACCGATTATTAAGAAAAAACTTTTACAAAAATTCATTTAGATATGTATCCCTATCAACATCGTAATCATATTATAAATATATTTGACAATCTTTTAGGAATTAATAACATATTTAAAATATCTAAATTTGTTTCTTTAGAAAGCTATTTATTATTACAATTACTTTCGCTATACTACTCTATTGTTCGTTTTTTTAAGGATAGTTAATCTTGCAAAAATTTCCAATGACGGCTCAGGGGCTTCAACGTCTGGAGGAAGAGCTTCGTCGTCTCAAAGATAAGGAACGCCCTGAAATTATTCGTGCAATTGCAGAAGCACGCAGCCATGGTGATTTATCTGAAAACGCAGAATATGATGCGGCTCGTGATCGCCAATCGTTTACAGAAGGACGTATTTTAGAGCTTGAGCAAATTATTTCTTCTGCACAAGTTATTGATCCATCAACTTTATCTGGAAATACCGTTAAATTCGGTGCAAAAATTTTGTTAGTTGATGAAGAAACCGACAAAGAAATTACCTATCAAATCGTAGGTGTTCATGAAGCTGATATTAAGTTAGGGTTACTTTCTATTTCTTCCCCTCTGGCAAAAGCCCTGATCGGTAAAGAAAAAGGATCGACAGTTTCCGTCCCTGCACCTGGCGGAGATCGCTCTTATGAAATCCTTGATATAACTTATGGTGCTTAGGTCTGGTTTAAAATAATGCTTTCTATTGATGATATCTATGCCGCCGCTGAACGGATTAAAGGCCGCGTTGTTCGTACTCCTACGATTGCTTGTCAATCTTTGTCCAAACGCATTAATGCTAATGTTACTTTAAAGCTTGAAAACCTGCAATCTGTTGGTTCTTTTAAAGAAAGAGGTGCGGCAAATCGGTTGGCCATGCTTACCGAGGACGAGAAGAAACGTGGGATAATTACTGTATCAGCGGGAAATCATGCCCAAGGTGTCGCTCGACATTCACAATTAATGGGCATAGATGCCGTCATCGTTATGCCTAAATTTACCCCTGTTTCCAAAGTCAATCGTACGGCTGCATGGGGTGCGAAAATTATTTTAGAAGGTGAAGATTTTACACAAGCTTCTTTATTCGCAGATCAACTGGCGGCCAAAGATGGTCGCATTTTTGTTCATCCTTATGATGACATTGGGGTTATGGCTGGACAAGGTACAGCAGCATTAGAGATTTTTGAAGATGCCCCTGGAGATATTGATTATTTGCTTGTCCCTGTTGGAGGGGGTGGATTAATTTCTGGTTTTGCCGTAGCTGCCGCAGCTTTACGCCCATATACAAAAGTTATTGGCGTACAGAGTGATCAATTTTTCTCTTATTCTATTGCTCAGAACAAAGATTTACCTGTATTAGGTGGCGCAACCATTGCCGAAGGTACTGCCGTTCGTAAATTAGGACAACATACTTCTGAAGTTATTAAGAAATACGTTCATGATATTATTTCTGTCCCTGAGCAAGCTATTGAAGATGCGATCACTTTGACCGCTGAACATGCCAAGCAAGTGACGGAAGGGTCTGGAGCCAATGCTTTGGCTGCGATTTTAACCTATCCAGAACGATTTAAAAACAAAAATATTGCTTATCCAATCAGCGGGGCAAATATTGATACACGTATTTTAGCCAATACATTATTACGCACCCTTTTACGTGAAGGGCGTTTGCTAAGATTACGGTTCTTTATTCCTGATCGCCCTGGTGTTTTGGCTGATATATCTCATATTATCGGGACTGAAATGAATGGCAATATCATAGAAGTTTCTCATCAACGTCTTTTCACAACCTCCAGCGTGCAATCAGCAGTTCTGGAAATTATGATTGAAGCACGTAGTGCCGAACATTCTCAAGAAATTGTAGAGTATTTACAAGCAAAATATACAGTGGAAAGAATATAATCCTTTTACAAACATAGAGTTTCTCAATAACTCTATGTTCTTACTCATGATATCTAATTTTATCTATAATATTTAATTTCAACCCTGAAGTCGGCGTATTTTTGTTTTGCAACTTTATCTGATTTTCTGCCCAAAAATCAATTAGCAAATCTGCAAAATGCACAATTGTTAACAATTCATCTTCATCATATTCTATATATTTGTCATAGATTCCGGATTGATCAATTATTTCAAAAGAAAGTGACATTACTTCTGCACATTCTTCTACTAAAGGTGGCAAATCAAATTCATCAGGATCAGATAAAGGAACTATTAACGCAGGAAGAAACTCGTTATCTGACCAAAAGATATTCTTATATCGATAACATACCTCATAAATTTTTTTACGCCATAATTGGCGCTCTTGAGGCTGCACATCACAAGCCAACTCATTACGATGTTTATTTATGATCAATAAAATAATTTCTATAAATAATTTAATTGTTAATCCTGGATTTCCACGCCTGATAAAAAAATTTTAATATATTTTATGAAAGCTATCGCCTCAATCAAGAAAAATAAAGGTAATACAAAGAAGCCCATACCTGTACCTTCGCCTATAAAAAAAGTTATGATTGCTAAAACAAAAATTGCAATCCCCATCATCACTAACCCAGCAGATTTCCAAGTTATAAAATAACGATCATACGGAAAAACACGTCGCAACAAAGTCATAGATATGCCTGTATCATCAGCAATACGCGCCAATATCATATGAATTTGTTCTGAATCTAACATATGCTGACCTTTATTTATAATAAGATCAGGCGTAACATTCTCTGAAGGAAGCTTTAGTTCATGCGAAATAAAATCTGTAATTTTTAAAGAGAATTGTTCTCGTTCATCCGAACACATTTCATCCATTACCGTTCTCTATTCTATAATATAAATCAATATATTATTTACCAATAAAGCAACCTTACCAAAAACAAGTAAGAGATACTATATTCATCAAATAGTATCTCCTACCTTAACATTGATGCGTTTTAAAAACCTAATCTACTCTGATCTCCACACTATCGTTACTTACACGTACGTCATAAGCTTTAATATTATACGCAACATCTTCTAAACAAACACCATCCTTCAGTCGAAAACGTTGCTTTTTCAAAGGGCTGGCAACCCATAAATCACCTTTATGCTCACCAATCAAACCTCTTGATAACACGCTCGCTTTTGCAAAAGGATCAATATTACTGATCGCGTATAATTCTTTATTTTCTGTTGGTCGAAATATCGCTACATGCTCATTTTTAACTAAAGCACATATTCCTGTCTGAGGTATAAGATCATTAATTTGGCAGATTGTTATCCATTCACTCATTATTCTTCTCCTCTTTAACTAAAAATACGTTCTTCTGGTTTTGCAGGACGATGTTGCTGACGTTCAGAGACCATTTGCACAAAATTATCAGGTAAGTCACTATTCATAAAATGTGCAAATCGTTTCTGATATTGTGGATTTTCAACAGTTTCTTTCCATTCACATTTAAATTGTTCGCGTAAACCTGTTATATCCTTTTCCAACTCAGCATTAATTCCTAATTTATCATCAATAATCACACTGCGTAAGTAATCAATGCCACCTTCTAAGGATTGTAACCATACCGCAGTTCTCTGTAATTTATCAGCGGTACGAATATAGAACATCATAAAACGATCCATATATTTTACAACAGTTTCACGGTCTAAATTCCCAGCTAATAAATCAGCATGACGAGGTGTCATTCCACCGTTTCCACAAACATATAAGTTCCACCCCTTTTCGGTTGCTATCAAGCCAATATCTTTACCCTGAGCCTCGGCACATTCACGAGTACACCCTGAAACACCAATTTTCATCTTATGAGGTGTTCTGATTCCTTTATATCTATTCTCAATTTCTACGCCAAAGGCAACACTGTCACCAACACCAAATCGACACCATTCACTGCCAACACATGTTTTTGCCATTCGTAATGCTTTGGCATAAGCATGTCCTGTTTCAAATCCAGCAGCAATTAAGGCTTTCCAAATTTCTGGTAACTCATTTAATTTCGCACCAAACAACGCTATTCGTTGAGAGCCCGTGATCTTAGAATATAAATTATATTTTTTAGCAATTTCACCCACAGCAATTAATCCATCAGGTGTTATTTCCCCTCCAGCAGAGCGAGGAATTATAGAATAGGTGCCGTCTTTTTGGATATTTCCTAAAAAATTATCATTAGAATCTTGTAACGAAACTAATTCAGGTTTCAAAACATATTCATTCCAACAAGAAGCAAATAAAGATGCTGCTGTTGGTTTACAAATCTCACAACCATAACCCTGACCATGTTTCTTAAGAAGCTCTTGGAATGTTTTAATATTACCAACTTTGATTAAATGGTATAGCTCTTGTCTTGTATAAGCAAAATGAGCACAAAGTTGTTTCTTAACCTCGATTCCCTGCTTACTTAACTCTGCATTCAAAACTTGTGTAACCATTGGGATACACCCACCACATCCAGTTCCAGCTTTTGTGGTTGCTTTGATTTCATCTACTGTATGACATCCCGCTTGAATAGCGGCAACAATTTGGCCTTTTGTCACATCCAGACAAGAGCAAATGGGCGCACTATCTGGTAAAGATTCAACACCAATAATAGGTTTGCTTCCTGTATAAGAAGGTAAAATCAATGCATCAGGATGTTCTGGCAAGTCAATTTGGTTCAACATTAATTGTAACAAATTACCGTAATCAGATGTATCCCCTACTAAGACAGCACCCAATAGTTTTTTATTATCCCCACTTACAATGAGACGTTTATAAATTTCTTGTTTTTCATCTAAGTAAATATAACTATTTGCTGATGGTGTTCGACCTTTTGCATCACCAATACTTCCAACATCTACGCCTAATAATTTTAATTTGGCACTCATATCTGCACCAACAAACGGGGCTGTATCCTCACCCAATAAGTGATCAATTGCAATTTGTGCCATTTTATACCCTGGTGCAACTAAGCCAAAAATCTGACTATTCCAGACCGCACATTCTCCAATCGCATAAATATCGGGATTAGAAGTCTGACAATATTCATTAATCTGAATACCACCTTTTTGACCTATCAAAAGCTGACTTTGTTTTGCCAAAGCATCATTTGGACGAATACCTGTCGCAAAAACAATAAAGTCAATTGCAATGGATGAACCGTCTGCAAATTGCATTATCTTACCATGCTCGGCATCAATAATCTGTTTGGTATTTTTATGCGTGTGAATAGTGATATCCATTGCTTCTATTTTTTTACGAAGAAGCTGACCACCCATTTCATCAAGCTGTTCACACATCAAAATAGGTGCAAATTCTACAACATGAGTCTCAATTCGTAATTTTCGTAAAGCTCCTGCTGCTTCTAGTCCTAACAAACCACCACCAACAACGGCGCCTACTTTACTACGTTTGGCACAATCAGCAATCTTATCCAGATCAGTTAAGCTTCGATAAACAAAACAATCTTTACCATCAGCCCCAGGAATAGGCGGAACATAAGCATTGGAGCCTGTCGCAATAACTAATTTATCATATGGAACTATACAACCTGAAGCACCATAGACTTCTTTCTTTTGGCAATCGATAGAGACCGCTTGCTCTCCAAGCAGAAGTTGGACATGATGATTTTCATAAAATCCCTGGGGAACCAAAGATAAAGATGAAGCTTGATAATCTGAAAAATATGATGAGAGATGAACACGATCATAAGCAACATATGGTTCTGCACAAAATATAGTAACATCAAACTGGTTCTGATCTGCTTTATTATACAGCTCATCAACAAATTTATGCCCTACCATTCCATTTCCAATAATAATCAATTTAATCGGATCCATAATTGCCTCACTTTGATGAAAAAATTCAAACAATGTTAATCATTAGTTATAGTAACCAAAATGTTACCACTCATATTTACATAGAACAATAATCACAAAGTATAGTTCTATAGCTTATCAAAAGTGATTATTTGTAAATAAGTATATCTCGGTTTTTGTTTATAAATATTGTATTTAAAAATATTTACGAATTACTATGAGCTATTACACCAACACTATTTATTTATAGAAAATATTGCAGTATGAACATGATACCACTAAACTTGCTCAATTTTTTCATTTCTGATGTTCGCGATGGGCTTGGGCCTTTTTTAGCTGTGTTCTTACAGCAAAACCATTGGGAAGTAGACCAGATTGGTTGGGTAATGACGATCAGTGGTTTGACAGGTATGATTATTACCGCCCCTATCAGCACCTTGGCTGATATTATTCATACGAAACGTGCAATAATTATAATTTCAGCACTGATAATTATTTTAGCCTGCTGTTTAAACTATTATTATCCCTTTTTTTACGTGACTTTATCTACACAGATCCTGACCGCTATTGCCGGAGCTGCCATTCCTCCAGCCATTAATGCTATTACGCTTGGGCTGGTTGGACAAAAAGGATTTGATCATCAATTGGGACGCAATGAATCTTATAATCATGGTGGCAATGCATGTTCAGCAATGATGACTGGGATCTTCAGTTATTATTTTGGGTTAAAAGCTGTCTTTGCCTTAATGGTTATTTGGACAATATTATCCATCATCACGATTCAATTTATTCGCCCCGAGAAAATTGATTATAAAGCTGCCAGAGGACTGAATGAAACCCAAAAAGACCCCAGACCTATTTCCGATCTTTTGAAAAATACACATCTTTTAGTATTAGCAATTACGGTTACTTTGTTTCACCTAGCTAATGCTGCAATGTTGCCTTTATTAAGTCAAGCTATGGTAGCCAGAGGCACTGCTGGAAATGCTGGGACTTACACTGCATTAACTATTATTATCGCCCAAATGACCATGATCCCTATGGCGTTACTGGCATCTCAAATGGCGCAAACTAAAGGTTACAAATCTATTTTTATCTTTGCCTTAATCGCATTACCAATCAGAGGGTTATTAGCAGGCATGATCCAACATCCTTTTATTCTAATCCCTGTGCAAATGTTGGACGGCATAGGCGCTGGATTGATGGGAGTTGCAGTTCCCGGCCTTACGGCTAAAATCCTAAGTGGATCGGGGCGTATTAATAGTGGAATAGGAATTATTATGACCGTTCAAGGGATTGGTGCCTCTCTCAGTCCTTCTATCGCAGGTATAATAGCAAAACACTACCATTATAACATGGCTTTTCTTGCATTATCTTTGATTGCCGTCATTGGACTCTGCTTCTGGCTGGTCGCCAATAACAGCAACTCTCCCTATAAAATCTCTTAAATATCAAACATTTTCTTTTTTAAACTTCAAGGAAACACCATTAATACAATAACGTTCACCTGTAGGCATAGGGCCATCAGGGAAAATATGGCCTAAATGTGCTTTGCAACGCGCGCAATGAACCTCAGTTCTGGTCATATGGTGACTATGATCAATCTCCATCTCAACCGCTCCCTCTATAACAGTAAAAAAAGCAGGCCATCCACAACCACTGTCATATTTCATATCCCCATGAAACAAAGGGGTCTGACACCCCGCACAATAATATGTGCCAGGGCGCTTTTCGTAATTTAAAGGGCTGCTTCCAGGAGGCTCGGTTCCATGATCGCGCATTACGTTTAATTGTTCACAAGATAAGTCAGAGAACCATAAATGTTCTTTTGCTATTTGATCTGTCATTTATAAAACTTTGCATACTTAAAATATTTATTTATATATATTTTATATATGTTTTATCAAAATGGAAATAATCAAGTATTCTTTTTTTAAGCCATAAAATTAAAAGGAAATGCACTCAAAAAATATATTAAACTATCGATTTAAAGCTATAATTTTATGAAGATCCTCACCTTTAAAATAGTGAATTGAACTTTCGATATTATCTCAAGCAGCAATTAACCTCAATTTTTATATCCAATACAGATTTTCTCTAATATATTTAAACATAATGCTATGAGCGCCTTATCTGCTTTTTGCAAAAATCTTAGATTTTCAAGTAATTCTAGGTTATAATTTGAAAAACTTTTTATTACATCTTGCATATCACAACCATATACCTAATAATTATATTATCTATTGATAAACACATTCAAAACACACTTTTACTATATAAAAACATTTACTATTTTTATAAAAAATTCACAAGCAATGTCTGTTATTATGTTATAGTGGTATCCATAATATTCTTATCAGCTCATTCTATAATGCACATTACAAAACATTTATTTAATTTTTTACTTGTTTCAATGAATAGGATATAAAATGTCTCAAACAAAATATCGTCCCGTTATGTTAACCATTCTTGATGGGTTTGGATATAATCCAGAACACAAAAATAATGCTATTGCAAATGCCAATACTCCTAACTTGGATTATCTCCTAAATGAATGCCCTCATGCTTTACTTGAAGCTAGTGGTGAAGATGTTGGTCTTCCCGAAGGGCAAATGGGAAATTCAGAAGTAGGACATATGAATATTGGTGCGGGCCGCATCATTATGCAAGAGCTCCCTAAAATCGGTAAAGCTGTCAAAGATGGTTCTATTCTTCAAAGACCTTTGATGGTTGATTTTATTGAAACGTTAAAGAAAAATGGTGGGACTTGCCATTTACTTGGATTGTTCTCTCCTGGTGGGGTTCATTCTCATCAAGACCATGCTGTCGGTCTTGCAAAATCTTTGCATGCAGCAGGAATCAAAGTAACTTTACATGTATTTACAGATGGACGTGATACCCCACCTGAATCAGCCAAAGATTTTATATCAGAAGCTTTAAAAGAACTCCCCAAAGAAGTTAAAATTGCAACTGTCTCTGGGCGTTATTATGCTATGGACCGTGATAACCGTTGGGATCGAGTAAGCAAAGCTTATGATGCTTTGGTTTCTGGCGAAGGGCCTCATAAATCAGATGCGTTATCTGCCATTACAGATTCTTACAAAGAAAAAATTACTGATGAATTCATCCTTCCTACTGTGATTGGTGATTATCAAGGTATGAACGATAATGATGGTATTTTGTCCTTCAACTTCCGTGCAGACCGTATTCGCCAACTAATGGATGCGTTTTTGTTCCCTGACTTTGATGGATTTAAACGTTCTAAAATCGTTAAATTTTCTAAAGTTCTGGGGATGACACAATATAGTGACGTATTAACCAAATATATGGGCGTATTATTCCCACCTGATTCTTATGAAAATGTCATTGGTGAAATCGTTTCTAAAGCTGGGTTAAAACAACTTCGTTCAGCGGAAACAGAAAAATACCCACATGTTACTTATTTCTTTAATGGTGGACGTGAAGAACCTTTCCCTGGTGAAGATCGTATTTTGGTTAACTCTCCAAAAGTTGCGACCTATGACCTACAACCAGAAATGTCTGCGCCAGAACTTACTTCAAAAATTGTTCAAGCAATTAGCAGTGCAAAATATGATTTGATCGTTGTTAATTTCGCTAATCCAGACATGGTTGGACACACAGGAAAGCTAGATGCGGCTATTAGAGCAGTTGAAGCCGTTGACAAAAGTTTAGGTGAAATTGTAAAAGCCATTAAAGGACAAAATGGTGCTTTGTTAATTACCGCCGATCATGGTAACTGTGAAATTATGGTAGACCCAATTACTGGGGAACCTCATACACAACATACTTTGGACAAAGTTCCTGTGATTTTAGAGGGGGTTCCTGGGGTTCAATTACGTGATGGTCGTTTGGCAGATTTGTCACCGACAATATTAAAATTGTTGAATTTACCTCAACCCAAAGAAATGACAGGAAAGTCACTGATTAAAGAATAATATGAGGGCTTTCTGAAACGAGTTGCACAACATACCCCTTTTACTTTTAAACGATCTGTAAAAATCGTTTTAAGGGGCAGTTGTGCCCTTTTTCTTGTTGCCTTTTTCACAAATTATCCTGCCGCAGCAGAAAAAAATACTTCTGCCAAAGAAGCTTTCGAACAAGCTAAAGAAGCGCAAATAAAACTGCAACAACAAAAACAACAAACCGCCAACCAACTTAAAAATTTACAGCAACAAAAAGCTGATGCTGTTAAAAAGGCCTCTGAAGATCGTAAAAAAGCAGAGCAACTCAATCAAGAAATGCTCAAAGCTTCACAGACTTTACAGACTACCGAAAAAAAATCTGTATTATTAGCAGAACAAATAGAAGATTTTAAAAAGAAAATTGCTCTTTTAGATCAAAAACTCCAAGAAGAATCTAAGCATTTTTCTAAGTTCTTACCTGTTATGGAACGGCTTTCTCTGTATCCAACCGATACATTACTGGCAGCTCCACAATCATCACGCTCCACCCTTGGTCTTTCTGTCATTAAAGGCATTTCTGCTCAGCTAGAGCAAAAAGCGCAACTTATCAAAAAACACAAAACAGAGTTGGATGAATTAAAAAATAAACTGACTGAAGAAACAAAAAAACTAGAAGCACTACATAAAGAACAAGAACAACAACGCAATCAACTAGCCAAAGCTACAGAAGAAGCCAGAGCTATTCAAAAACGTTCTGCTTCAGCTGCGTTTAAAGTTTCCCAAGATGCAGCCCAAGCTGCGGCCAAAGCCAGCAACATCAATGATGCTATTCGTAAAATCACGGCCTCAAGACAAGCAGCAGAAAATCGTTTAAGAGCCGAAGCGCTGGCAGCAGAACGTTTAAAAAACCAAGCCAAAGCTGAATCTGCAAGAAAAGAAATTAAAACTATTACCCAAAGTAATGATGGCCCAGGACTCAGTTCCAATAGTAAAGAAGCCCCCGTTGCAGGACGCGTCGTTTCTTTGTGGGGCAGTTCAACCGATACTGGACCAGCCCAAGGGACAACCTATGCACCTCAATCTATGGCCTCGGTTCGTGCGCCTTGCAATGGACAAATTGAATTCGCCAGCCCGTTTCGTGGATATGGTCAAATGGTTATTCTGAATTGCGGCAAAAATTACCGTTTTGTCTTGGCTGGTATGGGTGCTTTAAATGTAGGTGTTGGACAAAGTATCAGCAAAGGCGTCGCCATAGGTCGAATGCCTGTGTGGTCTGGAGGTGGTAACACGGGGCGACCAACATTATTTGTACAGCTAAGACATGGTGAGCGCGCAATTAATCCATCACCATTTTTATAAGTCGATTTTTTTCTAATTTTATACTAGAAAGAATATACATAAAGAATACAATAAGATTTTGGATTTCATTATTCACGTTAATCCTCCCTTAAGGGATAGGTCATCAGGAGAAAATCAGCATGAAGTTCCGTAAAGGGCTGCTTGTTAGTACTGGATTATTAATTGTTGGGCTTGGAATTGGATCCCAATTGGGACAATGGTCTTCTTTTTCGAATAACCATCTCATTGTCCAAGCCTTGGCTCAAGAAGTAAAAAAAGACCAAACAAATGCTGATAAAAGTGCTGAAACCTATCGTTTACTAACCTTGTTTGGTGATGTTTTTGAACGGGTTCGCGCTAATTATGTTGAGCCTGTTTCCGATCGCGATCTGATTACCAATGCCTTAAACGGGATGTTAACAGGGCTTGATCCACACAGCTCTTATATGACTGAAAAGCAATATCATAATATGGAAATCCAAACCAAAGGTGAATTTGGTGGATTAGGCTTGGAAGTCCAAGAAGAAGACGGCCATATTAAAGTCGTTTCTCCAATTGATGGCACCCCTGCTGCTAGAGCTGGTATCAAAGCTGGAGATTATATTATCGCTATTGATGGTAAAAATATTGATGGTACACCTTTGAATGCCGCTGTTGACAAAATGCGCGGAAAGCCCAACACCCCTATTACACTGACTTTGTTAAGGTTAAAAACACCTAAACCTATCAAAGTCACAATGACGCGTGAGATCATTCATATTCAAGTCATTAAATCAGCTTTATACGGAAAAATCGGTTATATTCGCATTTCTCAGTTCAACGAAGAAACCGAAAAAGGTATGTTAAAAGCGTATGAAAAACTTCAAAAAGAAGCTGGTGGCAAACTCGCTGGATTAATTATAGATCTTCGAAACGACCCTGGTGGACTATTAGACCAAGCCATTGCAGTAAGTCGTGACTTTATCAAAGATGGCGCAATTGTTTCAACAAAAGCCCGTGACCCCAAAGAAAGTCAACGTTGGAATGCCAGTGGAAAAGATATTACGAATGGTCTTCCGATTGTTGTTTTAACCAATGGTGGTTCGGCCTCTGCAAGTGAAATTGTTTCAGGTGCACTGCAAGATCATCGTAGAGCGATCATTCTGGGTGGCAAAACTTTTGGTAAAGGTTCTGTACAATCTATTATGCCAATTCCAGGAAACGGGGCTATTCGTTTAACCATTGCACGTTATTATACCCCTTCTGGTCGTTCTATCCAAGGACTGGGCATTACCCCTGACATTCCTGTTCAAGATAGTTACGATGAACCAGAATTCAGCATTCGTGAAGCTGATCTTGACCACATTATCAAAAATGAAGGGGGTAACAAAGAAAAACCACCTGTCAGAAATGATCTTCCCGCAATTGCCGGTTCTATTCCAAAACAGCCACCTAAAAACTGGCCTAAATATGATTACGCCAATCCAGCCACAGATTTTCAATTGCAGCAAGGATTAAAGGTCGTACGTTCTATGGCCGGATTACCTGTTGAAAAAGACACACCAATTCCTGTCATTAAACCTGATCCTGTCATGCACCCTGAGGTATGGAAAAAAAATAAAGATCAGAGCAAACCATTACCACCAGCAGCAAAAACACCAAAACCTGCAAACGAAAACAAACCTGCTAATAATGAGCAAAAACCACCTCAAAACAACGTTCCTGCTGCTCACTAATTCATAGGATATAAATCATGACTGACCTTCCTTATCGCCGCAATGTTGCAGCAATTATTTTTAACCCTAAGGGAAAAATCTTTATTGCACTGCGCCATGATTTGGCTCAGGAAGGAATTTGGTCTTTCCCTCAGGGGGGGATTGATGCCAATGAAGACCCTTGTGAAGCAATTAAACGCGAATTATTCGAGGAAATTGGCACAGACCAAATCGAAGTTTTAGAAGAATATCCAGAGTGGCTGGCTTATGATTTTCCACCTGATGTTATTAAAAATCCTTTGAAAGGTAAATTTAAAGGACAAACCCAAAAATGGTTTGCAGTTCGTTTTACTGGCAAAGATTCTGATATCAATCTGGACAGCGATATTGAAAAAGAATTCGATGAATGGAAATGGATTGATATTACCGAGTTAGATCGCATTAAAACTGGATACAAGCACACTATATATTGTAAAATAGCAGATCATTTTAAGAAATATACTCAAGACTAATTTTTAATAATAATCATAATAAAAAAGACATTCCTTTAAAAGTGAATGTCTTTTTTTATAGCGTTTATCTATTTTTTTTCTTTCTGGCTGTATAACCATCTAGAAAAAAACAAAAAGGCACTAAAAGAAACGCACAAAAACCAATAATTATAAAAACGTCATTATAGGCTAATATCGCCGTTTGTTTTTGAAAATCCTTATATAAAGCACTCATCGCAAAAGTTGCTTGATCTTGCGCTGCATAACCAAGCTGCTGAGCTACTGCTTTCATGTGCGCTAGATATTCATTATATGGCTGATTTAAGGGACTCATATGATGAACAATATGTGCTTGATCAGCTTGCCTGGTTTCAGTGACCAAAGCGGTTGCGCCTGAAATACACAACGCTCCTAAAACATTCCTTACCATA
Organism: Commensalibacter papalotli (ex Botero et al. 2024); assembly: GCF_947179115.1. Classification (NCBI taxonomy): domain Bacteria; kingdom Pseudomonadati; phylum Pseudomonadota; class Alphaproteobacteria; order Acetobacterales; family Acetobacteraceae; genus Commensalibacter; species Commensalibacter papalotli (ex Botero et al. 2024). The sequence continues at coordinate 1,018,343 of NZ_CAMXCI010000001.1, forward strand.
CTAAATAATGCTGACGCATCGGCATTATATTTGGCAGGAATAGTCATAAACGCAATCGTAGATAAAGGAACAAACAAAAATGCTAAACAAGCTGTTTGTGAGATTCTATATAAAACTAAATGATCAAAATCTAATGTTGGGGTAAGATGTGCCGATATAAACATTGAACACCCCATCCAAAAAAAACCAAATGCAATGACATATCGAATTTGCACATAGTTAATAAGGCGACCGACAAGAGGAATTAAAAATACAATCACTATTCCTCCTGGGGTTAAAACTAGTCCTGAAAGAAACGCTGTATAGCCCATAATTTGTTGCGAGAATTGCGGAACAATAATAGCCGAAGCGTATAAGCAACCACCCAACCCTGCCATTAAAATACAGCTGACCGCAAAATTACGATCTTTGAAAGCCCGCAAATCAACAACAGGGTCTTTGGCTTTTAGTAACCAGAAAATCGCACCAACAATCCCAATAACAGCAAAAAATGCCAACCAACAAATGGAGGTTGATCCGAACCAATCGGCATCCTCTCCACGATCCACCATGACCTCAAGGCACGCCAGCCCAACAGTAATTAACGTTAATCCAATGACATCAACACGTTCTTTGCGTTTTTTAGCCCAAGGAGGGTCTTCTAATAACATCATAACAGCAAAAACCGTCACAATACCAATAGGAACATTCAGATAAAAAACCCAACGCCAAGAATAACTATCTGTAATCCATCCTCCTAATGAGGGGCCTAAAATAGGCGCAACAACTGTTGCCATCGCTGTTAAGCCAAAAGCTGCTCCTCTTTTATCAGGAGGAAAGATGTCAAGAATAATGGATTGCTGGTTAGGTTGCAGCCCCCCTCCAAAAAAACCTTGCATCAAGCGAAATAGAATTAGCTCTCCCAAACTACTGGCCATTCCACAAAGGAAAGAAGATAGAGTGAACATAATAATACAAATCAAGAAATAACGCTTACGCCCTAAGACTCGCCCTAACCATCCAGAGATTGTTAAGACAATTGCATTTGCTGCAAGATAAGCCGTTAAAGACCAAGTTGCATTATCATAAGTTGTTGATAACGTTCCTGCAATATGAGGTAAAGACACATTCACAATTGTCGTATCCAAAACTTCCATAAATGCAGCAAGCGTTACAACAACAGCAATCAACCATGGATTGTGTTTTGGTTTCCAGTCCTCACGATCAACTTCTTGTGCAATCGCTTGGCTCATTTTGTATAGACCGTAGGTACAACAGAAAGTCCTAAAGCCAATGGGATTTTAGGATCTAACCCTTCATCAATCAAAATTTTAACAGGAACACGTTGAACAATTTTAACATAGTTACCCGTTGCATTTTCAGGAGGAAATGCACTGAACACAGCCCCTGTACCAGCTTGAATAGAATCGATATGACCCTTGAGATTTAAAAATGGATAAGCATCAACATCAATTTTAACTTTTTGTCCAGGACGCATATTTGTAATTTGAGTTTCTTTATAATTCGCAATCACCCAAACTTCGGGTTCAACAATAGCCATAATCGATTGGCCTGTTGTAACATAATTCCCTTGTTCAACATTACGTTTAGAAATCCAACCATCATGAGGTGCCCTAAGCTCGGTCCATCCTAAATTAAGCTCTGCCTGCCTTAATTTAGCTTCTGCGGCTTCCAGCGCACCTTTTTGTTCATTTATTTGACTATTACTCGTTTGAATATTAGCTTCAACTGGTTCGGCAATTAATAAATTACCTTCTGCCTTTGTAATTTCTGCTTTAGCTTGATCATAAGCCGCCGTAGAATAATCAATCGCTTGTTGAGTTGTCGCAGCTTTAACAATACTGTGCTGTCTGACATATTCTGTTTTAGCTTTAAAGGCCTGAGATTTAGCAATACCCAAATCCCCTTGAGCAACTTTGAGTTGACCTGGATAGTTCTTTTTGGCCACTTCTAACATATATTGAGAAGCAATATATTGACCTTGAGCTCTAATTAAATTGCCTTCTGCTTCTTTTTTTGCTGCTTGATAATCTCTAGGGTCAATTTTCAGTAATAACTGACCTTTATGAACGAACTGGTTATCATTAATTAAAAGGTCAGTTACGTATCCATTAACATGAGGGGCGATATACACAATTCGCCCTGCAGTAAAGGCGTCATCTGTATCAATATCATGCCGCGTTAACCACCAATAAATCGCAGCACCAAAAATTAAAATTATAGATAAACAAATAATTATATATTTTTTAAAAGAACGCTTTTTTTTATTTTGTATATCTTCTGTTGCAGAAGCGGATTGCTGATCCGCCCCTTCCTCCGCATCTGTCATTTATTTTCCCTTAAGCCTATCACATTTTTAAAATAAGTATTTAATACATATAATCAAAAATTAACGATTTAAATCCTGAGTTTGAACTAATCTTGCATATAATCCATTATAATCCATTAATGCTTCATGATTTCCACACTCTGCGACCAAACCATCATGCATCACAATAATTAAATCAGCAGCACGTACTGTAGATAAACGATGCGCAACAATTAATGTCGTGCGATCTTTGCGTAACTTTACCAGAGCTTGTTGAACCATATATTCACTTTCTGTATCCAAAGCACTCGTTGCTTCATCTAACAATAATAAACGTGGATTTCGTAATAAAGCTCTGGCCAAAGCAACACGTTGCCTTTGTCCCCCAGACAATAATTGGCCACCATGTCCTACTCTGGTATTAACTCCTTGAGGCAAATTATGAAGAAATGATGTCACCGCAGCTCCATCAAGAACTTGTTGTATTTCCTCTTGTGTTGCTTCAGGTTTCCCTATCAAAATATTTTCTAATACGGACATATCAAATAATAATGGGTCCTGAGGAACATAAGCAATTGCAGAACGTAATTCACCCATAGCAATATCACGCAAATCAACACCATCAAAAAGGATGCGCCCTTTTTGTACATCATGTAACCTGGGAATCAAAGTTAACGCTGTTGATTTCCCTGCACCAGAAGGCCCTACTAAAGCCACTGTTAGTCCTGGCTCTACATTAAAATCAAGACCTTGCAAACCCAATTCACGGCCAGGATAAATAAAGTGAACATCCTCGAATTTAATGTTTCCTTGCCCTGCTGGCAAAGGAGTTACCTCTTTTTTATCAATAATTTCAATAGGCTCATCAATCATTTTAAAAATACGATCAAGACCAGAAATTCCCTCTTGCATAGCTGCACTCAAAGAGCCCAATGCGCGCAAGGGACGCGCTGCCAAAAGCAATGCTGCTACAAACCCGGAAAAATCACCTAGCGTGGCGCCACCCATAGCAGCCCGCCAGCCTGCAAACCCTAATACAGCAGCCACGGCAGTACCACCTAAAACTTCCATAATTGGATCGACTCTGGCTCGACCACTAATAATTTTGAGCGTCGCATCGTAAAGCTGATCAAAAGAATGCCCGGCACGTTCAATTTCACGCTTTTCCATGCCATAAACACGTACAGTTCTGGCCTGAGCGAAAGTTTCATTCAATAAAGCGGCAGTTTTACCCACTTGTTCTTGCATATTACCAGACGCTCTACGAACTCTTTTCCCTAGTTTTTGAATAGGTACCGCAGCAATTGGATATAAAAGAGCCGCAATCAAACTGAGCTCCCAATCCATGTAAAACATAGAGGCAACTAAACCAACCACGGTGATGCTATCACCAAAAGCATTCACTACTCGGATCATTGCTTCACGAATAGAAAGTGCATCCGTGGTGAAACGAGATGCTAGCTGTGCAGGGGCCTCTTTTTCAACCTTGGCAATATCCGTATGAACTAAATGCAAAAACATTTTATTTTGCAAACCACGAATAACAACCAAAACCAATCCTTGAATAGCCAAGCTTTGGCCATATTGAGAGGCTGCTTTGGCCGCTGTTACGATGACTACCAACAAAGGCACTTGATATAAAATTCGAGGGTCATTATCCTTAAACATATCAAGGGCACGCTTAATTACTAATGGATATAAAGCCGTTAATCCCGCCATTATAAGTGTTAAAATAATAATGATAACAATACGCCTAGGATGAAAACGGATTTCTTCCTTCCATAAACGCTGCATAAAAGGAAAGCTTGGATTATTTCCAAACAATGATGAAAAAAACGGTTTTTTATTTTTTTTGATTGGTTTTTCTAAAATAGTAGGCACTATATATTTTCTTTAAAATTACAAAAATAATCGTATATCACGATATCATCGTTCTTTATTTAACCCATTTAGCAACAAGAATTAAACGTTTTAATTTATTCTTTTATCTCTGTGGCTTTTAAACCACTTTAAACACTCTTGTTGATCTGCATAGCAACCATGATGCAACCACCATTCTTGTATTGTTTTTAAAGCTTTTCCTATATCAGGACCTGGTTGAATACCAATATTAATTAAATCCTGCCCCATAACGGGAAAAATAGGCTGTTCCATATCCATCAAAGAGTGCCGCCATAAACTCCAAGTTTGCGATTTATTATGAGACGGCATGGTTTGTAGCAACCAACTTTTCCCTATAAGTAATTCCAAATCATATTTAGTACGCAATTGTCTTTTTTGAATTTCAGTATTCAAAGGATCAATCTCATAATCTTTTTGCAATCCCCATAATAACTTTTCTTGTTTACGTGATAACCGCAATTTCTTAGCAACCACTTGACTGGAAGCTGTAACTAATCCAGCCAGTCGCAAGACCGCTTGAGGGGGAGCTCCAATCTGAACAAATTTTTGAAAAAAAAACAAATTATAACCAAAGGGCATTAACTCAGGCAAAACATCATACTGATCCATCATTCCTATAATTTGATCAGCAATCGGTCCCATTAGAATCTTTTGTAATTCTGACCATACACGTTCCGCGGACAAGTTTGAGATTAAACTATTTAAAGATTGAATGGCAGTAATGGCTTCACTATCAGGTTTTCCCTTACCATATCGCGCGTAAAAACGAAAAAAACGTAATATACGTAAAACATCTTCTTGGATCCGCTCCTTAGCATTACCAATAAAGCGAATAATGCCAGCTTTTAAATCTGCTTGCCCATGATGGAAATCCCAAATATGGCCCTCTTTATCACAATACATCGCGTTAATCGTAAAGTCTCTACGTGCGGCATCTTCTTCCCAACTATTACTCCAAACAACCTGAGCGTGACGACCATCTGTCACAACATCTTTACGTAAAGTCGTAATTTCATACGGGCAATGATTGATCACCGCAGTAACAGTCCCATGTGATAATCCTGTCGGAATCACAGAAATACCTTTATTTTTCAAAGTCTCCATCACTTTTTCAGGAGGCTCGGAAGTGGCAAGATCAATATCAGCAATAGGTTTGTTTGCCAACAAATCTCTGACAACTCCCCCCACCAAGCGCGCATCGGGCAAAGAATTCCATATTTGATTTAAATCATCTAAGCATGGTATTTTCTCTATGATACCCATTTCATAGCCTTTTTCATCAAAAAATTCGTTTTTATATATAAATATAACTAAAATATTTTACAAAACTTGCAGTATGCTCATACAATCTTTTATACTGCAACCGAGTAGATCTTTGTTATACTTTTATCTTCAATCTTAACCCTTTATGATGCACATGACCTCTTTAGACAATAATTCTATGAATGCCGAGCACCTTCCCCTTACCTCTGATGATATACAGCTGGCAGATGAGTTGGCTCCACATCTAGCCAATATCATTACCGAAACAAGCCGCGTTATTTTCGGACAACAAGAAGAAATAAAGCAAATCCTCGCCAGTGTTTTAAGTGGAGGACATGCTTTATTAGTGGGTGCACCTGGTCTTGGCAAAACCAAATTGGTCAGCACTTTGGCAACGGTAATGGGGTTATCTGCCAAACGCGTTCAATTTACACCCGACCTCATGCCTGCGGATATCACAGGAAGTGAAATCTTAGACGAAGATTCTGAAGGCAAACGCAGTTTTCGCTTTGTTCCTGGCCCTGTATTTTGTCAGCTTTTAATGGCTGATGAAATTAACCGTGCCAGCCCCAGAACCCAATCTGCTTTGCTTCAGGCTATGCAAGAAAAATATATATCTATTGCTGGCAAAGATTATTCTTTACCAAAACCATTTCATGTATTGGCAACACAAAATCCAATTGAGCAAGAAGGCACCTATCCTCTACCCGAAGCACAATTAGATCGCTTCATGGTGCAAGTAAACTTGGGTTACCCTGATCAACAAACTGAAAAAGCCATGTTATTGGCAACCACAGGAGATCACGAAACTCAAGCACAACAAGTTATGACCCCAGAAATGTTAATCAAAACACAATCTTTGGTCAGACGCTTACCCATTGGTGAAAATTTAGTTAATAGTATTCTTAATCTAGTACGTAACGCTCGCCCAGAAACCAGTGATGATCCCTTTATTCAACAAAATATTGCTTGGGGCCCAGGATCCAGAGCTGCTCAGGCTTTGGTCTTATTATTACGTGCTCGTGCCTTACTTGATGGACGTTTAGCACCTAATCACGAAGATCTGGTCGCATTAGCCCCTGCTGTTTTAAGGCATCGTATTGCACTCACATTTGCAGCCAGGGCAGAGAATATACAGTTGAATGATATTATCCAAACTCTTTTGCAAAAAGCGATTTAATGATGGTGGAGCGCTCTTGGTGGTCGCAAATTTTACAAATAAAGTCTAATAAAAAATCGCAAAGATCGCCTCTTGCTTCTGCACAGCAATCGCATGAGCCCTCCCTTACGTCTATTGTTCCCTCGTCCGAACATTTAGCACATACTTTACCTGATTTATTATTGGCTTCTCATAAAATTGCCCGAAGTGTTCTTGCAGGCAGTCATGGCTGTAAACGTGCTGGGCAAGGCAGCCAATTTTGGCAATATCGTCATGCTTTACCTGGGGAATCAATTCAAACGATTGATTGGCGCAAATCTGCCCAAAGTAATAAAGCCTATGTCAAAGAAACAGAAGAAGAAAATACTCAAACTTTATATTTATGGTGTGATGTATCAGGATCTATGCATTGGCGATCCAGGCAAGATTTACCTACCAAACAAAACAGAGCTTTTTTATTGGGATTAACCCTGAGTTCTTTATTACTTAATGGTGGAGAACGTGTCAGATTATTACTGCCCAATCAGCAAATTAATGGCTTTCGAGGCACGCACCAGCTTTACCCACTTGCGGAGCAGTTAACACAATCTAACAGTTTTTCCTCTACCAGCCCTTTTCCAATGCCAGAGCAAGTTTCACCACATGCTTGGACGGTATTAATCAGCGATTTTTTATACCCTTATGATCAACTTGCGAACTTCTTGAAGAAAATGGCCGAGCGTCCCAGCCATCTTTTGTTAATACTAGTCGCTGACCCTGCCGAAAAAACACTTCCCTTCAAAGGGCGTATTGAATTTAGGGGGTTGGAGGGCGAAGAAGGATTGATTTTATCCAATAATGCACAATCCTCAAGTGATTACGAAACGTTATGGGCTGAGCATCAAAAAAAGCTTAAAAATCTCAGCCAAAATGCAGGTATTCCCTTATTGTATGATTTCTCTGATCAACATGCTGCTCAAACTTTATTGCAAGCATGGAATATTTTATCAAATAAAACCAACCCAAGATTAACATGATCTTTCTTAGCCCCTACCTCTTATTCGCACTTTTATTACTTCCTTTAATTTGGTTCTTTTTACGAGCAACCCCACCTCGTCCCAAAGCCCAATCTTTCCCACCTATTCGATTGTTACATCAATTACAAACCAAAGTTCAAGAATCAGTTCATGCGCCTTGGTGGTTAATACTAATGCGATTGCTTGCTGTAGCGTTACTTATTTTTGGGCTGGCAAGACCTGTATTTCCATCCAAGGATTTATCGATCCAACATTCCAAAGAACCTATTTTATTAATAATTGATAACGGATGGGCTTCGGCACCTCAATGGCAACATTTTTTAAATAATGCGTCACAAATTTTAACGCAGGCTCAACAAAAAAATACACCTGTGCATTTGTTATTAACAGCTCATGATGAACAAAATAACGCACTAATCATTAAACCATTATCCGCCAACACCAGCTCTTCAGTGCAATTTAACCCTTTACATCCAATGCCTTGGTCTGTTGATCATCAAAAAGCTGCTGACCTTATTCAAAACGCATCCCATTATAAAACGATCTATTATCTTACAGATGGAATTGAACATCCTCAGGATCAACTGTTTCAAAAAATCATAACAAAAAACTCTAATCTTTATGAAATACGCCCTCAAGAGGGAAATTTATCGCCGATCTTGTTAACGAAAAATACACAGACTCAAAATGGGTTCAAGCAATCCATTACGCTCCTATCCCAAGCGCTTCCTCAAGAAATGACCATGCAAGCTTTTACGCAACAGGGTGAATTAATCACAACGATCAAAAAGATCATACCAGCACATACAACCAAGGCCGATATTGAATTTACTTTGCCCTTAGAAGCACGTAATAAAATCGATTACATACAAATTGCCAATCATACTGGGGCTGGCAGTATTTATCTACTTGATGAGCGTGATCGTAAACATATTATCGGCTTTATTTCTAGCTCAAATAATACCAACACACCGTTCACGGGGTCTTTATATTACCTTAAGAAAGCCTTGGAGCCGCTTGGAGAAATAAAAGAAGGTTCTGTTCACGAATTACTAACGCAACCTTTATCCGTGCTTGTTGCCCCAGATACTGTTTTTTCCGATCCCAAAACTGAAAAAGAACTGCAACAATGGGTAGAAAAAGGAGGCATGTTGATCCGTTTTTCTGGAGACATTTTGGCAGGCAGTGCTTTGAATCAACAAGAAACACTTTTAATCCCCTTGCCTATGTTACAAGGAGCCAGAGAACTTGGCGGTGCTATGACGTGGGAAAAACCCCAAAAAATCGCGCCTTTTCCCAAAGAATCTCCATTTAATGGACTGAACATCCCTAAGGATGTCACCATTAGTAAACAAGTTCTAGTTAAACCTGCTCTTGATAATGATCAATATGTATGGGCGAAGCTAGAGGATGGAACGCCTTTGGTTACCCACCGCTCGACTGGTAAAGGACAGGTTATATTATTTCATACGAATAGCACACCAGATTGGTCTTCGTTACCTTTATCTAGCCTGTTTGAAGATATGTTAAATCGTCTAATTCAAATCTCTTTTGGCGTGCAATCTACACAAGCAGGAGAAATATTAAATCCAATCTTAATGTTAAATGGCAATGGATCGTTACAAGCTCCTACGCCTTATGCCAAAGCACTTTCTTTTGAAGCATTGCAAAAAGCAACCATTTCCCCCGAACATCCTCCTGGATTATATGGAAATAACGGCACAACTGTTGCTTTTAATCTGGGAGAGCATATACCTGATTTAAAAGCTTCAGCTCCTATTGGTAAGGTCATCAATTTAGGAACTGTGTCTTTATCTTATACGCTGGGCAGCCTATTTATTGTCCTCAGTATTGCTTTGTTCTTGCTTGATGTTTTAGTGAGTTTATTTCTACGAGGATATTTAAGAAAAACCACAGCAGCAAGCTCAATGACAATCATTGCTTTGTGCTGTTTAAGCTTTCATGGGTTTGCACAAACCCCCTCATCTGTTCCTGATGCAGCCCTGCATACCAGATTGGCTTATATTCATACTTCGGATCCAACAATTAATGCTGCTTCAAAGCAAGGACTTGAAGGTCTATCTAAATTTATCAATGAAAGAACTTCTTTACAATTAGCCAGCCCACAAGAGGTTGATCCAAGCAAAGATAATCTGGCCTTTTACCCTATTCTCTATTGGCCTATTACAGCGGATATTCAGCCTAATCCACAACGTAATGATGCGCTAAATGATTATATTGCTCATGGTGGATTATTGGTTTTAGATACACAAGGCCATGATTCCAATTCGTCCATTGAACCATCGCATGCGGATCAATTTGCAGGAGAAGCCTCTGGCACATCACAAGCCCTGAAAATTGCAACTGAAGGTCTAAAAATCCCTGCATTATCACGTTTATCAGACAAAGACCTTCTCAGTAGAACTTTTTATATTTTACATGAATTTCCTGGACGTTATAATGCTATGCCTGTTTGGATCGCGCAAAGTAATCCTTTGGTCAATGATGGTGTAAGTTCTGTCATCGTTGGAGAAAATGATTGGGCACATGCTTGGGCTGTTAACCCAGATGCATCCCATACTTATCCCATTTTCCCCAATACCGAGGAACAGCGCAATTTGAGTTTTCGTTTTGGTTTAAATCTGGTCATGTACGCCTTAACAGGCAGTTATAAAGCCGATCAAGTCCATGTTTCTGCTTTGCTAAAGCAATTAGGAAAACAACAATAATGTTTCAATCTCTTTCCTCATTGAACCTTCATTTTGATCCATTATTGCCTGTCTGGGGAATTATTGCCCTGGCGATTGCTTGTGTTCTTGTATTGGCTTTCAGTCTTTTTAACCAATCTTACAAGGGATTAATTTGGCGTTTTATTGCTTTATTAGTTTTTTTGGTGTGGCTAGCAGGGCCTATTATTTTAAAAAATCACCGCGAAATTTTACCTCAAACGATTTTAATGGTCATGGATCAATCTGAATCTATGTCAATTGGAAAACGCACCGAAATTGCTAATCAAGCATTACAGCAATTACAAGATAAAATCCCTGCCAATACACGTGTGAAAATTATTAATTTGCATAATATTTCCCAACAAGGCACACAGCTTTTTCAAGCACTACAAAAAGCAACGAATGAAATCCCAGCCTCTCAATTAGGAGGGATCGTCTTAATTACAGATGGGCAGGTGCATGATGTCCCCAAAGAGTTCCCCAAATTCCTAACGCTACCTAATAAAAAAACTATTCCTTTATATGCATTATTACCTGCCTCCAAAGAGCAAACAGACCGTAATCTTAAAATTATCCATGCACCTGCTTATACAATTGTTGGTAAAGAGGCCAAGATTCAACTTCAAGTTAACGATACAGGTGATGCCCATGAGAAATCTGCTCATTTAACCATTGTACAAGAGGACAAACAACCTATTACAATGGAGGTTCCCGTTGGTAAGCCAGAAACAATTACTGTACCTGTCATGCATACTGGGAAAAATCTTATCGGACTTTCTGTTTCTCCGCTCAAGGATGAAATTACAGCAATCAATAATCATCAAACACTTTATATTAATGGTATCCGCGATAAATTAAGAGTGTTATTAGTTTCCAGCTCTCCAAACCAAGGAGAACGCACATGGAGAAGCTTACTAAAATCTGATCCTTCTGTAGATTTAGTACATTTTACGATTTTACGGTCAGGTGAGCAAAATGAAAATATCCCTGATTCAGAGCTTGCATTAATACCTTTTCCTATTAATGAGCTTTTCATGCAAAAAATCGACCAGTTTGATTTGATTATTTTAGATAATTTTGAAAATCGCTTTGCTTTACCACCTTATTATATTGCCTCTATTGCAAATTATGTAAAAAATGGTGGTGGTCTTTTACTGATTGCTGGGCCTGAATATGCAAGCCAGTTCTCTTTACAAAACTCTCCTTTACGTTCTATATTGCCCGCCACGGTTTCCTCATCAAAAGACGTAATCAATCAAGAATTTAAACCCGAATTAACAGAGTTAGGTAAAAAACATCCTATTACCCACGATCTAGATAGAAATAATACACAATGGGGGTCATGGTTTAGACACCTCAAAGCCAACCATACCAAAGGCCAAATTTTAATGCAGGCCCCAAATCAATCACCTTTACTGATTTTGAATCATGTAGATAAAGGTCGTATTGCATTACTTTTATCCGATCAAATCTGGTTGTGGTCAAAAGGAACTAATCAAAATGGTCCTCAGGCCGAATTGTTACGTAGGTTATCTCATTGGTTAATGAAAGAGCCTGAACTAGAAGAGGAAAGGCTTAGTGCTTTTATTAAAGATCAAAAACTTACTATTGAGCTTCATACACTCGAAAATGATGTGGGCAATAAAGAGTTTACAGTAACTTCCCCCTCAGGAACTTTGCAGCCTATTCAGCTAATCATGCACCAAAATGGTAAAGCCACCGCAACGCTTTCCACCAAAGAAGAGGGTTTGTGGAAAATAACCAACGGTAATTTAACGGCTTATGCTGCCTCTCAATCCACTGATCCTATAGAAATGACAGAATTGGCGGTTACTGGGCAGAAGCTTGCGCCCTTATTAGATAATTATGGACGTATTTATTGGTTAGGAGATGAACCCAATCAATTAAAAGTTCCTGGAATTAAAATTGTAAAAAAAGACAAAGCCAGTAATACTGCAAGCTCTATGGAATTCCCAGAACGTGTCACTTATACATCAACAAAGCAATCTATTCACCATATTTTATCGCCATGGTTGGCCTTAATACTTGGATTGGGAAGCATTTTTATGGCATGGTATAAAGAAAGTTTTTCTTAAACCAACCATCAGATTAGGACTTGATTTGATACAAAGAAAAAACTACTGTCTAGGATCGATTGTAATGCCATGGGAATTAGCATCATGACTTCTCAACCTCGTTTATTGCCTCTCTTCTCCTTATTGCTAGGATCTGCCTGTATGACAATGTTGTTTGCACCTGCAAATGCACAAACCGTCACAGGGCATCCCCATGCACAAAACAACAAACATCAACAACATCAACCCAAACAACAAAATTCTGATGATGAAGATGGGGATGATAATGCAAATCCAGGAAATAAAGATAAAAACCCAACCCAAGCTTTGTTTGATGCCATCAACACTGGCAATCTTCGCCTAGCTCAAGATGCAGTGGGTAGAGGGGCTGATTTATATGCTGAGAATATTTTAGGACAAACACCACTAGAAATGTCTGTTGATCTTAACAGAGATCGAATTACATTCTTACTGTTATCTATGCGTGGATATAATAATTCGCCTCAACAACTTTCCAGCGTATCAACTGAAGCCTCAGGTGTTACTGTTAAAAATGGTAAGGCAAAAATGTCAGTTAAAGGTAAAAATAAACACGGCACGTTGACTGCTGTAAATGGTTCGGGATCTCATCTTCAAAACAGCGGAATTCCTAAGCCAGAAGTTGGATTCTTAGGATTCCAAAACAAATAATTTAAACCCTAAAAATTAATTTTTACTTTCCATAACTTGGTTATATTTGGTGCGCAACACATCCAATGCGTGTAAAGCACCATCTTGTTCGAAATGCCAGAACGTCCATCCATTACAAGATGGTGCATTCGTTACTACAGCGCCTATTTTATGGATAGAACCTCTATTATTTCCGCTAACAATTGTACTATCAGAAGTTATTGTTGCGAAAACACGTCTTTGCCGATCCATTAACACTGTTCCTGGTTGAATATAGCCTTGCTCTATCAAATTCCCAAACGGTACTCTTGGAATTTCACGTTTTGTAGGCGAAAGTTTAATATCTTTTACAGGAAGTGGCGTTTCTGTTTCAAGACGAGCTTTAATAGCCTTTAAATAGTCAGGGTGACGCTCTATTCCTATAAAACGGCGTTGCAGACGTTTTGCTACAGCTAATGTCGTTCCTGTCCCTGCAAAAGGATCTAAGATAACATCGTCAATATTCGTCGAAGACAAAAGCACTCGATATAAAAGGCTTTCAGGTTTTTGTGTAGGATGAAGTTTCAATCCATGCTCATTACGAAGACGTTCATTCCCTGTACATAAAGGTAAAAACCAGTCTGAACGCATTTGAAGATCGTCATTCAGCGTTTTCATCGCCTGATAATTAAAGCGATATTTACTATCTGCACCTTTGGCTGCCCAAATTAAAGTTTCATGAGCATTTGTAAAACGACGCCCTTTAAAATTGGGCATAGGGTTTGATTTGCGCCAAATAATATCATTTAAAATCCAAAAGCCAAGATCTTGTAGAATTGTACCAATACGAAAAATATTATGATAAGAACCAATGACCCAAATCGTTCCATCTTTACGTAATAAACGATGACATTCCTTTAACCAATCCCTGCAAAATTGATCATAAGTTCCAAAGCTTTGGAACTTATCCCACTCCTCAGTTACCCCGTCAACTACAGTATCATCAGGTCGACGCAACTCGCCTTGCAGCTGTAAATTGTAAGGTGGATCAGCAAAAATACAATCAATCGATGCCGATGGCAGCTTTTTCATTACCTGAACGCACTCCCCTTTGACCACTTGATCCAAAGGAAGATCTAACATGACAGCACCACTCATAACATTTTCGACACGAATGCCGCCTTTTTATTTAGAAAATTCATTTGAAAAGAAAGCTGTTTTACAGTAATAAAGCCTTGGCGATGATGTGGAGAACATCCATACTCTTTCAAAGCTTGACGATGAAAAACCGTTGGATAACCAACATTTTTATCCCAACCATAAGCAGGCCATTTTTTGGATAATCGCGCCATTAAACGATCACGAATAACTTTGGCAACAATAGAAGCTGCTGCAATAGAAAAAGATAATCCATCCCCTTTGATAATCGGTTGCGCCATACATCCAAAATCAGGAGAGGAATTCCCATCAACTAGCACAAGTTTAGGCGATAAAGAGAGTTTATGAACAGCTCTTTGCATAGCCAAACCTGCGGCTTTTTTAATATTCAATACTAAAATTTCAGCAACAGAGGCAGCTGCAATCCCAATGTAAGTTTGGGGCAAGTTCATAAGTTGCATAAAAATTTGCTCTCTCAAAGCTATTTTTACTTTTTTTGAATCATCTAAACGGCATCGTAACTCTTTCGGTATAAGACCTTGGAACATTACTGCTGCGGCCACAACAGGGCCCGCAATACATCCAACGCCCACCTCATCAACGCCTGCTATTTCAATTGCATAGTGCATTTGTGCTTGAATACTCTGTATCGGTTTTTAATAAAACCATAATATACTCAACGAGTCGCAAAAAAATAGAGGGAAAATAAAAAAAAGCTATTTTTCTTAAAAAAAGAAAAATAGCTACTTATATATTTAAATCGTATATAATAGATAGTTTGATAAAATTAGGTTATTTATGACCACAACATCTGATCATCTTCGTTAAAACTATACCTACTAACGCTGCAACACCCAAAGAAAGAAATGGACGATCACGCACAAAATTAACCATAGATTCTAATTTTCCTTCATCGCCATATAAACGGTTAAATTCATCTTCGGCAGTAGCAGCAAAATCTTCAGCTTTACCTTGAAAACCAGAAAAATGATCATTTGCTTTATTTTTTAAATCATGAAAGCTATCTTTGGCATCATTTTTAAGATCGTGGTAACTGTCCTTGGCATCGTTTTTAAAATCATGCAAACTATCTTTTGCCTTATCAGCTGTATCTTTTAATGTGTCTTTTCCTTGGTCAATAGCAGTATCAACTTTGTCACTGACTTCTTTAACTGTATCTTTTAGATCTTTACTCATAATAAGACATTCCTCTTAAAAAAAACGTTAGATATATCTTCGATACTTTAATTATGGCAACACTCTTTAACAAAGTCCATACTCAATCCATAAAATCCTTAATTTTCAATAGAAAAATATATAAAACACTGTTCTTTATCTTCGCCAAACACTATATCTTTAAGCAAAATTATGATTTATTGGTTTTTATGTAAGCTCTGTCATAAAAAAATCATTATTTTTATGCAAATAAGCCTTTAAAATACACTCGATTAAAATATAATTTTAATAAACCTCTTTTAAAAGATCGTAAAATTAATGACGCCGACCAACTCATCACAAAATGATCATCACTCAGAAACTTCAATATCCGCTCCTCCTCGTCATTATCGATGGATTAAAAGAATTTTATTACTGATTATTTTGCTTATTATTTTGGTTATTGGATATCGTTTTATTCACTCTGCCTTTTCAAGCTCAGAGAAAAAAATAGAGGCTCTGCCCAAACCTGTTGCCATAGCGGTAGCAAAAAATACAGATATCCCCGTTATTTTTACTGAACTCGGTACCGTCATCCCCATTGCCAATATTACCGTTCCAGCCAGAACATCTGGATACTTACAAGATGTTTATTTTACAGAGGGACAAAAAGTTAAAAAAGGCGATTTACTTGCTTTGATTGATCCTCGTCCATATGAAGCGCTAAAAGCACAATATGAAGGTACATTAAAAGCAGACCAAGCATTACTTAAACAAGCCAAACTTGATAATGCACGCTATCAACAGCTATTAAAACAAAATAGCATCGCCCCCATGACTGCTCAGGATCAACAATATAAAGTTGCCCAACTTGAGGGACAAATCAAAGCTGATGAAGCCTTAATCAAGCAACAAGAGTTGAATATTATGTATTCTCATATTCGCGCATCTGCCGATGGACGAATTGGAATTAGGCAAGTTGATGCTGGAAATTATGTAACCGAGGGTCAAAGTAATGGAATTGCTATTTTAACGCAAATGACCCCTATTTCTGTTATTTTAACTGTACCAGAAAATAAACTAAGTATGGTATTAGATGCTTTAAAAAAACAACCTGAACTCTCTGTAGAAGCATGGAATAGCGATAACACAACCAAACTTGCCGATGGGAAGACCAGCGTTATTGATAGTCAAATTGATACTTCAACAGGCACAGTAAGGATGCGTGCAATTTTCCCAAATGCTAATTGGGAATTATTCCCCAATCAATTTGTAAATGCACATATTTTAGTAGAAACCCTTCATAACGTGCTAACCGTGCCGAATAATGCTATTCAAACAGGACCTGATGGGTCTTTTGTCTATACCGTTCAGGATAATTCTACAGTCAAGCTGCAAAATATTAAAACAGGATATAATGACGGAGAATATACTGTTATTGAAACTGGGTTAAAATTAAATGATAAAGTCGTTACAGACGGCATTGATCAGCTGCGTAACGGTGCAAAAGTAACCATTCCCCAAGATCCTCAATAATTTTATTACTCGTTAAGTTTGGATAATTCTGATGAATCCTTCACGCCTTTTTATTCTGCGCCCCGTAGCAACAACTTTGCTCATGCTTGCTATTCTGATTTGTGGAATATTAGGCTACCGTTTTTTACCTTTATCTGCTTTGCCTCAGGTAGATTATCCAACAATTGTAGTTTCGACGTTTTATCCAGGTGCTAGCTCAGAGGTTATGATGACTTCTGTCACTGCCCCTTTGGAAACACAGCTGGGGAAAATACCAGGCTTGGATGAAATGACCTCTCAATCTTCTGGAGGTGCATCCGTTATTACTCTGCGTTTTAATTTGAACATGTCCATGGATGTTGCTTCACAAGAAGTGCAAGAGGGAATTAACCAAGCCAATTCTTTACTCCCTTCTGATCTACCAACACCCCCTATTTACGCCAAGGTCAACCCTGCAGATACACCTATTTTTACCCTAGGCATCACGTCCTCAACGCTCCCTTTGACCGAGGTCGAAGATTACGTCAACACAAGGTTAGCAGCTAAAATAAGTCAAATCTCTGGCGTAGGTTTGGTTACCCTGTCAGGTGGTCAACGCAAAGCCATTCGCGTGCAGATGAATATTCCCAAATTAACATCCTATGGTATTGATTTGGACAGTGTGCGTACAACTATCGGCAATGTTAATGTCAATTCACCCACAGGGAATTTCGACGGCCCACAACGTTCCATTACCTTACAAGTCAATGGACAAATTAAAAGCCCAGAGCAACTCTTAAATCAAATTATTGCCTATAGTAATGGTGGACCCATTCGTCTAAGAGACGTGGCAACAGTTGTACAAGGGCCAGAAAACACTCAACTGCAAGCATGGGCGAATAAAACCCCTGCCTTAATTTTAAATGTGCAACGCCAACCGAGTGCTAATGTTGTTAATGTGGTTGATAATATCAAAGCTATTCTGCCACAACTAGAAAACTCTTTACCTACTGGAATCTCTATTATTCCATTAACAGATCGTACAATAACCATTCGGGCTTCTATTCACGATGTAAAATTAGAATTGTTTCTGGCTGTGCTCTTGGTTATTGGGGTTATTTTCATTTTTTTAAAAAATATTCCTGCTACCATCATCCCTAGTCTTTCTGTGCCTTTATCCTTAATCGGAACCTTGGCTATTATGTATTTGCTGGGATTTTCACTGGATAACTTATCCTTAATGGCATTAACCATTGCAACTGGGTTTGTTGTAGATGATGCCATCGTTATGATTGAAAATATCAGCCGTTATATTGAAATGGGTGAAGATCGAATGACCGCAGCTCTTAAAGGATCTGCTGAAATTGGATTTACTATTATTTCTTTGACCATTTCACTCATTGCAGTTTTAATCCCTTTACTGTTCATGGGAGATGTTATTGGACGGTTATTTTATGAATTTGCAGTCACTTTATCTGTAACTATCATGATCTCTGCAATTGTCTCCTTGACCCTTGTGCCGATGTTATGCGCACGTATGTTAAAAGAACAACACGAAGTTCATCAAAAAGACACATTCTTTGACCGTTTGATTCACAAGACAATTGCCCTTTATGATCGTGGATTGCAATTTGTTTTTCGCCATCAACCTGCTACTTTAACTGTTACTATTTGTACTTTATTCCTGACTTTTATTTTAGCTTATTATATCCCCAAAGGATTTTTCCCAGTTCAAGATAATGGCATCTTGCAAGGAATGTCTGTAATGTCACAGACGTCTTCTTTGCAGATTGTATCTAAAAAACAACAAGAGCTGGCAAATGTTATTTTAAAAGACCCTGATGTTGTCAGTCTTTCCTCTTTTATAGGAATTGATGGACAAAACATGACCATCAATCAGGGACGTTTTTTAGTCAATTTAAAAGAACGCAGTAAGCGCTCTGCTACCGCCGAAGAGATCTCTAAAAGAATTAGTCTAGCTGCACACCAAGTCATTGGTACACAACTTTATCTTCAACCTGTTCAAGATTTATCTCTTGAAACATCCTTTAGTGCCACACAATATCAATTTCTACTAGAGAACCCCGATTATGACCAATTTAAAGTATGGGTTCCTCGTATTGTTGAAAAACTCAAACAAAACCCTATTTTAACAGATATTACCTCT
Source organism: Commensalibacter papalotli (ex Botero et al. 2024) (assembly GCF_947179115.1). Taxonomy (NCBI): domain Bacteria; kingdom Pseudomonadati; phylum Pseudomonadota; class Alphaproteobacteria; order Acetobacterales; family Acetobacteraceae; genus Commensalibacter; species Commensalibacter papalotli (ex Botero et al. 2024). Next base: position 1,037,417 of record NZ_CAMXCI010000001.1, read on the forward strand.
GATCTTCAATCAGAAGGTCTGGTTGCCAACGTTCTCTTAGACCGTACCACCGGAGCAAGATACTCTATCACACCTCAAACTATTGATAATGTTCTCTATGATTCATTTGGCCAGCGTCAGATTTCTACAATTTATACTCAGTCCAATCAATACAGGATTATTCTTGAATCGGAACCAAAATTCCAAAAACAAATTAAATCCTTAAGTCAACTATATCTTCCTGGGATTAGTGGTGGCTCTACCAGCACCAGTGGCCCAACACGAAATCCAACTGCTGGTTTGGTCCCATTACTTGGGGTTACCAGGGTTGAATACTCAACAGCACCTTTATTGTTGACACATTACAAGCAATTCCCTGCTACAACCATTTCATTTAACGTTGCTAATCACGCATCTTTAGGAGAGGCAACAAGAGCTATTACCCAAGCAGAAAAAGAGCTTAACCTACCCAAAAGTTTCGTTACCAACTTTCAAGGGATAGCATCAGCTTTTGAAAAAAGCCTAAGTAATGAACTATTTTTAATTATCGCTGCTGTAGTCGCTGTTTATATCGTGCTGGGAATTTTATACGAAAGCTTTATCCATCCTATTACTATTCTTTCCACCCTGCCTTCTGCTGCTATTGGGGCGTTATTTGCATTGTGGATAGATGGCAGTAACCTCGATATTATGGGAATTATTGGTATTGTGCTGCTTATTGGTATTGTTAAAAAGAATGCCATTATGATGATCGACTTTGCCCTAGAAGCAGAAAGAGTTGAAAAAAAATCTCCTTTAGAAGCCATTCATCAAGCAGCATTACTGCGTTTTCGCCCAATTTTAATGACAACTTTGGCCGCAATGTTTGCCGCAGTTCCGATGATGCTTGGTACAGGCACGGGATCAGAATTACGTCACCCTTTGGGGGTATGTATCTTTTGGGGATTGGTCGCCAGTCAACTCTTAACCTTATTTACCATTCCCGTAGTTTATTTATACATGGAACGGATCAGTCTATGGCTGCGTAAACGCAGCCTATCACGCTATCGGCAAAAACATTCTTCGCAGAAAGCTGGGCAATGAATATTTCCAAGCTTTTTATTAAACGTCCCATTGGTACTATTTTACTAACGATTGCGTTATTATTAAGCGGGATCTTGGGGTATCGGTTATTACCTATTGCAGACTTACCTAATGTTGATATGCCTGTGATTATGATCAGAGCTCAACAAGCAGGAGGAACACCAGAACAAATTGCATCCTCTATTGCAGCCCCTTTGGAGAAAAGACTAGGACAAATACCTGGCACGAATGAAATGACCTCGCAATCCACTCAGGGACAGGTCAGAATTATTATGCAATTTGATCTGTCCCGTGATGTTAATAGCGCGGCGCGCGATGTCCAAGCCGCTTTGCAAGCTGCCAGAGCCGATTTACCAACCTCGATGCGGTCTAATCCATCTTATTTCAAGATGAATCCTGCGGCTGCACCGATTATGATTATTGCGATTACTTCTAAAACTAAAACACTTGCACAGCTTTATGACTACACTACTAATGTTTTACAACAACAAATTTCAGCTGTTGAAGGTGTTGGACAAGTTGAAATTGGTGGCAGCTCTTTACCCGCTGTTCGAATTGATTTAAATCCTTTTCCTCTATTTAAATATGGTATTGGCTTTGAAGATGTCAGGGCTGCCCTTGCCTCTACAAATGCACATACCCCAAAAGGGTTTATTGATGAAGGCAATAAACGCTTTGAAATTGCCACAAATGATCAAGCTCCTAAGGCCGATGATTATAAAAGCATCGTTATTGCATATCGTAACAACGCCCCTGTGATGTTGAAAAATGTCGCTACTATCACGGATAGTGTTGAAGATATTCATAATGCTGGATTCTATAATAATGAACCCTCAATTATTGCCGTTATCTTTCCACAAGCTGGGGCAAATATAATTGACACAACTGATGCGATTAACGCCAGGCTTCCTCAAATTCAAGCGTCATCCTCACCAGATATTAATATTCATGTTGCCATTGATCGTTCTTTAACCATTCGTGCATCATTAGCAGATACACAGATGACATTGATTCTGTCTGTGGTGTTAGTTGTCATTGTTGTATTATTCTTTTTAAGAGATCTACGCTCTTTAATTATCCCCGCCATTGTCGTGCCAACATCTATCATTGCCACCTTTGGTATGATGAAATTATTAGGCTATTCTTTAAATAATTTTTCTTTGATGGCACTGACGATTTCCACGGGATTTGTTGTGGATGATGCGATTGTTGTTTTAGAGAATATCAACCGTCATATAGAAGCAGGCTTATCCCCAAAAAAAGCTGCCCTTTACGGTGCAAAAGAAATTTCTTTTACGGTTATCTCAATCACAGTTTCTTTGATTGCAGTCTTTTTACCTATTCTCTTTATGGGAGGTATGGTCGGAAGATTATTTCATGAATTCGCAATGACTTTATCAATCGCTTTATTGGCCTCTTTGCTTTTATCTTTGACATTAACCCCTATGATGTGTGCGTATATTTTATCACGCCCATCATCTAAAAAGAAAAACTCAACACCAACATTCACTGAAAAACTAAGCCATGGATGCGAAGCATTTTTAAATGGGCTTAGCTATTTTTACCAAGATACTTTAAAGACCGCCTTAAAACATCCTGTACTAGTCGTCCTGTCTATCCCTGCGACGATTATCCTTATGGTCTTTCTCTTTATCACTATGCCAAAAGGTTTTTTTCCAGAGCAAGATACAGGGCTGCTAATCTGTCACTTACAAGGAGATCAATCTATTTCCTTTCAAAATATGAGAAAGAAAATTATTGAAGTCCAAAATATTATTGTCTCTGACAAAGATGTACAATCTATTTCCGCTTTTACAGGGGGAAGAGCCGTCAACCAAGGCAGTATGTTTATTCAGTTAATTGATAAGGGCGATCGTAACAATTCAATTCAAGAAACTGTTGCTCGTATTTCTAAAAAACTTAATAATTTGGTCGGTGCAAAATTTTATATGACGATTCCTGGCATGGTTCGCTCTGGAGGGCGTTCCAGCAATGCAGAATATCAATATACATTGGAAAGTGACTCTTCTAAAAATTTATATGACTGGACCCCTAAACTCGTCAGTGCCTTACAAAAACATCCTGATATTCTCAGAGATGTTTCCTCTGATGTACAACAAGGCGGTGAAGCAATTGATGTTGATATTCTCAGAGATACTGCCCCTCGCCTTCAAATTACCCCTCAATTGATTTCTAATACGCTTTATGATGCTTTTGGCCAAAGAGCTGCATCGGTTATTTATAACCCGCTTAATCAATACCGCGTTATTATGGAGGTTGACCCTAAATATTCAGAAAATTCGAATATTTTAAAACAAACATGGGTCAGTATTTCTGGTGGAACGGCAGGAGGCGGCGCAACCTCTAATACTATACGTGTTTCAAACCCGAGCAGCCTTAGTCTAGAAGATCAAGTTAACCAACAAAACTTTAAAAACCAAATTGCCAATCAACTGGCTGGTGGAAATGGAGCATCGAATGGATCTGCGGTCTCTACCACCAGTCAAACGATGGTGCCTTTATCTATTGTCAGTCATAAAAAACCTGCTTTAACTTCATTAAGTGTTAATCATCAAGGTTTATTTGTATCTGCAACCATATCCTTTAACCTTGTCAAAGGTAAATCGCTCAGCGATGCCGTTCAGCTGATTAAATCTGAAACCGTTAAAATTCATCTACCTAAAAATATCTCAGGCAGCTTTGCTGGTAACGCTGCTCAGTTTCAACAAAGTAACAGTAACAGTCTGGTTTTAATCCTTGCTGCTATTCTTGCAGTTTATGTCACCCTCGGTATTTTGTATGAAAGTTATATTCATCCTATTACTATTCTTTCGACTTTACCCTCTGCTGGCGTTGGAGCTTTATTAGCACTAGATTTCTTCGGTCAAGAATTTACGGTTATAGCTTTGATCGGTATTATTCTTTTGATTGGTATTGTCAAAAAGAATGCGATTTTACTGGTTGATTTCGCTATTAATGCTGAAAAAATGGATAATATGCCTGCAAAAGACGCTATTATCTTAGCTTGTAAATTACGCTTTCGCCCGATTATGATGACTACTATCGCAGCAGCTTTTGGAAGTGTTCCTCTGATCATTGCAACGGGATATGCCAGCGAAATTCGTCAACCATTGGGAATAGCTATTGTTGGGGGGTTAATTATGAGCCAAGCACTTACCTTATACACCACACCCGTAATTTATCTTTATATGGATAGGCTGGGTAAATGGCGACCATTTAAACGTTTCTTCTCATCTCACAAAGGGCAACAACGTGTATAACGTATTTTTTTCGTTTCCTCCTTTTACTAAAAATCGTTTTTTGAAAACTATTTCTACAGTTTATTTATTGTCCCTAAGCAGTTGTATGGCTGGTCCAAACTATCACCGACCTTCTGCGATTACTTCTCCTCATTTTAAAGAGCTTCAACCAGTTACAGGATGGGTTAAGGCAGATCCAAACTTAGCCTCTGCTGAAAAAGGCGAATGGTGGAAACTTTATAATGATCCTTTGCTAAATCAACTAGAAGAACAGATTGATATTTCAAACCAAAATCTTAAGCAAGCTGAGGCTTCTTATCGCAATGCACGTGCAATGATTGATCAAGTAAGAGCCGGTTTTTTCCCAACCCTAAGCATCGGGCCAAGCTTTAACCGTCAAGGTAATGGTGGTGGGGCAACAGGTATCGGCAGCGGAGGGAATATCAGTTATGCCAAAGGACAAACAAAAAATACTTATGCCTTACAAACAGCAGCCAGCTGGGACTTGGATTTATGGGGGAAAATCAGGCGAAATACACAAAGCCAAGTTGCTGCTGCTCAAGCCAGTGCTGCTGATCTTGCTAATGCACGCCTCTCTTATCAAAGCCAATTGGCACAAACTTATTTCAACTTACGCTACCAAGATTCCCTAATGGATCTTTTGCAAAAAAACATTGATTTTTATGAAGCCTCTTTACGTGTTACACAGAACCAACATAATGCAGGAACAATCGAACCCACTGCTCTTTTGCAAGCTAAAACACAATTACAACAAACCAAAGCACAACTAACCCAAGCAGGTATAGCACGTGCACAATATGAACATGCTATTGCTATTTTAATTGGTAAACCACCTGCTGAGCTTTCTATTCCCCGTGGCAGTCTCAGCTTTACGGTACCAGCTATTCCTGTAGAAGTCCCAGCAACCCTTTTACAACGTAGACCAGATATAGCCTCGGCTGAAAGAGCAATGGAAGAGCAAAATGCTCAGATCGGTGCTGCTATTGCAGCTTTCTATCCTGATGTTACCCTAAGTGCCAGTTTAAGTTATAGTGGCACCCCTGTAGGTAGCTTAATCCAAGTTGCAAATCGAATTTGGTCTTTGGGGGCATCTGCCTCTGAAACCCTTTTTGATGGGGGCTCAAGAACATCATTGGTTAAACAAGCCGAAGCACAATATGATATGTCTGTTGCAACTTATCGCCAAACAGTCCTAGAGGCCATACAAGGCGTAGAAGATCAACTTTCTAACCTAAGAATCTTGGAACAGCAATATATTGAACAGCAACAAGCTGTAAGTCTTGCCAATCAAACAGCACAAATTGCCCTTAACCAATATAAAGTTGGGACCCAAGATTATACAACAGTCGTTACCCAACAAATTACGTCTCTTAGTAACCAACAAACAGCCTTAGGGATCCAACAGCAACGTATGGTTGATAGCGTGCTGTTAATACAAAATTTGGGTGGAGGATGGAATGATAAACGCTTACCAAGTAAATCTTCATTAACATCCAATCTTCCTTTTGTGCCTTCTTTTATGCAGAAAAATCCTAATTAGTCCTTCAATTTCAACCTTCTTACTCAGAAGGTTGAAAACTTATTTCTCAAGCAATAGCTAACTTAGTTTCTCTTTTGCCTCTTAGATAAGAAATTAATGCTAGCACAAAGGCAGCAATCGATAATAAACCTCCGGCAAAATTTGGAGATGCATATCCAAATTGATGTGCAATAACCACACCACCTATCCACGCTCCCAAAGCATTTCCTAGATTAAACATACCAATATTAAAGGATGAAATCAAATTAGCGGCACCTGCTTTACGTGCCTTAGTCATTACCAAATGTTGAATCGGTGATACTGTTGCAAAACCAAAAGCCGCAATTAAAAAGATACTTAATACTAGAATAACAGCATTAGCTGCCATAAAATATAAAACAAACAACATGATTGCTTGCAATATAAGACTAGATAACAACACAGGCATCAATGATCTACGTGCAAGTTTCCCACCCATAATATTTCCAATACAAAGCCCTAAACCAAATACAAATAAAATCCATGGCACTGCCGTATCATGAAATCCAGCAACTTTGGTTATAACAGGAGCTATATACGTAATTGATGTAAAAAAAGCACCTGGCCCCAGAACCGTAATAGCCATTGCAATCAACACATCAGGATCTTTAAAAACTGCAAGCTCTTTTAATAAATGGAATTCAGGCTCGTCTTCTCTTTTGATTTCAGCTGGAACTAATTTAGCAACTGCTATAAATGCTACAATTCCAATAAATGTAATCATATAAAAAACGAAATGCCATGATATCTTATACCCTAAATAGGTAACTAAAGGCGTTCCAATCAATGTAGAAAGTGTCAAACCACTAAACATAAAAGAGATTGCAGAAGTTTCCCTTCCCTTACACAGTTCCACAGCAATTAAAGACCCAATCCCAATAAAAGCACCATGCGCGAATGATGTAATAAAACGACCAATAAGTGTTACGAAAAAATAAGGAGACCAAGCAGTAATTAAGTTACCAACAATGAAAAATCCTACTAACAATAATAGCATTTTTTTTTGCGGCACTTTTGCACCTAAAATAATAATAACAGGAGTAAATAGAAATACACCCAATGCATAAATCGTTGCTGCATATCCTGCATTATCAATAGAAATTGAAAAATCATGCGCTATAAATGGCAATAACCCAGATATAGAGAATTCAGTAATTCCTATACCAAACGTCATCATTGCTAATGCCCATATTGCCAATGGCATAATGATATCCTTTTATTATAAAAAATTCTCTGTTGCACAAAAATATTAATATTTATTTACTTGATAATATTCAGTTATTTTCGATGAATACAAGTATATACAAAAAAAGAGATAGGAAAATTCCTATCTCTTTTTAAAAATCTATTAGAAAGCAGTTAAATTAAGCAGCGAAATCGTCTGCATCTTCAACTTCAGGTTTTGGACCACTGTCTAAACCTTTTGCATTAACATCGCGTTCTACGAATTCAATTACAGACATATTTGCTGCATCACCATAACGAACGCCCGCTTTAAGTACGCGAATATATCCGCCTTGACGAGCTTTGTAACGGTCAGCAATGGTAGAGAATAATTTAGAAACAATGGTTTCATCACGCAATAAAGCGAATGCCTGTCTACGTGCATGTAAATCACCACGTTTACCAAGAGTAACCAATTTTTCAACAACTGGGCGCAATTCTTTGGCTTTTGGCAAAGTTGTTGTAATTTGTTCGTGCTTGATCAAGGCAACAGCCATGTTACGAAACATCGCTTTACGATGAGACGTTGTAACACCAAGCTTACGGCCAGACATACCGTGACGCATAATTTATACTATCCTTTTTTATTCACAATGCTAAAACAGCTCATCAAGCCGTTTTGCTAACTCTTCAATATTTTCAGGTGGCCATGCAGGCACATTCATCCCTAAAGATAATCCCATTGAAGTAAGAACTTCTTTAATCTCATTCAATGATTTACGTCCAAAGTTAGGAGTACGCAACATTTCCTGTTCAGTTCTTTGAACTAAATCACCAATATAGACGATATTATCGTTTTTCAAGCAATTTGCACTACGAACTGAAAGTTCAAGTTCATCAACTTTACGCAATAAATTACGATTGAATGGAAGATCTTCTTGAGGTTCTTCAGCTTGAACAGGTTTTGGTTCATCGAAATTAATAAAGAGCTGTAACTGATCTTGTAAAATACGAGCTGCTAAAGCAACCGCATTTTCAGGAGTTACAGAACCATCTGTTTCCAATGTTAACAACAATTTGTCGAAGTCAGTAACCTGACCGACACGTGTTGGTTCCACTTTATAGGAAACACGACGAACTGGAGAATAAATTGCATCAATAGGAATCATGCCGATTGGAGCATCTTCCTGACGATTTGCTGCCGCTGGAACATAGCCTTTACCCATAGAAACGGTAAATTCCATACCCAACTTAACACCATCATCAAGAGTACAAATTACTAAATCTGGGTTCATGATTTCAATATCATGATCCGTTTGAATTTGCCCTGCTGTCACTTGTCCAGGTCCAACTGCAGATAGAATCATACGTTTTGGACCTTCACTGTGCATACGAATCGCAAGTTGTTTTACGTTCAACACAATGTCAGTAACATCTTCACGAACACCATTTACAGATGAGAATTCATGAAGAACACCATCAATACGAAGTGCTGTAACGGCTGCTCCTTGAAGGGAAGAAAGAAGTATCCGCCGAAGCGCATTGCCGAGCGTCATGCCGAAGCCACGTTCAAGTGGCTCCGCCACCACGGTCGCCACATTAGATGACGCCGAGCCCGGTTCGACTTCTAGCTTCTCTGGTTTTATAAGAGACTGCCAGTTTTTTTGGAGGACCAAGGTGGTGGCCTTTCAATCCAGAATTTTGCCATAGAGGCGACAAAATCCTAACCAAAAGATTAGGATTAATCTCTGATTACTTTTCTAAATACTAGATAAAGTAACAAAAGGAACGAACTAAACGCGACGTCGTTTACGAGGACGACATCCGTTATGTGGTACTGGGGTTGTATCCCGAATAGAAGTTACGGTAAAACCAACAGCCTGTAATGCACGAAGTGCACTTTCACGCCCTGATCCTGGACCTGAAACTTCAATTTCAAGCGTTTCCATACCATGTTCACGTGCTTTTTTTCCAGCATCTTCTGCAGCCATTTGTGCTGCATAAGGTGTAGATTTACGAGAACCTTTAAAGCCTTGTGCACCTGCTGATGACCAAGAAATAGCATTTCCTTGAACATCAGAGATGGTAATCATTGTATTATTAAACGTAGACAAAACATGTGCTACGCCGGAAATAATGTTTTTGCGTTCTTTTCTTTTAAGACGCGGAGCGGCGGGTTTCGCCATGACTTTTTTTATCCTGTTGTTTAGTTACAAAAAATAAAAACCAACCTAGGGACTAACGTGTTGCTTTTTTCTTACCAGCAATAGCAACAGCCTTACCCTTACGCGTACGCGCGTTGGTATGGGTTCTTTGCCCTCTTACAGGTAAACCACGACGGTGACGCAAGCCACGGTAGCATCCTAAATCCATTAGACGTTTAATATTCATCGCTACTTCACGACGAAGATCACCTTCAACTTGATATTCACTATCAATTAACTCACGAATTTTCAAAATTTCATCATCTGAAAGTTCGTTTACTCTGCGTTCGTCAGGAATTGAAAGTTTATTACAAATTTCCTGCGCTTTTGTAGGCCCAATGCCATAAATATAACGCAGACCAATTGCTACCCGTTTATTTGTCGGGATGTTTACGCCGGCAATACGCGCCACGCCTGTTACTCCTCAATTAACCTAAAAAAATCAGGCTTATTTCTTTAATAATTAGCTCCTAAATAAAACACATAGCGTGTTTATAAATATAGAGAAAGCTAACACCTAAAATACCTATAAAGGCAGCAATATAACCTTCCTGCCCTTAGAGTCAATACCGCAACACAAAAAATTTATTTTGTATAAAGAATTCTAGTTGCTTAATTTAATTTGTTTTAAGACTTGGTCAATGTCTTTTGTGACCTCATCCACGCTTTTCATACCATTAATCGCATATAAACAGTTTTTTTTCTGATAGTATGGTAATAATGGCGCAGTTTGTTTACGATATGTTTCCAATCTTGCTAAGACTGTTTCCTTATTATCGTCAGCTCTAGACACGAATTCAGTAGAACCACAACTATCACAAACTTTATCCACTTTTGGCTGCTTAAACAACTTGTGATAGCTAGCACCACATTTTGCACAACTAAAACGACCAGATATACGCTCTGCCAAGACTTCCTCATCAACTTCCAAAGAAAGCACGGCATCTAGCTGCATATTTTGCGAGGCAAACATTGTATCTAATGCTTCGGCCTGCCCCAAACTACGTGGAAAACCATCAAGAATAAATCCATTCTTACAATCATCGACTTGGATTCTTTTTTGAATCATAGATACGATCAAATCATCTGGGACTAGCTCACCATTATCCATAATTTTCTTCGCAAGCTTGCCAATATCAGATTCTGCTTTCACTTCAGCACGCAACATATCACCTGTTGAAATTTGAGCGATTTTGTATTCTTTAGCAAGATGTTGCGATTGTGTACCTTTACCAGCACCTGGTGGGCCTAAAAAAACTAATTTCATCGCTTTTTCCCTTTACCGCCACGTGACTTACGCAATAAGCCTTGATACTGATGTGCAACTAGATGAGATTGCACTTGTGTAACAGTATCAATTGTCACAGACACAATAATAATCAAACTCGTTCCACCAAAATAGAAAGGAACATTATAGTGATTGATTAAAAATTGTGGCAGCAAACAAACTGCGACCAAGTATAAAGCACCAATCGTCGTTAATCGGGTTAAAATCGTATCAAAATAAGTTGCTGTATTCGCACCGGGACGAATCCCAGGAATAAAACCACCTTGTTTTCGTAGGTTATCAGCAGTTTCTTTCGGATTGAAACTGACCGCCGCATAGAAAAAAGAAAAGAACACAATCATTGCTGCATAAAACAACATATACAGAAAACGCCCTTGACTAAATTCCTGTCCAACAATCGCCAACCAACCTGGTGTTGAATCGCTTGATAAAAATCCAGAAATCGTTACAGGTATTAACAAAACGGAAGATGCAAAAATTGGAGGGATTACTCCTGCTGTATTTACCTTAAGTGGCATATGTGTAGAATCCCCACCATATTGGCGTTGTCCTACTTGTCTTTTAGGGTACTGGATAACAACACGCCTTTGTGCTTGTTCCATAAATACAATGAAAGCAATAGTAATAGCCGCTAAAACTAGGAAAATAACTACAAATATAGGCGATAAGGCCCCAGTATAACCCAAATTAAATAAGCTTGCTAAAGCAGTTGGTAAATTAGCAACAATACCAGCAAAAATAATTAACGAAATACCATTTCCTACCCCACGGGCAGTAATTTGCTCACCCAGCCACATCAAAAACATCGTCCCACCAACAAGTGTAATTACACATGTCGCTGTAAAGAATAGACCTGGATGAATAACTGCGTTACCTGCAGGAGTACTCATACTCCCGAGTCCAACCGCAATCCCATATGCTTGGAATAGTGCAATAAAAACTGTTAAATAACGCGTATATTGGTTAAGCTTTTTACGCCCTTGTTCACCTTCTTTTTTTAAAGCTTCCAAAGAAGGCATCGCCGAAGACATTAATTGAATAATGATTGACGCACTAATATAAGGCATAATGTTCAGGGCAAAAATAGTCATACGGCCAAGCGCACCGCCACTAAACATATCAAACATACCCAAAATACCGCCTTGATGTTTGGCAAGTAATTGAGCCATAATAGCCGCATCAACACCTGGGACAGGAATATACGTACCTAAACGGTAAATAATCAAAGCCCCTAAGGTAAACCAAATGCGTTTTTTTAATTCAGTCGCCTTAGAAAAAGCACTGACATTAATACTAGATGCTAATTGCTCGGCCATAGAGGCCATAATCTTATCCTTTCAGAAAAAACAGCGTCACCGCAATAGTTACGGGACGCTGTATTTTTAACCTTAAGATCTATTGTGTTTTATAAACTTATAAGCATTTATCATTTGATAATGCAAGTTATATCTCACTTATAGTTTAGGCATCTGCAGATACATCCCCAGAAGGCACCAATAGCTTAACAGTGCCACCAGCTTTTTTTACTGCTTCAACAGCAGCAGCAGAAGCACCAGAGACTTCAATATTTACAGCTTTATTAAGCTCACCTTTAGCAAGCAAACGAACACCAACATATTTTTTACCTTTAAATAAGCCAGCATCACGCAAAGAAGCTTCATTAATTACTGAAGAAGCGTTTAGTTTACCACTATCAATTGCTATAGTCAGAGTATCAAGATTTACTTCTGCATAAATTTTGCGGAAGATATTCTTAAATCCTCTTTTAGGTAAACGACGATAAAGAGGAAGTTGTCCACCTTCAAAGCCGTTAATTGCAACACCAGATCTAGCATGTTGGCCTTTATGACCTTTACCTGATGTTTTACCTTTACCTGAACCAATACCACGACCTAAACGTTTTTTATGGTATCTAGAGCCCAGATTATCACGAAGTTCATTTAAGTTCATTAAATTATCCTTCCACCTTCACAAGGTGGCGAACCTTATTGATCATCCCTTGAACAGCTGGAGTATTTTCCAACTCACGAGTTGCGCCAATACGATTTAACCCTAAACCAACCAATGTTTGCTTTTGATCTTTTTGACGACCAATTGCAGAAGCTATTTGTGTAACTTTAACTTTTGCAGCTTTAGAATCAACCATTTACAACCTCCGCATTTTGCGCATTAGTTGCATTATCTCGGCGTCCAAGTATTTCAGAAACTTTTTTGCCACGTCTTGCAGCAACAACCCGAGGGCTTGCACAACGACGCAATGCATCAAAAGTAGCTTTCACCATGTTATGAGGATTACGTGAACCTGTTGACTTAGCAACAACGTCATTAATCCCAAGGCTTTCAAAAACAGCACGCATAGGACCACCGGCAATAATACCAGTTCCTGCTTCTGCTGATCTTAAAATCACTTTACCTGCTCCAAAACAGCCTTGAACATCATGATGTAATGTTCTGCCTTCTTTCATTGGAACACGAATCATTGATTTCTTAGCTTGCTCTGTTGCTTTACGGATTGCTTCAGGAACTTCTCTAGCTTTACCAGAACCGTATCCTACGCGACCACGTTGATCACCAACAACAACCAATGCAGCAAATGCAAAGCGACGACCGCCCTTTACAACTTTTGCAACACGGTTGATTGTTACGAGCTTATCAACCAAATCATCATTATCACGCTCACGTCCTGCGCGACCGCCTTCTTTTACTTCACGTGCCATTCGCAACCTCCCTTAGAACGCAAGTCCGCCCTCACGGGCAGCCTCAGCAAGCGCTTTTACACGCCCATGATAAATATAAGAGCCACGATCAAACACGACCTGTTCCAACCCAGCTGCTTTTGCACGTTCAGCAATTAATTTACCAATTGTGCGAGCAGCATCAATATCAGCTCCAGTTTTCAATTGTGCTTTAACCGCTGCATCTAAAGTAGACGCAGCAGCTAAAGTTTTACCAGCAACATCGTCAATGACCTGAGCATAAATATTTTTGCTAGAACGGAAAACTGATAGACGAGGACGCCCATTTCCTTTTTGACTAAGCTGATAACGCAACCGTCTACGCCGGCGCGCTTGTAATTCACGTTGCGTACCCATTATTTCTTCTTGCCTTCTTTGCGACGTATGACTTCATTATCATAACGAACACCCTTACCTTTATAAGGCTCAGGCTTCCTAAAATTACGAATGTCTAAAGCAACCTGACCAACACGTTGCTTATCATTCCCGTCAACCGTTACTGCGGTTGGACGAGGTGTTGTAATTTTAATATCAGCTGGAATTGGATAAACAATATCGTGAGAATACCCAAGATTCATAACCAAGTTTGAACCTTGAACAGATGCACGAAAACCTGTTCCTGTAATTTCTAAAGTTTTAGTATAACCTTCAGAAACTCCATGAACCATATTTGCTATTAAAGCTCTAGTTGTTCCCCACATCGCACGAGCGATGATAGCTTTACCTTTTGGCGCAACAACAACTTGGCTATTTTCGATTTTAGCATCAACATGTTCAGAAACAGGAATAGATAAAGCACCTCTTTTCCCTTTTACTGTCATCACACCATTTGCTAAAGAAACTTCTACCCCTTGTGGAATCTGTACAGGGTTTTTGCCTACACGTGACATTTAATCCCCCTTAGAATACACGACAAAGAACTTCGCCACCAACATTAGCAGCGCGAGCTTCAACATCAGATAAAACACCACAAGGTGTTGAAAGAATAGATACGCCAAGACCACCATAAACACGTGGCAATTCTTTGATTTTAGAATATACACGACGGCCTGGTTTTGAAACTCTTTGAATTTCTTTAATTACAGGTTCACCGTCAGAGTATTTCAATTCAATATGAAGTTGACTAATACCTTTACGCAATTCTTCTTTTTTGTAACCGCGAATATAACCTTCACGTTTCAACGCTTCTAAAACATTAAGTCTTAGATTAGAAGCTGGCGCCACACAAGAAGAGTGACGAGCAGATTGCGCATTACGAATACGGGTGAGCATATCACCTAATGGATCAGATAATGACATCTACAGCCCCTTACCAACTTGACTTAACCATACCGGGTATTTGCCCAGTAGATGCGAGTTCGCGCAATGCAATACGGCATAGCTCGAATTTACGATAGTTACCACGAGAACGGCCTGTTAATTTACAGCGCAAACGCACTCTTGTACGAGAACCGTTACGTGGAAGTTTTGCCAATTTCAAAGAAGCATCGAAACGATCTTCAACGGGCAGACTTCTATCCATGACTATATTTTTTAATGCAATGCGTTTTGTTTTATCACGCGCAGACATATTTGCACGCTTCGCATTACGATGGATGGCGGAAGTTTTTGCCATGCTTTATTTTACCCTCCGGAACCTGTCGAAACTTTCGACCGTTTTCCAAAATAAACAAATTTGCAAGGTGATATTTAATTCACCTTGCAGCGAAAAGAACCAGTTCTTAGCCAACGAAAGGAAGAGAGAAAGCTTTTAATAAAGCTTTAGCTTCTTCATTTGTTTTAGCAGAGGTCACGAAAATAACATCCATACCACGAACTTCGTCTACTTTGTCATAAACGATTTCAGGAAATACGATTTGTTCTTTCAAACCCATTGCAAAGTTACCATGACCATCAAAACCTTTGTTCGCAGGTAAACCCCTAAAGTCACGAACACGAGGCAATGCAATTGTCACCAAACGATCTAAGAATTCATACATACGACGACTACGTAATGTAACTTTACAACCAATTGGCAAACCAGCACGTATCTTGAAGCCAGCAATAGCTTTCTTACTAAGTGTTTTAACTGCTTTTTGACCAGCAATCAAGGTCATTTCTTCAGTTGCAGCATCTAATTTTTTTTGATCAGCAGCAGCTTCACCAACACCCATATTCAAAACGATTTTTTCTAGGCGCGGTATTTGCATCTCATTTTTATATGAGAACTGTTCACGTAGGCTTTTGCGAAACTCGTTTTTATAGAGAGTATAAAGGCGTGCTTCAGAAGCTGTTTGAGTATTTTCTGACATTCCTCTCTCTCCTAACTTTCAATCACTTCGCCAGTAGCTTTGGCGATACGGACTTTACGACCATCTTCTAGAACTCTAAAACCAACCCGTGTTGGTTTTCCAGATTTTGGATCAACGAGCTTCAGGTTAGACAAATGAACAGGTTTTTCACGTTCAATAATCCCACCAGGTTCACCCATACGGGAAGGCTTCTTGTGGTGTTTTGCAATTGCAACACCGCGCACAACAGCCTTATCTTCTTCAGGAAGAACAGAAAGAACTTCCCCTTTAACCCCTTTATAAGGGCCAGTGATCACGATAACTTGATCACCTTTCTTTATGCGTGCAGCCATTATAGAACCTCCGGAGCTAAGGAGATAATTTTCATAAACTTACGAGCACGCAATTCTCTGACCACTGGGCCAAAGATACGTGTTCCGATAGGTTCGCTTTGTTTATTAATCAGCACAGCTGCATTTTTATCAAAACGAATAGATGTGCCATCAGCACGACGTACAGGATAACTTGTACGCACGATTACAGCTTGATGAACCTCACCTTTTTTTACTTTTCCACGAGGAATAGCCTCTTTGACGGAAACGACAATCACGTCGCCGACCGAAGCAGTTTTCCGCTTTGAACCGCCCAGTACCTTAATGCACTGCACCTCTCTTGCGCCTGAATTATCAGCCACTGTAAGGTTGGTCTCGGGATGGATCATGTCTTAGCCTCCCTTAAACTTCAACGCTGGATACTTGCTCAGTTGCCCCGAGAGGAGCACCATTGCGTGTAGTCACAGCCCATGATTTTCTTTTTGATATTGGAGGCGATTCGATAATACGAACCGTATCCCCAATTTTACATTCATTTAATTCATCATGCGCCGCATATTTTTTTGAACGACGAATGAATTTTTTATAAAGCGGATGCATAACACGACGAACAACCAGCACTGTCACTGTTTTGTCCATTTTATCGCTTGTCACCCGACCAGTAAGAACGCGCCTTGGCATTGCCCACGAACTCCTTAGGACTTGCTGGTGGATGCAGTTGCACCCACGGCGTTTTTGTTTAATTCAACCATAACCGTTTTAATACGTGCGATATCGCGACGAATTACACCAACACGGCTGACACCTTCATTTTGACCTGTCGCACGTTGAAAACGCAAGTTGAACTGTTCACGTCTTAAATCAACAAGAAGCGTTTTCAGTTCATCAATGGTTTTGACGCGAAGATCAGCTGGCTTTAATGCCTTTGCCATTCTTTAGGCCTCCCCAATACGGGTTATAAATTTTGTTTTAATTGGAAGCTTAGCAGCACCAAGTGTTAGTGCTTCTTTAGCTATTTCAGGTGAAACACCTTCAATTTCGAACAAAATACGACCTGGTTTGACTCGAGCAACCCAAAATTCAGGAGATCCTTTACCAGATCCCATACGAACTTCTGCAGGTTTACTAGAAACAGGAAGATCTGGAAATACACGAATCCATACACGCCCCATACGCTTCATAGCACGAGTAATCGCACGACGAGAAGCTTCAATTTGACGTGCAGTAATACGTTCAGGTTGCAAAGCTTTCAGACCATAGGTTCCAAAATTTAACTCTGTTCCACCCTTCGCATTGCCGTGAATACGACCTTTATGAGCTTTGCGGAACTTAGTCCGCCGCGGAGATAGCATTATTTAATATCCTCATGCGTTGTAATAGTTGTATGTATAACTACTAAACTCAAATAAATCAATTACCGTTGTGGAACTTGATCAGCAGCACGGCGATCTTGGGCTGAAGGATCATGAGCCATAATTTCGCCCTTAAAGATCCAAACCTTCACTCCACATTTACCATATGTAGTTTGTGCTGCAGCTACACCGTAATCAATATCTGCTCTCAGAGTATGCAAAGGAACACGTCCTTCACGATACCATTCTACGCGAGCAATTTCAGCGCCACCTAAACGACCACTACAATTAATACGAATACCTTGTGCACCTAAACGCATTGCTGATTGCACAGCACGTTTCATAGCACGACGGAAAGCAACACGTCTTTCCAGTTGTTGTGCAATATTTTCAGCAACTAAAGTAGCATCAATCTCAGGCTTGCGAATTTCAACAATGTTTAAAGCAACATCTGCTTTTGCCATTGCTGCCAATTCTTTACGCAAACTGTCGATATCTTGACCTTTTTTACCGATAACAATACCAGGGCGAGCTGCATAAATCGTAACACGAGGTTTTTTAGCAGGGCGTTCGATAACTACGCGAGAAACGCCTGCACCTGCTAATTTTTTACGCAAAAATTCACGAAGCTTAAAATCTTCGAATAATAATCTGGTATAATCTTGATCAGCATACCAACGACTATCCCAAGTGCGATTAATGCCTAGACGCAAACCAATTGGATTTACTTTTTGACCCATTATTATGCAGCCTTTCCTTCATCGTTGTCTTCACGTTCGGCAACTACTATCTTTATATGACTAAAGAATTTCTCGATTTGTGCGGAACGTCCACGACCTCTTGCATGAAAACGACGCATAACCATTGCTTTACCAACTTCAGCACGTGACACGACCAAACGATCAACGTCAAGCTGGTGGTTATTCTCTGCGTTAGCAATCGCACTTTCAAGTATCGTTTTTACTTGCTGAGCAATTCTACGTTTTGAGAAACTTAGTTTTGCTAATGCTTGAGATACAGGTTCATTACGAATTAAACCTGCAACTAAGTTCAATTTACGTGGACTAGTTCTGATATTACGACCAACTGCTTGAGCTTCGTTCTCAGAAAGTGCACGTGGATGCTTTGGTTTACTCATAACTAGCCCCGCTTTGCTTTCTTATCTGCAGCATGCCCATTGTAAGTACGTGTAGGAGAAAATTCACCAAATTTGTGACCTACCATATTTTCACTTACTTGCACTGGCAAAAATTTGTGACCATTGTAAACACCGAAAACCAAACCAACAAATTGTGGTAAAATGGTTGAACGGCGTGACCAAATCTTAATCACATCATTACGACCAGAAGCACGAGCTGCTTCAGCTTTGTTTAATAAATACCCGTCTACAAACGGGCCTTTCCAGACGGATCTTGCCATCTTTTATTCGCCCCTTTATTTACCTGTCTTACGACGACGGATAATTAAGCTATCCGTACGCTTATTGACTCTAGTTTTATAACCTTTAGTTGGTTTACCCCATGGAGTAACAGGATGACGTCCACCTGAAGTACGACCTTCACCACCACCATGTGGATGGTCAACCGGGTTCATTACAACACCACGGTTATGAGGACGACGTCCTTTCCAACGAGTACGGCCAGCTTTACCAAAATGTTGGTTCATATTATCTGGATTTGATACTGCGCCAACAGTTGCCATACATTCACCACGAACCAAACGCAATTCATTCGATTGCAATTTAATTTGTGCGTAACCAGCGTCTTTACCAACCAATTGTGCATATGTTCCAGCAGAACGAACCAGTTTACCACCAGCACCCTCTTTAAGCTCAATATTATGCACAATAGTTCCAACAGGAATAGCAGCTAAAGGCATTGCATTACCTGGCTTAACGTCTACACGTTGACCAGCGATAACAACGTCACCAACTTTTAAGCGTTGTGGAGCTAAAATATAAGACAACTCACCATCTTCATACTTAATTAAAGCAATGAAGGCTGTGCGGTTTGGATCGTATTCTAAACGTTCAACAGTTGCAGGCATATCAAACTTACGACGTTTAAAATCAACGTAACGATAAGATTGTTTATGTCCACCACCAATAAAACGAGAGGTAATACGACCATTATTATTACGACCACCAGTTTTATTCTTACCTTCGGTAAGCGTTTTAACTGGCTTTCCTTTCCAAAGCTCCTTACGATCGATTAAAATCGTGCCGCGAAGACTTGGAGTAACTGGATTAAAATGCTTTAATGCCATTAATTCCTACCTTACGTTTAAGACAGCTTAGTGGTCAAATCAATTGATTGACCCTCAGCAAGCTGAACAAACGCTTTTTTAATATCAGAACGGCGCCCTAAACGACCTTTAAACTTCTTCGTTTTACCCTTTAAAACAAGAGTATTCACACCAAGAACTTTAACACCAAATAAAGTTTCAATTGCCACTTTAATTTGTGTTTTAGTTGCATTTGGAGCTACTTTAAAAGCAACCTGATTTTTTTCAGATAACATTGTTGCTTTTTCTGTAATTAAAGGCGCACGAATAATATTAAACATCGCTTCACGAGACATTGTCTCCGCTTTGCGACGAAGAGCTAGAATATTTGTCATACTAAGCGCTCCTTCAACCCATCAACTGCAGCACGAGTAATTGCCAATACATCATGATTTAAAATATCATAAACATTAGCACCAATCGTCGGAAGGATATCTACTGAATGAATATTTCTTATTGCATGACCGAAATTTTCATCAACGGTTGTATCCACAATTAAGGCAGAAGTCCAACCGAGAACTTTTAATTTGGCAGCCAATTCAGAAGTCTTAGCAACACCACTAGCTTGATCAAGAATGACCAACTTACCTTCTGATAATTTCTGAGATAAAGCAGAAATTAAACCTAACGTTCTTACTTTCTTAGGGAGATCATATCCGTGATCACGAACAACAGGACCATGAACTACACCACCAGTACGAAAATGCGGACCACGTAATGAACCTTGACGAGCATTACCTGTACCTTTTTGACGGAAAGGTTTCTTTTTAGTTCCTGAAACTTCGGCACGACCCTTAACTTTATGCGTACCAGCACGACGTTTTGCAAGCTGCCAATGAACAACTCTCGCCATGATATCAGCACGAGGTTGAATTTCGAACAACTCTGCAGGAAGAGTGATATTTCCAGCACTTCCATTATCGAGGGTTTTGATTTCTAGATCCATTTCCCTCAACCTTTCTCTGCAACCGTAGCTAATGCAGCAGGAAACGGTGCATCCGCATGACGGGCTTTCTTGATCGCATCACGTACGAGGACAAAGCCATTCTTTGCACCAGGCACTGAACCTTTTATCATGATCAAATTTTTCTCAACATCTACAGCAGCGACTTCTAAATTTTGAGTAGTGACTCTTTCATCACCCAAATGTCCTGCCATCTTCTTATTTTTAAAAGTTTTACCAGGATCTTGACGATTACCCGTAGAACCATGAGAACGGTGACTAACTGAAACACCATGGGTCGCTTCCAAACCACGGAAATTCCAACGTTTCATCGCACCAGCAAAACCTTTACCTTTACTGGTTCCCGTTACGTCAACTTTTTGACCAGCCACAAAATGAGCTGCAGTCAATGCTGACCCTGATTCAAGTAAAGCATCTTCTGAAACTCTAAATTCAACAAGCTTCTGTTTTGGCTCAACTTTTACTCGTGCAAAGTGACCACGGTTTGGCTGACTAACATTCTTAACTTTAGCTTTACCAATACCTAGCTGAACAGCTGTATAGCCGTCACGGTCTTGTGTACGAGTATCTACTACTTGCACTTCATCTAAGTGCAATACAGTGACTGGCACATGAGTGCCGTCCTCTTTAAATAGTCGGGTCATCCCCAACTTTTTTGCGATCAATCCTGTACGCATCGTCTGGACCTTATAGCTTTATCTCGACATCCACGCCAGCGGCGAGGTCAAGTTTCATGAGAGCATCCACGGTCTGCGGGTTAGGCTCAACAATATCTAACAAACGTCGGTGAGTTCTAATTTCGAACTGTTCACGACTCTTCTTATCGATATGAGGAGAACGGTTAACTGTAAACCGTTCAATACGCGTTGGTAAAGGAATTGGTCCTCTTACCTGCGCCCCCGTACGCTTCGCTGTATTTACAATTTCTTTAGTGCTATTGTCAAGCACTCTGTAATCGTAAGCTTTCAGGCGAATACGGATATTTTGGCTTTCCATTTTCTATTTGCCTAATCATAATAACGGATCTAAAAAGCCAGACCCTAATAGCAACAAGATTCCCAGCCAGAAAACTGACTGAGAATCCAAACTTAGTGAGCTACGAGTTACTCGGTGATTTTAGCAACCACACCAGCTCCAACTGTACGTCCACCTTCACGAATAGCGAAGCGTAGACCTTCGTCCATAGCAATAGGAGCAATCAATTCAACATCCATTGCAGCGTTATCACCAGGCATTACCATTTCAATGCCTTCTGGTAAATGAACAACACCTGTCACATCAGTTGTACGGAAGTAGAACTGAGGACGATAGTTGGTAAAGAATGGTGTATGACGTCCGCCTTCTTCTTTTGTAAGAATATAAGCTTCTGCTTTAAATTTATTGTGTGGTTTAATACTTCCTGGTTTAGCAAGAACTTGACCACGCTCCACATCTTCACGTTTTGTTCCACGAAGAAGTGCACCAATATTATCCCCAGCTTCTCCACGATCAAGAAGCTTACGGAACATTTCAACACCAGTAACAGTTGTTTTTGTTGTAGGATGAATACCTACGATTTCAACTTCTTCACCAACGTTAACTTCACCGCGCTCTACACGACCTGTAACAACTGTTCCACGACCAGAAATAGAGAACACATCTTCGATTGGCATCAAAAATGGACGATCGATAGGACGTTCTGGTTGAGGAATATATTCATCAACTGCATTCATCAAATCGATAACACGGTTTTTACCTAATTCAACATCACCATCTTCAAGTGCTACCAATGCAGAACCTTTAATAATGGGGATATCATCACCAGGGAAATCATATGAAGAAAGAAGTTCACGAATTTCCATTTCAACCAATTCAAGAAGCTCTGGATCGTCAACTTGGTCACATTTGTTCATGAAAACAACAAGTGCAGGAACGCCAACTTGACGTGCCAACAAGATATGTTCACGTGTTTGTGGCATTGGACCATCTGCTGCAGACACAACAAGAATAGCACCATCCATCTGAGCAGCACCAGTAATCATGTTCTTAACATAATCGGCGTGACCAGGACAGTCAACGTGAGCATAGTGACGTTTTTCAGTTTGATATTCAACATGAGCTGTTGAAATGGTAATACCACGAGCACGTTCTTCAGGTGCTTTATCAATCATATCGTATGCAGTAAATTCTGCACCACCAACTTCTGCCAATACTTTTGTAATAGCAGCAGTTAATGAAGTTTTACCATGATCGACGTGACCGATGGTACCAATATTACAGTGCGGTTTATTCCGCTCAAATTTAGCCTTTGCCATTCTCTCTCTCCGTTTGCTTGGACACTTCCAAGACCTTCGGTTAAAAGGTTAACCTAAACTCAGTTCACTTACCAGCGATAATGACTGAAAGCTTTATTTGCTTCAGCCATACGATGAGTATCTTCTCGTTTTTTTACAGCGGATCCACGATTATTCACAGCATCCAACAACTCGTTAGACAGTCTTTCTTCCATGGTGCTTTCACCACGTTTACGAGACGAATCAATTAACCAACGAATGGCCAATGCTTGGCGTCGA
This sequence comes from Commensalibacter papalotli (ex Botero et al. 2024), assembly GCF_947179115.1. Taxonomy (NCBI): domain Bacteria; kingdom Pseudomonadati; phylum Pseudomonadota; class Alphaproteobacteria; order Acetobacterales; family Acetobacteraceae; genus Commensalibacter; species Commensalibacter papalotli (ex Botero et al. 2024). The sequence continues at coordinate 1,060,462 of NZ_CAMXCI010000001.1, forward strand.
TCTGCACGAACCTCAACAGGCACCTGATAAGTTGCACCACCTACACGGCGAGAACGAACTTCTACAGCTGGCTTTACGTTATCTAAAGCTTCATGAAATAAACGCACTGGATCTGCTTCTGCTCCGCCACGGGCACGCAATGTTTCCAATGCTCCGTAAACGATTTTTTCAGCAATCGATTTTTTTCCATCGTACATCAACGCATTCATAAAACGCGTGATGACTATATCACCAAATTTAGGATCGGGAAGTATCTCACGCTTAACTGCGCGGTGTCGGCGACTCATGCCTGTTATTCCTCTTATTTTGGACGTTTAGCACCATACAAAGAACGACGTTGACGTCTCTTTGCAATACCTTGTGTATCCAGAACACCACGTAATATATGATAACGTACGCCTGGCAAATCTTTAACACGCCCGCCGCGTATCAAGACCACACTATGTTCTTGCAAGTTATGACCTTCACCAGGAATATAACTCACCACCTCGTAACCATTTGTCAGACGTACCTTTGCAACTTTACGCAATGCTGAGTTAGGCTTCTTAGGTGTTGTTGTATAAACACGAGTACATACCCCTCGTTTTTGCGGACATCCCTGCAAAGCAGGAACCTTATTGCGCTTGGCAGCAGGTTCGCGGCCTTTAGCGATTAATTGGTTAATGGTCGGCATTCGCCTTTCCCGATCCTTACTATTTCTAGGTTAAGCAATTTTATATCTATTGTCTTAACGGTCATTTACAACACTCTTGCATCTAATATAAAACCAGATACTTCTTACTGAATACATCTAATATAAAAAATTGAAAAGTTTTTTCTCAAAACTTTATTTTTATAAAAAATACATTTAATTCAACGAACAATGATGCTTTATCTAACATAAACCTTTAAAATTTGCAAGATAAAAAAATTATCTTTAAAGACGGCAAATTATCAAAGGCTTTGTTAGAAACAAAGCATTTTATTTCCGCCAAAAGACGGAAATAACCCGTATTTTAATTTGTTGGATAAGAGAATCCCCTCATCCAACAAATATGAAATTAATAGAATCGTTCCTTAATAACCTATTTTATAGATTATGTCACTCTTCCATTTCATTTTCTTGTGCAGCAGATGAAATATCAACAGATTCTCTAGATTGTATTTGCTTACGAGCATCTGCCAATCTCTGCTTGTCACGTGAATACGCTAGTGCACGGAAGCGATTCATAACACTTCCTGTTCCTGCTGGAACCAAACGACCAACGATCACGTTCTCTTTTAGCCCCGCCAAGTTATCAATCTTACCCGCAGACGCAGCTTCAGTTAAGACACGTGTAGTTTCTTGGAACGATGCCGCAGAGATAAATGATTTCGTTTGTAACGCCGCTTTGGTAATCCCTTGCAAAACAGGAGAAGCAACGGCAGGACGCTCATTTGCGTTCATACGTTTAGTATTCTCTTGCTCAAACTCAAGACGATCAATAGTTTCACCAATAAGGTACGTTGTATCACCAGGATCGGTGATTTCTACCTTTTGCAGCATTTGACGAACGATAACTTCAATGTGCTTGTCGTTGATCTTCACACCTTGCAGACGGTAAACACTTTGAATCTCATCAATCAAGTAATCTGACAGCGCTTCTACACCCATAACTTTCAAGATATCATGAGGCACACGAGGACCATCGACTAATGGATCTCCTCTACGTACAAAGTCACCTTCTTGCACAGAAATATGCTTACCTTTTGGAATAAGATATTCTGTTTCTTCATCAGTGTCTTCATTACGAACGACAATACGGCGTTTGGCTTTATAATCTTTACCAAATTCAACAATACCATCATTTTCGGCGATAATAGCATGATCTTTCGGACGACGTGCTTCAAACAGTTCGGCAACACGTGGTAAGCCCCCTGTAATATCACGGGTCTTTGAACCTTCACGAGGGATACGCGCTAACACATCACCTGCGTTGACCTCAACGCCATTCTCAACAGACAGCAATGAATCTGGAGAAAGGAAGTAACGTGCTTCATTTCCATTCGCAAGCTTCATTACTTCGCCATTAGAATCATTTAGTTGTAATCTTGGGCGTAGGTCACGAGATTTGCTGGTTTGTTTGTAATCCACCACCACTTTAGAAGACAAGCCTGTGACTTCATCCATACGTTCAACCAACGTAATACCTTCAATCAGATCTTGATACTCAATTGTTCCTGATTTCTCGGTAATAATCGGAAGGGTATAAGGATCCCACTCTGCCATTTTTTGATTACGTGTAACCTTAGCTGCATTTTTAGCCAGTAATCTTGCACCATAAGGAATACGGTAACGAGCGCGTTCTACTTTATTTTCATCCAATAAAATAATTTCACAGTTTCTGGACATCACAATATCAAAACCTTGACTGTTTTGAACCACATTCAAGTTAAGAATTTTAATTGTCCCATCACGTGAAGCCTCGACCATTGACTGTTCTGCCCCTCTTTGAGCAGCCCCACCAATATGGAAAGTACGCATGGTTAGCTGAGTTCCAGGCTCGCCAATTGACTGCGCTGCAATAACACCAACAGCCTCACCAATATTTACGGGTGTTCCACGAGAAAGATCACGTCCATAACAATGCGCACATACCCCAATTTGGCTATCACATGTTAAGACAGAACGTATCATTACACTTTCAACGCTAGCTTTCTCAATGGCTTCAGCTTCTGATTCTTCAACTAATGTATTGCGAGGATATAAGACCTTGCCAGATGAAGGATCAAGAACATCAGCAGCCAAAGTACGTCCTAAAATACGCTCTGACAGAGATGAAATTACTTCACCACCATCCATCACGGCACGCACTGTCAATCCGCGTTCTGTTTTACAATCTTGATCAATAATAATACAATCTTGTGCCACATCAACCAGACGACGTGTTAAATATCCAGAGTTCGCGGTTTTCAACGCAGTATCAGCAAGACCTTTACGAGCACCATGGGTAGAAGTAAAGTAATCTAGAACCGACAAGCCCTCTTTAAAGTTTGCAATAATCGGTTGTTCGATAATCTCGCCAGACGGTTTAGCCATCAAACCACGCATACCCGCCAACTGTTTCATCTGAGCTGGTGACCCACGAGCCCCAGAGTGACTCATCATCCACACAGAATTAATACGTTGACCAGGTTCAACACGTGAAATCTCTTTCATCATCGCAGCCTGAACTTCGTCAGTGCAACGAGACCAAGCATCAACAACTTTATTGTAACGCTCACCCGCAGTAATCAAACCATCTTGATATTGTTGTTCAAATTCTTTGACCTCAGCTGTGGTTTTGGCAACCAATTCCTTTTTCTCGTCAGGAATGATCATATCATCCTTACCAAAGGAAATCCCCGCCTTAGCAGCATAAGCAAATCCAAGACCCATCATACGATCAGCAAAAATAACGCACTCTTTCTGACCACAATGACGATAAACCATATCGATAATATCAGAAATGGATTTCTTGGTTAATTGTTGATTAATTAAGTCAAAACTGATTGCTGGATGCTTAGGTAGTATCTGCGATATCAACATACGACCCGCAGTGGTAATCACACGTTGAGTAACAGAGTTACCTTCAGCATCTTTGGTCTCATATCTTGTACGAATTTTATCGTGCAATTTAATTGCTTTTGCTGATAAAGCATGCTCAATCTCACCGATATTAGCAAATACAGGAGCACCTTCTTTAACAAGATGACCCTCAGCATCATATTCAGATTGATCTAGTGTTAGTTTATATTCAGGAATATCTAAACTCAGATAATACAAACCTAAAACAATATCTTGTGAAGGCACAATAATTGGCTTACCACTTGCAGGACTGAGAATATTATTCGTAGACATCATCAAAACGCGTGCTTCTAATTGAGCTTCAAGGCTCAACGGCACGTGCACAGCCATTTGGTCACCGTCAAAGTCAGCGTTAAATGCGGTACAAACTAATGGATGTAATTGAATAGCTTTACCTTCAACCAATATAGGTTCGAAAGCTTGAATACCCAAACGGTGCAAAGTAGGCGCACGATTTAACATTACGGGATGTTCGCGAATAACTTCTTCAATAATATCCCAAACTTCTGGACGTTCTTTTTCAACCATACGCTTTGCAGCTTTAATGGTTGTTGCATGTCCATATTTTTCAAGTTTAGAATAAATGAAAGGCTTAAATAACTCAAGCGCCATCTTCTTTGGCAAACCACATTGATGCAGCTTTAACTCAGGTCCCACCACAATAACGGAACGACCAGAATAATCAACACGTTTACCAAGCAAGTTTTGACGGAAACGACCTTGTTTCCCTTTGAGCATATCTGCTAAAGATTTCAATGGACGTTTATTTGCACCAGTAATTGCCCGCCCTCTGCGTCCATTATCAAATAATGCATCCACAGATTCTTGTAACATACGTTTTTCGTTACGAACAATAATATCTGGCGCGCGAAGCTCCATCAATCGTTTTAAACGGTTATTACGGTTAATCACGCGACGATATAAATCGTTCAGATCAGACGTTGCAAAACGACCACCATCCAATGGAACCAAAGGACGTAGTTCAGGTGGAATAACAGGAACAACGTCCATAATCATCCACTCTGGACGACAGCCACTTCCTGCAAACGCTTCAACCAATTTCAAGCGTTTAACGAGCTTTTTACGTTTGACTTCTGAGGTTGTTTCTTTGAGTTCAGCACGCAAATCAACTTTATCAACATCGCAATCAATGTTGATCAAGATTTTCTTTACAGCTTCAGCACCAATGCTGATCTCAACACCTTCATGCCCGTATTCGTCCATAGCATCAAGATATTGCTCTTCTGACAACAAACTATATTGTTTTAGTGGAGATGTTCCAGATTCCAAAACAACATAATTTTCAAAATAGAGAACACGTTCCAAATCTTTCAAAGTCATGTCGACCATCAGGCCAATACGACTTGGTAAAGATTTCAAAAACCAAATATGTGCAACTGGACTGGCCAGTTCAATATGCCCCATACGTTCACGACGTACTTTGGCAAGCGTAACTTCAACACCGCATTTTTCACAAACAATACCACGGAATTTCATCCGTTTGTATTTGCCGCACAAACATTCATAATCTTTGATAGGCCCAAAAATACGGGCACAGAATAGTCCATCTCGTTCTGGTTTAAATGTACGATAATTAATGGTCTCTGGTTTTTTTACTTCACCATAAGACCATGACCGTATTTGCTCAGACGAGGCTAATTGAATTTTAATTTGATCAAACGTCATTGCTTGGCCTGATTGACCAAGAATTTTCATAAGTTCATTCATTCGCCATAAACCCTTTGGGGGATTGAGGTGCCATTAACACAGCACCTCTTTAATAAAAATACTTACAAACTAAATTAAATTGCTTATTCAGCGCTTTGTTCTAGTTCAACATTCAAACCGAGCGATTTCAGTTCTTTAATCAATACGTTAAAGCTTTCTGGAATACCTGCTTCAAAGTCATCTTGGTCTTTGACAATCGCTTCATAAACCTTTGTTCTACCTGAAACGTCATCGGATTTAACCGTTAACATTTCCTGTAAGGTATATGCAGCACCATAAGCCTCAAGAGCCCAAACTTCCATCTCTCCGAAACGCTGACCACCAAATTGAGCTTTACCACCCAATGGTTGCTGCGTAACCAAGGAATACGGACCAATAGAGCGCGCATGGATCTTATCATCAACCAAGTGATGCAATTTAAGCATATAGATATAACCAACCGTAACAGGACGTTCAAAAACTTCACCTGTACGACCATCAATTAATGTACTTTGCCCAGATGTATTTAATCCTGCTTGGGTCAACATTCCTTCAATATCAGGAATACTGGCGCCGTCAAACACAGGGGTCATAATTGATACACCTTTGCGAATATCATTGCAGAATTCAATCAACTCACTATCAGAAAGATCAACAATTTTTTCTTGATAGGTTGCTTCACCATAGATTGTTCTTAAGCGATCTAAAAGCTCCTGCTTTTTCTCACCTTGACGAACATAATCATCCACGACTTGGCTGACTTGTTTACCAATATTGGCACAAGCCCAACCTAAATGTGTTTCTAAAATCTGACCTACGTTCATACGTGAAGGCACACCCAGTGGGTTCAACACAAGATCAACAGAAGTTCCATCTTCAAGGAATGGCATATCTTCAACAGGAACAACACGGGATACAACCCCTTTGTTACCATGACGACCCGCCATCTTATCCCCTGGTTGTAATTTACGCTTTACCGCGATGAAAACTTTAACCATTTTCATCACGCCAGGAGGAAGCTCATCACCACGTTGTAATTTTTCAACTTTGTTATTGAAACGCGCTTGAACACCGGCAACTTCACGATCAAAGTCACGCTTAACAGCTTCGATATTAGCCATTACTGCATCATCAGCAACAACAATATTACGCCATGCACCACGTGGATGTTCAGACAATACATCGACTGTTAATACAGTTCCTGATTGAATGCCTTTGAACCCGATACCAGCTGTTTGATCAAGTAAGTTTTCTCTTAAACGATTATAGAATGAGCGTTCTTGAATAGCCAACTCATCATCACGATCTTTACTTAAACGTTCAATTTCTGCACGTTCAATCGCCATTGCACGTTCATCTTTGTCGATACCACGACGAGAGAATACACGAACATCAACAATTGTACCACTGGTTCCAGGAGGAAGTTTTAAAGAAGTATCACGAACATCTGAAGCTTTTTCACCAAAAATAGAACGAAGAAGTTTTTCTTCTGGTGTCATTGGACTTTCACCCTTAGGGGTGATTTTACCAACTAAAATATCTCCAGGATTAACTTCCGCACCGATGTAAACGATACCTGCTTCATCAAGATTACGAAGCGCTTCTTCACCAACATTTGGAATATCACGCGTAATTTCTTCTTGACCCAATTTGGTATCACGAGCCATAACTTCAAATTCTTCAATATGAATTGAAGTAAACACGTCATCACGAGCAATACGTTCAGAGATTAGAATTGAATCTTCAAAGTTATATCCATTCCAAGGCATAAATGCGACCAGAACGTTACGACCAAGTGCTAATTCACCAAGCTCAGTTGATGGACCATCAGCAATAATATCGCCTGCCTGAATCTGATCTCCAACATACACAAGTGGACGTTGGTTAATACATGTAGATTGGTTAGAACGTGTATATTTACGCAAACGATAAATATCGACCCCTTGTGTCGAACCATTTTCATCTGTTGCACGAACAACGATACGTGCACCATCGATTTGATCAACAACACCACCACGTTTAGCAACGATCGTCGCACCAGAATCACGTGCAACTGCGGCTTCCATGCCAGTACCAACCAATGGCGCATCAGATCTAATCAAAGGCACAGCCTGACGTTGCATGTTTGAACCCATCAATGCACGGTTCGCGTCATCGTTTTCCAAGAAAGGAATAAGTGCCGCAGCAACAGACACCAATTGTTTTGGTGAAACGTCACAAGCTGTTACATCTTCAGGTTTAACCAATTGGAAGTCACCACTCTTACGAACAGAAACAAGTTCATCGGTCAAATTACCTTCAGCATCTTGTTTTGCATCAGCTTGAGCAACGATTAACTTGTCTTCTTCCATTGCAGACAGATATTTCCATCCATCTTGCAATTTACCATCTTGTACCAAGCGATAAGGTGTTTCAATAAATCCGTATTTATTAACCTTAGCATAGGTAGATAAAGAGTTAATCAAACCAATATTTGGACCTTCAGGCGTTTCAATTGGGCAAATACGGCCATAATGCGTTGGATGAACGTCACGAACTTCAAACCCAGCACGTTCACGTGTTAAACCCCCTGGCCCCAAAGCTGACAAACGGCGTTTATGGGTGACTTCAGACAGTGGATTTGTTTGATCCATAAACTGTGACAACTGAGAAGAACCAAAAAATTCTCTAACCGCAGCAACAGCAGGTTTTGCATTTATCAAGTCATGAGGCATAACGGTATCAATATCAACTGACCCCATACGCTCACGAATAGCACGTTCCATTCTCAACAGACCGAGTCGATATTGATTTTCCATCAATTCACCAACGGAACGTACTCGACGATTACCAAGGTTATCAATATCATCGACACTACCTTGACCATCTTTTAATTCGCACATAATTTTAATCGTACGAAGAATATCAACTTTACGCAAGACGCGGATCGTATCATCACCTGGAACACCTAAACGGATGTTCATTTTAACACGACCAACAGCTGACAAATCATAACGGTCATAATCAAAAAATAGACCGCGTAATAAAGATTCTGCAGTTTCAGCAGTTGGCGGCTCACCAGGGCGCATAACACGATAAATATCAACCAAAGCATCGTCTCTGGAGGTATTTTTATCTGTAATTAATGTGTTTCTAATCCAAGGTCCTGTTGCATTGTCAACAGCCAATGTTGGAATTTCATCCAATCCCAATTCTTCGAATCTGTCTAATGTGGCTTCTGTAAGCTCTTCACCAGCCTCAGCGTAAATCTCACCGGTATTTTCATTAACCAAATCATGAGCAAAATAACGACCTAATAGCTCTTCTCTGCGAACTAAAACACTTTTAGTTTTTTCAGCAATCTTGCGAACTGTTCGTGCTGTCAACTTCACATTAACATCGGCTACAACTTCACCTGTATCAGCATCAACTAGAGGTGCTAACAATTTCATATTACGAAATGCATCAGGTTCAAATGCACGCGCCCAACCACCATCAATCTTTTTAAAAGAGATGGTATTATAAAAATAAGAAAGAATTTCATCATCGTCCATTCCACGCATTGGAATGGAATCTATATCCCCACCTTCTTTTGCTTTTGCATCACGCAGAGCAATAGAATTTTCACCTTCTAAAGCATACAACAACGTTGTAATTGGGAATTTTCTTTTACGATCAATACGAACGTAAATTAAATCTTTACTATCAAATTCAAAATCCAACCATGAACCACGATAAGGAATAATTCTTGCTGTAAATAAGAACTTACCAGAAGAATGCGTCTTACCACCATCATGATCAAAAAACACACCTGGACTGCGGTGCATTTGTGATACGATGACGCGCTCTGTACCATTTACGATAAAGGTACCATTTTCGGTCATTAAAGGCATGTCACCCATATAAACGGGTTGCTCTTTAATATCACGAATTGAACGTGACCCTGTATCTTCGTCAATGTCCCAAACAATCAAACGAAGGACAACTTTTAAGGGTGCCGCATAGGTCAATCCACGCTGAAGACATTCCTCAACATCATATTTCGGTTCTTCAAATTCGTAATTTACAAATTCGAGACGGCCATTACCTGCAAAATCATTGATTGGAAAAACCGAACGAAATACCTCTTCCAACCCAATTAATGTACGGTTCTCTGGCTTTACATCACGTTGTAAAAAAGCCTCATAACTCGCCCTTTGCACATCAATAAGATTTGGCATCGGTGCGATTTCTGGAATCCGTCCAAAAGTTTTGCGAATGCGCTTGCGTCCCGTGAACGATTTGCTTACCGCGTTCATCGTGTATTGTGCCCCATCGCTTGTTGCCAAATATACTTGCTGTTTCAAACTAAATCAAAACAAGTAATTGGCTAATGATAACTAAATATAACTCTTAACCAACAGAGTTACGCCTACCCCTAAACCATTAGGGAATCATACTTTATCCAAGCCGTTAAAGAATCTTTCTCTTTAACGACCAAGCAGGCGGATCCCCAAAGCCTGGGTTCCGCCCTACCATAATCTTAAATCCAACGATATAGAGAAGTCCCTATAAACGTCTGATTCATAGCATTATTTAAATTCGACAGTAGCACCTTGTTCTTCAAGGGTCTTCTTAATTTTTTCAGCTTCATCTTTATTTACACCCTCTTTAAGGGTTTTTGGTGCGCCTTCAACTAAATCTTTAGCTTCTTTCAAACCAAGACCTGTAATTGCGCGAACCTCTTTAATGACGTTAATTTTTTTGTCACCAGATTTAGCAAGAATTACATCAAATTCTGTTTTTTCTTCAGCAGCAGCAGCAGGAGCAGCAGCAGCAGCAACAGCAACTGGAGCAGCAGCAGAAACGCCCCATTTTTCTTCTAACATTTTAGAAAGCTCAGCAGCTTCCAAAACGGTTAATGCAGATAATTCGTCAACAATTTTAGCTAAATCAGCCATGATATCTATCCTATTTATATACTATTAAGTGTCTTAATACAAATTTACTAAACATTTAGCAAATCAATAAAAATAAAAAAGCTTAGTCAATCCTAAGCCGCTTCACCTTTGTCCGCATAAGCGCCAATAACCCGTGCCAATTGTCCAGCAGGAGCTTGAACAACACCAGCAATACGTGTAGCAGGTGTAGAGATAAGTCCAACCAGCTGTGCACGCAAGACATCCAATGAGGGTAGTTCAGCCAGAGCTTTAACTTGATTTACATCAAGCATTTGCCCATCTAAATTACCACCAAGAATTTCAAGTTTATCATTGGTTTTGGCGAACTCGACGGCTACTTTCGCAACTGCAACTGGATCTTGTGCCCAAGCAAGGGCAATAGGGCCAGTTAACAATGGGGTAATACCTTCGAATGGGGTACCTTTAGCGGCGAGGGTGACCAAGCGGTTTTTTCCAACTTTGTAAGTTGCATCAGCAGCGCGCATACGACGACGCAAATCTGTAACAGCAGCAACATTCAATCCTTTGTTACGAGTAATAACAAGCATTGACGTATTTGCGAAAACAGATGCCATGGAAGCAACAAACGCTCGTTTTTCCGTGCGGTCCAAATCCCGTCTCCATTTTGATCAGTCAATAGTGACTTTTCAGGTTGCCATTTAGATTGTATTTTAAATTACAATCCGGTTCGCCTGTCCTAAAACGGTAACACCAGCATATAAACAGATTAAAAAATCTAAAATATACTAGTCCCGCCTCCCGTTCGCAGTAATAAAACTTTTAAAACTTCAGTCACGTACGGTCTTGGACAGGTTCAGAGTAAATTTCTTTACTCTATATATTCATTACCTTGTATTTTACAAGGTAATGATAACTCTATATCATATTAACCAGCGTTAACGCTAGCAATATCAATTTCAATTCCAGGGCCCATTGTTGAAGAAAGATAAATCTTTTTCATATATGCGCCTTTTACACCTGTTGGGCGAGCTTTTTGCACAACATCAACAAATGCACGGATATTTTCAAGTAAATTTGTTGAGCTAAAAGATGCTTTACCAATACCAGCATGCACAACACCGCCTTTTTCAGCACGATATTCTACCTGACCTGACTTAGCTGCAGTGACTGCACCTTTAACATCCATGGTCACCGTTCCCAATTTAGGGTTTGGCATCAAACCACGCGGACCAAGCACCTTACCCAAACGACCTACGAGGGCCATCATATCTGGTGTTGCAATACAACGATCGAAATTAATTTCACCAGCCTGGATTTTTTCTGCTAGATCTTCATCACCAACAACATCAGCACCAGCTGCTTTTGCTTCTTCAGCTTTCGCACCACGAGCAAAAACACCAACGCGTAATGTTTTACCAGTACCATGAGGAAGAGACATTAAACCACGAACCATTTGATCTGCATAACGAGGATCTACACCCAAGTTAATTGCAATTTCAATCGTTTCATCAAATTTAGCTTTAGCATTACCAACAACAAGAGCAATCGCTTCTTGTAATGTGTATACTTTATTGCGTTCTAAAGTAGCATGAGCCGCAGCAAGACGTTTATTTTTAGCCATGTCTTAAGACTCCTCTACTTTAATGCCCATTGAACGCGCTGAACCAACCAACATACGAACTGCGCCATCGACATCATTCGCATTCATGTCTTTCATTTTTTCAGCAGCGATTTCACGCAATTGGCTTATTTTAACGGTACCAACAGTTGCACCTTTACCAATTACAGCTGCGCCTTTTGATACTTTAGCTGCTTTAAGCAAGAAATAAGTATTAGGTGGTGTTTTTGTGATAAAGCTGAATGTACGATCTGCATATGCTGTAATCACAACAGGAATTGGCATTCCTGGCTCTAGGTTTTGTGTCGCAGCATTGAATTCTTTACAGAATTGCATAATATTCAAACCACGTTGACCCAACGCTGGACCAACTGGTGGGGATGGATTCGCCTTCCCCGCAGGAATTTGTAACTTAATGTAGCCAACAATCTTTTTGGCCATATCCGGGTCTCCTTAATAAAATCTACCCAGACCGCGGTTCACACGAAAACCACAAGGAAAACAAATTTCTCCTTGCAATTCCTCTCCCGCGTTCCGATGAGAACTTGCATTCTTCTTATTTTTTTAGATTTTTGTCAAGATTTTATTTTTAAAATACTCAAATAATACCTTAACAATCTAAACAATAACACATCAACATCTTTACTACTTATCCAGATTATATCCTAAACCGCTATATTGAAACACACCAATCGATTCCAATTTTTTGTGTGGCAGCTCTTGAGCATCCCATCCACCACCTAAAGCGGTAATAAGACCAACAGATGCTTGCATTAATCTAGTTTTACTTTCCACTTCAGCAATTTGAGCACTTAATGCAGCAGTCTGTGCGGTAACAACATCTAGATAATTCGTAAGGCCACCTGTATATAAAGACATCGCCATCCCCTGCGTGCGCAACGCGGCTTCAGATGCTGCTTTATTTTCTTTTTGTTTTTGCAACATTTTTTGAGTAAGGGTTAAATTATCTGCAACTTCTTTAAACCCATTTAGTACAACAGAGCGATAATTGTCTCTAGTTTGACGGTATTGAGACCAATTTCTTTGCAATGTTGCTCTACGTAATCCTCCTTGGAATAATGGTAAAGTAGCTTTTACTGCAGCTGACCACATACTATTGGGTAAATTTGCAAGCCCGAAACCACTATCCTCAAAACCGCTTAAGGCATTAATGGTAATATCAGGGTAAAAAGCTGCTTTTGACACACCAATCGCGCGATTAGCTGCTGCCATTTGACGCTCGGCACTGGCAATATCAGGGCGACGTTGTAATAAAGCCGACGGAACCCCCAAAGGCACATTAGGAACTCGCATTACATCGTTTGATCTTACAGGAGCAATATGAAATCCCATAGGAAACTCATTAACTAATACTGCAATCGCATGCTCTGTAATATCACGTTGAGCTTGTACATCAGTTTGTTGCGCCTTGGTCATTTCCAACTGATTTTCAGCCCTTGACACATCTATGCCTGCGGCAATTGCTCCCATTTCTCGCATACGAGTTACATCGACAGCTGCTTCAAAATATTTAATGGAATCTTTTAAAACTTCATTTTGCGCATCATAGCCTCGTAAAATCATATAATTGCGCGCTAACTCTGCTTGTAAACTTAACTTTGCGGCTTCATAATCAGCAGCACTAACTTGAGCCAAGCTACGTTGCATTTTTATCTGGTTGCGAATTCTTCCCCACAAATCCACTTCCCACATTGCAGAAGCTTGATATTGAGCATTATTCTCTGTGATGGGACCATTACTGGTAGCGCTTCGAAATAAACGGTTGTGAGACTGTTTATACTTTCCTCCCCCTGCTTCAAGGCTAAGATTAGGGTATAACTGTGATTTAACCTCACTTAACAAAGCTCTACTTTGCATAAACGTTTCTGCTGCAGCTTTAAGATCTGGATTACTCTTATTAAGCTGATCTTCTAACTGATTTAAAATAGGGTCATTTAATACAGTCCACCATTCCCCTTTGGGTATTCGATCAGCAGGTTGTGCAACATGAAAAGGTGCTGTGCCCTGCCACGTATCAGGCAAAGCATATTTAGGTTGTTTATATTCTGGGGCTAAATCGCAAGCACTTAACAAGAATAAACCAGAAATTAAACCGACAATAGATCGAGTGAATTGCACCTTGGCATGAATTAACATTATTGTTGCACCTCAACTGGCTGCACGGCATTTTTCTTTAAAGAATCATTTTCATGTTTTAATGTCGGTTGCTCAGTATTCTGAAAATCATCATTATACCCAGGTGTGCTGTCAACCAACTTTACCAATTGCCCATCCATTAACCCTGCTGAGGGATTATTCACAATGCGATCTGTTTTGGTAATCCCCGATAGAATTTGCACCGATTTACCCAAATTATTTCCTAATTGCACATTATGCATTCTAACGCGATTATCAGGGCCAACCACCGCAACCTGCATTCCCTGAGCCCTAAAAATTAATGCTTGTTGCGGTAAAATAAGAATATTAGGATCAGCTGGGGCAACAAAATGAACATTCACAAATGTTCCTGGCCATAATAAATGGGAGGCATTATCAACGGTCAACTCTGTTGTAACTGTTCTTGTCGCCGTATTGAAAGCACGAGCAGATGTTAAATAATTAGCTTTAAATATTTTTCCTGGATATTGAATAGCACTGAGTTCAGCCTTTAACTCTGGTTTCAAAATTGATGCATAATCTTGAGGCACATCAACAAAAACGCGCAAACGTTGAATATCTGCAACTGTAAATAGTTCGGTGGCCTTGCCATGCCGACTTAAATCACCATTATCGTTTACAAAATCTCCAATATCCGTCAGACGTGAAGTTACCACACCATTAAAAGGGGCTCGGATACTTTTGAAGGCCTGTAAAGCTGCATAACGTGCAACTTCATGTTCTGCCGCATCAACCAAAGCATCTTGCACCTTGGCATTAGCTGCCTGCACATCAACCTCTTGTTGTGAAACAGCTTTTGTTCCAGAAAGCGCTTTCCACCGCTGTGCGGTAACTTTGGCCAGTTGGTATTTAGTCTGAGCAACTTTAAGGTTCGCTTTGGCTGCTGCATATTCGGCATCAAGGCCTGGAGTATCAATGGTTGCAAGTATGTCTCCAGCTTTTACATCTGCGCCAAAATCTTTATGCCATTGTTGCACATATCCTGATACCTGCGCATAAATAGGGGCTTGATACCAAGCCGTTACATTCCCAGGCAGGGTTAAATTACGCACCGTCGGACCTGTTTGTGGAGTAACATATTGCACACTAGGTATTGAAGCCTCTTTGGACTCTTTGGTCAATTCATGCACATGATGCTGGCGTTGAATAATCTCTAAGCCTGTATAAATCACAGCACCAATAGCAATTATCGCAAAAACTGTTTTTGTTTTCTTTGAAAAACCGGCCATTATACAGTTTCCTTTTTCTGGCGATAATAAACAAGAGCAAAGACACAAGGTACGAAAAGTAAAGTTGCTATAGTCGCAACGCTTAATCCCCCCATCACCGCTCTACCCAATGGTGCGTTTTGGGTATTGCTAAGTGACATAGGCAGCATTCCAATAATCATTGCCAAAGCTGTCATTAAAACGGGCCTGATTCGCCCATATCCAGCTTCGACGGCCGCCAGCACTGCGTCCCCATGCACCGCCAAACGCTCTCTTGCAAAAGAGACTACTAAAATCGAATTAGCCGTTGCAGTTCCCATACACATAATTGCCCCAGTTAATGCAGGAACTGATATGGAGCTGTGGGTTATAAATAAACTCCATGCGATGCCTGCCAATGCGCCAGGTAAGGCCATGATAATCACAAACGGATCAAGCCAAGATTGAAAATTCACAACAATAATTAAATAAACTAACAAAATTGACATCGCCAACCCACCAATTAACTGAGAATAAGCATTATACATTGTTGTTGCTTGTCCTCGAATAGCAATGGTAGAACCCCTGGGTAACTGAGAGTTTAACTCTTGAACCACTTGTTTAACATCAGCAGAAACTGCCCCAAGATCACGTCCATCATTACTGGCGTATATTTCAAAAACAGGCATAATATTATAATGAGAAACCTCGCCCCCTGTTCCTGTCTGAGAAATATGACTTAACGATCCCAACATTTGCATTTTAGTTTTTCCTGAGGCTCCTTCAGGTCCGTTCACAGGAATAGTTTCCAAATCATTCATTGTTTGCATTTCAGATTGAGGGGTTTGGATATTAACCAAATGCGATACCCCAGTCTTTGGGTCAAGCCAATAAGTCGGTGCTGTTTGACCACTTCCAGACAAGGTTGCTAAAGCATTATTAGCAATGTCGGCCTCAGTTAACCCCGTACTTAATGCGAAAGTCCTGCGTGTATTTATCATTAAAGTTGGTGTTGTCACTGTTTGTTGCACACGCACGTCAGCAATGCCAGGAATACGTTTTAATTTTGAAGCCACTAATTTCGCATATTCATAATTAGCAGCAAGCTTACGCCCAACTATTTGTACATTAATCGGTGCAGGCAAGCCAAAGTTCAAAATTTTAGCGGTCATATCCCCTGGCATAAAAGCAAAATCAGTTCCTGGAAATTTGTCACGTAACCCTTTACGTAGAATTTTACGATACTCCGCAATTGGGGAAGCAGAATTCTTTAATGAAATGGTTAAATCGCAATCTTGAGAGCCAATCGTTGGAGTAGGAATAAAGGCTTGATTTAAACTGCTAAATGGTAGACCACAATTATTAACAATTCCCTTGACTTGTCCTGGTAATAATCTTTCAATTTCTTCATTAACCAAATACGAGATCTTACCTGTTTCCTCAATACGCGTTCCTAATGGTGCGCGCATATGTAAGTCTAATTCAGCAGATTTAATCTCAGGAAAAAAGTTCTCTCCAACAAAATAAAGTAACCCCATTGAAGCTAGAGAAAACACAAGAAAGCCAGCAATAAATCTTTTGCGAATAGAAACCAAATGTTCTAGTAAAATTTTATAATTTTTTCTAAATTCTTCAAATTGAGTATCAAAACCATTTAAAAATTGTTGAAATTTGGAAATTTTACGATTGGGATTTTCATGCTCTGCAATTTGACCTGGCAAGAGATAGTAGGCCATCGTTGGAACCAAGGTTCTGGATAAAATAAACGAGGCTAACATTGCAAAAATAATTGCTTCTGCCATAGGCATAAACAACCATCCCCCAACCCCAGTTAATTCAAATAATGGAAACCACACAACACAAATACACAGTGTAGAGACGAAGGTTGGAATAACAATTTGATTAGCAGCGTCCACAATCGCATCATAAAGATTTTTTCCCATCTCTAAATGCGTATCAATATTTTCAATCATTACCGTGGCATCATCAACCAAGATCCCTACGGCTAATGCCAAGCCACCCAAAGTCATCACGTTAATTGTTTGTCCCGCAAGATCCAGCCCAATTAAGGATGTTAAAATAGCCAACGGAATTGAGGTCGCAATAATCAAGGTAGATCGCCACGAACCTAAGAATAAGATCACCACAATACTGGTTAATAAAGCAGCAATGACCATCTCATGAACAACATCTTCTACCGACTCTTTTACAAAAGTAGAAGCATCAGAAATAATATCTATTTTCACACCAGGAGGCAGTGTTTTTTCAACTTTGGGTAAAAGCCTTTTAATGTCAGAAACGACGTTTAACGTTGAAACATCCCCCGTCTTCATCACTACCATTAAAATGGCTTTGTGCCCTTTGACCAAGACCAAATTCGTTTGTGGAGCCCCCCCTCTATGGACCCAAGCAACATCTTTTAAATAAACTGTTGCATTACCAACTTGCTTAATCGGAATATTATTAAACTCTTCGATCTCTCTTGGGGTTGCATTGGTTTGCACCATAAAATCGACGGCACCAATTTTTTGATCCCCAGCAGGCAATACAATATTTTGTTGGTTTAAAGCATTTCCAATATCTGTCGCTGTTAATCCGTAAGCCAGCAAACGTTTTTGATTAAGAGAGACCTGCACATTATTTGCTGTCCCTCCGTAAGGGGAAGGCAACGCTGCCCCTGCCACCGACACCAAAGAAGGACGAATAAGATTTGATGCCATATCATAAAGCTGAGATCCTGTAATTGTCTCAGAAGAAATTTTCAACATTAAAACAGGAACAGAAGAAGCATTGTATTTCAAAATTAAAGGCGGCGTAATGCCCTTGGGCATTTGCTTTAAAACAGTCTGAGAAACAGAAGTAATTTGCGTTTGTGCTTCAGCAATATTCGTACCAGGCTGAAAGAATATTTTTACAATTCCACGACCATAAAAAGAGTTACTTTCAATATGTTCAATATTATCAACCGTCGATGTCAGGGCTCTTTCGTAATAATAGGCCACACGCCCAGACATATCTTCGGGCATCAATCCATTATAGTTCCAAACAACAGCCACAACGGGAATTTTAATATCTGGGAAAATATCCGTAGGGGTTCGAAATATAGTAAGAACACCAAATACCACTATTAAAATTGCCAAAACAACAAAAGTATACGGGCGTTTCAATGCCGTAATAACAATCGCATTCACGTAACTAAATGCTCCATATTTTTAATTTGATAATCAATAATCTTTACACAAACTGAAGTCGTTATTGTCTAATATTTTATAAGCTCTATATATCATATTATGCAAATAATCAGTTACCACGACAAAGATAGTTATGAATGAAAATAAATAATAATATTTATTTATTGAATTTTTATTATAATAAAGAAAATATACCTTGATTAAGGCCGGATTTCCTCACTATAGATCAAAAATTATTAAGTGTAGATTAAGGCAGCATTAAGGCAGATCCAATAACTTACTATAATTTTAGACTCTTTTAATCTGTTTACCTCTTTGCAATTCAACATTAAACTTAACCATTAATTCAAAATAATTCTCGCAAAGCCCCTGGAGTTAAAATTCTAGATGGATGAATATCAAATTGAGGGTCTTTGAAATTGCCGTCAATGTCAAAAGGAATAGCAATAAATCCACCACCCTTTTCAGGGCTAAACCATTTGCCAACACCAGGTATAATACCAAAAAGCTTATTCACGGCATAAGCAGGTACAATCGTTCCATTTAAATCTAGTTTGGCTTGATCAAGATTAATCTCACCTTGTAGTGTCGCCCCTAATTCTGAATTATGCACCAATCCATCTTTGACCGTTAGAACACCATCATTCAAAAATAAATCGGTTTTAATTGTATCAAGTATAATTTCTTTATTTTTTCTACTTTTAAATAACCCATAAATAGAAGCATCACTTAACCTTCGCATTGCCAGTGGTGCATTTTCCAAAACAACATTTTTTATATTTATCGTGCCATCAAAAGGTGCAGAAGGTTTTGCATCATCAAATCGTCCTTTAAAAACAACCTTCCCTCCCTTAAGCTCTGTTGAAACACCAATCGTTTGTAAAATACGTCCAAAGTCTTGTGACTCAAGGTGAAAATAGCGATTTTTACCTTTAGGAATTAATGAAGCTGTCAACAAAAAGGGTTTACGCATCCCATAAGATAAACGCATTAACCGCACTCCGTTATACTCCATATATGTCGTAACACTGCTCAAGAACTGATCTTTATGGTAATAAATCTTTTGGGCTTGTAAATTAACAATCCATTTACGCCCTCTAGGTCCTGAGTACCGACCCGTCGCCGCAATTGGTAATTGATATTGATCTTTGGCTTTTACTTCTGATTTGGCTTTCGAACTTATTTTTTTATCTTTTTCAACATATTTCCCAACAAAGGGAGCCGCATCTAACGCATCCGCTTTTACAGAAAGGCGAATATCCCCTTTTTGTGGATTATTAATTGACTCTTTGGTCACTGGCACATTCAAAACAGCCTGTCCCACGGAACGTCCAATATGAAAAGATGTAATATTTAATTGTTGAGGAATATGATTAACTACATCTATATTCGCAGTTAATGAAAGGTCTTTACCCTCGGCATGAACATTACGTATAGCCATCAGTTTACCCTGATCCAAAGCAATTTCGCCAACCATTTGCGCAGGTTGTTCGATCTCTTTTTTCCATATAGGAAGTAAAATAGCTGCACTATATAAATCAAATTTTAAATTAACCGTTGATTTACCATCATGACGTTTTTTATATCCTACAAAAAGCAATGCCTTCCCCATAAAATCACCAGAAGTATCAAATTTCATTTGTTTTAGATATTCTGGCGTAATATCCAACTTTGCTTGAGCGGTTTCTGTAATTGTTTGCTCATTTTTATGTGAAAATTTCTGCATATATTTCAATGATACTGGAAAAACTGAAAAAATACCTTTCCCCGTTAACTCTAAATGTTCTGTATCAACATCTATCGTTAAAAAAGCATCTTTAAGATCTTTATCTAAAGCTACATTATCTATATATGCATTGCGAATTTCATTATGTCCATGAATACCAATTTGCTCTATTTTAACCTTTTTCTTTAAGGGAAGTTCAACTTTTAACGTTGTTTTTACGTCTCCACTAGGATGTTTAAAAGGTAAAGGATGTCGGGATAATAAACGTAATCTGGGCTCATATAAGAGAGATATAACGTCTTGTAATTTACCTTGAATATCAGCAGTAATAATTCCTGTTTCTTGATGGTTATCAAGCCCTGTAATCCACATATCCCCTTTGGGAACATAAAGCTTGTGATAGGGTTCAGTTGGCTTGTTGTGTGGATACACGACCTGATATCCGTCTTTGAGTTGAATATAAATACGACTTGGATCAACAAATTTTAATGAAGCACTCATATCTTTCAAAGGCGGTGCTGGGCGTAACCAATGAATCTCAGCTTGATCGGCCTTCTCTATGCCTCCGCCAAGATGTACCAAATCTAAATGCTCCCACCCCTTTTGACTTGCTAATCCAACTTCAATATTAAAATTTTTAACTGTTCCTGTGGTAATATTCTCTGTCACCCAAGCATGCGCACCTTTGGCAATACTCGCTGGCCAATAATTTTTGATGGTCGCAAAATCCAGCTCTGGGCTGTCTGCAACAAAATTCACTTTTACGTCTTTTGTTTTATCTGTGCTAGACGCAAATAAAGAGCCTTTAAAGTGGAATAATGGACCACTTTTCGGTTGGGTTAAAGCCGTCGGAGAGCGCAACTGTAATGCTAGATCATCGATTGAAATATGAATAGGTTTTTGCACATCCATTGCAAAGTTTGCATGAATATTCGCTGTTACCGATGAAGGATATAATTCCTGTCCTTTGATGTTAATAGTACCTTCGCCCATATGAATTGCAAACTGAGCCTCATATGGCTCTATTGAATGCTGATTTTTACCAATTTTTAAATTAATATCTGCCATAACGGATATAGGCAAATCGATCTGTTTTAAGGCATGTAGAGACGGACTGATCCCCGAAAAATCTGCTGGATTAAAATCATTAATTTGTATGTGCCAATTTAATACACCCGTATTATCCAATAGCTGACGAGCAATTTCGATATTTTCATCAGCACCACTTTGTGCACTAACACTCATACTATGGCCATTAATATCTAGTTGTGCCATCGCATGCCCAACTATACCAAGCGTGTTATTTACAAAAAAAGGCAAGATATTCATATCTATTTTTTGTAACTGTATAATTCTATTATCAATTTCATCAGTTAATTGAACATGACTATTTTTAATATTTATTCGATCTAAATGATGAAAATCAAAATGTAATCGAGAGTTAGACGAACTTGTTTTTTGATCAGCAATATCCAGCTTGATTTGCAAGTCTTTTGTTCTTCTTAATTGCAGTCTAGCACCAATAACCTCTAGAGATAACGGCTTTATAACACGATGAAATAAAGGAGATACTGCCAGCTTTATTTTTGCATATTGCACATAACCTTGCATCTGCGCTTTGTTATCTAAAATTTTTCCTTGTTGTAACTCTAATTGCAAAGGTGCAGAAAAACCCTGTTGACCAACAGGCCACGTTAAGACGAGTTTATCAAAATCAAGAATACCAGCAGGATGGCTCTTATTGATCCCTTTAATAATCGGTAATGGCAACCAATGTTTTACAAGAGGTGTGATATTAACTGGATTATAGGCAATATAAATCCCACCAACAATCACCATAAAACTGAAAAAACCAACCACCCCAAGAATAAGGAATAGCAACTTTTTCAGCCATCGTATAAAATAACTTTGTTGTTTTATTATTTGTGGTTTTTGTTCGGTATCTGATTGCATACTTTATTTAACTACTCATCAATGGCTTAGAAATTACAGGGAACATTTATATGCCCATATCCCATTCCGCAGAGGCTCCATGGTTTTATCAAAACTGGCCTAAGCCAGCAGACCAACAATCTGCTAATATATTTGCAGAAGACCTCATGAAGCTATGGGTTCAATATGAAAAAGACCCTACTTTTATACAGCAAAAATATATTCTAAATCTTATTCATGCAATTGGAGGCAACAGTCCTTATTTATCCAGTTTAATTTTAAAAGATATTCATTTTTTCGAATTCCTTTTACAGAATGGCCCCGATGAAGCATGTAAAACAACATTTCATACCTTACATCAATTTTCAATACAAGAATCTCGTCAAGCTATTGCAAAAATCATACGCATTACCAAACAAAAAATTGCCCTCGGCTGCGCGTTGGCTGACATTGGCAATTTATGGTCTTTACAAGAAATTACCTTAACTCTCAGCAATCTAGCAGAAGTCACTTTAAATCTTGTTCTTAACCATCTTTTACTCCATGCACATAAAAATAAAAAAATAAATTTACCACATCCTTCAACACCCGAGAAAAATTGTGGTTTTATTATCTTAGGAATGGGAAAACTGGGTGCAAAAGAACTCAACTATTCCTCTGATATTGACCTGATTATTTTATACGATCCCGATATTTATCCCGATAATGATGACTTAAATACGGTTTTTGTAAGACTAACCCGCCAACTCGTCGCTTTGATGGAGGAACGAGATGAAAATGGCTATGTTTTTCGCACTGATTTACGTTTACGCCCAGACCCTTCATCTTCACCCCTAGCAGTTTCTCTACCCGCAGCAATCACCTATTATGAAAGTTTGGGACAAACTTGGGAACGCTCTGCGATGAGCAAAGCCAGACCCATCGCAGGAGATATAGAGGCTGGTTATACTTTTTTAGAAGCTATTCGCCCCTTTATTTGGCGAAGACATCTGGATTTTACCGTTATTGATGATATTCATGCGATGAAAAAACGTATTGATCAGCATAAAAAAACAGGAAAACTCAATTTATCTAAACTCCCCCCTAATCTTTCCGATGAAAATGCTCTTCAATGGCTAGTTGGACAAAATATTAAGCTGGGTCATGGAGGGATCAGAGAAATCGAGTTTTGTCCACAAACCATGCAACTTGTCTGGGCAGGACGTTTCCCAGAGCTTCAAGATTCAACGACAATTGGTGGGTTAACCAAACTAACAGAAAAAGACCTTTTAACTGCTCCTCAAACCGAAAAACTGATAGAAGCTTATAGCTTGCTACGCAAAACTGAACATCGTTTGCAAATGCAAAATGACTATCAAACACATTCTTTTCCCAATAGCCTAGAGGAGCTTTGTCAGTTTTCAATTTTTATGGGATATGAAACGCCCGAGAAATTCGCCCATGAATTATTCCCATTAATGCAATTTGTTAGGCAAAGTTTTGAAGGGTTATTTGCAGCCCCAGAAAATGATGAGCAATATGTCCTGGATATGCCAACAGAAGAGCTCAAGGAATATTTAAATCAAAAAGGCTTTCCAGACGAAGCTGCCTCTATTTTACAATCGTGGAATGACAGCGGCCCCAGAGCTTTACGCACAGCCAAAGCCAGAACAATTTTAACCAATGTTTTGCCTAAATTATTGGACGCGTTTGCTGGACAACGCAATCCGCTATTAGTTTTACAACGGTTTGATACTTTACTGGCAAGGCACAGAGCTGGCATTCAGCTTTTGTCGTTGTTTGAGCGTAATCCTGCATTGATTAAACGACTATCCGCAGCCATTGGCACGTCACATTTTATTGCCGAGCATTTGGCCAGCAACCCTGCTGCAATTGATGCTTTATTAGAGGTTAATTTAGCAAAAAGTCGCTTTAACCTACGTAAAACTGTAAAAGATTATCTTAAAAACACAGAATATTATATGGATGCCATCCCTGCTTTACATGGATTGGTACATAGCGAGGAATTTAGATTATCCATAGCGTATTTAGATAATCAACTTAGCCTTGATCGAACTCAAATTCTACGCACCTCTATGGCTAATATCATTATTAAATCCTTGTTAGATAAAGTCACCAAAGAGCATCAAAAAAAATATGGTTACATACCAGGTGGTGGTATTTGCGTTATCGTTCTAGGTAAAGCAGGATCTTGGGAAATGACTTCTGGATCTGATTTAGATTTGATGTTGATTTTTGATCATCCGCCTGAAATCTATGAAAGCCACTTTCCTTTATCTTCACATGCACATCTTCATTCAACGCAGCGCTCTCTTACCACAAATAATTATTACATTCGCCTCACCCAAAGCTTTATCTCTGCCATTACCAGCGCTGGATCAGCAGGGTCTTTATATGAGGTTGATATGCGTTTACGCCCTTCTGGAAGCAAAGGTCCCGTTGCTGTTTCGCTAACTTCTTTTAAACGTTATCACAAAGAAGAAGCTTGGACATGGGAACGTATGGCACTAACCAGAGCAAGGATTATTGGTGGACCATTAAAGTTACAAAAACATATCACTGAAACAATTCAACATGCACTCTTAAATGCCCCACATAATACCAGTGATGCACAAATACTCAAAGATACCGCCGATATGCGCGCTCGACTACTTAGAGACGCCCCTCCTTGCAGTCAATGGGATGTAAAGCATTTAACTGGTGGGTTAATGGAGGTTGAATTTATTGCTCAGGCTTTGCAATTAATCGCACATAATCCAGAAATTTATCATACCTGCACACGTATTGCACTTAGACGTTTGGAAAAGCATGGATATTTAGAGCATAAAGATGCTAAAATCCTTATTCAAGCTGATCGTTTTTGGAGAAATATGCAAAGCCTTCTAAGAATATTTTTTGGCAAGCTCCCACCCCAAGACCTAAGAACAGAACTGACCCCAACCATTATAGAAATCATGTCTAGAGATTTATTAAAAACACCAACCCAAGATATTGATGCTATTAAACAAATAGAAGATAAAGCAAAACTTATTGGAGCAAAAGTTCGAACTATATTCATTAAATATATTGGCGCTGTGTCATAAAATGTTATGCTATACTAATTTTGTTAATTTATAAAATAAGGATCGATGATGGCCAATTTAAACGAAGGCGATGCAGCACCCAGTTTCGAAATGCAAACTCAATTGGGCAAACCTATTTCTTCTGCTGAACTAAAAGGACGAAAATATATTCTTTATTTTTACCCAAAGGCAGATACTTCTGGTTGTACCAAAGAAGCATGTGCTTTTGAAGAAAATTTATCTACTTTAGCAAAGATCAATATACCAGTCATTGGTGTTTCAAGAGATCCTGTTACAAAGCTCAAAGCATTTGCTGATAAATATAATTTAACGTTTCCCCTAGCCTCTGATGAAGAGGGCAGTGTCACTTATGCTTATGGTGTATGGGTGGAAAAATCAATGTATGGCCGTAAATACATGGGTATAGAACGCGCAACATTTTTAATCGATGAACAAGGTACCATTTTAAAAATATGGCCCAAAGTTAAAATTACAGGCCATGTTGAAGATGTTTTAAAAACAATCAAACAACTTGGCCAATAATTAACAATTTAACCTATGGATGTGCAGGTGCCAATTCTGTTAAATTAGAGGGCACCTGAAATAATTTTGTATCTTGTGGGGCATAAACCACTTTTAATGCCATAACTAATGGAATGTTATTTCTGACCACACGCAACATAACACCATCATCTGTATAACAAATATCATTTGGATTGCCTTCGCTATCCACTATTTGCCACTCATTACAATGTTGCCCTGCAATGGTTGCCTCTCCTACTTTCATATAGTCCCCAGTTGGCCTTTGGCTTGGTGCCAAAATAGAATCTCCTGGTGAAGGCATTGTGGTTTTTTTCTTGAGTTCTGGATTAAGCACAACCAATTGTTGGTTTTTATAATCCGTAATCATGTAAGTATCCACTCCTTGAGAATCGATACGTTGTTTCCATTCACCAACAGACCAACGCATTCTTTGATGAAATGGTGGTAATCCAGGCATCGCACCAGCAATCGCATAGACAACATCCACATCACGTTGAGGGGTTATAAAAGGATTTTGATCAGCCTCAACCTTTTCCCCTTGTCCTTCACCAGGTTGAGCTTTCATCGGAATTAAAGGCTGAGCAGTGCTATTGGGATTAATTAAAACAGGGCTATCCCCTTTATGCTCAGGAAGCTTTACAGGTTGATATCCTGGCGGAATTTGAAACGTCGACGCTGGTAACTTGCTATAATCAACAGAAAGCGCAACCGTTTTACCTTCCACACCATCAGCATCCGTCCCTTCTTGTTTTAATAAAACACCATCTTCGGTAATACAAACTATGGCAGATCCTTTGGGTCCTTTGACTTTCCAGTCACGACATATGATCCCAGCAATACGCTCTGTGCCTTTCTTTTGAAAAGTCATGCTTGGATCTAAAAACAATCCTGCTTGTCCTGATTTGCTCGCAACAACGGTATAAATTCTAGATTTATTTGCAATAACTGTTGCAGTCTTTTTGGCCGCATCAACAATTACAGTCCCTAAATTATCAGGACCATCCACACGCATGGTATTACCATCACCAGAAAAAATAATCTTCCTGCTTTGCAACAAAGACGAATTTTCTGGTTTAATTGCATAAATAACCGTAGCGTCACGCTTAGGCATAAATAAAGGTTTTTCAGAATTGTTATCCTGAGCCAAAGCCATAGGAACCAGTAATAAAGAACCAATTCCACACATCGCCCCTTTATAAAAAGGCAACTGATAACTCTTTTTAAAAAGAGACGACATTTTTTTTCCTTTAACTCTATTAAAAAATTAACTGTATTTTACAATTATGTCGACGCACGCATCGCCTTAATTTCCTGAAAAATATCCACTTTCCACTGATTATCTAACCATTGTGCTGGTTTATCGATAACGTGATCTAATTGTTTCTTATATTCAACCTCATTTATCTCTATCCCTCCAAATTGTGCAAGATGAGCAGTCATAAATTGTGTATCCAGCAGTTCAAAATGACCTAATCTTAAACGTGCCACTAGATGCACCAAGGCAATCTTTGAAGTATCACGCCTTTTGGAAAACATACTTTCTCCAAAAAAAGCCTGACCAATAGCCACCCCATATAACCCGCCAACCAACTGATCTTGATCCCATACTTCAACACTATGAGAGTGACCTTGCTGAAAAAGCTCAAAATATAAAGAACGTATAGGTTGATTAATCCAAGTTTGATCTCTTTTGGGCGTTATTTGGGCACAAGCATCAATCACTGCTAGAAAATCAGTATCAACTTTGACTTCATATTGATCAGACAATACGGTTTTGGCCAATCGTCTGGGTAAATGAAAACCATCTAAAGGTAAAATTCCCCTTTCCTCAGGATGATACCAAAATAACCGCGGATCATCCTTATCATCAGCCATAGGAAAAACGCCTATTCTATAAGCGTCTAAGACAATATCAGCCGTAATTTCTTCAGTAGGTATCGACATCTCCTAGGAGGCTGCGTATTCGTTAAAACGTTGCTTACGAATATATTCAATCGTCTCTTTGGCCAACGGTCCATGTTCGCGCTCTAAACGTCGCGCAACAAAATGCACTCTAGCCAACGCACGATAATGAGCCAAGAATGCTGCATTTAAAGATGCACCACATAAAGCACTGACTACGGGCATCATTTGTAAACTTAATTTTTGCGAAAGGCTAAGGCCATATTGGTAAGAAATATCTGCCATCAACATTACCATTGGACGACCACGTAACATTAATCGAGCAGAAAAGAATCCCAACTCATTCTCTTCATTACCACGCCCAGCATTGCCAAAAGAACGTAATGCAAACACTTCTAAACAAGCTCTCTTTGCTTCTTCAGTGGACAGATCCTCACCCTCCTCCTGAGCAATAGCAGCAATTTCACGCATTAATGCCAATGTGGTAAAACTAATATCAGGTAGCATTCCCACAAGCCCAGTAAACCCACCTACCGCACCAGAAGTCACTACTACCGCTTGAACTGCTGTATTTCTTATCTTTTTATATTGTAAAGATTTAACAGGCCGATTATTTCCTTTATCCATACCAACAACGGCAACATCAAATGCACGTTGCACCGCACTATTAGCAAGATTTTGAATTTTTTGCTGAAAATTAGCAGAAATCCCTAGACTACGCCCACCCAGTTTTACAGCATGCCCAACGGCCCCACCCATAATGTCAGCCAGACGTAGTAATACCCCTCGGCCAGATTCAAGTTTATCAAGTGCATTTGTCAATTGAGCAATTTCTTGATCATTCAAAGAAAGTGGCGTTAAACTCGTATGATCTTGTATGGTCATTTACAGAACCTTTTCTTTATTAGTATCAATCTCTTTAAATCAATCTATGATTTCATAATCATCACACTATCATATTCTTAAGTCCATGATCTGAATGATTTAGGTTTTCATCCATCAATTAAAACTTATTCCTTTTCAGTCTGTTTTACCCTAAGACATATGGCATAAAAACCATTTTTTTTAAAAATCTCATCTATTCTACTTTTTATTATTGATTGCCAACTAAAAAGATTTATTTGTAATATAATTAAAAGAAAAGGATTTATTAAAATGATCAACTTTACAAAAAAAACAATTACTCAAGCACTTTTTTCTTTTTCTATTCTTATCGGAAGTGCTGGATTAACAAGCAATACCTATGCTCAATCCAGTGCTCGCCCAACTCCTGGTGCAGGCATGTCTGAATATCAACCCGTTCAAGACTATACCAGCTCTATGGCAGCAACACAATCAGACAGTGTCACCTCACAAAAAGGTCCTGGTATGCCTGGGTCAACCCCAAGCCAGTCCCCTAACCGCCCTTATAATGGTCCATCAATAAATATTCCAGGAACAGGTATTCGTGCCTATTTCAATGCACCTGTATCCCCTCCTTATAATGCAGCGGCATCTTACGATACTTATGCTGGACAACCTGGTGGAAACAGGGATGCTATTCTTCAACAAAGTGTTGGTAATGGGTATTAATATATAAACTAACGGCACGATTAAATAATATTACATAAACGATTTATTAAATCCTTTTTATGATAACATCATTATTGGTTGTGCATGATTATGATCACACACAACCAATAGCTGCATATTCACATACCTTATAACTTTAAAAAAGTGAGTATGTGTCCCATGATTTATCAAGTCAATTATATGAAATTATAATTGCAATTATTTTATACTTAAGCTTATCATAAAATAAAATCATTTATTCAAAGCTAATTGATGACGACCTTCAGTTGCCAATTGATCTACACGTTCATTTTCAACATGCCCAGAATGTCCTTTGACCCAATGCCACTCTATTTGATGTCTTTGTGCCGCTTTTTCCAAACGTTGCCATAAATCAGCATTTGCGACAGGTTTTTTCGCAGCAGTCTTCCAACCATTACGTTTCCAACCCGCCAGCCATTCAGTAATCCCCTTACGAACATATTCACTATCGGTATACAAATTTACCAAGCAAGAACGTGTTAATGTTTCCAATGCCACAGCCGCCGCGGTTAACTCCATGCGATTATTGGTCGTCTCTGGCTCTCCCCCCATTAATTCTCGTTCTTTACCACGACAACGCAAAAGCACACCCCAACCTCCTGCACCAGGATTGGGACTACATCCACCATCTGTCCAAATATCAACAAGAATTAAAGCTGGATCATGTTCCATCAGAAAGCGCTATTAATGTTTGATGATATCGAAGTCGATATAAATATGGCTTGGGATCTTTAGGGGTTACCAAGGCTTCAGCTGGTGTATGTATCCAATCATGTAACCGCGTTAGTAAAAAACGCATTGCTGCACCCATATTCAATATCGGAAAAAGCCGCTTTTCATCCGAAGTTAAAGGACGGATAGTCTCATAACCTTTTATAACTGCTGCCGATAAATCTGTTAAACACTCACCATTATCTTTAAAGCACCAAGCATTAATCGCAATAGCAAGGTCGTAAGCCAAGAAATCAGTGCAAGCAAAATAAAAATCAATAAAACCACTTAGCTGATCAGGGGCAGTAAAAAAAACATTATCTGGAAATATATCTGCGTGGATTTGCCCAATCGGTAAATTATCTTTATCCGTAGGCCATTGAGATAATATTTCCTGTAAAACAGGCTGTATCTCTTGCACCAATTCCTCTTGGTCATATCCAATTGATTTATTCAATAATTCCTGCCAAGAATCTGGGCCAACATTATTTTTCCGAAATTGGGTGAAACCTGCTCCTGCTTGATGTAGATGTGCAATCGCTTGCCCTAACAAAAAACAATGTTTTTCAGTAATTTGTGGTGCCTCTTTGCCTTCTAAAAAAGTTACGATTGCAGCTGGTCGTCTGGCCAGAATTGTCAGTGCGACACCACGCTTATCTACAACAGGCAAAGGGCATGAAACACCACATTGTACCAAGTGTTTCATATATTCTAAATACCAAGGAAGCTCATCTTCTTTGATACGTTTTTCATATAGAGTTAAAATATATTTACCCGTTGTTGTTTCCAACAAAAAATTACTGTTCTCAACACCTTGGGCTATGCCCTTGAGCGTTACAAGATCACCTATCTCGTAATTTTGTAAACATTGCGAGACTTCCTGTTCCGAGACTTGTGTATAAACGGCCATGAATAAGCCCTATAATTCCTAATTATCCTAGAGGTGCTGGCAAACTAAACGTAACATGTTCTTCTTTAACGATACGTTCTTCAATATCAAGGCTAAATCTTTCAGACAAGGCTTCAATAATTTCTTGAACCAATGTCTCTGGTGCAGAAGCACCAGCAGTAATCCCCAATACACTAACACCTTCCAAGGCATTCCACTCTAAATTTTCTAGTTTAGGAATTAAAAGAGCTCTAGGTGCACCAGAGCGTTCTGCAACTTCGCGTAAACGCTGAGAATTAGAAGAGTTAGGAGACCCAATCACCAATACTAGATCACATTCAGGCGCTATTCTTTTTACAGCTTCTTGACGATTCGTGGTTGCATAACAAATATCTTCGCGTTTAGGGCCCTCAATCTGAGGAAAACGCTGACGAAGAATGGCTACAATCTCCGCGGTATCATCAACAGAAAGTGTGGTCTGCGTAATAAAAGCCAAACGATCTGGATTTTCAGGCTGCACGGTTCTGGCTTCATCTGCATCTTTAATCAATGTTACCGCACCAGAGGGTAGCTGCCCCATGGTTCCAACCACTTCAGGGTGACCTGCATGCCCAATCATTAAAATATGACGAGAGTTTGCACCACCATCCGCAAAGTGACGTTCTGCTTCTCTATGAACTTTGGAAACCAAAGGACATGTAGCATCAAGATAAAGTAAGTTGCGACGTACTGCCTCAAGTGGTACCGTTTTTGGAACGCCATGTGCAGAAAATACAACATGTGCATCTTGAGGAACCTCATCCAATTCCTCTACAAAGATCGCACCTTTTTTTTCTAAATTCTCAACAACGGTTCGATTATGAACAATTTCATGACGAACATAAACAGGAGCGCCATACCTGCGCAGGGCTTCTTCAACCACACGAATAGCACGGTCTACACCAGCGCAAAAGCCACGTGGTCCAGCCAACAAGACTTTTAACGCACGAGACTCTTTCATAAAAGATTCTGAATTTTGACTAGGCATAACATTCCCAAATAAATGATAAAATCTATATACTGTATATTTATAATATATATTTATAGTTTGGTCGGTAAGCAAGAGACCATTTCGTAATAGAATTTTTAAATATAGAATATATTCCACATTTGTATAATTTGCTTTATGGTATGAACCCAAAGTGATGTTAAATAAATTATTATGGCAGAAAAAATATGATTCCTTCGAAGTTTCTTCATCAATCGACTTTAAAATCTATATTATTCCCCTTAGGAGCCAGCTTTTTCCTTTGGGGTTGTGCAGCTAAAGATAGCTATGACTTTCCTCCTGCATGCCCCAAAGTAACCGTTTTATCCTCTGCCTCGGATTATTATACTTTTTCTAACAATAAAGATGATTTAGCTCATTTAGTAACCAAAGCTAATATTTTAGGAATCGATGGAAATTGTATTGATGATCCTGACAATGGAAGCAACAAAGAAAAGAAAAGAAAACACAAAGCTTACACTGACAAAATTGATACAACGATGAGCATTGTTATTCAGGTTGCTCGGGGGCCAGCTGCACAAGAACGTCGTTATCAAATACCCTATTTTATCACAACAATTAAAAATGGTAACATTGTAGACAAAAAACACTTTGTTGCTGTTGCGCAATTCCCTGATAATATTGATCAAATTACGCTAAAATCAGATAAGATATTACTTAAGATACCCGCAACACCAGATAGACAACCTGATGGATATGAACTTTTTATAGGCTTTCAACTTTCCCCAGAGCAACTCGCTTATAACCGAGATCACTTTAGACCTGTGCAATATAAAACTTATTAAAGCTCAACAAAAACAAAAATAATCTCTTTAAAAATCAAAGCAAAATTATGATAAACAAAGCCAAAAATATATTGGGTAAAAGCTTAATATATAAAAACTATCAAATTTATTTAATATATACAGCATTTATATTTATCTTTTATGCCCCTATTTTATTACAAAAATATGTTTTTTTTGATGACTATGCTACTATGGGTAACTCTATTACCCAAACGAATGATTTTTTTGAATGGGATATTTACTCTGGCCGCTTTATCTATGCATTTTTAAGAGTTTTTGTACAGCCATACTTATCGTCCATAGCAAGCTTTACTTGGTTAAGATTTTTCTCCGTAATATGGACACTCTTCTTTTGTATTTTTTTGCATATATTTCTTATCAAAAGAACCCAAATAACTTCTAAGTTTTTTATTTTTTTTACACCTTTATTTCTTGCGATTTTGCCATCTTTTATAGTTTTGAATGCTTGGGCCACCTGTTTTCCATATACTTTTGCCTTGGTATTAACAGGGATTGCTTATACAACTACTTTCAATACTGACCAAACAACGTCATGGTATAAAATTTCGATAGGGCTAATTTTATTAATTGGCTCTTTTTTAATATATCAGCCTGTCGGAATGGCATTTATATTCTTTGTGTTTTTATCCAGCTGTCTTGATAACCGTAAAATAAACTATTCTAATATAATAATTAGTATAATTATGTTGGGAATGGCTATGGTGGCTAGCTTTGTCGCTGCAAAAATTATTCCTCAAATATTATATGGAAAAACATTATCTCGTACAGAAATTGCAAATAGTTTTATTAATAAATTATACTGGTTTTTTAATGAGGTCCTAAAAAACACAATAAGCAATTACCATTTAACTTCTAATATGCCTTACATTATATTGAGCAGTTTAATTTTCCTTATAGGATTATTTTTTATTACAAAACAGCAAAATGGAAAAATTAAACTCCTTATAAGCAGCGCTTCAATTTTTATAGTTGTATTTCCTAATTTAATAATTAAAGAAAATTGGGCTGCATCTCGCGTCTGCATTGGTATAGCCCTCATTATTACTACAATATTATTCTATGGACTAATTAATATAATCGAAAAAACACGCTTATATAAATTTGGAAATATTCTTATTATTAGCATATTAATAATTTTTTCTCTTCACACACAAAACTATATGTATAAAGGTTTTATTTTATCAGAACAATTACAGTATCAAGCGATAACCCAAGAAATATCAAGCCAAATTCCTAAAAATTATGCAGGATTAGTAAGGTTTGATACCTCTACACTTTATCAAAACAACTTTTCTACAATACGTAGGTATGATGAATTTGGGCATTATGAATTAATTGAAGAGTGGAGTTTAAGAGGTATGGCTGCATCAATTAAAAAAGAAAAAAAATTAAACTACCAAATAGAATGGAATATGGTTTTAAGTAAAAATAACCCATGTGTAGGTCAATGTATCATAATCAATACATCTAACATTACACAAAATGCGTCACCTTATTAAATTGAATATCGTCATTTAGGCTCATTAAAAAATGAGCCTAAATATTTTATGGCAACATACTTCCAGTATCAACAAATCTTTCGTGCCATGAAAGCGCTTCTTTTAAATGATGAGGCGTATACATTGAGCCATTATCTAGACCTTTATTATAATATTCTCTCAATAAAGGTCTAAAATTGGGATGAGCACATTTTTCAATTAATAACTCAGCACGTTGTTTAGGCGAAAGACCTCGTAGATCAGCCAACCCATGTTCAGTAACAACCGCATGAACATCCATCGAAGCATGGTCTACTCTGGATACCATTGGAACAATTGCAGAAATTGCACCGTTTTTAGCCAAAGAGGGTGTCATAAAGATTGTAAGTTTTGAGTTGCGCGCAAAATCACCAGATCCTCCAATTCCATTCATCATACGAGTACCCATAATATGCGTTGAATTAACATTACCAAAAATATCGATCTCAATCGCAGCATTCATCGCGATACACCCAAGGCGGCGAATAATTTCCGGATGATTACTAATTTCTTGAGGTCTTAGTATAATTTTATCACGAAATTTATGAATATTATTATTAAAATATTGAACTTTATCTGGGCTTAGTGAAAAAGAAGTTGCAGAAGCAACACTCATTTTTCCACTTTCCAACATCGTTAACATTCCATCTTGAATGACTTCAGTATAAGCCATAAGATTTTCAAAATCTTCTTTACTCAACGCCTCCATCACTGCATTTGCAACATTTCCAACACCCGATTGTAACGGCAAAAACTCTTGAGGGATTCTTCCTTCTTTCATCTCATCTTTTAAAAATTCCATTAAATGCCCAGCGATCATCCGTGCATTATCATCAGGAGGACTAAAGGGGGTATTCCGATCATGCGAATTCGTCTCTACGATCGCTACCACTTTATCCAAATCTACCGTCATATAATCCACACCAATACGATCTGATGGATTACGAAGAGGGATGATTTCTTGAGGGTAAGTTGTCGTAACTTCCCATATATCGTGCATACCTTCTAACTCAGCAGGCTGCCAAGAGTTAACCTCTAGAATAACTTTCTTTGCA
This sequence comes from Commensalibacter papalotli (ex Botero et al. 2024), assembly GCF_947179115.1. Classification (NCBI taxonomy): domain Bacteria; kingdom Pseudomonadati; phylum Pseudomonadota; class Alphaproteobacteria; order Acetobacterales; family Acetobacteraceae; genus Commensalibacter; species Commensalibacter papalotli (ex Botero et al. 2024). The sequence goes on from NZ_CAMXCI010000001.1 coordinate 1,095,593, forward strand.
CTATTTAACCAAAGCTGATTATTTCCCACCGCAGAAGATGCTATTAAAGTGCCGTCTGCACGAATAGAAGAGAGCTCTATAATTGCAACATCCATATCTCCTATGGCGCCACTGCGATAAAAAGAGGCAACTTGACCTAAATGCATATCAAAATACGTCGTATCTCCGTTATTAATACGCTCACGCATTTTAGGGTCAGTGTTAAATGATGATCGATAAGAAACACCATTAACTTCAGCTAGCACGCCATCCATCTGAGGGCCCGTCGAAGCGCCTGTTAACACTTTAATTTGAAACTCTTCACCTTCACTATGCGCTTGTTTTATACGATCTGCCAAAGCCCCAGGCACAGCCTTGGGATAACCAGAACCCGTAAAACCACTGACACCGACTAAGTCACCATGTTTAATCCATTTTGCAGCATCTTCTGCGCTGCATATTTTATGTTGTAAGCCCGAGTGATGGATACGTTTTTCCTGGCTCATAATACCCCCTATTTGTTTAATTAACCTTTATATAACCTTTTCCTTTTTAAAAATGAGAGAAAAAATTAAAAAACACTACACAAAACAATGTGAACTCATGTGTTTGAATCATTTCTGGAAATATATGATGCAAATTTTAATGTTTATGTTTAAAATGTTTTGTTATGTCTGATTTGTTTACTTCTTACCCTAAATCTTTACGTATAATTGGCGACGTGCATGGTGACTGGCACGCCTTTCGTCATGCCGTAAACACACACCATTTTATTATACAATTGGGTGATTTGGTGGATTATGGTGCTGACAGCGCTAAAGTTATGGCGTTGATGTTAAAGGTTATTGAAGAGAAAAGAGGGTTATTTATAATCGGTAACCATGATAGAAAGTTAGGATTAGTTCTAAAAGGCCATAAACCACGCACAGACAATGCTCTCAATGAAACAATAGAACAAATTGAAAATTATCCAGATAAAAATCTATCAGAAAAAATCATCTATGCGCTCGAACAGGCACCTGCATGGATTGTATTAAAAAAGTTGATTTTCGTACATGCAGGCTTTCATACAAGAATGTTGATAGAGAGCCCACCATCTAATCCCTTGGCACAGATTAATCCTCTTTTATCCAGAGCGTTATATGGAGAAACTAGTAATAAAATGTATAAAAGCGGGTATCCTGTTCGAAAACTGAAATGGGTAAACCATATTCCCGAAGGATATACTTTATATTGTGGACATGATTGTCGTTCTACTGATGGAAGACCTTGGGTTCGTAAAGGATATGCAGGTGGGACGGCTATTTTTATGGATACAGGTGCCAGCAAAGGTGGGCATTTATCTTGGGTTGATATTCCCCTATAAATATTGCTAGTGTAATTAAAGTGACTTTTTATTTTATATGATTGGATATTATAATGGCCTCTTCTGAAGAAGCATTAGAGCAATTACAAAAGCTTCGCCTCAGTATTGATAATATTGACAATGCTTTGATTCATATCCTAGCTGAGCGTTTTCGATTAACACAAAGTGTTGGAGAGCTCAAAGCAACATATAATTTACCAGCTGCTGATCCTCAAAGAGAAGCTAAACAAATAGCACGCCTGCGTGAAATGGCTCAATCTGCGCGTTTAAATCCTGATTTCGCTGAAAAATTTCTTAATTTTATCATCACAGAAGTCATACAACATCACAAAGCTATTGCTGAACAAAAAGACCAAAGATAATGTCAACCAATCCTTATTTAACTCTTTTTATTCTTAGGCATGGTAAGGCAAGCGATCATGCAAATACAGATTTTGATCGCCCTTTAACAAAAAAAGGGCAACAACAGGCTGCTGAAAAAGGGCTGATTTTAAAACAAAAGTTACCCTTTATAAACACAATTTTTTGTAGCTCAGCACTTCGAACTCGTGAAACGTTACAATACTCTAATTTAGATCACGATCAATCACACATCTTTATCCAAAAAGAACTATATCTTTGTAAACCTGAAGTTTTATTAGCACATATTAACCAAATTGATCATGGAAAATCTGCACTTTTAATTGGTCATAATCCAGGACTACATCAGTTCGCTTATAATTTGTTACCATTATACTCTAAAACACGGACACCACAAGAGGATGCCTTATCAGCATCTTTTCCCAAATGTGCCCTTGCCGAATTTCAATTCTCTTGTTCTGATTGGTCTCAAATTAACTGGCACCAAGGCTCTTTGATTTCGTTTGATCGGTAAAATTTACTCGCCTCGCATAGACGTTACAATTAATACCTTTATTTTTTGTTATATTATTTTAAACAAATATTTTAGGAGTACCTGTATGACACAGACCACACCGTCTTTTACCCCTCCTCAAGATGAGGGCGCTGTCAAAATCTCTTACAAGGGTAAAAGTTCAACTTTTCCAGTTTTGACAGGGACCAGTGGCAATAATGTTATCGATATCCGCAACTTACAAAAAGATTTAGATTTATTTACCTTTGACCCTGGTCTTGGCACGACAGCATCTTGTGAAAGTAAGATTACATTTATTGATGGTGATAAAGGTGTCCTACTTTACCGAGGTTATCCCATAACACAACTTGCAGAGCATTCAAGCTTTCCAGAAGTTGCTTATTTATTACTTTATGGCAATTTACCCACACGACATGAATATAAAGTATTCGTCGATCGCCTAGAAGAAAAATCATTATTACATGAACAAATCCGCAATTTCTTTAACGGATTCCGTCGTGATGCTCATCCTATGTCTATTCTTTGTGGAACAGTTGCGGGTTTGTCTGCGTTCTATCCCGAAGGCACTGATACTTCAAACGAAGAAAGCCGCGACATTGCCGCAGTACATTTAATTGCAAAAATCCCTACAATTGCGGCATGGGCTTATAAATATTCTCGTGGAGAACCTTTTGTATATCCAAGAGCGGATTATTCCTATTCTGAAAATTTTCTGAATATGCTTTTTGCTCGCCCTGATACCCCATACCAAATTAACCCTATCTTTAGTAAGGCTATGGATCGTATTTTGATCTTACACGCAGATCATGAACAAAATGCCTCAACCTCTACTGTAAGATTAACAGGCTCTACTGGTGCACATCCATTTGCATGTATTGCTGCTGGAATTGCTGCTTTGTGGGGACCTGCTCATGGTGGGGCTAACGAAGCTGTTTTAAAAATGCTGCATACTATTGGTTCGAAAGAAAATATTCCTGATTATATTGCTCAAGTTAAAGATAAAAATAGTGACGTCAGACTGATGGGATTCGGCCATCGGGTATATAAAAACTTTGATCCCAGAGCTAAGATCATGAAAAAAACTTGTGATGAAGTCTTAAATGAATTAGGCGAGCAAGACCCATTGCTTGAATTAGCGATGGAGCTTGAAAAATACGCTTTACAAGATGATTATTTTGTTCAACGTAAACTTTATCCTAATGTCGATTTCTACTCTGGCATTATTTTTAAAGCGATGGGCATTCCAGAAAGCATGTTCACAGCATTATTTGCTGTTGCTCGTACAGTAGGATGGGTCAGCCAATGGAAAGAAGCTTTTAACGACCCTTTACGCAGAATATATCGCCCTCGCCAATTATATACTGGCCCAGGTGAACGCGATCTGTGGCCAAGATAATAATAATTAAATAAATTGTAAAAGATTATATACTAATCAGGGAGTTTAATGATTTAAACTTCCTGAAGTATCAGGGCAATCACAACCCCTCGTTTTTCCTTGTGCACCAGTATAAAAATGATGATCAATCCATTCAGAAACTAGCAAACGTGCCTCTGTTATCGAAGATTCTGGATGATAAATTCTATATAAATTTGTGCAGCTTTGAAAAATTTGCATTTCACCTACACCAGCAGATTTTAACTCTTGATAAGCCGTAATAACGGAGCGTTCACAACGACGCTGTATATCATTTACCTGAATAATCACAACTTATTCCCATTTGTATCAATTAACTTTAGTTAACTTTAATTAACCTTTCCTTAAGAATAAGAACCAATAGCATTATAGTAAAGCCACTTTATAACAATGTATCGATTATTCTTTTTTTCTTTTGACATATTTAACACGATAATTACTGATTTTTTATAAAAAACCATATATAAAAGGTAAATATCATAAAGTAAGATTTTTTAACAAGGCACGCACTATGTCTCAAACAAATGCCAGAAAACAACCACGCTCTCCTCGTATGACAGAATGGGATCGTGACGCAGCACTAATTACTGCAAGACTACTCCTTGAAATTAAGGCCGTAAATTACCGTCCAGAAGATCCATATCTTTTAACCGCCGGTTGGAAATCTCCTGTATATATTGACTGTCGTAAAATTATTTTCTTTCCCAGAGCCAGAGCAAAAATTATTGAGCTTGGTGTAGAAAAAATTTGCCGTCACGTCGGTTACGAATCTTTTGATGCCGTTGTTGGCGGTGAAACCGCAGGAATTCCTTTTGCTGCATGGTTTGCTGATCGTATGATGACCCCTATGGCTTATGTACGTAAAAAACCAAAAGGCTTTGGCCGTAATGCACAGATCGAAGGCGACGTTCCTGAAAATATGCGCACGCTCTTGGTCGAAGATTTAACAACAGATGGTATGTCTAAAATTGGTTTTGCCAAAGCACTTCGTGATGCTGGCGCCATTGTTGACCATGCTTTTGTTGTATTTTTCTACGGTGTATTTTCAAGTGCTTATCAAACATTAAGTGATATGGGCATTACTCTGCATTCCCTTTGCACTTGGTGGGATATTTTAGAAGTAAGTTCCGAGTATCCTTATTTCTCTAATGGCGACACATCTGAAATCAGACGTTTCTTAGAAGACCCATGCGCTTGGTCTGCGAAACATGGTGGTGTCAGCAATGAACAAGAAGCTCTTGCTTATAAAAAAGCACGTTTGTAACCCTTAAAACCAATCATATAAATGTCTTATCATATTCTTGCATTTGATTCTGGTATCGGAGGCATCGGCATTGTTCGAAGCCTCTTTGAACAAGCTCAACAGACTAACTTAAATCTGTCCATTGATTATTTGGCAGATAATTTGGTTTTCCCTTATGGTGAGCAAGAAGACAATTTTCTTATCCAAAGAATTATAACATTAATTGGTAAGGCAATAGATAAACTTGAACCTGATCTGGTCATTATTGCTTGTAATACTGCTAGTACTATTGCCCTTCAGGCGCTTAGGGAGCATTATCCTAACACTGAGTTTGTTGGTTGTGTTCCCCCTATTCGTTGGGCAGCTCGGATCAGCCAAACGAAACATATAGGCCTGTTAGCAACCCGTGCCACTGTGCAGCGCCCCTATCTTAAAAGTTTAAAAGAGCAATTTGCTGCTGATTGTCAATTGATCGGCTATGGTTCACCAATTTTAGCCAAAATTGCCGAACAAATTTTTCGTCAAGAGTCTTATAATCCTGAAAATATTGCCCAAGAAATTCACGCACTTTTAAGTATGCCTAGTGCAGAACAAATCGATACAGTATGTCTAGGGTGCACACATTACACATTTGTCTTGCCCCATTTACAAGAGCTATCCCCTCGCCATATTCAATGGCTTGATCCAGCAAATGCCGTTGCTAAACATGCTTTGGATCTAATAGCAGCAAAAACAATTACGCCCAATAATAATACACCACGCACTAACCGTTTCTATTATACTGCCTTACCTAATGAAGATAAAGCTTTACTAGAACAGATTACGTATATGGGATATACAAAGTTACGTCATTTCCAATCTCAGAAATGACGCGTTACTGTGTATCGCGCAATTTCTTCAAACAAAGAATGCAATTCCCCTTCGGGGAAATGACGAATAGCATCACATGCCTTATTCGCAAAAGACATCGCTTCTTTTAAAGTTTCCTCAAGAGCCTGATGCTCATTAATCAAAGACAAAGCATGTTCAAGATCTTGATCCGTTTGATCGCAACTTTCAATGACACGTTCCCAGAATTTCTTTTCCTCTGCATCTGCCTTTTGATAAGCAATTAGAATTGGATAGGTAATTTTACCTTCACGAAAATCATCACCAACCGTCTTGCCTAACTCTTCTTGTTTTGCAGAATAATCCAAAGCATCATCTACAAGCTGAAAAGCCATACCGAGATTCAAACCATAATTCTCTAAAGCTTCTTCATCTTTTACAGTAGAATCAGCAACAATAGCACCGACTCGACAAGATGCTGCAAACAAAGCTGCTGTTTTTCCATAAATGACTTCATAATAACGTGCAATCGATGTCGACAAATCATTTTGCGTGGTCATTTGCAACAATTCACCTTCGGCGATTGTCGCACAAGCCTGAGAAATAACACGCATGACGTCCAAAGACCCATCTTCGGTCATAATTTGAAAAGCACGAGCGAATAAAAAATCACCTCCTAAAACAGAGGCGGCATTGCCAAACACAACATTGGCGCTATCCGCACCTCGACGCAATTTACTTTCATCAACAACATCATCATGTAATAAAGTGGATGTATGTAAAAACTCGATACTAGTTGCCAATCGAACATGACGAGGCATACTACCTTGAGAGAGTTGCTCATACCCACATAATCGAGCAGAAGCTAAGGTTAATAAAGGACGTAGCCGTTTACCCCCCGCAACAATAAGATGGGCTGCCAGCTGTGAAACCAAATCCACAGAGCTTTGCATTCTATCCATAATAAGACGATTACAAAGCTCCATATCACTGGCCAAGTAATCTAATAATTTTTGTAGAGGTTCTTTTGTATCCATTGAGATGGGCTTCTTACTCTATTACCTTTTGTAGAATTGTTACTTTCAATTCCAATCGACTATATGTAACACTTAAAATATTCTTACTAAATCCAAAAACAAGACTATAGAACATTTTTATCATTAACACTTCACTTATTATTAAGCTAGAATACAATTTATTTTGTTAAAACATCTTTTGGTCCATGATTTATGCAATCGCTCTCTTCTTCATCTTCTCTTATACACCATAAATCAAAAAAAACATCTGATGGAACGCTTCTTGAAGGAAAGATTCTTTATAAACAATATCAAGAAGGTTACCGTACTGCTCTAGAACCCATTTTAATGGCTGCCGCAATTCCTGCCAAAGCAGGGCAAACTATTATTGAAGGGGGTTGTGGTGCTGGAGCGGGATTAATGTGTTTGCATCACCGTGTTCCTAATATTTCTGGTATAGGTTTTGAACAGCATCCTGAAATGATAGCCTTAGCTAATGAGAATTTTCAACTCAACGAAATGAATAGTTTAAAAGCTATCGAAATCACTTTACCTAAACTTCCAAAACGCCCTTTTGACTTTTTACCCCAAGGGCAAGAACATGTAGATCATGTTTTTTCTAATCCTCCTTGGCACTCATATAATAGTTGTCCCTCTCCTGATCCCAAGAAGGATTTAGCCAAAAGATTACCTAAAGGCTTCTTGTCTGAGTGGATTTATGCGCTCAGTCGTCCTTTACGCCAAGGTGGAACCTTAACATTGGCACTTTCTGTCTCATTATATGCAGAAGCAAGTGCTGTAATGCATCATTACAAGCTGGGGTCACTAATTTTATTTCCCTTATGGCCGAAAGTAAATCGTCCTCCACGCATTATTTTACTTCAGGGACGTATGGGTTCCACTGGTGGTAGCCATATCGCCCCTGGACTAGTTTTGCATGAGGATAATGGAAATTTCACCACAGAGGCTAATCATATACTTAAAGATGGAAAAATGCTTTGCTTACTACCCTAAACAAGTTAAAATTAGAACAATAGTCATAAGGTTAAGATTCGCAAAACATGTAAAGAAGGCCAATCAGATAAATATTCCCAAACCTATAAAAACTATATATAGTATCTTTACATTATTTTATATACCATATACACAATATCTACCCGATAATTTATCATTAGCATAAAAGCAATTGGCGATAGTTACGCCCTCGTAGATTGATTTTTCTTTGGTTGTTCACCATGTTGCATGAATAAATAACCAAAGAAAGATCCACAAAGGAGAAGTTTGTTGAGTAACAACATAAAAGACACCACGAAACCCCATAATTTAATGACTTATAATCCCGTTTATAAGCCTTTTCATTATCCATGGGCCTATGAAGCATGGTCAACTCAACAACGCCTTCACTGGATTCCAGAAGAAGTCGCTTTGGCAGAAGATGTTAAAGATTGGCATAAAAACCTCAACGATTCAGAAAGAAATTTGATTACACAAATTTTTCGTTTTTTTACCCAGTCAGACGTTGAAGTTAATAATGTCTATATGAAATATTATAGTCAGGTCTTTAAACCCATTGAAGTTCTGATGATGCTTGCTGCATTTTCTAATATTGAGACGATTCATATTGCTGCTTATAGTTATCTTTTGGATACAATTGGCATGCCAGAAGTCGAATATTCTGCATTTTTAAATTATAAAGAAATGAAGGATAAATATGACTATATGCAGAGTTTCAACGTTGATAGCCCCTATGAAATTGCCAAAACAATGGCTGTATTTGGCGCATTTACAGAAGGGTTACAACTTTTTGCATCTTTTGCGATTTTGATGAATTTTCCACGCTTTAACAAGCTTAAAGGAATGGGACAAATCGTTTCATGGTCTGTGCGCGATGAAACTTTACATTGCTTATCCATCATCAAATTATTCCGTACGTTTATTCAAGAAAATCCATCTTTATGGACACCTGAATTCCAACAAGAATTACGCGATATTTGCGCAACCATTGTGGAACATGAAGATGCTTTTATCGATCTTGCTTTTGAAATGGGCGACGTAGAAGGTCTAGATGCTGAAACGGTTAAACAATATATTCGTTTCATTGCCAATCGTCGTTTAACCCAACTTGGGGTTGATATACTTTATGATATTCATAAAAATCCACTCCCATGGATGGATGAGATGTTAAACGCAGTTGAGCATACCAATTTCTTTGAAAACCGCTCTACTGAATATAGCCGTGCTGCAACCCAGGGAACTTGGGAAGATGCGTTTGAAGATATGATTTTAGAAGGTTAGTATTATAAAAAAGAGGTTAGTTTAAATAACCTCTTTTTTTATTTATATGATCTTAAAACTCTTCATATCGTGATGGATCCTGATCTTTTAACCGTCCATCAGGCCTGTCTAATTCTTTGATTTTGGCCATATCAGCTTCAGTTAATGCAAAATCAAATAATGCTAGATTGTTTTTTTGCCTTTCATCAGAGGTCGCTTTCGGAATAGGCATAGCCCCTAATTGCACATGCCAACGCAAGATAATTTGAGCGGTAGACCTTTGATGTTGCTTGGCAATTTCTTGGATAATTGGATTCTCCAACATACTACTTGCCCTACCAATTGGGCTCCATGATTGCGTTATAATTCCCAACTTTTTATTATAAGCACGTTGTGTTTCTTGAGAAAAATAAGGGTGTAATTCTATTTGATTAATACAAGGGGTAATTCCCGTTTCTTTAATAATAGTATCCAAATGCTCTGGTAAAAAATTACATACTCCAATCGATTTAATCATCCCTCTTTTTTGCGCTTCAATCAAAGCCTGCCAAGCCTCCACATAATTTCCTGTAATGGGGTTGGGCCAATGAATTAAATAAAAATCATAATACTCTAATTGAGCTCTATATAAAGACTCCTCAATAGTGAGCAACGCTCTATCATATTGATGATGCCGTCCAGGAAGTTTAGAGGTGACCTGTATTTTCTCTCTAGCAAGACCACATTGACGAACAGCTTCCCCCACTGTCCCTTCATTTTCATAATTAAATGCAGAATCTAAAAAATGATATCCGTTATGAATCGCTCTAACAATATCTTTGGCACCTTGTCTGCCATTTAACTTGTAAGTACCAAATCCAACAGCAGGAATTGTCGTTCCATCATTCAAAATAAGCTTTGGAATAGCAGTCATCTCTTATCCTTTCTATTATGATAAATTTTTATATTTCTAGTTATCAGAGTAAAAGAAAACCCCTTATCTAACATTAAAGATAAGGGGTTTTTATAAAATTACAAAGAATTAAAGTCTATTGACAAGATAGGCACTCTTCATAATCTGTCGTTGTATTCCCATCAATTGGTGTTGATGGCGTAATCGGAGATAAAACATCCATCTTTACCGCAACATTACTGACGTCATCTGCACGTTGTAAGGATAATGAGCGACAATAATATAAAGATTTCACCCCTTTTTTCCATGCTTGATAATGAATTTGATGTAAATCACGTTTATGAATGTCTGCTGGCACGAATAAATTAACAGATTGAGACTGACAAATAAACGGCGAGCGATCTGCTGCATGTTCAATAATCCAGCGTTGATCAAGTTCAAATGCTGTCTTAAAAACATCTTTTTCATCTTGAGTTAAAAATTCTAAATTCTGAACACTGCCTTTGTTCAACGTGATAGAAGACCAAACCTCATCTGTGTCTTGTCCTTTGCTTTGCAATAATGCTCTCAAATGACGATTACGCACGATAAAGGACCCTGATAATGTTTTTTGCAAGAAGACATTGGCATTAATCGGTTCTATTCCTGGACTGGCATTTCCCGCAATAATAGAAATAGAAGCCGTTGGTGCAATTGCCATTTTATTTGAAAAGCGTTCGTTAATTCCATAATCTTCAGCATCAGGACACGGGCCACGTTCTTCGGCTAGCATCACAGAGGCTTTATCCGCTTGAGCACGAATATGTTGGAACATTTTTTTATTCCAAACTTTGGCCATCGCACTTTCAAAAGGAATATTCTTGGCTTGCAAGAAAGAATGAAAACCCATAACGCCCATACCAACTGAACGTTCACGAGACGCTGCATAACGAGCGCGTGCCATTTCATCTGGCGCGTTATTGATAAAATCTTGTAAGACATTGTCCAAAAATAACATGACATCTGGAATAAACTGAGGAACATTATTCCATTGATCCCAATATTCTAGATTTAAAGAAGACAAACAACAAACAGCTGTTCTTTCTTCACCTTTATGATCTATTCCAGTTGGTAATGTAATTTCAGCACAGAGATTCGAAGTTTTAACTTCAAGTCCAGCTAATTTATGATGTTCTGGACGTGCATTATTAACGGTATCTGAATAAACAATATATGGTTCGCCCTGTTCAATACGTGTGGTTAGCAATCTGATCCACAAAGAACGTGCTGAAACTTTACGAATCACTGATTGATCTTTAGGGGACAATAACGCCCACTCTTCATTTTTTTCTACAGCGCGCATAAAAGCATCAGAAACCAATACACCATGATGTAAATTCAATGCTTTACGATTAGGATCCCCCCCTGTAGGGCGACGTAATTCGATAAATTCTTCAATCTCAGGATGCCAAACAGGCAAATACACAGCAGCTGAACCACGACGTAAAGAGCCTTGGCTGATTGCCAACGTTAAGCTATCCATCACGCGAATAAACGGAATCACTCCTGAGGTTTTACCATTCCGTTTAACATTTTCACCAATTGAACGCAGATTCCCCCAGTAAGAACCAATTCCACCGCCACGAGAAGCAAGCCAAACATTTTCGTTCCACAGCTCAACAATACCTTTAAGGCTGTCTTCTGCTTCGTTCAAAAAGCAAGAAATCGGCAAACCACGAGAAGTTCCCCCATTTGATAGTACTGGCGTTGCAGGCATAAACCAATGTTGAGACATATAGTCATAAAGACGTTGTGCATGCCCTGCGTCACTACCGTAATAAGAAGCAACACGTGCAAATAAATCTTGATAAGACTCCCCTTCCATCAAATAGCGATCATCCAATGTCGCTTTACCAAAAGGGGTTAACAAATCATCACGAGAATGATTAAGTTTTACCTGATATCGCCCATAAAGCTGAACGTTCCCAGCCAACGCATCAGTAAAGTCAAACGTGGATTGTTCAACTTTACTTCTTACTGTTACAGAGGGCTTTTTTTCAAGTACATCAACAGGACTCACGTCTCATATCCTCGCAAAACAAGATTAAGGGCTTAAGGGTTTGTTATCCCTAACGATACACCATAAATTGTTAAATGAAATGGTTAATTTTCTATATCTAGTATATTTAAAGATTATAAATATCTATATGATGATATAAAATCAACAAAACAATAGTCTTGACAGGAAATATTTTTATTCGTGTGTGGTTATGACACAAGCTAAATTTACTCTACAAACACGATAAAACAAGAGCTGTCTCCATTATGTATAACTGAATCAAAAAAATAGAAAGTTACTATCAATTTTTATATGCTAAATTTTGATCAATTTTTTCTTTATGAATAATTTTTACTAAAGTCCAATACTGTCCAAACCGATCTGTAACCACTGGATGTTTACTCAAATCTGTATCCTTAACATACAACTGATATCTATATCCTTTTTCTCGTTTGAACCCTTCAATTGAAATATATAAAAAATCCCATTTTGCTTCTTGTGGCTCGCTGGGATTTGTAGAATTCAGCTTTTTAATTTGCATACACTTTTCCATTAGTCCCATCCATCCTTCACACGGGACTATTTCTGGAGACAACATAATCGTATAATGGTTGGAGGGGCAATCATTATGACAAGCACTTAACATAACAAAAAATACAAATAACGAGCAAAATTATAATAGTTTATTCATTGTATTTCTATTCTTTTATACACAAAATTTTTAATATATTTTTAAATAATAAAATTAAGACTTACTTAATTATTGAAATATTAAGTAAGTCTTAATTAAATCAACTGTATTCTTATATAAAAAAAACCTTATTCCCACTCAATGGTTCCTGGTGGTTTTGAGGTAATATCATACGTCACACGATTAACACCACGGACTTCATTCACAATACGCCCAGCAACTCTGGTTAAGAACGCCATATCGAATGGATAGACATCAGCCGTCATCCCATCAACACTGGTTACGGCGCGTAATGCGCAAGCGTGATCGTAAGTACGACCATCACCCATCACACCAACGGTGCGAACAGGGAGCAATACTGCAAAAGCCTGCCAAATGGCATCATATAAACCAGCACTGCGAATTTCTTCCAGATAAATAGAATCAATTTTACGCAACAAATCCAGTTTATCATTCGTAATATCACTTAGAATTCGAATAGCTAATCCTGGTCCAGGAAAAGGATGACGACCGACGATATTCTCTGGAATACCCATTTCACGACCAAGGTCACGGACTTCATCTTTAAACAAATCTCGAAGCGGTTCAACCAGCTGCATATTCATCCGCTCTGGTAACCCACCAACATTATGATGAGATTTAATAGTTACTGATGATCCTGTAACACTGACACTTTCAATCACATCAGGGTATAAAGTTCCTTGGGCAAGAAAATCCGCACCACCTAATTTTTTAGCTTCTTCTTCAAAGACTTCAACAAATAAACGACCAATCGTTTTACGTTTAACCTCTGGATCTTTAACACCCTCTAATTCTTTTAAGAACAGATCAGAAGCATCACGTTTAATCAAAGGAATATTAAACTGCCCTGTAAAGGTTTTAACAACCTCATCGACCTCACCTTGACGCAACATACCATGATCGACAAAAATACAGGTTAGTTGATCGCCAATCGCTTGGTGTATTAATACTGCTGCTACAGCAGAATCAACACCACCAGATAAACCACAAATAACCTTTTTATCCCCAACTTGCTGACGAATTCGTTCGATTTCCAAATCACGAAAACTCGCCATTGTCCAATTTCCACGACAACCAGCAATATTATGCGTGAAATTCTTTAACAATGCTGCACCATGAGGTGTATGCACAACTTCTGGATGGAATTGAACCCCGTATAAACGACGACCTTCATCAGCAATCATCGCATAAGGCGCACCTTCACTGGTTCCAATAACTTTAAATCCAGGAGGAAGTTTCACAACACGATCCCCATGGCTCATCCATACTTGCTCACGACTTCCTCTTGCCCATACCCCACGGCATAAAGAGCTATCTTCAACAACATCGACGTGCGCACGACCAAATTCACGATGATCGCTAGATTCGACCTGTCCCCCTAACTGGTGGCACATTGCTTGTTCGCCATAGCAAATCCCCAAGACAGGGATATTAAGCGCAAAAACTTCATCTGGAATACGAGGAGAATCTTGATCCGCAACACTGGCAGGACCGCCTGATAAAATAATACCTTTGGGCGCAAAAGAACGAATCTTTTCATTTTTACTGGTATAAGGCCAAATTTCACAATAAACACCACTTTCGCGAACGCGTCGGGCTATTAATTGAGTTACTTGGCTACCGAAATCAAGAATAAGAATCTTTTCTTCGTGTAAAGATTGTTCTAAGTCACTTACTTGGGTCATTATACCAACTTCTTCATTAAACTTTTTTGAAAAAACATGCTTCACTATCAAATAAGCGAAAAACATTCAGATAAAAAGAGAATTATCTAAAAAATTTTAACTTTCTCGTTTATAAGACTAAATTAATTTGATGTTTTCATACTATAAGTTTTTATTGAATTTTGTCGGAGCTTTCTATGATTAAAAAGAAAATAAGATATTTTTTTACCAACTCCATGCTTTTAGGGCTTACCTGCCTTGCTTTGAATGCTTGTGGCAGCAAACTTGCAGAAGATCACCCACAAGGTATTTGGTTGGGAAAAATGGAAGTTGAACAAGGAACCTGCCCTACCGATAGAATAGCCGCATTACGCGTTGATAAAAAAATGGTTCTTTTTTCCCCTGATAATGGTGCTTTGATTCTAAGAGGGGATTTCGATAAAAAACAAAAACCAAGACATTTAGTAGCAAAACTTCATCGAGTAGATATGGATCACAAACCTTATGATTTAATTTTCGAAGGTAAAGCAAAAGATGAAAATATTATCGGCACTTATGGAACCCCAGACTGCCGTGCGCACATTACTTTTTATCGCCCCAAACATTATGGCTTGTCAGATGCCATCGCACATTAATTAATAAAAATAAAAAAAAGGCTTGCAATCAAAAAAAAGATAAGATACAAGCCTATTTCAAGACGCACCCGTAGCTCAACTGGATAGAGCACCAGACTACGAATCTGGGGGTTATGGGTTCGATTCCTGTCGGGTGCGCCATTTAAATATCATTTAATTTTAAGTTGATATTTCTTTAATTTTTCCTTAAAATTTCAAAATAGTGTTATACAGATAATAATTTTTTTGTTATAAAAAAAGTTCTTTGCACCTCTCATGTTAAATACACGGTTGATTAGTTAATGATGCTCTCTTCTGCTTCGCTTTTAATCATAGAAGACCAACCAGAAATATGCGATTTACTCGAACTGAGTTTACTAGACAAAGTTGAAAAAATTTATATTGCGCACTCTGTTACTCAGGCATGTTGCCTACAATCTCAGTTTCGCTTTGATATTGCCATCGTAGATTCTTGCTTACCTGACGGCGACCCTTATCCTTTGGTTAAAGAACTACTGACGCAACAATGTAAAATCTTATTAATGAGTGGTAATTTCGAGCTTAATAAGCGTCTGGCACAACTCCCTTTGCCCAAAATTGACAAACCTTTTAGATTACCAACATTAATACAATCCGTTGAGCAAGCCTTTCAAGCTTCTACGGCCGAAGCTTTAAAATCTGCCTCTTAATCATCCGCCTGTATTTCTATGCAAAATATAGCCATTACCATAAAGACATCACCCTTTATTATTTGCTGACTACGTCCGCATAAAAATGATCATGTTCTATCTTTAATTAAAGGGATAGTACGATCCAAAAAAAGAGGTTTTATAAAGTACTAGCTAGTAAGGTAGAAACTTACTTTCTCTCTTTATGATAAGATCAGGACTAAGATTTACCAGATACAATTCATAAGCTTGAGCTATACTGCCCTTTTGGATACGAGCAACGTTCCCACGAGGTGCATAGCCCAAAGGGTTAAGTGGAGAAACAAAATAATCATTTTTACCAACAGTTAAAAATGATAGTTCCTTGGCACGTTGCCTACGAATAAAATAACCTTCTGTTAAATTACTGCTGGGCAAACTAAAATATTGCCAACGATTCCCAATTGCCATTATTTGCCTATCAGGTAAATAGAACCTAAGCTCTGAAGCTAGTCCATAATTATCAGAAATAATAACACAATCCACAGGCACAGCAGCATTGACAGATTGGGCAAAACTTTGCCAACCACCCAACTGTTTTAACAACATATCTTTTTTTGCAGGCAAAGGTACAATCGCAAAAATTGCTTGGATATAAACCAAAGACACTATTGAAAATCCAACAACAATAGCCGTTTTAAGCCATTTCGTCACATAAAGACCTGCAATTACCACTAACACAGGATATAATAATCCTACCCAATTAGCCTGTACTCGATCCCCAATTGCATGTTGAATAAACACAAAAACGGGTAAGACAACCATCAACCACAATAGATATGAACCAGAATTGCATTTTCTTTGCCATACAGCTCGTGTTAAATAAAATAGCCCAATACAAAAACAGATAAAAATAACGGGTGTAGATAAACCTATTTGTCCACCTAATAACTCTGATAAAAATTGCAAAGCACGATTTGGGTTCCAATCCCCAGCTCTTCCTCCTTGCTTGAAAAAGCTGATCCATTGATGCTGGCTGTTCCATATAATAACAGGGGAGAAAATAAAACCTGCTAGGATTGCCCCCCCCCATAGCTCTTTCGTTTTTAAATATCCACGACCTTCTTTGGTAAATAAACACCATAGTCCCAAAGCCGCAATCATTAATAAGGCTGTATATTTGCTCAATAATGCCAACCCAGCACTGGCGCCAATAACCCACCAATATTGTACAGATTTCGTATAAAGCAGACGACCACACGCCCATAGCATTATACAAATAAAAAATAACAACGGCGTATCAGGCGTTACAATAATACCGCCGACACCCACTGTTAAGGTCGCATTTAAAAGTAAAACGGCTATAATCGCTTTTTGCCTTGAATCTGAGTGATGGCGATTAAAATCTTTAACAGCAAAATAAACAAAAAAACTGCCAACGAATGCAGCAACAGAGCCTAAAAAGCGCACTCCTAATTCTGTATTACCCCATAATAAACATCCTGTTTTAATCCACAACGCAATCATGGGTGGGTGATCATAATAACTATAATCCAAAGCACGTGACCAAACCCAATAATAAGCTTCATCAGGAGACAGGTATAGAGATGAAGCAACAATAAAACGCACTATTGTCAAAATAATCAATATTACCAAAAGCCATAAAGATGGATGTTTTTTCACGTATAGTTAACCAGAATAAAAAAGGTGAAGATATTTGAAATGATGCCGATAATAATATCAACATAACACATTATAAGAAAGTTACATTCCACCGTAAGGAAGAATTAAACATCTCTTATTTGCAGCGATATAAAATTGTTTTAAATAAGTTGGTTAGATTAGACCGATTAAATTCGTTGATATAGTTTTTCAATTAACATAATGACGAATTGAATCATTACTCGGAAACCAAGTTTACTTTTCCCAAATATTCTTTCACGAAACCTGAAAGGTACTTCTTTTATTCGAGTTGTTTTGGGCGAGGACATTACCAGATCTAATAAAATCTTGAACCCTGTTCCTGACAATTGTGGCATAAGCTCAATGAACAAAGACCGTTTTAACAGAAAAAAACCACTCATTGGGTCTTGCAAAGGAACAGGTAAAAAAAATTGTGAAATACGAATTCCCGTATTTGATAAAAAATGACGCCATTTATTGGCAAGTCCAGTATCATCACCGCCTTCTACGTGACGACTACCTACTGCAAAATCATAATTATCTTTTAATACAGCATCTAACATAATGGGTAGACATGTTTCATCATGCTGCATATCTCCATCAATCACGGCTATACATTGTGCAGATGTCGACAGCACACCTTCTATTACTGCTGTAGAAAGCCCTCGCCTTCCTACACGTAAAATTCCCCTAATTCGTTGGTCTTGTTGGGCCAATTGCCAAACTTGCTCAATCGTACCGTCAGGAGAGTTATCATCGACAAAAATTGCTTCCCAACGTCTTCCATCTAATGCTTTAACCAGAGCTTGAAATAACGGCTCCACATTATCCCTTTCATTATAGCAAGGGATAATCACACAAAGCTCTAACTTATATTTTGAGGGGGTGAAAACATTCATTACGATATTTACAATCTATCCATATACAAAAGATACATCATTCAGCAGGTTTAGCTAGAGGAACCCCTTCTCTTTGCAAGCTGGTTCTAATGATTTGTAAAGTTTGAACTCTGGCAACATGAGGATTACTGGTCAACTCATGCGTTAATCGATTCTCATCCTCGGCATCCTTAGCAATAAAACGAATTAAGAAATCAACACCACCACGCACCATGTGGCACTCTCTCACCTCGGGCAATTCCGCCATTTGGGTTTCAAATTCTGTTAAGACAGATTCTTTTTGACTATCCAAACCAACCAAAACAAACACTGACAAAGACCAGCCCACAGAAACATTATCTATGACTGCATGATAACTTTTTATAACCCCCATAGCTTCCAAGCGTCTGACCCGTCGCAAACAAGGCGGAGCAGATATACCAACACGTTGAGCTAAATCAATATTAGTAATGCGTCCATCTTTTTGTAATTCATCCAAAATCAGCCAGTCAATTCTATCAAGTTCTACTAATTGTGCCATATACTTGTTACCTGCCCTAGCATTTTGTATTTTATTTATATCTTTAAAAGGCTATTGTTAAACGAAACCTTCTTTTTATACAATAAACACCATATATATAATATTTAAAAAATCGCTACGACAAAATCAGGATATAACAATATGACGGAAACATTTATAACAAATATGCTTATTATTGGTGCGGGTCCTGCTGGATATACAGCAGCAATTTACGGTGCCAGAGCTAATATGAAACCCGTTCTTTTAACAGGCCTACAACCTGGTGGACAATTGACCATCACCAATGATGTAGAAAACTATCCAGGCTTTGCAGAGGCTATTCAAGGGCCTTGGTTAATGGATCAAATGGCAGCGCAAGCTAAAAATGTTGGTGCCGAAATCGTAATGGACAGTGTTTCAAAATGTTCCTTACTTGACCCTCAAAAAGAAGATGGATATTTTGTTTTTCATACCGATGGTGGCAATATCTATAAAGCACGCACTGCCATTATTGCTACAGGGGCTCAGGCTCGTTGGTTAGGACTAGAAGCCGAAGAGCGCCTACAAGGATATGGCGTTTCTGCTTGTGCTACTTGTGATGGTTTTTTTTATCGTGGTAAAAAAGTAGCTGTAATTGGCGGCGGAAATACTGCTGTTGAAGAGGCATTATACCTGACCCATCATGCATCTCATGTTACTCTTATTCATCGCCGCGATAGCCTAAGAGCTGAAAAAATCCAACAAGATCGTTTGCTTGCTAATCCAAAGATCTCTGTCATTTGGGATTCTGTCGTTGAAAATATTCTTTCAGGAGGAACCCCAGAAGCTGTCACAGGTGTTGCTTTAAAAAATATTAAAACAAATGAACAAGCTACCATTGATGTAGATGGTGTTTTTATCGCTATTGGTCATAATCCAAACACCTCTTTGTTTAAAGGGCAAATTGAATTGGATTCTGAAAACTATATCAAGACAAAACCAGGTACAACACAGACCTCTATTCATGGTATTTTTGCAGCAGGTGACGTGCAAGATAAAACTTACCGCCAAGCAATTACTGCTGCTGGCTCTGGATGTATGGCAGCTTTAGAAGCTGAACGCTATTTAGGTGAAACAAACTAAAGAATATGATATTAGATGGGAAAAAATAATCTTTATTTCCCATCTAATATCAAAATGATAGATGACACGTATCTAAAATTATCGATTCATAAAGCTTTCTTAGGGCATATCGGAACAAATATCCGTGCCATTGCTTATGATTATACAAATATATGTATCTTTATTTATGCTTATTTAAATCAAGAGCCAAGGGATGATGATTTTGAAATTATAGATCGTGCTGCTACTGAAATATTAGCAGATTTTCCACAACTTGAATCACAAGATATTACTTTAATCAAAACAGCAAATCCAATAGCATCTCTCAATGCTCATAAGGGATGGATTTTCGTTAGATATGAAAATTAATCCAAACGGTTATAATTATCTTCTATACGAATAATATCATCTTCATTTAAATAAGCGCCAGACTGTATTTCAATCACTACCAAAGGGATACGTCCAGGATTCCCCAAACGATGTAATGTTCCAGCTGGCAAGTAAACACTTTCATTCTCTTTAACAAGAATATTTTCATTGCCCCTTGTGACCTCTGCAACTCCAGAAACCACAACCCAATGTTCAGAGCGATGATAATGTTTTTGCAAAGAAAGTTGTGAACCTTCATTTACCACCAGCTGTTTTACCTGAAAACGATGTCCATTGACCAAAGTTTCATAAAACCCCCAAGGGCGATAACAACGTGCATGTGCAAAGGCTTCTTTTTGCTTGGCTGTTATCAACCGTTCAACAATCTTTTTAACTTCTTGAGATTTGCGTCGATCTGTAACCAAGACAGCATCTTTAGTAACCACAACAACCACATCATCAAGACCACTGACCGCCGCCACCATATCATCCGAGCGAACATAGCTATTATGAGTATTTTCTAAGAACACATTACCTATGGCAACATTGCCTACTTTATCTTTTGGGCTAATGTCCCAAAGACCATCCCAACTACCTATATCTGACCAAGTTAAATCCGCAGCAATAACTAGCATTTGCTCGGTTTTTTCAGCAATCGCATAATCAATCGAAATATCAGGAATATTTACAAAATCCTCAAGTTGGATTCGTTCAAAATATAAATCTGTTTTGCGGTTTTTAATGGCAATTTGTATAAGAGATAAAAGCTCTGGCGTATATTTTTCCATTTCCCTCAGCATCGTCTGTGCAGAAAAAACAAACATCCCTGAATTCCACAAATAATTCCCAGATCCTATCATATGAACAGCACGCTGATAGTCAGGTTTTTCTGTAAATGCTTTTACAAAAAAAGCATGTTCGGCCTCTGAAAGCTTTTGCCCTTTTTCAATATACCCATACCCCGTTTCTGGTCTGGTTGGATGAATACCAAATGTAAGAATTTTTTCCTTTTGAGCCAGGATTGCTGCCTCTTTAACTAATTCAATTAAAAGCTCTGTTTCTTGAACAACTGCATCAGCTGCCATGACCCAAAGAATATAATTTGGGTTTTCTTGAGCTACTAACATGCTTGCTGCTGCAATCGCTGGGGCTGAATTTCTGCCAATTGGCTCTAATAAAATACGGGCTTTTTCAATGCCAATCTCGCGCAACTGTTCAGCAATTAAAAAACGATGATCATTATTACAAACAATAATCGGGTCTGTAAACATAGACCCGACCGCTCTTAATGCTGTATCTTGCAACATCGAATTATTTGTTAACAATGGCCATAATTGCTTGGGAAAACTGGCACGGGAAACAGGCCATAATCTGCTGCCTGTACCTCCTGACAAAATTACGGGAACAATTTTAAAATTCTCAGTTCCACTCATTTTTTTTCCTTGCCTTTTTATTATTTTCCCAAAGCTGAGCTTACTTTTTAGCAGCCTCTTCTAATTGATTATTTGTTCGCTTTCTGAGTTCTTTACCGGTTTTGAAAAAAGGAACGTGCTTTTCTTCAACTTCAACAGCATCCCCAGTTCTAGGATTGCGACCTGTACGAGCTTTACGATTTTTAACAAAAAAAGCACCAAAACCACGCAACTCTACTCTACCACCTTCAGACAACGAAGCTTCGATTTCATCAAAAATCGTAGAAACAATCAAATCAATATCTTTAATTAATAAATTTGGATGTGCTGCTGCAATCTCTAAAATTAGTTCAGATTTAGTCATTCATTTATACTCATTATATACTTTTATTAAATTTGTAGCCTAAGGTTTCCAAATTGCTATAGCACCATCAAGATTTTCATGACTATTATACAGTGCTTGCTGCATAACCCCATTCATCGTATCTCCTAGTGTTTCACCCATAAATCTAGAAAACCACTTAGAAGGTTTCTTATTTTTTAACTCTATTACTTTGATATCAGATGATAATTTTAAATACTGAGCTAACCATTTCTTGGCATCTTGCTCTGTACCAATTTGATCGACTAACCCATTGTTAACCGCTTGTTGACCACTATATGGACGACCATCACCAAGTTCTTTTACCTTGGCAACATCCATATGCCTTCCTTGTGCAACCATTCCTACAAATTGATCATAAAAGTTCTCAATCAATCCTTGTAACATCTCACGACCTTGAGGTGATAAAGGCTTAACCATCGAAGGTTGTCCCTTCAAAGGCCCAGAAACCAGCTGATCAACAGTAATGCCAACTTTTCCCAACAATCCGGAAATGTCAGGCGCTTGCATAATGACACCTATAGACCCCGTCAAGGTAGAGTTTAAAGCAAAAATCCGATTGGCTGGTACAGAAATCATATAACCAGCTGAAGCGGCTACACCTCCCATACTGACAACCACAGGTTTTTCCTTTGCAAAACGCATTACTGCATCATGCAATTGCTCTCCTCCTGTAACGGCACCCCCGGGACTATTCACACAAAGGATCAATCCTTTGATAGATTTATCTGCCAAAGCGTCATCAATTAACTTTACTTGCTTAGAAACATCAGATCCAATAATACCTTCGATTTTCAACTTTACCAAATGATCACCACCAGATCCCATCTTAGATAAAGAAGCACTCACAATAATTGATGCAACAGACACAACAAATATAATTATTGCCATACAACGCCACAAAACCAATTTTCGTCGTATTTTTTGACGTTCGAGTAATAAATCACTTTCTATTTGCATTTAATTGAGCATCCCATAACCATAAGATATTATTTATATTTCCAAACAATGGATATATAATTATCAAGACAACCCGAGTCAAAGAGAATATTTTTTAATCATCTTTGCGGCTTTTACGTCCATGGGTATGATCATTTTTATTATTGGCAATATTTTTACGTCCTAACCCAATTTCACGAGCTAAATTAGATCTGCGTTCTGCATAATTTGGCGCAACCATAGGATAGTCTGCAGGGAGATTCCAACGTTCACGATATTGTTCCGGTGTTAATCCATACGCACTTTGAATATGACGTTTTAACATTTTCAATTTTTTGCCATCTTCTAGGCAAATAATATAATCAGGAAATACAGAACGTTTAATAGGCACAACAGGCTGTAACTTTTCTGTTTCTGAGCCATTTTTCTCTATAGAGTTTAACGTTTGATATACTTGTCTAATTAATTCTGGCAATTGATCTGTGCCAACCGAATTATTAGATATATGTGACGAAACAACTTTGACTGTCAGCTCTAATAGCGAAAAATTTTTTTCTTCTAATTCCATTATATTTACCCAAAAACCACACTAAATACTTGAACTTTGTTTATAAAATTCAAATAAAATTATATTATAAATTTTATTTTTCAATATATATAGAAATAACAACTCTAACATTATTTAGAATAATTACTATCTAAAATTGAAAAAATATCTCTTCACTCAACATAATACTCATCACCCAAAATAAAACTTTGATTTCCCCAAGATTTCTTACTGTTTAATATAAGATTAACAACCCATACGCATTAATAATTTTCAAAAGAAAAACCATGAACAAAACAAAATCATTTTATCTAATTTGCATCATAAGCTTATTCTTTCTATCAAATTGCGCTCAAAACAATTCACATCATAATTATGTCAAAGGCTCATACTTACAAATTGGCTCTGGTGGATCTGTGCGTTAATCTTAAATAAGTATTCAAGAAAAAAATCATTATTAAATTTAAACAATACAGTAAATAATGTGACTGATTTATCGATAGTTTAAAAATATTTCAAGAAGTATTAACAAAAATGACAAAGAATATTTATTGCACTATCGAAAATACAAAATGTTTTTATGTATTACTCACTATGCTAAAAATATGTATACTTTGGTATTATATTAATATTTAATACATAAATCACTACTATTAATCAGATCAAATCTTTAAACTAAATATATCTATAAAAATTAGCTTTTTTATTGACTTAGCAATTGACTTTTATACTAAAAAATATGATATATGTCAGAATTCAAAGTCTATCGTACCTTTGAAAGCTAATTATAACAAAAAGAAATTCTGTAAAATCACTTTTACAAGAGTTTGGCATAAATAGAGAGTTTATTAATGTTTGCAATTATCCGCACTGGTGGAAAACAATATCGCGTTACCCCTGATATGGTATTAAAAGTTGAAAAACTTGATGTCGAAGCAGGAAGAACCGTTACTTTTTCAGAGATTCTAGCTGTTGATGGGAAAATTGGTATCCCAACTGTTGCTGGCGCATCTGTAAAAGCTACTGTTATTGCACAAGATCGTTTGAAAAAGGTAATTATTTTCAAAAAACGTCGTCGTCAAAACAGCCGCCGCAAAAATGGACATCGCCAACCTGTAACTGTTTTGCGTATTACCGAAATTAACGCTGCGTAATTCACAACCCTATTCAATATTGATTTCTTAAACAGGAGATAAATCATGGCACATAAAAAAGCAGGCGGTTCCTCCAGAAACGGACGCGATACAGAAGGTCGTCGTCTTGGAGTAAAAAAATTCGGTGGACAATCAGTTATCGCTGGTAACATTATTGTTCGTCAACGTGGCACAAAAATTAAACCAGGAAGTAATGTTGGTTTAGGTCGTGACCACACAATTTTTGCCCTTGTTGATGGCAATGTACGCTTTGACAGCCGTAACAAAGGAAACGTTACTGTTTCTGTAGAAACGCTAGCTAACGCTGCTGAATAAAGTCATCATTGACCTTTATGGTCTTTGTTATTCAATAAAGGGTCGATTCGTATTGAATCGACCCTTTATATTTTAAGGTATAGATAAAAAATGAAATTTCTCGATCAAGCAAAAATTTATATAAAATCAGGAGATGGTGGCAATGGCGTTGTCGCCTTTAGAAGAGAGAAATTCATTGAGTATGGCGGCCCAGACGGTGGAGATGGTGGACGCGGTGGCGACATTATTTTTCAAGCTATTGATAATTTAAATACCTTAATTGACTTTCGCTATACCCAACATTTTCGTGCTCGAAAAGGTGGCAATGGTTCTGGTTCCAACCGAACAGGTGCAGCTGCTGATGACGTGATAATCAAAGTCCCCGTGGGAACACAGATTTTTGATGATGACAAAGAAACCTTGCTGGCTGACCTTGATGAAACAGGAAAAACCATTACTTTATGTCGTGGTGGTGATGGTGGTTTTGGAAATGCACGCTTTAAATCCAGCACAAACAGAGCCCCTCGCCGTGCAGATCCAGGATGGCCTGGTGAAGAACGTTGGATTTGGTTACGATTAAAATTAATTGCTGATGCCGGATTGGTAGGGCTGCCAAATGCAGGAAAATCAACATTTTTATCCGTAGCTTCTGCAGCGCGTCCTAAAATTGCAGATTATCCTTTTACTACGCTACATCCTCAGTTAGGAATGGTGCGTTTATCTTCTACTGAAGAATTTGTTCTGGCAGATATACCAGGACTAATCGAAGGTGCCCATATGGGCAATGGTCTCGGCGATCGATTCTTGGGCCATGTCGAACGTTGCGCTTTGTTACTTCATTTAATTGATATTACATCCGAAGATGTTGTTGAAACTTGGAAAACCATTCGCCATGAATTGGAAGCTTATCACGGCGATCTTATTAAAAAACATGAAATTATTGGGTTAAATAAAGTAGATCTTTTAACTTCTGAAGAAGTTTTGGAAAAACAACAAGCTTTGGAAAAAGCAACAGGGCAAAAAGTCTTTTTACTTTCTGCGGCAACGCATCATGGTGTAAAAGATATTTTATATTATTTACAAAACTATATTACTAATCATAAACTGAATGATATTTCTCACCAAAAGCCATTTAGTCCTATATGAAACAAATTCCAAAAATTAATAAAGCCCGCCGAATTGTTATCAAAATTGGTAGTGCCTTGCTGGTCGATGGCCAGAATGCTTGTATCCGCCAATCTTGGTTACAAACTGTAGTCAAAGATATTGTCAATTTACGTATGCAAAATTGCGATGTTTTGGTTGTTTCTTCAGGGGCAATTGCGCTGGCACGTTATGCGTTTAACTTAAATCGCCATAAATTACGGTTGGCGGAAAAACAAGCTGCTGCTGCAATTGGGCAAATTAAACTGGCTCAGGCATGGAGTGAAAATTTTCTTGCCCACGATATTACAACTGCGCAGATTTTGCTAACCTTGGAAGATACAGAAACACGTTTACATTATTTAAACGCACGCTCGGCTTTGGAAACTTTATTAAAACTCGGTTGCATCCCTATTATCAATGAAAATGATACAGTAGCCACCTCAGAGATTCGCTTTGGTGATAATGATCGTTTAGCTGCTCGTGTTGCCGAAATGGTAGGAGCAGATCAACTCATTTTATTATCTGATATTGATGGCTTATATACCGCAGATCCAAAATCAGACACAAACGCTCAACATCTACCTATCATCGAAGAAATTACGCCTGAAATTATGGCAATGGGAGGCAAAGCCCCGAGTGGTTATTCCTCTGGAGGCATGGCGACCAAGCTTGCTGCGGGGAATATAGCTACTACAGCTGGTTGTGCCATGGCCATTGCTTTTGGCAAACTTCAGCATCCTTTAAAAGCGCTGCAAGACGGTGCAAGATGTTCATGGTTCTTACCTAACCACTCGACTTATTCTGCTCGCAAGCGTTGGATTGCAGGGGGAATAACAACAAAAGGGATTGTTTACGTTGATCACGGGGCAGAAAAAGCCTTGCACTCTGGAAAATCGCTACTGCCTGTAGGTATTATCAAGGTTGAAGGCTATTTCCAAAGAGGAGATTTAATTAAGATCTCTAATAAAGAAGGACTTATTATTGGCAGTGGTGTTACTGCTTATGATTCGTCTGAAATTAACCAAATTATTGGTCTGCAAACAGGCGATATTAATGCATCCCTTGGATGGGAAGGGCCCGATGAAGTCATTCACCATGACGACATGGTTCTTCCCCTTTCCAATTAGCGCGGGGGCCAACGCAAAATAGGTTCGGCTCTACGTCGTGGTTGTGATCCTTCCTGTCTTTCTTCTTTAACTGGTTTGCTAGGAGGATTGTAAATTTGATCTTCTCTTCGCCCAGGGTTAACAAATTGTTGCTCTTGCCTTGATACAGCAGGTCCACGCTCTCTAAAACGATTTTGTCTGGCGTTTTGTTCTTCCTCTGAAATATGTGTTTCTTTTTCAGGAGAACGCGTAAAGTCAACCTCCTCTGATTGAGAAGGAGGATCAAAACATGTGGGACGATTTTTTGTAGAAGCAACTGCTGCATAATATTCAGCAGAAGAATCTTTTAACTTTTTCCCTTTATTAACCACACCACTTCGACCAACCTCATCATCACCTGTAGGAATAGGCTGTAACTTGAACTCTAAGCGTTCACGTGCGTCAGGAAGTCGCTTCAATAAAACCCGTAATTGAGATTGGATATCTTCCATTTGATGATCAAGATACGTCAAACGACTTTTTAATCCCAAAACAGAAAACGGCATTAATAAAAAACAAAGACCAAAAATAACAACTACGCCGACGACGATCAGTTGAAACCATAAAGGCATCCATTCTGGAAAAAAAGACCCCATAAAACTTATCCAGCTACCTAATTACTAAAATAAAATTAATATTCTTGAATATGTATGAATTTATCAACTTTGAGAAAATTGTCAAAATTCCCCTTGAAATTCATTACATTCCCAAAGCGCGACGATAAATATCAAAAAGCGTTTCTTGTTCTTCAATTTCCGAAGGCTCTTTTTTACGTGCCGTAATAATACGACGAATAACAGGCACATCAAATCCAGCAGATTTCGCTTCAGCATAAATGTCTTTGATATCATTTGCTAGACCTTTACGCTCTTCTTCTAAACGTTCAATACGTTCAATGATGCTACGCAAACGATCTGCTGCAATCCCACCAACTTCTGGTGCTTTTTCAAACTCACTCATTTTAATTCCTTACTTTTGCATACTATCAAATAAACAGTATTTGTTATATTGCATTACGCAATCCTTTTGGTAGCGTCAATTATTTGATGCAATATTATTTTATTCAAACATAATTAAAAGTTTGAAAAAAGAAAATATCATATTAAGCTAACCCTAAATCATGATAATCAGTAAGACTAATTATTCAATGATAGGTTTATATTTTTATTATCGTTATTACCAAATTTATTTTACGCTTAATTCATGCAATTAAACAAAATAATCTGAAAGGTTAAATTTTTATGGAAAACCCGCATACCTATTCGCCATTTGATTTTATTATTTTTGGCGCAACAGGTGATTTAACAACTCGAAAATTATTACCTGCTTTATATTATCGTTACCTTGATGGTCAATTACCCAGCAATACTCGTATTATTGGTACTGCACGCTCACCATTGACAGATGAAGATTTCAGAAAACGTGCCCAAGATGGATTAAATCAATTCGTTCAAGAAGAGGATCATAGCCCAGAGAAAATAGAAGATTTCATTAAGCTCATTTACTATATAAGCTTGGATGGCGCAGATCCTAATGGCAAATGGGCTGATATTGAAAAATTATTAAATTCAGACAAAGCCAACACTGTACGTATTTTTTATTTTGCAACAGCACCTCGCCTCTATGGTGATATTTGTGATAATTTATCTAACAAAAAATTATTAACAAAAACCACTCGTGTCGTTTTAGAAAAGCCTATTGGAACCTCTTTAGCAACAGCCGAAGAAATTAATAGCCGTGTAGGAAAGCATTTACCAGAAAATCATATTTTCCGTATTGACCATTATCTTGGTAAAGAAACGGTTCAAAATATCTTAGCTTTGCGTTTTGCAAATCCTGTTTTTGAACGTTTATGGAGCTCTGATTCAATCGATTATGTCGAAATTACTGCTGCTGAGACTGTTGGGGTTGGCAAACGTGGTGGATATTATGATGGTGCTGGCGCATTACGAGACATGGTACAAAACCATTTATTGCAAGTCCTGTGTATGGTAGCAATGGATCCACCTATATCATTAAATGCTGATGATTTACGTAATGAAAAGTTGAAGGTTTTACGCTCTTTAAAACCAATGACCGACGAAATGATCAAGACAGACACTGTCAGAGGTCAATACACAGCTAATTCTATTAATGGCGAAGATATGCCTGGTTATTTAGAAGAGCTTAAAAAAGACAAAAGCAATACAGAAACATTTGTCGCAATTAAAGCACAAATTAATACATCTCGTTGGACTGGCGTTCCTTTTTACCTCAGAACAGGCAAACGACTGGCTGAAAAAACCAGCGAAATCATTATTCAATTTAAAAAATCCGCTTGGTCCTTATTTCCGACAGCTCCTCAACCAAACCGTTTACATATCCGTATTCAACCTGATGAAGGTGTGTCGTTATCAATGCAGGTCAAAGATCCAAGTAAATCTCATACCAGTTTACGCAGCACCTTTATTGACATTGCGTTTTCGCCAGCTTTTCATATTCGTTATCCCGATTCATATGAAGGATTATTAATGGATGCTGTTAAAGGAGATCCATTATTATTTATACGCCGTGACGAAGTTGATGCTGCGTGGAAATGGATTGAACCTATTTTGGACGGTTGGGCTAGAGACGTTATTCCCCTTTCTCAATATAAATCTGGAAGTTGGGGCCCTCAGGCATCTCAACAATTATTGGCTAAAGACGGCCATATTTGGCACGAAGATATGCCTTAATCTCCTATGTCTGAATCACCTAATCATTCTCAAAAGCCTGTTAAACAAGAAGAGAATACATCTCGTTTCTCAGGCAAACCTCGCCGTTCAATAAAGCGCAGGATTATACAGCGTGTTATTTTTGCATTACTGTTTTCTGCTGGGGTTATTGGTGCCCAAGAAATGGGATGGATAGACAATATCTCGCGTCAATGGAGCAAACAAAAAGTAAACTGGATGGATAATAAACAAGTCACCCAGTATCTACGCACGGTCATTACCGATAATAAATTGACCCAGACACCTATAAACTGTCTTGTTTTTGTTATTAATAATGACACAGGAGAAGAAACAGTGAATATGCAGGTAAGAGAGCAACATAACAGCACTTGCACCAATACACGCAATGATTTCCCTTTGTTATTTACCTTTCGCGTTGATCGAACAAATGGTAATATACAGGTTGATAAGGGATCCCCTAATCACTTTTATCCTATCCATTAATGGCTCAATGATAAGGCTTAAGCTCAAATGACGGATACTCCATCCACACCAACGCCTCCTCTACTCTCTTCACAGAACAATCGGCGCAGTTTCTTAAAACTATTAACCGCTAGCTCTGTGACCGTTGGCGGCGTTGTTGTGGCATGGCCTTTTCTTAATAGTTTAAATTCACAAAACACAATTCTGGAACATAGTTTTGTTGATGTTGACATTTCTTCCTTAAAAACAGGACAGCAAATAACCGTAACTTGGCAAGGACATCCCGTATTTATCTTAAACCGCCCCAAAGAAACACTGCAAACATTACAAGACGCAAGCTTGGTTTCACACCTACGCGATCCAGACAGCAAGGATTTCCAACAACCTCCTTATACGCAAAATTGGCATCGTTCTATTCATCCTGAAACAGCTGTTTTAATAGGGGTTTGTACGCATTTAGGATGCGTTCCAACCTTACAACTCAGCAATAAAATGGGGGGACTATATAATTGCACATGTCATGGCTCAAGGTTTGACCTAGCAGGACGTGTCTATAAATCCATGCCCGCACCCTATAATCTTCCTGTGCCGCCTTATACTTATATAAAACCTAATATCATTCGAATTGGTGAAAACCCCAAAGGTCAAGATTTTGACTTTACGAAAATCAAGCAACTTTGATTTAAACACTTTATCGTAACAATTCCTAAAATCCTCATCTTTATAGTTTTTCCTTGACTTTTTATCCAAAACACAGTCCCTATGAGCTTGTCAGATAGCCAGATGATCGCTGTTTATATTGCCAAAAACTCTATAAAAAGAGGAAAGTCCGGGCTCCACGGAAAAATGGTGCCAGTTAATGGCTGGCGAGGGTAACCTCAGGGAAAGTGCCACAGAAAATAAACCGCTTGTCGGAATTTATTGTTTCTCAATAAATTACAAGTCAGGGTGAAATGGTGTGGTAAGAGCACACCGCGTTCTTGGTAACAGGAATGGCAGGGTAAACCCCACCAGGAGCAAAACCTAATAGGGATAACGGATCATTGCAAAATGATCGAAGATTTTCCGTCTTGTTATCCGGGTTGGTTGCATGAAATGCGATGCGAATCGTATTCTAGATGAATGGTCATCACTTGTCTTTTAGACATTTACAGAACCCGGCTTACCGGCTATCTGACTTTTAAACTCTCTTTCAATTTAAATACTACCACTTATAGAATAACTTTAACCCCAATTTTTCATAAATACGAAGCAATTTTATCTTTGTTTAAAGAAGTTTAATAGCTTTTGGGCAAAAGCCACTGAAAATAGAAGATTTTTTACTGTAATCGTTTGACCTCCCATATTGACCCATGCTATCCCATAAAAGAACATGGTCGATTAATAATGACACCAGATCAATTCATATTCATTTTCTTTTAGATTTACGCAACATGTTAGAAAGGGGCATACAAGAATGAGCTTATTCCTTGGTACACATCAAAATAGACTTGATGTCAAAGGAAGGGTTTCTGTGCCTGCAAGCTTTCGATCTGCCTTGCGTAAAGAGCAAACTAAAGAAAATCATTCATTAATTTTCCGCCCTTCTCATAAAATGCCTTGCATTGAGGTTTGGCCTCTTTCGATTTTTTCTGAACTTACCAATTCTTTAGATAGCTTAAATCTGTTTTCAGAAGAGCATGATGATATCGCTACAACTCTATATGCAGAAGCATGGCCTATTGATCCAGATCGAGAAGGCAGAATATTGCTGCCAGATATTTTAAAAGAGCATGCTAACTTGACAGATTCAGTGACCTTTATGGGGCTAGGAACGATTTTTCAAATCTGGGAACCAATTGCAGCTATTGAAAGATGCAAAGCTGCACGTCATAAAGTGCAACAAAAAACCTTGGCAGTTCCACCAAAAGCAACAAAAAAAGGGGTAGAGTTATGACAAAACATATCTATCCTGCGCATGAGGGACATTTTCCTGTCATGTTAAACGAAGTAATGGCTTTACTAGATCCACAAGATAAAGGTGTCTATGTTGATGCTACTTTTGGTGGCGGTGGATATAGCAAAACCATCCTATCTGCTGCTGCATGTGAGGTTTGGGGGATTGATCGTGATCCCGATGCCATTGCTCGTGGACAAGAAATTCAAAAAGAATTTACTTCTTTACATTTATTACAAGGTGATTTTTCCAATATAAAGGAATTATTAGCATCACAAAAAATTACTGAATGTAATGGTATTGTTCTTGATTTAGGGGTCTCTTCTTTTCAAATTGATCAAGCAGAACGCGGTTTTTCTTTCCGTTTTGATGGTCCTTTAGATATGCGAATGAGCCGCACAGGAAAAACAGCGGCTGATCTAGTCAACACACTTTCAGAAACAGAGTTGGCGGATATTTTGTTCCACTATGGTGAAGAACGGTTTTCTCGTCGAATTGCCAAAGCTATTGTCCAGCGCCGTATTGAGGCTCCATTTGAAACCACCCAAGATTTGGCTGGTTTAATTCAGAAGACTATTCACGGGGACAAAAGCGGCATTAATCCTGCAACGCGTTCTTTTCAAGGGTTACGCATTGCTGTAAATAATGAACTAGAGCAAATTCACATTGCACTTCAAGCAGCTTTAAGTTTATTAAAGCCCGGTGGGAAGCTAATTGTTGTTTCTTTTCATTCTCTTGAAGACCGTATCGCCAAAGATATTATGAACAAAGCTGCTGGTCGTATCGCCAAACCGTCTCGACATTTGCCGCTTTCATTGTCTCCATCACAAGCTGATAATGAGTTTGAGTTATTAACTTCGAAACCACAACGCCCCTCTGAACAAGAATGTCAGCTTAATCCTCGCTCTCGCAGTGCCAGACTGCGTGCGATCAAACGCCGTTTATGATCTGAAAAAAGGAAAAACTCCCAATGATGATCCGTCCTTTCACTTTGTTTTGTGCTTTCTTTGCTGGAGTTTCTGGTATGGTTTTGTACGCACAAAAACATAAAACAACCCAGCTCGACAGAGAAATTACTAAAATTGTGTACGATACACAAAGAATTAAGTCTAATACAGCTATGTTGCGCACTGAATGGACGTTATTAAATCAACCTGATCGTTTGAAAAATCTTGCTAATCAGTTTATCCCTGGGTTACGTCCCTTAAACCCTAGCCAGTTTGTACAAATGGCTGCTGTTAGCACAACGCTTCCGCCAATTATAAAGACTCAAGAAAAAGACAAAACACGTGAAGATTTAGTTAAAAATGTTGCCCAAAATAATGGGCAGCCTGCTCCTATTATTGCTGATACTTCATCTGATAAAACTGAAGAAAACAAAAATACATCACCAGCGCTTATTGCCAAAAATACTGAGAGTTCATCTCCATCTGTAACACAAGCTAAACCTCAACAAACAGCCAAGCCTATTACAAAACCTGTTATTGTTGCTAAAAACAGTGTGAAGATTGAACCTGTAACTACTTCAGAGCCCGTGCGTCGTAAAAAAGTTAAAACGACAGAAATTGCTGATGCAACAGATGCTATTGAAACACAAAATCTAAAACCACAAACTGTTAAAAAACCTATTATTTCACCAACTAAAAATAATGTCGTTACTGAGTCTGTGGTTACGCCTGCACCAGTACATCGTAAGAAAGTTAAAACGACAGAAATCGCTGATGCAACAGATGCTATCGAAGCACAAAATCTAAAACCACAACCTGTTAAAAAGAATCATATCCAGAATGTTTCTTATAATATTCAAAGTGATAATCCTTTTTCTCACAACAAAGTTGCACGTCCGAAACAGACTGTTTCTAGTCAAACCAATACAACAAATAATGAAGCTTCACTTGAGAAAAAACTCTCTAGTAAACCAACACAACCGACGTCAACCATTGCCCAAAAAAAACGTCCCGCTGCGATCAAAGTTGCACGGAATGACAGTAAAAAAAGTAACTATACCGAATCTGCTTTAGGTGGTAACGCTGATGATGCCCTTCCCGCTCCTGTTCCTTTCGCTCATTAATTATTAAAGGTTGTATATAAAGCGATGCAATACAGGGATGATCAGAGGTCTAATCCTCCGCGTAGAAAAATGCAGGAAAATAATTCTGAGCCAAAGCTAAGCAAAAGAGAAAAGAAAAAACAATACAATAAAATGGATAAGACCAGAGCCCGTCTGCTGATCGCAGCATGTGGCTTTTGTGCTTTGTATGGCGCTGTGGCTTTTAAGTTAAGTTTAGCTACTATTCTAATGCCTCTTGCCCCACAAAAAAATCAAATTGCACCTCAGGTTCCTGCTATTCCCAAGAGCGATCCAAAGGGAGTAATGTCAGGTGATTTTTCTTTACCTCAAATTAAAAGAGCTTCAATTATTGACCGAAATGGTCAAATTTTAGCTATTTCATTACCGGTTGCACAAGTTTACGCTAACCCTCTAGAAATCATTGAACCTACTGTTGTTGCCAATAAACTAAAGGAAATACTTCCCTCTCTTGATGTTAATAAAACAATAGAGCGTTTATCTTCGCGCAAACAGTTTATTTATGTTGCGCGAGACATCTCTCCACAACAAGAGGTTGCCATCAATAACTTAGGTATTCCTGGATTATATTTCGAAGCAGGTGAACGCCGTCGTTATCCACTAGGAAGGCTTGCTTCTCATATTATGGGTAGTGTTGATATTGATGATCATGGGATTGCTGGCATCGAGAAATTTTTCAATGAACGTCTTATGGAGAATCGTCATCCATTAAGATTATCTATTGATACGCATGTGCAAACTGTTGTCCAAGAAGAGGTGGAGGCTGCAAAAAATAAATTCCAAGCAGAAGCCGCTTGTGGAATTGTTATGGATGTGCACACGGGTGAAATTCTAGCAATGATTAGCTTGCCAGATTATGATTCCAATCAATTTAGTAAGTCATCTCCAAATTCACAGTTTAACCGTGCCACTAATGGGATGTATGAACCAGGATCTACCTTCAAACTACAAAACGTAGCCATGGCATTAGAGTTAGGCGTTGTTCGCATTTGGGATCGTTTTGCGACTGCGCCTATACGTGTGGGACGATTTACTATTAAAGATTTAAAAACAGATCATTTCCCTCCATATTTATCTTTACCTGAAGTGATGGCTTACTCATCCAATCCTGCCTCTGCACATATCGCCTTGGATGTTGGAGCAGAAAGGCAAAGGGAATGGATGCAAAGAATGGGATTTACCGCCCGCGTTCCTATTGAATTACCAGAGGCTGGCCGACCCATTGTTCCCGCTGCCAAAAACTGGGGGATTTCAACTGTGATGACGATTGCTTTTGGTCATGGTATTGCTGAATCTCCACTTGCAATTGTCAGAGGAACCGCGGCTACTGTAAATGGTGGAGTTCTAGTCAAACCAACTTTATTATCTTTGCAAGATATCAGTAACAATGATCCATCTGTGCAACCGCAAGATCCCAACCTGCCCCCTCCAAAACCACAAGCTCAGGGCGAACGTGTTCTTTCTGAAAAAACTTCCTCACTTTTAAGAAAAATCTTGCGTTTAGACGTAACCAAAGGGACTGGTAGAAATGCAGAAGTGCCAGGATATTTTGTTGGTGGAAAAACGGGAACCAGTGAAAAAGTCAGTAAATCTGGGGGGTATCTAAAACATGTGAACGTTTCTGCATTTACGGCTGTATTCCCGATGAATGATCCTAAATATGCGGTCTATGTGATGCTAGATAGCCCTAAGCCAACCAAAGAAACTCATGGTTGGACAACGGCTGGTTGGAATGCTGCCCCAGCTGTTTCTAAAATCATTGGACGTATTGGCCCTATCCTTAATCTGTTTCCAAATACCAAAGATGCTGCCACCATTGATGCACAAATGGCTATTCCTTTGCGTCCTCCTGTTCCTAAAGGTATCAGAGCTTTGGGACCAGGAAATGATCCAGGCGATCCTCGTCTTAATCGTCAACAATCCAATGAAAAACCAAAAAAGAAAACCACCGTCACAACATCTTCAACAAGACAATAATAAAGCCTTTTATCATGATCTCTCTTAATAGCCTGCTCCATGATGTGCACTTGCCCATTATAGATCAAGATATCCACCTAACGGGAATAACCCTTGATAGTCGCAAGGTCAAAGACGGATACTTGTTTTGTGCCCTTCCTGGCACGCACTCTAATGGATGTGATTATATTAAAACGGCTATTGAAAAAGGTGCCAAAGCAATATTACTATCCACAAATGTGGATTTTCCTGAAACTGAAGGTTGTGTTTATATTTATAATGACAACCCACGTTATGTTTTTTCTTTAATGGCTGCTTTATTTTATCCGAAACACCCCAAACATCAAATCGCGATAACTGGGACAAACGGAAAAACTAGTACCGCCGATTTTGTTCGCCAATTATGGATTTTAAAACATTATAACTCAGCAACTATTGGTACTCTAGGCGTTATCAGTAATACAAACTATCATTATACAGGCCCTGTTCTGACTACCCCAGATCCGATTACCTTGCACCAAATTCTAACGAACTTGGTTAAACACGATATACAATATGTGGCATTAGAGGCCTCATCTCATGGGCTTGATCAATATCGTTTAGATGGATTAACCTTGGAAGCTGGTGGGTTTACTAATCTTACTCGTGATCATCTAGATTATCATCATGATCTTCAACATTATTTAGAAGCCAAACTGCGGTTATTTAAACATATTTTACCGATTGGCGGTATTGCAGCTGTTAATGCAGATATGGATCAAGATATCTTAAAACAAATTAAGCAAACTATTCAGGAGCGGCAGCAAAAACTTCGCTTAGTTGGTGAGCAAGGTGAGTTTTTAAAACTAATTTCTGTAACACCACTTCCAGAAGGGCAAAAACTAGAGATTAAAATAATGACTGGCGAACAAATCTCAGTGACCCTTCCTTTACTTGGACGATATCAAGTAGATAACATTTTACTAGCCATAGCATTAATTGCCAAAGACACCATTGATGTAAAAAACCTCATCTCTTTACTTCCTCAACTTAAAGGGGTTAGAGGTAGAATGGAGCAAGCAGCTATTTTACCAAATGGTGCAGCAATATATGTTGATTATGCTCATACACCTGATGCATTGGCACATTTATTGCAATCTTTACGCCCTCATACTCACCACAAACTTTATATTATTTTTGGTGCAGGCGGAGATCGTGATACAGGCAAGCGTCCTTTGATGGCACAAGAAGCTCAAAAATATGCCGATCATGTCATTATCACCGATGATAACCCTCGTAATGAGAATCCCGAGCTTGTTCGAAAGCAGGTCAAAGTCGGTGCTCCTGATGCGCTAGAAATTGCAGGGCGAGAAGAAGCTATTGCACAAACTATCAAAAAGCTACAAAAAGACGATATCTTAGTAGTGGCAGGAAAAGGACATGAACAAGGCCAAATTATTGGCACTACTGTTTATCCTTTTGATGATGTCACAATAATACAAAAATATGCGAGCCGTTTATGACTCTTTTATGGACTGAAACCGACCTTGTTCACGCAACCCAAGGTTCGTTCTCTTACGCTTGTCAAATCAAGGGCACAGGGATTTCTATTGATACGCGCACCCTTGAAAAAGGAGATATCTTCATCGCCATTATTGGTGAGAATAGCGACGGTCATGCACATGTGAAAAAAGCATTAGAGCTAGGAGCATCTTGTGCGATTATCAGCCATCCTATTGCAGAACTATCAGAAGATTCTCCTGTTTTATATGTTAAGGATACATTACAGGCCTTAACAGATATCGGTTATTATGGTCGTAAGCGTTTTACAGGCAAGGTTATTGCAGTTACGGGTAGTGTGGGTAAAACCACGACCAAAGAAATGCTTAAAACAACTTTGTCAGCTTTTGGCAGCGTGCATGCCGCAGCAGGATCGCATAATAATCATTTAGGTGTTCCATTGACTTTGGCACGCCTGCCAAATGATACAGATTTTTGCGTTTGTGAAATTGGAATGAATCATGTTGGGGAAATTGCACCATTAGCAAAGTTGGTTAATCCTCATATTGCCATTATTACCGAAGTTGCTTCATCTCACCTTGGATATATGCAAAACCTAGATAATATCGCCAAAGAAAAAAGTCAGATTATAACAGCCCTAACCGCTCAAGCTATTACCTTGATTCCAGATACGATTTATGGAATGTCAGTTTTCCAGAAAGTCGCCCAACAATATCAAGTACAATTAATAACAGTTGGTTTATCTGAAACTGCATCAATACAACTTAGCGATATTGAATTACTTCCTCAAGGATCAAAATTCCAAGCTACTTTGCACAATCAAGAATACCATTTTACTCTCTCCTCACCTGGAAAACATTTAGTGCATAATGCAGGTTTAGTTATTGGTGTAATAGAAAGCCTAAATCTGGATATTAAACGCTCTATTACTGCTTTAGCTGCATTTCAAACTGGCAATGGCAGAGGAAAAATCTTACCTTTACAGCCCATCAATGGAATTATATTAGACGAGAGTTATAATGCTTCCACCCTTTCTATACGCACGGCATTACAAACTTTATCTATACTGGCTCCAGCAAGAAAAATTGCAATATTAGGAGATATCAAAGAATTAGGTGAGTATAGTCAGTCTGAACATCTCTCTTTACTTCCTCATTTAACCACACATGCTGATCTAGTTTTCTGTTGTGGTGAAATGATGAAAATTGTATTTGAACAATTGCCTCTCACCTTACAGGGTTCTTGGCGTGCGACTGCGCAAGAATTAATTCCAGTAATCCAAGAGCGTCTGCAAGAAAATGATACTCTTTTGATTAAAGGCAGCAACTCTATGCGTATGAATATAATTGTTACAGCTTTAACTGCTCCAGCCATAAGGAAAAACTAATGCTATATGATCTGATAACGCGTTTTGGGTTGGAATATATTTCTCCTTTCAACCTCTTTCGCTATATTACATTTCGTGCTGGAGCTGCCTGTTTTACCGCCTTTTTCCTAAGCTTATGGATTGGCCCCTATATTATTGCCAAACTCCATAAAATTCAACGTGATGGACAACCTATCCGTGCTTTGGGACCAGAACGTCACATCAAAGAAAAAGCTGGAACGCCCACAATGGGCGGAATTATGATGCTTTTTACCCTGACTTTTTCCACCTTGTTATGGAGTGATCTTTCCAACGGTTTTATGTGGATTATGTTATTTGTAACGCTGGGCTTTGGGTTAATTGGTTTTTTTGATGATTATCAAAAACTGGCTAAAAGAAACACAGATGGTCTTTCTAAACGCACACGTTTAGGGGGAGAGTTCTTGATCTCTGCTGTTGCAGCCTTTGGTTTACAAGCAATAACCCCACCAGATATCGCCAATCATGTCGCTTTACCTTTTTTTCAAAATCTTATGATTCCCCTAGGATATTTCTTTCCTATTTTTGGAATGGTCGTTATTGCAGGATTTGGAAATGCAGTTAATTTTACCGATGGACTAGATGGGTTAGCCATTGTTCCTGTTGTTATTGCATTCTTGGTCTTTGCGTTGATTGCGTATCTTGTCGGAAATGCAGTATTTGCCAAATATTTATTCTTACATTTTGTACCACAAACAGGAGAACTTGGGATTTTCTGTGCAGCGATTATTGGTGCTGGGTTAGGATTTTTATGGTTTAATGCTCCTCCTGCTTCTGTATTTATGGGAGATACAGGATCCTTAGCCTTAGGTGGGGCTTTGGGTGCTGTTGCGGTTGCTGTCAAACATGAATTCGTTCTATGTATCGTTGGTGGTTTATTTGTCGTTGAAACATTATCTGTTATTATACAGGTTGCTTGGTATAAACGTACAAAAACCCGCGTATTCCTGATGGCACCTTTGCACCACCATTTTGAGAAAAAAGGCCTTTCAGAATCAAAAATTGTTATTCGTTTTTGGATTGTTGCGATTATGCTGGGTCTTATTGGTCTGGCCACATTAAAGTTACGGTAATATGAATTTCTCATCTACTCTTTTTCATAATCAACACTATGCCATTTTGGGGCTGGGGAAAAACGGTATTGTTGCTGCCAAACGCTTATTAACAATGGGCGCAACAATACAAATATGGGATGATCAAGAACAAAAAAGAAATGATATCCCCGCAGAGCTCAAACCGTATGTTAAGTCGTTTAAAGATCTACAAAATTTTAACGCGCTGGTTATGTCTCCTGGTATTCCACATCTTTTACCCAAAGCACACCCTATCGCAACACTTGCGATTGAGCAAAATATCCCTATTTTTTCCGATGCAGAGCTTTTATACCGCGCGGTCAAGAAGTCTGGATCAAAAGCACGTTTTGTGGCTATAACAGGCACAAATGGCAAATCCACAACAACAGTTTTATTAACGCATTTACTAAATGAAGCAGGTATTCCTGCAATGGCTGGTGGAAACTTGGGCCCTGCTGCTTTGGCATTACCTTTATTAAGGGATAATGGGGTTTATGTTCTGGAAATGTCTTCTTATATGCTTGAACGTTTATCAGAATTTACCGCTGATATTTCGTGCTTGTTAAATATGACCCCAGATCACTTGGAACGTCATGGGGATATGCAAGGATATATCAAAGCCAAAAGTCATATTTTTGATCGCCAATCTTCTACTGATTTGGCTATTATTGGCGTCGAAGATAATATTTGCAGCCATATTGCTCAAACGCTAGGTAATCAATCCAAAGTGCAAATTCAAACCATTACAGGCATCGATAAAAAAGCCGATTTTTGGGTAAGCAATCATATTTTACGCGATCAACGAGGCCCTATTGCAGATCTTACAACCGCTTTTTTACTTCCTGGGGATCATAATGCGCAAAATGCTGCAGCTGCAGCTGCAATGGCTTTACGTTTAGGCCTCAGCAAAACACAGATACAAACTGGATTAAACTCTTATCAAGGCCTAGCACATCGTCAACGCCCTGTGGCTACTATTCATAATATAACTTTTATTAATGACAGCAAAGCAACAAACGCCGATGCGGCCTCAAAAGCATTAACTTGTTATAACGAATTGATTTGGATTGCGGGAGGATTGGCCAAGTCCAATGGCCTTGACGATCTAGTGCCTTTTTTTTCGCGCATCAAGTTGGCTCTGCTAATTGGCGAAGACGCACAACTCTTAGCCAAAACCTTGCAAGCACATCATGTTTCTTATAAAATCGTGAGAACCCTTGAACATGCAGTTCCTGAAGCTTTTGGGTATGCACAAACACATCATATAAATACAGTTTTACTGTCTCCGGCATGTGCCAGTTTTGATCAATTTAGCAGTTTTGAAGAAAGAGGTGATCATTTTGCCGAGCTTGTTATGCAGCTTTCATCTTCACTTTCTTAAATCATCCAAGAATTAAAGGCCCAAATTAATGTCAGGAATTTCCCGCACTGATAATTCGTTACTTGCACGGTGGTGGCGTAATGTTGACCATTGGACGCTTGGTTCTGTAGGTCTGTTAATTGGTTTTG
This sequence comes from Commensalibacter papalotli (ex Botero et al. 2024), assembly GCF_947179115.1. Lineage (NCBI taxonomy): Bacteria > Pseudomonadati > Pseudomonadota > Alphaproteobacteria > Acetobacterales > Acetobacteraceae > Commensalibacter > Commensalibacter papalotli (ex Botero et al. 2024). The sequence goes on from NZ_CAMXCI010000001.1 coordinate 1,137,368, forward strand.
GTTATATTTTAATGATGGCCGCAAGCCCTGCCGTGGCTCAACGTATTGGGGCTTCAAGAGATGTATTTATTTTCAAACAGGTCATGTTTCTAAGCATTGCAGCTTTAACTATTATTGTTGTTTCAATGTTATCAACTGAAGGGATCAAAAAACTCAGTATTTTAGGCACATTTCTTGCTATTGCTGCCACGGCATATACGTTGGTTCATGGAATGGATATTAAAGGAGCAAAACGTTGGATTGCTTTACCAATTATGTCCTTACAACCTTCTGAGTTTTTAAAACCCTGTTTTGCAATTTTTACTGCATGGTTGCTAACGCAATGGAAAATGCGTTTTTATATACCTGGAATTCTGATTGCTTTGGGATTTTATGGTGTGATTTTATTTATTTTAAAATCCCAACCTGATATTGGTATGTTAGCCGTTATTACTGCTGTTCTGTTAACACAGCTGTTTATCAACGGATTAAACATGTTCTGGATTTTTTCTGGTTTTGGCGGAATGATTGCTGCTTTTATCGGTGCCTATGTAGTATTACCCCACGTGCGTTCACGCGTAGAACGGTTTTTACATCCTGAAGTCGGTGATCATTATCAAATTGATACTGCTTTACGTGCTTTTGGGAATGGTGGATTATGGGGGCGTGGTCCTGGTGAAGGACGTGTCAAAGACTTGCTACCTGATGCGCATGCTGACTTTGTTTTTGCTGTTGCTGGAGAAGAGTATGGTATGGTTGTTTGTTGTATCATTATCTTTCTTTTTTGCTTTATTGTTTCCAGAACTCTGCTAAAACTTATCAAAGAAGATGATCCTTTTGTAGTTTTAGCAACCTCTGGATTAATTACAGGTTTTGGGCTACAAGCCTTTATTAATATGGGATCAACGTTACATCTGATTCCAACCAAAGGAATGACGCTGCCATTTATTTCTTATGGGGGATCCTCGGCTTTATCCGTTGCTTTTACTATTGGTATGGTTCTCGCATTAACACGAAAACGGGTAGAATCTCCAAAATTCTTTAAAAATAACAATCAACCTTTTAGCAAGAGAAACCTCGTACGATGAATAAACCAAAAATCGGCATTGTTGCTGGGGGAACAGGGGGGCACTTCTTTCCTGCCAAAGCATTAGCTATGCAACTAAGAGAAAGAAACTATCCGATCTTGTTTATGACGGATAAACGAATAGAAGATCCTCAATTAGCAGAATGGGATGATATCCAGCAATTCGTCATTGATGGTGGGGGAATTGCAAAAAAATCTATTGGACAAAAAATTCATAATGGGTTGGAACTTTTAAAGGGTATTTCTCAGGCTCGTAAAATATTACAAAAAAACCCTGTAAGCGTCATTATTGGTTTTGGTGGATATCCTTCCATTCCTCCACTTGCAGCGGCACGCTTATTACCCAAGAAAAAACGTCCAAAGATCATTTTACATGAAGGTAATGCCATTATTGGTAAGGCTAATGCAATGTTGTCTTACTTTGCCGATACTATTGCAACATCTTTTCCAGAGGTTACAGGCATTTCCAAAAAAATTCCTGTAAAGACAACAGGACTTCCTGTTCGCCCCGATATTACGGCACTTTATCCTTCTGTTTATCAAGCGCCGACAGATACAATTAATTTAGTGATTTGGGGAGGCTCTTTAGGGGCTAAGATCTTAGGCGAGATCGTTCCTTATGCTTTAGAAAACCTACCTGTTGAGATCAAACAAAAGTTACGTATTACACAACAAGTGCGTCAAGAAGATTTGGATCATGTTAAGCAAATTTATAAAAGAGCACAAATACAAGCTACTCTTGCACCGTTCTTAAAAGATGTCGCTTCTATTTTAAAACAAGCACATCTGGTTGTTGGCCGTGCTGGTGGTTCCTCAGTTTCAGAATTATCCTTAGCAGGAAAACCTGCAATTTTAATTCCTTATCCATTTGCTGCAAATAAAGAACAAGACTATAATGCCAAAGCTCTAGAGCAAGAAGGTTCGGCGTGGGTAATTGATCAAAGCGAATTCTCAGTTACTCGGTTAAACGCATTATTAACAGACTTGCTAAACCATTCTGAGAAATTAACAACAGCCGCCCAATCCCATAAACTTATTTACCCTGATGCTGCAAAAGAATTGGCAGATTTAATAGAATCCAGTATCACCATATAAACTCCTTGACGATTATTTCAGAAAGAAAGCACCGCAATTATGAGATCTCTTCCCCTTTCGATTGGCACTATTCATTTTGTAGGAATTGGTGGTATTGGCATGTCCGGTATTGCTGAGACTTTACATTATCTGGGATATAAAATCCAAGGGTCAGATATGTCAGAAAATGCAAATGTATTACGTCTTCGTAAACTCGGCATTGTTGTTCATATTGGTCACAGTGCGGAAAATGTCGGCCAAGCTCAAGTTGTCGTTATTTCTTCAGCAATCAAAAAAGATAATCCTGAAATCGTTGAAGCACGTTCCAGATTTATTCCTGTGGTTCGCAGAGCAGAAATGCTGGCCGAGTTAATGCGTTTACGTTGGTCTATTGCCGTTGGAGGCACTCATGGAAAAACCACAACCACCAGTATGGTTGCTACTTTATTAGAGTACGCAAAACTGGACCCCACCGTCATTAACGGGGGTATTATCGAGGCCTATGGCACCAATACGAGAATGGGATCTGGGGACTGGATGGTTGTTGAGGCCGATGAAAGTGATGGTTCGTTCTTACATCTTCCTGTAGTCATTGCGATTGTCACCAATATGGACCCAGAACATATGGATCATTGGGGCACTCCAGAAGCTATGGAAAACGCCTATCATCAATTTGTATCCAATATTCCTTTTTATGGTTTTGCTGTTCTTTGTATAGACCATCCTGGCGTGCAAAAAATGCTGCCAAACCTTTCAGATCGCAGGCTTATTACCTATGGTTTTTCCCCTCAAGCTGATGTTCGTGCAGATAAAATTATTGCCGACAAACTAGGTACAACTTTTGACGTTGTTGTCACCAACCGTCATAAACAAATTAACCGTCGCATTGGGCCTTTCCGTTTACCGATGCTGGGCCAGCATAATGTACAAAATGCACTGGCTGCGATTGCTGTTGCTTTGGAAATGGATATCAGCGAAGACAATATTCGTTCTGCATTTGCTGCATTTAAAGGCGTTCAACGTCGCTTTACTCGCGTTGGAGAAATTGGAAAAATCAGCATTATTGATGATTATGGTCATCATCCCGTTGAAATCTCTGCCGTATTAAAAGCAGCTCGCCAAGCAACATCAAATAATGTAATTGCCGTAGTACAGCCTCACCGCTATACGCGCTTACGGGATTTATTTACTGAATTTTGTTCTTGTATGAATGATGCCAGCACCGTTATTGTGGCAGATGTATATGCAGCTGGTGAAGATCCCATTCCTGATTTCGATCGTGATGCTTTGATCGAAGGATTACGTGCTCATGGACACCAATCTGTAGTCGCTTTACCCCATCCTGATCAATTAGCGGAAATGATTAATGCCATTGCAGAGCCTGGTGACGTAGTAATTTTCCTGGGGGCTGGATCTGTAACCTATTGGGCACATGCTTTGCCAGAGCAACTTAAAAAATTACAACAAGAAAGCACTTAAAGGGATAGAATATGCAACAAGGTCTTTTTACCAAAGAAGCATTTTCTGATTTACTGCCAAAACTGCAGGGAAAGATCAATTTTGATGTTCCTCTTAATGTACGCAGCTGGTTCAGAGTAGGCGGAAATGCAGAAATTTTGATTAATCCTGCCAATGATGAAGACCTTGCATATATTTTATACCAACTCCCTTTGGAGTGGCCTATCTTTACTTTGGGCGCAACTTCAAATTTATTAATCCGTGATGGCGGTATTCCAGGCGTTAATTTTCAACTCCGCAAAGGGTTTAATGAAATCATTCCTGATCAAGATGGATTTATTGTTGGTGCCGCATGTCTTGACACTGTTGTTGCTGAACATGCCGCTGCGACAGGAATTAAAGGATTAGAATTCTTAATTGGTATTCCTGGCTCTATTGGTGGAGCTGTCAAAATGAATGCAGGAGCACATGGTTCAGAACTGTCCAATATCCTTGATTGGATAGAGATTATTACCCGCGAAGGCAAATTAATTCGTTTATCTGTCAGCGAGCTTGGGCTGAGCTATCGCCACTCCACTTTGCCACAAGATGCCATAGTTACCAAAGCACGCCTACAAGGGCTACCTGGGGACAAAGAAAAAATTATTCAAGCAATGAATGCTATTAAAAAGCAACGAGAAGACTCACAACCCATTCGATCTCGCACAGGCGGATCGACCTTCCGCAATCCTGACCCTTCAGTTTCAGAATATAAAGCATGGCAGTTGATTGACATGGTTAGCGGCAGAGGCTTAACCATCGGTGGCGCGCAAGTCAGTGAAAAACATTGTAATTTTTTAATAAATACTGGTACAGCGACAGCGGCTGATATTGAGAATCTGGGTGAAGAACTGAAAAAGCGCGTTATGGATCAATTCTCTATTGCACTTCACTGGGAAATCAAACGCATTGGTCGTCCATTACAACAATAAGAAAGTATTCAAATGTCCAAAAAACATGTAACCGTTCTTCGTGGTGGAATTTCTTCTGAACGTGAAGTCAGCCTAGCCAGTGGCAGCAATATTATCGAAGCGCTTAAAGAGACTGGTTATCAAGTCAGTGATCTTGTGGCTAATGATGACCTTGAGCAGATCATTCAATGTTTAAAAGAACAAAAACCTGATATCGTGTTTAACGCATTACATGGTCGTTTTGGAGAAGATGGAGCGATCCAAGGTGTTTTGGAATGGATGAACATCCCTTATACTCACGGTGGTATTTGTTCCTCTGCCATAGCAATGAACAAACAAATGACTCGTATTCTATTGGCTGATTCAGGACTACCTGTTGCCACAGGTAAAGTAATCCCTGTCCACGAGCTGGCTCACCAAGATCCCTTACCCTCGCCTTATGTTATCAAACCTATAGAGGAAGGCTCTTCAGTTGGGGTGTATATAGTCAATGAAACAGATGCACAAGAACGAAAAAAGCGCCGTCAAAAAATTATAAAAGAATGGCACTTTGGCGACAATGTCCTTGTTGAGCAATTTATCCCAGGAAAAGAATTAACTGTATGTGTTATGAGAGATAAAGCTTTAACCATCACAGATATTTCCTCTGGCACGCATGTGTTTTATGATTATACCTCTAAATATACGGCTGGAGAGTCAAAACATATTTTGCCCGCACAAATACATCCAAAGGCGTTTCAAAAAGCTATAGATTATGCTCAACAAGCACATAAAATTCTAGGGTGTTATCCTGTTTCCAGAACGGATTTTCGTTATGATAATTCACAAGAAACCTCTGATCATCCAGGCGCACTTTATATACTAGAAGTCAATACTCAACCTGGTATGACCAAAACCTCTTTATTACCTGAGCAAGCACAATATTGTGGTATTTCTTATCCTGATCTCTGCTCTTGGCTAGTGGAACATGCTAAATGTCGAGCATGAGAAAACGTCCTGATTATCAAAATGATCGACCATCGAAAAGTAAAATTGCTTTTCGGCGGTCAAGGCGATTATTGCGCCCTTTTATTTTTTTAATTGTGATTTTTGGCATCCTTGGCGGTGGGGGATGGTTTATCGCTCGCTTGGCTTCTGATCAACAATACTCAGTCATCGTAGGTAAAGTAAGCAGTATTTTACCTATGAAAATTACGAAAATTATTATTACGGGATGTGATTTGACCTCTGAGGATGAGGTTAAAGAAGCTTTGGGCATTCACATCGGAGATTCTATTTTTAATTTTTCCGTCAATGATGCTCAACAACGTCTGGACGAGCTACCTTTTGTTGAAACCGCTTTATTAAAACGACAATTACCTAATACAATTATTATTCATATTACTGAGCGTAAACCTTTTGCTGTATGGCAACATAATGGCCAATTTAAATTGATTGATCGTAAAGGCCAAATTGTGAATGATCATGGTATGAGTGGTAAAGATGGGCAAGCTTTTTTAAAGCTTCCATTAGTTGTTGGTTATGGTGCTAATACAGACGGTGCTGAACTTCTTGATATTTTATCTTCTCAACCTGACATCAAAAAACATGTCGTTGCCGCAGTTCGTGTTGGTAATAGACGATGGAATCTGGATTTAAAAAATGGTACCACTGTAAAATTACCAGAAAATCAAGAGCTACCAGCAATTCAACGTTTAAACCGTTTGCAAAAAGACATTCAGATATTAGATCGCCCAATAAAAATTATTGATTTGCGTCAAGCAGATCGATTAGTTATTACAGAAGACAAAGACTATATAAACAAACAAAAAGAAGATTCACAAAATATAAACGGTGATAATACCAGTACGCAATCAACACCATAAAAAACTACACTTTCATCATTCCGTTTTATAATCAGGGTAAATGTCATGAGTAAGCTAGCTTCTTCTCAGAAAAAAGCGCAAAGAAAAAACACTAATACAAATCATGACAAGAATGCTTTGGCCGTAGCACAATCCAGACAGTTAGTAAAAAGCCGTGTCTTTCCTCCTGACGATTTGCCCTATAAAAAGGATTGGCTTCCTGGTGTTTTTGGTGTTTTAGATATTGGCAGTAATAAAATTACTTGTCTTATTGGCCAAGGAAAGCCAAATGGTCAATTACAAGTTTTAGGCTATGGTTGGCGCAGATCTCATGGAGTTAAACAAGGTGGAATTGTAAACCTTGAAGCAGCTGAACGTGCAATTCGCTCTGCTGTCGGCCAAGCTGAAGAGGCAGCTGAACGCAGATTAAGTAAGATTTATGTTAATCTCTCTGGAGGGAAACCTCAAAGCCAGCTTTTTAATGTTGACTGGCCTATTGGCGGCAGAGAAGTTAATAATCACGATATTTACCGGCTTGTGAATGAAGGTGTTTTAAGAGCACAAATAGATGGTAGAGAAATTATTCACGCTCTACCCTTGGCATTTGATGTTGATGAAACTTCTGGTGTGGAAGATCCTCGTGGTCATCAATGCGAGCTTTTAAGCACTCGCCTACATATTATCGATACATCTGCAACCGCCCTACGTAACCTTGCCACTGTATTAATGCGTGCGGAATTACAAATTGAAGCAATCATTTCTTCGCCATTAGCAGCTGGATTAGCTGTTATGGCACCAGACGAACGTGATTTAGGGGCGACAATTGTTGATATGGGAGGGGGAACAACTTCTCTTGGTATTTTTGGCGAAAACCAACTTCTTTATACCTCGCAAATCCCAATTGGTGGGTCCCATATTACCAGAGACATTGCAGGGATTCTATCCACATCTATTGATACAGCTGAATGGTTGAAAACGATGTGGGGCAGTGCGGAATACTCTTATGACGATGAATATCAACAACTTCCGATTCAAATGATAGGCGATGATGACTATGAAGTTGTGACAAAAATACCGCTATCAAGAGTAATTTCTATTATTCGCCCCCGAATCGAAGAAACTTTAGAACTTGTCAGAGACCGTCTGGATAATGCAAATGTCGGAAATGCTGCCAATGGTAGAGTGATTTTAACAGGCGGTGGATCACTCTTAGATGGCCTTGGACCATTGGCTGCACGCATTTTAAATCGTCAAATTCGCTTAGGAAAACCGAATAATATCATAGGTTTACCAGACGATACTGCAAATTCTGCTGCTTTTTCAACTGCCGCGGGATTATTGGCCTGGGCGGCAGGAGATGGTCGAACTTTAGCTGATCTTGATTTTTTTGAAAAAAAATCAGAAGGCTTTTTGAAAAAGCTTGTTGAGTTTATCCGTGTACATATATAAATATTTCTTTGGATTCTAACACTTTTCTGATGTATCCTGTTTTCAAAACACAAAGCTATACTTGGTTCGAGGATATCCATGACACTCAATTTGACAATTCCACAACCTACCTATGCTGATTTTACACCTCGTATCACAGTTTTTGGTGTCGGTGGTGGTGGCACGAATGCCGTTGATAATATGATTCTTTTGCAGCTCAAAGGGGTCGAATTCGTTGTTGCGAATACAGATGCACAGCAACTAATGAAGAGCCTTTCTGATAATCGTATTCAACTGGGTCCTCATTTAACCCAAGGGTTAGGTGCTGGTGCAAAGCCTGATATTGGCCGTGCCGCCGCAGAAGAAGCAGCAGAAGAAATTGCCCGTCATATGGAAAATGTTCATATGGTATTTATCACTGCTGGTATGGGTGGTGGAACAGGAACTGGTGCAGCCCCCGTAATTGCACGTATGGCACGTGAACGTGGAATCCTGACAGTGGGTGTCGTAACAAAACCTTTTACCTTTGAAGGTGCCAGAAGAGCTCGCCTTGCAGAAACAGGCATTGCCGAACTTCAACAATTTGTTGATACTTTAATCGTTATTCCGAACCAAAATCTTTTCCGCACAGCAACTGAAAACACAACTTGGAAAGATGCGTTTAAAATGGCTGATGAAGTTTTGTATATGGGCGTTAAAGGGGTAACAGACTTAATGATGTCACCTGGCCTTGTTAATCTTGACTTTGCTGATATCCGCACCGTTATGGCGGAAATGGGTAAAGCAATGATGGGAACAGGCGAAGTAGAGGGCGAAAATAGAGCTATTCGTGCAGCAGAATCCGCAATCTCTAATCCTTTATTAGAAGATACCTCTATGGCTGGGGCAAAAGGATTATTAATCAACATTACGGGTGGTGATGATCTTACCCTATTCGAAGTTGATCAAGCTGCGAATCGTATTCGTGAAGAAGTCGCTGATGATGCCAATATTATCTTTGGTTCTGCAATTGATGAAAATCTAACTGGAAAAATTCGTGTTTCTGTTGTTGCTACAGGTATTGACAGCCCTGTTCAATACGAAAAACAAACACCTACAGCCCCACAGCCACAGCCGAGCGAACAAGAAAAAAATGTTGCTGTAGAGGCTGCGCCTCAAAACACAACACCTTCTTCTACAGAAGCAACTCACACTTCACAAAAAATTCCTGAACCTATTAACTATCAAGAGCCTCCTCAAACGGTAAAACCTGCTGCGCCAGCAAAAACAGAAGCTGTTATTGAACAAAACAGTTCTTACAAAAATAATGATGAGCCTCGCGCACCCTCTCCCGATGCGATTCCAGAGCGTGCTTCTAAAGCATCACCTCGTTCAGGTTTGTTCTCAGACCCTCATCATCGTCAGGATGACACTGCCCCTCCACCATCAAGAAGCTTATTTGGTATTGTAACTGGGGCACTACGCGGAAATAAAAACCCTTCTGCATCACAAGCTGAACTAGGAAAAAATGAACCCTCTATGGTTAATAACACAGAAGGTCAAGCCCGCTCTCATAACGAAAGCCAATCTAAAATAGACGAGGATGGCCTTGATATTCCAGCCTTTTTAAGAAGAAAATCTTAATTGATGAGCTATAAAAAAGACCTCTAGATAATAATTTAGAGGTCTTTTTTATAAGTATTTAATAATCTTGCGTAACACTATGCAATAATCTTTGACTGGCATTCTTCCAATTTCCCCTCTACATATACATTAAGATATCGCTCTTTTTAAGGTTATTATTAATTAAGATTGGAAAAGACTATGGATAGAATGCAAATTAAATCTTTGCCAAGACCAACTAATATACCACGTCGTTCTATCTGGTCTCATCTTCCATTGACTCAATCCTATATTGCACCAGAACACACTATATCTACACCAATTTCTTGTTGTGGAATTGGGTTACATTCTGGAAAATATATTAACCTAAAACTGTTACCTGCACCTGCTGGAACAGGAGTAATATTTCGCCGAACAGACATGAGCAATATCTCTATTCGTGCCTGTTATGATAATGTTGTTGACACAACCCTGAGTACTGTTATTGCAAACCCCAAAAATCCATCAATTAAAATAGCTACTATTGAACATTTAATGGCAGCTTTATCGGGCAATCAAATCGATAATATCATTGTAGAATGTGATGGCCCTGAACTTCCTGTTTTAGACGGTTCCTCTGCTCAATTCAACGCTTTATTAGAACAAGTAGGCCGCCAGACATTACTGGCTATTATCCCTAGCATTAAAATACTAAAAACCGTACGTGTAGAAAGTAAAGATGCTTTTGCAGAGCTAGTCCCTTCAACTTATGAAGGATTAACTTTGACCCTATCTATTGATTTTCCTGTGGCTGCTATTGGCAAACAGATTTTTAAAATGCATCTAACTCCTGAAAATTTCAAAAATGAGTTGGCGCATTGCCGTACTTTCACACTTAAGAGTGAAATTGATACTCTACATAAAATGGGTCTTGCCAAAGGTGGCAGCTTGGATAATGCAATCGTTGTCGAAGGTGATATTATCTTAAATCCGAATGGATTGCGTTGTAAAAATGAGTTTGTAAAACACAAAATGCTTGATGCTATTGGTGATTTAGCATTAAGTAATGTTCGCATACATGGTGAATTTATCGGGCATAAATCTGGGCATAAACTTAATAATCTTTTATTACGTAAATTAATGTCAGATAAAGAAGCATGGTGTTATTTACCCACATCCACCACTCGTGCAGCATCACCAGAAATTTTTCCGAATTTTTTCTATAAAAAACAAGAAAAACAAGAGGCTTAAAAACCTCACTTTAAATTAAAATTCATTTTTATTAAAGAAAGCACTTCAACTTCTCTAATGACATGATATAAAAATATTTCGATTATTAAGTATTGTGCCATTTTTAATAAAGCAGAAAGTTGTCAAACTGTGGTTACAGTGAATCCAAAACTACATATGTTAAAAAACATAACACGTGGCTTTTTTTCTGTCATGCTTGTGACCAGTTTGGTCGCATGCGGCGGCGGTAGTAGCAAAGATGCAAAAAAAGCAGCAGCTGATCATAACTCTGAAGAGAGCTATAGACAAGGCACACCAGAGCAGCTTTATAATAATGGTATCGATGCAATTAAAACAAAACATTATAAACTAGCTACTAAACAGTTTGAGATGTTGCAAGAGAACTTCCCCTATTCTGGGTATGCTCCGAATGCTCAATTAATGCAAGGTTACGCGTTTTACTTACAAAATAAATATCCAGACGCTGTAAAACAACTTGAAACTTTCTTGCAACTTCATCCCAATAGCCCTGATGCACCTTACGCATTTTATTTGCGCGCATTATGTTATTATGAACGAATTTCAGACGTTTCTCGTGATCAACAAAGTACATTAGAAGCTTTGAGTGCTTTAAACGACGTTGTTAATCGTTTTCCTGGCACCTCTTATGCACGTGATGCTCAATTAAAAATTGATCTTTGTCGTGACCATTTGGCAGGTAAAGAAATGCTAGTGGGTCGTTTTTACGAGCAACAAAAAAATTATGAAGCAGCAATTACGCGCTTTCAACGTGTAGTTTTTGATTATCAAACCACCAACCATGTAGCAGAAGCATTACATCGTTCTGTTGAAATTTATCTTAAGCTTGGATTGACTGATCAAGCTCGTAAAACAGCTTCTATCTTGGGATATAACTATCCTAACAGTACTTGGTATCGTTATACTTATAATGATCTTAAGAAATATAAACTTGTGTCTCCTCAAGCAGAAAAACCAACAGCTAAAACTCCTGGTTTCTTCAGCCGCACATGGAACTCTTTTACATCTCTTTTCTGATCACTATTCATTTCATTTTTTTGCATCAGTTTTTATAAATGTTAACACAACTCTCTATACGTAACGTTGTTTTGATAGAGAAACTCGATTTATTCTTTGATCGAGGATTAACAGTTTTCACTGGAGAAACTGGTGCAGGGAAATCTATACTATTAGATAGCCTTGGATTGGCATTAGGTGAACGTGCTAGTTCCTCTTTGGTAAGAGTTGGCACCAATCAAGCCACAGTAACGGCCTGTTTTGAAGTTCCTATTTCTCATCCTGTTTATACACAATTGGCCGAGCAAGGTTTTGAACTGGCCGAGCTTTCTGAAACAAATTTAGTCATTCGTCGCATTATTGCTGCCGATGGACGTTCCCGTGCTTATATTAATGATCAGCCCGTTAGCCTGAATTTTTTAAAAGAAATTTCACAGAATCTTGTGGAAATGCAAGGCCAACATGAACAGGTTGGGTTAATGGACCCAAGAGGGCATCTCAATATCCTCGATAATTTTGGTGTATCCACAAATTTACTACAAAAAATAAAACTTCATTATTCCAAATGGATTGAGGCAACTGCAAAACTATCTGCACTCAGAGCAACAATCGAAGCAACAGCGCATGAAGAGGAATGGTTACGAGAGTCAGTTGAAGAGTTAAAAAGACTTGCCCCTCAAAGCGATGAAGAACTTGATCTGATTGAAAAGCGTAAAAACCTGCAGCAAGATGAACGCCGTCAAGAGGCGTTAACCTCAGCATTAGCTCAACTTTCCCCGCAAGATCGCCGTGCCTTTCAACCTGCTCAAGCATTACTGAACGCTAGTAAATCATTACAAAAGCTTCTCCCATCTTCGATGAATGAACAAAATTCTTTATCATCTACAGACCAAGCCATACAAGAAGCTCTAGAGGCTATTATTCGTTCAGAAGAAGCTTTGGGAGAAGCAGAAAATATTGTAAATCATATTATTAATGATATTCACCTTGACCCTCAACTTTTAGACGATATTGAGGAACGGCTATTTTCCCTTCGTGCAGCAGGGCGCAAATATGGTGTCAATATTGATGAACTTTCCAACCTTTTACAAAATTTTGAAACAAGATTATTAAATCTTGACTTAGGAAATCATCAAATCAAAGATTTGGAACAAGAGGTCGCTACATGTAGAGCTTCTTTTGAAGATGCGGCTGAAAAGCTTTCAACTGAGCGGAAAAAAGTTGCAAAAAAGCTTGAAAACTCAATCACTCAAGAGTTAACACCATTAAAGCTAGACCGTGCAAAATTCTTTGTATCTATTACTCCTTTGCCTAATGAAGCTTGGAATCAAACAGGTAAAGATCAAGTTCAGTTTTTAATCGCGGCTAACCCAGGTGTTCCACCTGCCCCTCTGAACAAAGCTGCATCAGGGGGCGAGTTATCTCGACTCTTATTAGCTTTGAAAGTCGTGTTAAGCCAACAATCTACTTTATCAGCACTTGTATTTGATGAAATTGATTCTGGCGTAGGAGGATCCACAGCGTCTGCTATTGGGGATCGATTGCATCACGTAGCACAAAATTTACAAGTCTTTGTTGTTACTCATAGCCCACAAGTTGCTGCGAGTGGTGATATGCAGTTAAAAATTAGTAAAACTATTGAAAATGGGGTAACACTGACCCATACCAAACAACTAAGTGCTGATGAACGGCGCGAAGAAATTGCCCGTATGCTTGCAGGAAACCATGTCACCGACGCAGCCAGAGCCGCAGCAGACAGTTTATTACATAGATCAAATTAATGAATTCTTTTCAAACACCTTTTAATTCTCTCTTAATTTCAAATCTTACTCTTACTCAAGCCAAAGAAGAGTTATCTGTCATTTCAGATTATTTGCATCAATGTGATCATGCTTATTATAATCAAGATGATCCCTTAACTGATGATGCCACCTACGATCTTTTACGTCGTCGGCACAAAGAAATTGAAGTATTATTCCCCGAACTTGTTAAAAAAAACAGCCCAAGTCAGACAGTTGGCAGTCAAGCCAATAGTGCAATAAAAAAAAGTAAGCATAAAGTGCCAATGTTGTCTTTAGACAACGTATTCAACGCCGAGGAATTTCAAGATTTTATAAATCGTATTCAGCGTTATTTAGATCTTAAAACTGAAGATTTAGAGAAATTATCCTTTGTTGCGGAACCTAAAATTGATGGACTTTCAATTAATTTAACTTATGAAAAAGGTGAGTTAGTAAAGGCCAGCACTCGTGGTGATGGAACTGTTGGAGAAGATGTAACCTCGAATGTTAAAACAATTGCAGCTCTCCCCCTTCAACTCATGGGAAACATACCAGATCTTATGGAAATACGTGGCGAGGTTTATATTTCCAAAGAAGATTTCATTAGGCTAAACAAAGAACAAGAACAAGCCAGTAAACGCTTGTTTGCAAACCCAAGGAATGCAGCCGCAGGTTCTTTACGTCAACTGGATGCTGAAATTACTCGTTCGCGCCCCCTCTCTTTGTTTGTTTATTCTCAAGGTTATGTCAGCTCTCCTATTGCTGATACTCATGATCATTTTCTTAAAAAATTACAAACATGGGGCTTCCAAGTTAATCCTTTATACAAAATCGTTAAAAATGCAGCAGAAGCCGAGGCCTTTCAACAAGATTTAATGATTAAACGCTCTGGTTTATCTTATGATATTGACGGCATTGTCTACAAAGTTAATGCGATTCATTTACAAGAACGCCTTGGGTTTATAGGGCGCTCTCCTCGTTGGGCAACTGCCTGGAAATTCCCAGCTGAACAAGCCATCACGCGCTTAAAAAAGATTGATATTCAAGTTGGCAGGACAGGTGCATTAACACCTGTAGCTTTGTTAGAACCCATTAATGTAGGTGGGGTTATCGTAACACGTGCCACTTTGCATAATGAGGACGAAATCATCCGCAAAGATGTACGTGAAAATGATCGTGTGATTCTACAACGTGCTGGCGATGTGATTCCTCAAATTGTAAGTGTTGATCCCTCTAGCCTAGAACAAAATCGTTCAGATCCTTTTCAATTTCCCACTCATTGTCCTGTTTGTGGCGCGAATGCAGAAAAGCCAGAAGGTGAAGTTGTTCGTCGATGTACAGGTGGGCTTACCTGTAATGCACAAATTGAAGAACGGTTGATCCATTTTTGCTCTAAAGATGCTTTTGATATTGAAGGTATGGGACAAAAAACTGTAACAGAATTTTTTAATGAAGACCTCATTCACCAACCTGCAGATATTTTTCATCTTCAGAATCACCAAGAGAAAATCTTGCATTCAGAAGGATGGGCAGCGCTTTCTTTGAAAAATCTTTTAACTGCGATTGAAAATAAAAAAACAATTTCGCTAGATCGTTTTATCTATGCTTTGGGTATACGCCGTATTGGTATTGCCACGGCAAAAATACTTGCCAAGCATTATACGTCCTATGAAAATTGGACCAAAGAAATGCTTGCTGCCCGACAAATTGGATCTGATGAGCGGTTAACCTTAGGCTCAATTGAAGGTATTGGCCCCGCAATTGCGGATGAGCTTGTTGCTTTTTTTAGCGAAGAACATAATCAAAAAGCCCTTCATGATCTTGCGACAGTTCTCACTATTCAACATGTCGAAACATTACAAGAGGGCGTGTTGCTTGGTAAAATATTGGTCTTTACAGGCACCTTATCTACGATGACCAGGTCAGAGGCTAAAGATATCGCCGAACGATTAGGCGCAAAAGTCACAAATTCAGTTTCTGCCAAAACAGATTACGTTATAGAAGGTGTCGATGGCGGAAGCAAGGCTCGTAAAGCCAAAGAAATCGGTATTAAATGTTTAGATGAAAAAGAGTGGCGAGAGCTTATTAAATATCCAAAAAATTATTAATCATTATTACAGTAATATTTTATATTTCTGTAATAATTACATATATTTCATACGTCGAAAGATATTTATTCTTTAACAATATCTCATATAACGAGAATTATATTACTTTTTATATTCCAATAATTCTTACATTTTACCTTCTTGCCATCCTGTTGATAATTTAAAAAAATTAATAATATCAATAATTTATATAAATTAATATTCTTTTAAATTTATATCTGACTAATAAAATTAAGTAAAATACTTGAATTTAAATATTATAATAGCAATTTATATATAAAATATAAATATCAATATTTCTCTCCAAAATAAATAATACAAATACTAAAAAATAAGCTCTTCAACATTTATTTTAAAAGGCTATTTTAGTGACGACAAACGATACACAAGATCCATTAATTGATGATCAAAATAGCAATTTAAATGATGAAAATAATTCATCATCTGCTATAAATTCTCAAGAATCAGAAATTATTATTCTCAATGGTGCATCAATCAGCAATACAAGCGAGAGTTCAATATTAGATGAAGATTCGACTACATCTACTGATAACACATCAGAATCAAATGAAAATACAATTCAACCAAGAGATTCACAAATACCATCAGCAGCAACGATTGTATTTCCAACCTATAACGTATCAACCACGACTACTGGAGCATCTTGGGCTACTTTAAATAATGCGACACAATCAGGATATGCTATAAAGTATAATGGTGGTGCAAATTACGGAACAGATGGTAACTATCAGTTTTATATTGGTGAATCCGCTGGTACTAACGCTGGAAATGCCATATATGATACTCAATCCAGAAATTTTGCCATTACAGGTAATGCCGGCGTTCATCTTGGTCGCGGCAATATTTTTATTGTTGGAAGTACAATTGCTGCCAACCTAACCATCGCGACACCAACTACAGCCGCCAAGAAAACATCAGCCTCTTTAACCTTAGCTTCAGGTTCTTACCTTAGTGTAAACGGGTATTTAGGAGCTACAACAAGCACTTCAGTTGCTGGTTTTGTAAGCGCTGCTGACCAAGTATCTATAAAAGTTGTCTCCAGCTTTTTTACAGTCGGACCTACAACAGGAACAATAATTAATCCAAAATTTGGTAATAATAATGTAATGGAAATTGGTGGAACTTTTGGTGTATACCAAAACGCTTCTGCCAATATTGGCTCGAACTTTACATTAAGCGCAGGAGCATTGGAAGTTGGTGCCAATAATGGAAACATTACAATTGATAATAATGACTTTCTGGTACAGGACTGTTATTAAATGGGTCTTCAACTAATATAACATTTGGTACAAATATTGATTACGCTGTTACTGGATGGCAATTAAATGCTGCCAATGACACTGTTAAATTAGGTGCTGGTGCAACTGGTAACATTGGTAATATTACC